>FZRB01000002.1:157964-215971 GCA_900199595.1 Lachnospiraceae bacterium | reverse complement strand
TCCGTATCTGACAGAAGGTAGTATGCTTTATACGGAGTGCTCAGCATATGATACAGGAGTTCATATGTATGTGGATAAGCTTCTAGGCTATGTGGATTATTTTAAAGAGAAAAAGATTACTGTTTTTCTTATGCATCTGGACGATGTCGATAAAATACAGGATAAAACAAAAAGAAGCGCTTATTTAATAGCGCCACTTGTACAAAATGAGTCGAGATGTGACGGATTATCAAAGGGGGGAACGGAAATGGATAACGCAATAAATAAAAACATATGTATGCTTGAGAATATATATGATATCAGTGCAAAGCTGTATTCGGAAATGTGCAGCGATAAAGAGAAGGATCATGGCACTTTGTTTGAATACATGACAGAGCTGGGAAGAACTATGGCAGATGCTGACAGAGCAAGCTTCTGGAAATGGGACAGACATAAGAAACAGCTGTGGACCACTTCGGCTACAGGCGTTGACAAAATAGTTATTCCTGACAATACAGGACTGGTTGGAAAGGCACTTAAGGAAGGACGGGTTGTTGTAACCAACGATCCTTATAATGATCCTGATTTTAATAAGGCTGTCGATCTTAAGACCGGCTACACAACCAAGTCAGTACTTGTTATGCCTGTTGCAGATATAAATGGCGAATTCATCGGAGCATTTCAGATAATCAATAAAAATGAAGAAGGCGGATTTGACGAAAAAGAGGATGTAAGAAGGCTGTCCATGGCGGCACTTATCTGCGGACTTGCCGTTGAGTCTGAGTCCTTCTATGAAGAGTCGCATCATGATAAGCTTACAAAGCTTAAGAACAGAATGGGATTCTACAGTGATTTCTCAAGAAAGTATAACAAGGTTCTGGATGAAGGAAAACCGATCAGTCTGTATATAAGTGATATAGATAAGTTCAAGAGGGTAAATGATACCTACGGACATAATGCAGGTGATGATGTTCTTTCCTTCGTTGCAGCTCTTATGGAAGGTGAATGTACCGGAAATGAGAACATGTACCGCTGGGGTGGAGAGGAATTCATAATGATGATGCCGGATACTACACTGGAGGAATGTGTTGCTAAAGCAGAAATGATCCGTAAGAAGATCATGGACTCAACCATAGAGGCAGACGGCAACAGCATTAATGTTACCATGAGTTTTGGCTGCAGACAGTTTGACCCGAAGCTTTCTATAGAAGATAACATTAGTAAAGCTGATGAACATCTGTACACAGCAAAAGAGAGCGGACGAAACTGCGTTATATATTAAGCTGACTTGAATTCAGTTTGGCTTCACATAAACAATAAAAGCCTTCCTCATTATAGGGGAAGGCTTTTACTAAGTGCGCCCGGTGGCGCATATCATATCTATGACGGATAAGGACTACAGTATCATGGAAAGTCCTATACGTCCTTTTTTCTCATCTATGGAAAGAATCTTCACTTCAACGATATCTCCGACACTGACAACCTCAAGGGGATGCTTTACGAACTTTTTATTTGTCAGCTGTGATATATGAACGAGTCCGTCCTGATGGACACCGATGTCAACAAATGCACCGAAATCAATTACATTTCGAACAGTTCCCTTAAGTACCATTCCTTCCTTAAGATCCTTCATTTCAAGTACATCACTTCTTAAAACTACCGGAGGAAGATCCTCTCTGGGGTCACGTCCGGGAGCCGATATTTCTTTAACTATATCCTGAAGAGTAGGTACACCGATTCCAAGCTCAGCAGCTGTTTTCTCATAATCCTTTACAAAGAGTACTGCACCCTTTCTGACATCCTCAGTGGATACATTACATTTCTTCAGAAGCTCATTTGCAGCCTTGTAGCTCTCAGGATGAACGCCTGTATTATCCAGAGGATTTTTGCTTCCGGGAACTCTCATAAAGCCTGCGCACTGCTCATAGGCCTTAGGTCCGAGCTTTGGTACATTCAGAAGCTCTTTACGCTCTTTGAAAGCGCCGTTCTCCTCACGATAAGTAACTATATTCTTTGCGATAGTTTTATTTATACCTGATATATAGGTCATGAGTGGAGCGGAAGCAGTATTCAGATCTACACCAACTGAGTTAACACTGTCTTCTACAACATTTGTCAGAGCCTCGTCCAGCTTCTTCTGATTCATGTCATGCTGGTACTGGCCAACACCGATTGACTTAGGATCAATCTTTACCAGCTCAGCCAGAGGATCCTGTACTCTTCTTGCTATGGAAGCAGCACTTCTTTGCCCTACATCGAACTCAGGGAATTCTTCTGTGGCAAGCTTGCTTGCTGAGTAAACAGAAGCACCGGCTTCGTTGGTTATGACATAGCTTACTTTATCATCTATCTCACGAAGGATTTCAGCTACGATCATTTCGGACTCACGGCTTGCAGTTCCGTTTCCGATTGAAATGAGTGTTATATGATACTTCTTTATAAGCTGCTTTACTTTATCCTTTGCAGCTTTTATCTTTACTTCATTTGTAGGTGCGGTTGGATATACTACTGCAGTATCCAGAACCTTTCCTGTAGGATCTACTACAGCAAGCTTACATCCGGTTCTGAAGGCCGGATCCCAGCCGAGAACTGTATGACCGGCAACAGGTGCCTGCATCAGAAGCTGATGAAGATTCTTTCCGAATACGGAGATGGCATTTTCTTCAGCTTTATCAGTCAGCATGGATCTTATCTCACGTTCGATAGAAGGAGCTATGAGTCTGTCATAGGCATCTGCTATAGCTTCCTCGAGATATGGAGTGGTATATTTGTTATCAGCTGTTATGGTCATTTTTGTGAGATATCTGATGATATCATCCACAGGAGCTTCTATCTTAACGCTGAGAGCTTTCTCCTTTTCGCCACGGTTGATGGCAAGTATCTGATAATCACTGAGCTTATTTACAGGCTGTGTGAAGCTGTAGTAATTCTCATATACAGTTTCGGCTTCCTCATCCTTTGCCTTTGAAATAAGTGATCCCTTCTTTTCAGTCATATCTCTGATCACGGTTCTGTAATCAGCTTCGTCAGAGATTCCTTCAGCGATGATGTCTTTGGCTCCCTGGATGGCTGCCGCTGTATCCTCGACACCCTTTTCTTCGGATATATAATCCTTTGCCAGTTCTTCCACAGACTTGTCAGTCATCTGAAGAAGGATAAGATTTGCCAGTCCTTCGAGTCCCTTTTCACGGGCTACGTCAGCTCTGGTCTTCTTTCTCTGCTTATATGGGCGGTACAGATCCTCGAGAGTAACAAGTGCTTCTGCAGCGAGAATCTTCTCACGAAGCTCGTCAGTGAGCTTGCCCTGTTCTTCGATGGAGTTAAGAATCTGCTCGCGTCTTTCCTCGAGATTTCTGAGATAGGTAAGTCTTTCGTTAAGAGTACGGAGCTGTTCATCATTCAGTACTCCGGTTTTTTCCTTTCGATATCTTGCAATAAAGGGAATAGTATTTCCTTCATCTATCAGAGCTACAGCTGCCTCTACCTGCCAGAGTTCAACTGATAATTCCTTTGCGATAGTAGCATTGATGTTCATTTGTGTCTCCTTATCTGCTTGTCAGTTTTATGAAAGCTTTGTTAATAAAAATCCGGAGCAGCAGATAGCTGCTCCGGAGGTTATTCTACTAAACTTTGGCATAAGTGTCAAAAGTCAATATACATCTTATGATTTTCCGAGGTTTTCTGTCTCAGGAACTGTAACAGTCTTGTCGTAGCATGAGAACATTTCGTCCACAGCTTCTCTCTTAAGCTTAGGTGAGATAGCGCTGACGATAGGAACTACGATGAGACCGGCAATCATCATTGCAGCACCTGCATTGATAGGTGAAGCGATGATCGGCTTGCCGAATTTGCCTGCGATTATATTTGCAATCGTGAAGCCAACACCTACGATGTAGCTTGCCCATACAGAAGCCTTTGTGATGTTCTTGCTGTAAAGACCATACATGAAAGGAGCAAGGAATGCACCAGCAAGAGCTCCCCATGAGATACCCATCAGCTGAGCGATGAAAGTAGGTGGGTTAAATGCTATCACAACTGATATGATGATGAAGAACATAACAAATGCCTGCATCATACGAAGCTGTGTTTTTTCCTTCATTTCATTCTTCATAAGAGGCTTGATAAGATCAAGTGTAAGTGTAGAACTTGAAGTCAGAACCAGTGAAGAAAGAGTTGACATGGAAGCTGAGAATACCAGTACAACTACGATTCCGATAAGAAGATCAGGAAGTGTTGAAAGCATGGTAGGAACGATGTTGTCGTATGCAACACTTACTGTTCCGTCAGCAGCTGTATTTACAACTCCGGGAACATCTCTGAAGAGACGGCCGAAGCCTCCGAGGAAGTAACATCCGCCAGCTATAACGATAGCGAAGAATGTTGAAACAACTGTACCTGTTTTAACAGCTTTTTCATCCTTGATGGCATAGAACTTCTGAACCATCTGAGGAAGTCCCCAGGTTCCGAGTGATGTAAGAACTACTACGCCCAGAAGACTAAGTGGATCCGGACCAAAGAAGCTTGCGAAAAGACCGGTTGAACCCTGAAGAGCTGCTGTTGTAACTGAAGGATCTGTTTCAACTATTGAAAGCTCCTTAACTGCGTTAAGGAAACCGCCCTGTCCGTGAAGAACAGCGCCGATAACAGCACAGATTCCGATAAGCATTATTATACCCTGAATGAAGTCATTCAGTGCAGTAGCCATATATCCACCGATAACAACATATGCTCCGGTAAGAAGTGCCATAACGATAACGCATATACGATAATCTATAGAGAAGGCCATTCCGAAAAGTCTTGAAAGACCGTTATATACACCTGCTGTATAAGGAACCAGGAAGATAAATGCGATTACTGATCCTGCAAGTCTTAGTGCTTTTGAATCAAATCTTTTCCCAAAATACTCCGGCATAGTCTTTGCATCCAGCTGCTGAGTCATAAGACGTGTACGTCTTCCCAGAATGAGCCATGCAAGAAGACTTCCTATAAATGCATTTCCAAGTCCGATCCAGGTTGAAGCAAGACCGAACTTCCATCCGAACTGACCGGCATAACCGATGAATACAACGGATGAGAAGTATGATGTACCGAAGGCAAAGGCAGATATCCATGGACCAACTGTTCTTCCACCAAGTACATAATCATTTACATTTTTAGCCTTGTTACGTGAGTAAATACCGATTCCCATCATTACCGCAAAGAAAACGATAAGAAGGATGACCTTGATAACCATAATGTTTCTCCAATCTTATTTTACTTTAACGCACTAACGATTTAACGCGCTAAAGTGTATTATACAACTATAAAAATCATTGTCAAGAGGTAAATAGTGCTGTATCATCTATGTGTAGTTTTTTATATATAGGATGATTACTTCAATATAAATGTAAAGCGTCATCAAATTGAAATGAGGATAAAAAATGGAACTTGGCAAATGGAATATTCTGAGAATTGACAGAATAAAGGATGTAGGAGCTTACCTCACAGACGGAAAGGGTCTGGATGTAAAGCCTGATATAATGGATGTGCTCCTTCCCGTAAGACAGATACCGGAGGGGATGGAGATAGGCGATAATGTCCGGGTATTCCTGTATCGTGATTCTGAGGACAGAGTGATCGCAACAACACATGAACCGAAGATAACTCTCGGTGAGATAAAAAAACTGAAGGTAAAGTCAGTTGGAGATATCGGCGCATTTCTCGACTGGGGACTCAGCCGTGATCTGTTCCTGCCATTTAAGGAGCAGACGGTGAAGGTTCAGCAGGAGAAGAGCTATCTCGTTAAGCTGTATGTGGATAAAACCGGCAGGCTGGCAGCTTCAATGAAAATTGCAACGGCTCTTAAACCAAATGACACCTTTAAAAAGGGTGACCATGTAAAAGGGATAGTCTATAATGTCAAGAAGGATTTTGGTGTGTTCGTAGCTCTTGAGAACACAGTAATACAGACAAAATCAGCAGAGGAAGAAACTCCCGAGACTGAGTATATTCCTGAATACACCTATTCCGGACTGATACATTCCAGTGAGGTTTTTGAAAATCTCTATGTGGGAGACGAAATCGTCTGCAGAGTGGTCAAGGCGAGAGAGGATGGCAAGCTGGATCTTGCCATGAGAGACGAGATACCACAGCAGATGGAGAAGGATTCCCAGATGGTTCTGGATATCATAAAAAGCTATGGCGGAACACTTCCTTTTAATGATAAGGCGGATGCAGCTCTTATAAAGAAGGAATTCGGAATCAGTAAAAATGCGTTTAAAAGGGCAGTTGGAAGGCTGCTTAAAGAAGGCAAGATCAACATTACTGATAAAAATATAATAATTATATAGTCTTCATTCTGAACGAAGCGAATAATTTTGAATTTTAATTATACGGAGGAAAAACAAATGAAAGAAATAATATCCACTGATAAGGCACCGGCAGCTATCGGACCATATTCACAGGCAGTAAAGGTAGGGAATCTTCTCTTTACATCAGGTATGATTCCTATTGACCCTGCTACTAATACTCTGGTTGAGGGCGGTATAGAGGTTCAGGCTGAGAGAGCACTTGAAAATGTCAAGGCACTCCTTGAGGCTTCCGGAACATCTATGGATAAGGTGATCAAAACAGTAGTTTTTATAAAGAACATGGATGACTTTGCAAAGGTAAATGAAATCTATGCAAAATACTTTACATCAGACTTTCCTGCAAGAAGCTGTGTAGAGGTAGCAAGACTTCCGAAGGATGTACTTATTGAAATGGAGGCTATTGCCGAGATCTAACATCAGCAAAAGAAAATGAACATTAGAACATTAAATGACAACATTACAATAATATATAAAGAAGACAGAGAGCATTTTATCGAGGATTTCAACAAATTTTTAGATATGAATGACAAGGGCTATCTGCTGGTTATTTCTCCTGAGGATACCTATGGGAAACAAAGAACGGGAGAAGTCTATGAGAATGAGCTGGCAGAAGCTCTTTTTGAGATTCTGGAATTAAACGAGTCGGCAGTGCTTGCCACACCAAAGAGACTTTTTCAGTTTCCCGACAGAATAACCGGAATAATGTTCAGAGTTGATAAGATCGACATACGTCTGGATGAGAGTCTGTACTATAATTATGAAGCGGATTTTCTTATAAGACTTATCTCGGTTCATCCCTATCTTATCCAGCAGAAGCTATCATATAAACAGAGTGAAGCCGGAGATGGAAATTATATGGAGTTCGGCGGAATATACGATAAAAAATGGTATCTGGACAATATGAAGGATTATCTGATACCACTTCTTAAAAGGTATGACCGTGTTCCGGAAGTTATTCAGACCTATGCCATGTACAACATCACATGTCGTCTGGATGCCAATCAGAATAATAATAATCGTCATGTTCTCTCTGAAGAGGAGATAGATCTTTTTAAGGATTATATAGGAGAGGCTCTTCAATATATTGATGACAGAATCATAATGAGTGCGGCAAGATTTCCTATATATAGAAGAGACTTTCAGTTCTGCAGAATGCTCCTCAGACTTAAGAAAGAGTATGCCGGAGAAAAGACTGAAGGGCTTGAACTGAAAACTATTGAGGCTCCGGAAATGCTGGAAGAAGGGATGGAGGACAGAGATTTCTTCCGTCTGAAAAATGTCAGTTATCCGGCAGTCTTTCTTATGGGAACGGATAATGACGGCAAAGAATTTCCGGCTTATACAACCTCTTCCCTGAGATGCAATATTCAGTTCATGGATATACTGGATAATACTCTGGAGATAGATGGTTCAGTACCTGATATATATGATAAGGAAAAAGTATCCTATTATTTTGAACTGGGCTCAAAGAAATTCCATGTTGATTTCTGCGAGAGATACAGTATCACCAAATATTTTGGCAGATCAGCTTATAAGAGGTATCCCTTTCATGTGAGTATTCCTCTGAATAATCTTTATGGTACTCAGGGAATACTGCGTTTTTGCCTTTCCTTTAATAATTGTGAAAGCATAAAAATAGCATATGAATTTAAGTCTCACACCAGCAGACTCTGTTACTATCCGAGAAATGCATACTGGCATAAGGGTTCTTATCTCATGACAGTTGACAGGGAGTTCAGAGAAAGCGGTGATTTTATAGTAACCGGAATAAAGATAGATTCTTACAGCTGGCCGAAAATGGCGGGAAAGGAACTGGCTATAGGCTGGGAACTTTTGAAATCCTTAAAAAGGCACCGCTTCAATTTCTTCCTGCTGAGAGCTGCATGGGTTGTGACACATCCCTTCTTTTCCGGAAAGAAGATATGGCTGTTCTTTGATAAGATATATAAGGGTGGAGACTCCTCAGAGTATATGTATAAATATACCTGCGACATGATCGACAAAGCATCAAAGGATCCATCCATTAAGGCGCCTGATAAAGCATATTATCTTCTGGATGAATCAGTTCCTGATTATAAGAGGCTGATAGCTGAAGGCTATAAGCCGCTGAAAAGAGGAAGCTTTCTTCACAGACTGGTATTCTTAAATGCAGATAAAGTTGTGGTATCCAACTCAACAGTATTTGCATTCAATGATTATTATATGGAAAATTCCAGATATATCAGAGGTATACCTGATTTTGATGTGGCATGTGTTCAGCACGGACTTTCTGTACAGAAGATAGCCCTTGCACAGCAGAGAATGAGAGATAATACAAAGCTGTATTTTATAGCATCAAAATATGAAGAGCAGAATCTTCTGCATCCTGTATATGATTATAAAGGCTATGATGCAATTAAGCTCACCGGTATTCCAAGATATGACGGTCTGAAAAATGATGATAAAAAACAGATAATCATATCCCCTACATGGAGAATGCAGTCAGCTATGTTCGTCACCAGGAATGAGGGTGTAGAAAGAGATTATAATCCGGACTTTGTAAATACTGAGTATTATAAGGTGTATAACAGTCTGATAAACAATGAAAAGCTGTTATCGGCAGCAGAGAAGTATGGTTACAGGATAAAATATATCCTTCATCCCATAGTAAGTCCTCAGGCAGGGGATTTTGATTCAAATGATTATGTGGATATCATTCCTGCCACCGGTGATATGAGCTATGAAAAGCTTTTCTGTGAATCAAGTCTGATGGTTACAGACTACAGTGGTATACAGTTTGATTTTGCTTATATGAGAAAACCTTTGGTTTATTATCATCCAAGCAGTCTCGAGGCTCATTACGAGGAGGGTACATTTCACTATGATACCATGGCATTTGGTGAAATAGTAAGAGACATGGATGAACTGGTAGAGCTTCTTATCAGCTATATGAAGGATGGCTGTGTTATGAAGGAGCTTTACCGAAGACGTGCTGATGATTTCTTTGAATTTGATGACAGAGAAAATTCAAAACGAGTATATGACGAGCTGATATCTTTCAGACAACATTAGGCTTCCGGGAAGCATAGAGAGTAAAAATGGAAAAGAAAAAATCAAGAGAAAGAATAATAATAAAAACTTCAGTGATAGGAATAATCACAAATATTCTGCTGGCTGCTTTTAAAGCGGTCATCGGACTTGCTGTTCATTCTATTGCAGTTGTGCTTGATGCGGTTAATAACTTAAGTGATGTTGTATCTTCTGTTGTTACGATCATCGGAACAAAACTTGCAGCGAAGGCTCCCGACAGGAAGCACCCCATGGGACATGGACGTATCGAATATGTGACGCAGATGATAGTTGCATCCATAGTGTTGTATGCGGGTATTGCTTCTCTGAAGGAATCTATCAAGAAGATAATAACACCGACAAAGCCGGAATATACAACAGTTTCTCTTGTCATTATCTTTATTGCAATCATTGTAAAGCTTATCCTGGGAACCTATGTAAAGAAAAAAGGAAAAGAAGTTAATTCAGGTTCGCTGATCGCTTCCGGATCAGATGCGCTTTTTGACGCAGTCCTTTCCACTTCGGTATTCATTACGGCTATCTTTTTTATAATAACAAAGATAAGTCTGGAGGCTTATCTGGGTGTGATCATATCTGTTATAATAATCAAGTCCGGTATTGAGATGTTTAAGGATGGACTTGAGGACATACTGGGCAAAAGAGTTGATATAGAAACAGTTCAGACTGTAAAGGAAATAGTCTGCAGAGAACCTGAGGTTCACGGAGCCTTTGATCTGGACCTCCATAATTATGGCCCGGACCGTCTGATAGGATCGGTACATGTCGAGGTAAATGATACTATGTCCGCAGGAGAGATTGATGCTCTTACCAGAAGGATACAGTCAGCAGTTTATAAGGAAACTGAAATAATAATAGAGAGCATAACTATCTACGCTGTGAACACTACGGATGAAGAAGTAAAGGCAATAAGAGATGAGGTAGAGAAGCTGGTGCTTGCCCACGAGGATGTTTTGTCTATTCACGGCTTTTTCGTAGATAAAGAAAACAGGCTTATGAGATTTGATTATGTGACAAGCTATGATTCAAAGGATATGGATAAAACCTATATGAAAATAGAAGAAGAGCTGGGAGATAAATACCCGGATTATGATATTATGATAGTAAGAGACTACGATTTATCTTAGAACATGAAGCATGAGAAGGCTTCCCTGAGGTGTATATGATTATAGAAGATGCGTGGAAGATACTTGGTATCGATCCTACAAAAGACGAAAACGAAATAAGAACAGCCTACAGAACCTGTGTTGTCAAGGTAAATCCCGAGGACGATCCTGAGGGCTTCAAGCAGCTTCGTGAGGCCTATGATATGGCTATGGCCAGCCTGAATGATACAGGAAAAGAAGAAAATGAGTCTGAAGAAGAAAATAAGGATGAGATAGATATTCATATTGATAAGGCTGATGAGATATACAGTGATATATTCAGTCGTAGAGATGAGGATAAATGGCGTGAGTGGCTGAAGGCTTCGGTTGTAAATGAGCTTGATACGGCAGATAAGCTGAGAGAAAAGTTTCTTGCATACTGCATGGGACATTTTGAGTTTCCTCATAACATCTGGAAGCTTTTTGATGGTGTATTTAACTACAGGGCAGAGCATGCTCAGCTGGCAGAGATATTCCCGAAGGAATATCTGGACTTTATTATTTACCAGACAGAACATGAAAGCTTTTTAAATTACAGCAGGATCATTAAAAGGAATGACATAGACAGCAGAATGGCTGAAATAGGTCTGGAGATAAACCTGGAATCAAAGCCGGGCATCTACGAGCCGGAGGTTTTTGATACTCCCGTTGATGTTTATATCAAGGAAGTATCCTTTATGCACGGACATATAGATAAAGTTCTGAGATGCAGATACTCGGACTATATGTCTGCTGAAGAGAGGATAGAGCCTGAAGAGGAAAGAAAGAAACAGGAGGATGATGCACTTGAATATCTTAAGGCAGTGCTGAATCATCTAAAGACCTTTGATATATTCAGTCCCATCGAGCTTGCGGGTATACTCAGAGTTCTTTTTCTGGAAAACAGAATCGAAGAGGCAGTTTCCCTTGCCGAGATAATAATAGATAACAGACTCCTAGACGACGTGGATGTATATGTATATTCAACAGCCATGTTTGTTCTTATTGAGGCTAAAAATATCTTAGGAACACTGGATGAAGAGACTCTTGATAAATGTGATGAGCTGGCTGACAGGCAGCTTGAAATAATAAGCGAGAGCATAATGGCTCTTCAGGTAAAGGGACAGATAAGATATTACAAAAAGGATTATGAAAAGGCCGGAGAGTTTTTCATCAAGGCACTTGATATAAATTCCAGAAACAACGAGGCAGTGATGCTTCTCAGAAGAAACAGCGATGCTTCGATAGATTATTACAATAAATCCATAGAGACAGGAGAGGCTTCAGAGTCAGATAAGCTGGAGCTTGCCTGGTCTTACTTCAGAATGGAGAAGACTGAAGAAACCCTTCAGGTGCTTGATACCATAAATGCAGATGAAAGTATATTTTATGGCTACAATAATCTCTACGGAAGATGCTTTTATAATGAAAAAGAATATGAGAAGGCTTATCCTTATCTGACAAAATGGGTTGAGATGATTGAGGCCATGGAAGCCAGAAAAGAAAATGGCGAGAAGCTCAGTGACAAGGATGAGGAAAGACTTACCCGTATCGGCTTCTGTTATTATATGATAGCTTCCTGTGCAGAAAATCTTGATAAGACAGAAGAGGCAGTGAAATATTATAAAAAATCCGTGGAAAAGACTGAGAAAACCTATAGTGACATTAATGAGCTGCTGTATTATCAGGAAAACTACGGAAAGCTTCTGATGGATCAGGGAAGACTTGAGGAAGCTATGGGTGTCTGGAATAATATGATAGAACGTATAGACCACTGTGTTCCCGCCTATGTACACAGGCAGAAGACCGCATTTGAAATGAAGGATGCCCAGCTGGTTATAGATGATTATTATAATATTATCAGAGATGTGCCTCAGTATCCGGATGCTTATGTATATGCAGCAAAGGTCTTTGATATATACAATCAGAAGGAAAACTGTGAAAGTGTTTTAAAAAGAGCAGAGGAGGCCGGGATAGAAAGTGACAGACTTCAGTCTCTGAAGGCGAGACTTTTGTCCAAAAGCGGAGAAAGCGACAAAGCTCTGAATATATATAAAGAAATAGATGAACATATAGACTCGGAACAGTCTGATATCTTTGATGATATGGATAAGGTTGAGTTTTATGCGGATATGGCTACACTTCTTATGAATTCAACTGATGTATCCGGCAAGAGAAACAGACTGCATGAAGCAGAGGAATATGTAAAAAAAGGCAGAAAGATAGACGAGAACAATAAAAGACTGTTCTGGATAATGACGGATGTAGCTGAGTGGAATCAAACCGGTGCCGAAAAGGTCTACGAGAAAATGCTGGAGCTTTTCCCTGAGGATGCATTTGTGGACTATGAGTATGGCGAATATTTCAACCGGAATAAAGATGTGAAAAAAGCAGAACAGTGCTATATGAACTGTCTTAAAAAGGACAGCAGAAACAGAAGTGCGAACAACAAGCTGATGAATATATATCAGACCAGATATTCCAATCTTGAAGAAAGATCTGATTATGATAAGGCAGTCAGTTATGCTACAGCCCAGCTTGAAAATGATGATGACGATTATTATTATGTGGAAAGGGCTCTGCTGTATCTGGACGGTTATGATTTTGATGCGGCTTTTGAGGATGCCTCCAAAGCGCTGGAAAAGAATCCCGGAAATGTCTATGCTTATAACGCCTGTGGTCTGGCACGTATGCGTGTAGGAAGATTTAAGGAGGCTCTGGAATTCTTCGACAAAGCCATAGCAGTTATGGAAAAGGGAGAAACAGCTAATCCTTATATGAATGCAGCAAAATGCTGTGAAACCCTGGGAGAGTATGAAAAGGCTATTCACTACCTGGAGGTCTGCAGAAGAGAGCATGAATATAATTCAACACATGTGGATATGCTCGCCAGGATAAATCTAAAGCTGAGACGCTTTGAGATAACTGATGAATATTACAAAGAAAATGAAAGGTTCTACATAAAGAAACGTAAGGAAACTAACAATACCTGGTATGATCTGAGAATTCTTAAAACAAAGTACAGAAGAGCAGAGAGCTGGCTGATTTCCGGTAACTATTCGGCTGTGGAAAGGATCATTTCAGAGGAAATAAATGTATTCTTAAGAGAAAACGGATATCTTGCAGTAGAAACCTATCTGAAGCCGAAGGGTAATGACAGAAAGAGGATAGCAACTCTATATAAGGAGCTGGCTGATTTTTATAATTTCACCAGAAGATATAACAAGAAAGCAATACATTTTTATGAGGAATCTCTTAAATACTGGTGCCCGGAGGATCAGGCTCAGAAGAAGGGCATCATGGGTATGTTGGGTGTAAAAAAAGAACTTCCCCGTCCGGAGGCAATAATAAAAGACAGGGTTGATCTGGATGATATAGCCAGCCTGTATGCTAATTTTGCCTATGTCTGCTTTATGAGTGACGATAAACAGAGAAGTGAAGAGCTTGCAAAAAGAAGCCTTGAGTGTATAATCAAAGGATATGGAAGTCCTGAGACATATTTAAACTATCCGCCTCTCAAACCTCAAAGAATCAGAGTGGTAGCTATTGATATGTATTTACAGGGAAATAAGGCCAGAGCATTTGAGATGCTTGACAGTCTGTCGGGTTGTATGAGATGCTACTACTGTTATCACGAAAACTGCTATGAGCAGTTCCTGTATCTCGCAAGAATATACGAGATGGAGGGTGATAAAGAGAAGGCTTTAGATAATTATAAGAAGGCATTTCAGTGTTCGCCTGATGATTCAGAGGTTTATCAGGCGCTGAAGGATTTGGAGAAATAATGATAATCGGGATTGATCTTGGTACAACAAACAGTCTTGCGGCTTATTATACTGATGAAGGACCGCATATAATTCCAAACAGACTTGGCGAAAGACTGACACCGTCGGTTGTCAGTGTTGACGAGGAAGATAATTTCTACGTTGGAAAAACGGCTGAGGAAAGAATGAGGCTTTATCCGAATACCAGTGCTGCTGTCTTCAAGAGGGACATGGGAAGTGACAAGAAGTATACCCTCGGGAAGAGAGAGTTCACTGCGGAGGAGCTTTCTTCCTTTGTGCTGAGAAGTCTCAAGGAGGACGCTGAGGAGTTTTTGGGAGAAGAGGTCACAGAAGCTGTTATCAGTGTTCCGGCATATTTTAATGATATGCGAAGAAAGGCTACCAAGAGAGCCGGTGAGCTGGCGGGACTCAAGGTTGAGAGAATCATAAGCGAGCCTACTGCTGCGGCTATAGCGTACGGCCTTTATAATGATGATAAGCCTGCTAAGAATCTGGTATTTGATCTGGGTGGTGGAACTCTGGATGTTTCCATACTGGATTATTTTCCGCCGATTCTTGAGGTTCGTGCTGTAGCAGGAGATAATTATCTGGGTGGTGAGGATTTCACCCAGATTATAGAAGATATATTTTATAAAAGAAATAAGGATATAGTTAAGGAGGAGCTCAGCTATAAAGAGCTTCGACTGATACATAAGGCTGCAGAGGATGCAAAAAAGGAACTGGCTGATAATGGCAGTACAGTTATGAAATGTAAGGTTAACGATGAGGCAGTAACCATGGAGCTTACTTATCAGGATTATGAAAAGGCCTGTGAGGAGCTTTATGACAGAATCCGTATACCTGTAAAGAGAGCTCTGGCGGATGCAAAGCTCAAGCTCAGTGATATTGACAAGGTCGTTCTGGTGGGTGGCGGTACGAAGCTGACCGGAGTCAGGACATTTGTCAGCAAGCTGTTCCATACATTTCCGGATACAAGCATTAATCCTGATGAAGCGGTTGCTCTTGGAGCGGCTATACAGGGAGCCATGAAAGAAAGGAAGCAGTCTATTCGTGAAGTGGTTCTTACGGATGTATGTCCGTTTACTCTTGGAACAGAGGTATCTGTTGAACTGGGAGAGGGAATTCGCGAAAATGGCCATTACTGCCCCATTATAGAAAGAAATACCATAATACCAGCCAGCAGAACTGAAAGATTCTATACAGTTAATGATAATCAGTCAAAGATTACGATAAATGTACTCCAGGGCGAGAGCCGTATGGCAAGGAACAATCTGGAACTTGGAACCATGGATATAGAAGTTCCGAAGGGTAAGGCAGGAACTGAATCAGTCGATGTGACCTATACCTATGATATCAACTCCATCCTGGAGGTTGAGGTTAAGGTTATATCAACAGGAAAACAGTATCGCCAGATAATCAAGGGTCAGTACACGGAAATGACTGATGAAGAGATAGAAGCGCGTTTCAAGGAACTGGCATATCTCAAGATACATCCCAGAGATCAGGAAGAAAACAAGCTGATACTTCTCAGAGTCGAGAGACTTTATGAGGAAGCGCTTGGCATGGACAGAGATGTTCTGGAAAATGAAGCCAGAAAGTTTGAGCTTGCGCTTAATTCACAGGATAAAAGGATTATCGAGAAAGAGCGCAATCGCCTGAAGGAATTTCTGGATAAATGGGAAGATGAATTATAATAATTAATTTTTTCGGACTTAATATTATAAAGTTTAAGAAAACAGGGTTGAATACTCTGTTTTTTTAAGATATACTAAAGGATGCTTTTTTCGAAAAACGGAAATATTTCGTGAATGGCATTTACACCAGGAGTCGTATCGAAGTGGTCATAACGGGGCGCACTCGAAATGCGTTTGCCCTCCGGGGCACGCGGGTTCGAATCCCGCCGACTCCGCTCTTGATTTTTTTACCTTGATATATGATATTTTTCAAAGGAGAAGAAAAGGATGTACAAGATTGTAAGAAAAGAATCTCTGAATCCTACAGTTACTCTCATGGAGATTGAAGCTCCGCTGGTTGCCCGCAAGGCTGAACCGGGACAGTTCATTATCTTCAGAGCTACAGAGGACGGAGAGAGAATTCCTCTCACTATTGCAGGATATGACAGAGAAAAGGGTACGGTTACTATTATCTTCCAGATAGTTGGAGCAGGAACAGAGATACTTAATTCTCTGAATGTCGGAGAGAGCGTTCACGATTTCGTAGGACCTCTCGGAAATGCAACTGAGACAGAGGGTCTTAAGAAGGTTGCTGTTGTCGGTGGTGGTGTTGGATGTGCCATAGCATATCCTGTTGCAAAGAAGCTTCACGATATAGGCTGTGAAGTTACTTCCATAGTCGGTTTCAGAAACAAAGACCTTATTATCCTGGAGGATGAATTCAGAGCTGCTTCAAGCAGATTTATCCTTATGACTGATGATGGTTCAGCAGGTGAGAAGGGTGTTGTAACAGCACCACTTGAAGAACTGATCAAATCAGGCGAAGAGTTTGACGAGGTTATAGCTATAGGACCACTGATCATGATGAAGTTCGTGGTTCTTACAACTAAGAAATATAATGTTAAAACTGTTGTCAGCATGAATCCTATCATGGTTGACGGTACAGGTATGTGTGGCTGCTGCAGACTTACAGTAGGCGGCAAAACAAAATTTGCCTGTGTTGACGGTCCGGACTTCGATGGTTTCGAGGTTGATTTTGATGAGGCTATGGCAAGAGGCGGTATCTATAAGCCATTTGAGCTTAAGGCCAGAGAAGAAGCATGCAACATGCTGAAGAAGGAGGTGTAGAGCTATGCCGAATATGAGAATGGATAAGAATCCTATGCCTTCACAGGATCCAAATGTAAGAAATAAGAATTTTGAAGAGGTTGCTCTGGGATATACAGAGGAGCAGGCTCTTGATGAGGCAGCAAGATGTCTCAATTGTAAGAATCATCCATGTATGGATGGCTGCCCTGTACAGATTGCTATTCCTGAATTTATTCAGAAGATAGTTGAGAAGGATTACGAGGGAGCATATCAGGTAATCAATCGTTCCAGCTCACTTCCTGCAGTATGTGGACGTGTCTGCCCACAGGAGAGACAGTGTGAGTCCAAGTGCGTAAGAGGTATCAAGGGTGAGCCTGTAGGTATCGGACGTCTGGAGAGATTTGTTGCAGACTGGCACAATAAGAATGTAACAACAGCTCCTGAGAAGCCGGCAAGCAACGGTCACAAGGCTGCAGTAATCGGATGTGGTCCTTCAGGTCTTGCATGTGCATCAGACCTTGCAAAGAAGGGCTATGACGTAACTATATATGAAGCACTTCATACACCGGGCGGAGTTCTGGCTTACGGAATTCCTGAGTTCCGTCTTCCAAAGGCTATAGTTCAGAAGGAAGTAGACGGTCTTAAGGCACTTGGTGTTAAGATAGAGACAAATGTAGTCATTGGTAAATCAATAACAGTTGATGAACTCTTTGATGAGTTCGGTTTCGAAGCTGTATTTATCGGTTCAGGTGCAGGTCTTCCGAGATTCATGAATATCCCGGGCGAGAATCTGAACGGAGTTTATTCAGCTAATGAGTTCCTTACAAGAATTAACCTTATGAAGGCATTTAAGGAAGGTTCATCTACCCCTATTGAACATCCTAAGAAAGCCGTAATAGTTGGTGGTGGAAATGTTGCCATGGATGCTGCGCGTTCAGCAAAGCGTCTCGGAGCAGAGGTAACAATCGTTTACAGACGTTCCATGGAAGAGCTTCCCGCACGTAAGGAAGAGGTTGAGCACGCTATCGAGGAAGGAATCATCTTCAAGCTGCTTAACAATCCTATCGAGGTTGTTGGAGAGGACGGAAGAGTTAAGGCTATCCGTTGTCAGGAGATGGAGCTTTCAGAACCTGATGAGTCAGGAAGAAGAAGTCCTGTTCCTATCGAAGGAAAGATAAATGAGATCGAAGCAGACTGCTTCATCGTATCTATCGGTACTTCACCTAATCCGCTTATCAAGAGTACAACAGACGGACTTGAGACAAACAAGCGTGGCTGTATAGTAGCTGATGATGCAGGAGCAACCAGTCGTGAAGGTGTCTTCGCCGGTGGTGATGCAGTTACAGGTGCAGCAACAGTTATCCTTGCCATGGGAGCAGGAAAGAAAGCTGCTGCAGCAATGGATGAGTATATCCAGAATAAATGGTAACAAACACTAGCTTGTGTGCAACATGCACCAAAGGATTTGTTTATTATTGACAATATAAAAAGAAGTTTTCAGATGTTATAATTCTATATTACATAATACATTGTCGTGCAGGTGTCATTAAAATATATATGACACCTGCATAGTGATTTAATATTCAGGAGGAAATATGAAGTTAAACAGTTTAAAGAAAGCATTAGCAATTGTAATGGTACTTTGTACATTTTTTGTAATGTTCGAAGGTGTCGGAAAGGTTAATGTAGAAGCAAAGACAAAGAAGGTAACTACATCGGTTCTTGAGAAGAAGTTTAATAAGGCCCCAGCTGTTAAAAAAGGAACCACTAAAGTTACTATGAAAAAGCAGCACAGCTATGTAAAGTTTACAGCACCTGCTACCAAGACATATAAGATTACATTTAGTAATGTATATGATCCTGCTGATTCAAGTAAGAAGATTAATGGCTACTTTACTGTAAGAAAGCTTAATTACGGAAAGTATGTATGGGCTGAGAAAGTAAAGACATATGGCGGAAAGACAACAAGTATCCAGGTTGCTAACAGCGCATTTTTAGCAAACTGGACAGCATATGGAGATAAGGTAAATCATTATAAGACAAGCAGAACAGCTACCATAAAGCTTAAGAAGGGTGAGACTATCTGGATGGAAGGCTATTTTGCAGGAATATCTACTAAGAAATCTGCATATACTTTAAAGATTAAATAATTGTTTGTCATTATGAACAAATCGAGGAAATAAAAAGGAGTTATTAATGAAGGGAATTAAAAGAGTTATATGTATTATCCTGGCTCTGGCTTTCACTTTTGGTTTTTCAACAAATTCAAGAGCAGATGAAGGTGCTATCACCAATCTGAAGCAGACAGGGGCAGTAAATGGTAAATCCATAACCTGGACCTGGGATAAGTATCCGGGAGCAGTCAGCTATGATGTTATAATCTATGATGGATCTACATATTCTGATCCTGTTCAGACCACTGCTAATTCGTATACATTAAATGTAAGCGGTCTTTCAAAGGGCTATGCAATACTTGTAAAAGTAAATACAGCGCTTGGTGCAACAAATATATCAGGTACAGCAGTTGGTTATACAGCACCTGTAGTTCCAAATACTATTACAGTATGGGAATGGATAGCAGGTTCAGCAAGTGTTGATTTAAGATGGTATGGTGTAAAGGCGGATTCATATTATGTTCCGGATGGCTATGATGTTAAGATAACAACTCTGGCAGGAAAGAAGATAAAGACTTACAAGAATGTAAAGTCAAACTGCTCCAGCTATGGTGAGTACAAGTATGTACAGAGCTTCAAGAAGACTATCAAGAAAGCTAAGAATGCAGGATTCAAGGTATCTATCCGAAGCTACAAAACCCTTGATAACGGTAAGAAAGTATATAGCAAGTGGAGCAAGGCTAAGGCATTTGTTCCCGGAGCAAAGATTAAAAAGGGTGAGGCTGCATCAGCTTCGACAGGCAGACTGTACTGGAATAAAGTAAAGAACGCTCAGAGCTATACAATTTACAGAATGACCGGAACCGATACATACAAGAAGGTTAAGAAGGTAAGCGGAAGTACACTTTCAACAGAACTTCCAAAGTCATACTTCTACAACGGACTTTTTGTTACAGCAGATGTAAAGGTTAAGGGCAAAAAGTATAAATCAACTGTTCTGAAGCAGGTAAATATCAAGTATATCAAATATCACTAAATACTAAAGGGCAAAAGCAATTTTGCCCTTTTTCTTTTGTTTCTTTCATGGTATAATCACACGCATGAGCGAAATGAAATCAAAAACAAGGTCTGGCGTTATGAAAGCGACCGGAATACTGGTGGTTACGAATATGCTCTCCAGCCTGCTGGGATATGTGAGAGATATCGTTATGACTTCTGTATTCGACCTGAGTGATCAGATGGATGCATACTTTGCGGCGTTTACGATACCGGATCTTATATATACCATACTTGTTGGTGGTGGTCTTTCAGCTGCGTTCATTCCTGTTTTCGGAGGATATCTGGCAGAAAAGAAATATGAAGACGGCTACAGGATGGCCAGTACAGTATTAAATCTAGTTGCAATAGTTGCAGCTTTTCTTTGCGTTTTAGGAGAAATATTTACACCGCAGCTGACTGCGTTGACGGTGGATTATACCAACTGGTCTCCGGAAGCTATCAAGCTTACCTATACTCTGACAAGAATCATGTTCTTTCAGGGCTTCTTTATGTGCATAGCCGGAATATGCATGGGTATACTTCAGTCCTACAAAGACTTTGCACCGCCTTCGATAGGTGCTGTTCTTTATAACATAGCGATAATCGGTGTCGGTGTACTGCTTCTGTCTCTTGGAACAGGAATAGCAGGTTTTTCAATCGGTGTTGTAGTCGGCGCTATTATAGAAGTGCTGGTTATGGTCTTCCCGATAATGAAGCACGGATTTAAGTACAAGAAAGTCATCGATTTTGATCACGAGGGTGTCAGACAGTTCTTCAAGCTGTTCGGTCCCGTGCTTATAGGAATAGCTGTTACACAGATCAATCTGGTGGTGAATAACAGATTTGCATCTGGTGCTGCGCAGGGAATGCTTGCAACCGTAAAGCAGGCGCAGCGTATCATGCAGCTGCCCATCAATATATTTGCTCTTTCGATAGCCCTTTCCATTTTCCCGACTATGGTTGAGCATTTTAATAAAAATGAAATGGATAATTTCAAGAGCGATATATCCATGTCTACAAGAACTGTTACATTTATCATACTTCCATGTGCAGTGGGTCTTATAGCAGTAAGAGTTCCTTTCATAAGAGCTGTATATCTTCAGGGAAGCTTTTCGCCTGAAAATGTACCGATTCTGGCTACTGTTCTGGCTTTCTACTGTGTTGGTATGATAGGATATTCTGTAAGACAGATAATGCTTCAGGGCTTCTATGCGATTAAAGAGACGAAGACTCCTGTTAAGATAAACATATTTATTCTGTGTCTGAACATGGCGCTTACTGCGATATTCTCAAAGTTCTGGGGAGGAAACGGTATAGCTATAGCGTACTCAGTGGCCGGCCTCTGCAGTGTAGCTGTACAGACATATTTTCTGAGACGTAAGGTTGGCAGCATTAACGGAAAAGAAATAAAGGATTCTGTCCTGAAATGTGCCATGTCCTGTGCTGTTATGTTTATTGTAACAACAGCCTGTATAATCATTTTTGAACACTATATACCTGTAGATACAAAGAAGTTCCAGATCCTTGAGCTGGCAGTATCTGTAATGGTAGGAGGAGCAACCTATGTTGCCATGGCACTTATTCTTAAGATGCAGGAGGTTACTCCGGTAATTGGTATGATAAAGAGAAAGCTTCGAGGTTAGATATGTATAATGAACTTTCCCAACTGATAATGTTTCGTGAACTCGGCGATGACAGTATACTTTGGAATATCGCCGATGTTATCCGTGATTTTGAAAGCGGCAGCTATGATAAGACTGAGCTTGTGAGCCGTACCTATAGAGAAATCAGAAGGCTCCTCAGCCTGGGAACGGATTTTGGATTTGATAAGAATCTGTGGCATGATTACATAGCTTATGTGCTTGTTATGAATGAGAATCCATTTTCCCTTACCTCCGAACGTGCTTCCATAGAAGAAGGAAGTGCGGGTGGTTTTGTCCTGAATGACATGAAGATATTCAACAGGATATTTGACTATGATTTTTCAGTGGTCGAGAAGGAACTTCAGATAGACTGTTTTTCAACGATTACAGACTATAAGGCCATACATAAAAGAGCACAGCTCTTCAATAAAAATGTATCCGCAAGAGTCAGAAAACTGAGTGATGACATGGCTTCGGCTATTAATTCTGCTAAAGAATCGGGAGCAGATGATGCCGAATTAATGGCGGCAGAGAGTACACTTAAGCTTGTTACTTCATTTTACAGAAAGCACGGAGTGGGTTCTCTGGGACTGAATAAGGTGTTCAGAGTATCGGATGCTTCTTTAGAGAATACCGCAGACAGCATAATTCTGTCCGGCGGAGTCCTGCTAAAGTCCATCAGTAATACCGATGAGACCAAGCTGGATGATCTGATAGGCTATGAGATACAGAAGAAAAAGCTTCGTGATAATACAGAGGCCTTCCTCGACGGAAAGCCTGCCAATAACGTACTTCTGTTCGGTGATGCCGGAACAGGAAAATCAACAAGCATTAAGGCTCTTATCAATGAATATTCTGACAGAGGTCTCAGAATGATCGAACTCTATAAGCATCAGATGAGAAAACTGTCTACTATTATTTCAGGTCTGAAGAACAGAAATTATAAGTTCATCATTTATATGGATGATCTGTCCTTTGAAGAGGATGAAACAGAGTATAAATATCTGAAGGCGGTTATAGAAGGCGGCCTTGAAACAAGACCTGATAATATACTTATCTACGCGACCTCTAACAGGCGTAATCTCATAAGAGAGACCTGGAATGACATCAAGGATGTGGAACTGGATAAGCATCGTTCCGATACGATTCAGGAGAAGCTGTCCCTTGTCAGCAGATTTGGTATTACCATTCCATATATGAAGCCGAACAAGAAGGAGTATGACGAGATAGTAAAAGTGCTTGCAGAACGTGCCGGAATAACGGTACCGGCTTCGGGAGAAGCAGCAGAAGGCACAGACGCAGATTATTCATTAGAAGAGCTTCTCAGAGAAGCTAACAAGTGGAGCGTAAGCCATGGTGGAATGACCGGACGCGCAGCCCAGCAGCTTATCGATAACCTGATCGGTCATTTATAAAAAAGAGTGTCGCTTGCGACATGACAGCAGTGAACCTGGTTCACTTTTGTCATATTTTTGGGAGAGAGTTCATGAAAAAGTCGGAACTTGCAAGAGAAGTATGTGATAGACTGAATAGTGAATACGGAACAGATCTCAGGTGCTATCTGGAGTATGATCCCCAAAAGCCCTGGCAGCTTCTTTTTGCTACGATTCTTTCAGCGCAGTGTACTGATGAAAGGGTTAATCAGGTTACAAAGGAGCTTTATAAAAAATATCCGGAGCTGTCCGATATTGCTGATGCGGATATATCTGAATTTGAAAAAGATATATATTCCATAGGCTTTTACCGTAATAAAGCAAAGAATATAATAGCCTGTGCAAATGTACTCCTTTCTGATTATAATGGAGAGGTGCCATCAGACATAGATGAACTGGTCACTCTTCCCGGGGTCGGGAGAAAGACTGCAAATGTAATAAGAGGAAATATATACGGCATACAGTCGATAGTTGTAGATACACATGTTAAAAGAGTTTCAAAGCTGGTGGGACTCACAAAGGAGGATGATCCTGAAAAGGTTGAAAAGGATCTTATGAAGGTGCTTCCCGAACAGCAGTGGATATTATATAATTTCCAGGTGATAGCCCATGGAAGAAAAGTGTGCATAGCCCGTAGACCCAGATGTGGTGAGTGTGTACTTAAAGAAATATGCAGATATGGCGTCAGAAAATGAGTATGATGCCTTCATAAAATATAAAGGATAAAACCAGTAAGGAGGAATATCCATGATCGATTTCAGTAAAAAGGGAAAGAAAAAGGCAAGAGTTATAGCGGCAGTAATAAGCATACTTCTTGTTCTCGGAATGGTAGTTGGTCTGCTTTCTGCTATTCTGTAACTCTGAATCAGACTTATAGAAAAAGGTAACTAAAATAATTCTGAGCTTAGCGAAGAATCCAAATATATGAGGGAAAGAGGATGATTAATTTGAAAAAAGCATATAAAAGCATGCTTGCTATTTTGCTTTCTGCCTGTTTCGTTATTACCTGTGCCCCACATAAGGTAATGGCTGAAAAGAATACCCCTACAGATGCTACTTCCACAGATGCATCCGAAACAGACGCAGAATTGGAAAAGAAATATGAAGGCCTGACTATAAAGAATAACATATCCATTAACGGTCAGGATGTAAGCGGCCTGACTTACCAGGAGGCTATGAAGGCTCTGGGAAGTGCCGGAAATATGGATGATGTAAATGTAACTCTCACCAGTGAATATGGTGATGTGGTTGCTACTTTGGGCGAAATGGGTCTTAGTGATAATACCTCGGATGTGGTTGAAGAAGCTCTGAGATATGGTAATTCAGGAAATGTACTCCACAGATTTAAAGAGACCAAGCTTCTGGAAAACACCCCGGTAGATCTTACTGTAAATAAAACTGTAAGCAGCAGTATCATAAGCCAGATGGTTGATAATGGTATAGGAAGTGCTTTGAGTGGAGACGGTGGTTATACCATATCAAAAAATGGAGATTCCATCAGCGTAAAAGCAAAGGGGGAGACCTTAAGTCCGGATGCAAAGGCTATCGAGAAGGCTATCGAAACAAAGATAAATGAGCAGGGATATTCAGGTTCAGATATTACAACAAGCATCATTCTTAATAATAATGCTGAGGGTGAAAGAGAAAAGCAGCTTGCAAGAATAAAGGACCTTCTAGGTTCTTATACTACAGAGTATGGCTCAAGCGGAGCTTCCCGTTGTGTAAATGTTGAGAGAGCATCTTCACTGGTTGACGGACACGTTCTCTTCCCGGGAGAGCAGATATCAGTGTATAACTGTATAGCTCCTATAGAGCTCAGCAACGGATATGAGCTGGCTCATGCCTTTGTTGCAAATGAAGTCGTAGACAGTCCGGGTGGTGGAGTATGTCAGGTAGCTTCCACCATATATAATGCAGTACTCAGAGCAGAGCTGGAGGTTCTCCAGAGAGAGTGTCACAGTATGCCTGTTTCTTACGTACCTTTATCTGCAGATGCAACTATAGCAGGAGGAGTACTGGATTTCAAATTTAGAAATAATCTTGATGCGCCTATCTATATAGAAGCAGGATGGGATGGCGGATATCTTACATTTAACATATATGGAGAAGAATACAGACCTGCCAACAGAACTATAGAGTTTGAATCAGTTCAGACAGGAACCATAGCTCCTCCGTCAGAGCCTGTTTATACAGAAGACAAGAATCTTCCTCCGGGAACTGAATCAGTGGTATCTTCAGCTGTTACAGGATATACTGCAGAGCTCTGGAAGCATGTATATGTAGATGGTGTTGAGACAGAATCTGTTCTCGTCAACACAAGCAAATACGATGCTTCACCGGCTAAGATAGCAGTTAATACCGATAAGGCTGATTCTAAGAAAAAGAAGAAAAAGGAAACCAAAAAGGAAGACGAAGAGGAAGAAGAACAGGAAGAGGCTGATGAGCCTGACGAGCCTGTAACTGAGGAAAAGAAGAAAAAGAAGACCGAAGAACAGACTGAGGCACCTACAGAGGCTCCTACCGAGGAACAGACAGAGGCGCCGACAGAGGCACCGTCCGAGGAACCTGCTGAAACACCACCTGAGGGTGGAGATGAGGAATAAAACCTGATATGAAAGGCACGATAGGAAGCAGAATTCTGAACAGAAGCATAGTAAGGCATATCCCGTCTGACGAAACCAACCAGGCTGCGGCAGGCAGGGACTATGCGATAATCGGTGAAGATACCGGTAGTGGCGATTTTATTATTGCTGCTGATGGATATAGCAGCCGGGGCGTTATGGCTGTTATTCGTGCTGTAAATAATCTGTCCATGAGTGGAGCTGCGGCTGAAAAGCTTATGATCAGTATAGTGGCTGGTGAGGGAATCGCCGAACAGACCATTCGTGATGAGATGTATCAGGTAAATGAATATGCGAAGAAAAAAGGCTTCAGAGTAGTCGGTGGAAATACAGTTCTATCCGGCGAAGGAGAGCAGATAAGCTTTACGGTTACTGCATTTGGCAGGGCTGAAAAGTCTGTAACAGAAGGACTTCTCAGGAAACCGGAGTCAGGAGATAAGCTTATCACACTGGGATTTGCCGGTGAATACGGAGCTTCTGTTATTTATGACTGTAAATGTGATGAACTAAGGAACAGATTCTCAGAGTCTTACCTTAAGAATTATGAGTATTCCCGTGAAAAAGCAGATATTAGTTCTGTGGCTGAGATACTGATAAAGTCCGGGGTAAGTATGCTTCATGATGTGTCCTTTGGCGGCATATACCGGACCTTGTATGAAATAGGTGAATATTCCGGCTGCGGGCTGGATATAATACATGAGGGGATTCCCATAAAGCAGAGTACTATAGAACTTTGCGAATTTTATAACATTAATCCTTATTTGCTTCTCGGTACCGGCGGTGTCGTTGCGGTTGTTAAAAAAGAGAAGCTTGAAAAAGTGACAGATAGTCTCACGAAGTCAGGGCTGGATTTTATGATTTCGGGAGAACTGACTAATGATAAAAAAATGGCAGTCCGTTCGGAAAATTACAATATGAATCGTTCGCTTAATATGTACGAGGGCGATGAAATATATAAAGTCTTATGAATAAAAGATCAATCAGAGTACTTGAATTTAACAAAATATTGGAAATGCTGTCCGGCTATGCTTACACGGAAGGGGCTAAGAAAAAGTCTCTCAGTATAAAGCCGCTGAAGGAAAGAAATAAGATAGAGCTTCTTCAGCAGAATACTAGAGATGCATATCTTAGACTGGAAAAAACAGGAAGCACTTCATTTTCAGGTGTGAGACCTGTGGCAGAAAGTCTTAAGCTTCTGGAAATAGGCTCATCCCTCAGCGCGGCTGAGCTTCTTGATATGGCCGGCCTTCTGGAAACTGCAGCTGAGGTAAAAAGATACGGAGAGGGTAATTCTGAAAATGCGAAGAGCTTTGACAGTCTTACCTGTCTTTTTGATGAGCTGATGGCATTTGAAGATATATCCAGTGAGATTAGAAGATGTATCCTATCGGCAGATGAAATAGCAGATGATGCCTCAGGAAGTCTTCGTTCTATTAGAAAAAAGATCGGTGCGGCTGAAGTAAGCATACACAGCACCTTAAATAAGATCGTTAAAAGTGAGTCCAACAGGGATAAGCTGATGGATGCACTCATCACTTCACGTAACGGCAGGTATTGTATACCTGTAAAAATAGAGCATAAGAATTCATTTCCGGGCATGGTTCATGACAGATCTTCAACAGGATCGACGGTTTTTATAGAACCTATGCAGATAGTTGAACTGAACAATCAGATCCAGGATCTTCACATCGAAGAATTCATGGAGATAGAAAAGATACTTGCTAACTTAAGTGAGATGCTGGCCTCTGTCAGAGAAGAAATAGAACTTGATTATAAAACCCTTATAGAACTGGATTTTATATTTGCAAAGGCGAGATTTGCCAGAGCTACTGACAGTACGGAGCCTGTGTGGAATGAGGATGGAATAATTGAATTAAAAAGAGCTTATCATCCGCTGCTGGAAAGGAAAACAGCAGTTCCCATAGATATAACTCTGGGTGATAAGTATAATCTTCTGATAATAACAGGACCGAATACCGGAGGTAAGACTGTATCTCTGAAAACTCTGGGACTTCTTACACTGATGGGGCAGGCAGGACTACATATTCCTGCGATGGCAGGAAGCAGACTTTCGGTCTTTGAGGATGTCTATGCGGATATAGGAGATGAGCAGAGCATAGAGCTCAGTCTGTCTACATTTTCCTCGCATATGAGTAATATTACTTATATAGTGAAAAATGTAAATGACAGGTCGCTGGTTCTTTTTGATGAGCCGGGAGGTGGAACGGATCCCGCAGAGGGAGCGTCCCTTGCCATAGCTATTCTGGAATATCTCAGAAAACGTGGCTGCAGAGTCATGGCGACTACTCACTATACAGAGCTTAAAACCTATGCTGTCGGAACAGAGGGAGTGGAAAATGCGTCCTGTGAATTTGACATGAAGTCACTCAGACCGACTTACAGACTCATGACAGGTATACCCGGATCCTCCAATGCATTTGCAATCGCAAAAAGACTGGGACTTCCGGATGAGATAATTGATGATGCCAGAGAAGGAATGGACGATAATCAGCTCACCATGGAAAGGGTTATCTCTCAGCTTACTGAAAATGAGAAAGAGATGTCCCGTCTGAAGGAAGAGCTTGAGATAGAAACAGCTTCAGCAAAGAAGCTGAGAGAAAGACTGACAGAAAAAGAGAATACTCTTAATGAGAAGAAGGCCGAGCTTATCGAAAAGGCCAGACAGGAAGCAAGAGATATAGTTGATGAAGCAAAGTCCTTTGCGGATGATGCTATAAAGAATTATAATAAATGGTTGAAAAATCCTGAGAAAATAGACGCACGTACTCTTGAGATGAAGCGGTCTGATATCCGCGAAAAGAGTAAGAAGCTCGGGGATAAGAAAGAAGAAAAAACTCCTAAGTATTCCGGACATAAGCTGACGGATTTTCACGTGGGAGATAAGGTGCTTGTTCTGAGCCTCGAAACAGAGGGTCATGTTATAGAGCTGCCGGATAAGAACAACAGTGTTCTGGTTGAGATGGGAATCCTGACCTCACGTTTTCCGGTAAGTGATCTTCTTATTATAGATGAGGACAAACTGAGTACAAAGACTGAGGATCAGAAGTTCAGAGAAACCAGAAAATTCAGTGGGGGATATAGTGACAGCAGCAAGGCTATGAACTTCAGGCCGGAGATCAATCTTCTGGGTAAAACAGTGGACGAGGCGAAGGCTGAGCTGGATAAGTTCCTTGATGATGCGCTGATAACACATACGGAGCAGGTTAGAATTGTTCATGGAAAAGGAACAGGAGCTCTCAGGAGAGGAATCGCGGAATACCTTAAGAAGAAATCCTTTGTAAAGGAATTCAGAGCCGGCGAATTCGGAGAGGGTGACAGCGGAGTTACTATTGTTAAGCTGTAAAGCTATTTTGTAAAAAAGGAGAAGGCTAATGGTAAAACAGAAGGTTCTGATAGTAGATGATGATGAAAATATAGCAGAGCTAATTTCTCTTTATCTTGAAAAAGAGCAGTATGATACAGAGAAGGCAGGGGATGGCGAAGAGGCTCTGAAGCTTATAGAGGTTTATAATCCTGATCTTATTCTTCTTGATATAATGCTTCCCGGCATGGACGGCTACGAGGTATGCCAGCAGATAAGAAAGACCAGAGACACACCGGTTATTTTCCTTTCTGCCAAAGGTGAAGTATTTGATAAGGTGCTGGGACTCAAAATGGGAGCTGATGATTATATAGTCAAGCCCTTTGATTCCAATGAACTTGTCGCAAGAGTCAGTGCAGTTCTGAGACGTTCAGGCTCCTCAAAGGCAGAAGAGGCAAGTATCGCTCATAACGAAGATGCTCAGCATAAGGGTGATTATATCGAGTATCCGGGACTTATTGTAAATATATCAAACTATACAGTATCCTTTGAGGGAGTTCAGCTGGAAATGCCTCCGAAGGAGATCGAGCTGCTTTATTTCCTTGCATCTCATCCAAATCAGGTATTTACAAGAGATCAGCTCCTCAGTCAGCTGTGGGGATATGATTTTATAGGTGATTCGAGAACTGTAGATGTACATGTAAAGAGGCTTCGTGAGAAGCTCATAGGCGAGCATAACTGGGCTATATCTACTGTATGGCGTATCGGATACAAATTCGAGGTAAAATAAATTACTGTTTTTGATTTAGAGGTATAGTACATGCAACGATCTCTTCTGGACAGGATATATATAACATTTCTTGTTATACTTATAGTTTCCTTTGGTTTTCTTATATTTTTCATATCTTACTTCACTAGAAGAAGTCTTATCGAAGAGAAGAAGACGACTATAACGAATGAGGCAACTCTTATAGCCCGCGAGGCTATCTATTCGTATGCAAAGGGAGACACTGATGAGTATGGTCTTTCTGCGATATTTAATTATTACGGAAAAACCCTTAATTCGGATATCTGGTATATAGATGAGTCCGGAAGACTTATTGCCTCATCGGGATATTTTAATAATGTCAGTAGTTCTGATGATTCCGATGATAAAGAAGATAAAAGCTCTTCCTCCATTACCATGCAGGAAAGTCTTCCAGTAAATATCTATAGTCTGGATAAAGATTACGACATCCATTCCAATTATTATCTGGTTGGTGATTTCTACGGGATGTTCACCGGAAATGTGATAACAGTAAATACGCCGATCACATTTTCACAGTACAGAGGCCCTGTTGATGGAACCATTGATATTCCTGCAGGCGCTCTTATCATACATTCCACCACTTCTGATATAAATGAAGCCATGACAAATATCTACGGAATAAGCTTTATTCCATGTCTGGTCATTATCATAATTGCGTTCGCATTTCTTGGTATCATATCCAGAAAGGTCGTAAGACCTATAAAGAAGCTGGCTGATGTTGCCGAGGATTATTCCAAGGGTGATTTTGATGTTGAAACCGGTATTAATTCGGAGGATGAGATAGGTCAGCTGGCTAATTCCATGGAATACATGGCGTCAGAGCTGTCGAAGCTGGAGGAATACAGACACGAATTCATCTCCAATATATCTCATGATTTCAGAAGTCCACTTACATCCATAAGAGGATATGTTACAGCCATGCAGGACGGAACTATTCCGCCGGAGAAGCAGGGAAGATATCTTGGTATAGTCCTTGATGAGACCAACAGACTTACCAAGCTGACTCAGGGACTGCTGGATCTCAACAGGCTTGAGATATACGGACCATATCTTAATCTTACGGAATTTGATTTTATTGACATAGTAAGAACAACACTGAATACATTTGAGATCAAATGTATAGATAAAAATATAGCTATCTATCTGAATAATCATGCAGAGGCTACAGTAGTCAATGCTGATAAGACAAAGATCCAGCAGGTAGTATATAACCTTCTGGATAATGCGATAAAATTTACTCCCGAGGGAAAGAGGATTTATATCGATATAAATGAAAAGGGAGAGAAGCTTGAGGTCATTGTTAAGGACGAAGGTATCGGAATGAATGAGGATACCCAGAAGAAGATCTGGACGAGATTCTACAAGGACGATACCAGCCGTGGCAAGGATAAGGCCGGAACAGGTCTTGGACTTGCTATCACCAAGGAAATAATAAAAGCACATAATGAGAGTATTGAAGTCTTCAGTAAAGAGGGCGAAGGCTCCAAATTTGTCTTCACACTTACAAAGGCTAAGTCAGAAGGAACACATTCAGGTGAAACTGAGATACTTGTAAATCCTACAAACTTCTAGAAGAGAAAGTGTAAGGGAGACTAAAGCAAGTGACGCATAAGGAGAATGAAATGAGAAGAGAAATACTTAATTTGCTTGAAACCAACAGCAGACTTGCTCCGTCAGAAATAGCTGCTATGCTGGGCAGATCTGAAGAGGAGGTCGCAGCTGAGATAAAGAAGATGGAAGATGAGAATATCATCTGCGGATATCATACTCTTATAGACTGGGATAAGCTGGGGCAGGAAAGAGTTACTGCTCTTATTGGCGTTAAGATATCCCCTGTGAGAGGCGAGGGATTTGACAGAATATCCACAAGAATCAGTAAGTTCGAAGAAGTAAAATCAGTATATCTTATGTCCGGAGCGTCAAATGATCTGATACTTACCATAGAAGGCGATTCCCTTAAGGATATATCACATTTTGTATACGAGAAGATAGCTCCGATGGAATCGGTGGTTTCAACTGCCACATTTTTTGTGCTTAAAAAATATAAGGATCATAAGGTGATCATTTCAGAAGAAGGCGGTTCTGACTCCCGCGTGGAGGGAATGGCATAGCCCTGGGATACGGTACGAAGTACCGAGGGTTCCCAGGGTCCGAACGAAGTGAGGATGCGATGCACGAAGTGCATCCAAGACTTGCGTAGCAAGGCTTGCATATCTGCGAAGCGGATATGGCACGATAGCTCTGGGATATATAAATCTAAAGGTTGATTAGTTATATGAGAGACGTCAGTATAATAGCGGACAGCATAAAGCCGTCCGGGATAAGAAAATTTTTTGATATAGTAAGTGAAATGCCGGATGCCATCTCTCTGGGAGTAGGTGAGCCGGACTTTGAAACGCCCTGGCATATAGTGGATGAAGGTATATATTCACTTGAAAAGGGGAAGACATTTTACACATCAAACTCTGGTCTGATGGAGCTTCGACAGGAACTCACCAGGTGGTATGGACAGAAGTATAATGTTAATTATGCTCCGAATAAGGAATGTCTCATTACTGTGGGCGGCTCTGAAGGAATAGACCTTGCGTTGAGGGCACTCATTAATTCGGGAGATGAAGTTATCATCCCTGAGCCCTGCTATGTGTCTTATGTTCCGTGTGCAGCTCTGGCCGGTGGTGTGCCGGTTACCATTGATCTTAAAAATGAGAATCAGTTCAAGCTGACAGCCGGTGAACTGGAAGCTGCCATAACAGAGAAAACAAAGGTTCTGATCCTGTCATTTCCGAATAATCCTACAGGCGCAGTAATGACCAGAGAGGATCTGCTTCCTATTGCAGAGTTATGTAAGAAGCATGATATCTATGTTATTTCCGATGAGATATATTCTGAACTGACATACTCAGAGCAGGGACATTTTTCTATCGGTGCGCTTCCGGGTATGAAGGAAAGAACTATAATAATAAATGGATTTTCCAAGGCTTATGCCATGACGGGATGGAGACTTGGATACGCGCTTGCGCCGGAAAAGGTGGCAGGACTTATGACCAAGATCCACCAGTTCTGCATTATGTGTGCGCCTACAACAAGTCAGTACGCAGCTATAGAGGCGGTTAAAAATGGCGACAAAGACATAGCCGTAATGAAAAAATCCTATGATGAAAGAAGAAGATTCCTCTTCAAAAGACTGAATGATATGGGGATGCCGGCATTTGAGCCTATGGGAGCCTTCTATATCTTCCCGAGTATAAAAAGAACCGGGCTATCGTCGGATGATTTCGCCACCAGGCTGCTCAGGGAAGAAAAGCTTGCAGTTGTGCCGGGTAATGCATTTGGAACTTCAGGTGAAGGCTTCATCAGAATATCCTATGCTTATTCCATAGACAGGCTGAGAGAAGCCATGGACAGAATAGAGCACTTTATCACAAATATGAGTCAGTAGGGAGATTCTTTTTGCTTACTAAATTAACAGGAGAAATAGAATGAATTACATCAACACTCTTCGTGAGGGAGACAACATTACAGACATATATTTCTGCAAATCCAAGGTGGTTGCACAGTCCAAGGCAGGAAAGACTTATTACAGTCTGATGCTTCAGGATAAAACCGGTGTGATCGATGGAAAGATATGGGACCTCAGCAATGCTATAGAACATTTTGAGGCGATGGACTATATCAAGGTCAGTGGTCAGATAACCAGCTTTAACAATTCTCTTCAGTTCAATATAAAGAGAGTTCAGAGGATGCAGGAAAATGAAGTGGATATATCAGACTATATGCCTGTTTCGTCCTATGATATAGAGGAAATGTACTCTTCACTGAAAGGTTTTATAGATTCTGTGAAGGATAACAATCTGAAGAAGCTCCTTTATAGTTTCTTTGTAGAGGATAATGATTTTATTAAGAGATTTAAGAAGCACAGCGCTGCAAAGTCTGTGCATCATGGCTTTATCGGAGGACTTCTGGAGCATACTCTTTCAGTAACAAGGATATGTGATTTCTTTTCTAAGAATTATCCGATGCTGGACCGTGATCTGCTGATCACAGCGGCTATCTGCCATGATATAGGAAAGATATATGAGATATCGGATTTTCCACAGAATGATTATACAGATGAGGGTAATCTTCTCGGACATATAGTTATGGGAACAATGATGGTCAGAGATAAGGCTAATCAGATAGACGGTTTTCCACATACATTGCTTGGAAAACTGGAGCACTGCATACTTGCTCATCATGGTAAGCTGGAATTTGGTTCACCGAAGAAGCCGGGGCTGATGGAGGCTATGGCTCTTGCCTATGCTGATGATACGGATGCAAAGATGGAATGCTTCAAGGAGACTCTGGAGGCAAATCCGGAAGCGACCGACTGGCTGGGTTATCAGAAATTTTTTGATTCAAATATTAGAAGAACATGAGTGTGTCAGACCGACCGCCCATAGGAGAATGATTCATGAAGATATATCTCGCTCCCATGGAGGGAATAACTACATATGTTTTCAGAAATGCGTTTGAAAAGTATTATGGAGGGGTGGATAAATATTTCACCCCTTTTCTTACTGCAAGCCATCTTAAGGGACGGGAAAGAAGAGATGTGGACCCGGACAATAACTGTGTAGAACAGCTTGTGCCACAGATACTCACAAATGACGCCGGGCTTTTTGTTAAGATAGCTGAGCAGCTGATGGAACTGGGATACAGAGAAGTAAATCTGAATCTCGGCTGCCCGTCAGGAACGGTTGTATCCAAGGGCAGAGGAGCGGGATTTCTGGATAGAACTGATGAACTGGAAAGATTCTTGTATGAAATATATGACAAGCTTGCCGGTAAGAATCTGCCTCAGGATACGAAAATGAACATTTCCATAAAAAGCAGACTCGGTGTGGAGTTTCTTTCGGAGTGGGATGATATACTTGCCATCTATCAGAAGTACCCTGTTTCGGAAATCATTGTACATCCCCGTCTCAGAAATGAGTTTTATAACGGAGAAGTTCATCTGAATCTATTCTTAAAAACCTTCAGTGCTATGAAGCAGACACCAATCTGCTACAATGGGGATATTACAGATACTTACAGCTTTGATGACATTTTATGGAACAACATGAATATGTTTAAGGAAAATGATCAGGACATATGTCTGATGATCGGAAGGGGAGTGCTGATGAATCCGCTGCTTCCGATGGAGTTAAGAAGACATATGGATTATCTGCAAGAAAATGTTATCTCTGATGATGAACAAAGGGGACTTCGTAGTGATAAAGAAACCTTCAGAAGCTTTATCAGCGAGATAGCGGAGGAATATATCACCGAGATGTCAAATGAGAAACAGGTGGTTATGAAAATGAAGGAGCTCTGGAGTTATTTTTCAAAAGGACTGGGTCTGGATGGAAAAATGCTGAAGCAGATTCATAAAGCTGAGAGACTGAGTGATTATAAATCAGCAGTTCAGATGATCCTGTCGCAGTGGTAGTTAAGTGATACCACTGCCAGAAACGGCGATTTATGAGGTATCCAATGGATACTTTTATAAAATATGGGATTTATTTATTGCATTCTCTTAATCTCTTCTTATATACTCGATTTGAGCCGGAGGATTGATGGCATTTTCAAAACAGTATGGAGGTTAAGGTATGAAGAAGAATCCCATCGGAACAATTATTGTTCTTGTTGCAACTGTTGTGGTTTTTTTAGGACTTTGTTTACCGTTTTACAAGGTGGACGCATTTGGAATAAATATGACAGTAAGCCTGCTGTATGCTGATGGTGTTCAGGTGATAGGTATTATATGGGCAGTATTCGCTGTACTTACTCTGCTGTTTGCCCTGATCGGAAAGAAGGTTCCGGTTCTTATTTTCGGAATCCTGGCATCCCTTGGATTATTCCTGTCATATGCATTAAATAATTCTACTCTTGATGAGTATGAGTCATTGGGCGCATTTGTTGAAAAGGGCACGGGCAACACTCTCTGCCTGGCAGGTGCAGTCGTTATCCTTATTGCAGCTATCATTTATATGGCAACAACAAAGACTAAAAAGGATGCTGAATAAGGAATAAGGGAAATTAAAATGGGTACTTTTAAGAGTATTGAAGAAGCGAGGGAGCATTTTACAAAGGACAGATTTGCTTCCATGAGTGGTATGGTTCTGGATGAACTGGGAGAAGATTATGCCCTGTGCAGTGTTATTCTGAATGAAAATCATCAGAATGCGTATGGTGGAATAATGGGAGGCGCGATATTTACACTTGCGGATCTCGCATTTGCGGCACTTTCAAATAATATCCATCAGCCAACTGTGGCTCAGCAGGTGAGCATTAATTATCTCGGGGCACCAAAGGGCAGCAAAATGATTGCCAGAGCTTATATCAAGAAGGATGGTAAAAGAACCTGTACTATAAATGTCGATGTTACCGACGACACAGGCCGGGACATCGCCCAGTTTGTTGGTTCAGGTTTTAAATTATAGTGAGGGTTTTTATATTAAAGGGTGACACGGTGAACCATAGCTTTGGGATACGGTTCGAAGTGTCATCTTTTTTTGTGGTTTCGGAGGTGCATGGATGTTATAATGTAATTGGTATTGTGGTGTAGTATTGAAAGGGGTTTTTTATGCAATACAGAAAAGATAAAAATGGAAATGATCTGTCGATGCTGGGCTTTGGCTGTATGAGATTTTCCAAGAAGGGCAATTCTATTGACATTGATAAGGCGGAGAAGGAGATTCTGGCGGCTTATGAGGCCGGTGTGAATTATTATGACACGGCTTATATCTATCCGGGAAGCGAGGCTGCTCTGGGAGAGATTCTGGAGAGGAATAATCTTAGGGATAAAGTGAATATAGCCACGAAGCTTCCCCAGTATCTTATCAGAAACAGTAAGGGTCTGGACAAGTATTTCGAGGAGGAGCTTTCAAGACTCAGAACTGATCATGTGGACTATTACCTCATGCACCATCTCACGGATGTGGAAATGTGGGAGAAGCTGAAGGCTGTCGGCATTGAGGATTGGATCAGGGAGAAAAAGGCTTCTGGGAAGATCAGAAACATCGGTTTTTCATATCACGGAAACAGCGATAATTTTGTGACTATACTAAATGACTATGACTGGGATTTCTGCCAGGTGCAATATAATTATCTGGACGAGGTAACACAGGCCGGAGTGATAGGTGTGAAGGCGGCTTATGAGAAAGGAATTCCGGTAGTTATCATGGAACCTCTTCGCGGAGGCAAGCTGGTAAATATGCTTCCGGAAAATGCGAAGAAGCTTTTTGCTGAAAATGAGAGAGGCTGGACTCCTGCTGAGTGGGCTTTCAGATGGCTTTATAATCAGCCTGAGGTTACTGTGGTTCTCTCCGGCATGAATTCACTTGAGATGGTTGAGGAGAATTGCAGGACAGCAAGCGATATGCAGGCAGGAACATTTACTGAGGAAGATTTTGGACTTCTGGAAAATGTAAAGAAGGCCATTCGCGAGAAAGAGAAGGTGGGATGTACAGGCTGTCGTTATTGCATGCCATGTCCTATGGGTGTGGATATACCGGGCACATTTGCCTGCTATAATACGATGTATACAGAGGGCAAAAACGAAGGACGTTTCCAGTATGCCCAGACTGTGGGACTTACGAAGGAGCCGGCATTTGCAAGCCAGTGTATCGAGTGTGGTAAATGCGAACAGCACTGTCCACAGAGTATTCCTATCAGAGAAAAACTGAAGGAAGCAGACAGGGAACTTCGTACACCACTTTACAAAGTTGGAATAGATCTGGCAAGACTTTACATGTATAAAGAAAAAAGTGGGTTGACAAATCCCAAGTCATCTGCTAGCCTAAAAAAAGCGAACAAGGGAGTAGCTGGCAGACTTAGTTCTGTTCATATAATCGTCATCACAATTATTTCGGTTATGACTTTCGGTATAGTGTTCTCACTTATAAAGAATCGAAAGAAATAATCCTGATAATTCGGTTAATGAATAATTAGCGAGACTTATTTGCAGCATATTGATAAGTATTCACACAAAGTGTGAGCTCTTATTAATGTGCTGCAGGTAAGTCTCTTTTGTTTTTCTAAAAAGTAGTTGACAAATGAAAACCAAGGAAGTATATTTGCATAAGTGAATATATGAATATACATTCATATTATAAGGAGGACGGATATGTCAGAAGAGGAAAGAAAGTTTCTTGAAATCGTGAACATCATGAAAGGCTTCGGAAGTGGCGAGTCCAGACAGGAAGTCTTAAAGGGAATGAGCTTCACCGTTGCGAAGGGTGAGTTCTGTGTACTGCTGGGACCTTCCGGTTCAGGTAAATCAACGCTCCTGAATATCATCGGAGGAATCGATAATCCTGATTCCGGTTATATATCCATTAACGGTGACAAGCTGGAGGATATGGGTGAGAAGGGACTTACACAGTACAGACGTAAGCATCTGGGTTATGTATTCCAGATGTATAACCTGATTCCGAACCTGAATGTAAAAGAGAATATCGAGGTTGGAGCATATCTCTCAGATAATCCTCTTGAGATAGATGAGCTTCTTGAAACCCTCGGACTTTATAAGCATAGACACAAACTTCCAAATCAGCTGTCGGGTGGACAGCAGCAGAGAGTTTCCATAGGACGTGCCATCGTAAAGAATCCTGACATACTCCTCTGCGATGAGCCCACAGGTGCTCTTGACTATAATACTTCCAAGGAAATACTTAAGCTTATTGAAGATGTTAATCAGAAGTATGGCAATACGATTATTATGGTTACTCATAATGAGGCTATAAAGAATATGGCCGACCATGTGATTAAGCTTCGTGACGGAGTAGTAAGACATAACGACATCAATGAAAATAAAGTATCTGCAGTTGATCTTGACTGGTAGAAAAGACTTATTAAGAACTGCCAAATGATTTGTTAGAAGATTAATGAGGAGAATGATATGAGTAAGGTGAAGAACCCTCTCAGGAAGCGTGTCATAAGAGAGCTTCGTGGAGAATGGCATAAATATCTGGTTATAGCACTTTTTCTTATACTTATGATTGGATTTATATCGGGAATGTTTGTTGCTAATAACAGCATGCTTACCTCTGCCGAGAAGAAAGTTGTTGAGTACAATCTGGAGGATGGCTGCTTTGAGGTTAGCAAGAAGCTGGATAAAGAGACTATCACTGCTCTGGAAGCAGGTGAGAAGGCTGATGTGAAGCAGTATTACCTGGACAAGGCTCACGAGGAAGCAGACAAGGAAGTAAAGAAAGCTGTTGATGAAGCGATTCCGGAGAAAATTGAAAAGGCAGTAAAGCAGGGTATAGAAGAGCAGGTAAGAACACAGGCCACAGAAGGTGTTGAGTCTCAGCTGGCTCAGTATGAAGCCGCAGGAATGGCTGTATCTGATGAAGAGAAGGAATCCATGATACAGAAGATTGTAGATGAGAACCTTCAGGCTGCGTTTGATGAATATTATGACGAGGCATACAAAGAAGCCTATGATAAATTCATAGATAGTGATGACTACACCAAGGCTCTGAATGAGGCGAAGGAGGAAGCCTATAAGGAAGTTGATAAAGAAGTAAATAAAGAATATGACAAGGCGGCTGATAAGTACGATCTGAATAATCCTGATTATGAGCCGGTACCTATCAAGATATATGAAAACTTCTATAAGGATGTAGTTGAAGTAAGTGGAAATCACGACAACGATGAAGCTGATAAAAGTGAAGGCAACAATAAGAAAAATGATGAAGTAGGTGGAGAATCCGGAAACAAGAGTGATAAGGAAAGAAAAGGAAAGATCCGTGTCTTCAAGGACAGAACTGATGTGGATCTTTACAGTATCCACGAGGGCGAGATGCCGAAGGCGGATAATGAGATAGCCATCGACAGAATGCATGCGGAAAATGTAGACATCAAGGTAGGCGATACTATAAGAGTTGACGGACATGACTATAAAGTTACGGCACTTATCGCGCTGGTTAATTACAGTACGCTGTACGAGAAGCCCACAGATTCCATGTTCGATGCCATATATTTCGACGTTGCCATCGTGACTAAAGAAGGCTTCGACAGAATAGAAGAACCTGAAAAGTATAACTATGCATGGACCTATAATAGTAAGCCTGCAGATGATATAGAGGAAAAAGCTCTTTCGGAAAATGTAATGGCATCTCTTATTTCTCAGGCAGCTGTAAAGGACATGGAAATCGAAGGCTTCCTTCCGAACTACAGCAACCTTGCGATACATTTTGCAACAGAGGACTTCGGAAATGACAAGGCTTTATCGGGAATCATGCTTTATATCCTGGTAACTGTGCTTGCATTTATCTTTGCAATAACAATCAGCAATACTATTACAAAAGAGGCATCGGTTATCGGAACACTTCGTGCTTCGGGTTATACCAGAAATGAGCTTCTTGTTCACTACATGACTATGCCGGTACTGGTGACACTTATTTCGGCAATCATAGGAAATATACTGGGCTATACTTATTTCAAGAATATCGTAATCAGCATGTACTATAATAGCTACAGCCTTCCGACATATGATACTTACTGGACGCCGGACGCATTTGTCAAAACAACAGTGATCCCGGTTATCATGATGTTTATTATCAATCTGGTAGTTATAACAAGAATGCTTAAATTCTCACCTCTTAAGTTCCTGAGACATGACCTTAAGAGATCAAAAAAGAAGAAAGCCATCAGGCTTCCGAAGTGGGGCTTCCTGAGTCGCTTCAGAACAAGGATTCTTCTTCAGAATATGCCGAACTATGTAGTGCTTCTACTGGGAATAGGCTTTGTTATGCTGATGCTTGCCATGGCTGTAGGTTTTCCGGAATCAGTAGATAAGTATCAGGCAAATGTAATCAACATGATGTTTGCCAAGTATCAGACGATACTTAAGAGTACAGAAGACGAAGATGAAAATCCTATCGAGACAACGACCAAATCAGCTGAGAAGTTTGCTCTGAGAGACCTTAAATATATATACGGAGAATACACCGAATCCATCTCGGTTTACGGCGTTGAAAAGGACAGCAGATACGTTGATAACCTTCCTCAGATGAGCGGAAATGAAGTCTGCATATCCAATACATTTGCGGAAAAATACAACCTGTCAGTGGGCGATACCATAAAACTGGATGAGAAGTACGACAATAACAGTTATGATTTAAAGGTTATCGGATTATACGATTATCTGGGTGGACTTGTAGTATTTATGCCGATTGATAATTACAGGGAAGTATTTGACGAGGACAGCGGCTACTTCACAGGCTACATGGCTGATGAAGAGATAAAGGGAATAGATAAAGAGTACATCGTAACTACTATAACAGAGGACGATGTTATGAAGATAGCCAGACAGCTGGATCATTCACTGGGCAACTATATGACCTACTTCCAGTATATCTGTGTAATACTTTCAGCAGTGCTTATATATCTCTTAACGAAGCTGATCATAGAAAAGAACGAAAATGCCATCTCCATGGTAAAAATACTCGGCTATGAGAATAAAGAAATCAGCTCGCTGTATATGACTTCTACAACAATCATGGTTGTGCTTTCCTGCCTGATAGGTATGGTAGCCGGTTACTATGGCATGGGTGCATTCTTCAAGATGTACCTTATGAAAATGGACGGCTGGTTCAGCTTCATCATAACACCGCTGGGATTTGTGAAGATGTTTATATTCGGCTTCGCAGCTTACCTCATAGTAATGTTTATCGATTATAACAGGATAAAGCGCATCCCGATGGAAGAAGCCCTGAAGAACGTAGAATAAAAAAAGTGACAGTTTGAACCTGATTCAAACTGTCACGTTTTTGGTTTATTACTGTGATTCGATTGAGTTCATGCAACCGATGAATACCGGTATATTTGTTTTGGTATCAATGATCGCATATACAAATGGATGATCCAGATTGATATCCAGGCGGGGCCTTTCATCCAGCACGCTGGTTGCTTTGTCGGTTATTATGGCTGTTACTGCAGCGGCTTTGGTTCCGTTTTTGTCCACCTCGATATGTGTCTTATGAAGTACCTTTGTGAAATAATAATTTGAATTAGGACTCTTTTTAAACATGTTATAAAGGTTTGCTTTGTCCGGGTCGAAGGCGTTTGTTACACCCATGCCTTTAAGCATATCTGACATCTCTGCACCATAGTCCAGTGAGAACTGAGGAAGCTTGATATATACATCCTGGTCGTACTTGATATCTGAGAGAGCGGTGGTGAATTTGCCCGGATTTTCTGAAAGTGTGGATATATACTCTGCAGGGGTTACACCTTCAGGCATCTCTATTCCAACAAAGGCGTATTTGCGGCCTTTATAATATTTTTTGAAACCATATGCACCATTAAGCTCGAAGTATCCGTCCTCATCACTATTCATCATAGTAACCTTTGAGGTTGAACCGTCCAGGTTGGTGAATTTTGTGTTCTTCTTAACCTGGTACTTGGTAAACTGCTTTTCCCACGGAGCCTCAAAGGCCATGGCGTTTATGAGGTACATAACCGTGTCTTTATCGAATTTATCCACTATTTTTGGAATCATGCCCTTGGTGTTTTTCTTCACCCATTTATTCATGTCTTTGGCTGTGGTCTTGTTAAATGCGCCCTTATAAACCTCGGCATCATAGTAGCTCTTGACGGTCTTAAGGTATTTCTTTTTCACCTTAACGTCCTTGCGGTCGATAACCCAGACTGAATTAGCGACGTTCCATGAAACCTCTTTGTTTGATTCCATGTTCTTCATGAGTCTGCACATGATCTGGTTGGTGTCTGAGGTTTTTAATCCGCCGAAGACTACATCTTCAATCTGACTTTTTGATTTGCCCTTTGCACCGTTCTCAGCCATGCCAAATGCGTACATGATCGATACAGGAGAAATAAATATATTGGCACCTGCATCTTCACTTTTTATGGTTTCATCAAGCAGCTTTATGGAGACTGAAGTCATGGCAGAGGATTCTGTCTTCTTAATTTTTCTGCCCTTCTGCTTCTTTACCTTTATGCTTGATGTGAGATTTTTAGTTTTGTCGGACTTAGCTATGGATACCTTGCCAAATGACCCGATAAGAATGAGTACAGCCAGACATAGAGCCAGTATTTTTCTTTTTTTCATAGTGTATGTCCCCTTGATTATTTTAGTATCTTCACTCAAAATGCTTCTTTATTAAAGCTTATAACTCATTTATAAAACGTAAGAATGCTTCTTTGCCATCGGGATTTCTCTTATAAACCCCGGCGTCCTCGAGAACTCCCGAGAACACATAGCCTATCTCATTTTGAATGATATTATGAAGTGCGTCCCTGCCTATTGCTTTAGGAGAAGCTAATACTACAGCCTTCTTACCCTCATCAGTTTCAACGGTGAAACCATATTTTCTAAGAAATGCGACGGCCCACTCAATATGACTTACCAGTGACTCCTCATCATACATATTCTTATGGTCGGATATGTATTCTTCAAGGAGAGACATTTCCTTCTTAAGCCTTGCAGGAAGGACTGCCAGTCCCATAACTTCGATAAGTCCTATATTTTCCTTCTTGATATGATGATACTCTGCGTGTGGATGATAAACTCCGAGAGGATTTTCATCAGTGGTTATATTATTTCGAAGAACCAGATCCAGCTCGAAGACATCACAGGCAGGATCCAGTTTATTCAGTGGACTTCCGGCACTGCGTATACGTGCTATCGGAGTTATAGTGTTGTGTGGCTCACCATTTGTCTCTGACAGAATAAAGGCTTTTTTATCACTGTAACCTCTCCATACATTAAGTATATGATCCGCCAGGAGAGTGACTCTGTCGATGTCCTTTCCCTGAAGACGGATAGTAGACATAGGCCACTTAATTATTCCGGCATGAATATCCTCGTATCCCGGTATTTCAAATTCATCCTCATAGGGGGCTCTGACCATGGGGAATTCGTAGCAGCCGCCCTGGAAATGATCATGAGAGAGTATAGAACCGCCTACAATGGGCAGATCAGCATTGGAACCCGCCGTATAGTGAGGAAATCTCTCCACAAATGAAAGCAGCTTCTTCATGGTTGAAGCATTTATCTTCATAGGAGTATGCTTTGCATTAAATATAATACAGTGCTCGTTGTAATATACATAAGGACTGTACTGAAGGAAGTAGGGGTCATTATCCAGTGTAATGGGAATGATCCTGTGATTCTGTCTGGCAGGATGAGTAAAATGTCCCGCATAGCCTTCATTTTCCATACATAAAAGACAGGCCGGATATCCGGACTTTTTTGCCTTGCCTGCAGCGGCTATATCTCTGGGATCCTTCTCAGGCTTGGATAAATTGATGGTAATATCCAGGTCTCCGAACTCGGTGGAGGTCACCCATTTCTCATCCTTTGCCACCCGGTCGGTCCTTATATAATTTGTTGCCTTGCTGAAGCTGTAATAATATTCTGTGGCTGCCTTGGGTGACTCCTTATACAGCTTATCAAACTCAGCCCTTACTATTGAAGGCGGAGGAGTGATGAGTCCCATGATCTTAGTGTCAAAGAGGTCACGGTAGGTTATGGTATCATTTTCAAGAATGCCCGATGAGATGGCATAGTCCGTCATATCATCCAGGATAGCGCTAAGCTTTCTTGTTGAAGGTGCGTCATCATCGGAAGACTCCTTATCTGAAGCTTCCTTGCCATCAGAAACCATAACGTACTCATCTATCCCGAATAATTCAAGAAGCCTGTTGGTAGTATATATCTCGTCGGCTTCGTCAATCAGTTTGTTTGCTTTTCCGTATTGTATTAGTTCATATATGAGGCTGTTTATGTTAGACATATATTTTTCTCCTGTATTTTTTTAGATAACAGTAATTCCACCATATTTTCTTATTTTCAGAACTGCGCAGGAGCCTTCTCCGAATACCTTGTCCATTTCTGCCTTATATTCGGCTACCTTTTCATTTTTTATAAATGCCTGTATGGTTCCCGCAAATCCACCGCCATGTACGCGGCATACTCCGCCGTCTCTTCCAAGTACCTTTTCGCTGATACAAAGAGCGATGGATACATTCTGGTGATTAACATCATGATTAGTGTAAACATTCTGAAGGAATTTAAAGGATGAATCCCCGGAGGCTTTTACACATTCCAGGAACTTATCAAAGCTGCCTGATCTGAGAGCCTGGGCCTCGGCAGTGACTCTTGAACATTCCTCATAATAATGCAGAGCTCTTAAAACAGGACGGTCTCCCAGCTTTTCTCTGATAGAAGGGATGTTATCTGACACATCCTTTTCCGACACATCGTTTAATACTTCTTTTTCAAAAAATGCGGCCACAGCTTTCATTTCCGCAGGAACGGCTGCATAGTCAGGAGTAAGGTCTGCATGACTTCCCTTTGTATCAGTTATACAGAGAGAATAACCTTCAGAATCCATATCCAGCTCGATCCGCTCTATATCCGGCTTTGCCGGATCAGCAAAGTCCATATAGCACAGACTTCCTACGGAGCAGGCCATCTGATCCATCAGACCGCAGGGTTTTCCGAAGTATACATTTTCGGCATACTGACCGATGATGGCAATGGTAACTGCATCTATCTTCGAGTCATTGTAAAGAGAAGAAAGGATATTTCCTATAACAGTTTCAAATGCGGCGGAGGAAGACAGTCCCGAACCGCCGAGCACGTCGCTGGTTATGTAAGCGTCGAAGCTTCCGATATTATAGCCGAGAGCTTTTGTCTTGGCGAGAACACCCTTGATAAGAGCTTTTGTGGTTCCTTCCTCAGAATCATCCTTTGACAGATCATCCAGAGATATAGAGATCATATCGTATCCGGAAGACTTAATACTGATCTGTCCGGAATCATTAGAAGAAACTACAGCTATAGCATCATCATTTATAGAAGCGGCAAGAACCTTTCCATGCTGATGATCGGTGTGGTTGCCGCCAACCTCGGTACGACCGGGAGCGCTTATGATTCGGATATCCTGCTTACCATAGAGTTTTTCAAACTCCTCAATTGCCTTTAAGTAACGGCCGGTCTGATAGTCCAGACGATCAGAATCGATGTATATATCAAGAAGTCTCTCAGACAGCTGTCCACTTTGAATATAGTTTTTTAATTCCGATGATTTCATAATACAAATACCTCCGTTTATAGTCTATATTTTAATCCAATATAATAGGTCTTCGCAAGCAGATAAATGGATATAAAATATAGTTCTCCGGTGCGCATTCCTGACTTGACATAAGGGGCTAATGATGCCATAATTAAAACGTTCAAAATCCATAAAAAAGGCAGGTGAATGTAAGTGGCAAACGGCGACAGTTACGGGTCAGACGGGCGATGGTGTATACATATATATAATAAGCATCCGGACTATATTGCTCGGGCTGCTTTCATTTGCTTTGGTATATACCAATCTTAGTTAATCACAGCTCCACTGACTCTGCAGTTATCGTTGAATATATGTGTCTGTTTGGGTCATGCAGGTTAAAATAATTAGAAACATCGTGAAAACTAGTTTTCTAAGAAGTTTATAATTATTTTAACCTATATGAGGAGAATCCTCATCATCGCTGAACATAAGGCTCGTAGAGCCGTAAGACTGTGAAGCAGTCTTGTTCAGCGATTGCATGACCTAAATGGTTATGATAAAAGCGGAGGCTGAAATGGAAGAAGAAGTTAGAAATGTCGATTCTGTGTCAGAGGACATTTCCGCCGCAGGAAATGATTCTGCTCTGACAAAGCCTGATTATGAGGCTGAAATTCTTGGAATAATCAGAAGCAACAGTTCCCCCAGGATAATGCTTGGAAAAATAGAAGACTATCATGCAAATGATATAGCCGGTGTTTTTAGTGCGCTCAATTCTCAGGAGAGAAAGAAGCTGTACCGCATCAGTAACCCGGAAATGCTTGCGGAGGTTTTCGAATATATAGATGAGGATGATGCGGGAAAATATCTGGATGAGATGGACATCCGTAAGGCTGCAGCAGTAGTATCCGAGATGGAGACTGATACGGCAGCAAATGTACTGCACCAGATAGAAAAGGAAAAAAGGACTCTTATCATAGATTCCATTCATCCGGAGATACAGAAGGAAATCAGACTTCTGGCATCCTTCGATGAGGATGAAATAGGTAGTCACATGACTACAAATTGTATTATTATTAAAGAGGATCTGACGGTCAAGCAGGCCATGAATGAGCTTGTGAGACAGGCGGAGGATAACGATAATATATCCACACTCTTCGTTGTAGATGAGAATGATGAGTTCTGCGGAGCTATAGATCTGAAGGACCTGATCATCGCAAGGAATACAGTGCCCCTTGATAATCTGATAGTTACATCCTTCCCCTATGTATATGCAAACGAGTCGATTGATGACTGTATCGAAAGACTGAAGGATTATTCGGAGAGTTATATTCCGGTGCTGGATAACATGAATAAGGTACTTGGAATTATCACAGCACAGAGTATAATTGAAGTAGTAGATGATGAGATGGGTGAAGACTACGCCAAGCTGGCCGGTCTTATTGCAGAGGAAGACCTGAAGGAGCCTCTTATCCAGAGTATGAGAAAGAGACTTCCCTGGCTGGTTATACTGCTGGGACTCGGAATGGTTGTATCCAGCGTGGTAGGCATGTTTGATAAGGTGGTCGCACAGCTGACGCTGATCATGGCATTTCAGTCACTCATACTTGATATGGCCGGAAATGTAGGTACCCAGTCACTTGCCGTTACCATTCGTGTACTGACTGACGAGAATCTGACATTTAAGCAAAAAGGTCATCTTGTAACAAAGGAAATGCGTGTCGGTCTCTGCAATGGACTGCTTCTGGGAGCCATATCATTTGTGATGGTTGGATTATATATCATGTTCTTCAAAGGAAAGGAAGCCGGATTTTCCTTTGCAGTATCGGGCTGCATCGGAGCATCTCTTCTTCTGGCTATGATCATATCTAGTGCGGTAGGAACACTGATACCGCTGTTCTTTAAACGAATCAAGGTGGATCCGGCAGTGGCTTCCGGACCGCTTATTACTACAGTTAACGACCTGGTAGCAGTAGTCACTTATTATGGGATGAGCTGGATACTGCTCCTGAATGTTTTACATTTCAGTAACTAAGTTAATGGGAAAGTTCATTTTGACGAATATATTTTGAAGGGAGAAAAGTATGGAAAGGGTAGCAAAATTTTTAAAGGAGGCAGGAACCTATTATCTTGCAACAGTTGATGGAGATCAGCCAAGGGTAAGACCTTTTGGAACTATCAATATCTTCGATGGAAAGCTGTATATTCAGACTGGAAAGGTTAAGCCTGTATCAAAGCAGCTTCACACAAATCCAAAGGCTGAGATATGCGCATTTAAGGATGGAGCCTGGCTCAGAGTATCAGGAGAGCTGATAGAGGATGACAGAAGAGAAGCAAGAGAATCTATGTTAAATGCATATCCTGAGCTCAGAAATATGTATTCTGAGGATGATGGAAATACAGAGGTTTTCTATTTCCAGAATGCAACTGCTGTATTCAGCTCATTTACAGCAGCACCGGAGATAGTCAATTTCTAGAAAGAGTCGTCTTACCGATCTTTTTTGAGGGGTTTATTGTATGAAAAAAGATTCAATAGTATACACTAACGATAATTGTATTGGCTGTAATAAGTGTATAAGCGTATGCAGTGCTATTGGCGCCTGTGTATCGAGCGTAGAAAACGGAAAGCCGAGAATAACTGTTGACGGAAACAGATGTGTTGCCTGTGGAAGCTGTATGGATGTATGTGTTCATGGTGCCCGGGAGTATCAGGATGATACTGAGAGATTCTTTGAGGATCTGCAAAACGGGAAGAAGATATCCCTTCTGCTGGCACCGGCATTTAAGGCTAACTATCCGCATAAGTACGGAAGTGTCCTGGGCGGCCTGAAGGAGATGGGTGTAAACAGAATAATCAGCGTATCCTTCGGTGCAGATATAACTACCTGGGGATATCTGAACTATATCAAGGAAAATAATTTCCTGGGTGGAATATCGCAGCCATGTCCGGCAGTGGTTTCATATATAGAGAGATATCTTCCTGAACTGCTCTGCAAGCTCTTTCCGGTTCAAAGTCCACTGATGTGTGCAGCAACCTATGCAAGAAAGGAAATGGGAATAGAGGACAGCTTCGCATTTATAAGTCCCTGCGTGGCAAAGAAAATGGAGATAGAGGATCCGCATAATGCCGGACTTGTTCAGTATAATGTAACATTTAGCCATCTTATCGAGTATGTAAATGAGCATAAAATATCCGGTCCATTTACCGAAAGTGAGATCGAGTATGGACTGGGTTCATTTTATCCGGCACCGGGCGGCCTTGCAGAATCTGTAAGGTGGTTCCTGGGTGATGATGTGTTTATCAGACAGATCGAGGGAGAGCGAAGACTCTACGAATGGATGCAGGATAATGAGGACAGAATCAAGTTTGATGAGACGCCATTCCTGCTGATAGACGCTCTTAATTGTGAGAATGGCTGCCTGTGTGGAACAGCAGTAGAACCTGATAAGGCAAAAACAGATGATGCTCTTTATGAAGCACTTAAGATCAGAAATAAATCTAAGAAGCGTACTTCGGGGAATGCGTGGTCAAGTACCGATTCTCCTGATGAAAGACTTAAGAATTATAATAAGCAGTTTGAGAATCTGAAGCTGGAGGATTATCTCCGTGAATATACAGACAGATCAGAAGGCTGTATGTATCAGATACCTGATGAATATGAGGCTGATGCTATATTCAGAAGCATGAATAAGCTGACTGAGGATGCAAGACATATAGACTGCACCTGCTGCGGATATCATACCTGTTTCGAGATGGCAACTGCAATTCATAATGGCTTTAACAGAAGAGAAAACTGTATTCACTACGAAAAGGACATGGTTCAGAAGCTTGAGGTGAAGAGCAGTACGGATCTTCTTACCGGTTTACTTAATAAGATATCCTTTGAGGAGGAGGCAAGAAACTTCCTTTCCGAAAGAGATGATTATGAAAAATGCGCCGTATTCCTTTTCGATTTTGATAATTTCAAGCAGGTTAATGACAACTTTGGACACAGAGCAGGCGATGAAGTTCTGAAACGTTTCGGAAGACAGCTGAGAAGAAGCTTCAGAGATGATGATATAATCGGACGAATCGGCGGAGACGAATTCATGGTAATCTTTGCCGGAGAGATAACAGAAGCCGGACTCACAGCAAGATGTGACCGGATAAACAGCGTACTTAGAGAATACAGATATGGTGGCGTGGCCGGACTTTCGTGCAGTATCGGAGTTGTAGTAGACAATGACTGCATAAGTACATTTGAAGATCTGTATGAGCTTGCTGATGATGCGCTCTATGAGGCAAAGGCAAGAGGAAAGGCGAGATTCGTCAGATGGCATGCTCTTCCAATAAATCATCCGGAGAAGGATATGATAATAATCGTATCATCGAATGAAAAGTTTAAGGCATCCATTCGCAGTAAGTACGGTGATGAGTATGCATATTATGAGTTAAATACGGCCGAAACCGTCCTGAATGAAATAAGTCTCTATAAACAGTACGTCAAGAAGGTCTTCTTCGATTTCTCCATGCCGGATATAACTGAGAAGATCATTATGGAATACATTAAATCCAGACCGATGTTTGCGTCTATTTCGATAAACGAGAAGATAGACGAGTAGCATTAAAGAGAACCGTTGAAGAAAACGATTAATTAAATCTGAAGAAATCTTGAAGAAAAATCAGAAAATGCTTGCATTTTACAGCGCGGTTGTATATAATACATCTTGCGCTGTGAAAAAGCAGGCAGCAAAAACAGAATATAGGGGTATCGCCAAATGGTAAGGCAACGGACTCTGACTCCGTCATTTCAAGGTTCGAATCCTTGTACCCCTGCTCAAAGGGAGTTTAGTAAGTTATTTTACTAAACTCCCTTTTTTGGCTTATTTAGGGGCTTTGAGGTCAGTATGAGTAAGTTCGTATAAACTTGTTTGTAATATAAGACGGACAGACAAATTAGTACGAAAATCGTACAGAAGCTCAAAAAGTTATCTATTTTTTAAAAAAATAGATAACTTTTTAGATACGTTTTTAGTGAATTACCAGCCCTTAATCTGCTTGATTTCTTTCTCACGCTCCTTGTCAGTGTGAGTCTTCAGCTTGATTTTTATCATTTCTATTATTTCCTGACGAGCTTCATCGTCAAGTTTGTAGAAAGATGTAAGTAAGTTATCTACATCGGGCATCGATTTTTTTCCGAACAGATTCATAAGTGGATATAGGGAATTCTTGAGATACATCTTGATTCTGCCTGAATCCAGTACGCTGTTAAGACCTTCAGGAAGAGCCGGGAACACTTCGTTCGCAGCTATATCACCTGAGAAAGGAGTATTGGAGCAGATATCAGATGTTTCGATATCGAGTTCATTTGCGATTCTGAGAGCAAAGTCGAAACGGATATTAGTATCTTTCTGAATGATTGAATAGATAGTGGTTCGACTGATACCGGTTCTTCGGGATAACTCTCTGACACTCATATTTTTTGAATCAAGTATTTCCTTAAGATTTTTTCCGTCACCCATGATTATTACCTCCGAATTGAAAAAGTAGATGATCATAAAAAGTATTCTACGATATAGTACGAAATTAGTACATTAATCATAATACCATAATTGACATAGAAAGGAAAGTAAAAAGTGTACGAAAAACATACGGTCTATAATGAACGATATATTGACAACTGTTTAAATGGATGATATATTATAGGTGTACGAAAATAGTACACACTATTAAATATGAAAATAGACAAGAAAGGAGGAAACTATATGTATAACGATGATATAAGCTATTCAGACGATATTAAGGTTTATACAGCCAAGGATCTTGCAGAGATATTAAAGATCGGAAGAGATAGAGCGTATGCATTAATGAAGTCCAAAGCATTTCCGTCTATCTGTATAGGCAAACGATATATCGTAACAGAAAAAGCATTAAATGAATGGCTAAGCAACTATGAACATAAGAGATACATCATTTAAATCAAGAGTTATATGGTGAGAGGCTTTCACTGAAGAAAGTGAATAGCCCTCGCCGTTATGACAAAGAAAGGAGAAAACATGGGAGATACAAAACGAAATATAAAAGGACAGGGTACCTTCGTTGAGATGGAAAATGGAAAGATCCTTCATAGAAAATATGTTGAATCAGATATTCCGGGAAAACGAAAAGTGTTAACTGTCAGAGGTGATAATCGTGCAATCTGTGTCAAGCTTATGAAAAAAAAGGAGAAAGCCTGGGAAGAAAGAATGGCTCTGATCAATGCTAATCCGGACGAAACGGTTGCAGATCTGTGTAAGAGGCATCTTGAGTTTCAGGTACAGAACGGCGAATTGAAACCTAAGTCAGTAGACAGGCGTGAGGATACAATCAAAAATCAGATCGAAAAGTATTCTTTAGGGTATATGCAGACACAGGCTGTAACCCCTGCAGACATTGATAACCATATAAGTGCTTTGATAAAGACAGGATTATCACCTTCAACAATAAAGAAGGTTGTGGATGTTCTGAATGCGGCGCTGGAATGGGCTGCAGTCAGGAATGAGCTGCATAGAAATCCGGCTAAATCTATAAAGAAGCTTATTATGAAAAGGCTGTCTAAGCTTGAATCAAAATCTGCAGCAGAGGCAGATGTGATAGTTCTCTCAGAAGAGGAAGAAGAAAAGTTCTTACAGGAAACATTAAGAACCAATGATAACAATGGTGAGCTGAAGTATTCAGGTGGACTATATGGAAGACTGCTGCTTCATTCAGGCATGAGAGTCGGAGAGCTCATAAGTCTCAGATGGAAGGATTATGATAAGGAAAACGGATATATTGTCATAAACAAAAGTACTTCTTTCTGCAGGAATAGGAATGCTTCCGAAAATGAGGCAAAATATATAGCTGTTCAGGGTACGACCAAGAATCAGAAAGCCAGAGTGCTTCAACTATTTGATGAAGCGATTGAAGATCTGGATATGATCATGAATGAAAAAGGTGGTGGTCCGGATGATCTGATATGCAGAACTAAGAATAATAAACAGTATTCGGCAACTATGATGGAGCACTGTATGGGAACAGTATATAAAAATGCCGGACTTGATGATAAAGTAAGCGGTCTTCATATCCTGAGAAGAACATTTGCCACCAGGATGTATGAAAATGGTGCAGACACAAAAGAGATAGCAGCATATATCGGAGATCTGGAATCGACCACGATGCAGTATTATATAGCGGCCAGAAAAAAGGTTATAGTTGGAGGTACCGTAAAACAGATAGTACCGAGACCGGGATATAGAATAAACAAAGAAAATGAAAAAATAAGAAAAGGAGATGCCCCTGCTGGGAACAGGAACATCTCCGAATAGAAAGACTAAAGCCTCTCTAAAGCTTAAAGCAAAATAAGTATAGCAGAGGCTTTTCTTTTTTTGCAAGAAAAATGTAATAACCTCAGTAGGTTTTCTGGATACCTACGTAGGTTACCTCGGTAGGTTTATAGAATACCTACTTAGGTTTGATTAAAAATGACTCCATTTATGACTTCATTACTACTCCATACAGAAAAAAATGACTCCATTTACGACTTCATTACTACTCCATGCAAAAAAAATGACTTCATATATGACTTCAATATCAGGATTACGACTTCAGTTATGACTTCAAAATGGTGATTTCCTACTTCAAAATGGCAAAAACCTACTTAGGTTACCTACGTAGGAATATATGTTAGATAAAATAGAATAAATCAGGGGGTTTTAGGGGGAATATCTCCACCTAACCAGAGGCATTTTTCCGCGTGTCGGACAAAATGCGTATCTTGCAGCGGACTTAAGAGTTGTAATTAAGATAACTAAGAAGAGTCTTAAATAAGTTATAAATCTTTTTATTTGTATATAGAAAAAACAATTAAAATATAGTAATATTATTTATCATTTATGATAGTGGTAACTAAAAGAACAACAAAAACAGTTTTGTCCGTTATGAACAGATCGGTAACGGAAAATCAGAAATAAAAGAGAAAGGGGTAATTGACAGGTATGCCGCAGTTCGCTACGCTCAAGCAAGCAAGCAAGCAAGCAAGCAAGCAAGCAAGCAAGGCATAACTGCGCTCTTATTTCGTTGCCTGAAACTGAATATGTTAATGATGGATAACCGTCGGATATAGGGATATTAGACCCTTTGTCCGGCGGTTTTGTTTTGTAAAAAACAGCTGTCTTGATATGAAAAGACTAAGAGAAATAAAAATGATTGGAGAGAAATATCATGAAACAAAAAAGTAAAGGCATACTAAAATGCGTAATGACCTTCGTGCTTACTGTTGCGATGGTATTGGGAGTAGTGCCGGTAGACGGACTTGTAATGGAGACGCATGCAGAACCGACCACCATCACCCTTTCGGGGAGTGAAAGCTACACTGCACAGGACGGCAACGTGATGACGGGCTCGACCTCTGGTACGGTGACGATTGCCAATAATGCAAAGATTACGCTTAGCGACGTGACCATCAACGGCGGCATCGTCTGCGAGGGTTCTGCAACAATTACCCTTGTCGGCACTAACAACGTGACAGGTGCAGATCAAAAGGCGGGCATACAGATTGGCGGCTCTGGCACCACGCTCACCATCAAGGGCGACGGTTCCCTGACAGCAAATGGTGGATATTGGAGCGCTGGTATCGGACTGAGTGCAATATTTAATTATGACAACAATGTCAGCAGCGGCGATATTATCATTGAAGGCGGAACTATCACGGCAATCGGTGGCAATAAGGGTGCAGGAATCGGAACAGGCATTATCAAAAACACAAATAACGATAACTCAACGTCTGTGCAATTCGGAAACGTTACCATTAAAGGTGGGACAGTGACTGCAACAGACGGTGGTTCAGGAGACGGTATCGGCAAGGGATACTCTTATCCCGGTCCTTCTATCACATTTGGCATTGTTACTATTTACGACGGCATCAATATGGTTGACGCATCGAGCATCAGCGAGAGCGTTACTTATATGCACGATGAGACTGACGTGACCGCCAACGCAAGCAACTACTTCACTATTACCGAAGACGGAAACCGTAGAATTATTGCTCCGAAGGACGATACCGACTATACCATCACCATTGCCAATGACATAGAACACGGTACGCTGACAGGCGCAGCAACGGCTAAGTATATGGAGAAGGTGACGATAACCGCCACCCCTGATTTGGGATACGGGTTAAGCGGCCTTGTTGTAAAGGATGCTGACAACAACGATGTCGCAACAACAGGCAACAGTTTCTTCATGCCCAAGGGCAATGTAACGGTGAGTGCGGTGTTTGAGCAGGGCGTTCACGGCACGACGGAGTTCAAGTTGAGGTATTCAACAGGGCCAAGACCTGAGGATGTACAATACGAGAGCTTCTATGACGGAGTGACCATGGTAAATCTTCAGCAGGGGCAATCGTATCAGATTTTGAAATATGATGAAGACAGCAATAGAAAATTTCTTTTGGACAACGATATCTACGATGTAACTATCCCCTATTCCGGCGGCACAGGGACATTCACTTATGCAAATGGCACGAAGTTTGGAGTGGATTACAATGGCGAATCGGGCTACTATGACATCACAATGACCGATGTCGGCAATGGCAAGTGGAGCGTTTCCATTCAGAAAACTGTTGGTGTTATAGGCAATATTCCCGACCAGACCTACACAGGCAGCGAGATCAAGCCTGAGCCGCAGGTTATGGCAGGCTCGCTCAGCCTCACCAAAGGCACGGACTACGAGTATTCCTACATGGACAACACCAATGTCGGCACGGCGAAGGTGATCGTCACATTCAAGGGCGATTACGCATCGCTGGGAAGTGTGGAGAAGGAGTTTACCATTGTTCCTTCTTCTCATATCCACAGTTTTGATTATTCAGTTGAGGGTGCGACCATAACGGCTACATGTTCCGCTGCTGATTGCACACTGACAGATAACAAGACAACGCTAACGATTAATGCGCCGATAAAGACTATCTACGGAGACGCAAACAGTGCGAGTGCGACATTGACGGGGCTTGATGATTTCAATTCTGCTACGAGTTTGAACATCACGGAAACGGGAATTAAATATGTTGGTAGAGGCAATACGACCTATGCAGAAAGTGACACTGCGCCTGTTAACGCAGGTACTTATACTGCAAGCATTACAGCAGGCAGTAAGACTGCAAGTGTGGATTATACCATTGCACCTAAGTCAATCAGCATAACCGGAGCGACTGCTACAAATCGTGACTATGTGAAGGACAGTACAAGTGTTGAAATCAGTGCGGTTACATTTGATGGAGCTACATTGACAAATGAAACAGACTATACTGTGACCGGTGCGATGGATGACGATACAGCAGGCGATAGCAAGAGCGTTACCGTTACTGTGACTCTGATGAATGGAAATTATACTTTTGGTACGAATGGCAATACAACGACCACAACGGTTAAGATTGATAAGATTAATCATGATGGGGTGTCTGCTTCCGGCTCAGCGAAGTACGGCGCAGAGGGAATGGTCGCGCTCTCCTCATTGATTGAAGCAGGCGGCAGCCTGGGTGAAGTCAGTGTAACTGATACAAACGGTGTATTGGATGGCATGCCTACAATCGAAACTGACGGAAAAACTTTGAAATTCAAGTTTTCGAATAACTCAGACAATGTAGGCAAGACTGCGACAGTCACCATCCCTGTTAGAGGTGCAACCAACTACAAAGATTATAACATCGTGGTTGCTCTGACGGTTGCGGAAAAGATCGTACCGACTCTGGCGGTAAGTGACTATACAAAGACCTATGACGGAAACTCGGTTACAATCAGCGAACTCACCAAGACGGCGAAAGACGGAAACTCTGACATTGATGGAACATGGACCTTTGAGGAAACACCGGAACTTAAGAATGTTTCAGACAGCGGTGTGATTACGGTTAAATTTACGCCGACAGATACCACGAATTATGAGAGTGCAACGACTACATTTACGCTGACAATCAATCGTAAGGCGGTCACGGTCAAAGCAGATAATAAGCAAATGGTTGTTGGTACAACGCCTGAACCGGAGCTTACGGCAACGGTCAGCGGTACTGTTGGAAATGACACGGTCGATTACACCGTTTCACGCGAAGCAGGCACGGTGGTTGGAACCTACACCATCACGCCGAGCGGTGATGCAGAGCAGGGCAATTATGCTGTAAGCTATGAAACCGGAACATTTACGATCACGGAAGATACTACAGCTCCGGTTGTCAAGAAAGCACCAAAGGCTATTACCGGACTTGTCTACAATGGCACGGCACAGGCGCTTGTAGAGCCGGGTGAGGCGGAAAACGGTACGATGTGCTATGCGGTAACTACCGAGAACACAGCCCCTGCGGATAACCTTTATACCACATCGAACTATACAGCAAACAGCGCAGGAACCTACTTTGTATGGTATAAGGTTGTGGGAGATGAAAATCATAATAATGTGATGGCTAATTATATAGAAGTGGAGATTGCTAAATCGGGTACTATATCTAATACACCGTCTAAAACAAAGGAAGTTGACTATTCATATGATACTTGTAGCAAGGTAGATTTACCTGCCGGTTGGACGTGGTCAACTAGTGATAAAGATAAAGTACTTACAGTTGGAACAGCAGTTAGTGCGACAGCTGAATATACAGGTGACGATAAGGACAATTATACAGAAGCTGCTAAGAGTGTTTCGATAAGCATAACAAGAACTGCATGTACACATCCGAATCTGGAAAAAACAGACGCAAAAGAAGCATCATTAACAGAAGCAGGAAATACTGCATACTGGAGCTGTGATAAGTGTGGAAAGTACTTCTCAGATGAAGAAGCTACTAATGAAATAGAAAAGGACAGCTGGATTATTCCTAAATTAGTTCCAACGGCAAGTCCGACAGCAGAACCGACAGCGAAGCCAACGGCAAG
>FZRB01000002.1:0-157879 GCA_900199595.1 Lachnospiraceae bacterium | reverse complement strand
CCGACAGCAGAACCGACAGCGAAGCCAACGGCAAGCCCGACAGCTAAGCCAACAAGTGCGCCAACGGCAAGTCCGACAGCGGTACCAACAAGTGTATCAACGGCAAGTCCGACAGCGGTACCGACAAGTGAACCAACGGCGAGCCCAACAGTGAAACCAACGGCAAGTCCAACAGCAGAGCCGACAGCGAAACCAACGGCAAGCCCAACAGCAGAGCCGACAACAGAGCCTACAGCGAGCCCAACAGTAGAACCGAGTAAGACACCGACGGAGAATCCAACGGCAGAACCTACAAAGGAGCCAACTGCAGCACCAAGTGCTACTCCGGAAGTTAATCCGACAGCTGAAGTAACAGCAACACCTTCTGCAGAAGCAACAGAGACACCTGCTGTAAATCCGACAACAGAGCCAACTGGTGAACCTACAGGAGAGCCTACAAGTGAGCCAACAGGTGTACCAAGTACAACACCAACAGCGGAATCTACAACAACACCAGTGGTAGAGGTAACAGCAACTCCTACAACAGAAGTGGAAGCAACACCAACCTCTACACCAAGTGCGACTCCATCTAAGAATCCTACAGGAGACGCTACACCTTCGGCAACTCCAACTTCTGTAGTGAAACCTACGGCTACGGCAACTGTAACATCAACGGTAACTCCGACGAAGACACCGACACCAACGGCAACGCCTAAGAAGACTGTTAAGAAGCCGAAGACACCTACACTTAAGAGCGTAAAGAACAAGAAGACCAAAAAGATAACAATAAAGTGGAAAAAGGTTAAGGGTGTAAAGGGCTACCAGGTACAATATTCCTTAAGCAAAGACTTTAAAAAGTCGACTAAGAAAAAGAGCCTTTCTAAGACAACACTTACACTTAAAAAACTGAAGAAGAACAAGACCTATTACGTAAGAGTAAGATCGTACGTCAAGGACTCCAATAATAAGAAGGTATATAGTAAATGGAGTAAGGCTAAGAAGGTCAAAATAAAAAAATAAGCTATTCAGACAGGGCTGCATCAAAATGGTGTAGCCCTATACTTATGCTACAAACCAGAAAGAAAAGATGACATTTGAACCAGGTTCAAAGTGTCATCTTTTCGATTTATCAGGAAGAAAATCCTGATTAGATCTGAATAGAACTGAAGTTTGTGAAAAATGTGTTTTTGTACTACAAGTTCAATGACAGAAAGAGAAAATGGTGGTATTATAAGGTTTAATTTAAGAAGTTGTGGGGATTAGCAATGATTAAATCTATAATAAATCCAACTTATACATTGGAATATATGACAACTAAACATGAAAATAAGTTTTTTGATAGAAAATCTGCAAAGGTTAAGCCTTCTGATATAGCTCCCTGGATTCCTGCATTTGCTAATGCTGAAGGAGGAGTCCTTATTATTGGAATAAGTGATAAAACCATGAAGGTTGAAGGTATTAATGAGTTTGGTGAAGATAAGATTAACCAATTTATTAATCTGCCAAAGGATCATTGTCGTCCGATGCCAGTATATAAAGAAGAGTTTATAGATGTAATAAATTGTAAGGGAGAGCCTGATCGCATATTACTTCTCCACATTGAACCAAGCATAGATAGAATAATATACATGTCCAATGATTCTGTTTGGTTAAGAATCGGTGATAGAACCAGAGAATTAAAAGGCGAAGATATAAAACGATTAGAATATGAAAAGGGTTCCAGGCATTACGAAGATGAGATAAATGAGGATGCTGAAATAGAGGATTTGGATGTTGAACTCATTGAAGAATACAAGAAGAGAATAGATGCAGTTGGAGTTGATATTGCTCAGATTTTGCGTGGACGGGGAATGATGAAACGAAAGAACGGCAGGGATTATCTTACTAACGCAGCGGTGCTTTTGTTCGCTAAAAATATTGCTCAGTTTTATCCTAACTGTCGCATAAGGTTTATTCGCTACATGGGTACTGATATAAAGGTTGGTACCGAAATGAATGTAGTAAAAGATAAATCTTTTGAAAAACCCATATTAAAACTGATAGATGAAGCTAAAACGTTTATTAAAGACCAGCTTAGAGAATTCAATGCTCTTAATCCTAATACAGGTAAGTTTTCTGTTGTTCCTGAATATCCTGAATTTGCCTGGGTTGAGGGAATTGTAAATGCGGTGGCTCATCGTGAATATGGAATGGAAGGCAAATATATAAAGGTTTCCATGTTTGATGATCGTTTGGAAATAGATAGTCCGGGAAAACTGCCTAATATAGTTACTGTTCAGAATATTAGAACGACTAGTTTTTCCAGAAATCCTAGAATTGCTCGTGTTATGACAGATTTTGAATATGTCAGAGAGCTGAATGAGGGTGTGAAGCGTATATATTCTGATATGGCTGAATATTTCCTTGATGCTCCGATTTATACTGAACCGGAAAAACAAGGAGTGAAGCTGATTCTCAAAAACAATATAGTTATGCGTAGTGCCAGACAGAAAGAAAGTGTGCATCACGAGATAGGCGATGATATATGGAAGCAGTTGGATTCAGATGAGAAGAAGATTCTCACTTTTATCGCTGCCAGAAAAGAGGCTAAAGCAGAAGACTTGGCAATATTGATTGATAAAACTAAAAGAACGGTTAATAATAAACTAACTAAACTATTAGAAAAAGATTTGATTATCATTAATGGAAACAAATATGATACCACACATACCTATAGTATAAAATAAAATTTCGCGGTGATTTCGCGGTGATTTCGTGGCGACTGCGAGGTCCAATGGTTGTTAAGCCTCATATATATGAGATGATAAATGACAACAACTAGCAATTTTTGATAGATCTATTTTATGATAAAAAGACTGTAAGGCCCTAAAATAGACGGTTTATGAGGGCTAAAAACCTGTTTGGAATATAAAGATAGTCTTATAGTCTTAAATTGATGTTAAGACTTAAATGGACTAACTAGAGAATATCTCTATTTCGCGGTGATTTCGTGGTATTTCGCGGTGACTGCGAGGTTTCTCATATGTGTAGATAAATATATAGATAACTTTTTACATTTTAACACTGAAGAACATAGTAAAATAGCGGTTTTGATGGCAGAGAATCATAGTTCTCTGACTCCGTCATTTGCGCGAACTTCGAGGAAAGCTGTCAAAACGCTTGCGTAATTGACAGTTTGACGAGAAGCGCGACACCGTAGGTGCAAGGTTCGAATCCTTGTACCCCTGCTCTAAGACCTCGGTAGATTGCCGAGGTTTTTCTTGCAAAGTGGCTTAATGCTTAAAAACCGTAAAATTCGAATCGTATTAGCATACGTATTAGCACATTATTGAATTGTCGACTTAGCAAGTCGACAATTTTCTATTCTTCATCTTTATCCTTTTGTTGTAAATAATACAAAGCTTTTTGAGTTTCAATTTCATTCTTTAATTCTTCTTCAGTTGGAAGATATAGTTTATACTTTGAAGCGAAGAGCTGCTCATTTCCATGCATTACAGAATACTTAGCAATATCCTCATCTGTTTCCGAACAAAGAATAATTCCAATAGTTGGATTATCATCTTCCTGCTTTTTAAACTCATCATACATTCTTATATACATATCCATCTGTCCTACATCCTGATGAGTAATCTTGGCGGTGTGAAATTTAAAGTGACAGCTATTGCAAATAATACATTTAAGGGCAGCAAGATACAGAAACTTACGGTAGGTAAGTATGTGACACAGATAGGCAAGAATGCTGCTAATGGATGTTTTGATCTAAAGAGTATAAAAATCAAATCAAAGGTACTCAAGAAGATTGGTAGTAAAGCATTTTATAATATTAATGAAAATGCTAAATTCAAAGTACCAAAGAATAAGCTTTCTAAGTATAAGAAGATGATTAAGAAAGCTAAGGCTCCAAAGAAAGCAAAGATAACTAAATAAGAATGAATCGAAGGGGATGCTCAAAAATGGGCATCCTCTTTATTGTGGTCAAAACTGTTGAGTTATGACTACGTGTATACCATGTAATAAAATAGCGGTGTCCAGCATGGTCATAACTAATGGTCATAAGTTGACGCTGTATTAGTATACAGATATTGTCAAATTGTGGTTGATAATGTACATTATTATGCTATAATAATGTCAATGATATCAAAGGAGGATATAGCTATGCCACAAATAATACCAATAACAGAATTGCGAAATACATCTGATATTTCAGACAGATGCCATTCATCAATGGAACCGATATTCGTTACTAAAAATGGATTTGGAGATATGGTTATTATGAGTATGGAAGCTTATGATTCCATGGTTAATTCTTCGTATATAGATGATTCCATAGAAGAAGCTGAGAGGGGTATAAATGAAGGTCGACCCAATATAAGTGCAAAAGAGGCATTTAGGAGGTTAGATTCTAAATATGGTATCAGATAAGTATGAAGTAATCTTGACTGCTAAAGCATATGATGATTTGGATAAAATATACGAGGATGTACTTAAGGTTTCAAAAGACCTTGAAACAGCTGAAAAGTATTTGGCGACAATAAAAGAAAAGATATTAAGCTTGGAAGATGGCCCTCAAAATCATCCAATAAGAAAGTATGGGCGTTATGCTGATAAAGGATATCGGCAGACAGATGTCAAAAAATATACCATTGTTTTCAAAATACTTGAAGAGTCATTAGAAGTATTAGTTACAACAATTTGTCTTACATCAGCTGATATATGATATGTTACGATACTAGTACTTCTTTTTTACTTAAAATCAATCAAACTAGAAAAAGAGTTGTTTTATAGAAAATAAGGGGAGGCTCTTAAAATGAAACAAGGTTGCAGAAGAATGAAAAGATGTATTTTGTCTTTTGCTTTGGTAATAGTAATTGTCATGGGGGCAATGCCACAGTTTGCGCTGACAGTTCAGGCTTATGAGATAAGTGAGAGTGGCTCATGCGGGGAGAACGCCACATATTCCGTAAGTGGTTCGACACTTACGATAAGTGGCAGCGGTGCTATAGCAGATAAAGCTTTCTATGAGGATGACCTTAGCGGGATAGAAAGTATCGTGATAGGCAAGGATATTACAGAGATTGGAGAAAGAGCTTTCGCTTTTTTGCCCAACAAGCAGAATTCTGCTGTTTCCGTTAGCTTTGAAAGAGGATCGCAGTTATCCAAGATAGGAAAAGATGCCTTTTATTACTGTGGCATACTTAAGGAAATTACCATTCCCGAATCGGTCACATATATAGGCGAAGCTGCATTTGGTGGATGTTCAATTCTTGAGACGGTGAATATCCCGGAAGGAATAACGTCAATTGAAAAAGATACGTTCTATGGATGTTTCCTGCTAAAAAGCGTAGAGCTTCCGGACAGTATCACAGCAATAGGTAAAAGCGCCTTTTATGGATGTTACGAACTAAATGAAATTACTATTCCCGAAAACGTTACAAGTATTGAAGATGATGCATTTTTGGAATGCACAGAAGTCAAAGATGTCTATTGTTATGCGGATATCGAAAGCATTTCCTGGAATCTTAGTTCGGCGTTGGGTTACGCTTTCGGTACGGATGAGGTTGGAAGTATTAATGCAGTGATACATATACATGAAGGAGCAGATGTAGATTTTCAGAACGATACAAGGTTTAGCTTATGGTTGAACTATGGTGGCAGTTTTGAAGATGATCTTGATACTGAAATTGTCAGCTACACTGTTACATTCAAGGTTGTGAATGGCTCCTGGGATGACGGAACAAAGGAAGACAAGACGGTTACCCTTAATGGTACTACCGCCGATACATTTTATTTGTCTGCAGATGATATTCCTGCAGCTGGAGCTAAGCCAGATGATGGATATAAAGCTGGCGGCTGGGATGTAACGCCGGATACTATTTCAGCAGTAATAGAAGATAGAACTTATACATATACTTGCATAAAAAAGGAAAAGGCAGTTATATCAAAAGCGCCGGAAGCAAAGGCTCTGATCTGCAACGGACAGGCACAAGAGCTGGTGACAGCTGGAGAAACTGAAGATGGTACGATACAGTACGCTCTTGGTGTAGATGATACTACCGAGCCTGAAGCGACAGCATATACAGCAACTATTCCTAAAGGAACTGATGCTAAAACCTACTATGTATGGTATAAGGTGTCAGGAGATGATGATCATATAGATACGGAAGCAGAAAAGATCATCGTAACAATTCAAGAGGTGACTGCAACTCCTACAACAGAAGTGGAGGCAACATCAACCACTGTGCCAAGTGCGACACCATCAAAGGAGCCATCAGGAAAGGTTACACCTTTAGCAACTCCAACTTCAGTAGTGAAGCCGTCAGCAACGGCAACAGTAACTCCGACGACGAAATCGGCACCGACTATAACACCTACAAAGGAACCGACGCCAATTGTAACACCAGAGCAGACTGTTAAGAAGCCGAATACACCTACACTGAAGAGCGTAAAGAACAAGAAGACCAAAAAGATAACAATAAAGTGGAAAAAGGTAAAGGGTGTAAAGGGTTATCAGGTTCAATATGCTTTAGACAAAGACTTTACTGAAACAGTTAAGACAAAGAGTCTTAGCAAGACCTCTCTTACAGTTAAGAAGCTGAAGAAGACAAAGACATATTATGTAAGAGTGAGATCGTATGTAAAGGACTCCAATAATAAGAAGGTATATAGTAAATGGAGTAAGGCTAAGAAGGTCAAAATAAAGAAATAGTATTATTAAAGATATTAGCACACGTATTAGCACACGATAAAATAATAGGGTTGAAAAATGGCGTATTCAGAGGGCTTTCAGCGCTAGAGGAAAGTTCCTCTGACTCTGGGCGTTAGGTGCAAGGTTCGAATCCTTGTACCCCTGCTTTAAGGGAGTTTAGTAAGTTATTTTACTGAACTCCCTTTTTGGCTTACTTAGGGGCTTTGCGGGAAGTGTGAGTAAGTTCGTATAAATTTGTATGTAATATAAGACATACAGACAAATAAATCAATAATGAAGATATAACTGTAAAGGAAAAAGAATTATGGTATAGTAAAGAAGTAACTAAACATTTTTCCGATATATAAAATAACTATGATAGGGCGAAATCACAATGAGTTGGAAATAAAAAGGTATGCAAAAGTTATGGATTAGTTTTGTATGTCAGAAGATATTGTATTATGGAAGGATGCGACAGTTGAGTGATAAGTTTTATTTTGAAAACGCATATTTTGTTATAGGCACTGCCTATGCAGGTAAATCCACAATGGTAAAGGAACTGGCAAAAAGGCATGGGGGGATAATCTGTTCAGAGAATTATCACGATGATTATCCGGAAGAATTGGATGAAAGAGAATTTCCGTGCTTAACCTATACCAGAGACCTTGTGGATTGGCATGATTTTATAAGAAGATCGCCAGAGGAATACAAAGCTTGGATTGACGGAGTGAAAAAGGAATGTGAAGTATTGGAACTACGTATGCTTCCGGAAATCTGCAATCAGGGGAAAAAGGTATTTGTTGATACAAATATCAGTATTGAGACTTTAAAGAGAATAGCACCTGAGAATCATACTCTTGTAATGCTGGCAGATCCGATGATTTCTGTGCGTAGATTTTTTGAGCGACCGGATCCGGAAAAACAGTTTCTTTACAGATTGATTCTGGAGGAACCTGATCCTGAATACGCGATGCAGAACTATCGTAAGGGGCTCGAAATGATCAATTCGGAAGAAACATATAATGCATTTCTTAATTCCGGGTTTAATATAATACTTCGAGATGAAAACAGAACAATAGATGAAACAGTTGCTTTGGCAGAAGAAGCATTTGGATTGTGTGTTTCATTGAAGAAAGATTAGATAATATCGGATATTTAAGAGCTATGGAAAAACTCGAATTTATATTTAAGTCAATAAAAATGCCGTATTTATGCGGCTTGCGGCGTTTCGCAAACGCCTATTTAGATTATATATAGTAGGGAGAAATGCGAATGAAGAAGATAATTTATTTAACGCTTATGTTGATCGGGCTCACGGCTGCCTGCATACTTATGGGATGCTCGTCATCGGGTTCATCGGATCCCAAAATTGAGAATGTGGTGCTTGAAAAGGACAATAAGTATACCTGTACTTTTGAAGATGTAAAGCACGACTTTGTAATCAGTCTTCCGCAAGAGAGTAAGAACGCGCCTCTCATCGTGATGCTTCACGGAGCTGGTGATTCAGCCGAAAACTTCCGCCTCACAAGCGGTTTTGATAATGATGCGCTTCCGAAGGGCTACGCTGTCTGCTATGTTTCCGGAACTGTCAACGCGAAGGCCGGAAGAAACTATTCGAGCTGGAACTACGGGAGGCTAGAGCCTGATTACAACGATGTCGGATTCATTAAAGCTCTTGTAAACTATCTTGTTGATGAGTACTCGCTCGATGAGGATCATGTGTTCTGCGCCGGCTTCTCAAACGGCGGATTCATGAACTTCAGACTTGCGCTTGAAGCTCAGGATACATTCCTTGCTTGCACAAGTGTCGGCGGTGATCTTTGTAAGACGCTCTGGAAAGAGCGGCCCGAAAAGAACGACGTTGGAATGCTTGTAGTCTTCGGAGATAACGACGAATCCATTCCGAAGAATTTCGATGGTTCCGCAAAGACAGCTCTTGATCCCGCCATTGAGGACGTCATTGATTACATGGCTTCTTCAAACGGACTCGAGAAGCAGTCCGAAGACGAGATAGGAAACGGTTCAATCATCAGCAAGTACGGAGCGGATTCGGATAAAGACATTGTGTGGGGCGTCCTTGTGAAGGATGCGAAGCACGCATGGTATACGGAGGAGATTAACGGCATCAGTACGAATAAGCTTATTCTGGAATTCTTCGAGAACTGGAGATAATCATCCTCCAGGTAACTCACTCAGACGACTGTGCGACCTACGGAACCCGTACAGTCATCATCGACAGTGGCAAGATAGTAGAATAAGATGTTTTTACCCAGCTCATAGCCTAACTTAAATGCATTTCCATATTATTTTCTTTAAATTATTGAATAGCATTCTCCTTGTTGGTATAATTAGCGTGTTTGTTAACTGATACCCGAGAAGAATTATATGATTTTGGACTCATAATAGGAAATTGATCTGTACGAAAAAACAGATGTGATTGGAGGTTTTATCAATGAAACGAAAAATGGGAGATTTATAAAATGTGCCATCTCCTTTGCACTGACGGGTGCAATGGTGCTGGGGGTGGTGCCGATGCCTTTTGGGGCAGGAAGTATTGAGACGTTCGCCGATGATGACGGAGTGTTTATAACATGGTATGACACAGGAGGCAATATACAAGTTGATACAGGCTTGGGAAACGGAACCAATACTGAAGGTTTCTGGTATGTCATGACCGATGAAGGAAAAGGCGGCAATTCGAGAATAGACTGGGATTGTGACGAACCAGACGAAAATGGCTCTATCATTAATGGAAATATCGAAAACGGAAGCCTCAGCGGTACGGCAGTACTGGACAAAGGTACATTAACTTGTAATCCATACGTATATATCTGCTTTGACGTCGTGGGGCTGGGTGAAAACTCCATGCCGGTACCGGGCGACGCCTCGGGCTGGGGCGGTCTGTCTATTTCGTATTATTGTGATGCTGCGCCATCCCTTGAACTTAGTCTGGGCGATTTTGATGCCGAAATTGGATATGCCAATCCGGCCGCAGCTCTCGCTAAATCAACCAATGGAACTGTAAAAACACTTGCGTGGTCAGATTTTAAACAGCCGTCATGGTATAAGGGTGTGACTAAGATATCCGGCCCGGATGCAGCCAAACAGTTGGTATCCGTCAGGTTCAAGATACAGGCCTACTCTGGCAGTTACCATTTCAGGATTTGCGGAGTCGGCGACTATGATGCGCATTTACCGTTTCCTAATTCTAATATATATGGTCCTACGCCAACACCAATTGCAACCCCAACAGTAGAACCGACAGCAAGCCCAAGTGCAACACCGACGGCAGAACCGACTGCGACACCAACCGTAGAACCAACAGCAAGTCCGAGTGCAACACCGACGGCAGAGCCGACAGCTACACCAACCGTAGAACCAACCGCAAGTCCGAGTGCAACACCGACGGCAGAGCCGACTGCTACACCAACCGTAGAACCAACCGCAAGTCCAAGTGCAACACCGACGGCAGAACCGACAGCGACACCAACCGTAGAACCAACAGCAAGCCCGAGTGCAACCCCAACGGCAGAACCAACAGCAAGTCCGAGTGCAACCCCAACGGCAGAACCTACAGCAACACCAACCTCTACAGTGAAACCGACGGCTACGGCAACAATAACACCAACAGTAACTCCGACGACGAAACCGACACCAACTGTAACACCAACAGTTACACCTACGAAGGAACCGACTCCAACAGTAACGCCTGAGCAGACTGTTGAAAAGCCTAAGACTCCTACACTGAAGAGTGTAAAGAACAAAAAGACCAAAAAGATGACCATAACGTGGAAAAAGGTAAAGGACGTAAAGGGTTATCAGGTTCAATATGCTTTAGATAAAGACTTTACAGATACACTTAAGACAAAGAGTCTTACCGATACTTCTCTAACAGTTAAGAAGCTGAAGAAGAAAAAGACATATTATGTAAGAGTAAGATCGTATGTGAAGGATTCGAATAATAAGAAAGTGTATAGTAAGTGGAGTAAAGTTAAGAAGGTTAAAATAAAGAAATAAGCTATTATGAAGAAAAAACCAATATACATTTTACTTATATTGGCTGTGCTGATATCGGTAACCGGCTGCTTTTCAAAAGATAATTCTCAAAAAGCAGTGGAAACGAAGAAGTACTCAGTCGCAGATTACGATTATAAATGTACCGGATACGCCTCTAAGAGTCCCGAAGATATTGTTGCCGGTCTGTCGCTTGAACAGAAAGCGGCACAGATGGTGATGCCCGCGATTTATAATGTCGAATCGGATAAAATGAAAGATAATGACTATGGCAGTATCCTATCTACGGTCGGAAGCATTAATGCAGCTTCCTGGCGTAGCGTGGTGGACGAATATCAGAATGCCGCACTTTTATCCGATGCAGGGATACCATATATCTATGGGCAGGATGACGTTCACGGTGTGAATTACTGTTTAAATGCAGTATATTTTCCCCATAACATTGGACAGGGGGCTGCAAATGACGAAGAACTTGCATATCAGGTTGGGTTGATTACGGCTGATGAAGCCAAGCTTTGCCATATGCTCTGGAATTATTCTCCGTGTATTGCGCAGTCCGTTGATCCGCGCTGGGGAAGAACTTATGAATCCTACGGTTCGGATCTGGAAACGATCAAAAAACTCAGTACCGCTTACACAAAGGGGCTGATTGACGGAGGACTTGTTGCCTGTGCAAAACATTTTTTTGCAGATGGAAATGTAATATATGGCACGGGTGAGGAAGGGGAACCCCGAAAGCTCATTGATAGGGGTGATGCCGAACTTACCGACGACGAGATAAATGAACTTCTAAAGGTATATCAGGCTGAAATCGACGCCGGCGTACAGACCATCATGATCAGCCATTCATCCTTAAATGGCGTGAAGATGCACGAAAACAAAGAGTATATCATGAAGCTGAAAAATGAGATGGGCTTTGAAGGCTTTATCGTAAGTGACTGGGAATCTATACAGCACATTTCAGGTTCCTCCTACAAGGAGCAGGTCATTACAAGCGTTAATGCGGGGATAGACATGCTTATGGAGGTCGAAAGATTCGATGAGGCAAAACAGATTATCGTTGATGCTGTAAAAAGCGGCGAAATCAGTGAAGAACGCGTGGATGATGCTGTAACGAGAATTATAAGAGTCAAAAAAGAGGAAGGCCTTTTTGAGGATCCTTTCCTTGAAAAAACGGAGACAAAGCAGAAGGAGACCGGTTCTTTAGAATACAGAAAAGTTGCAGAGAAAATGGTCGAGGAGAGCCTTGTTCTTCTGAAAAATGATTCGAATCTCCTTCCGTTTAAGGAGGGTACGAAGGTCTATATAACGGGACCGGCTGCAGATAATGCTCCAGCGCAATGCGGTGGCTGGACCATCGAATGGAACGGTTCTTCGAAGAAGGATATTGAGGGTGTGACAACCATACAGGAAGCCTTCAAACGTTATGCAGAGGATTACGGCATTGAAGTGATTACGAACAAGAGAAAGGCCAAGAATGCCGATGTGGTACTGCTTTGTGTAGGAGAACAGGCCTATGCAGAATGGAACGGCGATACCGAGGATCTGGAGCTCTGCGGAGCGCTTGGTCTTCCTGACAATAAAAAAGCTATCGAAAATGTAAAGAAACTGGGAAAACCTGTCGTTACCTGCATTATTGCGGGCAGAAATGTTATCATTGATCACGAAGACTATGATGACTGGGGCAGTGTTGTAATGTGTTATCTTCCGGGCTCGGAAGGAAAAGGGATTTCCGATGTACTATGCGGATGTGCGGATTTTACTGGGAAACTCCCGTCGCCGTGGTATGGCAGTATCGACGAAATCGGTACCGATAAATCCTTCTTAGAACGTGGATATGGTCTTACATATGACAGCGGCTTCCAACCGAAAAAGGAGCCTGAAAGAAATTCGGATTAAGAGTGAAATGAGAATAGGAGATAGTATTTATTATGAAGAGATTTGTCTGTTTGTTGATTGTACTGGTCTTAAGCATTATGTTAGTTGCATGTGGTTCTGATGACAGTAAGAAGGATTCAAAAGAAAAAGAAGTGACTACTTCCAGCGCATCTGACAAAAAGGAAAAAGAGAAAAAAGCAGATAAGGAAGAGGAAAAAGATTCAAAGAAATCAGACGATTCAAAGGAATCAGACAGTTCAAAGGAATCAAATAGTTCAAATGAGTCAGATACAACTCAGAAAGCAGATGATGCAGCAAGCGAAGCCGCTGAAACATCGTCATCAGCTAATACGATAATTCTTTATAATAGTGATGGAGAAGAAGTTAAGCTGATCGAAAACAGCGACGGAACATATAGTACTGAAGACGGTGTTATTTATTATATGGGAGAGGACAAGATATTCCGTGCAAAAGGACATCCGGACCTTTATATGATCGTAGCCGAGGAAGACGGGGATGATTCGTATGAATCACCGCTTTCAAGAACGACTATCAAAGTATACTATGAGGATGGAACCGAAGAGTATGTAACCATAAATAAAGATGAAACCTGGACTGCATCCAATGGAGTTATCTACTACATGGGAGAAGATAATATACTTCGTGCGAAGGGATATCCGGATCTCTATACAGTAAATCCTAATGGTGAAGATGATGAGCTCGAGAACCAGGCGCTGGGAAATTCCATGACAGTTTACTATGAAGATGGAACAGAAGAAACAGTAACCAATAATGTAGATGAAGGTACATGGGAAACATCAGCAGGTGCAGTTTATTACCTTGGTGATGATGGAGTGCTCAGAGCAAAAGGATATCCGGACCTTTATGTAGATAATCCTACTGCTAACTAAATGAAAAATATTAAAAGTGTCACCACCCAGGTCTTTGTGAAGCCGGATATGTTCTTAATTACTTCTTAATATGTTCTGTGCTATATTAGGTTCATCAGATATAAAACAGTGATTTATTATGGAGAATTATAATATGAAAAAGCAAAGATCAAAAAAGAAAATCATTTTAATCATTTTACTCAGCATCATTGTCCTGCTGGTGGGCGGATGGTGGATGTTCTGCGTGAAAATGTACGATGAGAATTTTAATGTCCGCGGTGACAGTTATGAACCCATCATGCTTCGTCTGGAGGATTTTGAGGGCCTTGAATGTACTGAATATAGTTTTACTTCTGATAAGGGACAGCATCTGGCGGGCTACATGTACAGCTCTGGTGAGAATCAACGCGGAATAGTAGTTATTGCACATGGTTTCGGCGGTGGTGGACACAATTCTTATATGGATGTAGCAAATTATTTTGCAAAGAATGGTTACTATGTTTTTGCATATGATGCTACAGGCACTGATAAAAGTGAAGGGGATGGCGTAGGTGGTGCTCCACAGGGCGTCATTGATCTTGAACATGCGATTACATTTATTGAGGAAAAATCAGAATATTCCAATCTCCCGATTGTTCTCTTCGGGCACAGCTGGGGTGGATACTGTGTATGTAATGTGCTTACATATCATCCTGAGGTTAAGGCAGTTATTGAGTGCTCCGGCTTCAACAGTTCCTCCGATATGTTTGAATCAGGCGGTAAAGGTCAGGCCGGAAGTGTAATATATGCTATGACTCCATTTATAAAAATTCATGAAATGGTTAAATTTGGTAAATATGCGACAAATACCGCCATGAAGGGTTTTGAAGCTTCAGATGCAGCTGTAATGGTAGTGCACAGTGAAGATGATGGAGTTATAGGAATAGAGTATGGCTATGATAAATACTATGAAAAGTATAAGGATGATTCCCGATTCACTTTTGTAAGATTTAAAGACAGAGGTCATAACGATATATTCAATGTTCAGGAAAATGATTATAAGGATGAATTTAACGCCGGGTTTGATGATTGGGTTAAAACTCTTGATTATGATTACCAGGCTGAAGAGAATAAAGACCGTTTCATAGAGGATAAGGCTGCATATATTACAGCAAATCTTGATCATGCCAGATGGAGTCACAGACTGGACGAAGATATGTTTGCAGACTTTTTGAAATTCTATGATGAAGCTGTTCATTAAGGGCAGCGGGATATGCCCCCACATCATGACATGAGAAAAGACAAAGTGTTCAAAAAAGAGAGACAGACGATGATAAATCGCCAGTCTCTTTTTTCTTTTGATCAGCGCTGATAATTATACTTTTTTGTTTGTTGTATATAGGAATTCGTGTTATTATTATATTGAGGAAATACACGAAGTATTTCCTCATAAGAATGTCTTTGTTATACACAGGAGATGGATAGATGTATGCACTTGCAATCATACCCGGAATAATACTTTTTATTATCGTATGGAAATTTGATAAGGTTGAAAAAGAACCGCCGGGACTTTTGATAAAATTGTTTTTATGTGGTGCACTGACAATCATAAGTGCAGTATTATTAGGTCTTCTAGGCAAAGCTGCTATGAATCTTGTGATCAGTGATACCAGGTCACTGCTCTATATATTGATTGAAAGCTTTATCTTTACCGCACTTGTAGAAGAAGGCGGAAGATTTCTTGCATTAAAGCTGCTGACCTGGAAGGACAGGGCATTTAATTATACCTTTGATGGCGTTGTTTATGCAATCGTAGTTTCTTTGGGATTTACGATTTTTGAGAACATCATATATATATTCAGAAATCCTTCTGATAAGCTGGCTCTTCGGATCATCCTTATGATAATCGGAAATGTAATCTTCGGAGTATTCATGGGTTATTTCTATGGGCTTGCCAGATATGAAGAGGGAGCCGGTGACGAAAAGAATGTGAAGAAGCATCTTGCAGAGGCTTTTCTGGTACCGGCTGCAATGCACGGATTCTATGTTTTCTGTCTGAGAACTGAGAGGCCTGTATTTGTTATTATATTTGCTATATATGAAATTATCATTACTGTTATTACAGTAAAGCATTTTTTGAAGCTTTCAAAGACCGATACACTGATCCCTGGTATGGAAGATACAGTTTCATCGTCTGATGATGGTCTGCAGGAAGGAGGAGCCAATGAAGGTTAAATGTGATTACTGTGGCCAGATGATCGATGAAGGCCTGAGCAACTGTCCTCATTGCGGCGGCTCCGTATCTGCAGTGAACCGCGTGGCAAAAACACAGCCGCAGACTATTGAAGAGTTGAAACAGTGGTATGTGGATCATAATCTTCCACCGGAAGAAACTACAAGATTCTTTATAGGAAAAGATATAAAACAGCCTAAGGCATTTGGTATATATAAGAATAGTAACGGAGATTTCGTTGTCTATAAAAATAAGGCAAATGGCGAAAGAGCTGTACGTTATCAGGGCTCAGATGAGGGTTATGCCGTAAATGAGCTCTATCAGAGACTTAAATCAGAAATAGCTGATCAGAAGGCAAATAATTCCGGTAAAGGCGGCGGTGGCGGAACCAGGAGTGGTTCGGGAAAAGGAAAAAAAAAGAATGAAAAGCTCACTTTGGCAGATATTATTATCGGCTTTTTCGTTCTCCCCTTTGTAAGTCCGGTTTTTGCTACGATTTATGCGGTGATTGCACTTATTCTGATTGCGATTTTTGATAAATCACCATCCAAGGGCTATTACAGATATAACGGAAATGATTATTATTATCAGGGCTCATCCTGGTATTCTTACGATCCTGATTATGATACCTGGGCTTATGCTACCAATAGTGAAGAACTGAATTCTATTATAAATGATGATACTGATGATGAATATCAGATATATGATCATTCCGGTACACGTTTTGAGGATACGAACTGGTATGACAGCGGAACCTCAGATGACAGCTATGACTGGGATTCAGACAGCTCATGGAGCAGTAGCAGTTCTTCCTGGGACAGTTCAAGTTCCTGGGATTCCGGCAGTACGGATTGGGATTCAGACTGGTAAATGCGAAGATATAATCTCCGAGGGGAGTATAATGATGAATTATACATTTGCATTCGGGATAGCCTTATCGGCACTTCTTATATGTGTAGTAAATATAGTATATACCATTATTCAGAAGCGTACGGATAAGACTCAAAACAAACTATTCTTAACTATATATATTTTCCTTGCTATAAATGCGGGTGATGATATTGTTACAGCACTATTTGGAGCAAATCCATTTCTGGCTCAGAAGGCTCCTTATGTTATGTATGCCAGTTCATACATATATTTTGCTACGCATACATTACTTTGCCCGCTGTTCTTTTACTATGTCTCGAATATCAGTTTTGCATCAACCCGTGTCTCAAATCTGAAAATGATTCTGATCTCTATGCCTATGGTGATAACTGAGCTTATGTCACTGACTAATCCACTGACGCATATTGTCTGGTACTATGAAGATTATGTCTATCATCGTGGCAAGGGAATGACTCTTATTTATGTTGCGGCACTTGTCTATTATGTGATGGCCATAGTTGTTCTTGTTAATTCATGGAGAGTTATTTCTGAAAAAAGAAAAAATGCGCTGGTATTCTTTGTTGTTATGGTTGCGGCAGGAGTTACTCTCCAGATGATCAGGTATTCTCTCAGATTTGAAATATTATCTGAAGTGCTTGGTCTTCTGGGTGCAATGATGGCTGTAGAAAATGAGGACGAGCGTCTGTACCCCGGAACAAGCTTTTATAATCGCGCGGCCCTTAATCTTGATATAGAGGGCTGTATGAAACATAACAGGAAGTTCAGTCTTCTTTTAATACGTGTCAATAATCATGATATAGTAAACAGACTTGTTGGAAGCGGGGAAATAAATGCGATTATTGATATGATTTCAGATTATATCAAATCCGTAGTAAAGCGTTACTATGTTTATGTAGCTGACAGATCGACTATTGTTATTACTTTATATGATGAAATGAGTGATAAGGCTGATACTATAGCTGAAAATGTACTGAAACGTTTTGACGATGCTTGGGAATACAAGGATTTCAGCGTACTGCTTAATGCAACTGTTATGGTAGCGGATATTCCTTCACAGATAAAAAATACTTCAGAACTATTCTATATGCTGGACGGCAAGACCGCTGTCAGTAAGGAAAAGAGAGTACTTAGAGATGATGATCTCGGTTTCATTATGAGGAAGCAGACGGTAGAGGAGGCTTTATCCAGAGGCTTCTCTGAAAACAGTTATGAGGTTTACTATCAGCCTACATATAATCTGGACGGCACCCTTCATGGCGCGGAGGCGCTTATTCGTATACACGATAAAGAACTGGGGAATCTTTATCCTGACGAATTTATACCTATCGCCGAACAGAGCGGACTTATAGATGATATCGATAATTTCGTTCTTGAAGAGGTATGTCAGTTTATAAAATCGGGAATCCCTCACAAATATGGAATGAGTGGTATCAATGTGAATCTTTCGGTTGTACATTGCATGAGACCCGGATTTGTGGAGGAAATCAATGGGATAGCAGATAAATACGGTATCCGGAAGAGAATGATCAATTTTGAGGTTACCGAATCAGTAGCAGCCAGTGATTATGAGATATTCAGTAATGTCATCTTCAGGCTTAAGAAGGAAGGCTTCATGTTTTCTATGGATGATTATGGAACCGGTTATTCAAACGTGAATTCAATTTTTACACTTGATTTCGATGTTATAAAGATTGATAAGAGTATTTTGTGGGGGGCTGAAACAAACGAACTGGGAATGACCATTCTTGAGAATACTATTCGTATGATTCAGCAGATGAAGAGAAAGATACTGGTTGAGGGAGTTGAGACGCAGGAACAGATAAAGCTTCTGGAAAAGCTGAAGGTTGATTATCTGCAGGGCTTTTATTTCTCAAAGCCTATACCTAAAAAAGAATTTTTGAAATTGATCTCAATGGAAAAGGTTAAGACAATTACATAAAAGTATCGTAGTTAAAAGTGAAGTGTTTATAAGTATCAGGGGGAATTAATGAGTAAGAAAAAATCTAAATATGTTCTGGGTGTATTCGCCATTCTTATTATGATGCACCACTTAAGCCAGAAGACTTCTGCTTCCTGGCTTCCTTCGACTGTAAGACGTCCGGGGCTTGAGTTGTTTGTACCAATAGGCTATCTGCTGGTCGCATTTTTCTTTTTCTGCTCAGGATATGGGCTTATAAAGAGCGTACGCACAAAAGAGGATTATATGAAGGGTTTCCTGATAAGGCGACTTAACAGGATTCTTTTTGTGTTTATTATTACGCAGATCATATATCTTGTTTTCAGAACACTTTACAGTGTCATCGAGCTTCCCCTTAATCCATATAACTGGTTTATCTATACTATTGTTATTCTGTATATCGGATTCTATCTGTTCTTCAGAAAAGAAAATAAGTATAGTTTTATTCTTATGTCTGTCTGGCTCCTGGGCTACAGCATTATCTGTTATCTGCTCGTAAAGGGTAACTGGTGGATAAATGCGTCGCCGGCTTTTCTGGTTGGTATTTTTATGGCTGATCATGAAGAGGGCGGGGAAACAGAAAACAAAAAAGGCAAGAAAACAGTTAAGATAATTATTTCGGCTGTGATATTTATGGTGTGCTTTGTTATTACCGAACTTGCAAATAAGATATATCTTCTGCTGAATATGAAGAACTACGGAATCATTAATCTTATGATCGTGATCCTTCAGGTCATAGGTTCCTCTGCTTTTTGTCTTGCGATTTACTATATTCTTGCTGGTATGAAGGAAGAAAAGGAGAGGTATAATCTTCCGTTACCGCAACTGGTTTTATCATTTTTCGGCGGTATGACTCTGGAATTCTATCTGATTCATGGACTGTTTGTTCAGCTGTTCAGTCATCATTTTATGAATGATTCAACACCTCCTGTCTGCTATATCAAAAATGTATTTTTATATGTTATCGTTGTTTTTGCTCTTTCTACAGTTTCCGCATTTGCCATAAAGAAATTTGAAGATCTGATAGAGATGTTCTATGAGAAGTCAGATATATTCAGGAATTTCTGCGATGATCAGAAGAGAAATGCGCTCATAGTTATTGCACTTTTTATTGTTGTTACAGCAGCTTATTCAACGTATCGGCATAAGCTTTCTAAGGATAATGAGGAACTGGTAAATAAATATCAGGATGAATTTATATCATATGTAGATGTAAATGGTTCAAAGGTTGCAACCTATATGGCCGGTGCAGGAGACTATACAATAGTACTTCTGGGGGCTGATTCTGACTGCTGTCCGACGCTTTCCCTGAAGCCGCTGGCTGATAATCTGGTCGATACATATCAGGTTATGATAATAGACCTTCCGGGAAGGGGCTATAGCGAGGATACAGAAGATGAAAGAACTTCTGATTATATGGCGGATGTCATACATGAAACTCTTGAGAAGGCAGGAAAAACAGAGAATATAATTCTTGTTCCAAACCAGCTTTCGTCTATCTACTGCTATAGATTCCTGGAGAAATATCCTGAAGGTGTTGCGGGATTTGTAGGAGTTGATGCGGTATTCCCTGCACTGGGAAAACGTTTCTTTGAAGGTAACTTCAATTCGGTAGAAGAGTACAGATGGTATATGAAGAGGCTTTCCCGTCTGTATGGATTTAATCAGAAGTTTATGACTTTTACGAGCTATGTAAGATTTCAGATGCCTCTTTTTGAAAGCATGTTTTACGGAAGCGGGCTTAAGGAATACTATCCGGTTATGCAGGAAATGTTTATAAGAAATTATATGCATGAGGCGCATTTGTCTGAACAGGCAAATGTATATGACAACTGCATGGTGGTTGATGGGTACAAGCTGCCGGATGATTTCCATGCTATGTTTATTCTGGATAATTACATAAAATCAACGGATATATACGGCGAGAACTGGATGAGTCAGTATAATAAAATGATTTCAAATAAGGAGCTTCAGTCTATAGCTCTGGTAGATGGTAATCCATATGTGATTTATTATAATCCCGGGATTATATCTAAAAAGATAGATGATTTTGTTGGAGAACTGGAGAAGTGATATGGATATTCTGTTTTGTGAAGATTCTAAAAAGGAAGTGTTCACTTTGCCGGATGAGGCAGTGAAGGACCTTGCGCTGGATGAGATAGTAGAAGATATCGCGGCCCGTGAGGAGGAAAGAATGATCATAAAAAAGATCCTCTGCGAAATCCCTCAGGACAGAGCAGATATAGAGTTTCGTAGAGAGATTATGTCTGACCTTCTGGGAAAGGATGAACTGATACAAAGTCTTGATAAGGCACTGGATCAGATAAAGGTTCTGAGAAACTACAGAAGCAATGCCATCATGCATAATAATTCAGAGGTGACGGTTTATTCTCTTCTTCAGGATATGCGTGAGCTTGGCGTATATGTTGACCTTGTGGAGCAGATTTCCAGGTGTCTGGAAGATGCGGATATTTCTTCAAAGGGGCTTATCTCTCTAAGGGAGAAACTTCAAAGCATAGTTAAAGAGGAAGATTTCCTGCAGGCGAAGACTGATGTTGAGAAGCTTCTTGAAGAGCTTTCAAATGTAAGAAGTCTGATGGTGGGAATCAATCTTACACCTGATCTGAATATAGATGAAATCGTCGATGTGGAATTCAATGATTATTATTTTAAGCCGAGACTTACATTTGTTGAATTTGCGGCAGGCGTCGCATTTCTTCAGGCTGCAGGTAACTCGAATGGTGGTGCCAAGATACCGATAAATCCATTTGAAAAAATCAAAGAACCTGATCAGGTGCTTTCTCAGCTTGAACCAATCATGAATAAACGTTTAAAAAAATATTTCGGCCTGCTGAAAAGAACTCTCAGCAGACATATGAATATTGATGGTTATTTTGTGACGGATCTTCTGGAAGGTATGACCTTCTATGTGGCTATGGCCAGATACGCTAAGCGTCTCCGGGAGTGCGGGCATAAGATATGTATGCCTGAGATGAGTCCGACAAATGGCTTCAGTCTGAAGGACTTTTACAACATTCGTCTTGTGATAAGGGGCGAAAAGGATATAGTATTAAATGATTTTGATTTTACCCCAAAAGAAAGAATGTTTATCCTGACAGGCCCTAACAGGGGAGGAAAAACTATACTTGAGCAGGGAATAGGAATAGCTGCGCTTATGGCGGCAGTGGGTACATTTGTGACTGCTACAGAGTGCACAGGTATACCGTTCAGAAAGATTGTTACACATTTTCCTCAGGATGAGAATCTTACCATTAATTATGGAAGACTTGGAGAAGAAGCTATACGTGTTAAGGAGATAGCTAAGATAGTGGACGATGGCACGCTTGCTTTATTTAATGAGACTTATTCAACAACAAGTGCTGACGATGGGCTCTACCTGTCGAAAGACCTGATGCACGTCCTTAAGGATAAGGGTGTGTACACGATCTTCAACACACACATTCACGCTCTGGCGAGCGATATAGGCGAGATGAATGAGTGGGATGGTGAGAGCGACGTCGTCAGCATTATAATGGAAATAATCGATGAAGTTAATACCTTCCGGGTGAAGAAGAGCACACCGGATAGGAATTCTCATGCAAAAAATGTTGCGCTTAAATATGGAATAACCTATGACCAGATGAAATGATATTTAGTCATACTATTATAATCAATCATACCACCAGGATTCGGAGCGGTCGGTGCTGTCACCATCGCTTGCGGTATTTCCATAGACCTTATCATAATCATTTACATCAAAGAAATATGCCTCTTTTTTGTAATCAAGAGTCTGGTCAAGTGTATGCTTGATGGCTTTATCTGACTCTATAGTATCCTTATCAGCATATGCTATATAAAAACCGATACCATCATAACCTGAAGGAACTGTAACCTTCAGTATTTCGTGATCGACGTTATAAGAATCGCCATTGGCATTTGTTACATTTTCCTCTTTCTCACTGGAAAGCTCGTAGGAAGTGTTTATTTCTTTACCATCAACTTCGTAGGTTCTGTCACCGCTCTGAACATTGTTCTCGTCGAATGCCTCGCCATCATAATACAGTCCTGTATTTTTATCAAAGGCAAGTATACGCCATGACCATGCCATATCATCACTGTTAGCCTCTCTTGCCAGGCTGAAGGTAAATGTATACACTGTGGTATCATCCACATCTTCTTTTTCGAGTTCACATATGGCAGGAACCTCGAGCATATCATCAGTATTTTCAAATTCACCATCATTATACTTCATTATTCTTGTCTTAAAGGTAAATTTCGAGTCAAAGGCTGAATAATGTATATCATTCTCCTCTGCCCAGGTCTTTGGAAGCTCTTCCTCAGTAGTAGCTTCAGTGGTTGCCTCGGTGGTTGCTTCAGTTGTAGCCTCAGTAGTAGCTTCTGTTGTTGCTTCCATAGTGGCTTCAGTGGTCTGCTCTGCAACTTCGGTGCCGTTTGCTCCGCATCCTGCAAAGAGCATCATGACTCCGGTGATAAATAAGGCTAAAGATTTTTTAAAGTGCTTTCTCATTTTAATTCCTCTCATATAACATTTTTTATAATCATCCGTATTGTAACATTATAAACGATTTCATAGAAGTGGCAAGGGTAGTGGCATTTTTATCTTTACGAATCATAATTTGGAATCATTTAAGAATTGGATAAGGTCGGGTTTAAGAAGTTTGTTATGGGATGCTTTATACTGAAATGGTAAAACGAACATAATATTTTATGGTAGAGGTTATGTGTTATGAAAGAATCCGGTATAAAGCAATCGAAAAATTACAGTAAATTTCTTCTGCTCTGGTCTGGAGAGCTTATATCAAGCATAGGTGGCGGGCTAACGAATTTTGGACTGGGAATTTATATCTTTCAGAAAACCGGGAGTGCAGCGGGAATGGCATTCTTAAGTCTGATAGGTTTTCTGCCGATGCTTCTTTTCAGAGTTCCGGCAGGAGTTCTGGCTGACAGATATGACAGAAGAATTCTGATGATGATAGGTGACGGCTGTTCGGGAGTGGGTGTGCTCTTCATTCTGCTGAGTATGCTCAGGGGTGAAGCGGCTATGTGGCAGATATATCTTGGAGTGGCTATAAGCTCCTGCTTTTCAGCTCTTATGGATCCTTCTTTTACTGCTACGGTAACAGATCTGCTTACAAAGGAAGAGTATTCCAGGGCAAATGGACTCGTATCCATAGCAGGCAGTTCGAGATTTTTATTCTCACCTCTTATTGCGGGCCTCCTTCTTACGGTCAGTGATATAAAGCTTCTTCTTATAATAGACATCTGTACATTTTTTGTGACTATTATTACTACTGCATATGTAAGAAATGGTCTGACTAGTAAAGCTTCTGAGGAGAAGGTTCCATTTCTTAGCAGTATGAAAGAAGGGTGGAGGGCAATCAGATCTAAAGAAGGACTGTTTCTACTTATATTAATCTCGGCAGCAATAACACTTTTCCTTGGAGTATTTCAGATACTTGCAGAGCCATTTATTTTATCATTTGCTGATTCGAAGGTTCTTGGAATCGCCGAAACTGTCTGTGCCAGTGGAATGCTGGTATCCGGAGTGTTCCTGGGAGTAAAAGGAATAAAGAAAAACTATGTAAAGATATTAAGTGTTGCACTGATGCTTTCGGGTATATTTGTTTCCGGTTTCGCAGTTTTTGAAAATATAGTTCTGATATGTCTGTTTGGATTTCTCTTTTTTATGGCTCTTCCTTTTGCAAATAACTGTCTTGATTATCTGGCGAGAACCAACATACCTGATGAACTGCAGGGCAGAGCCTGGGGCTTCATCGGATTTATCTCACAGATGGGATATGTGATCGCTTATGCACTTTCGGGTGTGCTGGCTGATGGGATAGGCTCTGTTACAGGAAGAGGAGTAGGTACGGGTTCGGCTATAGTTATTATCATTTCCGGTATCTGTATGGCAGTCATTTCCTTTAGCGTGATGTTTATGGACAAAATCAGAAGACTGGAATGTTAGAAGATTATTGTTATAATTTAAGAAAAAATGAATTGATTGTTTACGGTTTGTTCATAAATAATTTACGGTCTATTAAACACTTCTTGACAGAAACGTGTTATAGTGTATACAGTTCAACAAGAAAAGTTGTCTCTTTTCAATAAATAGTGTAGGAATAAAGGACGCGGAGTTATCGGCGTCCTTTATTCTTTGTATATTTCTTTTTTTGTTTACAATAGAAATGATATCTGTTATTTTGGGTTCAAGTGTCAAAGGATAAAAATTATTTTGGGAGTATATATGGAAGAAAAGTTTGAACTGATAGCCCCTTGCCATTTTGGTCTTGAGGCTGTTCTGAAAAAAGAAATAGTTAATCTGGGCTATGATATAGTAGAGGTGGAGGATGGAAGGGTAACCTTTTCAGGTCCTGTATCGGCTATAGCCAGAGCAAATATAAATATCAGAACCAGTGAACGTATCCTGCTTAAATGCGGGCAGTTCAGGGCAGAAACCTTTGATGATCTGTATGAGGGTATAAAGCATATCCCCTGGGCAAGGATCATTCCAAGGGACGGCCGTTTCTGGGTTACAAAAGCTACTACAAATAAGTCGAAGCTTTTCAGCGAGACATCTATTCAGTCTATAGCTAAAAAGGCCATGGTTGAAAGTATGTCAAATACTTACCACCTGAACCGGTTTACTGAGGATGGTGAGGATTATCCGGTCAGGATATTTATTAAGAAGGATATTGTTACGGTTGGACTTGATACCACCGGTGTTTCCCTTCATAAAAGAGGATACCGTAAGTTGGTGGGAAAAGCTCCTATATCAGAAACTCTTGCTGCTGCGCTTATTATGCTGACTCCGTGGAGAGCGGACAGACTGCTGGTGGATCCCTTCTGCGGAAGCGGTACATTTCCCATCGAAGCAGCAATGATAGGTGCCAATATAGCTCCGGGTGTGAATCGTGATTTTACTTCATGCACCTGGGAGAAGCTTATGAATAAGAAGCTTTGGTACGAGGCTTATGATGAGGCCAGATCGTTGGAGAAGGCTGATGTGGACATGCATATTCAGGGCTATGATCTGGATTCTCAGATAGTAAAATGTGCCATGAAGAATGCAGAGGATGCAGGAGTCTCGGATTATATACATTTTCAGGCAAGGGATGTAAAAGAGCTGAGCAGTCCTAAATCCTATGGTTTTATAATTACAAATCCGCCTTATGGAGAAAGACTTGAGGATAAGGAGGCTCTTCCCGATCTGTATAAGATAATTGGAGAGAGATACCGTCAGCTGGATAACTGGTCTATGTTTCTGATCACATCCTATGAGGATGCGGAAAGGTATATAGGAAGAAAGGCTGATAAGAACAGGAAGATATATAATGGTATGATCAAATCATATTATTATCAGTTTATGGGTGCGAAGCCGAAAAAGATAGTGGAGAGGTAAGCTATGTCAGATGTTAAGATATTAAACAGTCCTGCTGTTCCGAATATTCCGTGGCAGGATAAGCCGGAAGGAATCAAGGGAGCTCCTATATGGAGATATACTGAGAATCCTATTATAGAACGTAATCCCATTGAGGGAGTTGCGAGGATTTTTAACAGTGCGGTAATGCCTTATGAAGGAAAGTTTATCGGTGTGTTCAGGGGTGAACAGACCAATGGTATACCGTATATCTATCTCGGCAGGAGCGAGGACGGTCTTAAGTGGGAATTTGATAATGAGAAGATTCCTTTTACAGATGAAAACGGAGAGCCGTTCATGCCGCTATATGCATATGATCCAAGACTTGTAAAGGTTGAGGATACCTACTATATCATATGGTGCGGTGATTTTTATGGGGCGGCCATAGGAATGGCAAGAACTAAGGATTTCAAAACATTTACAAGAATGGAAAATCCTTTTATTCCATTTAACAGAAATGCGGTCCTTTTCCCAAGAAGAATAAATGGTAATTATGTTATGCTCAGTCGTCCTTCAGACAGCGGTCATACTCCTTTCGGGGATATATTTTTGTCGGAAAGCCCGGACCTTACCTACTGGGGAAAGCATAGACATGTTATGGCCAAGGGCTGTGAGTGGTGGGAGGCTGTAAAAATAGGTGGCGGAGCTGCTCCTATTGAGACGACGGAGGGATGGCTTCTCTTTTATCACGGTGTGAGCAGCACCTGCAATGGATTTGTATATTCTGTTGGAGGCGCGATACTGGATATAGACAGCCCTTCGATAGTCAGATACAGATGTGAGAATTTCCTCCTTACCCCTGAGGAGTGGTATGAGGAAAGAGGCTTTGTGCCAAATGTTACTTTCCCGTGTGCAACTATTCATGACTCTGAATCAGGAAAGATAGCACTGTATTATGGCGCGGCCGACAGTTATGTTGCGGTCGCATTTACAAAGGTGGACGAGATAGTGGAGTATATAAAAAAACACAGTGTACTGACTAAAGCAGATACAGAGGTAGGACTCTGCATGTAAGCAGTCCTTTGTCAGAAATGTCTGTCAGGCAGTCTATTGTCAGAAAAAATGTCTTGACGGAGTATAAGCTTTTTGTTATTATATCTTGTGCTGTTTCATAAGCCGGTACAGACATTTTCTGTACTAACGTGTCTTGGCGGAGTGAAACATAGAACAGATAACTGATAATTATAGGGAGCGGCTGGCCTTATAGATTATCATATGAAATTAGAATTAGTTAAATCCGGAGGAAACTAAAATGGCTAATATTAAGTCAGCAAAGAAAAGAATTATTGTCAGCAAGAAAAGAGAGATGAGAAATAAGTCCATCAAGAGCAAGGTTAAGACAGTTATCAAGAAGGTTGAGGCAGCAATTGAAGCAGGTAACAAGGCTGATGCAGAGGCAGCTCTTAAGGTTGCTATCTCTGAGATAAGCAAGGCTGCTAACAAGGGTATCTATCATAAGAATACAGCTGCAAGAAAGATTTCACGTCTTACAGTTGCTGTAAATAAGATGGGTGAGTAATCTGTAGTTTCAAAAAACAGGCAGATAATATTACAATGTGTAAATGTGTCGTCAGAACGAGTCTGACGGCACTTTTTTCTTGCGAGTTTATTGTATAAATGATAAACTGATTAAACAGAAAGATACTAACAGGAGGGGTATTACATGAGAAATAAACTTCAGAATTGGATTAACTGGATACTCTATGATGAACTGATAGATGGGAAGATAAATGCACCGAAGCATCTGCTTGGTAACCACGATTATGGGGACGGACAGGTTATCACCTGCTTCAAGCCGCACAGCCAGAGTGTTTCTATAAAAACTCCTAAGGGAAAGACCTCTATTCCTATGGAAAAAATAAGTGAAGAGGGCTTCTACGGAGTATATTTTCCAAAGAAAAAATTCAAGGGTACAGCATACAGATATGTTACTGAGTATTATGACGGAACAACAGTAGAGTCTGCGGATCCATATGCATTTGATGGACAGTTTACTGATTTTGATGCTTACCTTTTTGCTGAAGGAAAGAACTACGATGTGTACGAAAAAATGGGTGCACATCCTATGGAAATAGATGGAGTAAAGGGAACCTATTTTGCTGTATGGGCTCCGGATGCCAGACGTGTATCCGTAGTCGGAGACTTCAATATGTGGGACGGCTCCCTTAATCCAATGCAGATTCATAATGTATCCGGTGTTTATGAGATATTCCTTCCGGACGTTATGCCGGGAGCGGTTTATAAATTCCAGATACTTACAAGATACGGCGATATCCTTTATAAGGCAGATCCGTATGGAAATCAGGACCAGGTGAGACCTGACAACGCAAATATAGTCGTTGATATCAGCAACCTCAAATGGACTGATAAGGAATGGATGGATAAGCGTAAGACTTATGACCGAGTAGCCAGAATGAAGATGCCTATGTCTATTTACGAGTGCCATCTCGGTTCCTGGAAGAAGAAAATAGAAGACAGTGATTTCGGTTTCTATACTTATAGAGAATATGCAGAGGAAATAGGAAAATATGTAGTAGATATGGGATATACCCATATCGAGCTCATGGGTATAGCAGAGTATCCTTTTGATGGTTCCTGGGGATATCAGGTAACAAATTATTATGCACCTACTTCCCGTTACGGAACGCCGGAGGATTTTGCTTATTTCGTAGATCATATGCATAAGCTGGGTATCGGTGTAATACTTGACTGGGTTCCGGCACATTTTCCAAGAGATGCTCATGGACTGGGACGTTTCGATGGAATGGCTCTTTATGAAAATGCGGACCCACGTAAGGGCGAGCATCCTGACTGGGGAACATATATCTTCGATTACGGCAGAAATGAGGTTGCGAATTTCCTTACAGCAAATGCTCTTTTCTGGGTTGAGAAATACCACATAGACGGACTTCGTGTGGACGCAGTTGCATCCATGCTATATCTGGATTATGGTAAGCGCGACGGCGAGTGGGTTGCCAACAAGGACGGCGGCAAGGAGAACCTTGAAGCCATAGCACTTCTCCAGAATATCAATAAGGTTATGGAGGAGAGAAATCCGGGTGCATACCTGATTGCAGAAGAGTCTACTGCATGGCCGGGAGTTACTGCACCTGCCGATATGAAGGGACTCGGTTTCCTCTTCAAGTGGAATATGGGATGGATGAATGACTTCCTTGAGTATATGAAGTTGGATCCTTATTTCAGAAAGTTCAATCATAACAGACTTACATTCTCACTTTCCTACACCTATGCTGAGAATTACATACTTGTAATATCCCACGATGAGGTTGTACATCTGAAGTGTTCTATGCTGAACAAGATGTCAGGTCTGGAGTTTGATAAGTTTGCAAACCTTCGTACCGCATACGGATTTATGCTTGGTCATCCGGGTAAGAAGCTGCTGTTCATGGGACAGGAATTTGCACAGCTTCGTGAGTGGAGTGAGGCAAGAAGTCTTGACTGGTTCCTACTGGACAATCCAATGCATAAGGGGATGCAGGACTTCGTAAAAGATCTGAATCATCTCTATACAGGATATGATGCACTTTACTATAACGATAACGAGGTTATGGGCTTTGAGTGGACCAAGGTGGATGATGCAGACAGCGGAATCGTAGCCTTCGTAAGAAGAGGTAAGACAGCGAAGGATCAGCTGATGTTTATCTGCAACTTCGTTCCTGTTGAAAGAAAGGATTATAAGATCGGCGTTCCGTGCCTTACAACCTATAAAGAAATACTTTCATCAGACGACAAGAAGTACGGCGGCCTCGGAAGAAACATGGGCTCCAAGAAACAGATAAAAGCCGTGGCAGAACCGGCAGACAGAATGAAGAATTCCATCGCCATCGACGTTCCACCACTTTCAGTCACAGTACTGAAATACGATTACAAATAAATCTTCAAGGTGACAGTTGAACTTTTGTTCAAACTGTCACCTTTTTTGTGACAAATTATTATCAGGTGAAAATTTGTCATCTTTTTTTGTGCAAAGCATGCTTGCAAATTTATGGAATTAGACTATACTTTCTGAATATGGAAGAAAAAGAAAAGATATCATATAATGATATGGAAAATGAAAATAAAATAGAATCAGCTGATGGACAAGATAAAAGAACAGAGGGTAATTCGAATAAAAGAAGAAATGTAATCAGCGGCATTATTAAGTGGGTTATTATTCTTGTTATTCTTGTTATTGTTTATTTTTGGAAAAATGATGAGATAAAATCTGCCTTTAGTGAGATGAGAGCTTTTCCTGTGGTTGTTCCTTTTATCTGCCTGGCTGCCACTATGCTGCATTTTGTGACGGAGGGTTTTATCATCCGTTCCATGACCATGTTCGAGGATAGGCAGATGACCTGGTGGGAAGCCTTCAGGTGCGGTCTGTACTGCGCATTTATCAAGTTTGCGTCTCTTGGTTCTCTCAGTGGTATAGCAGAGGTTTATTATATATCAAAGCATGATATAGACGCCGGTCGTGCCAGCGGAATAACGCTTATACAGTACGTATGTCAGAAGCTGGGAATAACTATTCTTGGAGTTGTCGGTTTTATATCTCTTTATCTGGTAGGTGTTGATTCGGTAGAACAGTATGCCAAGTGGGGAGTGCTGGGCACAGTCATAGCTCTTTTGATAGTTGCATTTCTTTTAATAATTGCAACTTCAAAGAAGACTGCGGATTTGTTGGCTTTCCTGGTAAGAAAAATACTTGGAGAAAATGGGCTGGTTGAAAAGGTTACTAAGCATAAAAAAAGTACAGCTGATCTGTCAAAGGAATTGACTCTCAAACTGTACACATTTAATGAAGCAGGCCTGTTTTTCTGGCATCACAAGCTGCTTTGCCTGAAAGTGATTCTGATGAAGATACTGAAAATGTCACTCTGGTACTCAGTAGCAGGAATAACTGTATTCGCTGCTTTCTCAGCTGAATCACTGAATTTAGGCGAGACCATGTCTGAAGCGTTAATTCATTATTTTCTTATTCCAACACTCTTGATGGCCGTAGCCAATATGATAGGAACTGTCATGATAGCACCGGCAGGAGCAGGCACTTTGGAATTTGTGGTATCACTCCTTTTTACGCCACTTTACGGTGTAACGGCGGTAACAGTTGTGATACTATATCGGTTCTTTAGTATGGTCATACCATTTTTGGCCGGTTCCATAGTATTTGCGATGGATGGGAGAGAGAAATAATTATTTTTGCATGTACTTCATGAGCTGTTTTTGAAGTTCAGCAATTTGATTATCCTTTTCAGCGAGCATATCATCCTTTTCAGCGAGCATATCATCCTTTTCAGCAAGCATGTCATCTTTTTCAGCAAGCATGTCATTCTTTTCGGCAAGCATGTCATCCTTTTCAGCAAGCATATCATCTTTTTTTGCAATAATGTTATCTTTTTCAGCGAGCTTCTCGGTCAAATCATCTACCGCATCAATATATTTATCAATCTCAAGTTCAAGGGATTCGTCATGGAGCATATTATCAACCTCCTTATAACTGCTATATTTTGAATATAAATGTTCAAAGAGCTTATTAGTCAGTGAAATCAGGGTGTTCATGTCAGCCCTGGAAATACTATTGTTTTTATAGCTTTTTTCTATTGTACCGATTATATCACTCTCATACACTTCCCTCAACTTAGAAATCTCAACGTTGATATTATCTTGATTCTTACTTTCGCATGCTTTTTGAAAACTGTCTCTGATTTTTAACAGCTTAAATGGAAGCAGTATAATCAAGTTCTTTTCGATGATTTCCTTCAACTCTTTTTCCTGATATTTTAGTGTAGGTATATTGATAGTTATATCTTTATCATTTTCAAATTCCAGAGTTATGCTGTATTCGTCAGGGATACCCTTAGAATCATCAAGATATATTACTATCTGTTTTGGAAATGTAAGCTTAATTCCGCTTATAATACCATCGGAGTTGAATATATTTTCGGGACGTTTTAATGCATGCCTGTAACCATAGTCAAATACCCTTAGTATAATAGAATTATCATCTCTATATGATTGAGCTTCGACATGATAACTGTCTTTATTATCGATGGTCAGTATAGTGTCAGCAATGGTTCGGATAAGCTTGTCATCTACATTTTCTGTCCAGTTATATGTTACTTTACTCGATGTGGGATAATCAGTGTCAAACAGGCCGTTGATGAATCTGATTATGGTAGGCGAAGATAAAGTAATGATTCTTTTGAAAATTCTGTCATAAATATCATGATAACTTTGTTTCCTATCTTTTGGTCTGGTTTTTATAGTTTCTTTACTTGATATTTTGCTCATTTTTATCCTCCATTTGTTGATATTGCTGATTTGTAAAATGTGTATAAAAATGTTAGCAAAATCAAGATATGAAAAACAATGCCCTGAATGCAACGTTATGTTGCGAAACATATTGTTGCATTTTTTTAGAGCATTTTTTCTGTGGAAATTGAAATACAGAATAAAGTGGTTTGCCTGAAAAAATTTGTTTTATTTTTCAAACATCGAAATAAATTGCGAAAAAGACAAGCAAAAAGATTGGAAATGTGCACAAATTTTTTTGGTAAAAAAGACGAAGCAAAATGTAAAAAAATGATTGATGTAAACGACCTTATGTAAACTAAACAAGAAAGGAAGACACCTGGATATCATTAAAATCTTTAGGTATCTTTCCTTCTATTTACTCACGCTTTCCTGGAAATGCTGCTTTCGGTATTCCTTCGGGGTGAGTCCTGTATATTTATGAAAAATCTCTGTAAAGTAGCTCTGGCTTGGAAATGCCAGAATAGAAGCAATCTCTGCCGGCCTGTAATCTGAATAGACCAGCATATTTTTTGCGGTTTCAAGCTTCTGTCGGCGGATATATTCGCTTATGGAAGTACCAACCTCTTTTTTGAAGAGTCGTGACAGGTAGCTTTGATTCAGGTGGACATGCTCCGCCAGATCATCAACTGTGATACGTGCATGAAGATGATCATATATATAGTCAATGCACTGGGCTATCTGAACAGAACAGATGGAATGCTTTCTGAGACTTCGCATTCTTTTGGCATATTCAATGCACATCTCGGGATGCAGCTTGGAAATGTCTGAGGTTTTCTTACATTTATCTGCTTTTTGGATGAAATAATCACTTAGGCCATACGCATCTGAAAGATCCATACCGCCCTCTATGCAGTATCTGGCAACAAGGGCTGTGGTTATTACAAAATGGAACTTCAGATTCTGAAGTGGGTCCTCTGAAAGCTTTCCCAGACCGGGCTTATCCACCAGAGGATCATTGCATAATTCCCTGACTTTGTCTACATTTCCGGCCTTTATGGTGCTGTAGAATTCTATCTCCGGATTATAAGGGGCTCTAATAAATTCATTCTCTCTCTGAACAAATTCTTTATAAAAAAATTCTTTGTTAAAATCCATAAATAATTCTCCGATTCAGTGTATAACAGTTTATTTGGATAAAAGTAAAAAAATTGATATTTTGTCTGAAATGTTTTGATTATCGATATTAATGATAACATAAAAACGACAAAAGTGAAATGAAAAAGATATATTTTAACTTTCTCCATGAGTAAACTTATATAAAAATCGCGGCGCTTTAAATGGATTTTAAAGCAAATTTACCAATTAATTTATGCCATATGGCATGTGCTCAGATAAGAAAGGAGATTTTTATGAGACTCAGAAGTAACAAGAGTATCAAAAGAGCAGTTGCACTTTCACTGTGCTTTGCGCTTGCTGTTCCGTTCATCGGACCGGTTTCAGAAGTAAGCGCAGAAGAGACAGCTCCGGCTTATGTAAAGGATTATGAACAGTACTCTCTCGTTTGGAATGATGAATTCGAAGGAGACACACTTAATACTGAGGACTGGAATGTTGAGCTTCACGAACCGGGCTGGGTTAACGCAGAACTTCAGCGTTATACAAAGCTGGACGAAGGAAATATTGAAGTTAAGGATGGTAAGCTTAGTCTTATACCTAAGGCAGAGAAAAAAGAAGATGCAGAAGAAGCTGCAGCTTCAACTGGAAATGTGCTTAAGGGAGAAGGCTTTGATTCAAACTGGAAAGGTTCAGCAGGGGCTGAAGGCTCAGAAGGTTCAGTTGAATTTAAAGATGGTAAAGCAGAGGTAAAGATTGTTAATTCAGGTGAAAAGAATTATGCTATACAGCTCCAGCAGGATGATATATCTATAACATCCGGTCATGAATACAGTCTTAAGTTTAAAGCTAAATCTAGTGCTAAAAGAGCTGTAGAGGTAAGTCTTCTTGATCCTCAAAATAGTTATGCATGGTATGGGGGAGATAAGAAGGTTATCGGAACAGAAGAAGAAGAGATAGAAATTGGTATTTCTGTAGGAACAGATAAGGCATCTTCAGATACTATGGCTCTTCAGATCAATTTTGGAAAAATAGATGGATTTGATGAAGAAAATGGAGCTGCAGAGGTTGTTCTCTCGGATATTGAGCTTATTGATCTTACAGCTTCACAGGAAGTGAAATACAAGGAAATACTTAAAGGTGAAGGCTTTGATTCAAACTGGAATGGTTCAGCAGGAGCTGAAGGTTCAGAAGGTTCAGTTGAATTTAAAGATGGAAAAGCAGAAATAAAGATTGTTAATTCAGGAGAAAAGAATTATGCCATACAGCTTCAGCAGGATAATTTATCTATAACTGCTGGTCACGAATACAGCCTTAAGTTTAAAGCTAAATCTAGTGCTAATAGGGCTGTAGAGGTAAGTCTTCTTGATCCAAAGAACAGTTATGCATGGTATGGAGGAGATAAGAAGGTTATTGGAACAGAAGAAGAAGAGATAGAAATTGCTATTTCTGTAGGAACAGATAAGGCATCCACAGATACAATGGCTCTTCAGATTAATTTTGGAAAAATAGACGGATTTGATGAGGAAAATGGAGCTGCAGAAGTAACTCTTTCTGATATATCACTCTTAGACCTTTCAGAAATTGAAGGAACTGTTGATGTAAAGAAGGCTTATAACTATACTTCTGGTCGTGTAAATACTCAGGGCAAGCGCGACTTCACATATGGTTATTTTGAAGCAAAAGCAAGAGTTCCTGAAGGACAGGGATATCTTCCTGCATTCTGGCTTATGGCTACAGATGAAGGAAACTATGGACAGTGGCCTAAGTGCGGTGAAGTAGATATCATGGAAGTAATGGGACAGAATACAAAGCAGTCCTATCATACTATTCATTATGGATATGATGCAGGTTCAGGTCATAGAGAAAATCAGGTTAAGAAAGTTCTTGAGACCGGTGATTTCAGCAGTGAATTTCATGTATACGGTCTTGACTGGGAGCCGGGACTTATCACATGGTATGTTGATGGAAAAGAAGTTGGTTCTACTAATGACTGGTATACAGGAAAGAACGATGAAAGCAGACTTTCATATCCTGCACCATTTGACCAGCAGTTCTATGTAATTCTTAACCTTGCAGTAGGTGGAAGCTGGGTTGGATATCCGGATCAGGATGTAGTAGATGACATGGCTAATCAGTCATATGATATAGATTATGTTCGTGTTTATCAGAAGAATCCTGAAGTTTACGCAGAGATGGAAGAAAAGGCTGAGGCACCTGTTCATGAAGTTGTCTATAGAGAAGCTGATGAAAATGGAAACTATGTAGTAAATGGCGATTTCTCAAAGGAACTTAAAGCAATGGATGCAGAGGGTGATAATTTTGAACTTCACCTCGAGCCGGATTGTCTTGATTCAACTACTCATAATATAGAGAATAACGAAATAACAATAACACCGACAGTTGCCGGATCACAGACTCACAGTGTTCAGCTGAAGCAGACAGGAATTCCTATGTTTAAGGGCTGGGAATATGAACTTCAGTTTGATGCTTATGCAGATGAAGACAGAACTATAGTAGTAGATATCGAAGGTCCGGATCACGGATGGCAGAGATACTTTAATGATACTAAGATCCAATTAACAACAGAGAAGCAGACATTTACCCAGACATTCACAATGGCTGAGAAAACTGATGCAAATGGTAGTCTGGAGTTCAATCTTGGAAAACAGGATTCAACAGCAGCTGTACATATTTCCAACATCAAATTGATTCATAAATCAGGTGAGGAAATAGAAGAAGTATTCGAAAAATCAGTAGCAGCTGATGGTAACTATGTATATAATGGTTCCTTTGATCAGGGCGAGGGACGTCTTGGTTACTGGGAAGTAGCAGATGATGATAAGGCAAATGTATCAGTTACAAATACACTTGCCGGTGGTGATAGAACAAGAGAACTCAGAGTAAGAGTTGAAGTTCCTGAGGGTGCTTCTGAAGCTAATCCTGTAGTAGTTTCACAGAGCGAGCTTGCTCCTGTTGCAAAGGGCGACTATGAATTCAGCTTTGATGCATATACAACAGATGGAGACAAGGACGGAATGACAGCTAATTTCTCAGGTACTAAGGTAAATCCTGAGCTTACAGCAAATAAAACTACATTCACATATGATATAAGTGTTGAAGATACTATTGATAGAGAAAAAGCAAATGTTTCATTTGAATTCACAAAGGCCGGAACATATTATCTGGATAATGTAGTATTCCAGGAATCAGCAATGATCAAGAATGGTTCATTTAATTCAGGTCTTGCAGGATATGAGTATGGCGTATATGAAGAGGGTGACGCAACCTTCGGAGTTGATTCTCAGAAGGCCGGAAATGATACAGCGTTTGATGCAGATATTAAGGATACTGGTAAAGCAGATTGGAATATACAGCTTAAGCAGCCTGGTGTAAATCTTGAGAAGGATAAGTATTATAAGCTTACATTTGATGCCAAGGCAACTATTGATCGTACAATAAGTGTTGTAATGCAGAGAGATGGTTCAGCTGATGATAACTGGGATGTTTATTCAGGAGATAATAATATTGAACTTACAAAAGACTGGAATTCATTTGAACTTGTCTTCCAGATGACAAAGGATACTGATCCTAATTCGCTTCTCAGTGTAAGTCTTGGTACATTTGATGGTAACAGAATAACAGATGTTCATCATGTATATCTTGACAACTTTGTTCTTGTAGAAACAGATAAGCCTGAAGAAATTGCAACACCAACACCTACAGCAACAAAGGAACCTGCAAAGGATCCAACACCTACAGCAACAAAGGATCCGGCTAAAGATCCTACAGCAACAAAGGAACCTTCAGCAGTAACACCTGAAGTATCACCTTCAAAGGAACCTGCAGCTACAACACCTGCAGCATCACCTTCAAAAGATCCTTCAGCAGCAACACCTACAGTTACACCTGCAAAAGCAAAGGATAACAAGACAACCTTCAGCATCAAGAATAAGGCTACTGTAAAGAAGACTAAGAAGATTAAGGTAAAGGATAAGGATAAGATCAAGAAGATTACTCTTAATGGAAAGAAGATCAAGATAAAGTCCAATAAGAAGACTATTACAGTTAATCTTAAGTCCTACAAGAAGTACCTTAAGAAGAAGGGTAAATATAATAAACTGGTTGTAACTGATAAGAAGGGTAACAAGAAGACTCTGAAGTTTAAGACCAAATAACAAAAAGACAAAAAAGAGACATAGAGTATAATCCATAAAGCACTATCCTGTATTTTTCGAAATGCGGATAGTGCTTTTAATTTTTTGTGAGATTTGATTCGGATGCCATATATGTGTTATAATACCAAAGATTGCTGAATTTGAAAGGACAGCGATTTTGGAAAGCTTCAGAAAGCTTAGCGCCACAGTGCTTGATTACGAAGTAATCAAGCACAGTAGAAAAAATGCGTAGCATTTTTTCGTAGTAAGCCGCAGTGCCGTTAAGGCACATGGGTGCCTTGACGGGCAGGCGGTGTACACTGTGCTAGTAATTGGTTGTAATCAAGCGCCGACGAGGTAGGGAGTTATCGAAACTTTATTGGTTCACGAATTGACCTGCGTGTCATAAGGTCAAATCACTTAAACCAATATCGCAAAACTCGGCGGATGCTCTCTCGGACGGCACATTCGTGATTCATGGTTTTAAAACCTTCAGGCAACCGGAGATACAGAGGACCATGAAGCGTGCAGACTGGATGCGTCTTTACGCATAAAGAAGATAACTGCGCCAGCAGTACGCGTTTTAGCGCGGAGGGTGTCAAAATGTGACACTCTATTTTGTGTTTGCACGAAAGGAGAACGAAATATGTGCGGAATAATTGGATATACAGGTGAAGAAGCTGCAAAGGATATACTTATCAATGGTCTTAAACAGCTTGAATACAGAGGTTATGACAGTGCCGGAATAGCAGTTCTGGATACAGATACAGGTATTGTTATGAAGAAGAAGGTCGGCAAAGTTGCCGAGCTTGAAGAGGCTGCAGCAGGAGAGACTACACAGGCTACTTGTGGAATAGGCCACACCAGATGGGCAACCCACGGTGGAGTTACGGAGACAAATGCACATCCACACCGTCAGGGTTCAGTTACAATATGTCATAACGGAATCATTGAGAATTACAAAGAACTCACAGCAGAGTTCGGTCTCAAAAATACACTTCAGTCAGAAACCGATACAGAGGTTGTGGCTGCTCTTCTTGATAAGTTCTATGAAGGAAATCCATACAAGACAATTAAAAAGGTTATAGATCTTCTTGCAGGGTCCTTTGCGCTCTGCATCATGTTTGATGACCAGCCGGGCAAGATATTTGCTATAAGAAATGTAAGCCCTATGGTTGCTGCTTCCTTTGAAGACGGTTCCATAATAGCTTCCGATCTTACGGCAGTTATCAATTTCTCAAAGAAATACTTCGTAGTACCGGAGTATCATATTCTTACACTTTCAAAATCAGGAATCGAGGTACAGGATCTCAAGGGAAGAAAGGTTGAGCCGGAAATACTTGAGGTTAACTGGGATATTACCTCAGCTCAGAAGGGCGGTTATCCACATTACATGCTTAAGGAGATAAATGAACAGCCTGAAGCACTTGAAAGGACGATTGCTCCGAGAATTCAGAATGGTCTTCCATTCCTTGAAGATGATGGAATCGATGATGAGGTTCTTAAGAATCTGAAGAGTATAGTAGTTGTTGCCTGTGGTACAGCTATGCATGCGGGAATGGTTGGAAAGTCTCTGATTGAATCAAAGCTTAGAATACCGGTTACAGTAGAAATAGCATCAGAATTCAGATATAAGGATCCAATCATTGATAAGGATACTCTTGTTATCGTAGTTTCCCAGTCCGGAGAAACCATAGATACTCTGGAGGCTCTTCGCCTTGCGAGAAGAAAGGGCTGTAAGGTTCTTTCCATAGTAAATGTAAAGGGCTCCACTATAGCAAGAGAAAGTGATTATGTGCTCTATACACATGCAGGTCCTGAGATAGCAGTTGCAAGTACAAAAGCATATACAGTTCAGATATCAGCTATGTATCTGCTGGCTGCCCGCATAGGTCTTGTAAAGGGTATCATGACAGAAGATGAGGTCCGTGAGTTCATGACCAGCCTTCTGGGTGTTGGCGAATTAATGCAGAAGACTATCAATTCTTCCAATGATATCAGAAGAATCGCAAATCATATAAAGACAGCTCCGGATGTATTCTATATCGGACGTGGAATTGACTATACAATGAGTCTTGAGGCATCACTTAAGCTTAAGGAGATATCTTATATCCATTCAGAGGCTTATGCTGCCGGAGAGCTTAAGCATGGAACAATTGCACTTATATCAGAGCAGGTTCCTGTAATTGCCATAGCTACAGAGGAGCATGTGTATTCAAAGGTAATCTCAAATGTTAGAGAGGTTAAGTCCAGAGGAGCATATGTAATACTCATCAGCAAAGAAGGAAAGACAGAGAATAAAGAGGTCTGCGACAAGCAGATATATATTCCTGAAACAGACAGTGAATTCGGTGTATTCGCAACAGCTGTTATACTTCAGCTTATTGCTTATTATACTTCCGATGCAAAGGGACTGGATGTTGATAAGCCACGTAACCTTGCAAAGTCAGTTACAGTAGAATAAACGAATGTTAAGAAAGAGAGGTCGAATAGAACAAAATGTATACTATTACAGATCTTTACGATTTAGAACATACACTAGCGAAGGATTATCTGTCGCAGTTTACTTATCCCTGGGAGACTCTTAAGGGAATAAAGGATTTTATACTTCAGTTGGGACCTACACTTGGAGACGACTATGAAGAGGTGTCCGAAAATGTATGGGTACATAAAACAGCTACAGTATTTCCTTCAGCCTACCTTGGAGCTCCCTGTATCATAGGACCGGGTACTGAAGTCAGACACTGTGCATTTATACGTGGGTCAGCGCTTGTGGGAGCTGACTGCGTAGTAGGTAATAGTGTGGAGCTGAAAAACGTAATCCTTTTTGACCATGTTCAGACTCCGCATTATAATTACGTAGGGGATTCTATCCTCGGATATTTCAGCCATATGGGTGCCGGAAGTATTACAAGTAATGTAAAGAGTGATAAGGCGCTGGTGGTAGTTCATAACGGAACTGAGAATATAGAAACAGGAGTTAAGAAGTTTGGAGCCATGCTCGGCGACTATGTTGAGGTTGGCTGTAATGCTGTATGCAACCCCGGTACAGTAATCGGAAGACATTCAAATGTATATCCTACTTCATGTGTAAGAGGAGTTGTTCCTGAGAATTCCATCTGGAAGGATAGTGGAGTAGTGATAAGCAAGGAGGATAAATAAATGGGTAAATATTTCGGAACCGATGGTTTTCGTGGAGAAGCTAATAAGGATCTGACCTTTGATCATGCAGTTAAGATCGGACGTTTCCTTGGCTGGTACTATGGTGCAAAGGAAGGCAAAAAGGCGAAGATAGTTATCGGTAAGGATACCAGAAGAAGCTCATATATGTTTGAGTATGCACTTTGTACCGGTCTTATGGCCAGTGGTGCGGATGCTTATATCATGCATGTTACAACGACACCTTCAGTTGCATATATCGCAAGAGTTGATGATTTTGACTGCGGTATCATGATTTCTGCTTCTCACAATCCATTTTATGATAATGGAATCAAGCTGCTTAATGGCAATGGCGAGAAGATGGATGAGGATACCATTCTGGAGGTTGAGAAGTATCTTGATGGTGAAATAGAGATACCTATTGCCGAAAGAGCTGATATCGGACGTACGGTTGATTATGTGGCCGGACGTAACCGCTATATCGGATATCTTATATCCATGAGTAAATACAGCTTCAAAAATAAAAGAGTTGGTCTGGATGTTGCCAATGGTGCAGCATGGCAGATTGCAAAAGCAGTATTTGATGCGCTTGGTGCCAAGACCTATGTCATGAATGACAGCCCTGATGGCTGTAACATCAATACAGACTGCGGTTCAACACATATCGAGCATCTTCAGAAATTCGTGCTTGAGAAAGGACTTGATGTTGGTTTTGCATACGATGGTGATGCCGACAGATGTCTCTGCGTAGATGAGAAGGGAAATATAATTACCGGAGATCATATCCTGTACATTTACGGTCTTTATATGAAAGAACGTGGCAAGCTGATTAACAACAAGGTTGTCACAACTGTTATGAGTAATTTCGGTCTTTACAAAGCATTTGATAAGGTCGGAATAGAGTATGACAAGACCAGTGTCGGAGATAAATATGTATATGAAAATATGGTTAAAACAGGAAACCGTATAGGTGGTGAACAGTCCGGTCATATTATCTTCTCCAAGTATGCTACAACAGGTGACGGAATTCTTACCAGTCTTAAAATGATGGAGGTTATGCTTGCTAAAGAGAAGTCTATGAGTGAGCTTGCTGAGCCTGTAGTATACTACCCTCAGGTTCTTAAAAATGTAAGAGTTAAGAGTAAGCCCGATGCACAGAATGACCCGGATGTTCAGGCTGCTGTAGCTAAGGTTGCTGAGGAGCTGGGAGATACCGGACGTATCCTTGTAAGAGAATCAGGAACAGAGCCGGTTATTCGTGTTATGGTTGAGGCAGAAAGCGATGAAATCTGTGAGAAGTATGTTGATCAGGTAATCAAGGTTATTGAAGAAAAGGGTCACCTGGCATAAAAAGATTAAGATTTTTGATAATCCTGGGCCCTCCTCCGAAAGGTGGAGGGCTTAAGTTTTTCCATAAAAAATTAAGTGCAGAATATACAGTCATGTGTTATACTACACTTTAGGATTTTTTTTAGTGAAAGGGGTATAAAAATGGCATTAGAAATCAAAACAGTATCTTTTGGTGGATATGATAAAAACGCAACAGAAACTTTTGTACTTGAAATGCAGAAGAAATATGAGGACGAGATAAATAAGCTCAGAGATGATGCTACCAAGCTTAGTGAGGCCGTAAAAGGACTTCAGCAGATGCGTGAAGCAAATATGACGGAATCTAAGAGTACAATAGATGAGCTGACTACTGTTAATGAGGAAATGAGAGCAGAACTCGATAGAGTCAGAAATGAACTGGAGATTTATAAATCAAAAGAAAGCGAATCAGCTTCCAGATATGAATCCATTTCCAGAACACTTCTTGCAGCCAGAGAAAATGCAGATTCTCTTACTCAGAAAACTGCTGAGGAATGTGAAGCAAAGACTGCTGAGACAACAGCTCAGTGTAAGGCTATGCTGGAGGAAACAACAGCAAGATGTGAGCAGCTGAAGAATGCTACAGAGTCAGAATGTGACAGACTTCTTTCACAGACTCAGAGCAGCTGTCAGGAACAGAAGGAAACTACCTATGCTGAGTGCGAAAGCCTTAAGAGAAGAACTAAGGAAGAGACTGACAGCCTGACACGCGAAACTGAAGCAAGATGCAGTCAGCTTGCTCGTGAGACAGAGGAAAGATGTAATAACCTTAATGCACAGACAGAGTCAGCTTGTGCAAGACTTAAGGAAGACACAATAGCAGAGTGTGACAAGGCAAAGGCTGATACCAGAGAAGAGATACGTCAGAACAGATTCCTTGTTAAGAGAGAATTTGATTCCATCGGCGGTTTCATGGCACAGCTTCAGGCAGCACTTACGGATGTTACTACTGCAGTAAATGATACAAAGAAGCTTACTGACAGCGCATTTTCAGACCTGAACTCATCAGTGGCTGATACAGTTTCAAAGGAAGAGGCGGCTGAAGAAGAATAATACAAGGGGGAAGATATGGATATCGACATCAAGAGTATAACTCCAGAGTTTCTTAAGTCATGCAAGGTTGATCAATTGATAGATGGCTTTGCTTCGGCATGCGAACTTTATTCTGTTGTGCTTGATATAAACGGTCGTATCCTTATTGAACCATCAGGTCCAAACGCTTATCTGGGTGAATTCTATGTTACAATGACAGATCCCGGATATCTTGAGACATATCAGAAAGTTGTTAATTTTATAATTGCTTCGGGAGAGGCCATGTATTCTGAGATAGATGATGGCAATCCTGACAGCAGAGTATCTGTGGCACCTATATTTGTTGATAACAGATTTGTGGCTGCATGGATTTTGTATGCACATAACAAGGCGCAGAATCAGAAGCTGTTTAAATCATTTGATAAACAGAATACTGTTGCACAGTGCCTGTCCGATATAATAACTAGACTGTATGCAGGCTCCATAACCATTAATGAGGATAAGAAGATACGTACAGAACTTGAATTTGAAAGACAGTGCAAGGAAATAGTAAATGAAATTCTTGATGTGATCATAAATGGTGATAAAAGCAAAGTTACTGACATATATGAAAAAGTCGGAAAGATTATGGATGTCGACTATATAGTTTACTATACTGTCGACAGAACCAATCCTACAAAGATGATTCTGATTGATTATTGGGCTAAGGGTGGAAAATGTGAAGAAGCCGAGAAATCCTTCGGATGGGAGCATGATCACTATTCACAGGAAATTGCTGCACAGATAAGAACAGATGGACTTATTATAGATAAACATTCAATGACAAATCAGATGCGTGTCGAAGTATTCAATGGTAATGCCAGAGCAGTTATGGTATTCCCGGTATATGTTATGGGTGAATACAACGGCAGAATGATATTTATTGAGAATAGTAAAGAGCGTGTCTGGACAGAAGCGGAGATTACATTTGCCAAACAGATAACCGAGATCATTTCAAGAGATCTTGAGGTTCAGGTCCGGAAACAGGAAATAGATGATGGATGGCTGATGATAAAGGATGTTGCTGAAGCTCTGACTGACTATATGCTCGTCAGAAGCATGGATGGAAGGATTATTTTTGCAAACAGTTCTCTGAGAGAAAAACTTGGAGAAGAAATAATCGGAAGAGACAGCAGTTTCATAGTTCCTATGCAGGACGAATATCCGGAAGATATATTATCGATGGAAACGGCCAGAAGGGTAACTGTGTATCAGAGATATGTAGATGTATTGGGTGACATATACGATATAACTGAAAGCTTTCACAGGTGGAGAACCTATGACAGGGTTTCGATAGTTATATTAGAGCCTGCTGGCAATAAAAAAAATTAATATTTTAGTGAGGAAAAATAATGGCTAATCTTGATGTTGGTATAGATCTTGGTACCTCGAATATACTTATTTATATAAGAGGTCGAGGTATAGTTTTAAGCGAACCTACTGTAATTGCTTATGACAAGGATTCTGAGAAAATAGTTGAAATAGGCGAAGAAGCAAAGCTTATGCTGGGACGTACTCCCGGTAATCTTATAGCACTCAGACCTTTGAAGCACGGGGTTATATCTGATTATACAAAAGCAGAGGAGATGCTTAAATACTTTATCAAGAAGGCTATAGGAAGGAATTTCTTTGGCAGAAGACCTCATATATCCATATGTGTTCCATCAGGTGCCACAGAGGTTGAAAAGAGGGCTGTGGAGACAGCTACTTACAATGCCGGAGCCAGATTTGTTAATATAGTAGAGGAACCTATTGCTGCTGCCATAGGAGCAGGAATAGATATTGTAAGACCGGTTGGAAATATGATAGTTGATATCGGTGGTGGTACTACTGATATAGCAGTAATCTCAATGGGTGGACCTGTAGTTACTTCATCCATTAAAGTGGCCGGAAATGATTTCGATGATGCAATCATCAAATATGTCAGAAAACGTCATAATCTTCTGATAGGTGACAGAACTGCTGAAGAGGTTAAAATAAATATAGGAACCAGCTATAAACGTCCGGAGAATATATCAATGGATGTGCGTGGACGTGATCTGGTTACAGGTCTTCCGAAGACTGTGACGATAACCTCTGATGAAACAGAAGAAGCGCTCCGAGACGTAACAGGTCAGGTTGTGGAGGCAGTTCATTCAGTACTTGAAAAAACACCTCCTGAACTTGCAGCAGATATAGCTGACAGAGGAATAGTTCTTACCGGAGGCGGGGCACTGCTTCATGGTCTGGAACAGCTTATAGAAGAAAAAACCGGAATAACAACGATGACAGCGGAGGATCCGATGTCAGTGGTTGCGGTAGGAACCGGAAAGTATATAGATTACCTGTCAACACAGGAGTAGAGGGGGATGTACATCCCCCTTTTTATAGCCTTTCCCTGGGGGAAGGGGCCTGCTCTGCAGGCGTATGAGAGGTATATGAATATGGTACAGGAAGGATACATTAATAAAATCATATATCAGAACGAAGAAAACGGTTATGCTGTTTTTGTTGTGGAAACTAGTGAAGGTGATGAAATCTTTGTAGGAAATGTTCCCGGAGCAGCTGAAGGTATGTATATCCAGGCTGACGGTGAATATGTTCATCATCCCCAGTATGATATTCAGTTCAAGGTGACTGAAGCCGAACTGAGCATGCCTAGTGATACCGAAGGAATTACGAGATTTCTCGGATCCGGAATTATCAAGGGGATAGGTGAGGCTCTGGCAAAGAGAATAGTAAAAAAATTTGGTGATGATACGCTCAGGATCATAGATGAAGAACCGGAGCGGCTGGCGGAGGTTCGTGGAATATCCATGAATATGGCCGAAAAAATAGCTGTAAGATACAGTGAAAATCGTTCCTACAGAAATGTAATAATGTTTTTATCCAAGTATGGGATAAGCATTAAGCTTTCCATGAAGATATACGCTGAATTCGGCGATGAGATATATAATGTTATTCGTAAGAATCCTTACAAGATAGCAGATTTTGTGCCGGGAATAGGTTTTAAAACCGTAGATAATATAGCCATGCAGTCCGGAATATCCGCTGATTCGGAATTTCGTATAGCATCGGCTGTTTATTATGTCCTGAATCAGTCTATGGGGCTGGGACATATGTATGTTCCCCGTAATATGCTTTTTTCAAAGGTTTATGAACTTCTTAGTCCTGATGTAGAGCAGGAGGTCTTTTTTGAAAGAACTGATAAAATACTTGATGATATGCTTCTTCAGGGCAGAGTGGTTCTTGAAAACAGAGAGTTATCTGATAACGGAGCTGAAGCAGATACAGAACCAAGAGTCTATACCAGATGGAATTATCGCCTTGAAATGGATAGTGCAAAAAGACTTCTGGGGCTCCGACTCGACTATGAGCCTGATGAAAAAGAGGTTGATGAAGCCATTAAGCATGTTGAAGAAGAAACAGATATGGAGCTTGATGATTCTCAGAAAAATGCGGTCAAGCTTGCAATCAGTTCAGGAGTTTCTGTTATCACAGGTGGTCCGGGAACAGGAAAGACAACAATAATCAATGCCATCATCAGGTATTTTGAATATCAGGGAGAAGTAGTTCTTCTGGCGGCGCCGACAGGAAGGGCGGCAAAAAGAATAACAGAGTCTACCGGCTATAATGCCCAGACTATTCACAGGCTGCTGGAATTCTCTGGAGAGCCCGGAGATGACAATGAAAAGTCAGCTCTTCATTTTCAGAGAAATGAAGCTAATCCTCTTGAATGTGATGCACTTATCATAGATGAAGCATCTATGGTAGATGCAGGGCTTTTTTATGCGCTTTTAAAGGCTGTCGTTACAGGAACAAGACTGGTTATGGTTGGAGATACGGATCAGCTACCTTCAGTAGGTGCCGGAAATGTACTCCATGATATTATAGAAAGCGGATGCTTCCCTATAACCGTACTCACCAGGATTTTCAGGCAGTCCGATACAAGTAATATAGTTGAGAACGCTCATAAGATTAAGGATGGAATTCACCTTGAGATAAATAATAAATCCAGTGATTTCTTCTTTATTCCAAGAAGAACCACATTTGATATAGCCCAGGAGTGCAGTAACCTGGTTACCGAGAATCTTCCCAAGTATCTTAATATATCGCCTCTTGAGGTGGAAGTTCTGACGCCTACCAGACATTATGAACTGGGCTCCCTTGAAATGAATAAAAAGCTTCAGAATAAGCTGAATCCTCCAGGTCCCGGAAAAAGGGAAAAGGAGCACGGGGACATAGTGCTTAGAGAAGGCGATAAGGTTATGCAGATAAAAAATAACTATAAGCTTGAATGGTCAGTATATTCGGATAAAAAGAGTAACGTGCTGATCGATCAGGGAATAGGTATTTTTAATGGAGATATCGGAATAATATCTGAAATAAATGATTTTGATGAAAGGGTTGTAGTCACCTTTGATGATGGAAGAGTGACTGAATATGAATATAATCAGCTGGATGAACTGGAGCACGCATTTGCTATTACAATACATAAATCCCAGGGCTCTGAGTACCCTGCGGTTGTTATTCCTATATTATCAGGCCCTATGAAGCTGCTTAGCAGAAATCTTTTGTACACGGCGGTTACACGTGCCAGAAGAATGGTTGTGATAGTAGGAAATCTGAGCAAGATAAATGAAATGATAGATAATATACAGGAACAGAAGAGATATACGGGTTTTACTGAGAAGATATGTGAGCTTGCAGAAGAAGATGAAAAGGATGAGATGAGAGCACTCTTTGAAGAGGATATATTTCGAATGATGGAGGATTAGTCTGTGAAAAGTGTTATCAAGGATATTGTATTTCCTCCCCGCTGTGCATTATGTGACAAAGTGGTAACACCTTCCGGGGGATATATATGTGACAGCTGCAGACCGCTTCGACCATATGTTAAGGAACCCCGCTGTTATAAATGCGGAAAAGAGATAGCTTCGCCGGAGGTGGAGTTCTGCCTGGACTGTTCCAGAAGAAAGAGGGATTATATCCAGGGCTTTCCGGTGTTTAATTATATACCGCCGGTAAGTGACAGTATAGCCATGTTTAAATATTCAGACAGACAGGAATATGCTCTGTTTTATGGCGAAGAGATAGTACAGCGATTTGGCAAGAGATTTAAGAATCTTGGAATTAATCTTCTGGTTCCGGTTCCTATTCATAAGAAGAAATATCTTAAAAGAGGATATAATCAGGTTGAACTGGTTGCAGAAGCTGTAGGGAATAAACTGGGAATTCAGGTTGTACCAGATCTTATCATCAGAAGTGAAAAAACTTCGCCTCAGAAGGAGCTGAGTCCGGATGCCAGAGAACGTAATCTGAAGAACGCATTTGTCCTGAATGAAAAATGTGCCTTTATGAGAGGTTTGAAAGATTTAAATGGTTCTTTGGATTTCGGAATGGTTATTAATATTCTTCTGGTGGATGATATATATACGACGGGAGCAACGATTGAGGCCTGTTCACATGTATTAAAGAGTATGGGAAAAACGGTTGACATGCCGTCGGAAATGATTATAGTAAATGTATATTATACAAGCGTAGCAATAGGAAAGGTTTAAAAAATGAAAAAAATAAAGTTAGCACTTATATTTGGCGGTCAGTCCAGCGAACATGATGTGTCCTGCGTTTCGGCCAAAACTGTAGCAGGCGTACTTGATAAGAATAAGTACGAAATTACCTATATAGGTATTACGAAAGACGGACATTGGCTTCTTGTTGAGGACCCGGAGCATATAGCTGACAGAGGCTGGGAGAAAACTGTGGTTGAAGCGCCTGATAAGGAGAGCAGAGATAAGGCTTTGGAAAAGCTTCCGAGAGCAATCATATCACCGGATTCTTCTCATAATCTGATAATCAGAAGAGAAAGCAGCTTTGAGACAAGAAAGCTTGATGTGGTATTTCCGGTTCTTCACGGTCTCTTTGGAGAGGATGGAACTATTCAGGGGCTTTTCGAGATGGCGCATATCCCTTATGTTGGATGCGGACATCTGTCTTCTGCCGTAACAATGGATAAGTTTTTCACAAAGGTTATCGCAGATGATGTCGGAGTTGTTCAGGCAAGATATGTCGGAGTACGTTCGTATGAAACATCCGATGATCATATAGATGAAACAGTAAAAAGAATAGAAAAAGAAAGACAGTATCCTGTATTTGTAAAGCCGTCATGTGCAGGCTCTTCTATGGGTATTACAAAGGCTCATAACAGAGAAGAACTGATAGAAGGCCTGAAGCTGGCTGCAGAACATGACAGTAAGATTCTGGTTGAGGAATCCATAAAGGGAAGAGAGATAGAATGTGCAGTATTCGGATATGGCGATAATGCATTTGCTACAGGCGTTGGCGAGATAGTAGCTGCAGCAGAGTTCTATGATTTTGATGCCAAATACAATAATGCTGATTCAAAAACAATTCTTGATCCTGAGCTCCCTGAGGGTAAGCTGGAGGAGATAAGAGAAAAGGCTGTCAAGATATACAGGGCATGTGACTGCTTTGGATTTGCAAGAGTTGACTTCTTCCTTGAAAATGATACTGACAGGGTTGTGTTTAATGAGATAAATGCTATCCCCGGACATACCTCCATAAGTATGTATCCTATGCTTATGGAACGTGCAGGACACAGCATGGGTGAGTATGTGGAGAGGCTTATAGAGATGGCTTGCGAGCGTCATAATTACTAGTGCATCAGTTCTGAGGTTTATTCTTGGGTATACTTTTCAGAAGTATAATATAAGATATCACCATAACAACAAACGAAACTAATATTATTACATCCAATCCTACAGAACCTTTAAATAATTCCCGAGGGACGATATACAGACTTCCATTTATTATCATATGCAGAAGCATTCCGATGATAAGGGAGTCTGTTTTTATTGCAATAAAACCTAAGAGGAGACCAAATATAAATGCGTAGATCCCCTGGATTACATTTCCGTGATATAGACCGAATAGCAGGGCCTGAATCAGGTTAGCTGCCATAAAACCACTGCAGTAATGAAGAATAAGTCCTCTGAAAACGAGTTCCTCTATAACGGGTGCCATGAAAACAGCTGTTATTATAAAAAGTACGGTGCTTTCACCTAACATTTCATTCATCATGGTATTGTAGCTTTCCATGGTATTGGGGAAAAGCTTGCTGAGAAGGAAAAGAACACCTTCGGTAAATATCTGAATGGAAAAACCGAGAATGATCAGTAGGATAAGACGAAGAGGATGAAAAGCACTTTTTAGATTAGCTTTGGTGTTTTCGTTAATAAGGTTTTCTTCTTTTATTCGTTTATACCAGATTACGAACACAATAAAAGAGAGGATATATCTGAGCAGATTAAATATCCCCTGATTGACAGTCGCTGTGCCCGGACTAGCTACATTTACACCTCCGGTAAGTACCGTAAGTGTAAATGCAGCAAAATAGGCTATTATTGATATAAAAAGTGCAGTAAACAAAACAAATACTGCTAATATAAGATTCTTAAGCTTCATTCTGGATTATACCGTAATCTTTTTCTCGCGGTCACGTTTCTTCTTTTCTTCAGCCTTCTGCTTCTTGATCTCTTCCTTGGATTTCTTTGTTGCAATCTCATAATCAAGCTGTTTCTGATAATCAGACTGCTTTTTAAGAAGTTTTTCACGGAAGGTTTTCTTACGCTTCGGAGCATTTTCGGCCTGTTGCTGCTGTATCTTCTTTGTGCCCTTATGAAGAGTACGTACGCTTGTGATATATATTCCGCTAAGCATAGCTTTTACCTCGCCGTGCTGTGGAACGTCATCATATATACTTTCATCGCAGATAAGAGTCATTATCTGAGGACCAACCTTTGCCTTTACAATAGGAAGTTTTGCCTTGCGGTAACGCTTTGGTGCCTGATCCATAACCTGTTTTGGCAGATTGGCATCCTTCATTGGCATTATTTTCTTATCAATTATAAAAAGTGTTGCAGGCTGTGAAGCTGCATTTATCTGTTCTCTCTGTTCAAGCTGTTTTTCCTGAAGCTTGTTGCCCCAGAAATAAAGTGCAATCAGAACACCGATCAGAATCACAGTAACAATAATCAGTATTATTGCTCCTTTAGCAAGTAATATCATTTGTTTTTCTCCTATTAATCGTAATTTGAAACTTTACTGTAACATTTTTCTATTCGCTGAGCATTTCCTGGATCTTTGCCGGGATGCTGCCATAGAATTCTTTACGTTCTTTGTTTTCAAGCTCATGAGGATAAACCGCTTTATCGAAAACGACCTTTACCCTGGCTCTCTTTAATGCTATCGGCTTATTATTTTCGAAGATATCATCTGTTCCTGTCATAGCAACAAGAACCATTGGGCTGCCTGATTTTTCAGCCATTCTGTAACCACCGGTTTTGAACGGAAGCATTTCAGAAGAGTGATTACGTGTGCCTTCGGGATATAAACCGAGGGACAGTCCCTGCTTCATATATTCTGTTCCAAGATTGATGGTCTCAAGTCCTGCGCGGATGTTCTTTCTGTCAAGGAACAGGCTTCCTATGTCAGCAACCCACCAGCTGAACAGGGGAACCTTTTTGAATTCTTTTTTTGCTATAAATCCCAGAGGTCTGTCAACCAGAGTCTGGAGTACGAGGATATCAAAATAGCTTCTGTGATTTCCAATAAAAAGTATACCTTTATCATCGGGAACCTCGCTTAAGTGTTCAAGACCACTTGCTTCGATTTTGGTTCCGGCCAGCCACAGTACACTTTTAAAGAATCCTCTGACCAGTCTCCAACTCTTGTACCAGCTCTTATATTTGTCCTTTTTGGATAATATCCAGAGGTACAGATGATATGGAAGGCATACGATAACCGCCAGAAATACATAAATAGCTGTGATAATAAGTCTTACCATTACGCTTCTCCTTAAATCTTTCTGCCATACATAGCTGCCGTTTCATATAGTCTCTTTGACAGGTGTTCAGTTAATGCTTCCTGCTTATATCTCCAGGACCAGTTGCCTTCACCGATACCCGGGGTGTTGAATCTTGCCCAGGAATCAAGTTCTAAGACGTCCTGCATAGGTACTATAGCCATTGTAGCTACGGAACCAAAGCATGCACGGATCATAACCCAGCATATATCGCTGGCATCGGTACTGAAGTAGCGTCTCAGCTTGTCTCTAGACTGCTCAAAACAGTTCTTGTACCAGCCGAGAGTAGTATCATTATCGTGTGTGCCGGTATAGCATACACAGTTACGTACATGGTTATGAGGAAGGAAGTTATTCTCGTTTGGATTTTCAAATGCAAACTGAAGTATCTTCATTCCCGGGAAACCGAATTTATCTCTAAGTTCAACTACAGACTTGTCAATCTCACCAAGGTCTTCGGCTATTATCGGCATATGATATCCGAGTGTTGACTCAAGCATGGTAAAGAAATTCTCGCCTGGAGCTTTCATCCATTTACCGTTAATGGCTGTTTTCTCGCCATATGGTACTGCCCAGTATTTATCAAAACCACGGAAATGGTCTATTCTCAGATAGTCTGTCAGTGTAAGCTGATGTCTGATACGTGCGAACCACCATTCATAGCCGGTCTTCTTATGCTCAGTCCATTTGTAGAGAGGATTACCCCACAACTGTCCGGTAGCAGAAAAATAATCAGGTGGTACTCCGGCAACATTCTTTGGATAGCCCTTTGTATCAAGATCAAAAAGTTTTTTGTTGACCCAGACATCAGCACTGTCCCAGGCTACAAAGATAGGAATATCGCCTATTATTTTTATTCCCTTATCGTTAGCATATTTCTTAAGCTTCATCCACTCATAGTCGAAGAGGAACTGAAGGAATTCGTAGTAGCCGATTTCCTTTGCAAGCTTATCTTCCCATTTCTTTCTCTGAGCAGCAGTAGGATTCTTTAAATCATCCTCCCACATATACCAGGGGGCACCCTTATGGTAGTCTTTTCCTGCCATGAAGAGAGCATAATCTTTAAGCCAGCCGGTTTCCTTAAATCTTTCAAATGATTTCATAAGCTCTTCGTCAGAAGAGAACTTGTCATGAATGCTGTCATCTAAAAAGCGTTCATAAGCCTTTTTAAAGAGCCCTGTTTTAAACTCTATTACATCTCCGTATTCAATGTCCTCAGGATTCCACTGAGGCATCTCGTTAAAGTCTTCATCATAAAGAAGATTCAACTGTCTCAGATGATCTACACTTATGATGAGAGGTTGTCCTGCGAAGGATGAAAATGGCTGATAGGGTGAATCGCCAAAGCCTGTATGTCCCAGAGGAAGCACCTGCCAGGCCTTCATGCCTGATTTTGCCATAAAGTCTATAAAATCGTAAGCGCCTTTTCCGAGATCTCCTATACCATAAGGTCCGGGAAAGGAAGTGGGGTGAATAAGTATGCCGGCAAGTCTCTCCGGCCCCATGTCTACACTAGCTGTAATATCAATATCCATTTAATAATTTTCCTCCAATTATATGCTCCCCAGCATAAATACTTTTAACTGCCTTAAAATTCAAACGCCTTTTCGAAAAGCGGAATCGATTTCTCAATCATTTCCGTAGGAACACAGTAGGATATTCTGAAATGTCCCGGACACTGGAAGCTGTCTCCCGGTACTGTGATAAGTCCAAGCTCTTTTGCTGCCTTCCAGCACCACTCATTTGCATCTCTCAGTCCATCAGAGCTGCTGTTTTTATCAGGAACTCTTGGCATCATATAAAATGTACCCATAGGTTTAACTATCTTATAGCCTATTCTGGTGAGCTCATTATAAAGAAGCTCTGCATTTTTCTCATATATGCTGAGATCACTGGTTTCATCAATAACTCTTTCTATAGCAAACTGCATAAGAGCAGTTGGACAGTTATGACCTGTGAATCTGGATACCTGACCTGCCATAGGAACTAAAAGGTCAGCATCCTTTGCTGCAGGGTTTACAGCCATATATCCGATACGCTCACCGGGAAGTGAGATGGATTTACTGAAGGAGTAGCAGCATATGGAGTTGTCATAGAATTTTGATGGGAATGGAGCATCCACTCCGCTGAAAACTATCTCACGATAAGGCTCATCTGTGATGAGGAATATCTCATGACCATATTCATCCTGCTTTGCAGTAAGAATAGCGGCAAGTTTCTCGATGGTTTCAGTTGTATAAACTATACCGGATGGATTGTTAGGTGAGTTGATTAAAACAGCTGCCACATTTTCATCCAGCATCTTTTCAAATTCTTCAAAATTAATCTGAAATGTATCGTAGTCAGCAGGAACTACTTTGAGTGAAGCACCGGTTCCGTTTACGTATGGATTATACTCAGGAAAGTAAGGTGCAAATGTAAGAACAGTATCTCCATCCTTAACTACACATCTGATGGCATGAGCCAGAGCACCTGCAGCACCTGAGGTAGGGAAGATATGCTTTGCCTCGTAGTTCATTCCGAATCTTCTGTTCAGAGAATCGGCGATACATTTCTTAGTGGAATCCTGACCCAGAGTCGGGCTGTAGCCGTGAAGCTTTACAGGATCACCATTCTCAACTATATCCAACAGTGCCTGCTTGAAACTCTCCGGTGCAGGAACCGACGGATTACCTATAGAAAAGTTGAATACAGAGTCCGGTCCCAGCTCGGCGGCACGGCCTCTTGCAAAATCAAAAAACTGACGGATGACGGATTCTTTGCCGGTCATCTCTTTATAGAATTCGTTTACCATATTTTCCTCCAATCAATTTAACTGCATAACTTTCATAATTATAGCCGATTTGGGTTGATAATACAAGGGCGAATGGGGATGGCGTTGTCACCTCGTTACTGATATGTTATAGTGGGACTGCAATGATGAAAAATAATAAGAAAAAAGGACATTAAAAATGAAGATATTTGACACGCATGCACATTATGATGATGACAGATTTGAAGAGGACAGAGATATACTTCTTGATGGAAAGATACGGGAAGAACTTGGGATGTCGGCTCATGTAGAGCATATAACGAATATCGGTTGTACCATGGAAACCTCCAGACAGTCGGTGCAGTTCGCAAAGAAGTATGATTACATGTATGCGACTATAGGTGTTATTCCTCATCATGTCGATGAGATGAAGGATGAGGATATAGAAGAGTTAAGGAGTCTTGCAAAAAGCTGTGACAAAGTAGTGGCAATTGGCGAGATAGGTCTTGATTATTATTATGATGAACCTGCCAGAGAACTTCAGCATAAATGGTTCTTAAGACAGATGGAACTGGCCAGAGAGCTTAAGCTTCCTCTTGTGATACACAGCCGTGATGCTGCTCAGGATACTTATGAGCTTATGAAGCAGGCTCATGCAGAGGAAATCGGAGGAGTTGTTCATTGTTATTCGTATTCTGCAGAAATGGCGGAGCAGTTTCTCAGGATGGATTTCTACTTCGGTATCGGAGGAGTAGTTACATTTAAAAACTCCAAGAAACTTAAACAGGCGGTGAAGTCAATTCCGCTGGACCATATAGTTCTTGAAACAGATTCGCCTTATCTCACACCATCACCGCATCGAGGAGAAAGAAATGATTCAAGATATCTGACCTACGTCATAGAGGAAATTGCGAGACTTAAGGAGATAACACCTGAGGAGGTTGCCGAAGCAACCTATGAGAATGCGAAGAAGCTGTACCGATTGACCTGAGATACCAAGTTATTTCTTTAACGTAGTTATTATGCTTTTTGACACATATAATAATATGTGCTAGACTAAACTAATCAGCAAACCATTATTTAAGCAGGCATAGTTCATTGGTAGAACACCAGCTTCCCAAGCTGGATAGGCGGGTTCGATTCCCGTTGCCTGCTTATCGTTTTGAAAAGCGTGGAAACGGGAATCGAAATATTTTATGTGATTTATAAATGTATACTTTATTGGATATTATTGTACATGATTTGTAATTAGTATACTCATGAATCACGCTAGTGATTTTCTAAATTCTTTGAGACACCTTCTGCGAGTTAAAAACCGCTCGGCTTTAACTCGTCCAAATGCCTTTTATCATATAAGGATGGCATTTGGACTTCAGACAATTTCGCTCGCGGTATAACTCGCGAAGCTATCTCTTCGAATTTGACGAAAATCAAGCTATCGATTCATTGAGTATATAATCACAAATCATGTATCTACGTATCGTAGTGAACAATCTGTTTCTCACAGTCACGAAATGATACTTTAATGCGAGTATAAGCTCATCGCGGAAATAAACTAAGAAAGTATAATTTTGAAAGAGGTTATAATATGTTGAAAAATAATAAGAATAAGTGTAAGCGATTCATCTCCTTTGCCCTTGCTTTGGCAGTTCTCCTTTCATGTGTTCTGTCAGAACCCGGTCTTAAGGATGTATCAGCTGCTTCTAAGAAGAAAATTAAATTCTATGATGGTGAAGTTAGCTATGACAATAATGAACTAGGAACAGGTGAACTATTCAGCTGTAAGGATGAGAATTACCTATACATAGTTGGTTCAAATGTAAAGCTTATTGCCTATAATCTGCAAACAGGTGAAAAGGACAGTAAGTTTAACTCTCTGCCTGCAGGACAGTTTATCCAGCAGGATGAGAAGAATATTTACTATATAACCAGACTTAAGGATTCTGGAAAACGCAGTCAGAGCATCATAAAGGTTTCCAAGAAAACAGGAAAGAAAAAGGTACTGTTAAAGAAATCTGAGTCCAAGGAGAGCTTCGGAGGCTTCAGCGGTCTTACATTATCGGGCAGCAAGCTTTATTATCAGTATTATCATGATGCAAAGTCTATTGAAAAGAATTATACCTATGTTACCAAGTATTCAGTAGATACCTACAGTATAAAAACAAATGGAAAGAGCAACAAGAAGGAAAAGAAGGTTAAGCTTAAAGCTTATAAAAACAGCTATCCGCTGAAATCCGAGTATGCTGAGCTTTCCGGAACCGGTCATACAACAGGTAAAAAGGGAATAGTTTATTCTGAAGAATACAGGAGAATGTACTATCCTGATTCAAAAATCAAGATCACAATAACCACATTAGCCGGTCCTGAGAAAAAAGAAGAGACTAAAAAGGAAGAGACTAAAAAGGAAGAAACCAAGACAGAAGATACTACTGAAAATACGAATACAGAAAACACTAATACAGATAATACTAATACAGCAGAAACCACAGCCACTGAGGTGAAAACTGGAGAAATTAAGACTGGCTCTGCATTTCTTGATCTGAAAACAGGTGCCTCATATAAAGCAGGTGATAAGCATTCTGTAAAGGTGAAGGCATACAGCATCAGATATATGATAGTTGATGATTACATTGTTTGTTTTGCTGAGCATTGGAAGCCAACAGGTAAAAGAACCTGTGATGTGTATATTATGAAGTGCAGTGCAAACAAGATGAAGAAGATATATTCGGGAGATATCAAATAACAAATATGACTTCAGACGAAAAATATATGAGGCAGGCTATCAGACTGGCGAAGAAGGCATCAGATCAGGGAGATGTACCCATAGGCTGCGTAATTGTATATGAGGGAAAAGTAATAGGTAGAGGATACAACAGGAGAAACAAGGATAAGTCTGCCCTGGCTCATGCCGAGATAATGGCTATCCGGAAGGCAACTAAGGTGATGGATGACTGGAGACTTGAGGGATGCCGGATGTACGTTACTCTTGAACCCTGTCAGATGTGCGCAGGTGCGATAGTTCAGGCGCGAATTCCGGAAATAGTTATTGGCTGTATGAATCCCAAAGCAGGTTCGGCGGGCTCCATAATAAATCTTCTGGATATAAAGGAGTTTAATCATCAGGTTGATATAACAAAAGGCGTTCTGGAGGAGGAATGTTCAGAACTTCTGGTTACATTTTTTAAACAATTGAGAGAAAAAAATAAGAGTCGGAAAACGGATTAATTCAAAAAGAGCTACTGACAGATGAGGTATAAATATGCTCAGTGACCCCAAAGAAACCATAAGGGTTATTCAGGAAAACAATTTTACATTCAGAAAAAACTACGGACAGAACTTTCTTATAGATTCTCACGTTATTGATAAAATAATTGCTGCGGCAGAGATTGATAAGGATACTGAAGTTCTGGAGATTGGACCGGGAATAGGTACACTTACTCAGTATCTCGCGGAGGTGGCAAAGACTGTAAAGGCAGTGGAGATAGATGATAAACTTATCCCTATCTTAGAAAAAACTTTGTCGGAATACGATAACGTAGAAATAATACATGGAGATATCCTTAAGCAGGATATAGCTGCTATGTTTGATGGAAGACCATTTAAGATAGTTGCAAATCTGCCGTACTACATCACAACACCTATTATTATGAATCTGCTTGAATCACATGTTCCGGCAGAAAGCATAACGGTTATGATACAGAAAGAGGTTGCAGAACGTATGCAGGCTGCGCCCGGATCAAAGGATTACGGTGCACTGTCTCTGGCGGTTCAGTATTATTCAGAACCGTATCTTGCGGCAAATGTTCCACCCAACTGCTTCATGCCCCGTCCTAATGTAGGATCTGCGGTTATCCGTCTGAAGAGAAGAGTTGAGCCCCCCGTAGATGTAAAGGATGAAAAGCTGATGTTCAGCATGATCAGAGCGGCATTTAATCAGCGAAGAAAAACACTGGCAAATGCGATAAAGAATTTTGAGGGCTTAAGCTTTTCCAGGGAAGAAATAGAAGAAGCTCTGGGAAGACTGGGGATAGATGGAAGAATACGTGGAGAAGCCCTTGAATTAAGGCAATTTGCTGAGCTCGCCAATGAATTTACTGATTGACGATGTAATGATATAAATGATAAAATAAGTGGGAAGGTTAAGGCGTCATATGTTTTTTTATGATGCCTTTTTGTTAAACATAAGTTTTTGATGTATAAAGGGATAAATATATGATGATTAGAAAAAATCAGAATTTAATATCTCTTCTTCTGGTGATAGCACTTGTTTTAGCGTGCATTCCGGTTAAAAATGTGTCTGCCGAGGATATTCCGGTTTATACAGCTGCAAATATTCTGACAGATGCCCCTCTTTATGTCAAAAATCAGCTGAAGGCCCGTAATACCGCCTTTTCCATCAAACTTGAGCTTAATAAAAAGATAGAAATAACCAAGGATACTTTTGACAGTTATATTGCTGCGAATTCTACCGGTGATAAGACGGCTATGAATTCAATTATTAATTCTGCCTTGGATGGACAGTTTCCTGAAAGAGACTACGGGTGGGATATTCTCGAGAAAGCTGTGGAGCATACTGAAGATGGTCTTGGGAATGAAGGCGATTATCTGATCAACAGTTTTCATGGGGAATACGGTTGTAATTCCGTTCCTTCAATGGAAATGGGAGGATCCGGTTCCGAGTACTTTATTAATATTAAAGAAATAACCTTTAATTATTCATTTGAGTATTTTACTACAAAGGCTGAAGAGGATACATTTACGACTGAGGCTGCATCAGTCATGAAGACCCTTGGTCTTTCATCAATGACAAGTGATTATGATAAGGTTTCAGCTATCTATTCCTATATAGCCGAAAATATAACCTATGATAATGAACATCTGGATGATGACAGTTATACGCTTAAGCAGAGCGCTTATGCTGCTCTGATTAATAAAACAGCGGTTTGTCAGGGCTATGCTTCATTATTCTATTATATGGCTGAAAGCTGCGGTCTTGACTGCAGAATCGTAAAGGGATCTTCAAAGAATTTTAATGGTGAATGGGAATTTCATGCATGGAATCTGGTAAAGGTTGATGGCAAATATTATTATATTGATGTCACCTGGGATTCAGGAAGAGAGCCATATGAATATTTCCTTGAGGGCAGTGATTCAAATAAGTTTAAGAATGATCATGTTGTATCCGGGCTGGATGACATTTCCTCCGGAGACCATTATCATGACATGAGCGCATATGATATCAGTACATCATCCTATTACAGTAGTAAAACACTGACAGAAATAAATAATGCGTCTGTGACAGTAAAAAATGCTGTCTACGATAATGGCAAATGCAGTGCCGACATAACTGTTGTTCTGAATGGTAAAAAACTGATCAGGAATATAGATTACAAGGTTACATTTACTGAATTTAAGATTGAAAAGGGAGCAAAATCCGGAAAGGGATATCTGAATATAACCGGAATAGGTTTATATCAGTCTACTATCGGAAAAGTATCCTGTGATATGACCGATGCTTCTGCTGAGGAAACTACTACAGAGACAAAGGAAGAAAAGACTACAGAGAAATCTGGTGACAATAATAAGGACAGTAAGGATGAGAAGACTTCAGAGGATAAAAACAGTAATTCCTCTGAGAAAAAGAACGAATCCTCTGATGAAGATACTGTTATAAATGCTGTTTTTGACCAGCCTGTCAAGAAGGGATATAATCTTCAGATCGCCGGCTCAAAATACAAGGTTACAAAGGCCGGAAAGGGAGGAACTCTCACCATTACCGGTGTAAATAAAAAACAGGCAAAGGTTGTTATTCCTGATGTCATAAAGATAGATGGTGTTAAATATAAGGTAAATGCTATCGGAGCAAAGGCTTTTAAGGGGAATACCAAGCTTGAAACTCTGGTTATAGGAAAAAATATTACCAAAATCGGAGCTAAGGCCTTTTACGGATGCAGAAAGCTCAGTAAGATAACTATAAAATCCAAGAGTATCAAGTCTGTAGGAGGAAAGTCCTTTACAAAAATAAAAACTAAGGCTAAAGTTATTGTTCCCAAGGGAAAAACTAGCAAGTATAAGAAGCTCTTCAGAAAGGGCGGAGTCAGCAATAAGGCTAAATTTTCGACTAAATAATAAAGTCCCGGTTGGCTCTTGACTGTAAATGCAATATTATGTATACTTGTATAGTTATAAAATTTCCGCGCAGCCGGGGAGATAGCGGTGCCCTGTACCTGCAATCCGCTACAGCAGGGGTGATGGCTGACCTCGAACTGGTTATGCGAGGTCTGCCCCTGGTAAGTGATGTTGAAGATTCAGGTCTTGCGCGACAGAACCCTGTGAACCGTGTCAGGTTGGGAACAAAGCAGCACTAAGCAGGTCATTCTGTGCGCCGCGAGGCAGCCTGGAGCGAGTTAACTGCCAGGGTAACGTTCGTGTAAACTTTGCAAAGTCAGCCGCGCGGTTTATAATAATTTTTAGTAGCATTATTTTACTTAAAGTGGTATTATGTAGGGGATTGGATTTTTATTACTATGTTAGGGGTTAGTAAAGAATGGATTACTCAGAAGTAATAGAATTTGTAAAGAAAACAGCTTCTGAAAATAGCGGAAAAGATTCTTATCCTTTTAGGAACAGCTATGATCATACGATGCGTGTATATCGCTGGGCTATTCGTCTTCAGGCAAAGCTCGGCGGTGATTTGGATGTCATCGTGCTTGCTGCTTTGCTTCATGATGTTGGTTGGGAAGAAGGAAGACCGCATAATGAAGTCAGTGCAGAAATAGCAGTAGAGTATCTGGACAGCATAGGTGTTGATCCGGAAATGATCGTTAAGGTCGGAGAGATCATCATGGTTCATGAGGATAAGGAAACTGATAAAGATCTCTCGCTTGAGTGTCGCATAGTTATGGATGCAGATCTTCTCGATGAGGTAGGAGCTGTTGGGATAATGAGTGACTGTATGGCAGCCGGTCTTGAGGACCAGGCAAGCTATAAGAGAACTTATTATCGTATCAAGGAATATTACAGAAATAACAAACCGAAGATCAGCTGGTGCAAGACAGATACAGGAAGAAACGAGTTTGTTAAGCGTCTTCAGCTTGTTGAGGGATATATATATCAGTTAGAACGTGAATTGTTCTAACTATCCATATTTACAAAAGGAGTGAATTATTATGGGCAACAAAATTGGTAGAATAGTTCTTGGTATTATTATTATCGCCGGTATACTGGTTGGTGGATATTACCTTCTTCCGGGACAGGTTAAGAATCCAATAACCGAAAAGCTTCAGGATATGACCGATGATAACTATGCTGTAGTTACAGGAGCAGTAAAGGCTGCAACAATTCCTAAGAACAAGGGCGTAACATTTGAGAGTGCTATGCTTAAAAAGACAGAGCATCCGGCATGGACAATCAAGAAGATTTCTGTAGATGATGCGGGAAATGGTTCATATGATGTTTACGCTGATGGTTATAAATGTACAGTCAGCATGGAGAATGAAACAAATGATACAGGTATGGTAACCTTTACCAATGCCCATGTTCAGCTTGTATTCCACGTTACAAAGCAGGGTAATGAGATTAAGATATCAGATAAGGTTCTTGAGGCTGGAAAGACTGCAGCACCTGCTGAAGTTCATGTAAATGAGACAGTTTATAAGAGCACAGACAAGTCATCTTATTATCAGGCTGCACTCAACGTGCTTGCAAAATAATAAAAAATAGCCCGTCAGGGCCAATGTCATTAAGTTAAGCTTAATTAAAAAGATCTCTATACTAAAAAAGTATAGAGGTCTTTTTTTCTGTAATAATTCGAAAAAAGTGTTGACATATCCCCCAAAATGTGCGGCCGCTTTCGCTATTGATTTGTTTTTTAAGCAGTAGCGAAAGCGGCCCTTGTAATTAAGAAAATTTTGATTACAAGGAGGAATCACATGAGTAAATATATCCAAGACATAACCGTTTCATTACAGAACATTATTTCGGAGCTATCTGATAATCCTAGTTTGTTTCTTAGAAATCCAGAAGTGGATTTTTCTAGAAATCGGAAGATTGATTTCAAGACATTTGTTGGGATAACACTAAATTCAGGTGGTTGTACTATGTGTAAGGAGCTATTAGAGTATTTTGATTTTAAAATAAATACTCCTACTGTTTCTGCTTACACACAGCAACGGTCTAAGGTTTTGCCAGATGCTTTTGAGTACCTTTTTAAATCTTTCACAGAGGAAAATGTTAATCATACTAATCTTTACCATGGTTATAAGCTTATAGCCTGTGATGGTTCTGATCTTTGCATTGCAAACAATCCCAACGACGCTGAAACTTCATGGAAATGCAATCAGTTTGTAGAAACAGCAAACTATCTCCATCTTAATGCCTTTTATGATGTTTTGAACCGGGTTTATCTGGATGCTGTTATTCAGACAGCTTCCGGGTATCATGAATATCGCGCCTGTATAAGAATGATGGAAAGATCGCACCTTACAAATGCTATTCTTATTGCTGATAGAGGATATGAAAACTATAACATCATAGCTCATGCTATCCAGAATAACTGGAAGTTTGTTATTCGTGTAAAAGACATTCACAGTAATGGCATCGCATCAAAATTAGATTTACCTAAAAGAGATGTATTCGATACTGACGTATCAATAACATTTACCAGGAAAAATACAAAGTCAAATAAAGCTGCTGGATACAGATGGATGCCTCAGAATCAGATGTTTGATTTTCTGCCTCCGCGAAGTGAAGGAACCTATACCTTATCATTTAGGATAGCAAGATTCCCCATTGGCGAAGATAAATATGAAGTAGTTGTTACTAATCTTGATAGATACCAAATATCTATAGAAAACCTAAAAGAGATATATGGGATGAGATGGGGGATTGAGACATCATTTAGGGAAATCAAATATGCCATTGGACTCACCTGTTTCCATGCTAGAAAAGCAGATTACATAAAGCAGGAAATATATGCAAGACTCCTTTTGTATAACTACTGTGAATTGATAACCACTCATGTAATGAGACGGATGGCAGATAAAGACAAAACAAAACAGGTGAACTTTACTATTGCCATCTATATTTGTCGAGAATACCTACGACAAAAGAGGGATATAAGTCCACCTGATGTAATCAAACTAATCGAAAAGTACACACTACCAATTAGACCTAATCGAAAAGACCCTCGCAAAGTCAAAACTCAGTCTGCAGTAAGCTTCCTTTACAGAGTAGCTTAATTAAAGAAAAATATACACTTTTTTTGACAGATATGCAATCTGTCTTTTTCGCGTGATTATAAAACTGAAATGAATACTAATTAAACTGTTTTTAAGAATCAACAAAAGAAATATACGCGCAAAATAAAAAGAAACCGGAATTTACTCCTTTATTATGAAGGTAATTCGGTTTCTTCTTATTTTTTGTCGTCTTAACTTAATGACATTGCCGTCAGGGCTATTTTTTTTGTACCAGTGAATCCAGGATTCCGGTTATTGTTTCAATGGCATTTCCGCCATCGCTGTTTTTCATGGCGTCAAGATATTTTTCTTTGTTTTCTGATACATATGCCACAGCCTTAAGAAGTGATTCATCTGTAAGATCCTCTTCTTCAATCACATAGCTGTAACCGCTTTTCTTAAAGGATTTTGCATTAAGTATCTGATCTCCACGGCTGGCAGCTTTTGAGAGAGGGATAAGGATGTTCGGTTTCTTAAGTGCCAGAAGTTCGCAAATGGCATTAGCACCGGCACGTGATATGACTATATCAGCAAGGGCGAATACATCCGGAAGCTCCGGACCTATGTATTCAAACTGAGCGTAACCCTGTATACCTTCTTTATCTTTATCAGTCTTTTCTTTTCCACATATGTGAATAATATTATAGGTTTTAAGAAGTGTGTCCAGTGAACTGCGTATAGCTTCGTTGATTCGCGCGGATCCTGTGCTTCCGCCGACTACCAGCATACATGGTTTTTCATCCTTGAACCCACACATTTTATAGGCTCTTTCAGGCTTTCCTTTAAAAAGCTCAGCACGTATCGGAGTTCCAGTGACGGTTGCACGTCCCTCAAACATGGCTTTTGTCTCAGGAAAGTTACAGCATATTTTTGTGGCCTTTGGAAGAGCAATCTTGTTAGCGAGACCGGGGGTCATATCGGACTCGTGTATTACTACCGGTATTTTCCTGCCGGCTGCAGCAAGTACTACAGGTACGGTAACAAATCCACCTTTGGAAAAAACCACATCGGGCTTCAGCTTTTTCATCAGCTTTTTTGCCTCACCGTAACCCTTTATAACTCTGAATGGGTCGGTAAAGTTCTGCAGATCAAAGTATCTTCTTAGTTTTCCGGAGGATATTCCGTAATAGGGGATTCCTATTTCTTCTATAAGTTCTTTCTCAATTCCATTATATGTTCCAATATAGCTGATCTCGTATCCCATCTCCTTTAAGGTTGGTATAAGGGCTATATTGGGTGTGACATGTCCGGCAGTTCCTCCGCCGGTAAGTATGATTCTTTTCATAATGTTTTCTCCTGGTAAAAAACATGACATACGGATTGCTCCGTTTTCTTCGAAAACTCTCGCAATCCTAGAAACATTCGGAAACCGCTAATTTTCTACGAAAATTGCTATTTCCGAATGTTTCAGCGTGTCATAAAGTCAAAATGCTTTCCCCGCAAGCGGGAACGCATTTTGACTTTTGACACTTATGTCATGATATCAGATATTAATCTGCATGTCAAAAAACATGAAATAAAATCATTACATTTTAAGGTAATATCTTGTGGCATTAAAGCCTTAAAAATGGTACAATACACATATCTATGGAGAATAGAGAAAAAGAGGTTTAAAGGCTTCAAAAAATGTATGATATAAGGGAGGTTAAGACCAATGAGTGATTTTATGGAAGCTTATAAGAAGTGGCTTGAGGATCCATATTTTGATGAGGAAACAAGGGCTGAGCTTGAGGCAATTAAGGATGATACAAAGGAGATAGAGGACAGATTTTACAGAAGTCTGGAGTTTGGTACCGGAGGTCTGAGAGGTGTCAGAGGAGCGGGTACTAACCGTATGAATATATATACTGTTCGTCAGGCTACGCAGGGACTTGCAAATTATATAGTAGCACATGATGGTCAGGAAAAGGGTGTTGCTATAGCTCATGATTCACGTATCATGTCACCTGAGTTTGCACGTGAGGCAGCAAGATGTCTTAATGCTAATGGAATTAAGACTTATCTTTTTGAATCTCTTCGTCCTACACCGGAGCTTTCCTTCGCAGTAAGAAGCTTTGGATGTATAGCAGGTATCGTTGTAACGGCAAGTCATAATCCTCGTGAATATAATGGCTATAAGGTATATTGGGAGGATGGTGCTCAGGTTACACCGCCTCATGATACAGGTATTATGGCTGAGGTCGCAAAGGTTACTGATTTTGCAAATGTTAAGACTATGGATGAGGATGATGCAAGAGCATTAGGTCTCTTCAATATTATCGGAACTGATTTTGATGATAAATATATTGCTCAGGTTAAGGCACAGAGTATCCATCCTGAGATCATTCCTGAGATGGCTAAGGATATTAAGATTGTTTACACACCGTTGCATGGTACCGGAAATGTGCCTGTCCGCAGAGTTCTTAAGGATCTTGGATTTACACAGGTTTATGTTGAGCCACAGCAGAAGATTCCTGATGGTTCCTTCCCAACAGTAGCTTATCCGAATCCTGAATCAGCACCTGCATGGGAGCTTGCTCTTAAGCTTGCAAAGGACGTGGATGCAGATATAGTTCTTGCTACAGATCCGGATGCCGACAGACTTGGTGTATATGCAAAGGATACTAAGACAGGTGAGTATATGAGCTTTACAGGAAATATGTCCGGTATGCTCATAGCAGAGTATATATTCAGTGAACGTCAGGCTACAGGTACTATGCCTGAGAATCCTGCTCTTGTAACAACCATTGTTACTACAGATCTGGCAAAGGCTATAGCAGCAAATTATAATGCACGCTGCGTAGAAGTGCTTACAGGTTTCAAGTACATCGGTGAGCAGATCAAGATATTTGAGCAGACAGGCTGCAATAATTATGTATTCGGACTTGAAGAGTCTTATGGATGTCTGACAGGAACCTATGCAAGAGATAAGGATTCCATCGTTGCAGTTATGATGCTCTGTGAGGTTGCCGCATTCTACAAGAAACAGGGCAAGACTCTGTGTGATGCTATGCAGGATCTTTATGCTAAGTATGGATTCTATAAAGAAGGCCTTGCTACTCTCGAGCTTAAGGGTATTGACGGAGCTGCTGAGATACAGAAGAAGATGGACAACTTCCGTTCAAATCCACCAAAGGAGCTTGGAGGCTTCAAGGTTCTTGCTGCTCGTGATTATAAGGCTGATGAGAGAATTGATCTCGCAACAGGAGAGAAGACTTCGACAGGTCTTCCATCATCAAATGTTCTTTATTATGAGCTTGAAGACAATGCTTGGTGTTGTGTACGTCCTTCGGGAACAGAGCCGAAGATTAAGTTCTACTTTGGTGTAAAGGGCGAGGATATGGCTGATTCAGAGACAAAGCTTGAAAAGCTTAAGGAAGATATGCTTAGTGACAGGTAGGTTTATTCATGAATTTCTTGAGAAGATTAACTCCTAAAAGATATTATGAATATAAAGATGAAGTTGACAAGAGAAATGTCATCGCCAGCGAGACATTTATTCTTGTCGGCTTTATCGTGGCTGCAGTTAATCTTCTTTCCAATATGTTTGTGGCAAAAACAAATGGATATGTTCAGAGTGTAATACTGCTTCTTTATTTTGTTTTTGCTGCACTTATAAGAAGTTTTGTTTTAAGAGATGGTATTAAAAATAGTCTCTTATTTCTTTATACAATACAGATTCCGGTAATGGTATTCGGTATTCTTATGGGTACATACTGGGATCCGGATTCGCTGACGATTACATTTTTCCTGCTTCTCATATGTCTGCCGCCATTTATTCTGGATAATCCGGTAAGACATCTGCTTTATATTGTTTTCTCTATGGCGATATATCTTATTATGGGACTTATTTTCAAGAATCCGGAGATTTTCAGAATAGATGTTGTTCATGCTCTCAGTTTCCTTATGGGATCTATATTTCTTAATCTTTTTGTTCTGGCAGAAAGATATGACAATATTGAAAACTACATGAAATCCCAGTACAAGGCCATGCATGATGAACTCTCGGGATTAAAAAACAGATATGCGCTTAAACTGGACGTAGATAACTATGTGAATAAAGATATCTATGCCGGAATTATCGATATAGATTATTTTAAGTTTTACAATGACATGTACGGTCACGGATTTGGTGAGGAACTGGTAAGTTATCTGGGAAATATAGTTACTGAAATATTTGGAGAAAATATATGCTACAGATATGAAAGTGATGAGCTTCTTGTTATGTATAATACCAGAAAAGGACAGGAATTTACTGACAAGATCAGCGAGCTGAAAAATCGATTCAATGATGTTACCATTATGGACATGCGCTTTCATCCATCATTTTCAGTAGGCTATGTATTTGGAAAAACTATATCTCCGGATGATGTATCAGAAATAATAAGACATGCCGAGGTCAGACTTCTTGAAGCAAAAAATGAGGGAAGAGGAGCGGTTGTCGGATTTTCTTATGACAGAAGTGAAAAGAGAAGAACAGATATTCTTAAAGAAATTGGAATCAATATCAATAAAGGAAGTGTTGACAGTCTTACAGGACTTACTAATATGCAGTTCTTCCGTATAAGGGCTGATGAAATGCTGGGAAATGTTATCAGAATGGAGGATAAACCGATATTCTTATATTTTAATATCGGTAATTTCAAAGCTTATAATGAAACATATGGATTCAGAAAGGGAGATGCACTTCTGAAGGATATAGCAGACATCCTGAAGGAGGAGTTTGACAGAGGGCTGATATCGAGATTCGCTGAGGATCATTTTGTTATTCTGGACTTTAAGGATGGAGTTGAGGAAAAGCTTGATACTATATTGTCCAAAGTAAAACCTTTGTTTAGCAGTATAGAAATGAATCTGAAGGCCGGAATATATGAATATGAAGAAGGCGAAGAAATAGGAATAGCTTCTGATAAGGCTAAGCTTGCATGTGACAGCATAAAGCATACTTTTGGAAAGAACTATGTATACTATGAAGCCAGTCTGGAAAATCATAATAAACTTCAGCAGTATGTAATATCCCATGTTGCCGAGGCGGCTGAGAAAGGATATTTAAGAGTTTATTATCAGCCTATAGTAAATATCGATAATGGTCAGTTGTTTGAACTTGAAGCGCTTGCCAGGTGGGTGGATCCTATATATGGATTCCTTTCACCAGGTGAATTTATTCCGGTTCTTGAAGAATCTAGACTGATACATATAGTGGACAGGTATATTATAGATCAGGCATGCAGGGATCAGAAGGAACTTTCAGAGAAAGCCGGAAGAGATATTCCTGTATCCATTAATCTTTCAAGACTTGACTTTATGCTTACTGATATAGTCGGCTATATAAAAGATAAGGTCAAAGAATATGGTATTGATGAGAAGACTCTTCATATAGAGATAACTGAAAGTGCACTGGTTGATGATAAGGATGAACTGGTCAAAAAGATTGATGAGCTTAAGACTGCCGGCTTTGAAGTATGGCTGGATGATTTTGGAAGCGGCTATTCTTCACTTAATTCGCTGCAGGACTTCAGCTTTGATGTTATCAAGGTTGATATGAGATTTATGAGAACTCTTTCTGACAAGCCTCAGACTGCTGTAATAGTAACTTCTATTATTGATATGGTAAAGAATCTGGGAGTTAAATCACTTGTTGAAGGAGTGGAAACTGAAGAACAGTATGACTTTCTTCATAATATAGGAACTGATATGGCTCAGGGATTTTTATTCAGCAAGCCGGTACCTAAGGAAGAACTGGAATTTAATAAATAACAGCAGCATTTTATAAAGTAGAAAGATGACAAGAATTCTATATTTTTGTCATCTTTTTTTGATTGACAGGAAGAATAGGGAAGAGTAACATTAAACATGTTTAATTAAACGCGTTTAATGAATGGATAGGATGTTTGAATATGGAAAAGAAAAAGGTTGAATCAACTGAAACTGCGCTTATTGAAGCAACAAAGAAACTGCTTCTTAACTGCGATGACTGGACCAAGGTTACAGCCAGAGCAATAACAAAGGAAGCCGGAGTAAATCTGGCTATGATAAATTACTGCTTCGGTTCCAAAGAGGCTCTGATATATGCGGTATTTAGGGACCTTCAGGAAGAGGTTAAAAAATGTAAGCCTGAGCTGGAAGAGATATTACATAGTGATATGTCTCCAAAGGAGAAGCTTATTGAAGGATATTTTCAGATGCTCAGACTGATGATAGATTATTACAGCATGTCTCATTCTGTTGTTAAGTTCTGTGTATTCGACAGAGGGCTTGAAATGGATGATGGTACATATATCCTGCTGAAGGAACATTTTGCAGGTAAAAAAACAGATGGAGAGTGCAGGCTCCTTGCTTATGAGATAGCCAGTCTTCATGAACTTATGGCATATAGATATAAGGAGCTTAAGGAAAAGTGTAATATCGATCTTACAGATGATGAGGTTCTGAAAAGTATAATCATAGAGAACATAGACAGGTTCTGCGACTAATATATGAATGTTAGAAACAGTGTACTGATTATTATAGATTGATAAAGAATGTAAGCAAAGAAGGGTAGATATGATATCAAAATTCAGTGTAAAACGACCATATACGGTATTTGTAATAGTAATTGCCGTTATAGTAATAGGAATTGTAGCTCTTACCAGGATGACAGCAGATCTTCTTCCTAATATGACTCTCCCATACGTAATTGTCATTACCACAGATATGGGAGCAAGTCCGGAGACAATAGAAAAGGAGATTACATCTCCCATAGAGTCTGCACTTGCCACAACATCTAATCTGAAAAACATCCAGTCTATTTCATATAACAGTTATTCCACAGTTATTTTGGAATATGAACAGACATCCAATATGGATGCTACCTTAATAGAAGTACAGCAGAGCCTGGATCAGGTTAAGGGTACCTTCGATGATTCTGTCGGTACTCCTATTGTGATGCAAATCAATCCCAATATGCTTCCTGTAATGGTTGCTGCAGTAAATGTTGAAAATATGAGGGATACAGAACTCAGTGATTATATAGAAACAGAAATTATCCCACAGCTTGAGAGTATAGAGGGTGTAGCTTCAGTTACATCAAGCGGTGGAATTAAGGAAAGCGTAAAGGTTACGCTTAATCAGAGCAAAATAGATAAGCTGAATGATAAGATAATGGCTGAGATCGAATCTCAGTTCCAGGATGCGAGGGATGAACTTGAATCCACTAAGGCAGATATAGAGTCGGGAGAATCAGAGCTGGAAGAGGGTAAAACCACTCTGGCAGATACCATAAGTGAAAATAAAGGAAAGTTACAGACTACACAGATAGAACTCTATCAGTCTGAAAAGGAACTGAATTCCCAGCTGGAAACGCTTAAGGAAACAAAGAAAACACTTAAGAAGACTATAGACAGCCTGAATGAAACCTATAAGGGAGCAAAAAAGGCCAAGGAGGCGCTTGACGGACTTGATTCGGTTATAGAACTTTTTAATCAGGGTATGCTGGATGAGACTACATTTGCGGCTACTGCAGGAATGAGTATTGAGGAGGCTATGACCAAACAGGCTGAACTGAGCGCAACTATTGATGAGATAAATAAACAGCTTGCTGCCAGTGGTGCATCTATGGCTGATCAGGGAATTACTCTTAAAACCTATAAGGATATTCCTGATGCGGTTAAGACGCTTGAAAAACAGCTTACTGAAGTAAAAAAGGGAATAAAGAAGATAGAATCCGGAATCAAGAAGGTTAAGGATGGTAAAACTGCTACAAATGATGCTTTGGAGAGTATCAATAAAGCAGAGATAGAACAATCTATTACAATGGCTGAGGCTTCTGCTGAGCTGGCACAGGGAAAGGCTCAGATAGAAAATGCCCAGAAGCAGATAGATGACAGTGTGGACAGTGCCAAGGATGCAGCAGATCTGAATGAGGTTCTTTCTATAGATACACTTAATAATCTTCTTGTGGCCCAGAATTTTGATATGCCGGCAGGTTATGCTCCGGGCAAGGATGGGGATTATCTGGTTAAGGTCGGAGAAAGTGTTGCTGATGTTGATGAACTGTCAGATACAGTTCTGATAGATCTGAATATGGACAGCGTTGGAATAATCAAAGTGTCTGATGTGGCCGATGTAAAGAAGGTTGATGACAGTGCTGATGTATATGCAAAGCTTAATGGAGAGCCGGGACTTCTTATCTCCTTTGAAAAACAGACCGGTTATGCTACCGGTGATGTGTCAGATGCTATTATGGCGAAGTTTGAAAGCCTTGAAAAGTCTGAAGAGCAGCATCCTTATTTTGCCGTACTGATGGATCAGGGTATATATATAGATATCATTGTAAAGTCTATACTTCAGAATATACTGCTTGGAGCTTCTCTTGCAATCATTATCCTTATCATATTTTTGAGGGATATAAGACCGACAATTATTATAGCCTGTGCTATTCCGATTTCGATTATATTTGCAATTGTACTTATGTACTTTACCGGAATAACTCTTAATATTATATCCATGTCAGGTCTTACTCTGGGAATTGGTATGCTGGTGGATAACTCCATAGTAGTCATAGAAAATATATTCCGTATGAGAAAGGAAGGAGAGAGCATTAAAAAAGCTGCCGTATATGGCGCTAATCAGGTTGCGGGAGCCATCACTGCATCGACTCTTACAACCATGTGTGTTTTCCTGCCGATAGTTTTTACTGACGGAATAACAAGACAGCTCTTTGTTGATATGGGACTTACCATAGCCTATACACTAAGTGCGTCTCTTATAGTGGCGCTTACCCTTGTTCCAGCCATGGCTCAGGGTCTCCTCAGAAATGCAAAGGAGGCAGAGGGAAAGACAGAAGGACTATTTATGAGAGGCTATGCCGCATTTTTAAGGGGAGCTATAAAATTCAAACCTCTTATATTTGTTATCATGATACTTCTGGCTGCCGGTTCTGTAACACTGGCATTGTCCAGAGGAACAGAATTTATGCCTGAGATGCAGAGTGATCAGGTAAGCATTACTTTATCTCCTCCGGACGAAGAGGAAAGAAGCTTTGAGGAAATGACAGAGTACGCTGATAAGCTGACTGAAGGACTGCTGGAGATAAATGAGATAGAAACTATAGGTGCCATGGTTGGTAATGGTTCAACTCTGGGAGCTCTTTCCGGTGGAAGCAGCGAATCAGTATCTATGTATGTGCTTTTAAAAGAAGATGCCAAGATATCTAATGCTGAAATAACAAAGAAGATAATGGAAAAGGCAGATGGACTGGACTGCAACGTGGATATCAGTACATCTATGATGGATATGGATGCCCTGATGGGTGATGGAATATCAATTATGATAAAGGGAAGAAAGGTTGAGACACTTCAGAAGCTTGCAAGAGATGTTGCAGCATCCATGGAAGGCGTGGCCGGTATTGAGGAGCTGGATAACGGACTGGATAATATGACCAAAACTCTGAAGATTAAGGTCAATAAGAAAAAGGCTGCGGATTATGGTCTGACTGTAGCACAGATATTCGGAAGCATTTCAAAAGAGATAGCTTCAACCAGAGCTACGACATCAATAGAAACAGATATTAAAGATTTTGATGTTTTTGTAGAAACCGATGAACAGGCAAAGATTACAGTTGATGATCTGAAGAAGCTTAAGCTGGAATATGTTGACAGAGAGGAAAATGAAACAAAGGAAGTTTATCTCTCAAATATAGCTACATTCGAAGAGTCAGAAGAACTATCGCAGGTCTTAAGATCGAATCAGAACAGATATGTAAATGTTACAGCATCAGTAGATGACGATCACAATATAGGACTCGTGGGAAAAGAAGTTGAGCAGCGTCTGAAAGATGTTGCCATTCCTGAGGGTTATTCAATAACTATGGAAGGTGAAGATGAGACTATAAATGAAGCTATGAGACAGGTGCTGCTTATGATGGCACTGGCAGTTGTGCTTATCTACCTCATTATGGTTGCACAGTTCCAGAGCCTTAAATCTCCGTTTATTATTATGTTCACAATACCTCTCGCATTTACAGGAGGCTTCTTTGCACTTTTCCTGGCAGGAAAGGCGGTTTCGGTCATAGCAATGGTTGGATTTGTTATGCTTGCCGGAATAATAGTTAACAACGGAATTGTTCTTGTGGATTATATAAATCAGTTGAGACGTGAGGGAATGTCCAAGGCAGAGGCTATTATAGAATCAGCTAAAACCAGACTCCGTCCTGTACTTATGACGGCTCTTACCACTATCATATCCATGTCAACCATGGCTGTGGGAATGGGTAAGGGTACTGAGATGTCACAGCCAATGGCGATAGTAGTGGTTGGTGGTATGATATACGGAACGGTACTCACGCTGGTGCTGGTACCGTGCCTGTATGATGCGTTTAATAAAGAAAAAGATATGACCGAAGAAGAAATATAATTATAAGATAGTGCATCATTATACTAATGATGCACTATTTCTTGAATGGAACAAAGCGGTAGGTGTTTCTGAAGTATTCGTTGTACTCTTCACCAAATCTTGCTTTAAGCATGGGTTCCTCGGTGGCCTGCATCAGCTTAGTAAGGAAAAGCCAGTATAGGATTGGAAGTATATACATAAACGCATTTCCTGAGAAAAACAGAGCAGCTGTGCATATCATCAAAAATCCGCCATATTCGGGATTTCTTGTTTTGCTGTATATTCCTGTAGTGATTAGTTTGCCCATGCGCAGGTTTTCATTAAGTGCGCAGTTGATAAGAGCATCTACGATAAGCTTTAATCCCAGGATCAGAGCTATTACGCCGAAGCCGATATAGGTATATCTCAGCCAGGCGGCTCCCGGAATTCCGTAGGTTAAAGGCTTGATGTGTCCCAGAATTACGGCTGCTATGGTAACCCCAATAGTAATAGGTACAAACTTAAAACCGCTTCCGTACTTGGGAAGTGGTTCTGAAACCTTCATAACAACGGGAGCTGTATTGATGGATTCTTCCAGCTCTTCATCACTTGGAAGTTTATATGTATCCTGATCTGAGGGTTCATTTTCTGCTGCAGCTTCTTCAGAAAAATCAGAAGAGCTATCCAGGCTGTCTGCCCCGCTGTATTCAGCTTTTATCTCAGCCAGTATTTTATCCTTTTCGCTTTGTATAGCGTCGTAAGAATCACTTTTCATGTAAGCTACTCCTTCATAATTATATATATATAACACCCAAAAGATTATAACACCGTAAATAAGATAATAATAGTGAAATTTTTGTGTGGAAAGTGGTAAGTACAAACTTGTACGAAATACGCTGTCATGGTAAAATATAGGTCTGGTATATAAAAAATAAATGTAATAGTTTAAATACATTTGAACAGGATGCGGTATATATTATATGTCATACGTAGCTCTATATAGAAAGTTTCGACCTGACAGCTTTAGTGAGGTAAAGGGTCAGGATCATATAGTTACAACTTTAAAGAATCAGCTTAAAGCAGACAGGGTGGGGCATGCCTACCTTTTTTGCGGAACAAGAGGAACAGGTAAAACTACTGTTGCCAAGCTTCTGGCAAAGACTGTCAATTGTGAGAATCCGACAGAGGATGGTCCATGTGGAGTCTGTCCCAGCTGCAAGGCTATAGCAGATGGCAGCTCGTTAAATGTAAGGGAAATAGATGCGGCCTCCAACAATGGAGTTGATAATATACGTCAGATAAATGATTCGGTTCAGTATTCTCCTGCCCAGGGAAAGTATCTTGTTTATATAATCGATGAGGTACATATGCTTTCGGCAGGAGCTTATAATGCTCTTCTGAAAACTTTGGAAGAACCTCCGGAATATGTTATATTTATTCTGGCAACTACTGATGATCATAAGCTTCCGGTAACTATCAAGTCCAGATGTCAGAGATATGATTTTCACAGAATATCTCTTGACACGATAGCCGACAGACTTGAAGATATAGTTTCGAGGGAAGGTGGAAGAGCAACAAGGGATGCATTAAGGTTCATAGCAAGAACAGCTGACGGCTCTATGCGAGATGCACTTTCCATACTGGATGAGTGTATGTCAGCCAGTCTTGAGGAGGAGCTGACACGCGACGGTGTTCTTAAGACTATCGGAGCGGTTTCCATAGATATATATGTTGACATGCTTCGTGCAGTTAAAGAAGATAATGCGGCAAGGGTTCTGGAAATAATAAATGAATCCATATATAATGGCAAGGATCTTACGAAATTTGTAGATGATTTTGCCTGGTTTATGCGAAATGTGCTTTTTCTCAGATTGTCTCCGGCATTATCAGGTGAGCTGGATATAACCTCTGAAACAGCTGCAGAGCTTTCTGATCTGGGAGCTGACTTCAGTACTGAAACGCTTACCAGATATCTGAATATTCTACAGGAGCTGTGCTCTGACATCAGGTATTCATCTATCAAGAGAGTTACGCTCGAGATGGCGATGATACGTATGATGAGACCTGAGACAGATGTAGATCTCAGTGCGGTTATCGGAAGGCTGGAGAGACTGGAAAATCAAAATGGTCCGATGGGTAATGAAGGATCGAATAGTCTGAAAAAGCATGATAGTGCAATCCTGAATGATAATGATGATAGTCGGGCAGGATATGTATCGGGAGGAATCACTCCGGAAAGCCTCGAGTCTGAAATATCCAGAATAGTAGACGAAAAGATAAAGAATCTTGGACCTGTATCAGAAAAAAAGGCACCCTTCGATAGGGAAAAGCAGAGTGAGATAATAAAAAACAATATAAGAGAACAGTATCCTGAAGCAGATGCAAATGACATACTGTCACTTGCCAAAAGGTGGCGGGAGATAATAGGAAAGCTGGAGGGACCTCAGAAGAGCTATGCAGCTGAAGTGGATGTGGAGCCGGCTTCCGGTTATACGGCTGATGGACCGGCAAGACTCAGAATAGTATTTGATGAAAAGGATACTGATAATGTAAGATATATTTATTTTCAGAGAGATAAGAATCGTTCTGATTTTGCTGATAAGCTTTCAGAGATTATTGGTAAAAGAGTCGAGATAGATGTTATCACAAAAAAAGGAACAAAAGATGTTCTTGATAATAATTCCATAGCATTAAATAAAATTAATTTTGATGGAATTAAAGTGATAGAGAGAGAAGATTAAACATTACATTTAATAAGGAGGAAAAAATAATGGCAAAAAGAGGTGGTTATCCGGGAGGAATGATGCCCGGAAATATGAATAACCTTATGAAGCAGGCTCAGAAAATGCAGAAGCAGATGGAAGAAACACAGGCTGAGCTGGAAGCAAAGGAATATGAGGCATCCAGTGGAGGTGGAGTTGTTAAGGTTAAAATAAATGGCCACAAGGAGATAACAGAAATAACAATAGCTGAAGAGGTTGTTGATCCTGATGATATCGAGATGCTTCAGGACCTTATAATGGCTGCTGTTAATGAAGCTATCCGTACTCAGGGCGATGATGAAAGAGAGCAGCTCGGCAAAATAACCGGCGGAATGGGCGGCGGCCTGGGTGGTCTGTTCTAGTATACAGATCATGTCTTTTCTAGCAAAGCAGACTGATGAGATGCAGAATAAATAAAAAGGATTTTAAATCATGAATATATATGGCGGTGAGGTAAATCGCCTCATAGAAGAGCTGAGTCATCTTCCTGGTATCGGTTCAAGAAGTGCGCAAAGGCTTGCATTTTATATAATCAATATGCCGGAGGACAGGGCGCAGGCTCTTTCAGATGCTATACTAAATGCAAAAAAGAAAATAAAATACTGTAAGGAATGTTATACTATAACAGACAACGAACTTTGTCCCATCTGTTCATCTCCGGGAAGGGACCATAAAACAATTATGGTTGTGGAGTCTCCAAGAGATATGGCGGCATATGAAAGAACAGGAAAATATGAGGGGGTATATCATGTTCTTCATGGGGTTATTAATCCTAGTCAGGGAATAGGACCTGAGGAGATAAAACTTAAGGAGCTGCTGATAAGACTCAGAGATGAAGTTGATGAGATAATAATAGCAACAAATTCCAGTGTAGAGGGTGAAGCAACTGCTATGTATATATCTAAGCTTGTAAAGCCTGCAGGAATAAAAGTTACAAGAATAGCCAGCGGAGTTCCTGTTGGCGGTGACCTGGAGGTTACGGATGAGGTCACACTGATGAGAGCACTGGACGGCAGAGTAGAACTATAGATATAGTTTACATAAAAAAGATGACAGTTGAACCAGGTTCAAAGTGTCACAGGTTCAAAGTGTCATCTGATTAACGAGGAGGTATATAAGATGAAAAAAATAGGAATTCTGACAAGTGGCGGCGACTGCCAGGCACTCAATCCGACAATGAGAGGTGTAGTAAAGGGCATGGAGAATCTTTTCAAGGATGTTGAAATCTATGGTTTCCTTGAAGGATATAAGGGCTTGATCTATGGAAATTATAAGAAGATGGAGCCAATGGAATTCTCCGGTCTTCTTGCAAAAGGTGGTACTGTTCTTGGTACATCACGTGTCCCTTTCAAATATATAGATACACCTACAGATGACGGTGTTGAAAAGGTTCCGGCTATGATTAAGACTTATAAGAAGCTTGAACTTGACGGTCTGTTCGTGCTTGGTGGAAACGGATCACAGAAGACAGCTCACAGATTATATCAGGAGGGGTTAAATGTAATCGGTCTTCCGAAGACTATCGATAATGATATCTGGGGAACGGACGTAACATTTGGATTCCAGAGCGCTATTGATGTTGCAACTCATGCTATTGACTGTATCTATACAACAGCTGAGTCTCATAACAGAGTTTTTGTTATAGAGACCATGGGTCACAAGGTTGGATGGATAACTCTTTATGCTGGTGTAGCAGGTGGTGCTGACGTAATACTTCTTCCGGAAATTCCTTATGATATGAAGAAGATTTATAAGACTATAGAGAAACGTAAGAAAATGGGCAAAAAGTTTGCCATTATAGTTGTAGCTGAAGGCGCTATCTCAAAGGAAGTTGCAAAGCTTCCAAAGAAAGAGAAGAAGGCAAAGCTTGCTGAGAAGAAGTATCCTTCAATAGCATATGAGATAGCAGATGAAATTCAGAGTAAATATCCTAATGCTGAAGTAAGAGTAGCAGTTCCGGGACATACTCAGAGAGGTGGAAATCCGGATGCTTATGACAGAGTTCTGTCAAGCCGCTTCGGTGCAAAGGCAGCTGAGCTGTTCAAGGAAAAGGATTTCGGAAAGCTGGTTGTATTCAAGAATAATGAAGTTACAGCTATACCTATGGAAGAATCAGCAGGCAAGCTTAAATATGTAGACCCAGATGATCAGCTTATTCAGGAGGCTAAAACACTCGGAATTTCATTCGGTGATTAACAGGTAGATAATGTTTAAAAGAACACTTTTCGGGTTGATTCTATTTGTATTAATTTTTATTGGTTCAACTCTTTCATTTAACTTCATACAGAATCGAAACAGAACAACCCGTGCAGTAGAGGGCTATAATCCGACTATGCCTAAAGCGTACATGGTTCATGGAAATAAACCGATGAACAGTATGCTGGGATATACTAATACAATAGATACCAGCCTTTACAGAGATTCTATTCTGCCTCTGGATTCTTCCAGAGAAATAAGTGTTCTGCTGAGTGATATGGTGACAAACGGGGCAGATATAAAGTATGAACTCAGATCCTTTAATGGGGATAATCTCATTGAGGAGGGAGATTTCAGATTTATATCTGACAAGAAGAAAGATTATGAAGAGATTCTCGGAACCAGTGAGTACAATCTGTATCAGACCAGTCTTAGAATGAATATGACCACAGGGACTGAATACAGCTTTGTTATAAAGGTTATAGAGAATTCAAAAACAATAAATTATTATACTCGCGTAGTCTGCCTGGATGATTCAAAGCTGGATGGATTTATTCAGTTTGCCGGTAAATTTACTGACGCGGTATATGACGCAAATAAAGAACTTATGGATCTGGCAAGTAATACAGATGCCATAACAACCTTCAATGTATCAGGTGTTCTTGCTGATATGAAGAAGGAAAAAAGCAGTAAGAGTTCTGACAAATCTTTGGCGACCTCTACTGATGCTATGTCAGGAATAAATGAGGTGGATCTGTCAAGTATCTTCGGCAGTCTTGAAGGTGACAGTGCTGTATATAATGCGAGCAGCTTCGTAAGCGTAAAGTCAAATGGTAATCCAAGCTATGTAACACTTGAATCCTCATATGAAGATGTGATAATGAGTGGAATCAGAATGGAAAGACTTGGAGAGGCTATACCGAAGATCAAAGAGGTAACCGATACAAGTGCTCTTATCGAGATGAGATATAAAACAATATCTGAGTACAAGGAAAAGGCAAAGACCTTTGCAGTTTCCGAGTATCTCTCACTTGATTATGATAATGGAGCAGCGGCCATCAAGGTCAGTGATTACAGGAGATATATATATCAGGATTTTAATGCCGAGGGTATAGATCCTTCTACAAATTCACTGGTCCTGGGACTTATGGCTGATGAAAGTCCGGAGTACATAACCGATAAGGATTCCGAGATACTTGCATTTGTGGCGGATAACAGTCTGTGGCTATATGACAGTGACAACAGAACCTATTCCAGTATATATGGAACCTCAAGTGATGAAGCTGAGATGGAACGTTCACCTCAGGAAGGTTACGAAATAAAGCTTCTTTCGCTTGATAAGGATGCACTTGATTTTGTTGTGTTCGGAAGGATAAATGAGGGTCCGAGAGAGGGAAGTACCGGAGTTATTCTTTACGAATATAATATAAAAGAAACAACTTTAAGAGAGCTGAAATATATTTCGTCGAATCTATGTCTGGATGAGATGAAGCTGTCGGTAGGAAAACTTGCATATTATGATAAAAAAGACAGAGTGTTCTATCTTCTTATAGGCGATAAAATGCTTTCGATAGACGTTTTCTCAGGCAAGGTTGAGGAAAGAGTGGAGAATCTTCCGTCCGGACATGCTGCAGTATCCGATGATATGAAGGTTATAGCTTTTCCGGATAATCAGGATCTTACTAAAACAAAAGAAATAACTATTATAGATTTTGCAAAAAGAACAGAGGTTACGAAAAAGCTTAAAGGTCATAGGCTTAAGCTCCTTGGTTTTGTCGGAAATGATATCATGTACGGTGCTGCAAAGGCCGAAAATGTTTCCAAGGAAAAAGACGGTACACCTAAGTTTTTGTATGACAGTATTTTCTTGGTTCACCGTGATGGATCCCAGGTTAAAAAATATGAACGAGAGGGGATACTTATATCCCGGGTCAGCGTAGAAGGAAATACCATCTATTTCAGAAGAAAATCTGTTGATGAGGAGACCGGTGAGATAAAGGATGCTCAGGATGATTATCTGACCTACAGACCTGAGGAAGAGGCTGATTATGTAAGAGTTCTGTTCAACGAAAATGAGGTTGGAAATAAAGAGCTCTGTCTGAGATTTCCTGTAAGTGTATATCTGAGATCAGGAAATGAAGAGCTGTTCACTAAGGTTTCGGCTGCTCTGGATACATCGGATATTGAGTATACAAATCATGAGCTGGATTATTCAGCTGCATATGTATATGGGCCATCCGGAATCAGAAGTGCTTCGGATAGTGTTGGAAAGGCAATTAATGACGTATATGATAATGGAGGATTTGTTGTTGATGGCAAGGGCTCTATTATGTACAGAGATAAGATAATCAGACCTTATCTCACGGTTGCCGGAACATTTAACTATAAATCTGTAGATTCTGCTGATGACAGTTTCGCGGCCTGCAATTATATGTGTCTTCTGGCAGCAGGTGTGGCGGCAGATTATGATGAGGTCAGAACAACGGCAAACTTTGTTGAAAGCTTTGAAATGTATGATTCTACCGCTAAGGGTATCAATATATCAGGAGTTCTGCTGGATACGGCTATTGGATATCTGAGCGATGGAAGTCCTTTTGTAGCAAAGATAGAAGATGGATATGTTCTGGTTGTAAGTTATAATGACGATTTTATAAGATATTATGATCCGATGCAGGATAAAGAAGTTAAGGTCCAGAGATATGAGTTTTTACTGGATTGTGAGGACCAGGGGAATGAGTTTTATACCTTTGTCAGATAAAAAGATAATAATTTGAGGAAATAACTTCATTATTTCTTCACAATTACAACAAAGGTTCTTCATAATTACTTGTTATATTAAAGATGTTCCAAATGAAGGATTCTATACCTTCCCCCACATTTTTTCATACGAGAAAGCCGCTGAGAAGCGGCTTTCTTTGTTGTTGTGCATTTAGCAATGCACGTTTTATTGATTTAAAAATGCCCGGAATGCATCACACATAAGAGGATGAAGGAAAACAAAGGTCATTTTAGGGTTGTTCAGTTTATTAATTATCACAGAATTATTATTCAGTGATATGCTTATATTTTTTAATCTCTCATTATCTATTGGCGCTGCAGCGTGGTATTTATTTTCTTTTCCATAATATGCTTTCACCAGAGGATTTCCATTTTCCAGAAGATAGTTATATTCATTCTCGTATATTTTGACGAGTTCGGGTTCTTTCGTAAAGTGATAAACCCCAATGTTCTCTTTTGAGTTTATATTAAAGGCTGTTATAGCGCATTCGCCGGGAACGATAAACATGGTATGGGAGAATCTGTCTCCGGGTGAATTGTTAAGATAATAAGGTTCAACAAGTCCGGAGAGATACAGAGGCATCCAGCTCCTGATGCCCTCTATCATTTCCTGCACAGATCTGTCTATGTTATGAATTATTCTTATGCGAATTCCTCTCTTAATCAATTCCATCATCAGGCTCATCCATCTGAGGCGGAAATGCTTGTCAAGTATCATCCAGTCCATATTCTCGTCTGAATAAAGAAGAACCTCGCGGCATCCCTTTTCTATGGCTGTCATGAGAAAAAGCTCGCTGGCCTGCTGAAGTCCCTTTGTTCCGGGATATTCAGCTAATATTTCCTTTTCTAACAGACTCTTTCTTACTTCTTCGTAAGGAAACAGCTTATCTGTTATTTCAGGAGAGAAGGAGTCTATGGTTGAAAGCAGCTGCATGATGGAAAGATAGCTGTTGTTGAGGTCACAAAGCCATTGTCTGAAGAATGGATACATGGCTATATCATTTAATTCCCCATCAGTTGGATAATTTATCAGTTCAGCTAGTTCACGCTTCTTATCCTTTGTAAGTGCTCTTCCATATATAGATTTACACAGATTCTCAAGAAGTTTTGAATCGGTCTTGGGAATTCTCTGCCCGTTTTTGAATCTGCTTATGTATGAAGGATCGACATTTAATGCTTTTCCCAGCTTCACATTTGACAGATTCAGCATATCAGTTACGGCGCACAGCTTTTCGGAAAAATGTAATAAACGCGCTTCCTTAATTGCTGTTTTATGAATGCTGATATTTTCCGGCCGGTCTCTGTAAAGGAGAAGGATTATGGACATCTGAGGCGAATTATTATCGACATCGATTCCTTCTTTTTTAAGAAGATTCATGAGAACATCCATTTTTTCATTATCATTTGCCCACATAACTATGCCGTCAGTCAGCTTCACAATGGTGGTGCTGGAAGCATCAGGTACACGCTTTCCGGTACGCATATTGCTGATGATCGATGGATTGAAGCCGGAGTATTCCGCCAGCTCCCTTCCCTGAAGGCCGAGAACAGTCATGATTCGGTCAAGATAAACATTTAACATGGGGAAAACCTCCGAATAATAGTAATTTTATCATCCTGGATGTTGCAAAGGATTTCTTTCAATATAACACAATTGACAAAAAAAGTCATTGACATTTTCTGTCAATACATATACTAAAATTCTGTGATTTGTTATAATTTCATTATGTTTTATTACTCATAGAAAAAATTAACTGGAGGTGAACTTATAATGATTATAAATAAGAAATCGTTACTTAGAAGGATAAAGGCTTTATCACTTTCGTTGGTTATGGTATGTGGTATGTTTGTTACTATACCGGTCAGTGCTGACGGAAATGAGATAGAAGGCTATATAAGGATTGAGGATGCATCAAAACCTGATGGGGAGTGCATATATACAGAAAAATATTTATATAACTATTGGGGAAGTCAACCTGAGGAATACGCAAATCCTTATGAAGGCCTTAGTTATGATAAGAGTAACAATACTCTTACCATTAAGGATTATAAAAATCCGTTACTAAGTCTGTTTCTTGATGGAATGGATACAAATTTTAAAATAGTATTAATCGGAGATAATTCTATTGGAACTATTTCTTCTATGCGTACAGGAATATCAATAGAAGGATCAGGAAGTCTTGTAATAAACGAGAATAAAACAGAACACACCAGTGGAAGAATGAGTGGTACTACACCTCCGCCATTTGAAGTGGATAAATCTTATTACGTAGATAGTTCGATTCATATTGGATCAGAGGCTGCAGTTACCTTTAATAGTGGAGATCAACAGCAAGGTGGTAATAATCTGGAGTTTATCTGGTGTAAGGGTGATGATATAAGCTCGGTTCTTTCATGGGATGGAGAAATATCAGAAAAACTTAATTATCAAACAATTAAAAATGAAGGATATTTTGAGAAGACATATATAAATAATGATTTAATGGCATATCGCTCAGTTTCCTCAGAATTGTTATATAAGGATAAGGAAGGCAAATTATATATAAAGAGTAAGGAAAATGAAAATTATTACTCGTATATAGAAAAACATAATGATAAGTGGTTTACTTGTCCATTCTATACGCAGGCGCAGGAATTGGATAATCCTCAGCAGGTTACTGAAGGAATACCAGATGATCTTTTGATAGACGATGGATTAATTGGAGTATATGCATGGCTTAATTCAACGGAAGTTGCTAATCCCGAGGATACCATGTTTTGTGCATATAAAAAGAGTAATAAAACTTACGCAATTATGCCTAAAATAATGTTAAATATAGACATTTCTCCTATAGATGCTACCGTTACAGACTTCTGTCTCGTAGAGGTTCAAAAGGAAGATAAATCGTTTGAAATAAATGGTCAGTTTATGGCTCCGTGGACTATGGATGCTGGTAAAACTACAGTTATCGCTGAAGTAACAAACAAAAAACAGGCAGAAGAGTATATGGAGGCAAATGGTTATGAACTGGTGGGATATCAGGTTCCTACAATGTACGAATTCATTATTATGAATGATGTAATAAAGTTTACGCCTAAGGCAAAAAACTCGAATCCGACACCAACAGCAACAGCTTCTCCTGAAAAAACACAGCCTGTAGATCCAACACCAACACCAACTGCAACGGCTTCTCCTGAAAAAACTCCTGAGGTAAAGAAGGGAACCACTGATACTGATGAAAAGACAGGAGCAACTTATACAGTTACCAAGTCAGAGAATGGCAAGGTTGAAGTTGAATATAAAGCGCCTAAATCTTCAGGCAAGAAGGTGACCATACCTTCAAAGGTTGAGGTTAATGGAGTAGAGGCTAAGGTTACTTCAGTTTCAAAGAACGCATTTGCAAATAATAAGAAGATAGAGAAAGTTACTATTCCGTCATCGGTTACTAAGATAGGCAGTGGCGCATTTAAAAACTGTGCAAAGCTGAATACTGTTACTATTCCGAAGGGAGTGACAGAAATTTCAAGTAATGCTTTTAGTGGCTGCAAGAAACTTAAAACTATCACTGTCAAGTCAACAAGCTTAAAGAAGGTAGGAAAGAATGCCTTCAAGAGCGTTCCGAAATCGGCAACAGCTAAGCTTCCAAAGAAACAGAAGAAAGCATATAAAAAGCTTTTCAAGAGTGGAGGCTATAAAGGGAAATATAAATAATCACAAGGAGGACAGAGTATGAGGTTAAAAAAAGGGTTAATTATGTTGTTTGGCCTTATCCTTGCGATGGTATTTGTTATTGGTCCTAATATAAATTCCAGAGCAGAAGGCGAAGAATCAGAAGAAACTGTTACTATTACATTTAATTATGGAATAAATGAAAGTTTCTTTGAGGAAAAAAACTATAAGATAGGTGATATACAGTATTCTAATTCTATTCAGGTAAAAGCAGGAGAATATGTATATCTCGATTCAATTGAAGGAGTTGTTCTTCCTTCATTTGGAACAGAGATAAATCGTATGAATTTTAATTACTGGGTTGATGAAGAAGGCCGTTCTGCGTATTATATCCAAACAACTGAAGATATGACAATCACTGCTTTATGGAATCATTCTATTACTTATCATGCAGGAGAAGGTAAATTCTTCGATGGAAGTGATACATATGTAAAGGATAATCTGAATGAAGAGGATTCACTTCTGGATGTGAGTATCTGCTGTTATCCCAATGGTACTGAAAGGGCTTTTGTAGGATGGGCTTTAAGTGAAAATGCAACGCAGGATGACGTGATACAGGATACAGATGGATTCGCTGTATTACAGAATATGGATCTCTATGCTGTATTTGTTGACGGATATTCCCTTACTTATAAAGTTAACACAGAAAAGGGAACTATAGATTATTATTATGAAAGCTATAAAGGAAATAGGACAACACAAAGGTATCTAACTAATCAGACAACAGTTACATTTACCTATCCTAATGGAGTAAAACCAAGCGAGGCTGATTATTTTAGTTATGATCCGCTTTATTATCCAAATAGTCAGCTTTCATCTGGTGATGATAATGTGATTTATGATTACTGGAGTACTGATAAAGATGGTGAGAAAGCTGCCTCTTTTTATGATCTTCTCCCACAAAGTGGTGAAGACATAATCTTATATGCTATATGGGAAACATACTATACTGTGACTTTTGATTCAAACCTGGATTCTGGACATAGTTATACACAAGAGGTGAGAGTTGCAAAAGGAAATGTATTGAATAATATTCCATATAGAAGTTTTAATTATACTGATGATCAGGATAAATCCTGGAAATGTATAGCCTTCTATACAGAAAAGGATGGTACAGGTACTGAAATAACTTATAACTATGTTCCTGATAAGAACATAACAGTCTATGCACAGTATTCTGAGATTTATTATATCTATCTCGATGGAAACGGCGGACAAATACATGATTCTTATACATCTTTTGAGATAGATCCGGGAGACGTATGTAATATAGGAAATGATTATTGGATTTCATGGTATGATGATGATTGGAATGAAACCGATAAAGCATTTAGTCACTGGAATACGAAACCTGACGGAACTGGAATAACTCCATCTGATTCATATGTTCCGGATAAAACTACAACTCTCTATGCTATACCTAAGGATGGTGTTCGTGTTACTCTGACTACTGATGCAAGAGAAGGCGATGAAGGAAATGAATACGGGACACTTTTCTATTTTCGTGATTCCAGAAACGTATCCAATGCTTCGTTTATATTCTCAGATGAAAGACCAATCGGATATCTTCCAACACCAAATTACATAAATGATGACATGAAGCAGTTTGCCGGCTGGTCAACTGAATATGGTAATCTCAGCAAAATAATAGATACCAGTACATTTATACCTCAAAAGGGTATGAATGAGGAAATGACACTTTATGCTGTATGGTATGATATGGTTCCAATGAATTATCATGCAAATGGTGGAAAATTCTCATGGTACGAAGATGAAGTCATGTCAAGTAGTGAGATAAAGGGTAAGAAATTTACTCCATATAGTTATGATGAACCGTATATGTCCGACGGATATTTATTTGCCGGCTGGGCATCACGTGATGGAAGCAGTACAGTTATTCCTTACGGAAAATCTTTTACTGCCTCAGAATCAATGGATTTCTATGCTGTATGGGAAAAGGGTTATACTATTACGCTTGATGGAAACGGTGGTAGTATTCATTATATGAGTCCTTCGGGGCATGAGCATCATGGAGAATCTGACAAAGCTGTATTTGCCATAAAGAAGGGAGCTACGGTTCTTGAACCATCTGATAGTTCAGGATCAGGACAGGTAAGTGGATATCATAAAGATAACCTTATTCTTGTTGGTTTTTCAAAGACTAAAAATGGTGAGCCTGTAGATCTGGAAACTTATATTCCGGATAAAGATGAGACTTTCTATGCAATATGGAAAGAACCATGTGTAGTAACATATGATCCGGGAGAAGGTAAATTTGCGGATTACTATTCAGGTGAGGTACAGAAGGATTATGTAGATAAAGGTGATACTATAACATCTTTCCCAGAAGTTGAATCAGAGGTCAAAACACTTATAGGCTGGTTTACTGATATAGGAACCGACAAGGAAAAGATGTTTGATTTAGACACTCCGGTTAATGAGAATATTACAGTAACAGCAAAATGGTCAGATACAACAGAAAAGGTAATGATCAGTTTTGATGCAGGAAAAGATGGAAGTATTTATCATAATAGCAAATATGTCCAAAAGGTTAGCATTTCAGTTGGAAAGGGCGCATATATAGATTTAAGCAGATATTATGCAAGCCAGGATAATAACGAGAATAGTTTTGTTGGTTGGAAAACTGATGGATTTGAATGGATGTATGGTGCATCGAACAGATACTATACGGCAAATAAAGATACAGATTTCACGGCTATATGGCATTCTGCTGAATACATTACTGTAACATTTAACGGAAATGGCGGAATAGTTGATGCTATCAATGGTGATATAGATTCTGCGGCTGTTGTTAATATAAAAGCCCGTAAAGACTATAGTTTAGGATATACTTATGTTGCTCTAAAGGATGATGATAAGTATGTATTTACAGGCTGGTATCTGGATAAAGAATGTACTAAGCTTGCAGCATCTGTTTCCAGAATATGCAACTATGTACCATCAGAAAACATCACTTTGTATGCAGGATGGGAAGAGAAAACTATAGCTGTAACAGGTGTCAGACTGTCTAAAGATAAGTTGACGCTTGGTATATCAGGAGACGATGCAGATACATTTGCTCTTGGATATGTTATTTATCCGACTAATGCAACAAATGATAAGGTTACGTATTCAAGCAGTTCATCTGCAGTAGCATCTGTAAATGATAATGGTCTTATAACAGCTGTAGGTGCAGGAGAAGCAACTATTACTGTAACAACTGCAGATGGCGGATTTAAGGCAGAATGTAAAGTGGTTGTAAATAGTGTTACAGTTGCTTCTGTAAAAGAGAAGATTGATAATCTTACAACATCGCTTGATTCGATAACTGATGCTAAAAAAGCTGAAGAGGCTGTTAAAAAGGCTCTGGAAGAAATTGGTGGATCAGAAAGACTTTCTGAATTAGTAGCAAATGATTCCAGCGTTGCTGATAAGATGAAGGATCTTGAAGATGCATATAAGACGGCAGCAAATATTACGGTTAAAGATCCTGATAGTAAAGAAAACCGCAATGTATTAAAGGAAGTCTTTGGCATTAGTGATCAGGATGTAGATGGTTCAGTGGATGTATCCGGAGCTGCACTTAATGCAGAACCTGATGAAACAATAGGACTATCTATAAAGAATGTGACAGACGGACAAAAGACTGATATAGATAATAAATTTGATAATGATAAACAGCTTGATATTGAGCTTGTAAAGGGAGATGGAACAGAGGTGAAGGAACTCAGTTCTCCTGTTACTGTGACGCTTCCAATTCCTTCAGGAATGATAAAATCAAAGCTTTATATACTTCATTTCTTAGAGGATGGAACTTATGAGCTGATAAGACCGGTATTTAAAAATAATACTATGAAAATTACTGTTAGTCATTTCAGTCGATTTGTTATAGCAGAGCTGGCTGAGAATGCTTCTTCAGGTGATAAGCCTTCACCTACAGCTACGCCAACAGCAATAAAACCTTCGCCAACAGCTGCAAAGCCTACACCGACATCATCAAATATACCGGTTGGTCCTACAACAGCTCCAACAAGCGATGTTAAGCCAAGTGCATCACCTGAGGCAGTTAAGGATGGGGCTACTGTATCTGAGACAGGATCGACAGCTACATATAAGGTTAATTCTGCGGCTGACAAGACAGTTACTTATACAGGCGATTCAAAGGCTTCAGGTAAGGTTACTGTTAAGTCTTCAATCAAGGTTGGTAACAATACTTACACAGTAGTTGCTATAGCTAATAATGCATTCAAGAAGAAGAATATAACTGCAGTTACTATTCCGGCAACTGTAGAAACTATCGGAAAGAGTGCATTTGAGGGATGTGCAAAGCTTAAGACTGTTACAATAAAGGGAAGCAAGCTTAAGACCATTGGTGATAATGCGTTTAAGGGATGTAAGGTTCTCAGTAAGATTACAATTCCGAAGAGTGTAACAAAGGTTGGTAAGCAGGCCTTTGCAAATTGTACAAAGCTTAAGACCATAACTGTTAAGTCTAAGAAGACAAAATTCCTGAAGAATTCGCTTAAGAAGGTTCCTTCTTCGGCTAAGGTTAAGCTTCCAAAGATGACTTCAAAGGAGAAGAAAGCTTTTAAGAAGATGCTTAAGAAGACAGCAGCTTATAAAGGAAAATACAAATAATTAATAGACTTATTAATGGCCGGGGAGTTAACAGCTCCCCGGTTTTTTGTATAATAGTAGGAAACTGCGTTTCCTATTATACAAAAACCGCTCCGCTAAGGATGCGTCTCGGCGCGCAAGGAAGATAGCTGCCTTTTGGCAGCACGCGCCTCGCGCGGAGAGTGTCGCAAGCGACACTCTTTTTTAAATTATTTGTGGCTGTATTTTTTTGAACTATTTGTGGCTTGTTTGACATAAATCATGGTTGATGGTAAAATATACAAGTTAAATTGTCTGTAGAAAAAGGAATTATTATGAAAACACCATTTGTAACTAAGGAACAGGTCGAAGAAATAGTAAAGACCTACCCAACCCCATTTCATATTTATGATGAAAAAGGAATAAGAGAGAATGCCAGGGCGCTTTATAACGCATTTTCCTGGAATAAAGGATTTAAGGAGTACTTTGCTGTTAAGGCTACTCCGACTCCGGCAATACTGAGGATACTTCATGAGGAGGGCTGTGGAACTGACTGTTCATCCATGGCTGAGCTTGTGATTTCTGAAAAGAGTGGAATAGTTGGAAACGAAATTATGTTTTCATCGAATGATACTCCGGCAGAGGAATTTATTAAATGTGCCGAACTCGGAGGAATAATAAATCTGGATGATCTTACTCATGTGGATTTCGTTTATGATGTTCTTAAGGATGTTGATATCAAGGATCCTTGTTCATCAGGAAGGATGCCTCGTGTTATGTCCTGCCGTTTTAATCCGGGTGGAGTATTTACACTGGGTGAAAGTGAAGAAGGTTTCCAGGTTATGGATACACCGGGTGATTCCAAGTACGGAATGACTGAGGAACAGATAATAGAAGCTTACAAGAAACTTAAAGAACTTGGAGTTGAAGAGTTTGGAATACATTCATTCCTTGCCAGCAATACTGTAACAAATGAATATTATCCGACCCTTGCAGGAATACTGTTTGAGCTTGCTGTTAGGATACAGGAGAAGGCAGGTGTTACACTTTCCTTCATCAATCTTTCCGGCGGCGTGGGCGTTCCTTATGATCCGGAGGGTATTCCAAATGATATCGCTATAATCGGAGAGGGTGTTCATAAGAAGTTTGATGAGATACTTGTTCCTGCAGGAATGGGTGATGTATCCATTTATACAGAGCTTGGAAGATATATGCTTGCGCCTTACGGACACCTTGTAACAAAGGCTATACATGAGAAACACATTTACAAGGAATATATCGGCGTAGATGCCTGTGCTGCAAATCTCATGAGACCAGCTATGTATGGAGCTTACCATCATATTACTGTTCTCGGAAAGGAAGATGCTCCGACAGATTATGTATATGATGTAACCGGTTCGCTTTGTGAGAATAATGATAAGTTTGCAATAGACAGGAAACTTCCGAAGATAGACAAGGGAGATTATCTCGTTATTCATGATACCGGAGCTCATGGTCATTCTATGGGATATAATTACAATGGTCGTCTCAGATCTGCAGAGCTTCTTCTCAGAGAGGACGGATCTGTAATCCAGATAAGAAGAGCTGAAACTCTTGATGATTATCTTTCAACAATAGATGATTATTGGGATATACGATAATATCGGATAAATGCTTTGGTTTTGAAATGTCAAAATGATGCATTTTAGAGTACAGAAAATGATAAAATAAGACATATGGTATTGTCTCTGAAATAATCTTTTGGTCGTCCTGAGCGTTAGCGGGGGATAGTAAGAGAGGTTTGTATGAATAAAAGAAAACTGATAACTTTAATAGCTGCCAGTATGCTCATGTTTGTTGTGCTGTTTTCAACAAATTCGAGCGCAAATGCTGCGGAATGGAGACAGAAGGGCAGTAAATGGCAGTATATAAATGACAGCGGTAAGGTTGTTAAGAAGAAGTGGAAACTTATAGACGGCAGATGGTATTACTTTGATAAGAAGGGATACATGGCTACCGGTCTGAAGGAGATAGGTGGAAAGACTTATTATTTCTGCCCGAAGACCAAGGGAAGCTGGCTTATAGGACAGAGAATGTACGGCTGGCAGCTTGTTGACGGAAAGTATATGTATTTCGGTTATACTTCCGGAATATATATGCCTGAGTGCAGTACTTATGAGTCGGGTTCTATCAAGGGAATAGATGTTTCCGAGTACCAGGGAAATATGAACTGGTCCAAGGCTAAGAAGCAGGGAATAAAGTATACATTTATCAGAGTTGGACATGGTAATCATAATATTGATCCATATTTCCGTACAAATATGTTGAATGCAAATGCGGCCGGCATATATACAGGTGTATATTTCTACTGTACTGCTCACACAGCAAGTCAGGCTAAGAAAGATGCCAAGTGGGTTATACAGCAGCTCAGAGGCTACAATGTAACCTATCCTGTTGCGCTGGATCTGGAAGAAAACTCTCAGGCTGCGTTGGGAAGAACTAAGGTTACAAAGATTGCAAAGGCATTTCTTGATGAAATAGCTGCTGCCGGGTATACTCCAATGATATACACAAATGAGAATTGGGCTATCAATTATATCGATCTCTCCGGACTTCCGGGTGTGTACAGATGGGTTGCCAGATACAGTGGTGAATATGATACTACTATTAAGAGAGATATATGGCAGGCAGGAAGTACGGTTCTCCTTGATGGTATAGATGTTAATTCTGTAGATATTGATTTCAGTTATACAGACTTTTCCAAAATAGTCACACCAAGAACAAAGCCTGTTGCTTCATATAAAACAAACAAAAAGGGCTTCAGAGAGTCTGCGATGGGTATCTGGTATGACAAGGGTGATGGTTCGTATCCATCAAACTGTTGGATGTCTATTGGTGGAAGAGTATATTATTTTGACTACGAAGGCTATCTTGCGAATGGATGGCTGAAGACAGGTACCGGAGTTTACTATTTAAATGAAGATGGTACCAGAGCTGAAAGTCAGTGGATAACAGATGATGGTACGTACTACTGCGGAAAGGATGGTAAGCTTGTATATGGCTGGAATACCATTAACGGACGGCAGTATTATATGAATGAGATTGGAAAGGTCCAGACGGGCTGGCAGGATATAGACGGAAAGCTGTATTATTTCTCATCCTCAGGAACTCTTGTTAAAAACAAATGGATCAGCTATGAGGGTGGAAAGTATTACATCACTCAGGATGGAACTCCGGCCTATGGAAAGTATACAGTTTCCGGTGAGGAATTTTACTTTAAAGTAACCGGAGAGCTTGCAGTTAACGAAGAGGTAGATGGATATATTACCGATGAAAAAGGACATATAATATCTGTAGACAATAGTCAGACATTACTTGAAGATGAAGGACAAAAATAATTAACTATAAAAAAATGTGACACTCAAAAATGAGTGTCACATTTTTTAGCCTTTCCCTTTTGGGAAAGGTGCCTGCAAAGCAGGTGGATAAGAATTTAGTGGTGGAAAAGTCTGAGTCCTGTGAAGCTCATTACAATTCCATACTTGTTACATGTCTCAATAACATTATCATCTCTTATAGAGCCGCCTGGCTGTGCGATATACTCAACACCGCTTCTGTGAGCTCTCTCAACATTATCTCCAAATGGGAAGAATGCGTCTGAACCAAGTGAAACGCCTGTGTTTTTCTTGAGCCATTCTTTTCTTTCTTCTCTGGTGAATACTGCAGGCTGCTCTGTGAAGTACTTCTGCCACTCGCCCTCACCGATTACATCCTCGTAATCATCACTGATATACACATCGATTGTATTATCTCTGTCGGCACGTCTTATGTCTGCTTTGAATGGAAGGTTAAGAACCTGTGGTGACTGACGAAGGAACCATTTGTCAGCTTTGTCTCCTGCAAGTCTTGTACAGTGGATTCTTGACTGTTGGCCTGCACCAATACCGATTGCTGCACCATTCTTTACGTAGCATACTGAATTAGACTGCGTATACTTGAGTGTGATCATTGATATAGCAAGATCTATCTTAGCTGATTCAGGAATGTCTTTTGCATCAGTAACTACATTTGCGAAGAATTCATCATTTATAACGAGTTCGTTTCTTCCCTGTTCAAAGGTTACTCCATATACATCCTTTGTCTCGATAGGAGCCGGGGTATAATCAGGATCAATCTCTATAACACAGTAGTTTCCGTTCTTTTTTGCTTTAAGTATTTCAAGAGCTTCGTCAGTATATCCCGGAGCGATGATACCATCAGATACTTCTCTTTTTACAAGCTTTGCAGTATCTGCATCACATACGTCTGAAAGAGAGATGAAATCTCCGAAGGATGACATTCTGTCAGCGCCTCTTGCTCTTGCATAAGCTGAAGCCAGGGGGCTGAGTTCGCCCATATCCTCTACCCAGTATATTTTCTTTTCTATATCAGTAAGCGGAAGACCAACAGCAGCGCCTGCAGGTGATACATGCTTGAATGAAGTTGCTGCAGGAAGTCCGGTGGCTTTCTTAAGCTCCTTTACAAGCTGATAACCGTTAAATGCGTCCAGAAGATTTATATATCCTGGTTTTCCGTTTACTACCTTGAATGGAAGCTCTCCGCCATCCTTCATAAAAACTCGGGAAGGCTTCTGATTAGGGTTACATCCATACTTGAGTTCTAATTCGTTCATAGCTATTTCCTTTCATTATTTATTTTTATTTATTATACGGCTGTTAGTTTCACCATTTTCTATATTAATAAATCTTGTAAAAAGTGAAACTTTGTTTTCGTCATTAAGTGCATTCCAGATCTGTTCTGTAAATTCATCAAGATCATTTGTCTCAACCTTTACAGGAGTTGGTTCACCCTCAAAGCTTGGGAGTGGATTTCCGTCGCCCATGTAGGTATGAATGAAATGAGCTTCACCTGCAAGGGGGACATCATATGAAAATGTATATCTGTTGCAAGCTGAAGGATCTCCGTTATTACTTTTCAGGATAGACATCTCATAGCTGTATTTTGAATCTTCATTTGTACTGGTTGTAAAGTCTGTTGAAGGAATATGAAGTATACCGGAAATACGTGGTGTATAATTTGGCCCGTCAGGTTCAAATTCTCTGGTTCTGAGAGACTCTTCAAATGTTTTTCCTTCTGACATTAAGTCATATATAGTATCTGTCTGATCACCATTTGTTACGATGGTATCATTTCCTCTGACTCTTACAGGGGCGTAAATGATAAGACTCGGATCCTCAAGCTTAGATGGATCGAAAGCCTCTGTTCTTATTCCTTCGCCTTCTGTTACGAATATTCTGTTACGACTGTTTGAAGAACGGCCCATGATAAAGTATCCTATTGCGGCATTCTTTCCATCGGGAGTAAGACCGATGATTACTCCTCTTCCTGGGTATGAAGTAGCGCCTACTTCAGCTGTGAGAGATATGTTTTCCATTTTAATCCTCCTAAAAGTAAAAACATTATTGATTCCCTGTCCCATAGTTGCCTCCTGACAAGGTTATATTTTTATGAACAACAAGTTTACTTTACCACAAATGTTTTATGTAATAAAGTAGATTTATGTAGAAATATATGCTGTTTAATAGTGGAAAATATCTATAAATCCTGCAGTGCTGAAACTGCGGCACTAAGAGAATCAAGAGTGATGATCATATCGTTCATCAGCTTTTCAAGTTGCTTAAGGTTGTGTTCTGAATCTTTGTAACGTCTGTAATAGCTTTCGGTCAGTTCTGACTCCCATGTATCAGTAAGAAACTTCATGGTAGCATTCATTCTATTTGAAAAATCCTGTAGCTCTAATTTCCTGCCGGATAATTCTTCTGAAAGTGCGGCAAGATCGTCACAATTGATTTTTGTCATTTGTCCAGCTCCTTTTTATAAGATTATTTAAAACTTATTTGGGTGGAACTTAATACATACAAGATAATACCGGGAGAACAAAAAGAAAATAGATAATTATGGACAAGTGTAAAATAGAGGTATTATCCTGAACGGAATCGGTTATCAATTTGAAGAATCGCTTGTTATAAAAGAGGATAATATGATAATATGACATAAGTGTCAAAGGTCAAAAAGCGTTCTTGCTTGCAAGAAAAGCTTGTTGACTTTATGACACGCTGAAACATGAGGAAATAGCAATTTTCGTAGAAAATTAGCGGTTTCCGTATGTCATATGGTGTCAAAAGTCAATAAAAAAGGAAGGAGACTATAAAATGGCAAATCCTGTTGTTACAATTACTATGGAAGACGGAGGGGTTATAAAGGCTGAGCTTTATCCTGAAATAGCTCCCAATACAGTTAATAACTTTATATCATTGATAAAAAAGGGTTTTTATGATGGAGTAATATTTCACAGAGTTATCCCGGGCTTTATGATTCAGGGAGGAGATCCTGATGGAAGAGGAACAGGTGGTCCCGGTTATTCTATCAAAGGAGAATTCTCATCTAATGGATTCAAGAACGATCTGAAGCATGAGGTTGGTGTTCTGTCAATGGCGCGTTCTATGATGCCTGACAGTGCAGGTTCTCAGTTCTTTATCATGCACGAAACCTCACCTCATCTGGATGGTGCATACGCCGCATTTGGAAAAGTAATAGAGGGACAGGATGTGGTAGACCGTATAGCATATACAAAGACAGGCTGGGCAGATAAGCCAATAACTCCACAGGTTATGAAGACAGTTACAGTTGATACCTTTGGAGAAGAATACCCTGAACCGGAAAAGATATAGATTATAAATGAATATGTATTATAAGAGGTGGATGAAGCTATCCACCTCTTTTTTTGTTTAAAATGTCCAAATATTTATATTTTTGTTGAATTATTTGTATATTATTGATACAATGAGAGAGTAATTTTCATCAAATTGGCATCAATAATGGTTTGAGGTTTCTGTGGGTAGTAATGAGGAAAGTAATCAGGTGCTGAGTGGTGAATAAATATATAATACTAACAGGAGGACAAGGAATGAAGAAACGAAGTTTGAAAACCAGACTTTCGGCAGTTATGCTTGCAGCAGCTATGGTTGTTTCAGTTGCAGCAGTGAATCCTGCAGGAAGTAAAATGAGCACAGTTGATGCAGCAAATAAGAAGGTGTATTACATCACACAGGCAAAGAATAGTTCTGGTGATACTATTAAATACACTTATAACAAAAACGGAACTTTAAAGAAGTCAGTTGCTACAAGTACTTCAAAAAACAAAAGCAAGGATATTAAAACAACGACAACAACAACCTTCAGCTATAACAAGAATAATAATATTTCTTCTAAGACTGTAAAGTATGTTGAGTCAACCACATATTATAATACTGATAAGACTACAGGTCTTACAAGAAAAGAGAAACTTGGAACTGTTAATGATATATATACAACGGTAACAAAATACACATACAATAAGAAAAAACTTGCAACTCAGACAGTTTCGACTACAACACATACAATGACAGGTAGTGAAAAGTCAACAAGTAAATCATCTATATATAATAGAGCGACTGAATTAAGTAATGGAAAACTGCTGGCAGGTTATAACTACAAAAATCCAGATGGAACAAATATTGATGAGGTCACAAGCAAGGATGCATTTTATTATGAGATGGCAGGCGGAAAATCATTTGCAGACACAAGCAGTGATACAACTTATACCACAACTTATACAGATAAGGGCGGTGGCAAGTATTCAGTAAAGACAGTTTCCGAAACTTCAAATGCTAATTATTCTACTGAAAATAACTACAGATACTTTAGATATATTTATGATGATAATGATAATGAATCCGTTGTTGAATTAACAAAGCTTGAAAACGATCCTGATGGATATAATTACAAGGATGCTAAAGGAAACAAATATAGTAGTTATAGCTTTACGACTACTACATCAGTTACAGTTACAATTAACAACAAGAGCAGTGAAAAAAAGAATGTGAGTACAGATACAGAAGAAGAAATAATATCTGATAAGGTTGTTACTACAAGAAAGTATACATATGATAATAAAAAACGAATTAAAAAAGAAACTGTGACATCTGTATCTTCTCAGTCTTCGGAAAAGACAGAAAAAAACTCATCTTCCAATTTAGGAGAAGGAAGTGAGTGGATTTCCAGTTATTATGATGATAAGGATGAGTATGTTCCTGGTAAATATGTAGATTATACATATACAAGCAGTTCAGAGGTTAATTCATTATATAAATCTTCCGAGGAGAATACGGATACATATACTATCACATATACTTATGATAAGAAGGGACGCGTAAAGAAGGCGGTAACCTCTAATCCTGGAAAGTCAAATTATAAGTCATCATCTGCATCTTACAATAAGAGCTATAAGGTGAACACAGACAGAACCTATGAAGATGGTAAAAAAGGTTCTTATGTTGAAAGCTACACTATAAGTGGATATCCTTCAGAGCATTCTGAGGTTGTAGCTAACGGAAAGAGAACATACATTACAACATATAATTCATATACAAAGAATTATTCGGAGAATTCTGTTGGATATGATGAGTCTTCAAGCAAATCAGGAATAGAAACACATTCATATTATTCAAATGGTGGAAGTAAGGTAGAAGATAAGTATACATATAAGGAAACAGGAAAGGAATATTCCGGAGGAAAGGAATATACAAATAGCGGAGATCGTACGGTTACTAGATACACATTTGATAAAGATGGCAAAGCTAACGGCCGCATAACTACAGATTCAAATAATAGTAGTGGTAGTGCATACTATACTGATGGCAAGGATGATTTCTATGATGTTGCTGCTACACAGAAAATTGAGGCTGAAAAGGCTAAGCTTACCGGTACTGTATTTGTAGATTCTGTGGATGATAAGGATAAGGTTTATGACAAGCCTTCACAGAGTACTAATACATATACTTATGATAAGAAGGGGAATGTAAGTTCAGTAAAAACAACCGGTTACAGAACAGATTATGTTCAGAAGCGTAACGAGACATATGGAAATACAATCTATGAATTCAATACTGAAGGAATAGCTAAACCTATAGTAAATGCTGTAAAGCATAGCTTTACAAATAAGAAAACTAATGAAAATACAGTTAAGAGTGGTTCAAAGAGTCTTTCTAAGGTTCTTACAATGGCAACATATTCATCAGATGGAAGTTCAAGTTCCGGATACAGCCTTGAAGGACGTGTAGTATACACAGTTAAGTCTAAGAAGCTTTCTAAGGCAAATGCAACTATAACACAGAAGCAGCAGTGGATACTCCAGAACGGACACCTTAGTGGTACAGTAGGATTATAAGATTTATAATCTATAAGGTAACATACAAAAAACCTCACCCCTAACCGGGTGAGGTTTTTAAATTGTTTTACAAGTTATTTTTTATGGCCACTGAGTAGCTTTCTTATATACATAGAAGTATGCTGTGTGCTCAGCTGTTGAATCAAGATCACTCTTATCTGTGTATGTGATTATGAATTCTGTATTTGCTACGAAGCCTTTGTCTTCAGTCTGGTTAATATAACCATTGCTGCTTGTATTTGAACTTGAACAGTATCCTACTTTACCGAAGGTAACTTTTCTTCCGTTTTTAAATGATGTTGTCTTCCAGTCACCGTTCTGATTTCTCTTTTCTACTTTAATACTTGTTATTTTACATCCAGGAGCAAGAGTAAACTTAACTTTTCCGCTCTTCTTTGTTGTATAGCAGTAATTTGTCTGATACTTGTTGGTTACTTTCTTTCCATTGATTGTAACTTTCTTGAAAAGTGAACCTGAACCATAAGCATAAACCTTGATAGTTCTTGTTGTGCTTCCGCCCGAACCCTTCTTAATCTTAAGCTTTATCTTATATGTTCCTGCCTTTGTTGCATAGAAGTTATATCCGATATAACTTGTTCCGCTGCTGTAAAGTCTTGTATAGGTTTTCTTTACCTTAAGATTGCTTGTCTTTCTGCCGCCCTTGGTTACGGTAATCTTAGAAACCTTATCCTTGGCACTTGACAATCTGATGCTGAAGTAGCTGTAATACTTAAGACCTACACCGCATCGTATGGTAGTTGGTGTTTTGATAGTATTGGCCTTTACTTCCTTTGCTGGGGCAAATGATGCTGAGATAATCACTGTAGCAAGAAGTATGGCTACTATCTTCTTGAGTGTTCTTTTCATCCTCAACTCCTCCTTGAATATTAAGTTTTCATTCCATCTGTTTTCTGTGTATCATTGTCATTATTAATAACGATTGATGCCAGAATGATGAAATTTGACTTTCTCATTGTATCACATCATACATAAATTTAAAACATAAAAAAATTGAGTTTTTTGTGATAAAAAACTTATGTTTTTTATTATTATTTCTTGACGAATACTACAATATAGTGTAAATTTTATTAAGTTATTTGTATTTAACTCTATATATAGTATTTGAAAAGAATTTATGATGTGGTTGTCAAAAGTATCTTTTGACACAATATGACATCGAATTATTTGGAGGAAATGAAAAAGGATGGAAGAATATTCCTTTAAAACAAAGCTTAAGCTGGGGGTTGTTCTCAGTTTATTTTTTGTTTTCACAGTGTTTTTTTATGGACCGGTAGGTATTTATCTTGCAAACGCTGACGAGCTGAAGTTTGGACTTGGAGTGGTAATAAAGGATTCACTGATTATTTCTTTAATAATGTTTGTATTCATAGTTCTGTTTAGTCTTATTGTACCTAAAAAGCTTTTTAAGTGGTACATGCTCCTCGTTCTCGGAGTTGGACTTGGCTTTTATGTACAGGGAAATTATATTAATTACGATTATGGTGTGCTGGATGGTACAGATATAGAGTGGGGTAATTATACTAAGTACGGGCTGCTCAATACCGCTATCTGGGTAGTATGCCTGTTGGTTCCGTTTATTATTTATTTTATAGTTCGTAAAAAAGATAAAGCGCTTATTAACAAGATAGTAGTTGCTGTCTGTTTGTTTCTCGTTGTTATTCAGGTGCCTGCATTTATATCTCAGGCCGTTACTTATAAGAAGAAGAGTACACAGTCGCTTGTTATAACAAATGATGAAATGTTTTCTTATGCGCCAAAGGATAATATAGTTGTATTTATCCTTGATTGTCTGGATGAGGTATATTATCAGGATTATCTGACAAGACATCCTGATTTCGAGACTGATAATCCAGGCTTTGTTCATTATGATAATGCCATGACAGGTGGTGCCAGAACCATGATGGCCATGCCTATCTTCTATACAGGAATTCCATATGACAGACAGGATACCTACAGTCAGTATGTGGATGAGATTTTTAAGAAGGATAACCTTCTTCAGAAAATGAATGATGCAGGTTACGATGTAAGAGTTTATTCAGAAACTCTGTTCTTTTCTGATGATACGGTTGATATGGTTGATAATTTCGAGATGGTTACCAATCCTGTCACATCTGATTATATGCTTTCCAGAAAACTGTATAAGCTGACACTTTTTAAATTTATGCCACATTTTCTGAAAGCAAGATTCTGGATGCAGACCTCTGAATTTGAAGAGGCTATGAAGAGAGATAATACCTACGAATTTAATGATATCAAATTCTATCAGGATTATAGTCAGACTCATATGACTATAGATGATTCGAAGAAGAAAACCTTTACTGTATATCATCTGAAGGGTATGCATCGTCCTTATAACATGAACAGAGAATGTGTTGATGTTGGAAGAACCGGACGAAGGGAGCAGCTGGCAGGAGTATTTAAGATAGTAAATGAGATGCTTCAGGAAATGAAGGATAAGGGAATATATGATTCTTCAACCATTATGATCACTGCAGATCATGGCGATAAGCATAACTGTGAAAGAATCATGCTTATGCTTAAGGAGGCCGGAGCAACAGGAGATTGTACATATTCTCATGCGCCTGTTTCATCTTTTGATTTTCCTATTTATATCGCTGGAATTGCCGGTGAAACTATGACCAATGAATACGGTGTTGATTTAAAGACTCTTGGTGAAGATGAAAAGAGGGCAAGATATCTTTACAGGAATTCTTCTGATAACAGTAAGCTGGTTGTTAAAAAGTTTATGACAGAATCAGATGCTTCCAAGCATAAGAAGCTGAAACTGATTGATGAATATGTAGATGATGGAGAAGTCGAGCCTTACGAGCTGGGTGAACGACTTGGTTTTGATGTGGATAACAACGGAAATGCCTATGCTACTGAGGGCTTCGAAAACAACCACGGATTCAGAACAAAGCTTAAGGGACCGATATCGACACTTGTAATACCGTTTGCTACAGTTCCGGATAAACCTATAGAATGTGATATAGAGATTCACGAACGTACTGAAGTCAGCTTTGGAATGAAATGTATTGTAAAGGTGAATGGAACTGAGGTTTATCAGGGAACTGTAAACTCTGATATGGTAAACAAGGGTATTAATTTTAAGATAGATCCTTCTCTTTTTAAGGATAATAAGCTGACGATAGATTTTGAGTTTCCTGAGGTTGATATGTCAGAGCTGGATCTGGATATGAAGGACAGAACAACGACGATATCTTTAGTTTCTATTGTGATGGAGTAAAAAAGTGGAAGAGTATGCTGAAAAAAACAAATTAAAATATGGACTGGTTCTTGCATTGTTTTTTGTGTTCACAGTATTTTTCTATGGACCGACAGGTATATATCTGGCAAATGCGGACGAGCTGAGATTCGGACTTGGAGTAGTTATCAAGGTATCCCTTATAGTTTCTTTGGTAATATTTGTTTTGATAACGGTATTCAGTCTTATAGTTCCGAAAAAGCTTTTCAAATGGTACATGCTGCTGGTTTTCGGTGTCACTCTAGGTTTTTATGTACAGGGAAACTATATTAATCATGATTACGGCGTACTGGATGGTTCTGATATAGACTGGGGAGACTATACAGGTTATGGAATAGTCAATACCCTTATCTGGGCAGCATGTATAATTCTTCCGTTTATCATTTATCTGATCATTCGAAAGAAGGATAAGGAACTGATCAATAAGATTGTTTTCTTTGCATGCATTTTCCTTGTTGTAATTCAGATTCCTGCATTTATTTCACAGGCTGCTTCTTATAAAAAGAAGGGCAAGGAAACTCTTGCAATCACAACTAAGGACATGTTCTCTTATGCACCACAGGATAATATAGTCCTGTTCATACTTGATGGTATGGATGAACGCTACTATGGAGATTATCTGTCCAGACATCCTGAATTTGAAGCTGATAACGAGGGCTTTGTTCATTATGATAATGCCCTGACAGGTGGTGCCAGAACCATGATGGCCATGCCTATTTTATATACGGGAATACCTTATAATCGTCAGGATACCTACAGCGATTATATCGATGAAGTATTTAAACAGGACAATCTTCTTGAGAAGATGTCTAAGGCAGGCTATGAGGTAAGGATTTATTCTGAGACTCTTTTCTTTTCAAATGATACGGCAGAGGATGTAGAGAATTTTGAACTTATAAAGGATCCTGTAACATCAAAATATATGCTTGCAAGAAAGCTTTATAAGCTTTCACTCTTTAAGTTCATGCCACATTTTCTTAAATCAAGATTCTGGATGAATACTGCTGAGTTTGAAGAGGCTATGAAGAGAGAAAATGATTATGAGTTCAATGATATAAAGTTTTATGAATTATTTAACCAGCAGAAGCTGACTATAGATAAGTCAAAGAAGAAGACATTTACAGTATATCATATGGAAGGAGCTCACCGTCCATTTGATATGAATGAATATGGAAAGGCTTCCAAAGCTGAGAAACCGGGTAGAAGACCTCAGATGGCAGGTGTCTTCAGGATAGTAAATGATATTCTTTCGGATATGAAAGAAAAAGGAATCTATGATTCATCTACGATTATGATCACAGCGGATCATGGAGATATGAAGAGATGCCAGAGGATTATGCTTCTTCTTAAAGAGGCTGGGGCAACAGGAGAAATAAGATACTCTCATGCACCGGTTTCATCCTTTGATTTTCCTATTTATTTTGCCGGGCTTGCCGGAGAAACTATGACAAATGAATATGGTGTGGATATGCTGAGTCTCAAGGACGATGATCAGAGAACCAGGTATCTATTCCGTAATTCCTCTGATAACAGTAAGCTTGTTGTTAGAAAATATGTAACTAATTCTGATGCGGCAGATAATGACGCAATGATTCAGATAGATGAATATGTCGACAATGCAGAGAAAGAGCCGTATGTTCTGGGAGACAGACTGGGCTTTGATGCTGATGACAACGGAAATGCTTATGCTGTAGAAGGTTTCTCGCTTAATCATGGTTTCCGAACCAAAATAAAGGGACCTCTTTCAACTCTTCTGATTCCATTTGCCGAAAAACCTGATAAGACCATTACATGTAAGATAGAATTACATGACAGAACTCCGGTTAAGGCTGAAAGGACATGTATCATTGAAGCAAACGGAGTTGAGGTATTCCGTGGAATTGTTAATGCTGATCTGGTTGCAAAGGGAATAAACTTTGAGATAGATCCTTCGGTATTCAAGGATAATAATCTTCAGCTGGACTTTAAGTTCCCTGATGTTCCTGAGGAGCAGATGAATCTTGAAATGGGAGACAGATCACATACAATGTCGCTTGTTTCAATAGTGATGGAGTAATTATTCATGCTGAGATATGACGATTTGAATCAAATATCTGACGGCAGATTATATGGTGAAAATGATATGGTGTGTGCCGGTACAAATGGATGCGCAGGCTGCAGCAAATGCTGTGAATCCGACATGGGTACGTCCATAGTTCTGACGCCATATGATATGTATGAATTGACCGTAGCAACAGGGAGAAGCTTTGACGAGCTTCTCACTGTTTTTATTATAGAGCTTTCCATGATGGATGGGATTATCCTGCCTAATCTCAAGATGTCGGAGGGCTGCGCATTTCTTAAAAATGGCAGATGTGAGATACATGCCCACCGCCCGGGAATATGCAGACTTTTTCCATTAGGGAGAATCTATGTAGGCAGGACTGCTGAGGCTGACAAAAAAACTGCAACTGAATTTAAATACTTCCTTCAGACTAAAGAATGTTCCGTGAAGAATAAAACAGAAGTGAGAGTAAGCGACTGGCTGGGAATAGATGATCTTGAAAAGAACACAGCCTTCATAAACAAGTGGCATCGTTTTATAGATTTTGAAAAACGGAAGGTAAATACCATTCGGGAAATGGCTGATAATGAGATAAAGAGACTTGAAACCATAAGCGAGAAAGATCTGGAGGTATATGCCGGTATACTTGGCGAGGCTGATATATTCGAAATAAAAGGATACGAAGAGTATAAACAGGAAAAAATAGATAAAGAAAAAGAAGCCTGTGACGAGGATATAAAGAAAGTATTGAAAACAGTTATTGCATACTTCTATCTGGACAAGTATGATATAGATAGTGATTTCTATCAGCAGTTTGATGCGAGACTGAAAAAATGTCTTGCCGCAATGAAGGGAAAGAAATAAGAAAACCTATGAATGATAAAAAAGCACTCGTAGCCATGAGTGGTGGTGTAGACAGTTCTGTTGCTGCTTTTCTTATGAAGAAAAAGGGCTACAGCCCTATAGGAGTAACAATGATGCTCCATGCTGAGGATGAAGCTTCGATAAAGGGGACTCACAGCTGCTGCACGCCTGATGATATAGAGGATGCACGTGTAGTTTCATCTATGCTTGGTATCCCGTTTCATGTAGTTAATTTTCTTGATGGCTTCAGAGAGAAAATAGTAAACAAATTTATAAGTACCTATATGAAGGGTGAAACTCCAAATCCTTGTATTGACTGCAATCGGTATATGAAGTTTGGCAGGCTGTTTGATATGGCTGATGAGGAAGGCTGTGAGAAGGTTGTCACCGGACATTATGCAAGAATAGAATATGATGAAAAAGAGAATATCTATAGATTAAAAAGAGCTGTTGATAAGACAAAGGATCAGACCTATGTATTATATTTTCTGACTCAGGAGCAGCTTGCAAGACTTGATTTTCCGGACGGAGAATATGAGAAGAATGATATAAGACAGATGGCTGAGGAAATAGGACTTATGGTGGCTCGTAAGCATGACAGCCAGGATATATGCTTTGTACCTGATGGAGATTATGCCGGATTTATTGAGAGAAATTATGATGAATATAAGAAAGATATTTCAGTGTCGACAGAAGAACTGGCTGACATAATTTCTGATGAGCTTCCGGATCAGGGTAAGTTTCTTGATATGGAAGGTAAAGTTCTGGGATATCACAAGGGATATTTCCATTATACTATTGGACAGAGAAAAGGACTTGGAATATCAGCAGCAGCGCCGCTTTATGTGGTTGACATAATTCCCGAAAAGAACCTTGTCATACTTGGATCAAATGAGGATCTGTTTACAAGAGAAGTATATGCAAGAGATTTTAATTTGATTACTATGCCGTCATGGCAGGGTGATGTTATAAAGATGAAAGTGACTGCTAAAGTAAGATACAGAGCCAAGGATACATCGGGCATTCTGACGCTTTACCGGGATGGGACAGCGTTTATGCTATTTGATGAACCGGTTAGAGCAGTAACCCCGGGACAAAGCCTAGTGGTTTATGATGGAGACTATTGTCTGGGAGGAGGTATAATAAGTGAAGGCAAAAGAAGTACTTGAGTATATGCAGAAAGGGGAACAGCTTTGTCGATCAGTAGATGTGGTCGACAAGAAGCTGTATGATGAATTCGGAGTTAAGAGAGGACTCCGTGATCTGGACGGACATGGTGTTCTGACAGGCGTTACAAATATATCCAAAATCGTTTCTTCTAAAATGATAGATGGAAAAGAGATTCACTGCGACGGCGAACTCTGGTACCGTGGATATAATGTAATTGATATGGTGAAGGATTTTGGTTTTAAGAGATTCGGATTTGAAGAAGTTGCATATCTGCTTCTGTTCGGAGAACTTCCAAATGCAGAGGAATTAAAGGAATTCAGAGCGGTTCTGGGCAAGCTTAATCATCTGCCGACGAACTTTACAAGAGATGTAATCATGAAAGCTCCAAGTAAGGACATAATGAATTGTATGACAAAGTCTGTTCTTACATTAGCTTCCTATGATGATTATGATGTTGCAGACCTTTCGATTCCAAATGTACTTCGTCAGTGCATGGCGCTTATCAGTGAATTTCCTATGTTGGCAGCCTATGGCTACTGTGCATACAATCATTATGAAAAAGATGACAGTATGTATATTCACAGACCGGATATCAAGCTGAGTACTGCAGAGAACTTCCTCAGAATGGTCAGACCGGACAAGAAATATACAGAGCTTGAGGCACAGGTTCTCGATGCTGCACTGGTTCTTCATATGGAGCATGGCGGCGGTAATAACTCAACATTTACCACCAGAGTTGTATCTAGCGCCGGTTCAGATACTTATTCCGTTATAGCTGCAGCCCTTTCATCACTGAAGGGTCCTAAGCACGGTGGTGCAAATATCAAGGTTATGCAGATGATGGAGGATATAAGAGAGCATGTTCCGGATTATAATGATCTGGATACTCTGAAGGATTATCTGGCTCAGATAGTTGATAAGAAGGCATTTGACAATGCCGGTCTGATCTATGGTATGGGTCATGCCATTTATTCCATATCAGATCCGAGAGCGAGAGCTTTTAAGGAATTTGTGGAGAAGCTGGCAGTAGAGAAGAACATGGAAAAAGAATACGAGCTGTATGCCAACATAGAGAAGATAGCTCCTGAGGTAATAGCTGAGAAGCGAAGAATCTACAAAGGTGTCAGTGCAAATGTGGACTTTTACAGCGGATTTGTTTACAGCATGCTCGGTATACCTACAGAGCTCTATACACCGCTTTTCGCAGTTGCAAGAATAGTCGGATGGTCGGCTCATCGTATCGAAGAGCTGATAAATGTGGATAAGATCATACGTCCTGCATATATGAGTATTATGAAGGAAAGAGAATATATTCCGTTGGAGGAGAGAGAAGAATAACTCCTCAACTGACTCTTACAGAACAGCCTTCCCCATCAGGGGAAGGTTTTTCTTTAAAAAAGCTAATAAATATGCTAAAATATTAGGACATGTTTTTTTGGACAGCGAAATGATAATTTCCTGGAGGGATTAATTATGAGTAAAACAATTGAAATCAGATGGCATGGCCGTGGTGGACAGGGAGCAAAAACTGCTGCACTTCTTCTGGCCGATGTCGCATTTAACACGGGAATGTACGTACAGGGCTTCCCGGAGTACGGTCCGGAGAGAATGGGTGCTCCGATCACGGCTTATAACAGGCTGAGTGATACTGAGATAAGAAACCATTCAAACATCTACAATCCGGACTATGTAGTAGTAGTAGATGAAACTCTGCTGCACAGTGTTGATGTAACCGCCGGACTCAACAAGGACGGTGCAATCGTCATTAACACAAAAAGACCAAAGGAAGAGATAGTACCGCTTCTTAAGGGCTACGAAGGTGAAGTTTACACCATTGATGCAAGAACCATATCCATGGAAACTCTTGGTAAATACTTCCCTAACTCTCCGATGCTTGCTGCTATAGTAAAGGTATCCGGAGTAATGTCCAAGCAGGATTTTCTTGAGCAGATGAGAGGTTCATACCAGCATAAGTTTGCTAAGAAGCCTGAAGTTATTGATGGAAATATGAAGGCTCTTGAACGTGCCTTTGAGGAGGTGCAGTAATGGCAAATAAAGAAAGACTTGATATATCGAATATAACAGAAAAATCCCCTTATCAGGATATAACTCCTGGTAATGCGGTTTATGGCGGTGGTGGTGCTACTGCCTTTAATACAGGTGAGTGGAGAACACAGACTCCCGTTGTTGATTGGGACAAATGCGTTCAGTGTCTGCTCTGTGCACCAATGTGTCCTGATTCATCCATACCTGTTAAGGATGGTAAGAGACTGGATTTTGATTTAGATCATTGCAAGGGATGTGGCATCTGTGCAGGCTGCTGCTCCTTCGGTGCGATTACGATGAAGGAGGGACTGTAAGGTGTCAGATATAAATAAAACAAGCGGACATGTTCGTCCGATAGATGTTCCGGCTAGAGAAAGCAAGAGTCCGTATGATGCAGAATATAAGGAACAGAAGAGAGAAGAAAGCAAGAACAGAATAAAGGGTACAGCTTCCAAGAAGCGTGACAGAATGTCCGGAAATGAAGCTGTTGCTCTTGCCATAAAGCAGGTAAATCCCGACGTTATGCCGGCATTTCCTATCACACCTTCTACGGAGCTTCCGCAGATGGTTTCCACTTATATCTCAAATGGTGAGATAGATACAGAGTTTATTCCGGTAGAGTCAGAGCACAGTTCAATGAGTGCCGCAATCGGAGCTTCAGCTGCCGGTGCAAGAGCACTTACTGCAACCTCATCAGCAGGTCTCGCTTTTATGTGGGAAGAGCTTTATATAGCAGCTTCAGACAGACTGCCATTAGTGCTCTGCCTGGTAAACAGAACACTGACAGGACCACTTAACATCAACTGTGACCATTCTGACAGTATGGGTGCAAGAGACAGCGGATGGCTTCAGGTTTATGCTGAGACAAATGAAGAAGCATATGATAACTTCATCATGGCCTACAGAGTAACTGAGCATCCTGATGTTATGCTTCCTATGATGGTCTGCTATGACGGTTTCATAACAAGCCATGCAGTTATGAATATAGAAACTCTTGATACTCCTTCAGTAAGAGAGTTTGTAGGTCAGTATAATCCTGACAATTTCCTGCTTAACAAGGATATGCCTATGGCTGTAGGTCCATATGCGAATTCACCTTTCTATATGGAAACAAAGTTCAGCCAGAGAGCCGGCATGAAGAATGCAAAGCAGGTAATCCTTGATGTTTGTGCAGAGTATGAGAAAATATCCGGACGTAAGTACGGACTTATAGAAGAATACAGAATGGAAGATGCGAAGTATGCCATAGTTATCATGGGTTCAGCAGCAGGTCAGACAAAGGATGCGGTTGATAAGCTTCGTGAATATGGAATTCACGTAGGAATGATAAAGGTTCGTGTATTCAGACCATTCCCAGGTGAGGAGCTTGTTGAGGCGCTTAAGAAATGTCAGTCAGTTGCCATTCTCGACAGAGCAGAGAGCTTCTCAGGTATGGGAGGACCTCTTGGTTCTGAGCTTAAGGCTGCTATGTATGATGCAGGACTTAAGATACCTACAGTTAACTATTTCTACGGACTGGGCGGCCGTGACTATACTGTTACCGAAGCCAGAGATGTATTTAAGGACATCAGAGAAATAGTAAGACGTGATGCTGAACCAGTTCAGTACAAGTATGTGGGACTCAGAGATAAAGATGCTGCTAAGCCTGAGGATATATTTGAATTCAAGGGCCCTGATCAGATGGATATCCGTCTGTCAGGTGATGGAGTGAAGATTTCAGAATAAAAAGATGACAGTTTGAATCAGGTTCAAAGTGTCACCTAATTGAGAGGAAACGGAAAAATGGCATATAATTTAAAAGAAGTAATGAATAAGCCGGATCGTCTGACACCGGGTCACAGACTCTGTGCCGGATGCGGAGCGGCTATCACAGTAAGAACAGTGCTCAGGGCACTTAAGGAAGAAGATAAAGCAGTTATAGGAAATGCAACCGGCTGTCTTGAGGTTTCTACATACCTTTATCCATTTACAGCTTATGAAGACAGTTATATTCACAACGCATTTGCCTGCGCAGGTGCAACTCTTTCCGGAGTTGAGACTGCATATAATGCACTTAAGAAGAGAGGTCGTATCGATGCTGATACAACCTATAAATTCATAACCTTCGGTGGTGACGGTGGTACCTACGATATCGGTTTCCAGTCACTTTCAGGAGCTATGGAGAGAGGACATGATATGGTTTATGTATGTTACGACAACGGTGCATACATGAACACAGGTATTCAGAGATCTTCAGCAACACCTAGATTTGCAGATACAACAACTACTCCTGTTGGAAAGGTAAGTAACGGAAAGGTTCAGTCGCGTAAGGACCTGGCTGCTATCATGGCAGCCCACAATATCCCTTACGTAGGACAGTCTACATTTACCTCCGGAATGAAGGATCTTTATGAAAAGGCTGAGAAGGCTATCTATACAGAGGGACCTGCATTCTTAAATGTAATGTCACCATGTCCGAGAGGCTGGCGCTTTGATGCTGCTGATATGGCGAAAATATGTAAGCTGGCTGTTGATACCTGCTACTGGCCTCTGTTTGAAGTGATTGATGGAAAATGGATTCTCAGCTATGAGCCTAAGAACAAGCTTCCTATAGAAGATTTCTTAAAGCCACAGGGACGCTTCAAGCACCTCTTTAAGCCGGAGAATGAGCACCTTCTGGGAGAATTCCAGGAAGAGATAGATAAGAGATGGGAAGAACTGCTGAAGAAGTGTAATTAAGGATAAATACTATGATTACCAAGGACGTCGCTGCCATGATAACCTATTCACTGTCTTATGCAGATGAAATAGGTCGTAAGAAAAACGGAACCTATCCGCAGGATGCGGAGCTTACACTCAGGGATCAGTTCAAGGATGATCTGCTGGTCTTTTTGGGGTATATCTATGATCCTCAAAGCAGCGATGACTTTGCTCAGCTGGATTTTATTAACAGCAGTCTTCAGATAGTTATTACAAGAGAGAATTTTCTCAGGTTAAGAAATGATAAGAGTCTGCGGCCTGATATACTGGATAGAGTGCCTCTTTCGCTTCAGTATTTTGTGAAGGATGATCTGTCACCCTTTACAAGAAGAGCCGGCTATGGAATTGCTCTTTCAAAATATCTGGTTAATACCTTTAATGATGTGGGCTGTTATTTTGCCGCATTTAACGGAATAAGTGATTATGAGGCAGACAGAATAGCCGAGTATATCGGAATGATGAATGCCTTTCTTGACAGTGCGGGACTTCTGGAGATGACTCCGGCCCAGGTCAGGGCATCCATGGGAATAGTGGATAAGCCTGATAGAAGACCAAGGGAGTACGGAGCTGATCAAAACAGAGGCAGAAGCTATTTCGCCGGCAGAGCTGATTTTATGTTTGGTCAGCGTGGCAGAAATACGCTTGGAAATATACTCTGGGGCAGATCATATAACAGCAATCGGGACAATATGAATACATATTCCTCGGCTCAGGCTGACATGGATGCCATGATCATGATGAATAATTATAATATGCAGCATGCTGAGGCGGGAACAGGTTTCGACGAAGGAATGCTGAGAAGTGCACCTTCCGGTCGTGTGGACAGAAGCATGTCCATAGAGGAAACTTCTGAAAGCCGAGGGGTGGCTGTTCATCATGATGAGCCAAAGAATGAGACTTCGGATAAAAGTGCCAATAGAACTGTAAATGATACCGAAGAGCTGGATGCACTGCTTCAGGAATTGAATAGTCTGATAGGCCTTAGTTCGGTTAAGAAGAGTCTGAATAACCTTATAAATCTTGTGAAGATAAGAAAGCTTCGTGAAGAGATGGGGCTTAAAACTCCTGATATGTCGCTTCACCTTGTCTTTTCGGGTAATCCCGGTACAGGTAAAACCACTGTGGCAAGACTTCTTGCTGAGATATATCATCAGCTTGGAGTTGTCAGCAAGGGGCAGTTTATAGAAGTAGACAGAGCCGGACTTGTAGAGGGTTATGTCGGACAGACTGCTCAGAAAACCTCAAAGGTCTGTGACGAGGCCATGGGCGGAATACTGTTTATTGATGAGGCATATACACTGACCAAAACAGATGGTCAGGATTTTGGTCAGGAGGCTGTTGACACTCTTCTTAAAAGGATGGAGGACAACAGATCTGACTTTATAGTAATAGTTGCCGGATATACTGAGGAAATGAAGGACTTTATCGATTCAAATCCGGGACTCAAATCAAGATTCAACAAGTTTATCGAATTTCCTGATTATACGGGAAATGAGATGTATAAGATATTTGAACTCATGTGCTGCAGCCAGGATTATGTTCTGACTGGTGAAGCTTCTGAATATGTTAAGAGCCATTTAAATGAAATGACTCTTATGGATGAAGAGAATTTTGCCAATGCGCGTGAGGTAAGAAACTATTTTGAAAGATGTGTTGAAAGACAGGCATCCAGAATAGTTTCCAGTGATATGATCGATGCGAATAAGCTTACGACTCTTTGTATAGAGGATGTAAAGGAATAGGTTTTGATCATCAGAGAAAAGGTGACATTTTATGATTACAGTAGTCTTTGATATGGACGGTACACTTCTTGATACTGAGAAGATATATCAGAAATACTGGTATCTTTCTGCCAGGGAGCTGGGGTATGATCTTACACGTGAAGAGCTTCTGGATTATAGGAGTCTGGGCCACAGCTTTGCTGTAAAGAAAATGCAGGAGAGAACGGGAAGTGCTTCTGCGTATGTGGCGATAAGAGATCATCGAAAGGAACTGATGGATCCTTTGATGGAGGAAATGGATATTCCGGTAAAGAAGGGAGTACATGAAGCACTTGCAAAATTAAAAGAAAATGGAGCAAGGCTTGCGGTTGCCACTGCAACAAATATTCCTAAAACTGAGCACTACCTTGGAAGAGCAGGGCTTATAAATTATTTTGACAAACTGATAAGTGCGAAGGATGTGAAGGAAGGAAAGCCTTCGCCCTATGTATATCTTTATGCATGTCAGGAACTTGGGGCAGATCCTAAAGAAACCTTTGCAGTGGAAGATGCACCAAATGGTGTTAAGGCTGCAGTAAGTGCCGGACTTAGAACCATTATGATTCCGGATCTTACGGAGCCTGACGAAGAGCTTAAGAAGATAATAGAGTATAGAGCCGATGATATGATAGAAGCGGCTGAATATATATTAAAACAAAAATGAGTCTGTGAGGACTCAGAAGATAGGAGAAATAACATGGTAACACTTTATGAATCTGGAGCATATCTCTTGAATGGAAAAGAGCTTGTAGCTGATACCGCATCAGCTGATGAGCTTTCAGCAAAAGGGATAAAGGTATCAAAGGAGGAAGCTAAGAAGGGAACCATAGCTTATGGTATTCTGAATAAGCATAACACCTCCGGTGATGAGGAAAATCTGAAGATCAAATTCGACAAAATGACATCTCATGATATTACATTTGTGGGTATCATACAGACTGCTAGGGCATCTGGACTTAAAGAGTTCCCTATTCCTTATGTTCTCACAAACTGTCACAATTCTCTTTGTGCGGTTGGCGGAACTATAAATGAAGATGATCATATGTTTGGCCTTTCAGCAGCTAAGAAATACGGTGGTATCTATGTACCTCCTCATCAGGCTGTTATTCATCAGTATGCCCGTGAAGAGCTTGCTGAGTGTGGTGCTATGATTCTTGGTTCAGATAGTCATACACGTTACGGTGCGCTTGGTACCATGGCCATCGGCGAGGGTGGCGGAGAGCTGGCTAAGCAGCTTCTCGGAAGAACTTATGATGTTAAATCTCCTAAGGTAATTGCTATTTATCTTGATGGTGAGCCTGTAAAGGGCGTTGGCCCTCAGGACGTTGCTCTTGCACTTATCGGAGCTACATTCAAGAACGGATATGTAAAAAACAGTGTAATGGAATTCGTTGGTCCGGGCGTAGACAAGCTCTCAACAGATTTCCGTATCGGTGTGGATGTAATGACAACAGAGACTACATGCCTTTCATCTATCTGGAAGACAGATGAAAAGACTAAGGAGTGGTTCGATACACATTACAGACCTGATGCTTATAAGGAAATGAATCCTGCAGACGTTGCATACTATGACGGAGTTGTATATGTGGATCTGTCAAAGGTACGTCCTATGATCGCACTTCCATTCCATCCTTCGAATACATTTACCATCGAAGAATTAAATGCAAATCTTAAGGATATCCTTCACGAGTGTGAGGAAAACGGAAAGAAGCAGCTCACAGGTGATGTGGAGTTTAAGCTTACAGATAAGATCCGTGACGGAAAGCTCTATGTAGAGCAGGGAATCATCGCGGGCTGTGCAGGTGGTGGATTCGAAAATATCTGCGATGCGGCTGATATCCTTAAAGGTCATTATATCGGAAATGATGAGTTTACTCTTGATGTTTATCCTGCAAGTATGCCTGTTATGATGGAACTCGTAAATAACGGACGTGCTGCAGACATAATGAAGACAGGCGCTATTATCAAGACAGCCTTCTGTGGACCATGCTTTGGTGCCGGAGATACACCTGCAAACAATGCACTGTCTATCAGACATTCAACACGTAACTTCCCTAACAGAGAGGGATCCAAGATACAGAACGGCCAGATCAGTTCAGTTGCACTTATGGATGCACGTTCTATAGCAGCTACAGCTGTTAATAAGGGCTTCCTTACACCTGCAACTGATATAGATGTTGAGTATACAGGACCTAAGTATTTCTTTGATAAGTCCATCTATGAGAACAGAGTATACGATGGATGGAAGAAAGCTAAACCTGAAGAGGAGCTGAAGCAGGGGCCGAATATCAAGCCTTGGCCTGCTATGCCTGCTCTTACAGAGAATCTTCTTCTCAAGGTCTGCTCAGTTATCACTGATCCTGTTACAACAACAGATGAGCTGATTCCTTCAGGAGAGACTTCATCCTTCAGATCTAACCCAATCGGACTTGCAGAGTTTACTCTGTCCCGTAAGGATCCTGAGTATGTAGGCCGCGCTAAGGAGTTCCATGCTGTTGAGGTTGCAAGAGAAGAGGGTGGACATCCTTGTGAGATCTATCCTGAGATCAAAGAGGTTATGCCTAAGGTTAAGGAAATGTTCGAAGGCGTGGATAAGTCCAATACAGGCTTCGGAAGTACTATATACGCAGTTAAGCCGGGTGACGGTTCTGCTCGTGAGCAGGCAGCTTCATGTCAGAAGGTGCTAGGCGGATGGGCTAATATAGCACGTGAATATGCAACAAAGAGATATCGTTCTAATCTTATCAACTGGGGTATGCTTCCATTTATAATGGATGAAAATTCGGTTGACATAACACAAGATAATCCTTATGGATTTGAAAACGGAGATTATATATTTATCCGTGATATAAGAAAAGCAGTAGAGGAAAAGGCAGAGGTTATTACAGGTTACATCGTTAATAAGGGAATGAAGGAAATATCCCTTATGCTCGGTGAGCTGACAGACGACGAGCGTACTATAATAACAAGTGGATGCCTGATCAATTACTACCGTGATCATTAAAAAAATCTCAAAAGGTATTTTTGATACATGTATCGTGGATAAAATAAGTCATCGAATATTATAGAAAGTAGGTGGATGTATGAACTATACAACATTTTGGGTAATAGTTGCAGCGGTAGCTCTTATCGTTGAGATTATTTCTCTTGGGCTGACGTCCATCTGGTTTACGGGTGGCGGAATTGCGGCGGCTCTTGCAGCCTATTTTGGAGCTGCTCTATGGCTTCAGGTCGTTATATTTATTGTCGTATCGACAGTACTGCTTCTGATAATGAGACCACTTGCAAAAAAGTATCTGGCTATCGGACAGGAAAAAACGAATACTGACAGTCTTATCGGACGTACAGAAAAAATACTTGTAACAGTAGACAATAATGCAGGTACAGGAAAGATCAAACTTGGAGATGTAGACTGGCGTGCAGTATCTGTGGACGGAAGCATTATTCCGGAAGGAACTCTCGTAGTGATAGAAAAGCTTGAAGGAACAAAGCTTTATGTCAGACGGGAGATAGATGGAGTATAAAGATATTATATATTTATAATTTTTTATAAGCATAAGGAGGTTTAAGTATTATGCCAGCATTAATTATTGTATTAGTTATAGCAATCATTCTGCTCTGCAGCTCACTCAGAGTTGTCAGACAGGCAAATGCGTATGTTATCGAGAGACTCGGAACATATACGGCTACATGGGGGGTTGGACTTCATTTAAAGATGCCTATCATTGATAAGGTTGCAAGACGTGTTTCACTTAAGGAACAGGTTGCAGATTTCCCACCTCAGCCGGTTATCACAAAGGATAACGTTACAATGAGAATAGATACAGTTCTTTTCTTCCAGATTACAGATCCAAAGCTTTACTGCTATGGTGTTGAGAATCCTCTTGCTGCCATCGAGAATCTTACAGCTACAACACTTCGTAATATCATCGGTGATCTTGAGCTTGACCAGACTCTTACATCACGTGAGACGATCAACTCAAAGATGAGAGCTACTCTTGATGAAGCAACTGATCCTTGGGGAATCAAGGTTAATCGTGTAGAGCTTAAGAACATCATGCCACCTGCAGCTATCCAGGAATCCATGGAGAAGCAGATGAAGGCTGAGCGTGAGAGACGTGAGCAGATCATCAGAGCAGAAGGTGAGAAGCAGGCAGCTATCACAGTATCTGAAGGTGAGAAGGAAGCTAAGATCCTTCGTGCTACAGCTGATAAGGAAGCTACAATCCTTGCAGCAGAAGCTAAGAAGCAGGCTGCTATTCTTGAAGCACAGGCACAGCGTGAGGCAGCTATTCAGAGAGCACAGGGTAATGCAGAGGCTATTCGTCAGGTTCAGCAGGCAGAGGCTGATGCTGTAAGAATGATGAATGAAGCTGCTCCTTCACAGGCTACAATAGCTGTAAGAGGTCTTTCAACCTTTGAAAGAGCTTCTCAGGGACCTGCAAACAAGCTCATTATCCCATCAGAGCTTGCAGGAGTTACAGGTCTTGCTACAGCAGTCACAGAAGCTATTAAGACTGGTAAGGAAGCGCCAAAGACAGCTTCAAAAGCTGAGTAAATAATAAAAATGTGTCATGAAGACGTAAAGTCTGACACGTTATCAGGAGGAAAAATAAATGTTTAAGAAAACACTGGCAGTTATTATGACAGCAGCACTTGCCCTCGGGCTTGCTGCATGTGGCTCAAAGAGCGGAGACGATACCGCTTCCAATAATCAGCAGGGAGCAGATACTTCTTCTGCAGCTGTTGAAGATGTAAAAGCTGTTCAGGATAAAGGAAAGCTTGTAGTTGGTATCACTGATTTTGAACCGATGGATTATAAGGATGAAAGCGGAAAATGGATAGGCTTTGATGCAGATATGGCAGAAGCATTCGCAAAGAGTCTTGGAGTTGAAGCTGAATTCGTTGAGATCGAGTGGGATAATAAAGCCCTCGAGCTGTCTTCAGGAAATATAGACTGTGTATGGAACGGTATGACACTTACTGATGAGGTTAAGAGTGCAATGGATTGTTCAAATCCTTATTGCAATAATGCTCAGATAGTAATTGTACCTTCTGACAAGGCAGATCAGTATCAGACAGTAGACAGTCTTAAAGATCTTAACTTTGCAGTTGAGGTAGGAAGTGCAGGAGAGCAGGAAGCACAGGCAAACGGACTTAAGTTTACTTCAGTTCAGAACCAGGCAAATGCACTTATGGAGGTTGCAGCAGGAACCTCTGATGCAGCTATCATTGATTCGCTTATGGCAGCTGCAATGGTTGGTGAAGGAACAAGCTATGATAAGCTTACCTATACGGTAGGACTTAACAGTGAGGAGTATGGTGTAGGTTTCCGTAAGGGGTCAGATCTTACTGCAAAGCTGAATGATTTCTTTAAAACAAGTTATGCTGACGGAAGTATGCAGAAGGCAGCAGAGACCTATGGTGTTCAGGCTGCTCTTATAGAACAGAAGTAATGTAGTATATCAGATTATTGCATTGATCAGGGAGTAAGTGAATGGATTTATTTTTAGAGCAACTTCCGATAGTAATTAAATCGTTAAATATAGGTTTTTTGCAGACGCTTAAGCTTTTCTTTGTGACATTAATAGGAGCTCTTCCTTTAGGACTCCTTATATCCTTTGGTTCTATGTCTAAGCTTAAGCCTGTAAAATATCTGTTTAAGATGCTTATTTGGATCATACGTGGAACTCCGCTTATGATCCAGCTTCTTATTATTTATTATTTCCCCGGACTGGTACTTAAAAACAACATATGGGGAGGCGACGAATCAGGAAGATTTATTGCTTCAGCCGTCGCATTTATAATCAATTATGCCTGCTATTTTTCTGAGATATACAGAGGTGGAATCATCAGTATTCCTGTTGGACAGGATGAGGCAGGACATGTACTTGGAATGACAAAAAGTGAAGTGTTTTTCAAGGTTAAGCTTCTTCAGATGATCAAGAGGATACTTCCACCGATGTCAAATGAAGTTCTGACGCTTGTAAAGGATACCTCACTGGCGAGAATTATCGCGCTTCAGGAGGTTATCTGGGCAGGACAGGCTTTTATGAAGGGATCGCAGGGAATATCCGGTGCCATATGGCCGCTGTTCTTTACAGCCGTATATTACCTGGTATGTAATGGACTTCTGTCTCTTGGACTTGGAGCTCTTGAGAAGAAGCTGAATTATTTTAGATAATTATTGGAGGATGATATGGGTATTTTAGAAGTAGAACATCTTGGAAAATCCTTCGATAAGACAGAGGTTTTGAAGGATATATGCTTTTCACTTGAAAAATCAGAGGTTTTATCAATCATAGGTTCATCGGGAAGTGGTAAGACAACACTTCTGAGATGTCTGAATTTTCTGGAATTTGCTGATAAGGGAAAGTTTAAGGTGTCAGGCGAAACAGTTTATGATGCTGAAGATAAAAACTATATGAAGGAGTCAGTAATAAGAAAAAATGTTCTTCACTTTGGACTTGTGTTCCAGTCCTTCAATCTGTTTCCTCAGTATACTGCACTGGAAAATGTTATGCTTGCCCGTCAGCTTCAGGCTAAGAGAGAACCGGACTTCAAATCTCATAAAAAGGAAATTCTTGATTCCATAAAGGTTGAAGCAGAGGGACTCTTAAATCAGATGGGGTTGAAGGATAGAATGGGGAACTATCCACACCAGCTTTCAGGTGGTCAGTGTCAGAGAGTTGCCATAGCCAGAGCGCTGGCTATGAAGCCGGAAATACTCTGTTTTGATGAGCCTACTTCAGCGCTTGATCCGGAACTTACGGGAGAAGTTCTGAAGGTAATTAAAGAACTTGCTGATACAAAAATGACAATGATAATAGTAACTCATGAGATGGCATTTGCCAGAGATGTATCTGATAAGGTCATTTTCATGGATAAGGGGATTGTACTTGAACAGGGGTCTCCTTCCGATGTATTTGAGCATCCAAAGGAGGAAAGAACGAGACAGTTTATAGGAATGCAGTGATATACCTATATGGGGGGCTGTTATGAAAAATAATCGTATAGCACTTCTGCTGGGGCAGGCAGATGAGAATTATCAGAGTGAATTTGTACGCGGAGTCATGACCCGTGCTTTTGAGAACGGAGTCAGTGTCTTAGTTTTTTCCATGTATATAAAGTATCAGAATAAGAAGGAAAGAGAATTCGGAGATACAAATATATACAATCTTATTAATTATGATCTGTTTGATGGAATCATTATCCTTTCTGATACCATTCAGACGCCCGGAGTAGAGAAGACGCTTGAAGAGAGAATAAACGAAAGATTTGCGGGACCGGTTGTCTGTGTGGATACCGACAGTGAATTCTTCTTCAGCTTCTGGACTGACGGCTATAATTCTGTATATGGTCTTATGAATCATCTTATAGAGGATCATGGCATGAAGGATATAGCTTATCTGACCGGACGTAAGAACCACATGCATTCCAAGAGAAGGCTGGAGGCATATAAGGATGCTATGAGGGCTCATGGGCTGGAAGTCCGTGAGGACAGGATTTTCTACGGTGATTTCTGGTATACAAGTGGATGTGGCTGCGCAGAAACTCTTTTAAGAGACAGGGAACATCTTCCAGAGGCCGTTATGTGTGCAAATGACTGCATGGCAATAGGTTTTGCTGAGGAGATGGAAAAAAGAGGTCTTTCGGTTCCTCGTGATATAGCTGTGCTTGGATATGGCACTTCTGAGGAAGGAAGAACCTGTCCTAAACCGCTTACCTCTACATATATTGCTGCTGAGGAATATGGAGTATACTCCGTTGATTCTCTTCTGAAGCTTATGAATAATGAGGAGCCGGAGCGGCTTTCCTTTGATGCAAGACTTTTTATAGGTGAGAGCTGTGGCTGCATAGAAGAGAATGCTCCAATAAAGCTTGACAGAAGAAAAACATGGCAGACACATAATTCAGAAGAAGGCTATTTTTCTATACATAATTTCATGATGGATGATTTCTCATGCAGTGAAGATCTCTTGGAAATGATGGATGCTGTATACGAAAATGTATTTCAGCTGGGAAGTGCCCATAGATTTAATATTGTATTAAATGATCTCTGGCTCCATCCGGACAGAATGGTAAAAGAGGGCTTTCCAAAAATAGGATATTCCTCCAAGGTTATAAATGCATTGTCATATAATGCTGATAAGCTGTCTGAAGGAACCATAGGCACAGATAGTTTATTTGAAAGAGATAAGATGCTGCCTGTGTATGAAGATATAAAACCTTCAGGATACATTTTTACGCCTCTGTATGTGGAGAATCAATCCTTCGGTTATGCCATGGTCAGTTATGGTTCAGAACCGAGAAGCTACGATGAGGTATACAGACTCTGGATAAGAGATGTTTCAAGAGGACTTGAGGGTATCAGGAGACTCATGATCATAAAAGAGCTTAAACGTGAGAATGAGCCGAAACAGATGACTAAGTTTTCGCTTAATTCTGATCTGAATGAGCTTTCTGAGGTCCAGAATATTCTTAACAATAATCTTTTCAAATATCATTTCCAGCCGATTGTAAGTGCTGTTGATGGTGAGATATTCTCCTATGAGGCGCTTATGAGATCTGCAACAGATAGCAGGATTCCGCCGCTTCAGATAATAAAGTGTGCTAGTGAGCTGAACAGAATAAATGATATAGAAAAGGCTACATTTATAAATGTATTAAGTATCGTTCAGGATAATCCTGAATGGTTCACCGGCAGAAAGGTATTTATAAACAGTATACCGGGCTGCAAGCTGGAATATGAAGATTTTTCAGCTATAGATAATATGCTGAAAAAATGTGCTGATACGGCTGTTGTTGAACTGACTGAGCAGGCAGAGCTGAATGATGATGAGCTGAATGAATTAAAGCAGCGATATAATCGTCTCAGAATAGGAATTGCCGTAGATGATTATGGAACCGGATATTCCAATGTAGGTAATCTTCTAAGATATATGCCTGATTATGTTAAGATTGACAGATCACTTCTGTCAGAGATACAGACAAGCTCTCAGAAACAGCATTTTGTGAGAGAGGTTGTAGAATTCTGCCATGCCAATAATATTAAGGCCCTTGCCGAAGGAGTTGAAACTCCGGAGGAACTCAGAACAGTTATTAATCTTGGGGCTGATCTGATTCAGGGGTATTATGTGGCAAGACCTTCAGAAACTGTTGTTACTTCAATAGACAGCAACATTAAGATGGAAATCAGCAGATATCACCGCGAGAAAGAAGATGGTTCGTCTGATAATTCCTATATAGCAGGAAGAGTCAGAAGGATATCTATAGGACAACTGATCAAAGAAGATAAAACCTCCATAGTTGTAGGCGAGAAGGATTCAACTTTCAGAGATATTACTATAGTCGGAACACCGGGAACTAAGTCGAAAATTCATATAGAGATACTTGAAGGCTACGACGGAAGAATTACACTGGAGAATGTGGCTCTTTCAAATATAAAGAACCGCCCTTGTATTATAATGGCGGAAAATTCGAATGTTACCCTCTGTCTGGTAGGTGAAAACAGTTTTACAGGCGGTGGTATCAAGGTGCCTGAGAATTCAAAGCTGACCATGGAGGGAGACGGAAATCTGATCATAAAGCTCTCTGCTTCAGACATTTACGGTATAGGAAATACTATAAGTAAAAAACATGGACTTCTGGAATTTTATCAGGATGGTGAAATACATATGGAACTGAACGGCAAAACCTGTATTGGCATAGGTTCAGGTCCTGGTGGAGATGTCAGGATTCACAGAGGTAAATACACTATTCAGATAAATGGTGATGAGGGAGTCGGAATAGGCTCTATAAGTGGTGACAATCCTCTTGTTGTACATGATACGGATGTCAGCATAGATACAACACTTTACAAGGGCGTCTGCATAGGAAGTGTTGAGAATTCTACCAATATAGAAATGTGGCGTTCGCTCATAAAATGTAAAGGAGCCGGTAAGAGTATGGCACTGATTGGAAGCGTAGACGGTAAAGAGGCTTCTGTGAAGGCTCATGATATGAGTATCATATTAAACGTACGGTCTGATTATTCGACCGGAGTCGGCTGCTATGTAGGACATACAAACTTTTCCATAGACACTGCTGCACTTAGATATAATGGTATGGGAAAAAGTGCATACAGCTATGGTGGTTGTACTGATGATACTGACGTAATAATAAACAATTCTGATATAATAGTTGACATAAATAATGAAAAAGGTATAATAACAAATGCCCGTGAGGACAGAATCAGCGAAACCTACGGACGTTATGATATAACCGTGAAAGATTATCAGAGGATGAAAGATGATACGAAAGCTTAAGGAGCATCAGTTTCTTTTTGAGGAACTCGTAAAAAGAGATTTCAAGAAAAAATATAAAAGAACGGTTCTGGGTATGTTTTGGAGTATGCTCAGTCCGCTTTTAAATCTGCTTGTAATGGCACTGGTTTTTACTCAGTTTTTCGGAAGAAATTCACCGCATTATATCATTTATCTTTTCAGTGGAAATATAGTCATGTCCTTTTATAAGGAATCTACCAAGGGTGGAATGTCTTCTCTTGTTGGTAATGCCAGTATTTTTACCAAGATAAATGTACCGAAGTATCTCTTTCTTTTTTCAAAGAATGTTTCAGCACTGATCAATTTTGGGCTGACTATAATTATATATTTCCTTTTTGTACTGGCAGATCATATTACATTTCACATGAACTTTTTCTGCCTGATCATTCCAATCGTATGTCTGGTGGTAATGAATATAGGAATAGGAATGATTCTTTCTGCACTATATGTATTCTTCAGGGATATAGAGTATCTGTATGATATATTCCTTACACTGCTTACTTATACATCAGCGATTTTCTACTATGTAGACAGATTTGATAATCCGAATGTAAGAAGAGCATTCCTGGCAAATCCGGTGTATGTATATATCAAGTATTTTAGAACCATAGTGATAGATGGAAATATACCAAGTCTTGCATATCATGGACTTTGTTTCTTCTATGCACTGCTCTTTCTGGGAATAGGGTGCTGGTTCTATAAGCACTACAATAAGAGATTTTTATATTATGTATAAATATAAGGACTTATAAATGAAAGCAAAACCAGTTGAAGTAAACAATGTTTCAATTACATATATTACAGGTGATTTCAGAAATATAGGCTTCAAGGAGTATGTGGTCAGAAAGATTACAGGCAATTATGAGGTTCAGAAATTCTGGGCTGATAAGAATATTACCTTTGATCTTGAAAAGGGTGATATGCTCGGTATCATAGGTACAAACGGAGCCGGTAAATCGACACTGCTCAAGGCGATTACAGGAATTATGGTTCCTACTGAAGGAACAGTGAAAACCAGAGGAAAGGTGGCTGCGCTTCTGGAACTGGCCTCCGGTTTTGATGGAGATCTTACTGTTAAAGAAAACACATATTTAAGAGGAGCTCTTCTGGGCTATACCAGACAATTCATAGATGAAAAGTATAACGAGATCATCGAATTTGCTGAGCTGGAGGAATTTGAAGACAGAATGTTCAAACAGCTTTCCAGTGGTATGAAGAGCCGACTTGGTTTTTCCATAGCATGTCTGGTTAATCCGGATATTATTATCCTGGATGAGGTTCTGAGTGTAGGAGACGGCTCCTTCAGAAAGAAGAGCCGTGACAGGATGAAAGAGATACTTGACAGAGGTGTTACGGGAATTCTCGTATCACACTCGGTGAGTCAGGTAAGAGAAATGTGCAATAAGGTACTATGGCTGGATCATGGAAATCAGATTGCATTCGGGGATACTAAAGCTATATGTGATGCATATGAGGTATTCCTTTCCATTCCAAAGAAGAAGAGAGTTGTTCCTTCCGGTATGGAAGAAATAATTGAATCATCTCGAAGATATAATCTGTTTATTAAGATGTCTGAAAGAGAAAGAGTTGAAAATCATAATGATGAAATGATCATGAATGAGGCGCTTATGGACAGACAGAAGAGATGGTTAAAGAAGATTGATAAAATGAAAGATGAGGAGAGAAAGGCTCTTTATCAGGAGTTTAATATTAAATAGGCTGGATATTGTTACAAAAAAGAGGTTTTAAATGAAGTTACACAAAAATATAAAAAAATTCATAGTAGTTATACTTGCAGCATGTATTACATTTTCTGCTTTTAATATGCCTTCTTTTGCTGCGGAAGACGAAAGTGATACTATTTTTTCCAACCTGACACCGGATGTGCTGGAGGCAGGTAAGCAGTTTACATTTAAGGGTATGCCGTATAATGGTAAAAACAGCCCTATAAAGGAGTACAACGGAGAGAAGCTCACACCGAGTACTATTCAGAATTTTGCGTATACACCGGATGGTAAATACGTTTTTACTACATCAGAGGGCAGAAGCGGTGGTAAGAGACATACGCTTCTTTCAAGATGCAGAATGCCTGGGACGATAAAATCCACTGCAAAAGCGAATTTTATTGAAACAACAGTTCTTGCTAATTTCGGACACGGTGAAACAATTGATATCACTCAGCCTGATCTTAATGTAGAAACCTATGATATATGGGTTGCAACAAAGCCTACAGGTGGTTTTTACGGACTTCAGATAGCAAGAATCACTTATGAGGTTGTGAATGATGTTGGTATCATAACCAATGTTGTAAGGCTTTCCAACTTCAAATGGACAAATGTCAATAAAAAGGGAAAGGCTACCCGTTTCAGTGACCAGAACGGCATATATATGCCAAACAGAGTGAATGTTTCAATTGACGTAGAAAATAATCAGATAGCCTTCAGGGTAGAATTTACGAACGGTGAGATAAGATATCTGATTTATAATTATAAAAAAATAAATAAAGCGCTTAATAAAACTGAAGACGGTCTGGCATTTGATATGAAGAATGCTGCAAAGTGGCAGCTGGCAAATCTTCAGATAAATGCATACCCGTATAAAACATATCAAAGCTTCTGTATACTGGATAATACACTGTATATATGCGGAGGATATCTTGGCAGGGGAGCAAAGATATATGTTACAAAATATAAGACCCAGAAGATGGGTAAGACAAAGCAGAAGAGAATAACAAAAAAGCAGTTTGAAAGAATTATAAATATTATTCCACAGCTTACAGTTAAGAAACAGGATCTGGGACGTGATGATCTGGAAATAGAGGGGCTTAAGGTTTATCACGATAAATACGGATATCATGATTTATATATTAATTTTTATCAAAGAGATATACCTATAACCAGCAGTATAGGAGTATATAAATTCTGTGCTGAGGATACTGTGGAAACTGAGCAGTAGTTAATCATATTAAAGGGGATTTGACGGTGATTGCATTTATCAAGGATCTATACTTGAAATATAAAGAGATAGTTAATTACTTTATTGTGGGAGTTCTTACAACACTGGTTAATTTTGTTGTATATTACGGCTGTGTCTTTACATTTCTTGATCCGAAAAATGGTTTTCAGCTTCAGGCTGCTATCGTTCTGGCCTGGATAGCAGCTGTTACCTTTGCATATTTCACAAACAGGAAATATGTATTTGAAAGTAAGAATCCGAAGATTCTCGGAGAAGCGATTGCATTTTTTGCTGCCAGAGTAGGAACGCTTCTTATGGAACAGGGAATAATGCTTTTATTTGTTACAATCCTCGGTATGAATGATAAGATAATGAAACTTGTTGTTCAGGTCATCGTAATGGTGGCGAATTACATTTTCAGTAAATTCTTTGTATTTAACAAGAATAAAAAAGAGGAATGACTATCACTAGGATAGTCTTTTTCTTTTATATCGGGGTATATTATGTTATAATAAACCAAACCAACGGAAAGGAGAAGCTTGTATGGGAAATAAAAAACTATCAATAAGAATAATAGCAGTATTCCTTGCTTTATTATTTGTTTTCACTTCAGCTACAGAGGTATCTGCAAAAACAAAAAAGGTAAAGATATCTTCTGCCAAGCTTGAAAAGGGTAAGCAGTTTACCATGGTAAATATGCCTTACAACGGCACAAAGAGTATTATTAAAAAGTTTAAAGGAACAAAGCTTAAGATAAGTACAGTACAGAATTTTGCATTTACTCCGGATGGAAAGTATCTTATATGTACATCCGAATGTAGAACAGGAAGTACAAAGCACACACTTCTGTGTCTATGCGCTATGCCTGAAGAGGTTGGAGCTGATGCTAAAGCAGAGTGTCTGGATGCTATGGTGCTTGAAAAACATGGACATGGTGAGGCTATAGAGGTTACTCAGCCCGATGAAGAGGTTGAGGAGTATAATCTCTGGGTTGCAACAACTCCATTTAAAAACAAATACGGCAAAGATATAGAACGTATAACTATGGCAGTTGAAGAGTCAAAAATGGTCATTAAAAAATCCGTAAAGATAACTGGTTTTGATAAGGCAAATGTAATTGACGGAAAACCTGCCAAGTTTGAAGCTGGCTATCCTCTCAGAAGACTGAATGTTGCTATCGATGAAGACAATAATCAGATAGTATTCAGAGTTCAGTTTATGTCCGGAGTTAATTATGTAGCTTATAATTACAAGAAGATCAACAAAGCTCTTGATAAGCTTGGAAATAATAAGAGCTACAAGATTACAAAGGCTGCAAAGTACCAGACAGCAAACTTAAGAACTAATCTGGTTCCTTACAACAATTTCCAGAGCTACCAGGTATGTGATAACATGCTTTATGTATGTGGTGGTAATTTCAAAATGGGTGCTCAGATATATGCTATCAAGCTGAAGACTTATAAAGAAGGCAAGTCACAGCTTGATCAGAAATATGACATGGAAGATGTATCAAAGGTTATAGATATTGAGCCTAAAATCACATTAAAGCCTGAGGATTCACCAAAGAAAATAACCTTTAACAAGAACAAGCTTGAGATAGAAGGCATGAAGATGAGAAAGAAATCCAATGGTAAGCTTGAGTTTTTCGTATACTTTATGGTGAGTGGTAAGTATACCAATAACAAGGGAAAGAGTGGAATGGGCTTCCAGAATGCATCAACAGGTATATACAAGTTTGAAGTAAAACCATAGGATATTAATCAAATGTCATTCATTTCGTTTACATTTTTTCTGCTGCTTGCAGCAACATTTATATTATATTTTCTGCTGCCGTTAAGGTACAGATGGATAGTACTTCTTCTTTCGAGCCTCGCCTTTTATATATATGGCGGGGCTCTAAAGGTGATTTTTCTTTTGCTGGCTGTGCTCACTGCATTTCTGACAGGAAGAAAGATATCATCTGTATATGAGGATGCTTCAAAGGATAAAAACGAACAAAAGAAAAAAGCAAAACCGGTTCTCATAATTGGTACCATAATAATTGTGGGAATGCTTGTGTTTTTTAAGATAGCGTCAAAGGCACTATCCGGACTGTCCGGAGTGATAATGGGACATACTATTACTATAGATGTTCTGATACCGCTGGGAATATCCTACTTCACATTTGCGCTCGTTGGATATATGGCCGACGTATACTGGCGTAAGACAGCTGCTGAAAAGAATATACTTCATCTGATGCTGTATTCTATATATTTTCCGCAGATAGTGGAAGGACCGATTCCAAGGCATAAGGCTCTTCAGACACAGCTTCTGGAGGGACATGAATTTGACTATAAAAGAGTGACCTTTGGCCTTCAGAGAGTGCTCTGGGGACTGTTTAAGAAGATGGTTATTGCGGACAGAGCCGCACTTATGACTAAAGCTGTATTTGGAAACCATCTTGCTTATTCAGGTATTTTTTATTTTCTGGCTGTAGTTGTTTCAGCTGTTCAGCTGTATGCAGATTTTTCGGGATGTATGGATATAGCTTTGGGTGTTTCTGAATGCTTTGGAGTTACGCTTTCGGAAAACTTCAAAAGACCGTTTTTCAGTACCTCTGCTGCAGAATTCTGGAGAAGGTGGCATATAACACTGGGAGCATGGTTTAAGGATTATGTATATATGCCATTGGTCCTTAGCCCCTGGCTTACCGGTATAGGAAAAAAGGTAAGAGAGAAAAGAGGAACAAGAGCCGGAAAGAATATAATGACAGTTATTCCGCTTCTTGCAGTGTGGCTGCTTACGGGACTCTGGCACGGAACCGGAATTGGCTATATAGTCTGGGGACTTTACTGGGGAGTTCTGATAATCATATCTACGGTCTGGGCTCCTGAGATAAAAAAGCTGAATGAGAGACTGCATATAAATTCTGAGTCTGCGGGCTGGAAGCGCTGGCAGAGAATAAGAACCTTTTTTGTTTTCTGCGGTGGAAGGCTGCTTACTGCTCCTGGAAGTCTCAGAGTGAGCGGAGCCATGGTGAAGTCCTTTTTCAGAGATTTTAATCCCTGGATATTCTTTGACGGAGAACTCTTTAATGCAGGACTTTCCAGACAGAACATGTGCTGTCTGATATTTGCACTTCTTGTTCTGTTTTTCATCAGCTTCCGTCAGGAAAAGGGAGACAATATAAGAGAAACAGTAGCAGCATATCCGATAGTGCTTAGATGGATATTATATTTTGCATTAATATTTGCTATCATTATATTCGGTATATATGGACCGGGCTACAGCTCGGATGCATTTGTTTATAGTCAGTATTAAAAAAGATGACAGCAGTGAACCTGGTTCGGAAGAAGATAAGGAGATAAGAAATTGGAAGAAAAAATATTAGAATTACTCAGTAATGAATTTCCTGATGTTGATTTTACTGCATCAGATGCTTTGGTTGATGATGGAATCCTTGATTCCCTTACTATAACAGGAATCATAGCAACTCTTACCATGGAGTTTGGAATTACTATTCCGTACGAAGAAATAGTTGAGGAGAATTTTAACTCTATTAAGGGACTTGCTGACATGGTCACAAGACTGCAGTAGAACGTCATCCTGTCTTCCTTTGAATGGGAGGACTTAAAAAGGGGGAGTATATGGATACTCTTGTAAACAGGATATATGAGCTGAGTGTAAAGAACGGCTCAAAAACGGCTGTTATCTTTAAGAAGGAATCGCTTACCTACAGAGAACTGTTCTCGGCGGCCTTCTTAATGGCTAAGGAATTAAAAGGATTGGGCATTGATAAGGGAGACAGAGTCTCCTTTTCGGCAGTTTCCAAGCCTGAAATGACAGTTACCTATCTGGCGCTCCAGCTGATTGGTGCGATAAGTGTTTATCTTGATAAAAACAGTACTGCCGGAAATATGTATGACATATATATGGAATCCGGTAGTATTATAATGCTTACGGATAAGCCTGTTAAAGATTATGAAGATAAATGCAGAAAGGTTTCTTTAAGACAGCTGTATGCCCAGGTGATTCAATCGCTTGAGAAGGAAATGTTGGTCAGTCCTGAAGATATTCAGTCCTCCGGCATGAGTATCACCAGGGAACCTGAGGATATATCCGAAATCCTTTTCACTACCGGAACAACGGGAAAACCCAAAGGAGTTATCCTTTCATACAAATCCGTATATAATATTTTTTCCAATACCATAGAAGGTATAGGTGTGAGGGAGGACGACATACTGTTGATGCCGCTTCCGCTTAATCATTCCTTTGCGCTTCGTGTACTGAGGGCAGTTCTATATAAGGGTGCGACTCTTGTACTTCAGAATGGATTTACATTTGCTAAAGAAGTGGAAAAGAATATTGAAGAATTCGGCTGTAACACCATGGCTGCTGTGCCTGCCTCCTATGAGGTTATGAAGAGTCAGATGCAGGGCGAGCTTCCGAGAATTCTGGGAGGCTTAAGATATATAGAGTTTGGAGCGGGATCGCTCACTCCGAAACAGAGACGTGAGATATCAGATCTTCTGCCCGGTGTTCAGATCTATAATACCTGGGGGAGTTCCGAGTCCGGAGGCGCAATATTCTGTGATGTAACTGACGTAGTAATGCATCCGCAAAGAATAGCTTCTCTTGGAAAGCCTCTTTCCGGAAGAATAGAGGTCAGAACTCTGGATGCCGATGGAAATGTAATAGAAAGTGATATGGATCATCCGGGACGAATGTCCATAAAAGGTGATATGATCATGGCGGGTTACTGGAATAATGATGAACTATCCCGTCAGACTCTGAAGGCTGGCTGGCTGCTTACCTCAGATATGATATACACGGATAATGATGGCTATGTATATATGCTCGGAAGAGCCGATGATATAATTAATGTCGGAGGTGAGAAGGTATCACCTATAGAGGTTGAGGATATAGCAGGAACGTATCCGGGCATAAATGAATGTGCCTGTCTGGGTGCTGCTGATCCTGATAACATACTGGGACAGATTCCTGTACTTTTCATATCCGTTAATAGCAGTTATAATGAACAGGAGTTTATTAAGTTTCTTTCTGAAAGAATGGAAAAGTATAAGCTTCCTAAAAGGTTTATAGTGGTTGAAGAGATACCTCGAAACCGGATGCAGAAAATAGATAGAAACAAGCTTAGAGAAATGCTGGAGCATAAGGATGATCTTGAACTTATGAATCCTGTGATGCAGGCAATTCTTTCGCGAAGGAGTATCAGAAAATTTACAGATAAGGATATTCCCGGAAATGTACTGGATATGATACTTAAGGCTGCCTGTCATGCGCCCAGCGGACATAATATGCAGTCCTGGAGATTCACGGTTCTTACAAAGAAAAGTGATATAGAAAATCTGAAGCAGGCTGCGCTTGAAGCTGCGAAAAAAGAGTCGGTAGTAGTATATGGCTTTGAGAATCCGAAGGTTATGATCCTGGTATCCAATGATGACAGAAATCCGAACAGTTGTCAGGATGCTTCCTGTGCGGCTGAAAATATACTGCTTGCTGCTCATTCCTACGGCCTTGGAGCAGTATGGCTTAACCCACTTAAGACTCTTAGAAATACAGAACCGGTGAAGAGTGTTCTGGACAGTTTCGGTATACCCGCAAATCATACAGTGTGGTCATCGGTAGCTCTGGGCTACAGTGATCACGAAGGAGCAAAGCTTCAAAAGAAAACAAATGTTATAAGATATATATGATGTTATTCTGAGCAATGCAAAGAAACCTTTGAATCATTCTGAGCAAAGCGAAGAAACAAAAGGAGAAAAATATGATAAGTATTAAGAAAAAACTAGTGAGCTTAGCGCTTGCCCTTATTGTGGCAGCGTCTATTATCCCCACAATTCCTGCGAAAGCAGCTCCTACTTATGAGGAGAGCGTTACCCTTGTAATGTACGAGAAGAATCAGATAGCAAGCATATATGTGGATGATCTTCTTGCTTCTGAAACAATTAAAAAGGCTGATGTAACAAGCAGTAAAACCTCAGTTGCATCTATATACAGCATCACAAGGGAAACTCAGGAAAGCGAAAATGAGATAATTGAGGATGAGGAAAATGAGGACAGTGGAAATACCTATTCTTATACCATTGATCTTAAGCTTAAGAAAAAGGGTACCACTGTAATAACCTTCAAAGTGGGAGGAGAAACATATTCCACTAAGGTAAAGGTTGTTAAGTACACCAATCCTGTAAAGACCCTGAAAATAAAGGGTGTTAAGAGTGGAAAGAATATAGCTTCCAAAACAAAATCAGTTAATTACGTTAATTTTTCCGGAGCCAAGGCAAGTGGATCAACTCTGAGTATTACCCCAAAGTCCGGATGGACAGTTGAGAAGGTTGTATATAACTGCAGCAGCACCGGAGTTACCAAAACTAAAAAGAATACAGTCAGAAAGAACGGAGAGGTATCTACGATAAAAATCAGTTCTTTATCACTTGGAACACTCTATAAGAGTAAGACATATCTGATAGATATAACCTTTGTTAACACCAGCGGAGTCAGAGAAACTCTTAGCTATTGCATCAGTAATTCACTGAAGATACAGGGCGTTTACTAAAACGAAGCGAATAATCTAAACAGTAAAGGAAGTTTTTATGAATAAATATACAAAAGATAAAAATATGAGCAAATATATTAAAATATGTCATAAAGTGCTGGCAGTTATGATAGCCTTTGTCATACTGATGGTTGTTATGCCTGCTCCTGTTTCAGAAGCGGCCGGACTTAGAATAAAAGATAAAACCTACGGATACTATAATCCAAAATCAAAGAATAATACTGCAACTGTGGAAATAACCGGACTTACAAAGGATCAGAAGATAACAAAAGGAACTGTGAAGAGCAGTAATCCTGCAGTTGGAAAGGTTACCGGATATACCAGACGTTCCTACACCAGTTCAACTGCAAAGGTTGATTCCAAGTCAAAGAAGAGTTCTTCTGCAAGTTATTCCTACACAATAAGAGTAAGAGTTTATTCAGCTGGAAATACAAATATTACTTATGAAATAGACGGAACCACCTACACTACAGTTTTATATATCGATGAGTTTAAGTCGCCGATAACCAAGCTTACGATAACAGGTGTTGAATCCGGAGCAGATATTTCTTCAAAGATTGATTTCAGCAAGGGCTATGGTAAGGTTACATATGACAGCGTTGCTGCAAAGAAGGCAAAGTTCAAGATAACTCCTGCTGCAGGCTGGAGAGTAGTAAGAATGTCCTGCGAAAATGAATGTACAGGCTATGAATACAGCAAAACAAATTATTCAACAACTACGAAGCTTAAATCAATATCTATAGGAACTCTTAAGGCAAAGTATAACTATACTATAACTGCGACACTGGCAGATAATTACGGTAATTCCTCAAGGATTACTATATTGCTCCAGTCACCAACTGATAACAAATTATAAGAGTGTCCCAGGTTTACGGGACAGTCAATCGGAGAATATGGATGGACAAGATAGCGGTACTTATACCCTGTTATAATGAAAGCAAAACAATTGAAAAGGTCGTAAAGGACTTCAGGAAGGTTCTTCCTGAGGCTGTTATATATGTTTATGACAACAATTCAACCGACGGTACAGATGAAATAGCCAAGGCCGCCGGAGCAGTAGTCAGATACGAATATCAGCAGGGTAAAGGAAATGTTATCAGAAGGATGTTTCGTGAAATAGATGCCCAGGCCTATATCATGGTAGACGGAGATGATACCTATCCGGCAGAGCATGCCAGAGAGATGGTTGATAAGGTGCTTGAAAGAAAGGTGGATATGGTCATAGGAGACAGACTTTCTTCGACCTATTACGAGGAGAACAAAAGACCATTCCATAACTTTGGAAATTCCCTTGTTCAAAAGAGCATCAATCTTCTGTTTAATTCAGACATTAAGGATATAATGACGGGCTACAGAGCATTTTCCTATATGTTTGTGAAGTCCTTCCCGGTTCTCTCAAATGGTTTTGAGATAGAAACAGAAATGACCATCCATGCTATAGACAAGAGAATGTTTCTGGAAAATGTTGTAATTGATTACAGAGACAGACCTGAAGGAAGTGAATCCAAGCTGAATACATATTCAGACGGAATGAAGGTTATTTTTACTATCATCAGACTGTTCAGAATATACAGGCCGTTTGCATTTTTCGGAATACTTGCTGCACTGCTCACAGTGCTGGCAGCTATATTCTTTGTTCCGGTGTTTATAGATTATTTGAATACCGGTCTTGTGGATAAATTCCCGACGCTGATTGTGTGCGGCTTTGTAATAATATCTGCTATCATAAGCCTCTTTAATGGACTTCTTCTTTCATCAATCGTCCAGAAGAATAAACAGGATTTTGAGATGAATCTGAAGAACATATACGATGAATTCATGAAAAAGACTAATCGTAATTAATAACTAAGGACAGTCGAAATAATGAATGAAAAAAAAGAAAAAATATCAATAATAGATATAATTCTTTCCATAATCGCAGCAGTTATAGCGGCTGTAGGTCTTACCTGTGATATGACGGGGCTTTATGTCGAGCTGGATTCCTATATGGAGAAGTTTCCGGCATTTATGAGAGCCATATTTCGTATGGTTCTTGTTATTAACCCCAACAGGATATATCTGTCTTTTGTTATAATAGCTATACTTGTTCTTATTCTTTATTCAAAGAGATTTACATACACAAAAAGAGATAATATAATGGCCGGTTTTTTCGCGGCCTTTTTCAGCATAATGCAGATAATCGCTTTATCCTTCGATACAAATAATTCGGCGGATTTTATACGTGTTTCTGCATTTGTTTTTATAAGAGCCTTTTTCTATACAGCCGGTTACATGATAGTGTGGTTTCATGTAACCAGGATCGTTCTGAAAAAATACGATCTCCTGGTAGATAAGAATGCTTTCTTCGACAGACAGATGCAGGAATATGATACAAAGAAGCATATGCTTAAATATATGCTCATCATGCTCCTGTGCTGGCTGCCTTATTATATACTTTTGTTTCCGGGAACAGGAAACGGAGATACGTCCAGACAGATAATCATGTTTTTCCATGAAAGAAAGGACATGCTTCTCGATTATTCCCCGAATGTTACAGAGGATATGTATATAACAAATATGCATCCTTTTTTTACTACGATAGTTTTCGGACTTTTTGCCAAGCTGGGAGTAAATGTATTTGGAAATATAGATATTGGAGTCGGTATCTATACATTTATTCAGATGGTTCTGTATGCAGGAGTATTCAGCTATACTATATGTTACTTTGAAAAACTGGGCATGAATAATAAGCTGAAAACCGGGCTTCTGGTTTTTCTTTCGATATGTCCGTTATATCCTCTATACAGTATCTGTATGCTGAAGGATACCATGTTTGCTCTGACTTATATCATACTAACGCTTATGATGTGTGAGATATTCAGAACAAAGGGAGAGTGTCTCAGATCGTGGAAATTTGTTATCTGTATGATGCTCATATCTGCTCTGTTTACGCTTACAAAGAATCAGGGTGTATATTTCCTTATAGTTATTCTTGTTGTCAGTCTGATAGCATATAGAAAATATATATTGAAGCTGTTAATATCCTTTGGTATTCCTGTAGTGTTCTTTATATTTATCTGGTCTATGCTGATTCTTCCTGCGGCAAAGGTTGCTTCAGGTGGAAAACAGGAAATGCTTGGTGCTCTGTTCCAGTGTACAGCAAGATATATAAAGGAGTATCCTGATGAGGTGACCAAAGAAGAGAAGGAGGCTATCAGCAAAGTTCTGGATTATGATAAGCTTCCGGAGCTTTATAGTGCTCAGCTTCAGGATCCCGTTAAGTTCACATTTAATCAGCTGAGTACATCTGAAGACATGAAGGGATATTTCGACGCATTTTTCTCCATGTTCAGGAAGCATCCTGTATGTTACATAGATGCGGTTATTAATAATGCGTTTGGATTCTTTGATGTATCAAGAATGTCCAAAATGGCATATACCTATTTCTGGAACCGTATTGACGAGGATAATAAACTTTACGTCGGCGGAGCTTTTCCGAAGATTCAGAAGATAGGTTATAAGCTGATTTTCTTTATTCAGAGAATTCCGGTTATTAATGTCATAATGAGTGTCGGTACATATACTATGTTTTCGATATTTATGATTCTACTAGTGATAAGAAACAGACAGTATGGAAAGCTGTATCCACTTCTGATTACGATTCTGTCTATACTTATACTAGTTATATCTCCGGCAGGAGGGAATTTCAGATATACGATGCCTATGTTTATGCTGCTTATATTTAATATGCTGCTGGTATGTTGTGGTAAGCTGGTAAAGGCTTCGGAAAATACAGAAAGAAAAGAAGAAAAGCTTTAGAGATAATATGAAGTCTAAGGATATAATTAAAAAGATAATAAAAATACTTATTCTGGTTTTTGTTTTTCTGTCGGGATTTATATTTGCCACAGAAATATGGCTTCTCAGAACATGGTCTGATCTTACGGCCTCGGAGGTTATATATCACCTCACCCAGTCTCTGGAGGGCACAAATCCACAGATGATCGTGAGTTATATAATCAAGTATCTGATTCCGGTTATTGTAGTTATGGCTATTGCCGTGATCATTGCTCTTTATGCTCATAAAAAGGCAAAAGCTAAGATAGTTTATATTCTTTATTTTATTGGTGCATTGGGGTTGTTTTTCCTTTCGGGTATGCTGCTGGAGAAAAAACTTGGATTTATATCATATATCAGATCCTATATAGCTGCTACTACAAACTCCGGAGAGGATTTCATCGGTGAAAACTATGTTGATCCTAAAGACGCGGAGCTTACGTTCCCTGAAAAGAAGAGGAATCTTATATACATATATCTGGAATCTGTTGAAATGACTTTTACAGATAAAGAGTCCGGAGGATATTTTGACGATAATTATATCCCTGAGCTGACGGAGCTTGCCAGAGAAGGAGAGGATTTTTCAGGAAAGAATGATACTCTGGAAGGCGGAGTTTCACTTTCAGGAACGAACTGGACTATGGGTGCCATGTTTGCCCAGACCTCTGGACTTCCCCTGCAGGTTTCTATAGGCGGAAATGCCATGTCTAAGGAAGAGTCATTTTTCCCTGATATGATATCCCTGGGAGATATTCTTGAGGACGAAGGATATCATAATTACCTTCTTCTTGGTTCAGAGGCTAAGTTCGGTGGTAGAGATACTTACTTCAGTCAGCATGGAAATTATGAGCTTCTGGACTATAACTGGGCCATAAAGGAAGGAAAGATTCCTGAGGATTATTTTGTATGGTGGGGCTATGAGGATGAAAAGCTCTTTACTTATGCCAGAGAAGAGCTGACAGAGCTTGCAAAGAAGGACGAGCCTTTCAACTTTACACTTCTTACGGTTGATACGCATTTTGAGGATGGATGGGTATGTGATCTCTGCAGGGATGAATTCGGTGATAATCAGTATGCAAATGTGTTCGCCTGCTCCAGTCGTCAGACCTATGATTTTGTCAGATGGATACAGCAGCAGGATTTCTATGATAATACGACAGTTGTTCTTGTAGGTGATCATCCGACTATGGATAAGAATTTCTGCAAGGCTATATCAGATGATTATCTGAGAAGGACATATGTATCATTTATTAATAGTGCAGCTGAGCCTGAGTTAGATACAGACAGAAGCTATACCACCCTTGATATGTTTCCGACAACTCTTGCAGCCATGGGCGTAGATATAGAAGGTGACAGACTGGGACTTGGAACAAATCTTTTCTCAGATAAGAAGACGCTTCTGGAGGAAAGCAATGTAAAAGAACTGGATGCGAATGTAGGAACGCCATCTGCATTTATGACCAGACTGAGTCATATAGTTATTACAACAAAAACTCTGGATAATATTCAGAAAACAGATATAAAAGTAAAGGCTAATGATAGCGGAACCCTGGATATATCGCTGCCTCAGGTAAGGTCGATAAATGTAACCAGTCTTCTTAAGGCTGAGCTGGAGGTTGAAAATAAAAAATCCGGTGAGGTGAAGAAGTACGATATGACTATCAAGCCAAAGGAAAATGATCCGAATAAATTCTCGGTAAAGAGCAAAACGGATATTCCTGAGTCTGAAATAAATAATATAAAAGTCAGAATATATTTTACTACACAGAATATAAATCACTATAAAGTATATGAATGGTCAGAATAAAGAGGTAAGAGAGTGAAGATACTTAAAGGCATAGTGAAAGCAATTATAATTATATTGTTTTTATTTGCTACCGTTCTGTTTTTCTCTCATATATGGCTGCTGAGAACGTGGTCTAATCTTACGGCGGCAGAGGTTTTATACCATATACTGGCTCCCCTTAACGGAACCAGTCCTGAGATGATCAGAAACTATATAATTAAATATCTGATTCCGGCTCTGGCTGTTGTTGTAATGATGATCATTACTCTGATAATGGCAATAAAAAAGGAAAAAACAAAGCCTGTCTATATATTAATGGCAGTGCTCGGTATAGGGATGATCGCTTTCAGTATCTTCAGGATAGAAAGAAACGTTGGAGTATTCTCTTATGCTGTAAATTATCTTAAAGCAAAGAAGTTTCAGGGCGAGGATTTTATAGAAGCAAATTACACGGATCCCAAGGATGTAGATATTAGCTTTCCTGAAAAAAAGAGGAATCTGGTTTTTATCTATCTTGAATCTGCTGAGGTTACATTTACAGACAAAGAGTCCGGCGGAGCTTTTGATAAGGGCTGTATACCGGAGCTCACCGAGCTGGCAAAGGAAAACACATCCTTTTCAGGCTCCAGAGACACAATTAATGGTGGCATATCTCTGCCCGGCACTGACTGGACTATGGGAGCTATGTTTGGAATAACTTCCGGACTTCCGCTTCAGATATCTCTGGGAGCTAATTCTATGGCCGGTCAGGATGACTTTTTCTCCGGAGTAACTGCTCTTGGAGATATACTTAAGGAAGAGGGGTATGACCAGAGACTTCTTCTAGGATCAGAGGCAAAGTTCGGAGGAAGAAAAACTTATTTTAAACAGCATGGCGGCTATGCCATGAAGGATTATAAATGGGCAATAAAGGAAGGAAAGATTCCTGAGGATTACTATGTATGGTGGGGCTACGAGGATGAGAAGCTCTTTGAATATGCAAAGGAACAGCTGACGGAAATGTCCGGTGGAGATAAGCCTTTTAATCTGACACTTCTTACGGTTGATACGCATTTTCCTGATGGATATATATGTGATCTCTGTGGGGATACCTACGGTGATAACCAGTATGCAAATGTATTCGCCTGCTCAAGCAAGCAGACTGTGGAATTTGTCAGATGGATACAGCAGCAGGATTTTTATGATGATACGACTATAATAATAACCGGTGATCATCCTACCATGGATCCGGATTTTACTGACGATGTTGATAAGAAATATCAGAGAAAAACATATACCTGTATAATCAACAGTGCTGCTGAAGCTGAAGAAGGATCTGAGAATAATAAAGAAAGACAATACTCAACACTTGATCTGTTCCCTACAACCCTTGCTGCAATGGGTGCAGAAATAGAGGGAAATAAACTTGGAATAGGCGTTAATCTTTATTCTGATGAAAAGACACTTATAGAAGAGTATGGTGCTGAAGTATGTTCAGACAGGGTCAGCCTTCCATCTACATTTATGGATAAGCTGGGCGATATTAAGATAACAACTGACAGTCTGGATAAAATGAAAAAAGCAAAGATCTTCGTCAATACAACTGATAATCCTGATGAATTATCAGTGAGACAGGGCGGAATAAGATCGATAAAACAGGCTTCACTTCAGAAGGCAGAGCTTGAGGTAATTAATAATAAAACCGGAGATACAGCCGAGTATGTAATGGAAAGCAGGGAGGACCCGGATAATCCTGCTAAGTTTTCAACTGTAGCATATATAAAAGCAAAGGAATCAGACATAAATGATCTTACGTTTAAGATATATATTACAGTCGAGGGGATAGAGCATTACCAGATAGGAACCTGGAATTATGATGAAGGGGAGAAAAAGTGGATAGCCGAATAATAATTGCTACGCATAAGGAATACTGGATGCCTGAGGATAAGATATATCTTCCGGTTCTTGTGGGAGCTGCGTTGAAAACAGATAAGCAGCTGAGCCGTCTGGGAGATTATCAGAGAGATGATGAGGGTGAGAATATCAGCGGTAAGAATAAGAATTACTGTGAGCTCACGGCTCTGTACTGGGCATGGAAGAATCTTAAGGCGGATTATATAGGACTGGTTCATTACAGGAGACATTTTACGATAAGAGGCAAGGGTTCAAAACAGGAAAGAGTCCTGACCGGAAAAGATCTGAAGAGAGCCTTGAGAAGATCAGATATAGTGCTTCCAAAGAAAAGAAACTATTATATAGAGACAAATTACAGTCAGTATGCACATGCCCATAATTATATCGATCTTGATAAGACAAGAGAAATATTAGGAGAAAAGTATCCTGATTATCTTGAAGCATATGACGAGATTATGATAAGAACCTCAGGACACCGTTTCAATATGTTTATTATGAAGGATGCTTATTTCAGAGAGTACTGTGAATGGCTGTTTGATATTCTCTTTGAACTGGAAAAGAGACTCGATATATCGGATTACAGTGATAATGATAAAAGAGTTTTTGGCTTTGTAAGCGAAAGACTTCTGGATGTGTGGATTGAAACAAAGGGTTACGATTATATCGAGCTCCCATACATTTTCATGGAACATCAGAACTGGATAACCAAAGGATTAAAATTCCTTATAAGAAAGTTTAAAAAGTAGAAAAGAAGGGTAGGTAAACATGACACCGGGAATTGTTAATTTTATGCGGTGTATACTGTTTGCTTTTATACTTCCCTTTTTGGCGGGTGTGGCAGTAACAAGCCTGACAGACAGGGAGGAAAATGGAGCAAAAAAGAAGGAGATATCACTGGCTTTTTCGTTTATAGCAGGATATCTTCTCTTATGGTCTCTTGTAGAGCTGGTTTCAGTGCCGGGAACCATACTGAAGGCACCATTCAGAGTTATGGTTTATATTATTCTGGGGTGTGAGACGACGGTCGGTTTATACGGGATAATAGTATTAATAAAGGGTCTAAAGGATAAGAAGGGCGTGACTGGAAACGCCCTTCTTTCAGTGTTTGATAAAAAGAGCAATATAGTTCTGTTTATGATATTCGTAATACTGTTTTGTATATTTGTCTATCTGAATATTACAACACTTTTTTATGATGCCGATGATTCGAGATTTCTGGTAAGCGCCGGAGATATAGTAAGAAATAATCATATACTTAGTACAGACCCTGTAACGGGACTGGGACTGGATACAGGTTACAGGGATTTTAAAAAGGATCTTATAAGTCAGTGGGCTGCATTTATAGCCTGCAGTTCAGTTGTGACCGGTATAGATACAACTGTTTTTGCACACATTTTCTATCCGGTAATAGCTATGATTCTTATTTTTTCAGTTTACTGGCTGCTTTTTTCTGAAGTGACCTATGAGAACAGATTTATTGTGATGATAGTGCTTATAGCGATGTTTGTTTTCGGAAATTATTCAACTCACTCTCAGGAAACTGTGTCCATCATAAGAGTCTGGCAGGGTAAGGCGACACTGGCTGTATTTGGTGTGCTATGCGTCATATATGTATTCATGAAAATATATGCTCTGACAGATGATAAAGGAGGTAATAAAGCATTTATCGGATACTGTATTCTCCTTTTCCTGGTCAACATGTCACTGTCACTTATGAGCAGTATGGGAATAGTTATTTCAGCTATAATGATAATGGCATATGGCATCTATCTGGTAATAGTAAAGAAAAAACTGAGATACATCATTCCAATGATCATTATATGCATTCCTAATGCGCTTCTATATATGCTCAGTGAGTTATATTCGATTGAAAGGTTTCTGGGCTGATGAAGGAAATCATACGTACAATTTATGAGGGGACAGCCGATTATTTCGGAAGCTCTACGTATCTGGTTGTGGCAGTATTCGTAGGTATTCTTTTGATGCGTTTAGACAGAAAGAAGTATTCGAAAATCATAATTCCTTCTCTGCTCATTCTGATTCTCATACTGAATCCTGTCAGCTATAAGCTGATTCTTCATAAAACAAGATTCTGGCGTCTCTTCTGGATGATTCCGTATGTTTATATAATTCTTATTGGTTTTACGGAGTTATTGAATAGAATTGATGTTTTATGGAAGAAGCTTCTTATCACGGCTGTTTTTGTCCTGGTTCTGTTCATGTCAGGAAATAATATATATGCAGGTCATGAAAAGTCAGAAAACATTTACAGACTTCCCAAGGGTGTTACAGAGGTGGCAGATGCCATGCTTGAGAAGGACAGCAGTCCCCGCTGTATAGTCGGTGGTGATCTCAGGACTTCCATACGTCTTTATTCGGGAAACATAGAGCCTATGTATGGGCGTAATGTAGAAAATTATATAAATAAAGCTTCGGAATATGATAAAAGAATAAATGGCGAAATGGAATCAGCTGATCCGAACTACGGATATATACTTTCATATGCCAGAAGACTGCGATACGGATTTATTGCAAATACTGCGGATAAGCCCATAAGCGATGAGCTTCAGGAAAAGTATGGATATAAACTGCTTAAGGCCGGAAATGAATTCAATGTTTATTATAATCCGGACATAGATGATGAGAGCGGTTCCGGATATGAATGGAAATCAAACGGAACGGGCTGGTACTGTATTTCTCCGGAGGGTAAGAGGCTGAAGCAGCAGACTGCCGAGATAGATGGTGTATGGTATTATTTTAATAGCAGCGGTTATCTGGTGGAATCAGTAGATAGTGAGGACGCTGAGAATCTGAAACCGGATGATATCATTGTAACCCAGCTGGGTTCAGACAGCTATGATAAGCCTTCAATGTGTTATGCAATAGATGACCAGAAGGGACATTTTATAATAATTGATGGTGGAAATAAGGATGAATATAAGAGAATTTATGATGAGATAAAGCTGTATGGAAGACATGTATCTGCATGGATTCTCACTCATCCGCACGAGGATCATATAGGGGCATTTAACTATATATATAAGACCTTTGTTAAGGATACAGCGTCTGGTAAAAATGATTATCATTCAGTCACTATAGATCAGATATATGCGGTCGATATCGATTCGGATTATTATCATAAGGTGGCACGGGAATGGGACTATATAGATACCTTTGATACCTTTAATAAGCTTATGAAGGATGAAAAGAATCTGACATACGTAGAGCGGGGAGAAGAGTATCAGGCAGGAGATATTAGTTTCAAGGTTTATAATACATTTAATGAAGAATCCTATGACATAAAAACAGGAAGCCTTCCGAATGCGGCCGGAATGGTGTTTGAACTCTTTGGTAAGAATGACAGCATGCTGTTTCTGGGGGACCTCGAGCAGGAAAATGCGGATCTTATCACGAAAATTTTCAAAGAAGAACTTAAAGCGGATTATGTACAGGCAGCCCATCACGGACAAAATCTTGAAACAGATATATACGACATGATAGGGGCAGGAACAGTCTTTGTGGATGCACCTGAGTATCTGAGACAGGAAGACCACAGTACACACACGGCTTATGAACACCTGGAGTACTTTAAGGATAAGATGAAGATTCTTACCTATGACACGACACCGAATACCATAGTATTACATTAAGGATATATAACCACATCGATAATATGAATGAAGCAAAGAATACAAAACTGAATATTATGGGTATCCTTCTTGCTGTTGCAAGTTTTGTTATCATGTGCCTTGGTTTTCTTTTTACAGTCAGATATATGCTGCTCAGACAGCATGTATCTCCTTCTGATGGAGACTATTTCAAAGATGGTGGTATATGGGTAAATATGCTGAAAGCTATTTCAGGTATCTTTAGTATGAATGTTCTTCAGTTTGCTCATGCTGTTATGCCGGCTGCTTTTCTGGTACTCTTTGTCTTTCTTTATTTTGCGTTCGGATTATATCTGTTCAGAAAAGACGGAAAAGGATTTTTATATATTTTCCTTATGAACTGCATGTTCGTAAGCATTATATTTGTTATACTTCATGTCTGTTATTTTTCACCTGGATCTCTTGAGGCAGGGGTGTATATAAATCCCTGGCAGGGACAGGTGGTGGCCGGAATGCTGCTTACTCCATTACTGGTCATGCTGCTATCATCAATAGAAAAGGGAGAAGACAATAGAATAAAGCTTAAGTCAAAAACGGTTATATGTCTGATCCTTTTACTCATAGCTTTTCTTCTGATCCATGGGATTGATGCCTGGAAAAAACTCAGATCGGGCGGTTTCAGCTTTGACTATATGAAAGGTGGATGGCTTATGCTTCTTGCTTTTGCAGGTATTGCAGCGATGCTTGCCATGAAGAAGCCGGCAGCTATTGCCCTGGTAATCGCTTCTCTGGTGGACTGCATTTTGCTTATTCCCCTGCCGTTGGGAATCATTGCTGCTTACTCCTTTACTGAGCTTATTGGTGAGATAATCTGCAGTAGTAAGAACAGTAATGACAATGAAGTAATATATGAGATCAATAATAAAAGAAGTATTCTTGCAGGATTTGTTTATGTGGTCATTCTTGTAACAATTCTTTCTGCCGGCCTGTTTTCAAAATCCAGAGTATCCTGGAATATTAATTTTTCTCCTATAGAAAATGATGAGAGACTTCCGAAGGGGGTATCAGAGGCATTAAAGGCTGCAGAAGATGATGCAATATATACTTCTTATGATATTGCGTCAGTAATAAAACAAAAGGACACAGTCAGTGGGAATGATAACCGGAGCGTATACGGTTTATGGAATGATTCACCTATGAAGGGACATGATATATCAGGTATACTTGATGGTATACGTGACGAGAATATGTGTGTTATAATTAAGAATGTAACGGAAGAAGACAGAACCATTCTTCTTCAGAACAAGCTCTGGTTCGTTGAGGATTTTGATGGTTATAGTGTATACAGGAGGTAAAAATGTCTGAGTCAAAAGGTTTTTTCTTTGATAAGGTAAGAGCCTGTGCTGACATGACTGAGAGAGTTGTTATACAGGGATATAGCGCCGACGGCTTTATGGATGATGTGCGTCCGAGAGCTGCTGTTTTTGTTGGTGGAAAACCACTTAAGGCTCTGGGTGTTACTCTTGAAGTGACAAAACTTCCACCATTATACTGCAGAAGGCGTAATGGTAATACCATGTCGTATCTTGCGTCTTTTTTTGTGGATATGCAGGGTGTATCAAAAAAATTGTCCGAGACCGGTGGAGCAAAGCTTGTTGTAATCGTAGAAAATAAAGAAAGACAGCGTACTCTTATTTATAAGGCTTCTCTCAGTAAGATGAGAGAGATGGTTTACTCCTATTCCTTTAAGATTAACGATGCATATGTCCAGGATGGAAAAACATATGTCGGAGGCTGGATGGGTGGAGATACATCCACTGTTATAAAAATAAAGGGTAGAAAAGATAAGGATTCGGGAAAATATGATGAGGTCGGAATAGACGGATCATCAAGAGTAGGAAATGAAAAATATTTAGGTCCGCTCAGCTATCAGATTGAGAGATCAGAACATCGTGAAATGTCTGTTTTCTATCCTGAGCTTTCTGAAGAAGAGGAGCTCGCATTTGTGCTTTCTGTTGACGGAGAGTATAAAAAACTTAAGATTACCATGAGCTATGGTGAAAAAAGCTATACTAAGGTGGTTTCCACAGGCAGAAGTAACTTTGATCTGGATGCCTCAAACACTTTGGTCAGATATTCCGGAAAGGTTGCCAGAAATCTGAAGAACTACGGTGTTAAGGAAACTGTAAATAAAATAAAGCTTCATATGTATCTTCCTGTTCTGACGCAGAACAGAAGATATAATAAATGGATACAGAGTGAACTTCCCGATAAAGCAGAGATTCAGAGACAGAATAAAGAACAGCTATCCTTCAGCGTAAGACCGCTGTTAAGTGTTCTGGTTCCGCTTTATGAAACTGATGAGAGATTTATAAATGAACTGATAGCCAGTATAAAGGCTCAGACCTATGATAACTGGGAACTTTGCTTTTCAGATGGAAGCGCAGATTCCTCCAGACTTTCAGAGATAATCGGAAGGTATACTGAAAAGGATAAAAGAATTAAATATACAGCCCAGAGGAAAGGACCTCTTGGTATATCTCAGAATACTAATCAGGCCTTCAGCATAGCTACCGGTGATTTTATAGTTTTGGGAGATCATGATGATCTGATCAATCCGGACGCATTTTACTATACAGTTAAAGCCATGAACGAAAAAAATGGTTCGGATATTGATGTTATTTATACCGATGAGGATAAAACAAATGCCATTGCAGACAGAAGATTTGAACCAACTATAAAGCCTAAGTATAATCTGTCTCTTCTGGAAAGCTGTAACTATATAACACACATGTTTGTAGTGCGATCATCAATCGTAAAAGAGGTTGGTGGCTTTAATGAGAAGTGTGACGGTGCTCAGGATTATGACTTTATTTTAAGATGCGTGGAAAAGGCACGAAGGGTTCATCATATAAACAGAGTTCTATACAGCTGGAGAATAAGCGGAACCTCCACTGCCGGAAATCCCAAGGCAAAGATGTATGCATATGATTCGGGTGTTACGGCTCTTCAGGCACATTATGACCGAACAGGTATAAGGGCAACTGCTGAAATAGGTGATCATCTCGGTTATTATCACACTATATATGACGTGCCTGACGATGTAATGCTTTACATTGTAGTCATAAATGCAGATGATGAGAAGTATAAAACCACTGTGGATTCTATCAGGTCAAAGAACAAGCTGAAGAATATAGACTATGTCCGTATAGACTCGGATGAAGAAAAAAGCTTCGGACAGCTTATGAACAGAGGACTGGATGAAGTACTGCTGCTTCAGGCTGCAGATGAAGAAACAAAACCTGAAAATACATATGTGGTATTTATAGAAGCAGGTGTGACCATGATGGGTGAAGAAGACCTGTCAAATATGCTTGGAGCACTTGTGGCGAGACCTGAGATAACTGTTGTAGGCGGCAAGGTTTACTGTGCCAACGGAACAGTATCCCATGCAGGAGTGATACTGAATACTGATAAGGTGTATGGCTATGAGTATATGGGACAGAGCATATCAAAGGACATGTATTTTAACCTGTCTGAATATTCTGCACTGAGACGGGGCTGTACCATGTTCAGACTGGAAAGTCTTCAAAGCTTCGGTGAATTCAGTACTGAATACAGAGGGGGCTTCAGTCTAATAGACTACACGCTTGGAATAACTCGTGCCGGAGGCAAATGTGTCTACAGCGCAAATTCTAACTTTATGATAAATGTATCCAGAGGTATTGATGCGGATAAAATCTTTGAAGGAGAGGATTTTACAGATGATATGAAGATCTTCTATGAGAAGAATCCGGATATACTGGAAAATGGAGATTTATATTACAGATAAATAAAAGGAGATAAAAGTATATGAAGGGAATAATTCTCGCCGGGGGCTCCGGCACAAGACTGTATCCGTTAACAAAGGCTGTATCAAAGCAGATAATGCCGGTTTATGATAAGCCGATGATCTATTATCCGCTTTCAACACTTATGCTTGCCGGTATACGAGAGGTGCTGATCATTTCTACACCAAGAGATATTACAGTGTTTGAGGAGCTGTTTGGAGATGGCTCACAGCTGGGAATGAACTTTTCTTATGCTATTCAGGAGACGCCAAGAGGACTTGCAGACGCATTTATCATAGGTGAAGAATTCATAGGAAATGACCATGTGGCACTGGTGCTGGGAGATAATATATTCTATGGACAGAGCTTTTCTAAAGTTCTGAAATCAGCTGCAGAGCGCGAAAAGGGTGCAACAATATTTGGTTACTATGTTAAGGATCCGAGAGAATATGGTGTAGTGGAGTTCGATGAAAACGGAAAGGCTCTTTCGATTGAAGAAAAGCCTGAACATCCAAAGTCAAACTATGCAGTTCCGGGACTATATTTCTATGATAATGATGTAGTTGAAATAGCTAAGAATGTTAAACCATCTGCCAGAGGTGAGATAGAAATCACATCAATTAACAATGAGTACCTGAGAAGAGGAACTCTGATGGTTGAAACACTTGGAAGAGGCTTTGCATGGCTGGATACAGGTAACCATGACATGCTTCTTGATGCAGCTGATTTTGTGGCAGCATTCCAGAAGAGACAGGGAATGTACATATCCTGTATAGAGGAAATAGCTTATAGACGTGGCTTTATAGATAAAGATCAGCTTCTGAAACTTGCAGAACCACTTTTAAAAACTCATTATGGACAATATCTGGTAGATGTGGCTAACGGGTTATAGAATATATTGTGTTTTTGAGATTGTTTTGTAACAATTTGTAATATTTTTGTAACAAATAAGTTGACATAATAGTTGATTTTATATATAATATACCCTATACTTTACTATGCGTATAATTGCGTTGACATAAATATGTTAAATAATCTTACTATGAATAGTTGAAAAAGGGGTTACAGATGATCAAATCAAGAACTGCCAAATGTATTATAGCAGGGATTTTAAGTATATTGGTGACTTTCTCAGGGCTTATGCCCGGTTACGTAGGAGGTGTGAATGCATCAGGTAATGGTGATGCATTCACTGCCTCCGTGGGGGATGCTCTGGAAATTGAAAACAGATTTGATGTTGAAGAAGAATCGGATATGGAGCTTGTATCCGAGTCAGAGCTTGGAATCAATTTTGCAGTAGTGGAGGATTCATATATTGAGACACCTTCCTATGGCAAATACATAGTTATTGATATGGGTGATGGCAGCGTAAATATTGAAGACGCTGTTCTTACTGTGCTTAACGAAGATACTAATCAGGAAATGAAACTGAAGGCTGATACTATAATGGATACCAGCCTTCTTTTCTATGCAGATTTTCCGGATGAATCATACACAGGCAAATATCTTATAAGTTCCATCGACTATACTGCTGATGGAGAAGAGTACAAAGAGTATTTCTATGATAATAAAATGCTTCCAAGATTTGGAGTTAATACAGTTATTACTGAAGAGCCTAATGCATGGATAGTTGATGAGGATGAATCCACAGTTGCTGAAACAGAAAGTGTCAGAGATATAGCTGAAAACAATGCTTCAGTTATGGATCTTTCAAAAAGCTTCAGGACAGGAGATGCCATAGGTGTAAACGGATTTAACAGCGATATAACAATAAGTACCGGAAAGAAGCTGGCCGGTGAAATCTCAGAAGAAGTATCTTATCGTATGGGAACTACAGCTGATTCGGAAAAGATAGTTGTTGTACTTGATCCGGGTCATGGTGGAAATGATTCCGGTGTTTGCGGACCTTCAACAACATGGGATGGTGTAACATACTGTGAAAGAGATATAAATCTTAAAATCGCATTTGCATGTAAGGCAGAGCTTGAGAAGAATGCTTCAATAACTGTTTATATGACACGTACGGATAATGTAGATAACAGTATGGATGATCTGGGGGTAAGATGTAAGTTTGCCTATGACAGAGCCGCAGATCTTTTTGTAAGTCTTCACTGTAATTCTGCAGTTGCAACTGCAAAGGGAGTAGAGGTTTATATCCCTAATACTAATTACAATACTAAGGTTCGTACTGTTGGTGAAGAGGCAGGCAAGGCTATTCTGGTAAAACTTGTTAATCTGGGACTGACCAGTAGAGGATATAAAATAAGAAATTCTGAAAATGGAACAAAGTATCCTGATAAGTCTCTTGCTGATTATTATGGTGTTATAAAGCGTTGTAAGGAATATGGTATTCCGGCTATTATAGTTGAACATGGATTCCTGACCAATAAGTCTGATTGTCAGAAGTTCTTCAGTACAGATGCTAAGATAGCTGCTCTTGGAGTTGCTGATGCGCAGGGAATAATCGCCTGCATAGAAACAATCAAGAATAACAGATCCGGTGGAACCGGTCTTAAGGGATGGGTAACCTCCGGTGATAAGAAAATGTATTATGATGAAAATGGTACATTAAAAACAGGACTTTTTACTGTTGATGGAAAGACCTACTATGCCGGTGCTGACGGATATATACTTACCGGTCTCAGAACCATAGACAATAACAAGTACTACTTTGAAACCGATGGTGCTATGCTTAAGTCCGCCTGGAAGAAGGTTAATAAGACCAAGTATTACTTTACTGACACCGGAGCGATGGCAAAGGGCTGGCTTGTTATTAATGGAAAGAGATATTATTTCAAGTCTAACGGAAAGAGATATTCCAAGGGCTGGAGAACCATAGGCACAAAGAAGTATTACTTTAACAAGGGTGGATATGTAGCTACCAAAAAATGGATGTGGGATAACGGAAGTAAATTCTATCTTGGATCCAAGGGAGCTGCGGTAACCGGATTAAAAGAGATAAAGGGTAATACATATTACTTCAGTAAATACGGTGTAATGCAGTATGGCTGGATTAAGGACGGCAAGAAAAAGTACTATATGTCCTGGTCTAATGGAAAGGCTCTTAAAGGTTGGCATTCTATCTGGGGTGTTGAATACTACTTCGGTAAGAAGGGTGCTATGCAGACCGGCTTTACCAAGATAGGAAAAAAGACATATTACCTCCTTAAGAACGGCGGATATAAGACCGGCTGGAACAAAATAAGTAAGAAAATGTATTACTTCAACTGGAAGGGAGTAATGCAGACAGGCTGGACAACATATAATTATAATAAAGCTTATCTTAAAACCGATAACGGTGCTTTAGCAAAGAAAGAATTTGTAACACTTAAGAACGGAAAGACATATTATTTCGATAAGAAATATGCTATGCAGACCGGTCTTAAGACAATTAGTAAAGAAAAATATTATTTCAGCAGCAAGGGTGTTCTCTCAAAATCAAAATGGGTAACACAGGACGGACAGAAGTATTATGCTACAGCAGATGGAAAGCTTGCACATGACTCATGGCAGACAATTGATGGTAAGACTTATTATTTTGGAAGTAATAATAAATATGTAACAGGTTCACAGACAATAGGCGGAGTAGCATATATATTTGATGCTACAGGTGTGCTGACAGATGGAACAGCACCTGTAACAACAGAGAAAACCACAGAGAGTACAACTGAAAAAGCTACTGAAGAGAAAAAAGAAGAGTTATATACTATAATGGGTACATCATCAATAACAGTTGATGATATGGTCAAGTATTATAATTCTTCGGGAGCAACCTATCCTGCTGCAAGCCTTAAAAAAGGCGGGGCTGCAGATATAAAAACCTTCTGCACTATCCTTAAGGAAGAAGCAGAAGCTGAAGGAGTTAAGGCAGAGGTTCTCTATGCACAGGTAATGCTTGAAACAGGCTGGCTTAAGTTTGGCGGACAGGTTAAGATAAGTCAGTACAATTTTGGTGGACTTGGTGCAACAGATGGTGGAGCTGCAGGAGCATCCTTCAAGGATATAAGAACAGGACTGAGAGCTCAGACACAGCATCTTAAAGCATATGCCTGCACAGACGATTTAAAGAACACATGTGTAGATCCGAGATTTAAGCTTGTGACCAGGGGATGTGCTAAATATGTAGAGTATCTCGGAATCAAGGAAAACCCTGATGGCAAGGGCTGGGCAACAGCAGAGAAGTACGGCTATCACATAGTAGAGCTGATTAAAAAGATAAAATAGTAAATCAGGATATAAATAAATAGAAATAATATAGCACTATCCATATTTTGATGCTAAAATGTGGATAGTGTTCTTTAATCTATGAAAAAGGAATAAATCATTATGATAAAGAAACTATATAAAAAAAGAATAATAGTTGCCTGGATAATATTGTTTACAATGATTATCAGTACAGTGTTTTCTACCCCTGTTGAAGCCAAAACAAAAGCTCCGTCTATTAATTGCAAAATGTCGGATTCAAACCTTATGAAGCTTATGAAGGTATATGATAAGGATGCATATTATATACTGAAAAGCCAGAAGGCCAAGGGTGACAGTTTTACATCATGGATGCTACATGGAAATAATATTACTGAGGTGGTAGATACTTCCGTACATGAAGAGTTTCATTGTCATGTCTGGAGTTATGCAGGCGGAGATGGTTCCGGATTTAATCGTGCATTTTACATCGGTGATAAGAAGACTATTTACGTGCCGGAAACAAAGGTTTTTAAAACCTATAAAGCAACAAAACATATACCTAAAAAATACAGAACCTTCAGGTATGATACCTATGTAGATAAAACATCTGATGTGTCTGCAAATACTTCCGGTGTTTATGGATTATTGAATGAGTTTTCGGCTTATTACTGGGGGATGCACGCAAATAATTCGTTATATCCTTATATTTCTAAATATGCTGATTCTGGGATGGATTGGAGATACTATATCAACAGTAATAATACTAATAAAAATGCATATGCAGAATTTTATTATTACACCCTGGTATATCTTGAATATGCCAGAAAAAATGAGCCGGAAATATATGAAGGTATAATAAATAACAAAAACTACATGAAGACTCTATACAAGATGGAGTCTAAATATAGAAAGCTCATTAAATCGTCTGATAAGAATATAAACAAGGTTGTAAAAAAATACGGTGGCAGAGTTGAAAAGAACGGAATAAATGTAACATATTGGTTTGGCAACAGTGGTTTTACAGTAAAAGATGAGTATGGTCTTCTGATGAAGCAGATAAAATCAAAAAAATATAAAGCGGTGAGAAATGAAATTAAGAAAAGAGGAAAATAAAAAACTAATATTACTGACTATATTGTTGTTTTGTGTAACATTTACTACAAACGTATATGCAGCTACTGACGATCAGGAAATAATAGATCTGTATTTTATCCAGGGAAGTGATGAAACGGGGATTGGACATGGTGTTCCTGATGAATATCCAACATCATATCAGATACAGTTAGGTGATATCGAAGGAACTCCGAAGTATTCTGTTATTTCGGGAACTAATGTTAAGGTTTCTTCAGATGGATTAGTCACTCCGGAACTTGATAGCAGTGTGGGTATAGGAACTGCTGACAGATACATATATAAAGAGGGACAGAGTGTTGTTAAAGTAACATGTGGCAGTTATTCCAGGGAGTATACATTTAGCACTCATGATTATACAGATATATGGATGAATGAGCAGCTGGGAAGTATACTTGAACAGATAATCACTCCGGAAATGACTCAGAAACAGCAGGCTGAAGCTATAATTAAATATGTTACAGATAATTATGAATATTCTCCTAAATATGCTTCCGCAAGGAAGATGCAAATGTATAAAATGGGTGACTGTATAGCAGAGTCAGAGCTTGTTGCTTATTTCTGCAAGCTTCTCGGAATAAAGGCAGGATTAAGGTTTGTTGGCCTTTATGGAGGCGCAGGATTAAATCACCATAACAATATTATTTTATGTGATGGAGAGTATTATATAGGACAGGTTGGATCCTATGAGCTTACTCCTGAGCCTGGAGCTTTCTGGATTGATGATAAAGGCTATATAGTTCAGTATGATGGATTTGACAGTACGCTGGTTATTCCTGAGGAAATAAATGGAACAGTTATCAAAGGACTTGGTTCATCAGAACCTTCCAAATATGAAAATAACAAGCACGCATTTTTCCAGAATGTAAGTATTGAGAATCTGACTGTTCCCAAAACAGTTGAATATATCAGACCAACAGTATTAACTGACTCAAAGGTTTTTAAAACAGTAAAAGTTGATCCTGAAAATAATTATTATTTGTCGGATAATAATTGTTTATATAATAAAAATAAAAGTATTCTTTGGGCCGGAAGCAAGTCACTGACAAGCTATACAGCTCCGGATACACTACAAATCATTAATTCAGATGCTTTTGAACATGGAAGTCTTACAAGCATAAAGCTTAATGATGGTCTAAGAGAAATAGATGATAACGCATTTGCATTTTGCAAGATAGAAGAGATAGAACTTCCTGATACAATAAAAACCATAGGAAAAGATATTCTCTCATATAATCCGATCAGTTCTTTGAAACTTCCACCACTTATAAAGGAAATACCTGATTATGGAATAACTAATCTGGAATTGGAAAGCCTGGAACTGCCAAACGGTTTGGAGAAGCTTGGTAGAGCTGCATTCAGCTGCTCTGAAATCGGGACACTGTCCATTCCTCGGACTGTTACTTATATAAATGAAAATGCTTTTCTATATGGAAGTATAAAAAGCATAATGTTTGAAGGCACGGAAGAAGAGTGGAATGCAGCATGTACAGCATCCGGTGGAACCAATGGCGGTCTTTATAAATCAACGAAGCTTTTCTTTGAACCTGTTCGTGTAGAAGGCATTACTTCTGATACAAAAAAGGTTCTTATTCATGCTCGCCTTGGCAGAGGAGAGAAACTTGATTATACTATTTTTCCTGATAACGCAAGCGATAAGGATGTAACAATAACTACCACGAATTCTTATGTTGCGTATGTGAGTGATGATTATGTTATCGGATATGATGAGGGAAGATGCCAGGTTATTGTGGCTACTGCTGATGGGAATTATAAAGTTGTATATGATGTTGCGGTACATTTGACCAAGTATTCATTAAAGGTAAATGGTGAAACGCTGAAAAAATATGAAGAGGATCCGATAAGTATTTCTGCACCTGAGAAAGACGGATATGAATTTGATTATTGGAATCTTTCAGATAATGTGGTACTTAAAAACGGATTCACAATATATGATAATGATGTTGAGTTTGAAATGCCTGCAGGAAATGTAACTGCGACGGCAGTTTATCATATGATTAATGTTCCAACAGCAGAACCGACGGTGACACCTTGTATAACACCTACATTAAATCCTACATCAACTACTACAATTGAACCAACAGAGACTCCAGGAGTTACACCAACGGAAGAGTCAACAGCTGTGCCTAGTATAACGCCAACGGAAGAACCAACAACTGTACCTGATATAACACCAACGAAGGAACCAACATCAGAACCTACAGGTGAACCAAGCAGTACACCGACCCCTGATGATGTTTATCCAACACCTACAAGAATACCGACAGAAGTCCCTGAATTGACTCCTACGGATGGTCCTGATGAAACACCAACAGTTGAACCTGCTGAAATAAGATGTACAGAACAACCGGTAGTAGCTACACCGACGAAACAACCGGTAGTGGTAACACCAACAAACCAGCCGGTTGCTACACCTACAGCAGCACCGACATCGGAGGCTAAGAAGGACAACAAGACTACATTCAGCATAAAGAACAAGGCGAAGGTTAAGGCATCTTCTAAGATTAAGATCAAGGATAAGGACAAGATAAAGAAGATTACCCTGAATGGAAAAGCAGTAAAGGTTAAGACTGGAAAGATAAGCTTTACCTTAAAGCTAAAATCCTATAAGAAGAAGCTTAAGAAGGATAAGTGGAATAAGCTTGTAGTAACTGATGCTAATGGAAACAAGAAGACACTGAAGTTTAAGATAAAGTAATATTTTCATGTTTTTTAAACTGTAAACAGTAGAGAAATTAATATAGCACTATCCATATTTTGATGCTAAAATGTGGATAGTGTTTTTTGTCAAATGGTAACTGATATTTTTATTATTTATATATAAAAGGGGTCCTTCGGTATGGTAGAGATATTTTATAAAAAAAGAATATTATTATCTTGGATAATTGTATTTGCCTTTGTTTTTTGTGGTGCGACAGCCTCTCAGGTTGAAGCAGCGGAAGTGATCACATCAAATAATGGAGATGATTTTGCTATCTGCTGGGCAAAGTATAACGAGGAATTAAATCTAAAAACAGGTGACGTTAATTCAGATGTCGAAGAAAATGTTGATTCTGAGTATTCTGAAGAAGAGGATAATGAAGAATATGAGTTTTACGAAGGGTGGAATACAGTAGAGGGCAAAACCTATTATTGTGATGATTCCGGAAATAAACTGACAGGTTTTCAAACTATTGAAGATATAACCTATTACTTTGATGAGCAGGGAGTGATGCAGACCGGATGGACAGTCATTAATGGAAATAAATATTATTTCCAGGAATCCGGAGAAATGGCAGTTGGTATAACTAAGATAAAAAAGAAAAATTACCTGTTTAATAAGAAAGGGGTTCTTCAGAAAAAAGGTTTCAGAACATATGACAAGGCAAAATATTATCTGAATAAAAATGGTGTTATACAGACAGGGTTTAAAAAGATTGATGGAAATCGTTATTATTTCATGAAGGATGGAGTAATGGCTGATTGTGGTCTGTACAAGAATTACATGATTGCTTATAACGGCAAATGCTACAAAATTCCTAATAAGAAAACAGGTGATAAAGATGCGGATGCAAAAAGAGTAGCAAAGCTTGTGGCAAAATGTTCAGGTTACAAGAATAAAAAATTGAAGGATATTGAAAAGGTTGGACGAGCAGCTGTTATAGTATCTGCTTTTTGCGCCAGATGTAAATACACATCTGAAGGAACTGATTATAGAACGCCATATGGAGTTTTCATTAAGAAAGAATATACCTGTGCAGGTGCTACACGTGCACTTGGACTAGTACTTACAATCATGCATTACAAATGGACACATGTAAATGAGAACCAGTATACGCATCAGTGGATAAAGCTTAAAATGGATGGAAAGAAAGGTTTTGCTGATGGTCAGGTCGGATGGGTTGGATATGGAAAGCATCCGGTTGACAGATAGGGATAATTTATGTTTGGAGTTCGTTTTAAAAAACTAAATAAGATAGTAAGCATATCTGTTGCATTGGCTATGTCTGCATCATTAATTAGTTCTGTTTCTTTCCTTGAGAATGATTTATCAGTAAAAGCAGAGAGCGTTCAGGAGCATGACGTAGGAGAATTACTCTCTTCTGATGATATCAGCTATGAGGAAACAACCGATGCGATAAATAATCCCTATATCGGTTTTTATCAATTCTAAGCGAGAATACTCCGTCTTCTTTAAGGCGGGGATGAATCGCACTAACGGGCTCTAAAAATCTATAATAAATCGTCTATCTTTCATTGAAAAAGATGTCTCAATATGATATAATTAATTCAGTGGTAAATATATAAAAGGAGCTTAAATAAAGTGTATTTAGAATCTAATAA
>FZRB01000006.1 GCA_900199595.1 Lachnospiraceae bacterium | reverse complement strand
CACTCCTTAAAAAATATAGTGCAATGGATATACACCAGTTTTACTCATTGCCTATTCAATCTACTGTGGTGTGACACGAATGCACCCTATGGTGAAACAACCTGCATAAAACGAACGCTGCTAATGAGGAGCTGGTTATCAGTCTATTATACGGACGCAAAGTCCATGGAAACTGCCGATATACCTATTGCCCCATCATTATACAGCTTAAGCAATAAGATAGATAATATCTTAACTGGATGTTAAGAATATTCACTATAAAATCATTGTAGTAGGAAACTGCGTTTCCTATTATATAAAAAACGCTCCGCTAAGGATGCGTCTCGGCGCATAAATTTCACGAGCTATTACCGTCTACTGGTATTAAAAAGTTTTCTAATGCCATTGTAATTACCTGATTTAAAGAACAATTATTTATAACGGCATATTCAGATAATCTTTTATGTAAAGATGGATTTGTCCTTACATTAAAACATCCTGAAAAGTATTTGTCAGGTTCTTTATTTATGCTTTGGCATAAATCCAGATAATTATCTATACAATTATGAAAAGAAGATTTTAATTCGTCTATTGACTTTCCGTGAAAGCTCAAAAGGTCATTTACACCAAAAACCTCTCCAACAAAGATTTCATCTTCTTTATCATAGCAAATAGAAGCCTTATATCCTTTATATTCCATTAAGTTAGACTTCATATTGATCACTCCTTTTCATCAATTAATTCAATAAATTCTTTAAGTTAATTCTATACGAGAATATATAAATAATCAATTAATTAAAAAGCATCAAAACCCCATCTTCTTCATTGTTTTTTATGGTGAAAAGTTGTATAATTTTAACAAGTTTTTTAAAAAATATTATGTAAATCACACAAAGGTTTTGCATGATAAAAAGAGGAGGAGACAGAAATATGAGAGAGTTAAAAAGAACTCTGGCTGCAATTCTGGCTATGGCTATGATTATCGGGCTATTTCCGCATACTGCCATAACAGCGAGGGCAGAGGAAGGGGATGGCAAGTCGTATGAGACAGCCATCGAGATAAGTTCCGGAGATACTAAAACGGTATCTTTGAGTGAAGAGGATAGTTCAAGATATTTTAAATTTATTCCAACTGAAACTTCATGTTATTCTTTTACTTCAATTAGTAAAACGCGTGTCTTTTGTTGGTTATATGATTATGAAAATGAATCATATTCAGCTTATTCATATAATTCTACTGATTTTATTATTGATCGAAAGTTTGAGAAGGGTCAATGTTATTACTTTCAAGTTTTTTTTGAAGATTCTTCGATTACCGATTCTTTTGATGTTAAATTAACAGAAACTCCGGCAGATTTTACTGTTTGTGCAAATAATACTGAATCTGATACAACGGATGTTATTTTTGATTCAGAAGAAAGTACAGAATTAACTGCAAATGTAACAACCGAAGGTGCGGCTTATTATTCTTATATGTGGTATATAAAAGATTCTGACAATAAAATAGTTGATCTGTATTATAATTCAAGCACTTATACATTGAATGGTTCTTCTGTTGCATCAAATGTGTATTATTGTAAGGTGACTAATTCTTCGAATGTTTCTCATACAGTTACGTTTATTATTCATCCAGATAATGATCTTTATGCTTATACGTTAGATGATGAAAATAATAAGGTTTCAGAAGCTTCATACGAGATTTCACCTAAGGGGAGTATTGATTTAAAGGCATATGCTGAAGCTTTTGATGATAATAATATAACTTATTCCTGGTATAAAGTTGATCAGGAAACTAATGAATTATCTCTAATAAAGGATGAAAAAACTAGTACTCTTGAAGTAAGCGCTTCATCAAATTATGAGTACTATAAATGTTGTGTATCTGATTCATATGAATATAAAAGCTGGGTTGATTATTATATTAGTACTACGAGTAATAATCTTGTAGCATATCCGGCCGGTTATCCTGATAATGATTCGGTTGATATTAATGTAAAACCTAAGGCTTCTGTAAAACTTGAAGTAGTAGCAGAGGCGGAAAATACTAATGGAATTACTTATACCTGGTATGACGGTGATACCCTTTTAGAGAATAATAAGGCTTCATATAGTATCGCGGAAATAGATGGTTCTCATACTTATGTATGTTATGTCGATGATTCGTTTGGTTCTGATACTCAAAATGTATACTTTAATATATATGTAGATAATGATTTATCTGCATATGCATGGATGGATGAGAATGATATCACATATGACTATAAGGAAGAATATGTAGAACCTAAAAAATCAGTAACACTTAAACCGATAGTTTCTGCAATTGATACTTAATAATGAAAAAGAAGAATATGAAGTTATTGATTTAGGAGAAGCTGCAGATCCTTCAGAATATACAATCGAATCTGTCACAGAGTCTGCAATTTATCTTTGCGTTGTGTCCGATTCATATTCCAATAGTTTTGAAAATTTATATTATTATGTGAATGTGGATAATAATTTATCTGCATATGCATGGATGGATGAGAATGATATCACATATGACTATAAGGAAGAATATGTAGAACCTAAAAAATCAGTAACACTTAAACCGATAGTTTCTGCAAATGATACTTCAGGTGTGAAGTATGTATGGAAGAAACATAATAAAGAAACAGATGAATTTAAAGTTATTGATTTAGGAGAAGATGCAGATCCTTCAGAATATACTATTACATCAGTTACAGAGCCTGCTAATTATCTTTGTGAGGTATCCGATTCATATTCCGATAATACTGTAGTATTATCTTATTATGTGCGTGTGGATAATAAGCTTAAAGTATATGCCGAAGGATATTCAGAGTATGGTGATTATTGTTATATATCCGCAGTTCCTAATGAAGAAAAAACATTTAAAATAATAGCATCTGCTGATGATACAGCCGGTTTAAAGTATACATGGACTGATGAAACTGGTGATGCACCAAAAGTATTGGAAGAAACTTCTGCAACATTTACAACTCCTAAACTGGTTGAAGATAAAGCATATCGATGTACAGTTGAGGATAAATATGGAAATACAGCTTTCGTGCACTTTGAAATTTTTATTGATAATGAATTTAGTGCTCATTCAAAGGATTACACTGACACTTTGTATGTGAAGAAGAATGCTGATGTTGATCTTGAGGTTGTTGTAGAAGCAAAAGACGAAAGCAAAATGTCTATTGAGTGGTCTGATGCTAATACAAATGAGAAGCTTGATAACGATGGGGAAAAGGTTCTAAAACTGAAAGGGGTTACAGAGAAAGCTGATTATATATGCAGAATTAATGATGGTTATGGTAATTCTGAAAGCGTATTATTCCATGTAAGAATTGATAATAATCTTGTTGTCTATCCTGAAGGAGAGAATCTTGGTTCTACATATAAAAATGTGTATGTATCACCGAAAGAGAATAAAGAGCTTTCTGTTTATGTATCAGCTGACAATATGGAAGGAATCTCCTATACCTGGTATAAAGATGATGAGATAGTAGAAGGGGCTGATACATCAAAGCTTTCAGTTAAGAATATTCTAGTAGCAAAAAAATATACATGTATTGTTACGGACAGCTATAACAATACTGAAAAAGTATATTTTAGTATTTATTTAGATAATAGTTTCGTTGCTCATCCTGAGGGCGAAAATCCAGGTAATTCAAAGGATATTTACATTAAAAATGATGGCAGTGCAACTCTTAAGGTCATTGCTGAAATGGATGTAGATGATAAGAAATCATTTACCTGGTATGATTCTGATGGTGACAAAATAGATGGTGAAACTACAGATACTTATGAAGTGAAAAATGTAACAAAAAATACATCTTATTACTGTAGAGTTGAAGATGGATATGGCACTTATGAAGATGTCTATTTTAATATTTATATTCAAAATAACTTCAAGGCATATCCTGAGGGAATGTCCAGTTTTGCTACTAGCAAGGATGTTACCATAAATCCTGGAGATACACTTACACTTGAGGTGGAAACGGAAGCGGATATTACAACAGGAATGACTTTTGCATGGTATGACTCAGATTATGAAGTCATTTCAAATGCAGACTCAAATAAGTTGGTTGTTACAGATAAATATCCGGATAGCAATTATTCATGTGAAGTAAGAGATTGTTTCGGAAATTCAAAAACAGTAACATTTAATGTGTTTGTAGAAACAAATTTCAAGGCAAAGGCAGATGGTGATGATAATATTACTGTTGAATCTGGAGCAGATGTGACACTCAAGGTAGTTGCCCAGTCAGATGTTGCTGATGATATAACTTATACATGGTATGATGAAAACGGAAATGATCTTAATTCACACGGAGATACATTAAAAGTTGAGAATGTAACTAATTCCTGTGCTTATCGTTGTTACGTTTCTGATGGATATAATAGTGATGATGTCTATTTCTATATCAGTTTAGCTGAGGATGATAATCTTACTGCTTATATAGAAAAAGATGAATATGATGAAGATGTTACTTCAAAGACTGTTTATGTAAAACCTGGAGAGACAGCAACTCTTTCAGTTACTGCTTCAACAAAGGACAACAGTGATATAACATATTCATGGAAAAATATATCAACAGATACCACATTATCGGAAAAATCAAATACTCTTAAAATAACTGAAAATGGAAGCAAAACATATATTTGTACAGTTTCTGATAAATATGATAACAAGAAGGAACTGGAATTTAATATTTGTATCGATAATGGTTTTGCTGCTCAAATCAGTGAAGACAATTATTCAAAGACTACTGACATATATGTTAATCCGGGAGATGATTTGACTCTTGCGCCTTATATCAAAATGGATAACGAGGATAAAGTTAAATACCAGTGGTATAACTGGAGTAGTGGAAACAGTATCAGTGGAGCAAATGATAAAACCTTTGAGATTAAGAATATAACCGGACCTCAGCGATACTATGTACATATATTAGATGGTTATGGTTCTGAAGAAACAATATATTATTATATAAACGTCAAATCTAATTTTGAAGTTTCAGACAAAGAATCAGGACTGACTGATGCGGAATATGAAATTGAGTCCGGAAAGTCAATTACTCTTGAAGTTGAGGTTGATGCACCTGAAGGAGCTAAGTTCACATATACCTGGTATGATATAACAGGAGACAGAGTTTTAAATAAAGAGACTTCAGCTGCATTTACAACTCCTGAACTGACATCTGGAAGACAATACGAATGTACTGTATATGACGAGTATGGTAATTCAAAATCAGTACATTACAAAATCAAGATAAAGAATGATCTGGTTGCATATGCTGATGCTGAGAATAAGAAAGAAAGTATAGATATTGAAGTAGCACCTTTGAGTAATATGATACTTACAGCCACAGCTACAGCTAATGATGGTAGTATGCTCAAATATGAATGGATGGATGATCATTATAATACTCTTCAGGGTGAGAATGCGAATACGCTTTCATTAAAGAATATTGAGAGTTCAACGGATTATTACTGTGAGGTCACCGATGGATATGGTAATTCTGTTTTGTTATGCTATTACATCATTATAAATAATGGCTTCAATGCATATATAGATGGTACTGATAGAGATACAGATAAGACTTATCAGGTTGATGCCGGAGATGATGTAACGTTAAAAACCGTTGTTAATGCCGATAACAGCTCTAGATTATCTTATGAATGGTATAAATATAATGATAAGATTGAAGATTATGTGCAGATAGATAATGCCGATACCGGATCATATACAATCAATAATGTATCTGGTTATGGCAGATACTATTGTTATATAAGTGATGGTTTCAGTGGTAGTGCTGATCTGTATTTTACTATCGAAATAGATAATAAGCTCAGTGCTACAGTTTATGGTAGTGATGAGTCAAGTACTGTACTAAATGTAAAACCAAAAACAACTAAAGAATTAAAAGTTCAGGCAAATGCTGCAGTTAAAGAGGGCATTTCTTATCAATGGTATGTTAAAGTAGGTGATGAAGATAATTGGAAATATGTTAAAATTCAAGATGCTAATTCTGATACTTATGTTACTGATCCATTAATGAAATACGAGTGTTATAAATGTGAAGTTACAGACTGCTATGGTAATTCAGACTCTGTTCAGTTTGAAATTTATATGAATAACAACTTCAAAGCATTTGCAGCAGGTACAGAAAATGAGATTGATGTCGATATGCTTGTTAAGAAGGGTAATCCTGTAGATCTTAAGGTGGTTATAAGCGCTGATGTAGATGATAAGATATCATATGAATGGTATAGTTATGATTCTTCAGAGGATGAAGGTACATTAATTAAAGATGAAACAGGTGATACTTTAAGTATAGAAAGCATTAATGGGAAAAGAACATATTATTGTATAGCATCTGATGGTTATGGCTCTTACGGATATGTATGGTTCTATATTGACGTTGATGATTCAGAAGCAGCAGAGAGCCTTACATTAGGAACTACAAAAACTGTCACTATAAATGAGGCTGGTGAGTCAGTATGGTATAAGTTTACTCCGGCTTCAACAACTGAATACAAGATATGGGCAAAGGATGTTGAAAAAGCTATTAGTATAAATCTATATGATTCTGAAAAGAATTTTATTATTTCGTCTAATTCAAGTTATGCAATGATTAAGAGAACGCTTGAAGCAAAGAAAACCTATTATTATCAATTGGGATTTTCGGATGTCTCAAATACAGGAAGCTATGATTTTACGTTCGCTGAATATACAGATAATGATTTCTCTGCTTCAGCAGTAGGCGCTAATGAGGAAGAGCCTACAAGTAAAACTGTAGTGGTTTCAAAAGGCGGTTCTGCAACATTTGAGATCGAAGTAAAAGGAAAAGATACATCTAAGGTATCCTATGACTGGTATGATAATAATGGCATAATTAAAGATGCTGTAAAAGCTTCATATACTGTCAATGATATAGTAAAAGATTCGACTTATACATGTAATGTTAATGATGGTTATGGAGAAGTAAGGGAAGTATGTTTTTATGTACAAATTGACTATAAACAGACATCAGAAACTATATCAGCAGGAGAAACAAAGATTGTAGATATTTCAACGGCCGGAGAAAAAGTAGTATATGCATTTACTCCTGAAAAGAGTGGAAAATATTCATTTGAATCAACTGGAGAGTATGATACATATGGTGAAATCTATGATACAGATTTTATTTCGTTATCTAGCGATGATCAATCAGGAATAGATGATAACTTTAAGGTTACCGAGACTTTATATGCGGAAAATAAATATTATTTAGTGGCGAGAATGTGGAGTGATGATAAGACTGGAAAGTTTAGAGTAAAGCTTACTTTTGATGAAGCTATTTCAGAACCGACAGCAACACCGGAGGCTTCGCCATCAGCAGAACCAACAGCAACACCTACACCAGATGTAGAAGCAACAGCAACACCTACACCTGGTAGCAATCCAACACCTGCCATAACACCTGCTGTAGTTCCGACGGCAACACCAAACGGCGATGCAACACCTACACCTGATGTAAATGTAACAGCAACACCAAATGCAGACGCAACGGCAACACCAGGAACAGACGCAACAGCAACACCGGACGTAGAAGCGACAGCAACACCTGATGCAGATGCAACGGCAACCCCAGATGGCGAGGCAACAGCAACACCGGACGTAGAAGCGACAGCAACACCAAGTGCAGACGCAACTGCTACTCCGAATGCTGAAGTTACTGCAACTCCATCGGCAACTCCGAACGGCGAGGCAACAGCAACACCGAACGGTGACGCAACGGCTGCACCTACAGCTACAGCAGCAGCTACTGCAACTGCTTCTGCTACACCTACGAAGGCTCCTGCTACGGCAACGCCTACAAAGACTCCGACAGCTAAGCCAACGGCAACACCAACGGCTAAGCCGACTGCAACAGCTACACCGACTGTTAAACCGGCAGCGACAGCAGAACCTGATGATGACGATAAAGAGATAACTGCACCTAAGACAAGACTGAAATCAGCTAAGAATAAGAAGGGTAGAAAGATTCTTGTTAAGTGGACAAAGAAGAAGAAAGTAGATGGTTATCAGGTTCAGTGTTGTACTAACAGTGCCTTTAAGGGTAGCAAGAAAAAGAAGTATGCGACTAAGAAAAAATCTTCGCTTACAATAACAGGTCTTACCAAGAATAGGACCTACTACGTAAGAGTCAGGACATTTGTCTATGATAAAAATAAAAAGAAAGTATATAGTAAGTGGAGCAGCAAGAAAAAGGTTAAGATAACCAAATAAGATTTAATCTAATCAAAATAGTGTGGCAGTCACATATAAGTGGCTGTCACATTTTTTTGTATAATAGGGAACTGCGTTCCCTATTATACAAAAAACGCTCCGCTAAGGATGCGTCTCGGCGCGATAGGTAGATAGTTGCCTTTGGCAACACGCGCCTCGCGCGGAGAGTGTCGCAAGCGACACTCTTTGTTCCAGTGCGACTATTTTGAGATGATTCATCGTTATTTCCATTTACGACATTCTTATGTCATTTTACGACAAATACGAAGCCTCCGGAATCTTTTGTGATATTATACAGGTTATAAGTGATGTTACAATAAGTAACATATTTACGAAAATATGTAAAATATACTTGACATATTGTCATAAGGGTTGTATATTATAACCATCAAAATGATCATTAAGATGAAAGGGTAATTACATGAGGTTAATTAAAAGAGTTTAATTGGATGAAAGAGAGGATGTTATCATGAAGGTTATAAATTTTAAAGGTTTTAAGAATGTTCCGGTTTGTGCAAGAGTTATGTATGGTATTGCACTAATACTTGCTGTTTCGGGTATAGTAACCATAATGCTGGATGTATTTGAGATATGTGAGATAGAGGTTTGTGTTTCCCTGGCATTATGCACAGCAAGTCTGCTGATTAGTACATTTGGACTTAATAAATACAAAGGTAAATTATATAAAGAAATCTAATTTGGAGGAATGAAGTATGTCACTGGTTGTAAAGGATCTGTATAAGAAATACGGAGAAAAGGTAGTTGTTGATCATATCAGCTTTGAAATGCCGAAGCCCGGAGTATATGCACTGCTTGGAACTAATGGAGCAGGTAAAACTACTTCGATAAGAATGATTCTCGGTATGCTGGATAAGGATGGCGGAGAGGTTACATGGAATGATAAGCCACTGAACTTCGATAACTGCAACATCGGTTATCTTGCTGAGGAAAGAGGCCTCTATCCAAAGTATACTCTGGTTGATCAGATGAGATATTTTGGCGAGCTGAGAGGTATCGACAGAAAGACTGTTGATGAGAGAATCAAATACTGGGCTGAACGTCTTAAAGTTGAGGAGTACATTTACCCTGAGAAGGCTGCTGAGCTTCTTGAGAAGCAGGAGATGGAAGGCCGTATAAGATATGATGAGAATGGAAATGTAATCTCTGACGGTTCTGATTCATTAGCTGCTTCTGGTAAAAAAAGAAAGAAGAAAACTAAATTACAGAGTCCTGATCAGTTGTCTAAGGGTAATCAGCAGAAGATACAGTTTCTTATAGCTATGCTTTCAGATCCTGAGCTTCTGGTGCTGGACGAGCCATTTTCGGGACTTGATCCGGTAAATACCGACATTCTTAAAGAGGTTGTCAGGGAACAGATAGCAGCCGGAAAGTACATTATCATGTCCAGCCACCAGATGGAGGTTGTGGAAGAGTTCTGTACAGACATAACGATTCTTAACAGATCGAAGGCTGTTGTTTCAGGTAATCTGAATGATATTAAGAAGTCCTATGGAAGAGTTAATCTGAATATCAAGGTTGAACAGGATATCACTCCTTTTATAGAGCAGTCCGGAGCAACGCTTGTATCTGAAAAGGAATATGAATATATACTTAAGGTAACGGGTGATGAGCAGGCAAATAATCTGCTTAAGCTTCTGATAGAAAATGGAGTCAATGTGGTAAGGTTTGATCTTAGTGAACTGTCGCTTCATGAGATATTTGTTCGCGAAGTAGGAGAGGTTCCGGCGTAGGAGATTGGATTATGAATAGAGAAAATATATACAATATGAAAGGCTTTACGAAGGTCTTCAAGTTTACTCTTGTTCAGACCTTCAAGAATTCAGCCTACAGGCTGTCATTTTTCCTTTTTGTTATTATCATGACTATCATGGGGCCGCTTCAGTACATTATGAGCAGGAACAGTATGGAAACAGCCAGGGATTCTTTTGAAGCAGATTTTGATGATACAAAGCTTAAAAATGTGTACGTGATAAATAATACTTCTGTTGATTTTGATTTCGAATATGTCGTTGGTGCGGTTGAGGAAGAAAACAGCAACATAGAAGGTTATGAAATAGCTTCAAAGTACATTCCTGTAATAGATGATGAGGGAATGAAGGTCGGAAATGTACATTTTATCATGACCGACAAATCCTATGACGAGCTGAAGAATGAGCTGGGCAAGGATGAAGCTGTTACGCTTATCAAAAAGATTGATGAAGGCTACGAGGTAAGTGGAATTATAAGCGACGATTCTGAGGTTGAGACCGGTGAGATAGATGATGCAGCCGGTTATATACGTACCTATTTTGAGCAGGCGAGACTTAAGGACGTAAATATAAGCGAGTCAGATATCAAGAAGATCACAAGTGGTCTTGATACCGACGGTGTTATCACCGAGAGTGATTATCTGGCTGAGCAGAATAAGACCATCACAGGTGATAAGTACTTTACCTATATACTTGGTTTTTCAGTTATAGTCATGATGATCATATCCCTGTCGAATTCATTTATCATTGCTTCTGTTACTGAAGAAAAGCAGTCCAAGCTGGTTGAGAGCCTGCTGGTAAGTGTAAGACCTATGGCACTTCTTATGGGTAAGATCTGCGGCATGATGGGTTATGTGCTTTCCATTCTGGCCTGTGGTTTTATCGGCTCGAAGCTGTCGGACTTTATTATGAACAATATAATGAAGGTTGATTCTACACAGTACAGCGGAGCAGGTTTTGACTTCTCACTTTTCAAGAGCTTTGGTCCTTCAGGAATTGTTATACTGCTGGTTGCACTGATTCTCGGATATCTTACATTTGCGGTAATAGGCGGTATCATGGGAAGCTCATGTAGTAAGGTTGAAGATACGCAAAATGCGACGGGTACGGTTATGATGATCGTAATGCTTGGTTACATGGGAGCTATATTTGTTGGAATAGCAGATAAGCCGATGCTTAATACAGTGCTCGCATTTATCCCGCCATTTTCCTACTTCTCAGCTCCGATCATGTATGTGACCGGAAGAATAGGACTTGGGGTTCTGCTTGGAACATTCCTGATTCAGATAATTATACTAATACTTCTGGTTCTTCTTTGTGCAAAGGTTTATAGAACGCTGATACTCAGCGATTCCAGCACACCGAAGATAATGCAGATACTTAAAACGGCAAGACAGTGAAAGGAGGAGAAAACATGTTTAAGAATTTTGATAAAGTATTCAAGTTTACATTTAAAAATCAGATACAGCCTAAAGGATACAAGATTCTGACTATCGTAGTAGCACTTTTTCTCCTTCTGGCACCTGTGATCATATTTGTAGTAATGGATAAGATTAAGTCAGAGGATGAAGAGCTAAAATCCTGCAATGCAGACAGAGTTTATGTGGTTAACGATGTAGCAACTGACGTGGATTACGGAATCCTCAACATGACAAATGTTACCGGCTACACAGCCATAAATTACGTAAGAAGTGACTCTGTAGAAGAGGCACTTGAGGCTATTAAAGAAAGAGATGAGAAGAACAGTCTTGTTCTTGAATTCGCAGTTACAGACGATGAAGTGGCATCCAGAATCGTTCTTCCGGATGATTCCGAGATAGAAAAGGATGATGCCGATAATTTCAATAAATTCCTGAATAAGAATTCAAACCTGGTTGCAATCATGTCATCGGGTGTTGATATGCAGGATCTCACAACTCTTACACAAAGTACAGGTTATGACGTTTATAAGACCAGCGGCTATGATGATGGCGTTAGCGTGTACGAGGATAAGAATGCGTTAAATGATCAGATAAATTCACAGTATAAGCCTGCATTTGGCATGGCTATTACATTTATCAGCATAATGGTCATCTATTTTGTGGCACTTTATTATGGAAATGGAATCATGCAGAATATCGTTCTTGAGAAGAGCTCGAAGTTGATGGATACCATGCTCATATCCGTTAAGCCTGAGGCTATGATATTTGGTAAAATGCTTGCAACACTTTCAGCAGCGCTGCTTCAGTTCTTTACCTGGATCATATGTCTGGTGGTTGGATTTGTAGCAGCAATCAAGGTTGTGGATGTAATGCATCCGGACAATGAACTTGCTTTACTTACATTTTTAAAGGGCTTCAAGGGAATGGGACTGTTCAAACCGCTTAATGTTGCTATTGCAATTCTGGTGCTGATCTTCGGTATCATTTTCTACTCGGCAATTTCAGCTATCTGCGGGGCTATTTCCAGCACAAAGGAAGAGGCTGCCAGCAATCAGGGACTTTTCATAATGGTACTTATTGTCAGCTTCTATATAGTTCTTTTTGGTGGAATGAAGAGCGACGTGGCAGCATGGATGTATCTGCTTCCTTGTACAGGTGCCATGGTGCTTCCGGCAGGAGTCTGCATGGGAACCACAAGCACACTTATATCATTTGCCGGCCTGGCTGTAATGGTTATCACAACAGTCCTCCTGGTAATACTCGCCGGCAAGCTCTATGTAATGATGTCACTGTATAAAGGAAACAAAGTGACCCTGAGCAAGGCGATAAAGATGCTGGTTAGTAAGTAAGAAAGCTATGATAGTTAGTATGTGAGTTAAGCTTGTTAGTATGTGAATTGTGTTTGATAGTAAGTAAGATGAATCGTGACAGTCGCAATTGACGTGGCTGTCACGTAATGATAAGAATGGAGAATGACTATGAAATCATTGGTATATTCGCTTGGGGTTATATGCGGAATTATGATAGTAGTTCTGCTGTTTATGGTTTTACTAAAAAAGTTAAATAATAATAATGAAATAAAGACAAAGTATGATGAAAGACAGCAGATGGTCAGAGGAAAAGGTTATAAATACAGCTTCTGGACTATGGTTGCGCTGATTGTATTATGTATCGTATTTGAAGCCTGCGAGATTGAGCTTCCTATGCAGCATTCGGTTTTATACTTTCTGATTATACTGATCAGTATTATGGTTCATACAACATACTGCGTATTTAATGATGGCTATTTTGGAATCAACAATAATCCTAAGCAGTATTATCTGTTCTTTGTATTTATCGGCCTGTTTAACGTAATTATCGGAATCCTTAATTCCAGAGACGGAAGACTTGTAACAGATGGCAAGCTGGATACACCTGCAATCAATCTTTTCTGTGGACTAATGTTTGTGGTTCTTGGAATCATCATCGTAATCAAGAAGATGATCAGTAAAGAAGACGTGGAAGATGAAGATGATGAAGATGATGTGGAAGGTGTATCATCTGGTGTTCGCGGCAAGGCGAAGAATATGAATAAGTAAGGAGGGCGGATGTATGAAGAATTTAAAACTCAAATCCGCCCGGGCGGCGAAGGATATGTCACAGGCTGAACTTGCTGAAAAAGTAGGAGTCTCACGCCAGACTATAAATTCCATAGAAAAAGGCGACTACAATCCGACCATCAAGCTGTGCCTGTCTATATGCAAAGAACTTGATAAAACATTGGATGAAATATTTTGGGAATAATGGTATACTAAAAGATGACACTTTGAATCAGGTTCAAACTGTCATCTTTTTCAGATTTTGATGAAAAATCTGATTAATATGAATGAACTTTAATTCAATTGATGGAAAATTATGGAAATCTAGGGAAATATAGGGTTTCATTAGAAGAAAGGAGTACATATGGCAGTACAAAAAATAACAGAAGCTGAGTTTGATGATGTAGTTTTAAAGAGTGAGACACCTGTGCTGGTTGATTTTTTTGCAACCTGGTGTGGTCCATGTATGATGATGGCACCGATACTTGAACAGCTTTCTGAAGAGAAACAGGATGTAAAGTTTGCTTCAATAGATGTTGATGATGCTGAAAGGCTTGCTATCAAGTATGGAATATCGAGTATACCGTGCATGATACTCTTCAAAAATGGAGAAGAAGCTGACAGAATCATAGGGGCTGTGCCGAAAGCGAAGATTATTGAAGCTATATCGTAAAGATATCGTAGTTATATTGTAGAGATATCGAAGAGATAACATAGAAACATTATAGAGATATCATAGAATAATCATAAGAATTCAAAAGATACTTTTAAATAAAAAAAATTGGAGTTACAAAATGTCTGAAACTAATAACACAACTGATATCGCAATAATAGGTGCCGGCCCGGCAGGGCTTTCCGCTGCCATATATGTTCAGCGTGCGGGAAAAAAATCTACTGTTTTTGAGTCCATGACCGTTGGAGGTCAGATCGTAAATACCCCCGAGATAGCTAACTATCCCGGTATAAAAAAGGTAAGTGGTTTTGAATTTTCCATGGGGCTTTATGAGCAGGCAACTGAGCTGGGTGCAGAAATCATATATGATGAGGTCGCCGACGTAAAAAGGGTTGATAATTCAAGTGATATGGCTAATCATTATTCGTACAGGATAAGAACCGGCTCAGGCAAAGTATACAAGGCCAAGGCTGTGATAATTGCTACCGGTGCAAAAAACAGACATCTTGGCATTGATAGAGAAGAAGAACTGCTGGGAAGGGGAGTGTCTTATTGTGCTACCTGTGATGGCGCATTTTATAAGGGTAAAGATGTTGCCGTAAATGGTGGCGGAAACACTGCACTTGATGACGCTCTGTTTCTGAGTAACTACTGCAATAAGGTTTACATAATTCATAGAAGAGATGAATTCAGAGGTGAACCTGAGAAGCTTGAATTACTTAAAACCAAGGAAAATGTGGAGTTTGTCCTTAATTCAACTGTCAGGGAATTAAGAGGCGAGAAATCGCTGGAAGAAATCGTTGTTAGTAGTAGTGTTCAAGGCAATAAACAGGACGATGTTCAGGCGAGTGATCAGGTGGCAGGCGAGAGGATAATAAATGTTCAGGGGCTCTTCATAGCCATTGGTCAGGTACCTGATAATATTAGATTTGCTGACCTGGTTGAGCTTGACAAATCGGGGTATATAATAGCGGACGAAAGTTGTAAGTCGAAGACTCCGGGAGTTTTCGTTGCAGGAGACACAAGAACAAAAAATGTGAGACAGCTTACAACAGCAGCGGCAGATGGGGCAGTCGCTGCGCTTGGAGCGTGTGAGTTTATCAAATAACAACCTTCCGGTTCCATAAGAGCCGGATGAGATGCATGAGAAGGGGGTACTATATGTTAAAGGAATGGGTTAAGGAAAGCAGGCCGTCTGACGAAGAGATAGCTTCCCGACTTGAGAAGGCTCGTGCTGAGCTGGCTGTAAGACAGATGGCAATTAAAGAAAAAGGACTACCTGTGCTTGTTATCATGGACGGCTGGGGTGCCGCCGGCAAAGGAAGCGTCCTTGGAAGGGTTATAAAGAATCTGGATCCGAGATTCTTCAAATGTGAGACTCTTTCCACAGAAACTGAGGAGGAAAAGAGAAGGCCTTTTCTCTATAGATATTTTGTGCGTATACCGAAGGCCGGGCAGATATCATTTTTCGATGGAAGCTGGATGGATGAGGTTACATATAAATATCTTCATGGCAAGATTGATGAGGAACAGTACAAGTCGCACCTTACCAGCATCAAGAGATTTGAGCGCCAGCTGAATGATAATGGTTATCTGGTAGTGAAATTTTTCTTCCACATAGATGAGAAGGTTCAGAAAAAGCGACTCAAGGAGCTTGAGGCGAATGAGCATACCAAGTGGCGTGTATCTGACAAGGATAAATGGCAGAACAAGCATTATAACAAATGTTTTGATGTTTTTGATGAGTATATCGAGGCTACGAATCAGTTCGTTGCGCCGTGGTATTTTATAGATTCTTCCAGTAAGAAATGGTCTGAGCTGCAGATGACAGAGATTCTCATTTCCAGCATAGATACAGCTCTTAAGAATGCTGAAGCAAAGCAAAATGCGCCGCTGCTGCAGAATACATTTCCTATGAAGGCTATTCCGAAGCTGGCTGACATATCTCTCGATAAGACCATGACCGATGAAGAGTACAAGAAGGAGCTGGATAAGCTGCAGAAGAGGCTGTCCGAGCTGCATAACAAGATCTATCATAAGAAGATTCCTGTGATCATCGCTTATGAGGGCTGGGATGCTGCCGGTAAGGGCGGAAATATCAAACGTATAGCTGCAGCTCTTGATCCGAGAGGTTATGAGGTGCACCCGATAGCAAGTCCGGAGCCTGCCGAGAAGGCGAGACATTATCTGTGGAGATTCTGGAACAGGCTGCCGAAGGACGGACACATAGCTATTTTCGATCGTACCTGGTATGGTCGCGTAATGGTTGAGAGACTGGAGGGCTTCTGCTCAGAGAATGACTGGCAGAGAGCCTATAACGAGATAAATGAGTTCGAGAAGGAACTGTACGACTGGAATGCGGTTATCATTAAGTTCTGGGTGCAGATAGACAAGGATACCCAGCTGGCGAGATTTACGGATAGGCAGAATACTCCTGAGAAACAGTGGAAGATAACCGATGAAGACTGGCGCAACAGAGAAAAATGGGACCTTTACGAAGAAGCTATAGACGAGATGCTTCAGAAGACCAACACCACTTACGCGCCTTGGCATGTGCTGGAGTCTAATGACAAGAAGTATGCCCGTATCAAAGCGCTGAAGACCGTGATCAAGGCTATTGAGAAAAAGCTGGATGAATGATGCCTGAGAGATGGCTGGGGGATGAATGATGAGGTGGATAACCACAAAACTGTGAGTTCCCTTTGATTTTACATACAACATATGGTAGAATAAGTAGCGATTATGCATTTGTATATATTAATATACATTTTTCTGCATAATCGCTGCTTTTTATTATATAAAAACATATCTTTTCGAGGAGAATGGAATGGAAACAATCAAAACGATAGATTATGAAGAGGAGATGGGGCAGGACTACGTCGATTATGCCATGTCGGTTATTACGGAGCGTGCGCTGCCGGACGTGAAGGACGGTCTCAAGCCTGTTCAGAGAAGAATTATATATTCGCTTTCAGAGCTTACAAAGTCTGATTCGCCTCATAGAAAATGCGCCCGTATCGTAGGTGATACTATGGGTAAATATCACCCTCACGGTGACAGTTCTATCTATGAAGGTCTTGTTAATCTGGCTCAGAGCTGGAAGCTGCCGATACCTCTTGTGGATCCTCACGGAAATTTCGGTGATGTGTCCGGTTCCGGTGCGGCTGCTATGCGTTATACTGAGGCACGTATATCAAAATATGCTGAGGAAGGTCTGAAGGATCTTAAGTTCTGCGAATTCATGCCGAACTTTGACGGAACTGAGACAGAACCTGTGCATATACCATTTCTTGTGCCCAATATGCTTACCTCAGGTGCAACCGGTATCGCCGTTGGTATGGCAACAAATATTCCGACTCACAACCTTGAGGAAATAGCTGATGCTGAGATAGCTTATCTGGAGAATCCTGATATCACTACTGAGGAGCTGCTTGGAATAGTCAAGGGACCGGATTTTGCTACTGGCGGTATTATAAATGCGGACAGGGATACGCTTCTTCAGATATATGAGACCGGTCTCGGAAGAATAAGAGTCCGCGGTAAGGTTGAGATACGTGACGCCGGCAGGGGCAGAAGGTCTATATGCGTCACAGAGATTCCATTTACCATGATAGGGTCGACTGAGAAGTTCCTGAACACAGTTGCCGACCTGGTAAGACAGGGCAAGCTGCCTGCTGTTGTTGATATAGCTGACAGAGGCGATAAGGACGGCGAGTGCCTGGCCATAGATGTCAAGAAGGGCACTACCGATGAAGAGATAGATAAGATATTAAATATACTCTATAAGAAGGCAGGTCTTGAGGACAGCTACAGTGTAAATATGAACTGTATCTACAACAAGAAGCCTGAGGTTATGGGGCTGAAGCGTGTGCTTGAGACCTATACCGAATACAAATGGGAGGTTTATACTGCCAAGTACGAGAGGCTCCTTGCAGATCAGAAGGATGTTCGTGAGGTTAAGAGCGGACTCCTTGAGGCTGTGGATGTCATCGATCTTATCATTGAGATACTGAGAGGTTCTGCAACTACCAAGGAAGCCAAGGAATGTCTCATGTACGGTAAGACTGACAATATCAAGTTCAGATATAAAGGGTCGATAGCGGACGCCCAGCAGTTACATTTTACTGAAAAGCAGACGGATGCAATCCTTGCCATGAGACTTCAGAAGCTGATTGGTCTTGAGGTGGACATCCTCATGAAAGAGCTGGAGGAAGCTGAGAAGAAGATTGCGAAGTTCGAGAAGCTCCTTAAGTCCAGAACGGCTATGAAAAAGCAGATGATCAGCGATATCGAGGAGTTGAAGAAGAAGTATGCTATTCCTCGTAAGACAGTGATCGAGAATCTTGGTGAGATAGTTGTTGAAAAAGAGAAGGTGGTTGCCACCGAAGAGACAATACTTCTTGACAGATTCTTCTATATCAAGTCTGCGCCAAGGACGGTTTATGAGAAGAACAAAGAAAGCATAAACAGTAAATTTGAGTTAAATGTTATGTCAACCGATAGGGTTGCTATCTTCGATAGCGAAGGTATGGTACATATCATCAAGGTTTCTGACATACTTAAGAAGCAGACCAAGAAGGATAAGAAGTTCAGGATTACCGATAAGGGTATACAAGTATTCGAATTCTGTGGCATGAGCCATACGTCGGACGTGGTTGCAATGATGAACGTGTCTGAGATGAATCCGCTTGGTAATCTGGATTCGGATACAGCGAGACAGATACTTCTTGACTCAGGCGTTAAGGAAGCTGATATAACAAAATACGCAGCTAAATCTGAGGAAATTCCTGAGAATATTAAGGAAAAATTCGATAATAACCTGATATTTGTTACAGTTGAGGGCAAGGCGAAGAGAGCTTCAGCTGCGCTGTTTGATACCTCACGTAAGACATCACAGGCCATGAAGGCCGGACTCGTATACGTCGATTACGAGGGCGAGTATGTAGTTGCTGAGACCGAAAATGGCTATTCTATCAAGGTTCGTTCAGACGAGCTTCCGGTTCAGGGTAAAGGCGCCGGTGGAGTAACTCTCATATCTCTGAGACGCGGCGACCACGTAGCAAGTGCCGTGACCGGTGGAAATGAGAGGGAGTTCAACGGTATATCCCTGTCGGATATGAAGGCAGTTAAGAGAGGTGGAAAAGGTAATAAGAAAGGGAAGTAACTCTGTAGAGGTGTATAAATGGCGAAGAAAGTAGATACATACGATAGTGAATCCATAAAGGTCCTGAAGGGCCTGGAACCGGTGCGACTCCGTCCAGGTATGTACATAGGAAGTACAGGTCGGACAGGTCTTAACCATCTGGTTCAGGAAATAATAGATAATGCAGTGGATGAGCATCTGGCAGGCTACTGCAAGAATATATATGTAAGTCTTAACGAGGACGGTTCTGCTACTATTGAGGATGACGGACGTGGTATTCCGGTTGATCTTCATCCTACCGAGAAGAAGAGTGCTGAGAGAGTGGTTTTCACCGTGCTTCATTCCGGTGGTAAGTTCAATGATTCTGTATACAAGATAAGCGGTGGTCTCCACGGTGTTGGTTCCGCCGTAGTAAATGCGCTTTCCAAGAAGCTGATCGTTGATGTTTATCGTGACGGCAACGTATATCACGACACCTACGAATATGGAAAGCCGAAGACCAAACTGAATGAGGGACTTCTTCCTTTTGAACCGTCAAAGAACGCACGTAAGACGGGAACAAGAGTGACGCTTTATCCGGATGATACCATATTTGAGACAGTCAAGTTTAAGTCCAGCGCCATCCGTCAGAGGATTAAAGAAACAAGCTATCTGAATCCTGAACTGACTATTACATTTGAAAACAAGCGCGATGGCTATCCACCGGAAGTATTTCATGAGCCGGGCGGACTCAGCGCATTTGTTGAGGATATATCCAGGGACATGACCAAGACCTCGCCGGTGGTTTCGATTAAGGGTGAGAAGAATGGCATCGAGGCAGACATCGTCTTTGTGTGCACTGAGGACGGCGACGAAAATGTCATCGGTTTCACGAACAACATCACGAATCCGGAGGGCGGCACACATGTGACCGGATATAAGACCGCTTTTGCGAAGATAATAAATAATTATGCGAGAAATGAGTTGGGGGTTCTTAAAGAGAAAGATTCTAATCTGTCGGGTGCGGATATAAGACAGGGAGTTCAGGCTATCGTTTCCGTGAAGCATCCTGACCCACAGTTCGAGGGACAGACCAAGACGAGGCTTTCCAATACGGATGTTACTCAGGCTGTGGATGCTATAATGCGCGAGCAGCTGACAGTGTACTTTGATCGTAATTACGATGTACTGAAGGATATCGTTGACAGGGCGGTTGAGACCGCTAAAGAGAAGGCGAAGAATAAGACTAAGATAAATCTCAACAAATTCTCTTTCGAGGGTAACGGCAAGCTGGTCAGACAGGAGAGCAGCGAGGCTGACAAATGCGAGATATTCATAGTCGAGGGTGATTCCGCCGGCGGTTCAGCCAAATCGGCCCGAAACCGCAAGTACCAGGCCATCCTTCCGCTTCGCGGTAAGATACTGAATGTCGAGAAAGTGCCGGTTTCAAAGGTGTTGGAGAATGCAGAGATAAAAGCCATGATCAACGCATTTGGGTGCGGCTTCTCGCAGGGATTCGGTAATGATTTCGATATCAGCAAGCTGAACTATAATAAAATAATTATCATGACAGATGCCGACGTGGACGGGGCGCATATCGCGACGCTCCTGCTTACCTTCTTCTACAGGTTCTATCCGGAGCTGATAACAGAGGGACATATCTATATAGCAATCCCGCCGCTTTACAGAGTTGGAGAGGGCAAGAAGGCGAAGTATCTCTATTCAGATGATGAACTGGAGAAATACAGACGTGAGCATAAAGGAAAGTTCCTGATACAGCGTTATAAAGGACTTGGAGAGATGGATGCAAGCCAGCTCTTCGAAACCACCATGGATCCCGAGAACCGTGTGCTGAAACAGGTGATGATATCCAGCCGCGCTGAGGCTTCGTCAATAACCAGTACACTCATGGGAACAGAAGTTGCCCCGAGAAGAAAATACATAGAAGAAAATTCAAAAGAAGCCAATATCGATTCATAGCAAAAAAAGGTGACAGTTGAACCAGGTTCAACTGTCACCTTTTCAAATGGTAGATTAGTCGATTTCTTCAATTGATGTGTGCCATTCCTGGAGGGAGTGGATATTGCCGTGGTGGCGTTTCTTCATGTGGTCGATTCCCTCGGCTGCGGCACGGCCGGCAGCGATTGTTGTGATGTATGGCACTTTGTATTTGATGGCTGCCTTACGGATGTAAGCGTCATCGTGAATTGATTCTTTACCGGATGGTGAGTTGATTATGAGCTGTATCTGACCGTTTGAAATGAGGTCGAGGATATTTGGACGTCCTTCGTACAGCTTCTTAACCTTTTCAGCCGGGATGCCGGCGCCGGTGATTGTCTCATATGTATTACCTGTAGCAAGAATCTTGAAGCCGTTTTCGTGAAGGATACGTGCAACTTCCGGTGCCTCAGGTCTCTCTGTTCTGTTAAGGGAAATGAGTGCAGTGCCCTCAAGCGGAATCTCTGCCTTTGCAGCTTCCTGTGCTTTGAAGTAAGCTCCACCGCTGGACTGTGACATTCCGAGGACTTCGCCTGTGGAACGCATCTCAGGTCCGAGGATAGGGTCTACCTCAGGGAACATATTGAATGGGAAGACTGCTTCCTTAACTCCGTAATATGGTATCTTTCTTTCCTTCAGTGTAGCAACCGGTGATGGTCTGCCTGTAAGTTCTGATGTGATTATATCTGTAGCAAGCGGAACCATGCGGATACCGCAGACTTTTGATACAAGCGGAACTGTACGTGATGCACGAGGGTTAGCCTCCAGCACATATACAACCCCGTCCTCGATAGCGTACTGCATGTTCATGAGTCCGACTACGTGCATTTCCTCGGCTATCTTACGGGTGTATTCCTTAATTGTAGCAAGGTTTTCCTCGGAAATGTGCTTGCTAGGAATAATACATGCTGAGTCTCCTGAGTGGATACCTGCAAGCTCGATGTGTTCCATAACTGCAGGAACATATGCATGTGTTCCATCTGATATAGCATCTGCCTCACACTCTGTAGCGTGGTGCAGGAATCTGTCTATAAGAATAGGTCTGTCAGGTGTAACACCAACAGCAGCAAGCATATAACCTGTCATGCTCTCGTCGTCAAATACGACTTCCATACCACGTCCGCCAAGTACGTATGAAGGACGAACCATAACAGGGTAGCCTATCTGATTTGCTATCTGGATAGCTTCATCAACTGTTGTAGCCATTCCTGCCTCAGGCATCGGGATGCCCAGCTTGTCCATCATAGCTCTGAACTGGTCTCTGTCCTCTGCAAGATCAATAACCTCAGGAGAGGTACCGAGAATCTTTACGCCGTTCTTCTGAAGGTCAGAAGCAAGGTTAAGAGGTGTCTGTCCACCGAACTGTGCGATAACACCAACCGGCTTTTCCTTCTTATATATAGAAAGAACGTCTTCAAGTGTAAGTGGCTCGAAATAGAGCTTGTCTGATGTATCATAGTCTGTAGAAACTGTCTCAGGGTTACAGTTTACGATGATTGTTTCGAAGCCCAGCTTCTTAAGTGACTTAGCCGCATGTACGCAGCAGTAGTCAAATTCGATACCCTGGCCGATACGGTTAGGACCGCCGCCGAGGATCATAATCTTAGGTTTATCTGTATTTATATCATTCTTATCTACGTCACAATATGTAGAGTAGTAGTAAGCGCTGTCCTGAGTTCCGCTTACGTGAACTCTCTGCCATGCCTCTACAACTCCGATAGCTTCACGTGCCTCACGGATAGCATCCTCGGAAACTGAAAGAATCTCGCTTAAGTACTTATCTGAGAATCCGTCCTTCTTAGCCTGAGTAAGCTCAGCGTCAGAAGGAACAACACCGTTCGCATCTGTAGCGCCTTCAGCACCTGATCCGGCACCATACTTTGCTACGAGAGCTTCTTCCTCATCTACCAGCTCTTTCATCTGTTCGATGAAGTAGGTCTTAACAGAAGTGATTTCATGTATCTCATCTACTGTAGCACCTTTACGAAGTGCTTCGTACATCTGGAAATGTCTTTCACTGGATGGTGTAATGAGTGCCTGAAGCAGCTGCTCCTTAGTCATGTCATTGAAGTTCTTAACATGTCCGAGACCATAGCGTCCCTTCTCAAGTGAACGGATAGCCTTCTGGAAAGCTTCCTTATAATTCTTACCGATGGACATTACTTCACCAACGGCACGCATCTGTGTCCCCAGCTTATCCTCAACACCCTTGAACTTCTCAAATGCCCAGCGAGCGAACTTGATTACTACATAGTCACCGTCCGGAACATACTTATCAAGTGTTCCGTATTTGCCGCAAGGAATCTCACTAAGTGTAAGTCCTGAAGCAAGCATAGCGGATACGAGAGCGATAGGGAAACCTGTTGCCTTTGAAGCAAGAGCAGAAGAACGTGAAGTACGAGGATTGATCTCGATAACTACTATACGGTCAGTCTTAGGATCGTGAGCGAACTGTACATTAGTACCACCGATAACCTGGATGGCATCAACTATCTTATAAGCCTGTTCCTGAAGTCTGTCCTGAACTTCCTGTGATATGGTAAGCATAGGAGCAGAGCAGAAGGAGTCGCCTGTATGAACTCCCATCGGATCGATATTCTCGATAAAGCAGACAGTGATCATTTTTCCTTCTTTATCACGTACAACCTCGAGCTCAAGTTCTTCCCAGCCGCTGACACATTCTTCAACAAGAACTTGTCCAACCAGGGAAGCCTTAAGACCTCTTGCGCAAACTGTCTGTAATTCTTCCTTATTATATACCAGTCCGCCGCCGGCACCACCCATGGTGTAAGCAGGACGAAGAACTACCGGATAACCCAACTCATCTGCGATTGAAAGCGCCTCATCAACAGTATAGGCAACCTCAGATCTGGCAACCTCGATTCCCAGTGAATTCATGGTATTCTTAAATTCGATTCTGTCCTCACCACGCTCTATGGCATCTACCTGTACACCGATAACCTTTACATCATATTTATCAAGTATTCCTGCTTCGGCCAGCTCAGCACAGAGGTTAAGACCTGACTGTCCGCCGAGATTTGGCAGGAGAGCATCAGGGCGCTCCTTTGCGATGATAGCTTCGAGACGGTGAACATTAAGCGGCTCGATGTAGGTTACATCCGCCATTTCAGGGTCTGTCATGATAGTAGCGGGATTGGAATTAACAAGAACGATCTCATAGCCGAGGCTTCTAAGAGCCTTACATGCCTGAGTACCGGAGTAGTCGAACTCGCAGGCCTGTCCTATTATAATAGGTCCGGAGCCGATGATTAGAACCTTATGAATGTCTGTTCTTTGTGGCATAGATATTTCCTCCTGATTTTTGACACTTGTAATATGATAACATATATTAATAGGAAAATCTTCATAAAATTTAAATATTTTTTGAACAATACTTTCACAAAATTTGGCGTTTTTGTGGTTGACAGAAGTAGGTAAATGTTATATCATGTCAAAGAGTCAAATGATGACAACAAAAAAACAAAGGAGAGAGGAAGTATTATGAAGAAGAGATTAGTTAGTTTAATTCTTGCACTTGTACTTGTTTTTGGAGCTGTAGCTGCACCTGCATTTACATCAAATGCTGCTAAGAAGGTTACATACACAAAGATTGCACTTAAGAGTGTTCAGTCTGAGGTTGACTTCTATGTTCCAAAGACAAAGAGAGCTACTGCTGCTAAGAATCTTGCTAAGACACTTAACGCTGTTCTTCCAAAGGGAAAGACACTTGCAGTTAAGGTTAATGGTAAGAGCTATACAGCTAAGAAGACAGGCGCTCAGGGCAAGGGTAACATCTACGTTGGTAGCGCAAAGCTTGCTGATTTCATCGCTGCAAATGGTAGCGCTTCAACAAACGTAACAGTTAAGGTTAACCTTAAGAAGGCTGTTAAGCTTGTTAAGCTTGCTAAGAAGACTGGTTCTTATGGCTATGCTATCAATGTAACAGATGCTGAGATCAAGAGCCTCAAGGTTGCTAAGTCTAACAAGATCACCTTCAAGGGTAACGGTGCAAAGTTCACTGCTTACGTAAAGGGCGGATATGTATACCTTAAGGGTAACAAGAAGAGCTCTAAGTTCGTAAAGAACCTTAAGAAGGCTGGTGCTGTAGCTTCTGTTAAGACTGTTAAGGTTAAGACAGCTACACTTAGCAAATAATTATAATTCAACAGAAATAATGTGTACTTTAAGCTGTTAAGTTTTTGCTTAACAGCTTAAACTATGTTATGGCTATACATATTATGAAGAGATTTTTTAAGACAAAATTCAACTACATATTTGTTTTGGCTTTAACAATTTTTATGTTTTTCGGCGCATTTACATTTGACTCATATGCCGGAGACATAAATTCTGATGAAGCCAGAGTCATAGGCGTGGCAAGCGGTACCTTTACCTATAAGGGTAAGACTTACAAGGCCTACTCCAGCTATATAAATGAGCTCTACAGCTATCTTGCAGATGATGATGTGGATCTCAGCTCTGATGCTGCGGACGGTGCTATATCCTATATATATGATAATGTTAAGGAAGGTATCGATTCCGGTTATGTATATGAGGTAAAGGAAAAGGAAGAGAATAATATCAACCTTGACGAGATACCTGATACAGCGCCAGACCTTTCATCCAGTGAAGCTGCTAAGGACACTGCCAAGGAGGCAAGTGACAGAGAAGTGGCTCAGCTTATAGAGAAGCTGGACAAGGATCATGAGGACAGAGCCAAGTATACAGAGGAAAAAACTGCCACACAGACAGATGCCACACTTTACGTGGATGAGGACAGCATAACAGTCACTACTGATGATGGTGAAATAAAGCTGTTCAGTAATAAAAGAATCGTTCCCAAGATATTTACAGATATAATGATTATTCTGGGAATAGTATTACTGGTTATAAATATAATCATTTTTGTCGTTCTTGTTGCTAAGGGCTGCATGAGATTCCTTTCTCAGGACAGACGTAAGAGCAAGAAGGGTCACAGAGTAAGAAGAAAGATAAGAAAAGTCTGCAGAAATATACTTACAGTATCTTCAGCTGTTGCAATTATGGCGATATGCTTTATAATAGCAGTAAGTATCGGCTTCTTTAATAATGATAAGATAATGCAGACTATACAGAGCAGTGGTTATTTCAGATATGCTTACACACAGTATGTAACTGAAAATGTAACCGACTCTGTTAATGAATCAGAAAATAATACACAGGATATAAAGCTTATATCCTATGATGAATATATAGTTCAGGAGAAGCTGTCCATATCATCAACATTTGAGAATGATAAGCCTCTCGATGAACAGGAAGTATCTGACAGAAGTATAGCTCCTTATGTAAAGAGAATACAGCTGGATATGAAGGTGAGCATGATTATCAGCTTCGTATGCTGTATGCTGGCACTTATAGTTGCATGTGTATGTAACATATACATGGATCTTAGAAGAGACAGAGGTGTTAAATCAATCGCTATCTCTGTTTTTGCAGGAACTGTTACAGTTTTCGTAGCAGCAATACTGCTGGCTCTTTTCAGACTGGAGGATTACTTCTTCGTAGAACCTGGATACCTTGTAAGCTTCCTTAATGATATGATGGATTATATAATCAAGGTATTCATCGTAATAGGACTATTTGGTACAGCCATTGGCGCCAGCCTGGTAGGCCTGTATAAAGGAATGAGGAAAGATCGCTAATATGCAGCTCTTTGATATACATTGTCACATACTTCCGGGCGTGGATGATGGCTCCCGTGACATGGAGTCTACTATGGATATGCTGGGAACGGCATATGATGAGGGAACCAGAGAGATAATTCTTACTCCACACTATATGCTCGGTCGTAACAGCTATAAGTTCGACGCTTTGGATGAAAAGTTCGAGAACTTAAAAAAAGAAGTAGAAGCTTCCGGTAAATTCCCGGATCTAAAGCTTTACTTGGGTAATGAAATTCTTTACGAGGAAGGTATCGTAACCAGACTTCGTGAGGGTAGGATACATACCATGAATAATACAAGGTATATCCTTGTAGAGTATAATATAAGGACTTCCTATAAGGAAATCCTTCACTCCATAGATGAGATGACACAGGCCAGATACTGGCCCATCATAGCTCATGTAGAGAGATACCTTGCGCTGGAAGGCAAGCTGGACAGGATAGAAGAAATAATCGATAAAGGGTGCCTCCTTCAGATGAATATATCCAGTGTGGACGGCGGATTCCTTAATGAGAATAAACGCTGGTGCAGAAAGCTAATTACAAAGGGATATATAACCTTCCTCGGCACAGATGCACATAATAATGACTCGAGAGCACCGTATACTCAGGAATACATAGCCTGGATAAGAAAGAAGTGCGGAGAAGAAGAGGCACGGTGGATGCTGGAAGACGCTGCAAAGATAATGATCAAAGGTCAATATATCGACTGATAATATAATGAGGAAAAAGATATGAATAACAACGAAGAAATCGAAATAGACCTCCTGGAACTGGTACGTGTTCTCCTGGGGCGTCTCTGGGCTATAGTGCTTGCAACTGCACTTGGTCTCGGTATAGCAGCCGGTGTAACAATTCTTTTTATCAAGCCGGTCTATAATTCCACTTCAATTTTATATGTTCTAACAAAAACAACAAGTATTACATCACTTTCTGATATACAGATGGGAACTTCCCTTACTCAGGACTACATGGTTGTTATTAAGAGCCGTCCTGTTCTTCAGAAGGTTATCGATAATCTGGGATTGGATATGTCCTATGGTGAGCTTAGCAGTAATATAACAGTGAACAATCCTTCAAATACCAGATTCCTCGAGATAACTGTAAGTACTCATGATGCATATCTCTCTAAGAAGATAGTAGATGAGCTTGCTGATGTAAGTGCTGAAAGAATGGCAGAGGTTATGGAGACACAGGCTCCTAATATCATGGATTATGGTCAGGTACCTGATGGTCCTTCATCTCCGAATCTGATAAAGAATTCAATTATAGGTGCCATGATTGGATTTATAATTGCATGCGGTATCATAGTTATTCTTTATCTCTTGAATGATTCTATTAAGACTAGTGAGGATATAGAGAAATATCTTGGTCTTAACACTCTTGGTCTAATACCTCTTGAAGAAGGCGTATCTAAGCGTAAGACTCATGGTAGAGATGAAACTACAACAAAGAGATTTAAACGTCGTCAACAAAGAAAGAAAGCATCGTAGGGGGATAATAAATTGTCTCAAGAAATAAAATTCGAAAATCTGAAAGAGCTTGATTTTAAGATAAATGAATCCTACAAAAGAATAAGAACAAATATCAGCTTCTCCGGTGATAATATCAAGGCTATAGCCATGACTAGTAGTATACCTAATGAAGGAAAGACTGAGGTCAGCTTCAATATAGCAAGATCTATAGCTGAAGACAGAAAGAAGACTCTCTATATAGATGGTGATATAAGAAAATCTGTTGTACTTGCAAGATATGGTGTTGATAAAGAAGTAAAAGGTTTGACACATTACCTATCAGGTCAGATCAAGGAAGTGGATAGTATTATCTGTACAACAAATGTTGAAAATCTTGATGTTATCTTTACAGGAACCAAATCTCCAAACCCTGCAGAGCTCCTGGGGAGTTCCAAATTCGCAAAGCTTATAGAGTACTGCAGAGAGAAATATGACTATATAATCATCGATTGTCCACCACTTGGTTCAGTAATTGATGCAGTTTTAGTTGCAAAGGTCTGTGATGGTGCTATAATAGTGGTTGAGACTGACAATGTCAGCTACAAGGTAGTACAAGGGGTTAAGAAACAGCTGGAGCAGGGTGACTGCAAGATCCTGGGTGCTATACTGAATAAGGTTCAGAACAGCGGTAAAGGCTATTACGGTTATAACAAGGGCTACTATGGCTATTATGACAGCTATGGCTATGGAGATTATGGAGACGAGAGTTAATGAGTAATGTTTCTGTAAACGAGAATGTTAATAACGAAGTAATCGAAGATGCTGTTCAGGTAGAAATAAAGAAAAAGTTTAAACCTGATATCAAGAACTGTCTGATACTTCTCTTTGATTACATCTTTATTATACTTGCTTATGTGGTGTCGCTGATGTCTATATGTCCTCTGGATGGTAGATATGTGAATGGATTATACATAACTATGATACTCATCGCGACACCATTTTTTGCAATGACAGTTATTATATTCTTTTTTATCTTCAAGCTGTATGTGAACAGCCTGATAGATATAAGTGTAGCAGAAGTAAGACGCCTTATTATTATTAATTTTATTTCTATATTTGTTTATGTTGGTATAATGACAGTTCTGAAACTTGATTTTCCATACGTATTCTATCTAGTAGGCGGACTGTTACAGTTTATCTTTACATCGGGGATAAGATTTGTGTATAAGCTACTCTTTGTTAAGGCAAATGATTGATATTATGATAATTAAGTCAAAGGGGTAAGGGTATTCTTTGTATTTTTACTTTTTTGGCTTTTTCTGTTTGTTTATGGTGATAATAGATGTATAAAAAGAATTCTAACAGTTTAATAAAGCATCTTGATTTTATTGTTATAGATATAATCTTGTTATGTTTTGCTTTTTGGCTTGCTTATGTTGTAAGACATCGAGCTTTTAATATGTTTGATAATTCTATATATCTTTCATATACTTTTATAATTATTCTACTGGCTTTAGTTGCCGGTGTAATGCTAAGAACTTATAAAAGTATACTATATAGGGGATACGGTGTTGAATTCAGAAAGGTATTTACATTTGTATCCTTTGTTTTTGTTGGAGTACTGTTTTTATCATTCTTACAAAAAGAAACTACTGCGTTATCAAGAACTTCGGTTGTTCTGTTTTATCTTTTTTCAATATTATTAGTTTATGTTGGAAGAGTTTTAAGAAAAAGATATCTTATAAAACGTATAGCTCAGACTGATAAAAGAGAAGTTATCCTTGTTGCTGATTTTGAAACTGCTGAGAAGGTTATAAATAAGATATATGATAGAGGTATAGTTGATTTTTCAATTAAAGGTATAGTTGCATTTGATAATAATGATTCTAGTAAATCTATCATTAACTCTAAAAAAATAATTCAAGGTATTCCTATTATTGCAACTGATAGAGAAGGTACTTTTGAATATATAGAAAAGAATGTAGTTGATGAAATAATATTTGCCGGACTTAATGATAATAGAGAGGTTAATACTCTTATAGAAGAATGTGAAATGATTGGTCTTACTGTTCATATAGTAATAGACCAGATAGATTCACTGATGGGAGAAACTGCTGTTGAAAAAATGGCCGGTGTACCAGTGTTGTCAAGTACTATCAGACTTGTATCGAGTAGTGATATGCTATTAAAAAGAATAATAGATATACTTGGATCAACAGTTGGATTGATTTTTACTGGAATACTCTTTATCTTTGTAGCGCCTGCTATTTATATATCTGATCCAGGCCCGATATTCTTTTCTCAGGATAGAATAGGAAAGAATGGACGTGTATTTAAGATATATAAATTCCGAAGTATGTACATGGATGCTGAAAAACGTAAGGCAGAGCTTATGTCTAAAAATGAAATGCAGGGACTTATGTTTAAGATGGAGAATGATCCTAGAATCATAGGATCAGGTCCGGATGGTTCAAGGAAATCTGTTGGTTGGGTTATTAGGACATTTTCTATAGATGAATTCCCACAGTTCTGGAATGTATTTAAGGGCGATATGTCTCTTGTGGGTACAAGACCGCCTACAGTTGATGAATGGGAACAGTATGATATCTATCATAAGATCAGAATGAGAATTAAACCTGGACTTACAGGTCTCTGGCAGGTTAGTGGAAGAAGTAATATCACTGATTTTGAAGAAGTGGTAAGGCTTGATAGTGAGTATATAAGGTCATGGAGTATGTGGAATGATTTAAAGATAATACTTCAGACAGTGAAGGTTGTTTTTTATAGAGAAGGGTCTAAATAATTATAGTTTATTTGTATAGTTTGAAAATTGATGAACTATCATGATTTGGATGATTATGATTTAACTTCATGAATAAAGTAAGTTGATTTATTAATTACGCATGAGTTGCAGGATAGAATATATGGGTAAAATTGATGTAATCCACAATGTCGGTGGATTAAAAGGATTAACAATTATAATTCCAAAAGCTTATGAGGATAATCGAGGATATCTAATGGAATCGTTCAATAATGACGATTTAGCCCAAATTGGAATTACAGATTCGTTTGTTCAGGACAATGAAGCGTTCAGTAAAAAAGATGTACTTCGAGGTTTTCATGTTAATCGATCTCATCCGCAGGCGAAATTGATAAGGGTATTAGATGGCGAAATATATGATGTGGTTATCGATTTACGTTCGGAAAGTAAAACCTATAAAAAATGGTACGGTATAATACTATCATCAGAGAATAAAAAACAGTTATATATTCCTGAAGGTTTTGGACATGGATACTTAGCTTTGTCTGATGCACGAGTCCTTTTTAAAGTAACTACTCATTGGGTTGCAGGAGACGAAATCAGTTTTGCTTGGAATAGCAACGAATTTGAAATAAATTGGCCTGTATGGAATCCTATTCAAAACGATAATGACAGGAATAGTCCTGATTTTTCTACATTAATTATTTAGGAGTTGATGAGATGGATGTTTTATACACATGTGATAATAACTATGTATGGCTAATGGGCATCTCGGCAATTTCACTGTTTGAGAATAATAAAGAACTGAATAATCTCAAAGTGTGGCTATTAGGTGAAAATATTTCTGATGAGAATAAAATGATTCTCAAGAACATAGGTGATAAATATAGAAGAGAAATAAATGTTTTAGATGTACCGCAATTAAATATTCCGGAGACTTTGATCTCAGCTAGGTGGCCACTTAGTGCTTTTACAAGATTGTTTTCTGGAGAGCTTCTTCCGATAGAACTTAACAAGGTTTTATATCTTGATTGCGACACAATTATAAATGGTAGTATTAGAGAACTTGATAATTGGGATGTGTCTGGCTTTATTTTTTGGGGAGTTAAAGATTGTATAGGAAAAGAATATAAGAAAAATATAGGATTGAAATCAAATGGCTTGTATGTAAATGCAGGTGTATTGTTAATAAATCTTATGGATTTAAGAAGAGTAAATATATATAAAAGACTTGACTATTTTATGTCAAAATATGAAAAACTAATTAATTATGCTGATCAAGATGTTCTGAATGGGGCTTTTAAAAAACATATTGGTGTGCTTCCACCTCAGTATGATGTGATGACAATAGCTACTACATATTCTTATAACGAAATTAGGATGCTTCGACAACCAACAAATTATTATTGTGAAGATGAATTAAATAATGCATTAAAAAATTCTGTCATTATTCATTATACAACTAATATGCTAACGGTTAGACCGTGGTTTGTAAATACAAATCACCCATTAGCAAATGAATTTAAAAAATATATGGGGATGAGTCCGTGGAAACATAGAAATTTAACTTACATGAATTTTTGTTCAAATGAATCCAAGATAGTAAGAATTGTTGGGCTTTTGCCTAAAAAAGTATCATTAAGAATCTTGGGTATTCTTCATTCTAATATTAAGCCTATAACGATAAGGTTATTTTCAAGGAGATGATAATATATGAAAATATTAGTGACTGGTGGTACTGGTTTTATAGGTGGTTATTTTGTTCCGATGCTTTTAAATAAAGGATACGAAGTTAGATTATTGGTAAGAAATATTGAAAATGCAAAGAGTTTATTTGGCGATAAATGTGAATACCACATTGGAGATGTAACTCAAAAGGATAGTTTAAAAGGATGCTGTGATGGGATAGATATTGTGTTTCATTTAGTAGCAAAAAGTGGGAATGATTTACCTAATGAAAAAAACTTTAAGATATATAGAGATATCAATGTTGTTGGTACACAAAATCTGTTGAGTGAGTGTAAACATATTAAAAAATTTATATATATTAGTTCCACAGCGGCAATGGGATTGGTTAAAGAAAATCCAATTAGTGAAAAAAGTAAATGTAAACCTTATCTTCCGTATCAAGTAACAAAATATGAAGTTGAAAAATTATTAAGGAGAAAAGCACAAAAAGGTTTTCCTGTCATTATTGTACGTCCGACAAAAGTATATGGCATTAATGAGCCGAATTATTCATATTTAACTTTGGCTAAGCTCGTAAAAAAAGGTTTGTTTATAAAAATTGGGAAAGGACATAACTATACTTCAAATATTTATGTAACAGATTTTGCTCAAGCGCTTGTAAATCTTGTTGAATATGGAATAATTGGCGAAACATATATTGTTACTTCAAAAAAATCAATAGATTTTATTGATTCAGGAAAAATAATAGCAAAAACTTTAGGTGTTAAATTGAGAATGATTCGGATACCTGCCAGAATTATGATTCTTGCAGCCGCCGTTGAAGAGAGATTATTTATTCTTCTAAAAAAGAACCCTATCGTAACAAAAAGAAATATAGAGATGACAATAAACGACAGAATATATGATATTTCTAAGGCTGAAAAAGATATTAAGTTTTCGCCTGAAGTATCAATGGAACAAGGCATAAAAACAGTAATCAATTGGTATAAAGAGAAAGGGCTAATTTAGGAAGATTTTTTCTTATAGCATGGTAGTATTTTTATGAAATTATATGGTGTTGTAGCAATCTACAATCCTCAAAAAAGCGATTTTGTCAATATAGAGAAGTATGTGGATGATTTAGATTATTGCTATCTGATGGATGACAGTGGGAAAGATAATTATGATGTTTGTTCAGATTTTATAAATAAACATCTTGGAAAAGTCGAATATGTTAATAATATAAAAAATATTGGATTAACTGCATCTGTAAATCGTGGATTTAAGAAATGTATTAAGAATGGGGCAGATTGGGTTTTGGTCATGAATCCAGATGGTACATTTCAAAATGATGCAATATCTATATACAAGAGATTTATTCAGAATAATAACACTGAGAAAGTTGCGATTATAGCGCCGGTTTTTAATATTGATAGAAGACCTAAAAAAGCAAGTGTAGGTTATAGAGAAATAAAACATCCTGATATGACGGGATGTTTATATAGTACTAATGTTTTAAAAAAAATAGGACTCTTTGATTATAAAACATATTTTTATTCGTTGGATGTGGAATATTGTTTAAGGGTAATAAAAAAAGGATATAAAATTATAGAATGCTCTGAAGCAGTATTAAATCATAGACCTGCAGAAACTTTTGAAGTGAAAATATTTGGAAAAACAATATTAAGATGTGGTAAAGATACACCAGTAAGATTCTATTATCAGTTTAGAACGGCATTTTATATTCATAGAAAATATCATAGTTTGTATTGTTTTTTGTATCATGTATATAAGTACATGAAAGTTGTTTTGTTTTTTGATAATAAATTAGAATACTTTAGTATGATAAAAAAAGGAATATATGATGCGAAACGTGGTTTTTATGGAAATTATAATAATAGGATGGTTCGATAGATGAAAACCAGAGTACTACAGGTTAATATAGACAATAACGGAGGAAATGGTGCATTTACACTAATGCAGTATTTGTATAGTTTTTTATCCGATGAATTTATTTTTGATTATTATACAATGGGGACATTTATTAATGACTCCGTTTACCATACCATTAAAATGTCGGGGGGAAAATGTTTTTCTGCAAATTTAAGAAAGAATAAATTTGTAGGTCATCTAATTCTTCCGTTTGCTTTTTTGCATTTTTTAAAGACGCATAAATATGGTATTGTTCATATTCATAGTGAAGTTGCTTATAAACATTTTCTTTATACTGTTGCTGCTAGGGTAGCTGGTGTAAAAAAAATTATTGTTCATTCACATAGTAGTAATATTGATGGAGATTATAAAGGTTTAAAATTTTTATTTCATAATATTTTTAGAAAAGCAGTTAATATAAATGGCAATATTTTTATAGCTTGTTCTAAAGAAGCTGCTAAGTGGATGTTTACACCTAAAGTATTGAAAAGCCCAAATTTTTATTTTTTACAAAATGGGATTAATCCACAAAAATATAGGTTCAATAATGAGGTTCGTTTAAAAACTCGTGAAACTCTTAATATTTCTAATAAGATTATTATTGGACATGTGGGGGCCTTGAAAAAAGTTAAGAATCAGACTTTCTTAATAGATGTTTTAAATATACTTAATAAGGAAACTCCTGAAAAATATGTATTGTTATTAGTTGGAGACGGAGAGGATCGAGAAAAACTTGAATCCAAAGCCTTAAAATTAGGCTGTTCAAAAGATGTTATTTTTCTTGGAAATAGGACTAATGTTAATGAATTGCTTCAGGCGATGGATATATTTGCTTTTCCATCATTGTTTGAGGGGATTCCAATAGCTCTTATTGAAGCACAAACAGTTGGTTTACCTATACTAGCTTCAGATAAAATTAATAAAGATGTTATGCTTAACAGTAATATTAGATATCTTTCAATAAATGAAACAGAAAATGATTGGGTTCGTTGTATTAGACAGCCTAAAAAGCATCTTAAAGAAAAAGGATATGAAAATGTAGTTAATTCAAAATTTAACATTTTACGTAGTTCAGATAGATTAAGGATGATTTATAAATCATGAGAGGCAAAGTATAATGGATTTGTTTTTTTCTGTCTTATTTAGCTAAGGAAGATATTAGTTGTTCTTAATAGATTTTTTTGCTATACGTAAATATACGTTTGACAAGGTGAGATAAAAATGCAATTAAAATTAGCTAAAAAAAATAATTTAATTATAAACAGTTTAATCTTTTTCTTTTTGATAGTATCGGTAGCTTCTTTTTTTGTTGGAAATAACCACATTGAACTTATAATTGTGACACTTGGATTGATATTGGTAATTTATTGTGCAAGATTATCATATTTTTCTATTTTTTCATTTATTTTATGGTTTAGTTTCGTTCAAGAATACTTCGCATCAATTGATAGATCTTTTGCTTCGGGTAGGCTTAAATATGATTTGAATGTTCCAATATATCATAAAGAACTTTTTGTTTGTATTGCATTCTTTTATTTTTTTGAAGTTATTTTGTTTTCATACACTCTAGTTTTACAAAATGAAAAATTGTTATATAGTAAATCTGTTACAATGAGTAAGGCTGTTGCTTGCATATATGTGGTGTTATCGATGGCATTAATAATTTTAGCTTACCCTAGTCTTCCAAGTTTAAATGGGGTTTTATTAAGAGATGCAGGTAAGATTTCCTCGTCATTATTTGTTCCCATTGCTTTACTGATGTTGTCTGCTTCATATGATTATATAAGAAAAAATAAAATATTGAAACTAATTAGCATAATATCTCTTTTTTGGATAGTTTTGCATGGAGACAGAGTTATTGTTTTGGGATTTTGCTTATATTATGCTATCAGATATTTGCATGAGAATAATAACGATAATAAAAAAATAGATAAAATTTTTAATAAAAAAAGGTTTATAGTAATTATTTGTGCTGTATTGTTGCTTATTCTTATGATACGTGTCCAAACAACTCGTATGGGCGGTTATTATCAGTTTGGATTTAAAACTCTTATTAGTAGTTTAATTAAACAAGGAACTGCTGCAGATATTGTTCATGCATTTAATTGTTCAGTCGATATGTGGAAACGTGGTAACACACTGAATGGATACACATATCTTTACTATATCTCCAATTTATTACCAAGTGCTGATCAGAATTTAAATCCTGCTAAAATTCTTATGAATAATTATAATACATTAGGTGGTGGTCTTTTTTTTGCAGAACCGATGTTGAATGGTGGAATTGCTCTATGCTTTGTTCACTCGGCTGTATTTCTTATGTTAGTTAGTTGGATATTTAATAAAAATAGTAAATATAGGGTTATACTGATGATTCCTTTATATTTGTTAATTTTTAGATTTGCTTGGTATGCTAGTATTGCAGGTCTTGTTAAAATGATTTGTTATTATGTTCCATTAGTCTACTTTGGTACTAGAATTAAGGTATCTAAAAAGAACACATTTATTAGTGATAGTATTAGTATAAATGAATAGTAATTAATAGAGTGAAAAAAATGAGTGATAAATATAAAATTAGTATTATTGTACCAAATTATAATTGTTCTAGTTATATAAGAAAATGCCTAAAATCCATTTTCAAACAAAACTTTAGTGATTATGAATTGATAATTATAGATGATGGTAGTGATGATGGTTCTGAATTGGCTATTAATGAGGTTTTATCAGATTGCAAGGATGTAAAGTTTAAGTTTATCAAACAGTATAATCAAAATGCTGCTGTCGCTAGAAATAGAGGTTTAGAGATTGCTAAAGGAGAGTTTGTTCTGTTTTTAGATAGTGATGATGAGTTGTATGATGAAAACACATTACAGAAAATATATGATGATTCATTTGGAACTGAATTATTAATGGGAAATTACTGTTTAGTAGATAAGTCATCAAATACCATTGGCCATTATGAGATAGATAATAATATATTAAAAATAAACAATAAGTATAAATATGTTTTATCGTCTCCAGTACCTTCGAACAAACTATATCTTATGAATGTAATAAGAGAAAATGGATTGTATTTTGATAATGTGGGTATAGGTCAGGATTTAAATTTTTTCCTTAAATATCTTGCAGTAATAGAAAAAATAAAAGTGGTAGATTATGACTTTTATAAATATAGAGTTCTGAGCAATAGTATGACTCGAACCTTAAGTTTAAAGATTATGGATATAAAACGGAATTTTGATTGTATAAAAAATTATTATAAAAAGAATAATAAAATAGAAGAATACAATCGTTATGTGGCTTTAGCAGAATTAAATAATTATAATGTACAAATGGAAAAAATAGTTACTTTAAAGTCTAAAAAAATGAAAAGGATGTTATATCGATACTTTATTTTTTGTTTTGATAATATTAATTTACAAAAGATAGTTGATAATGATTATACTAATCAGTTAAGAAAAAAGATATTTTACAAAAAATATTTTGGGGTTTTATACCTATCTAGTTTGTATCCTTTGATAAAAAAAAGAATAAAATCTATTATTGAATGATAATACTTTATAGATTTTTGATAAATAATAATATTAGAAGAGATGATAACAAATTAAAAGGTATAGTACTATTGGACTTTCAAGAACGCATCTTTATCCATTAACAAAAGTTACATCGAAGAAGTTACTGCATATATATATGATAAGCCGAAGATTTTTAGATATTATTTCTTTGATGTTATTGGTTTTAAGAAGATATTCATGATCTTCCAAGGTTTGAAGTTTTATTAGAAGATCATGCTTAGTTTGTTTTTTTGATCATACTCTGTTCGACCTAGTCCGGATATAATGAAGATTTTATCGGTTGAGATGCTTGTGTTAAGGTTCTGTGAGATAATAACTTCTGTGGTAATGGTTAAGATTAATGTTGAAGGAAGTTGTGAAAATATTGAAGATAATAAGCGTGCTATAGTGTTTGACTACTATGTTCCTAATTTAGAGCGTTTTGTAATTATAGAGTATGAACAACAGGAATATGTTTTGTCAATAGAAGAAAAACCGTAGAATTAGAAGTCAAATTACGCTGTTACTTGGTTATTTTTTCACTGTTAGTTTGAACAATAGAGATTAATATGTAAAACCTAGCAGGATGTGAATTTATATTTTTAATAAGTGGAAGTTGCTTGAATTAGGGAAAATAATATGAAAAATCACCATATTATTCGTATATGAAAGAAGTTGTGAAAAGGAAAGTGAAATAATAAAATTAGCGTTCTGTATTTGTTTTTTAATTCAGGATGCGGGAAGGTTTTGGTGCTGACTTTATGAAAATTTTAGTTACAGGAGCTAATGGATATTTAGGACAAGGAATAGTAAAACATTTGCTTGATAATGGACACTATGTGGTTGCAACAGATTTCTTTGTTGATCATATTGATTCTCGAGCTGAAAGAATTGCATGTGATTTGTTTTCAATTACAAATAATCCTTATGAATTTTTTAAGGAGCCAGATGTACTTTTGCATCTTGCATGGCGTGATGGCTTTGTACATTATTCAGATGCTCATATTATTGATTTACCGAAGCATTACAGTTTTATAAAGTCATTTGCAGAGTCTAATGTGTGTAAGATTACTGTGATGGGTTCTATGCATGAAATTGGATTCTTTGAAGGTTCTATTAAGGAAGATACGCCTTGTAATCCGACTACTCCATATGGGATAGCCAAGAATGCTTTAAGAGAGTTAACTGCCATGTTCTGCAAACAAACAGAAAAGAAATTTCAGTGGTTGCGTGGATACTATATTGTAGGCAATAGTATATATGGTTCTTCAATTTTCTCAAAGATTACAACAGCTGAAAATGAAGGAAAGACAGAGTTTCCTTTTACAATGGGAATTAATCAGTTTGATTTTATTGATTATGAGGACTTTTGTGAGCAAGTTGCCAAAGCAACCATACAAGATGAGGTGCTCGGTATAATTAATATTTGTACTGGTCGGCCAGAAAAGCTTTCAGATAGGGTTGAGAGGTTTATTAAAGAGAGTGGATATAAAATCACTTTGAAATATGGAGCATTTCCGGATAGACCTTATGACTCAAAGGCGGTTTGGGGGGATAATAGTAAGATAGAGAAAATAATGAAAAATGACATTAGTAATCCTATCTTGTAGATAATTGTAAAATTATAATTTTGTTAATTTTTCTAGAAGATTAATCTTTATGTATTTGTTTGGGAGGAATTTTTAAGTGGATTCACGTATTAATGTAACAAAATCATCTATGCCAACTTTTAATGAATATATTGATGAGATACGATCTATTTGGGATACTAGGTGGTTAACTAATATGGGGGAAAAACATAATCAATTAGAGAGCGAGCTGAAGAAATACCTTGATGTTGATTATATTTCATTAATGGTTAATGGACATCTTGCTCTAGAATTAGGACTTCAAGCAATGAATATAAAAGGTGAGGTAATAACCACACCGTTTACATTTGCATCGACAACACATGCTATTGTCAGAAATGGTTTAATTCCCGTATTCTGCGATATTAATCCATATGATTATACAATAGATGTTTCAAAAATAGAAAGATTAATAACAGATAAAACTTGTGCAATTATGCCAGTTCATGTTTATGGAAATATTTGCAATGTAGATGAAATTAATAGAATTGCAAAAAAATATGGATTAAAAGTAATATACGATGCGGCTCATGCATTTGGAGAAGTATATAATGGTACAGGAGTTATGAATTTTGGTGATATGTCCATGCTTAGTTTTCACGCAACAAAGGTGTTTCATACGATTGAAGGTGGGGCAATTTGTTATCACGAAAGTGAATATAAAAACGAAATATTTAAGCTTAGAGATTTTGGAATAAAGGATGAAGAAACTGTTGATGGAATTGGTGCTAATGCGAAAATGAATGAGTTTTCGGCAGCTATGGGACTTTGTAACATTCGTCATGTGGATAAAGAAATTGAAAAACGTAAGAAGGCTGTATTTCAATATCGTGAATTGTTGAGTGATTTGCCGGGTATTAAGCTTAACCCTGTTAATCAGAATGTTAAGAGTAATTATGCTTATTTTCCTGTTGTGATTGATGAAACAAAGTCTGGCTATACAAGAAATGAGATTTGTGATTATCTAAAATCAAAAAATATTTTTGCCAGAAAGTACTTTTATCCACTTACTAATGATTTCGAGTGTTTTCATAATAGATTTGATGTCAGTCAAACCCCCGTTGCCTTGCACATTTCAAAAAGAGTTGTGACATTACCATTATATGCTGATATTTCAGAAGAAGAAGTCAATAGAGTATGTCAGACATTTATAGATTGGAAGGAAAAATCCATTGGATAAAAAAACTGGAATTCTTACATTGAGTTCAGCTCAGAATTATGGAGCAGTTCTACAATGTCACTCGCTTTGTAAATATTTGAATGATCATTTCTCAAATACCGAGATTATTGATTTTACTCCAAAGTTTATAGTAGGTAGATATTCTTTAATTTATATTGATAAATCTTCATTTTTTAGAATGTTTGAAACTATAATTAGTTCATTTTTGAATTATCCAGTTAAATATTTGAAAAGAAAAAGGTTTAATAAATTTAGGAGAAAGTGTTCGGTTTACAGTGATAAGCGAATAATCGGACATTTAGCTGATGATGATTATGATCAGTATATTGTTGGAAGTGACCAGGTGTATAATCTGGAACTTACAGGATATGATACTGAGTTTTTTCTGCCTACAGTAAAAGATGGGATGAAAAAAGCGACATATGCAGCAAGTCTCGGTGTAAGTATGTTGAATGAAGAAAAGTCATCTATATTATTAAAAGGATTATCGGATTTTGGATATCTATCCTTTAGAGAAACAGTTGGATGTGAACTGATTGCTAATTTATTTCCCGATAAAAAAATTGAACGTTTGATAGATCCAGTATTTTTAAATGAAAAAAAATACTGGACCCAAATTGCTAGTAAAAGAAAATATTCTAGACCTTACATTCTGATTTATTCTTTTATCAATTTTGACAGAGCATATAATATTGCTAGAGATATCGATAAATATATTGATATCATCATGATTAATGATGGTATAAAAAAAATGAAATCAGATGTAATAAATGCTAGAGGAATAGGCCCTAAAGAGTTTTTGTCACTTATATTATATGCAGATTATATTATTACAGACTCGTTTCATGGAACGGCCTTCTCTGTGATTTTTAATAAAAAATTTTTTTCGATACCATACAAAGGAACAGAATCTAGAGTTGTTGATATGCTTGAATTATTTGGTTTGGGAAATCGAATTATTTATGATGAAGATTCTGCTGAAAAAATAGTCCTGAATATCAAAGATAATATTGATTATAATTATGTAAATAAATGTATTAATAAAGAAAAAGAAAAAACAAAGAATTATTTTTGTAAAATATATGGTAAAGGCTAGATACGATGAATATTCACTTAATAGAAAAACAGAAATTTACAGATAAATTTATAGAATTGATTGATTATAATTATCCGGATTCTAGTAATATTGTTTACGAATATGAGACTGGTGCTGGATTTGAATGCAAAAAAGCATCTTGTGCAAAATCTATTACTAGATTATCAGATATAGATTTTTCTTTGCTTGGAGAAGATGATAAATTTTTCGTTCATGCATTTTATACTACAAAAACAATAAGATTTATTTATAGAAATATTCATAGATTTAAAAAATATCAGCTTGTATTAATATGTTGGGGCGCAGATATCTATGATGCAAGGTTTGCATTAGAAAATCATAAATTTGATTTTAAGTTAAGATTTCATGAATATCTAAAAAGGAGAATTATTAAATGTTGTGATATATTTATGACATTTGCATGTGCGGACTATGAGATTATAACAAAATATTATGGTGGGCACGGAAAACAGTTCGATTGCCTTTATCCATCAAATGCAAATCTTGAACTATTGGATAAACTAAAAAATGATTATGAACTTGAAATAGGGAATTCATTTAGAAATAATACTTTTAAGATATTGCTTGGAAATAGTGCAACAAAAACAAATTTACATATTCAAGCGTTGGATGCAATGGCTAAGTTTTCAGATGAAGATATTGAAATAATCTGTCCTCTATCATATGGAGATAAGGAATATGGAAAAAAAGTTGTTGATTATGGGAAAAGTGTATTTAAAGAAAAATTTAAACCGATTTTAGATTATATGTCTACAGATGATTATTCTAGACTGTTGAATAGCGTTGATGTTGCCGTGTTTAATCATAACAGACAACAGGGGACTGGTAATATAGAAATACTAGCATATTTAGGTAAGAAACTATATATACGCTCAGATACAACAACATGGAAACACTATGTTATAAGGGATGGGTGCAAGTTTTTTGATGCTAAGCTAATAGAAAAAATGTCTTTTAATGATTTTATTAGTATGAAAAAGGATGATGTAAGTATAAATGAAGAATATTTTAGAAAAATTTGGGATATTAATTATGTTAAGTCATTATGGGATAAGGTTATGGAGTATAGAGGATAAAGAACAAATTATAATAATAATTTAATATTGATTAATTGAGCTTATCTTCCGAATAATATAATAAAATGTTGAAAGGATTGTATTATGAATATAATAGTAACAGGTGGAGCCGGATTCATTGGCGGAAATTTTATACATTATTATTTAAAAGCACATCCGGATGATAGAGTTGTGTGCATCGATAAACTTACATACGCTGGTAATCTGTCAACTTTAGCCCCTGTCATGAATAATCCGAGATTTCGATTTGTAAAGCTCGATATCTGCGATAGAAATGGCGTGTTTAATTTGTTTGAAGAGGAAAAGCCAGATGTTGTTATCAATTTTGCTGCTGAGTCTCATGTTGATCGTAGCATTGAAAATCCCGGAATATTTCTACAGACTAATATCATTGGAACAAGCAACATGATGGATGCTTGTAGAACGTTTGGAAATGTTAGATACCATCAGGTAAGTACCGATGAGGTATATGGTGATTTACCACTTGACAGATTAGATTTGTTTTTCACCGAGGAGACTCCTATACACACTTCGAGTCCTTATTCTTCATCTAAAGCAGGAGCAGACCTTTTAGTTCTTGCCTATCACAGAACTTATGACTTGCCTGTGACCATTTCACGTTGTAGCAATAACTATGGTCCATATCATTTCCCAGAGAAGCTGATACCTCTCATGATTACAAACTGTTTGAATGACAGACCTCTTCCTGTTTATGGTGAAGGTCTTAATGTTCGAGATTGGCTTTATGTGGAAGACCATTGTAAGGCGATAGACCTTATATTTCATAAAGGTCGAATTGGCGAGGTATATAATGTCGGTGGTCACAACGAGATGAAAAATATCGATATTGTGAAGTTGATAATAAAAGAGCTTGGTAAAGATGAATCATTGATTACATATGTAACAGATCGTAAAGGACATGATCTTCGCTATGCTATTGATCCTACTAAGATTCACAACGAATTAGGATGGCTTCCGGAGACTATGTTTGCTGATGGAATCAAGAAGACTATTAAGTGGTATCTTGATAACAAGTCCTGGTGGGAAGAGATTATTTCAGGTGAGTATCAGAATTACTATGAGAGAATGTATAAGATATAGAAAGAAATTAATGAATCAATGAAAAAAAAAGATTTTTTTAAAAATATAATATCTGGATTTGGTGGGCAGCTTATTGTTATTATTCTTGGAGTTATTATTCCTAGGGTGATGATTACATCTTATGGCTCTGATGCAAACGGATTAGTTTCAACTACGACACAGATTTTTTCTTATTTGGCTTTACTGGAAGCGGGAATTGGGCAATCTGCAAGAGTTGCGCTATATAAACCCATTGCATGCAATAATAAGGAAGAAATATCGTCCGTTGTTCTTTCGGCTGAATCTTATTTTAGAAGAATTACTTATTACTATGGATTAGGGGTAATAGTTTTATCTGCGATTATTCCTTTCGTAATAAAATCAGAATTATCTCATTTGACGATATTATTAGTGTTTCTTTTGGAGGGGATGTCTGGTGTTATTTCTTTCTATTTCATTCAAACTCCTACAGTTCTTCTTAATGCAGATGGGAAAGGGTATGTGAATAACTCAATAAACCTTGTTAATAAAATTCTTGGATATCTTTCCAAAATAATTCTTGCGTATTTTGGAATAAGTATTGTGTTGATACAATTTGTTTTCTTTTTGATTACACTTATAAAGGTGATTTTTTACCGTTTGTACATTAGAAAGAAATATTATTGGATAGAGAATGAAAAGGGGAAACCTGATTATTCGATTTTGAAAGATAAAAATTCATATTTATTAACTGAAATAGCGTGGACAATATTCTCTTCAACGGATATGATTGTTTTGTCATTGTTTATCAGTACAAAGCTTTCTAGTGTATATTCGGTATATAATCTTATATATAGTAATATTAACCTCCTTTTGAATGCTGTTGCTGGAAGTATTCTTTACGTATTAGGTCAAGTATATCATAGAAGCATAAAAGAATATGAGGATGTTCATGATTCGATGAATACTGTTTTTATTGGATCAATAACAATTCTTGTTTCGGTCAGTTATATTTTGACAATACCTTTTATAAAACTCTATACAAATGGTGTTTCTGATGTTAAGTATGTTTATGAACAATTACCATTAATGTTTGCTATGGTTCAACTGTTGTCATGGTCGCGATATGTAAATGGAAATCTAACGGCTTTAGGAGGCTATGCGAAATCCACTAGTTATATTTCACTTGTAGAAGCTATTGTTAATGTTGTTTTATCAATAGTGTTGGTAAACAAATTTGGAATAGTGGGAGTTTTAATTGCCACCGTATTGGCATTACCAGTTAAAGTCTTGTGGTGTATCTATATATCTGACAAAATAATTTTGAATAGATCTTATAAGAAAACAGTTATTATTACTGGAAGTAATTATTTGTTTTTCTTTGCAGTTGTTTTCCTCAATAGATTTCTTCACATGGATATTCTTTCATATGGAGCATTTGCTTTTAAAGGTTTTTTGACTGCAGCAGTTATTGGTGTAATGGGAGTAGGATTAAATATTCTTGTTAACAGAAATTGCCTTTCTGTTATGAAAAAGTACATATTTAAGCGAGAATAATAAAAATCAACAAAAAGGTCAATTGTTGAAAGACGAGAGGTTTGATATGGAAGTGTTTGCAGTAAAACATAAAGATAAGACTGTTGTTGATAATTCTAGATCTGGTGGTATATTCACCGCGCTTTCAGATTTATTTTTGGAGGAAGGAAAGGTATATGGCTGTATTTTAAACGAAAAATTAGAAGCAGTACATATAGGTACTTCAGATATTACTGTAAGAAATAAAATGAGAGGGTCTAAATATGTACAAAGTAATTTAGGAGATTGTTTTAGTTCCGTATTAGAGGATTTGAATAATAACAAGAAAGTTATGTTTTCGGGGACATCATGTCAGATTGCTGGACTCAAATGCTTTCTTCAAAAAGATTATCCTAATCTTTTGTGCGTAGATATCGTCTGCCATGGTGTTCCAAGTCCTAAAGTGTTTAAAAGTTATTTGGAGAGTTATGGTACGGTTTCGTCTATCGATTTTAGAAATAAAAAAGATTTTGGTTGGAGAGATCACGTAGAAACTCTTACGGTAGGAGATAAGAGACTAAATCGTAAAATATGGGCCAATATATTTTATAGTGGAAATGCATTAAGACCTTCGTGTTATGAATGTCAATATAAATCAACATCACATCCTGGCGATATTACTATTGCTGATTATTGGGGGATAGAAAAAGTCGCTCCAGAATTTGATGATAATAATGGAGTATCACTTGTTTTAATAAACACAGATAAAGGAAAAAAGTTTTTTGATAATATTAAAAATGCTATAGACTTCAAAGTTACAAATATAGAAGATTCTATGCAGAGAGCATTTATTAGAGCAGAGTACCGACCTGAAACAAGAGAACAATTTTGGAGTGATTTTGAAACTAAATCTTTTAAGTATGTTGTCCAAAGATACGGAGGACAAACATCTATTATTCGCAAATGTTTTAGAAAGATTAAAAGTGGTATAAAGATGATTATTAAGAAATAACAGAAAGTGTGTGATATGAAAGAACTACCGATTCTGTATAAAAGAAAAGAAGAATGTTGTGGTTGTACTGCATGTTATGCTATATGTTCTTTAGATGCTATTTTAATGCAGCCTGATGAAGAAGGTTTTAACTATCCAATAGTAGACGCAAACAAGTGCATAAGATGCTATCAATGCGTTAAAGTGTGTCCGATTAAGAGGGCAATGGTTGATAAAGGAAACTGACACTCAGTATGATTCTGACATGGAAGACAATTAACGTATTTATCAAAAAAATAGTTTTAATGGAGCTTTGTCACAAATCATTGATTCATCTACAAAGTTGCTTAAGGGATTGGTGCTGTCACCAGACAAATTTAGCCATAATAATATGGTAAAATCAATTATGTGACATTAGGATCATCATATGTAAAAAATTATAAGCATGATTTCTTTTATTTCAAGATTTCGATTTGTCTAAAAAGTGTCTTTATGAATTAAGTTGTGATTCAATTTTATTATGAAGAGGTAGGATATGAAAGGTATAGTTTTAGCAGGAGGCTCAGGTACAAGACTTTATCCATTAACAAAAGTAACGTCCAAACAGTTACTTCCTATATATGATAAACCGATGATCTATTATCCGTTAAGCACTCTGATGCTTGCTGGGATTAAGGATATTCTTATTATTTCTACTCCAGATGATACTCCAAGGTTTGAAGCGTTATTAGGTGACGGATCACAGTTCGGAATCAACTTATCATACTGTGTTCAACCAAGCCCGGATGGATTAGCTCAAGCATTCATACTTGGTGAGGAATTCATAGGAGACGATGCATGCGCTATGGTCCTTGGAGATAATATTTTTTATGGTGACAGTTTTAGAACTATGCTGAAAGAAGCTGTGTTTAATGCAGAAGAGAATGGGAGAGCGACTGTTTTCGGATACTATGTTCCCGATCCGGAAAGATTTGGAGTAGTTGATTTTGATGAACAGGGGCATGCACTGAGTATAGAAGAAAAACCTCAAAATCCGAAATCAAATTATGCTGTAACGGGTCTTTATTTCTACCCGGCTGGTGTGAGTAAGAGAGCAAATCAGGTAAAGCCGAGCGACAGAGGGGAGCTTGAAATCACAACTCTCAATGATATGTATTTAACGGATACTCTACTTGATGTCCAGCTTTTAGGTCGTGGTTTTGCTTGGTTAGACACAGGAACGATGACATCATTATTGCAGGCAGCAGAATTTGTGGAGATGATACAAAGTCGTCAGGGTATTACAATATCTGCTCCTGAAGAGATAGCATTTCTAAATGGATTTATTGATAAAGAGAAGTTACTTGAATCAGCTATAGCATATGGAAAGAGTCCGTATGGAGAACATTTAAAGAAAGTGGCTGAGGGGATAATTTAGTTATATTCGCTATTATAAATGTGAGCCACTTTCTAGTTGACGAACATAATTTAGTATTAATTACTGATTATAAATAATCTTTGAAAGTGTAAAGAGTTGTTTTTACAAATAGGTCTTGCAGTGATTTTTTGAGTATTGATAATATTCTGTTATAACATAATTTAGAATTTTGATGAAATAGACTCTTTTGGAATATACTTATCGTAGATTTAAGCTTGAAAAAAATATACGATAAAACGATTACAGTTGAATGAATTAGTTTAATCATTGTGTGAAATGCAATGAAAAATACAGTAGTATGTAGTAGTGGACTACCAGTAATTTTTATTGTGGATTGGTGGTATGCCTAGTGAGGCTTTTTTGCTTTTGAGTTGATGTATGATGGCTTTTATTAATATTCTTGTGCTAATATTTGATTTAGTAATTCCTGTATTAGTATGCATATATCCTTTATTAGTTATCCCTTCCATTTCTAATAAGACTAATGTTTATAAAAAATCAAGACGTATATCCCACATTTCTGCCGAAAAAATCATTTCCAATATTGGAATGATTATAATTGTTTCAACATTGTTCTGTATTCTCTTTATATTTAAATTTGTTTGGGGGATTATTTTTATATCTACCTATGTATATTTGCTTAGAATAAATGAATCAATAGAATCATTAAATAGTATTAGCAGTATTCTAAAAAAAGGTAATTATAAATCTGATTCATATCGATTACAGTTTTCATTTATGTCTATTTCAGTTGTGGTGATGATTCTAAACAACTTTAATATACCCGAGAGATTTATATCATTAGGAAATTGTATGGGTAATAGTAAGATAGAGGATTTATGGACTGCTTTTTCTGTGATAATAGTTATAAGTGTATTATTTTTTTAGGGCTGATTATATTGTTTTATTTTGTAAAGGCTTTATTATTATTGATAAAAAACAAAATCTCAAAGCGTTTTTTTGATTTTGATCAATTTGTTCATTTTTTTTCTAATCAAAAATCCAAGTTTTTAAATAGACGAATGCTTATAACATGTTATAGAAATAATAAAATAAGAACTAGAATATTTAATTCTCTATCTTGTTTTATTCTTATATTATTAGATGTAATTATTGAAGTTTTTATACTTACATTTTGTTTTATTTTTGCGTTGCTTGAACAGATATTTATGATAATTGGTAGTATTTTAACATTTATGAGAATAATTAATGATTGGATAATTAATCTTTCAGATATTCGAGTTACTGTTCTGCTACTAAGGAGTACGTTGATGCTTTCACTGACGACTGTGGTAATAATAAACCAATTTGATAATATATTTATTAATAAGAGTGAAGGAACCTCTGTTCTTGAGTTTATTGCTAGTGTAATTATTATACCATTGGTGATGGCATGGATTTTAGAATACAAGACAGAATAATACACAGCGTGTTCATAGTAGTACTTGCCATCAATATTATTTGATTACTGTTATTATATTAATTGTTCTGATTTATTATAATATTATTATTGATAAAACTTGTATTATTTATACTTATAGTTCGGGACTGTTTTTTGAGGGGGTTAATATGTCATTAATAGATTTTAAAGAAATCATGCCAGCAAATTGTGGGGATGGTAAACAAGATTCTTTTGAATTATTTGCTAGAGAGTTTTTTCATACGTTAGGATTTATTATTTCTGATGGTCCAGACCGAGGTCCAGATGGAGGTAGAGATATAATTATTGAAGAAAAAAGAACGGGAAAGCTTGGTGACACGAAAATAAAGTGGCTTGTATCATGTAAACATTTTGTTCATAGTGGTAAGTCGGTAACTGATAAAGATGAAATAGATATTACTGGAAGAGTGGATAGATTTAATTGTGATGGATTTATAGGCTTTTATTCGACTATTGTAAGTAGTACCTTAAATGATAAGTTTAACTCATATCATTCAAGGTTATTTATTCAAGTGTTTGATAATGAAAAAATAGAAAGAATTCTTTTGGATGAACCTAAAATGGAGAAAATAGTTCAGCGGTTTTTTCCAAATTCATTTAAAAAGATTTATCGTGATACTTACGAACCAATAAAACTTTATGGAAAATACCAACCGTTATACTGTGATATTTGTGGAAAAGACTTATTGCAGCCTAATATTATAAAAGAATATCAAGGTATCGTTGGATTTGTTGTTGATAGCAAATACAATAAGACAAATAATAAAAAAAGGTATTCATATATTTATGTTGCGTGTAAAGGTGAATGTGATCATATAGCTTCAGAAGAATACGCAAAAGACTCATATACAGAATGGGAAGATATTTCAGATATTGCTATCCCTACGCCATTTTTACAATATATTATGTCTTTTATAAATGGAATAAATAAAAGCAGTACTATTTATTCAGATGAGGCTTATTCTAAAATGAAAGATATTATATTAAAAATAGCTCAGTTGGTTATGAGAGAATCTACGGAGAGAGAAATGGCGAGGATTAAAGATTTACAGGAATTACCAGATTGGATTTAATAAAATAATATAAACTATAAATATAGATATTTTTGACAGATTTTCCTCACAATTTGTTGATTTTTAGTTATATTTGTTTTATAATATAAATGCAGGTAGAGATACGCTGTATACCCGCGTTACCGAATTAACGTTTAAGCGTTACTATTTAGTGCGCCGGTCGCGGGCCGCCGTGAGGCGGTTTTTTTGTTATTGGAGGAATTATGAATATTTGGGTTTATTCTGATGAGTCGGGTGTGTTCGATAAAACTCATAATGATTATTATGTTTTTGCTGGAGTAATCTATCTCGATAAAGAAGAAAAAGAGATTGCTACAAGAAAGTATATTCATGTAGAATCTTGTGTTGATTTATAATAAAAATTGACCCGGGTTTAACGGTCAGATTTGACCCACCCTATGTGGTGATAACCCCTGTTTGATATACATTGTTCTTTGAAAATTTAATACTTAGATTTGACCCACCTTTATTACATCTCTATACTGCTCTCTGTATTTCTTTACAGAGAGGAGGGATGAAAGAAGGTGAAGAAATTGCAAGACTGGGCTGCTGTCCAGGAAGTATACAAGAAGACCGAATCCATTAGAGAAACAGCAAGGATTCTTGGTATGTCCCGGAACACAGTAAGAAAACTAATCAAAGAAAAGGAACAGCCCACCTACAAGAGGACAATCTATAAGTCCAAGATTGATTCATTTAAGGATCAGATAATCAAGTGGAGATGTGAACCATACTGTTTTAATGGTACTCGGATTTTCCGGGAACTCAAAAAGAGAGGGTACACTGGTAGCATAGGCCCGGTTTATCGATACTTACATAAGATTGATGATGATTTATCAGGAAATATCAGTCCAAAAGCTACAGTAAGACACGAAAGTCCTCCTGGCGATCAGGCGCAGTTTGATTGGACTGAATATCAGGTGATAGTAGGTGAGAGGTATCGTACGGTGTACTGTTTTTCCCTTATACTTGCAGCATCACGAAAGAAGTCTATATGCTTCTCATTAAAAGCTGATGCAGATGCAATCTATGAAGCCATTCAGGAGCTATTCACAGACTTGGGAGGCGTGACACTGGAGATTCTGATTGATAATCCTACAGCTCTGGTTATTACCAATAACCCGAAAAGCGAGGAAGAAATCAAATATAATCCTCAGGCACTTCTACTTGCTCGTCATCTTGGTACGGAACTCAATGCGTGTCCCTGTTATTGGCCACGTAAAAAAGGAAAGGTGGAAAGACCATTCAACTACATTGAGGAACAATTCATAAAAGGAAATAAGTTTGCTTCTATGACTGAGCTGAATCAAAGAGGTAAGACATTCGTAAATGAATGGTGTGATGAAAAGCACAGTACAACAAAGAGAATCCCTAATGAGCACTACTTACTTGAAGAAAAAGTGTGTCTGCAACCATTGCCGAGAACGCATTTCAGAATCAAGAAACTGAGTGATCGGATAATCAGTCCGGATTGTCTTATAAGCATTAATTCTAATAAGTATAGCGTTCCAGCTAAGTATGCCTGTAAGAAGATGAAATTCAGAGTCATCTATGGTTTCCGGATAGATATCTATGATTCTAAGGAAAACTTTGTTTTATCAATCGAAGAAGCTGATGGTAAACACGGAACCTATAAGGAAGAATCTCATTATGAGGCAATAGCTACAAAGTTCAGCACTTCAATTCCTCAAATTAAAAGAGATTTTACTTCAATGTTTTCTAATGGTCTTACTTACTTGGAAAAAGCTTCCAGAAAATTCGACCAACCAACTCGTCAAGCCAGAAGGATAATGATGTATTCTGAGATTTATGAAGTAGGGATTCTGGATCAGCTGATAGGTATTGCAATACAGCGAGGGACTCTCAGTGTTAAAGAATTTAAAGGGATTCTCAAAGAGTATAACAACGGAGAGATATCTCTTGATAAATCACTGGAAGATGATGCAGAAATAAAGGATAAGGGTCAATACGATGACGATGATCCTGACCTCCTTAGAGATTGCAGTTATTATGAGAAAAACATTGAGGAGGTGGCGACGTTATGAATACTGTCGATCAAGAAGATGCAGCATACATAGAAAACCTGATGAAGAGGTTCAAACTAGTCGATGTTCGGACTGAATATCAGGGACTAATAAAAGATGCTGAATCATCAAATATGAGTTATCTCGATTTCTTAAAGAAACTACTAGAAATTGAAGCTGAAGGTAAAAAATGTAGAAAGCAAGAAAAACTCAGAACTAATGCCGGATTTGATTCTATAAAAAGGTTGGAAGACATTGATTACAGTTTTAATCCATCGCTTGATTACGATAAGATCACTGAACTTGGTAAACTTGGCTTCATAGAGACCCATGAGAATGTAATCATTATAGGACCTCCAGGAGTAGGAAAAAGTATGATTGCTACAGGAATCGGGTTAAACGCATGTAATGCAGGATATAAGGTGCTTTTTATAAATGCAAAAGATCTTGTGGATCAGCTGTATGAAAAGATGCAGGATGGACTCCTGAGAGAAGCATTAATGAAGCTTCAGAAGATACAGCTTCTTATAATCGATGAACTTTCCTATTTAAAAATGGATAAAGAGAAAGAGAGCCTGTTTTTTCAGATCATCCGTCAACGATACGAAAAAGGCTCCCTCATAATAACGACCAACCTGCCGATGGGCAGATGGGACGAAATATTTACTGGTAAGCTTGCAGCCACTGCCATCCTGGACAGACTGGTGCACCACTGCCATGTGATAAGTATAACTGGCGAAAGCTATCGTGTCAAAGGTAAGAAAAACTAAGTATTAAATGAAAGGACAACAATCATAAATGAATAATCAGGATTTATTAAATATAGAGTTAGAAGAATACATAAAAACAGTTACTATGACAGACGAAGAAATATGTGCATTACGAGAATGGGTTTCCAAAAGACACAGCGTTCATGAGAATCCATGTGATGCAGAAGACGGCCATGGAAACTATCTGGATTTCATTGATGTATATAGAGATGGAAAAGAAATAGAGGACACTCTTGAAGGGATGACAGAAAGAGAAAAAGAAGCGTTTATAAATATCCATTTCAGAGATATACCAGATGAGATGCCCAATCCGATGAGCAGAAAGGCATATCTTGAAACAGAACTTATACGCTTACGGAATGAAAATGCTATGTATAAGAGCTTTATTCAGTACAAGAACCTAAAAATAGACTTTGACAAGTATAGAGAACCCAAATTTAAGTTTGTTTCAGAAGAAACAGAATCTTTGATGATAAACGGGGAAGAACTACCATTTAAGGAGGTGCTGTCATAATGCCACGAGTAATGCATGTAGATAAAACAGACTTTCCTGTAATAGTAGAAATATATAACAACGAAGGTAATAAAGCTGCTCAAAAATATATAAGAGAAAACTATGGAATGGTAAATTCCAGTTACGTAATTAAAAGAATAAAAAAATCTGAAGCTTATCACTATGATGAAGAAACTGACAGATTCATTTCTGATAAGAAGAATAATGAAGACTCGAAGTTGTTTATGAACTTGGATGAGCTATGTGATACTAGGGGTTCAAAAACAATCCGGGCAGAAATAAATGTTGATAGTAAAAAGGATGCGATGGAATCATTGGTAAAAGAACTGATCAGCGACAGACTCCTTGAACTAAGTAGATATATAGTAATGGATACATCAAGCAGAATCATAATGATTGATGTAACGACTATGGAGGCTGACGGTTATCAGGTAGTAACTCATTAACAAGGTGGGTCAAAACACAATGTAAATATCAAGATTTGCAAACAAAACTGACCCATCCCGAAAATGGTTAGGGGTGGGTCAAGTTTAAACGTAAAAGTGGGTCAAAACTACTTGACAATCAACATCTTGTATAAGGTTATCAGGTAATTATGATTCGGATTATGAGTTAAAAGCTACAAATATAAAAAATAAAGAAAAAAATAAATTGTTTAGATCTTTGAATAATACATATAAATTTGCTGTAATAATTAGACAAGAAAAGATACTTGATTCTATTTGTGCTGACAAAAAAACGAAACAAAGATATTTAGATTATGCATATAAACGTGGTTTAAAAAATGCATTACAACAATTAATAAATAATCAAATAATTAATGATTATGATGTGAGAAGAATTCTATGTTTTTCTGATGAACATACAACAGCAACAAATGGTAGATATGAACTAGAAGAATCTTTGGAAATGGAATTTAAAAGAGGAGTACATAATTATAATTATACTTCTTATTATCCTGCTTTATTTAAAAGTCTTGAATCTGTTACTGTTGATTACTGCAATTCGGCAAATAAGACTCTTGTTAGGGCGGCAGATATAGTAGCAAATAAAATATACTATTATGTTACAACAAATCAAATTACCAGATTAAAAAGCACTAAAAATTTGTTTTATATTTTTCTTCCAGAGATAAGAGATTAATTGTTTACAAGAAACAATAGAAACTGTTATTTTTACAAAAAAAACACGCAGCGTTTGGCTGCGTGTTGATTCGACTAAGTCTAAGGACCTAATCACGAAGGAAAAGATCTCGTGTATATACTTTATTCTTTATATCATCTAATGATGAGTCATATCTATTTGCTATTATACAATCACAGGTATTTTTAAATACATCTAAATCATTAATAACTTTACTTCCAAAAAATGTTTCGCCGTCATTTAATGTTGGTTCATATATTACGATTTTAGCGCCTTTTGCTTTGATCCTTTTCATAACTCCCTGGATGGAGGATTGTCTGAAATTATCAGAATTGGATTTCATGGTTAATCTGTAAATTCCGATTACTATTTCTTTTTCCATTTGTCTATTGAAGTTATTATCATCGCTATAACTATAATAGCCTGCCTTTTGAAGAACTCTATCTGCTATAAAGTCTTTTCTGGTTCTATTACTTTCAACTATTGCAGTCATCATATTTTGTGGAACGTCATTATAGTTTGCAAGGAGCTGCTTTGTGTCTTTTGGTAGGCAATATCCACCATAACCAAATGATGGATTATTGTAATAGTCTCCAACACGTGGATCTAAGCAAACTCCTTTAATTATGGAAGCTGTATCAAGTTCTTTGACTTCTGCGTAAGTATCTAATTCGTTGAAGTATGAAACTCTAAGAGCGAGATATGTATTTACAAAGAGTTTTGTGGCTTCGGCTTCTGTATAGCCCATAAATAGTTTTTCGATAGGATTCTTTATAGCTCCCTGCTGGAGAAGAGCAGCAAATATCTCTGCCTTATCCTTGGTATTCTCATCGCATCCGACAATTATTCTTGATGGGAAGAGATTATCATAAAGCGCTTTTGATTCTCTAAGAAATTCAGGGCTAAATATAATATTATCTGCATTATATTTTCTGCGAACAGATTCTGTATATCCAACAGGTATAGTAGACTTGATAACGATAGTAGGTTTTTTCTTGTTATCTTTTGTAGAATCAAGAATAAGTTCTATAACTGATTCGACAGCAGAACAGTCAAAGAAGTTTTTCTTTGGATCATAATTAGTTGGTGCAGCAATAATAATGAAGTCAGCTTTTTTATAAGCTGAAGCACCATCAGTTGTTGCTGTTAGATTAAGCTGCCTTTTATTAGCCTTTGCTTCAGAAAGATATTTTTCTATATAATCATCCTGAATAGGAGATATATAGTTATTTAATTTCTCAACTTTTTCGGGTATAATATCAACAGCGGTTACTTTATTATGCTGTGATAGGAGAACAGCAAGAGATAAACCTACATAACCAGTACCGGCTACGGTGATATTATATTGTTTTTTTATTATATTTGTAGTGGAATCCGGTTCAACAAAAAGATCTTTTGTGTCAAAGTCGAGTACTTCTGATAAGGCTTGAAGTTGATTGACCGAAGGGGTATGTTCAGCGGATTCAATCTTACTGATGACAGATCTGTTTATTCCGGTGAGTTTGGATAGATCTAATTGGGTTATGTTTTTGGATTTTCTTTTAGACTCGATGGTTTGAGCTAAAAGAGGGAGGGATAATTGTTTCATTATTTATTTCTCCTTGAATTAATTGACTAATTTATTATAAATATAGTGTTAAGAATTGCAACTAAAATTGTTAGTTTTGTTATAAAAACAGAAGAATTATAACTTTATGTGTTACAAAAGTCAACATTTGCTTTTGTAGTTGTCTAATTAGTTTTTGGAGTTGTTAAAAAATAGAAAAATTTTTTTATATTTTGTAATGTTAAATGTGGGAATTTTAAAACGATTATTATGAGATATTTAGGGAGATTATTATATGATTAAAGTTCCTTTATATAGAATCATTAATCTAGAAGCATTTATTTCGATATGTATAAATAAAGAAGAGCGATATGTAAATCCGTTGTATTGTTGGGAAGATACATATGAGGGGTATTTATTAAAAAAGCTAGAAACAGAATCGGGATATAAAGAAGTAATACATGTTCTTTACGATCTATTTAAAGGCAATGCGGAACAAACTATTAATAATCTTGCTAAGCTGCAACGAGCTAGATATTCTTGTTTTGGTCAGTGTTGGTCTATGGAAAAAGATAGTGATGCTATGTGGAGGATTTATTCTTTTAACAAGCATTCTGTGCAATTAATATCAAATGAAGAAAGAATCAGAAATATGATTGATTCCAATAATATTCCTGATTTAATCGCTCGTATAAATAAAGTAAAGTATGATTTAAACCCTAATAATAGTAATACTATTAGTGATATTATTTATTCGGGTTCAAAATCAGATGAGGCATATTATCATAAGAGAACAGCATTTGAACATGAAAAAGAAGTTCGTGTTATAATTCAGTTTACTCGAGAATATATGGATGTTACCTCTTTTACAAATAGTATTATGTTTAGTTCTTTTAAAATAAATAAAGACAATATTTCTGATGAAGATAAAATCTTAAAAGCTGTATCATCAACATTAAGTGATAGTTTTCAAGGTTTTTATCCCATAACTTTTCCGAAGAATGTATATTTACAAGTATTAGATTTGCCTTCTTATATATATGGTGTAAGAGTTCATCCACAAGCTGAAGATTGGTATGTTAAATTGGTTGAGTCTATTTGTAAAAGTTATAATTTGAAATTTTTAGGAAAATCAGAATTATATGAAATAAATATTTAGAATAAATATTTAGAAGGGGAAGTGATGTATTTAAATATAAATACATCATGTAATTAAAATATGGACAAAACACTCGTTATATTAGCGGCTGGTATCGGTTCTAGATTTGGTGGAGGTATTAAACAGCTTGAACCTATTGATGATTATGGTCATATTATTATTGACTATTCTATTTATGATGCTATTGAAGCTGGGTTTAATAAAATAGTATTTATCATTAGACATGATATAGAAGAGGATTTTAGAAATGTTATAGGTAATAGGATTGAAAAGTCCTGTTTTGCGAATGGTGTAGAAGTAGCTTATGCATTTCAGGAAATGTCTTATTTTTCAAGTGTTCCTGATATAGGTAGAACTAAGCCTTGGGGAACCGGTCATGCAGTTCTCTGCGCGACAGATCAGATAGAGGGCGCATTTTCCGTTATTAATGCGGATGACTATTATGGGAAAGAAGGATTTGCGAAGGCAGCACATTTCCTGGAAGAGAACAGATACGGACTGGTGGGATATATTCTGAAGAATACTCTTTCAGATAACGGGGGAGTGACCAGAGGTATATGCAGAATTGATAATGGTTCTCTTGTTGGTATAGATGAAACTAAGAATATAGTGAAGACTTCTAATGGGGCTGAGGCTGATGGAAGAGCGATAGAAGTTGAATCATTTGTTTCTATGAATTTCTGGTGCTATCCGGTAGAGTTTCTTGATATCCTGAAGAAGGGTTTTCCGGAGTTTCAGGCTAATATGAAGGATCCTATGAAGGATGAATACCTGCTGCCTATAATAGCTGATGAGATGCTTAAGAGTGGGTATGAGTACAGTGTGCTGCCGACGGATGATCAGTGGTTTGGGGTTACTTATAAAGAGGATAAAGAGGCTGTGGTGGAGAGTTTTAGGAAGTTGATAGAGGATGGGATGTATACGGCGGAGTTGTAAATTATGAAAGAAGGCTTATTAAATTGATCAGCATAATTGTACCTGTATATAATGTAAAACTATATATTAAAGAAGCTATAGAAAGCATTCTTAGCCAGTCATATACTGATTATGAAGTGATTCTTGTGGACGATGGATCTACTGATGGTTCCGGTGCTATATGTGATTATTATGCTAAGAAGGATGACAGGATCAGAGTTATTCATCAGTGTAATAAAGGCTTGAGCGCTGCAAGAAATGTTGGACTGGATATATGTAAAGGTGATTTGATAGCTTTTCTTGACCCGGATGATGCGTTATGCAATGATATGCTTATGAAAATGTATAATGCTTTGATGGATTCTAGTGCAGATATTGTTGAATGTAATTTTGCCTTTTATAAATGTAATCATAGGATGAATCCTTCTCATATACATAAGATGAGGAGGACGTATTTTGCTTCTGAAGGGTTATATAATATGAAAGAAGCTATATGTCTTCAACTTCAGGAGAAGATAGCTCCCAATGCATGGAATAAGCTTTATAGAAGTGAGATATGGAATGATCTTCGTTTTAGGGAGGGACAGAACTACGAGGATCTGGATATCATTCTACCTGTATTAAGTAAAGCGGAAAGTGTTTATGTCATAGATGATGTACTGATTATGCATAGAAAAAGGCCGAACAGTATTACAACTACCAATTCATTTAAAAATGCCAGAGACAGAAGACTTGCCTATAAGCATTACATGTCATTTATAAAGAATAATTGTTCAGATATTATTGATGGTGATGTGAGAAAGGATGCTATGGTAAAGTATTATAAAGTGCTGTTGTCTGAGTATTTTCATTTATCCTTTCGGAGGGGTGGATATCGAAAGAAGTATATAGCTCTTTTAAGGAAATGTATAAATGACGCAAGAAAAGACATAAATATATCTGAGTGCAGTTTAAGAGTCAGGTTAGGAACCTTTATCTATTTACATGTTCCGCTGGTTATTTCGGGAATTATATACTGGATTTACAGACCATTTAGGATTATCTATTACAAGGTGTTATCCCGATGAAGAATAAAATCATATCAAATATTTCCTTTAATTTTCTTATTAAAGCAATTACATACCTGTTTTCTTTTCTGACTTTAATGTATGTGACCAGGATTCTACAGCCTGAAGCTTTTGGTAGAACTTCTTTTGCTTCCTCCATAGCCGGTTATTTCGTTATGCTGGCAAATCTTGGCATGCCTATCTATGCGATGAGGGCCTGTGCAGAGAAGAGGGATGATCGCCGGCAGTTAAGTCAGACCTTTAAAGAACTTTGGAGTATCAGCATTGTTCTGTCAGTCATCAGTGCTGTTTTTTTTATTGTATGCATATTATTTGTTCCCAAGCTTAGAAATAATACATTTCTTCTTGTTATCTATGGTAGTTCCATAATATTTCAGATGCTTGGATGTGAATGGCTCTTTAAGGGACTTGAGAGGTTTCGCTTTCTGGCTGTTTCCGGTTTTATCTGTAAGGCTATATCCCTTGTATGCATTCTTCTTTTTGTTCATTCCACAGAGCATATATATCGTTATGCTTTATTATCTGTTCTTACATCTTATGGCAGCGGAATAGCGTGCTTTGTTATGCTGCATCGTTATGTGGATGTATCCTTCAGTATCCATCTGAATAGAAAACATTTTAAACCACTGCTTGTATTTTTTATGATGTCCTGTGCGGTATTTATATACAGCAGCCTTGACCTGACTATGCTTGGTTTTATGAAGACGGACTATGAGACCGGTCTTTACAGTATAGCGGCTAAGGGCAAAGGCGTTCTTACCATGACCGGTGGTCTGGTATGGAGTTCTATACTTCCTACTGCAACAAATCTATGGAAGGATGGGGAGAAGAAGAGCTTTAAGGCGCTTGCTGATAAGGCTATGGTTATTGTCTGTGGTATACAGGCTTTTATTACTATAGTATGTATCGTATTTGCCAGGGAAATTATTCTTTTTACAGGTGGTGCAGGTTATCAGGATTCGGTTACCTCTTTCAGGATACTTATGCTTTCGCTTGTTCCCATAGGTGCCAGCAACATACTTGGCGGTCAGGTGCTGATTCCGGCAGGAAAGGAGAAGAGGCTTCTTACTGCAGAGATAGCCGGAGCAGTATTCAATTTTATTGCAAATCTGATATTGATTCCGCATTTTTCCATAAATGGTGCTGCATTCACTACAGTTGTATCTGAGGTGATAGTCTGGCTGATATGCCTTTATTATGCCAGGAAGGATCTTGAGATGGATTTCTTCTTTGAGGTTATAGTAAAGGCGGGGCGGAAGCTGAAGAGTATTAGCGGCAGGCTGATTCTCCGGATAGAAAGTCGGATAAAAGGGGATAAGCTTACCTTTTATTGTCCCTGCTGTGATACACATTTGAAAAGATTTATAAATGGCGGGTTTGATAAACGTCCCGAGCTTTATAATATTGAGAGATATCGGGGCATGAATCAGGATGTTATCTGCCCTTTATGCCATTCGCTGCCGAGACACAGGATTCTGGTGTCGTATATGAATGAGCACATAGAGCAGTTTAAGGATAAGGAGATATTACATTTTGCGCAGGAGCGATCAGTCAGGATGTGGATGGACAGGCATGGGATACGAGCAGTGACAGCGGACTTGTTTAATCCGGCTGATCTTAAGATAGATATAGAGGATACCGGGCTTGAAAGTGATTCGTATGATGTTATTATATGTAATCATGTCCTGGAGCATGTGACTGATTACAGGAAGGCGCTAAGGGAGCTTCGCAGGATAGTTAGGCCAGATGGAATGATAATTATATCATTTCCGGTTGATATGAAGCTTGATACCGCATACGAAGATAACAGGATTGTGACAAAGGAGGACAGAGTTCGTCACTTCGGTCAGCACGACCACCTGAGAGTTTTCGGCAGAGATTCTAAGGAGCTGCTGGAACACCATGGATTTATCGTTGAAGAAATCCGGGGAGAGAATTGTGATGCTAAAATAAAACCGGTGGTTGGACCCGCGGACTATGATTATGACGTGCTGTGGGAGTGCCGGAAGGAGAAAATATGACAGCAGTGAACCAGGTTCAAAGTGTCATCTTTTGCAGTTTACTTATTTGTGTGTAAGATTTATAATGAATTAAATAGGAGGAATCAATAGAATATGTGTCAATTAGTATCTTTAAATGTTAACGGGAAATCTATTTCTGTTGCCAGTATAAAAATTGAATATATTAAAAATATTGTTGATAATATATTTCGTTGTGACCTTATTGATAAGGTTGTGTTATTTGGTTCGTCCTTAGAAGAAAGATGCACTGAAAAGTCGGATATTGACCTTGCTATTTTTGGTAAAAAGACAAAGAGTAAAATGTTTAATTCTAAGAGTTATAAGGATTACATTTTTTATGTAACCTCATTTGGTGAAATCCAAGATTATGATATTTTGTATTTTGATTCTACTAAAAAGAATGATTCTTCCATTATGAAAGATATAGAAAATGGCGTTGTTTTATATGAAAGGGTTGAATGATGGATTTATCAATGGCAATTATAAAGTCTGATTTGATAATGGCTAAGCAGGGAATTGACTTGTTTAAAAACAAAGGAATAAAAGAGATTAAAAATCAGACTGCATATCATTTGCAACAGGCAATTGAAAAACTTATTAAGATTCAAGTGTATAGTTCTGGAGTTGCTTACAACAATCGATCTATGTATGTTCATAATATTAGCTCATTGACAGCATATGCTGATGGACTGAACATCAATGTCGATATACCAACAGAGGTTAGGAATAATGCAATTAACATTTCTGACTGGGAAGCTTCGGGAAGATATGATCTACATTTTTCTGTTAGAATTGATACACTTGAAAAATACTATAAAGTGGCAACGGATTGGTATAACAGATTATATAAAAATGGAATAAGGTAATACAGCGGTATTATAATGATAAAAGATGACAGTTTGAATCAGGTTCAAACTGTCATCTTTTGAAGGATAACCAAAGTTCTTTAGGGTTTGTCAAAGTTTTTTAGGGACAAACTTTAGGGGCAAGGTTAAAAAAACTACTAGTTTTTTAGGGTTAAACTCTAGGGTCTGGTTTTAGGGTCAAACCTTAGGGTTAAACTTTAGGGGCAAAATATTCAGGGTTCGGTTTTTCCGAACCCTGTTGTATTATCCGTATATTTGATCTGATAATTCATCATATGCTTTCCAAAGCATCTCATTCTCTTCACGCAATCTTGAGTTTTCTTTGGAAAGGTACCATATTTCCTGAACTGCATCGTTATACATCTCTGCAAGCCGGTCTTTACTGGCAAGAGAGATGTTTTCTGGTAGAATTATATCAAATGTTCTCATCGTTATCCTCCTCATTGACATATATGTTACAATAAATTTGAAGAAAATAATTGCAAATTTCAGCTTATTGACTGACTAAATTGTTTGTTTTTGACTGACCAATTGTTTTATCAATAGCTGACCATTTTCCATAATGTTATTGTCTTGATTTATATTTTTACAGAAAACGGCGCAAAATATAAGTTAAAAATATATTGGCTATGGAAAAATGGCATTCTGTGTTATGGTCAGTTAATTCAAAAAGCATGATCAGTTTTACTGAACCAACTAGTCAGTTAAAGCGAATTTTGCAAAAATAAAGTATTATTTACTTTTGGAGAATTCTAGATTTAGGATGAAAGTATTATGATTTATATAGTTTCAAATTAGCTATGAAAGAATTGGAGTAAAAATATGGGAATACAAGTAGATATACATAATATACTTTCCTGAATACAAGACAGTCTATGGAAATGTAGATTCATCAAGTGGAATGCTGGTGTTAAAACAAGCTCCATTGCCGGAAGATATCCTGACGTTAGGTGTTGATGGCATAAATAAAATTTGGCGAGATGCGAAGATGAGAGCTGTAGGGATAAAGAGAGCAAAGACTCTGGTAGAAGCAGCTGAGCACAGTGTCGGAAGTAAAGAAGGAGCAGTTGCAGCACGGATGGAAATCCGTATGTTATTCGAAGACTATGAGTCAAGGAATAAGCGCCTTCAAGAAGTGATGGATCTAATAAATGAATTAGTAAGCCAGATTCCAATGGCAGAAAAACTGTTAGAGATAAAAGGCGTTGGAATTAAGACTGTATCAGGATTTCTAGCAGAGGTCGGTGATATAAGCCGATTCAACAATCCAAAAGAACTGCAGAAACTTGCCGGATTAGCATTGGTAGAGAATAGTTTAGGTAAACACAAGGGCGAGACAACAATAAGCAGACGTGGTCGCAAGAGACTCAGATATCTGTTATTCGAGGTTGCAATGTCACTTGTATCAAAGAACTCAGAATTCGCTGAATTGCATCGTTACTATACTACCAGAAAGATAAATCCGTTAAAGAAAATAAGTGATGTAAGATTTGCGAGTAACAGATTGATATAAAACTCTTGGAATACAGCGGTCTTAGTTTTACCTGAGTATTCTTCTAGGAGAAAACGTTCTTTTAGTTCCATGTATAAGAAACTTGTAACACAAACTCCTCAAATTCAGGAAAAGAAGCTGGTGAAAAAGTAAAATGAAGGGCTTTGGTACTAAGGTGCTGAAGCTCCTTTTAAATTGTAGAAATATTGAGTCAATCAATGCCTTGGATATTTATCACCAGAAAATCCGACGATAAACATTAAAATTCAATATAAATTTATTCAAAATAGAATTTATCGCCAGAAAATCCGTTGATAAATTCTGAAATGTATGTTATTCTTTACTTGTCTAAAATTTTTGAACGAAAAATCCGTTGATAAATTTGGAGGTGATTATGAAACTATTGAGAATAACAGTTGAAGGTCTCCCGTTATTTGAAGATATTCTGGATATTACTTTTAATACAAATCAAAAGGTATTAAAAGAGTATACGGAAGGAATAAATTATTTGTTTCCTCTGATATATAGCAATAATATTGAAATGTTTGCCGGTATAAATGCATCGGGAAAAACTTCAGCATTAAAAGCAATACTTTTAGCTATGGATATACTAAATAGTGTACCGATTAATCGTAGTAAATTTAAAGATATTCTAGGACATAGTAATAAAGTAATATATAATTGTTATTACTATGTTACTGATAAGACTGGAGCTTATGTTTGTCGTATGCAAACAGAAATAGCTTATGAAGAAACACCAGAATTTGATGTAACATATAAAATTGTTAATGAAGAATTTTGGAAAAAGGATATAAGTACGGTAAAAACAAGGGCACAATTGACGGATTTTAATGGAATAGAATCTGAAGTGCGTAGTAACGAAGAACGATATCTTCCTTCTGATGTTAGTATTATCATCGCAATTAATAAGTTGTTTCAAAGTAAGTTGTTTTATCTCGACTTAATGAATTATACAGATAATAATACCATAGGTGTAAAAGGAGATATATCTCCCGAACTTATAACATTTTTAGATCCGACCATCGAAAGTATTAGTATTATCGAGCATGAAAAGGGTACCAGTATTGTTGAGGAAATAAAACTAAAGTTTTATGGTAAAGAGGAAATTACATTATATAACAAAGCTGACTTAAATTTGTATTTATCTTCAGGTACAATAAAAGGACTTACTGTTTTCAAATTTGCGGAACGTGTTCTTGAGGCTGGCGGTTACCTTGTAGTTGATGAATTGGAAAATCACTTTAATAAAGAAATAGTTTCTGTTCTTATGGGATTTTTCGCTGATAATAAGATTAATAAGAATGGAGCAACTTTAATATTTTCCACACATTATCCGGAGTTACTTGATAATGTTAGTAGAAATGATTGTATATATATTACTAGGAATACTAACGGAATCTCTGTAGAAAATCTTGCAAATATTTTAAAACGAAATGATCTTAAAAAGAGTGATGCATATCAGAGTGATATGTTAAAAGGGACAGCTCCTTCATATGAGGCATATATTAAATTAAAAAGAAAACTAAAAGAATCTATCGTATAGGAGGCAAGAGTTATGGATCTGGAATTAGATGGATATATTGCCTGTATGTATGAGGGAGAGGCTGAAAGAGCTATCCTTGACATACTTTTAGATAATGATAAGTTTAAGTTTTCGAGAGAAGAAATACTTGAAGAAGAACCTATTCCAAGATGTAAGCCAAAAGACTTTGAAAGAAATTATTTAAGAAAGAGTTTCAAAGAAAAAATAACATTACTTAGAGTTATTGATTCTAGGTCAGAACAATTTAATCTTAGCAAGGCTTATAAGGATAAGGTAAAACTAATTACTATAATTACGGCTCCTGAAATCGAAATGCTTATAATTCTCTCGGAAAATAAGAAAAAGGAATATGACAAATTTAGAAATCATAAAAAACAAAATTATATGCCAAATGATTTTTGTAAAGAAATATTAAAGTATCCCAATGTTAAAAGCTATGATTTTGTTAGGGAATACTTTTCTGATTGTGACAAATTGTTGTTCGCTATTAAAGAATATAAGAGAGTCTCTAAGATTAAGAAAAATGAATATTCTTTATATGATTTAATTGAATGGTAAGCAGGCTTGAAAATTTATATATATATGATTTTTTATAAGGTTATAGATCGTGAATTGTAAAACTAAAGTCGGTATGTAAGATTTATTTCTACTTACCTCAAAAAATGATCCAAATTTTTAAAGTTTATTTAAGCACTTGAGATGATTTTGTGATAAAATATCTCCCAAATCCATAAAAATTTCAATTTTTTTAGGCATGACAAACAGACCTCTGGAAATCGTGTGTGAAAGGGTAATTTCCACAGGCCTTGGTGAGAATTTAAAAGTTCACATGCCGGCGGTGGGTTTTTATGAATTTATTTACTTAACAGCTTCGGGGATAATGTCACTTCATCGGGTGCTACATACCGAAGCTGTAATTTTTTACGGTTTCTTCGCCAAATGTTTTTAGTGCAATTTCGTAAGGTGCATATCCGTTGAGATTCTTACGAGGTGCGTTGTTTATATGATCAGCACATTTACGGATATCCCATTTCGTAAGAGACTCGAATACGGTTCCTTTAGGTAAGATCATCCGAAGCATTGTATGGACGTTTTCGATACCTCCTTTCTGATTGCTTCTCATCGGATCGCAGTAATAGATTGATGTACGATGGAAGGTATCGATACCATTTTCAAGTTCATCAGGACGACCAAACTCGTTTCCACGATCGGTCAATATAGCTGGAAAGATAAATGAGAATTCATAAGCGCCTCCCAATGAACGTTGTAAAGCGGTAAATTCTAGCTTTACTGCACCAGGGGTGCAACGATTCATTAATCGGGCAATCAGTAGTTCGCATTCCGGAAAATAGAATGTAAGGATACATTTCAATTATCCTCTGGCAGACTTGACTGTATCCATGTCCCAGAAATCTAATTCGTTAACATTGTTTTCAATAAAATCACGATATGTACGTCCGAAAAATACTTCGCGGTCTGTAATCTGTGTTTTATGACATTTACGAGGCTTAAACTTTTCTTTTCGTTTTAGATCAATGTTTCGTGTTAGGAGAAATCCTTGGTCTATATGAACCTCCTTTACCACCGCCGGCTAACGGGATAAACGATATATGTGAAAATGAAAATATTCAAGATAGAGAAACAGTGAAACGAGATTTTGGTGTGAAAGATTAAAATCTACTTGTGAAAGATTAAAATCTACCACGGATTGAAAGGTAGAATTTTAAAATACATTTTTCGAATAAATCTTGGTATATGAAAATCTAATTGATAATTTAATATATAATAGTGTATAATATCTACTTACATAGACTTGAATTATATTTGTTTTTTTTTAGGGGGTAACTATATGGAAAGAATATCAATAAATATTGGTATGGGAATATACTCTATCTTGAAAGATCGAAAGATATCGGTAGAGGATGCTGCACAAAAAATAGGATATTCAATTCGTGATTTGAGGAGAATAATTGAGGGAAAACTTTTTATTTCACCGAGAGCACTAGAAGAAATATCAGAAAAATTGGATATTTCAGTTGAGAAATTAATATATTTCCAACCTGACGGGAATGATTTGCTCCCAGAACTTGAATATAATAAGTGTTTTACTGAAAGAGAGCATTTGTATAAAATAGTAGATTTAATAGATGAGTATATTGAGCTAAAAGAACAAATGATATAATTATTGGGCTATACATATAATTGTGTATAGCCTTTTTGTCATACAAGGAGAATCATTATGTCTAAAGAAATTATTTTGCCAGATACAATTGTTGATATAATTCAAGAGATAGTTGAAGCTATTAAATTTGAAAACAATCTTTCGCCAATAATAAAAGATGATGTATTTGAATTGCTAGAAAATAGATGTACTGTAATATACTATCCATTAAAAAATGAGTATAATCGTGGTTTTCATATAAAGAGATTTGTTGGAGATAAGCTAGAAGATTTTGTATACATTAATACTGATAAGACGATTGAACAACAGATATTTACTGCAGCACATGAATTGGGACATGTTTTTGGCATATATGGACAGGTTATAAATATTGCTTTTGATAAAGGTATAGAGTTAGATGCTAAAGACAAGGATTATGAAGAAAAGGTAACAGATAGATTTGCTGCAAAATTCGTAATGCCAAGAAAAGAGTTTATTGAGCATACCAAAAACTATGCTAAAGAATTATCTTTATCGAAAAAAGTTTCTGTATTAAAACTTCTTATATTGATTTCTAAACTTATGGATGACTTTATGTCTCCTTTTGATGCTGTGAGAAAAAGATTAAATGAAATACATGCTATTAATATGGAAACAGACAGATATTTAAGTGAAAAAAAAGATGAGTTTTCAAAATATATAGATTTTTTGAAGAGAGATAAAAATTATATTATTAATGGAAATACTGAAGTTAAGACTATATCAGGATTAAGAACATTTATTGAAATGGCTTCAAATAATTCTAATACAGATAAAGTACTAATTGAAAAAATAAAAAAAGATTTTGAGCTTAAGGAGATTGAGCTTACTGATCAAATAATGTTTTCAGGAGAATACTTTGAATAAAGCGATAATAGATACGTGCTTTTTAGAACAATTTAATAAAAGACCGAAATATCAAGTGGATGATTTTCGTACATTGATAAATGGATCAGAATTTGAATTATTGATTCATCCATATGTATATATTTATGAGTTAAGCATGTTTTCGTATATCAATACCTTGATTAATGATGGATTATGTAGAGTAGTTGATTACTGTGAATTTATTAAAACAGAATATTTTAAAGAATATTATAAAGGGTTATATATACAAATATATAATGAATTTGTTCAAAGAAAACAGATAACTAATCCAAGAAAAGCTATGAAAATGATTCCGTTGGATGATAATTCGGATGTGTTTGAGATTAAACATAGTGGCGCGAGCTATGGCGATGTACATATTATCATGATGGCATTATTCATGGAGATTCTTATTGTATTATCAGAAGATAATGAAGATTTGATAGAAATATATAATATTGCCAAGAAAAAAATTAATAGTGAACGATATAAACTGTTAATATATCAAGTAAGTGATGTAGTTGATTTAGTAAGAACAAAAGGTATTATAGCTAAAAAAGAACTAAAACGAATAGACCGTGCATTTTCAAGGCATTAATGCAAGCAATATATCTGCTGGATTATTACAAATTAATTTTTTGAAGAAATATTCGAAAAGAAAGCGTTTTCATTTTAATATATGTATGAAGAACTATTGACTGGAAGTATTATTATATGTATGAAAGGTGTCTATATGAGTGAATGCTTTGAATTTTCAAAGGAATTATATTCAAAAGAGTCATTAATTAAGGCTGCATATGATTTTATTGATGATTATTATGTTCACCTTGATTCGACTTCAGAAAAATATATTGTTTATTTAGATTCCAAAACTAATGATAATCATTTATCAGAAAAGGAATTTATAAATGCTATTTTAATTCATGAAACAAGAAAAATAGTTTTTGAAAAGACTAATCGAATTCGAGAGATGTTATATGCTCGAGCTATGGCTTCTACATTAATTGACGAAGGTTATGAAGATTCCAGTGAAAAGATGTATTCAACTGATAGTTATTCTGCAGATGAAATATTGACTGATTGGTTTGACGATAGAGGATGATGATATGGGAAATAACGATTTACCCAATTTAAAAATATCTAAAGATCTTTTTTCAAGTGATACATTTTTAACAACTAAAGATGCTTTTAAAGAGATATGCAGTATTAGTGTTATTGAGTCTGAATCATATTGGATTTGTTCATTTAATGACTGTATTGAAGATATGATACTTACCATGAATGAATTTGAAAATTATTTGATTGGAGTATCAAGACAACATGATTTTTGAAGTGCTTAGCATTATTTTATTGATTTTATTATGTAGTATAAGTATATATACTGATTATAAAAAGGGGTTAATCTATAATAGAGTATTATTGATTATAGGTATACCATTAATAGTTTTAAATTTTGTTTCAATTTTCATCGATAGACCAGAAAAGCTTACAAAGTATATTCTTTTAGTATTGATTTCCATAGGTATATCGATATTTTTATATATGTTTAAAATATGGGCTGGAGGGGATTTTAAGCTGTTTTCGGTAATCATCTTAGGGATGCCATATTCATATGTATTAAAGAGTATAAATGATTTGAGTTACATTTTTATTGTTCTATTATTTTCATTTTCATTTGGATATATATTTCTTATAGGTGAATCACTAGTACATATGATTAAAGAGAAACGCTCAGCTAAATCTATTGTACTTAGTTCATTAGTAGAATTTAAGAACTATTTAAAGATATATGTGTGTATTTTGTTTTTTAACCATATAACGGATACTATTTATTCTGCTTTGTTTCAAAACCAGATTCCAGTTTGGGTTCAGGTAGGATTAAATATCGGATTTATTGTTTTGATTAGAAAACTTGATATTTTAAAGTACAAAAGTGTTATGATCACATTTTTACTGGCTGATTTAATTCTTGGGGCATTTTCATTTGAAATGTTTTCAGATTATAGAGTTTATGTTACATGGGGAATAATTATATTTATACTGATGACACGTGCCATGGTTCAAAAGTATAATTATAAAGAGATTAAGTATACTGAATTAAAAAAAGGAATGATTCTTTCTACAGTTTCATCAATTTCGCTGGCTAATGAAAAAAAATTAAAATTTTGTAGATTATCCGATGAATCGTTAGATTCTAGGTTGGCTCAAGAGGAAGTAGAAGATATATTGATTTTTTGTTCTCAGAATGAAAAATACAATAATATAACTATAGTTAAAAAAATACCATTTGCACTATTTTTATCATTAGCAACTTTGATTGTAATAATTGGGGGAAATTATTTTGAATTTGAAAGTTTCTGATTATAATAATGGTCATCATATAGCATCATTAACACATAGTGAAGAAGTTTTAAGTATGATGCTAGATATGAACTATCAAGTTGTATATCACTATGATAAAAAACTTATATTTGAACCGGAAAAATGGTCTGTAAAACTATCAGACGAAGAAGATTATATATTTAGTACAATAGAAGATTATAGTGTTTTGGAATTTAATGACGGACAAGCTTATCTTTATTATGATTCTTCGTCTATGGATAATGCAATATTTATTACTAATAGGTGTAATTCCGGTTGTATTATGTGTCCGATCAGTGAGAAAAGTAGAAATATAAGTGATATAATGGATTTAGATATTCTCTTAAAGATTTGTAGGCAGATTCCATCAGATACGCCACATATTACAATAACTGGAGGAGAACCGTTTTTATTAAAAAAAGATATATTCGTACTGTTTGACTTTTTAAAGAATAATTTATCCAATACACAATATTTATTGCTTACAAATGGTAGAATATTATCTAATGAAGAATATTTATTTTCATTTTTATCATCGGCCCCTAAGAATATTACTGTTGCAATTCCGCTACATGCTTCTAATAAAGTTAGACATGATAGTATTACAAGAGCTATAGGTAGTTTTGATCAAACTTGTAAAGCAATCAGTAATCTTATTAATAATGATATTTCAGTTGAAATACGTATTGTAGTCAGTCGTCTGAATATTGATGAGATCGATCCACTTGTAACAAAGATATGTAAGGAATTTTCAAAAGTAAATGTGGTAAATTTTATAGGCCTAGAGATGCTTGGAAGTGCGAGACATTATATGGAGGATGTTTGGATTTCATATAAGGATTCATTTAAATTTCTGGAAGAACCAATTGAAAGATTAATATATCATGGAATAGATACAGGGATATATAATTATCCATTATGCTGTGTTCCAAGAAAGTATTGGCCATTATGTGCTCACAGTATTACTGAAAGTAAAATCAGATATTTGGATAAATGTGAAAAGTGTATAAAGAAAGATTCTTGTGGAGGAATGTTCTTTGGAACGTTCCGATTATTAGAAAATGATGTCGAGGCGATAATATGTTAGCACCATTTCAGTTTAAAAGATTAGAAGATAAAATTCTGATAACTAATGATTTTGGAGAATATGAATATCTTACTAAGGAAGATTTCAAAGATTTAATAAATAATAATATATCTTCTGATCATGTTTTATATGAATCTCTTGAGGCTAAAGGTTTTTTATATTCTACATCGGTAGAAGCATATTTAGATAAATTCAAACATAATTTACGAGCAGGAAAGAGTTTTGTTTTTTCATCAACTAGTCTACATATTTTTGTAGTTACAAATTATTGTAATGGACAATGTGTTTATTGTCAGGCTCAAAGTTCAGTTGAAAAATGTAATGACCGGATGTCTGAAGAAATAGCTAAGAAAGCAGTTGATTTAGCACTTCAGTCACCTCAACAAACACTGGATTTCGAGTTTCAAGGAGGTGAACCGCTTAGTAATTTTGACATAATTAAGTTTATTGTTGAATATGCAGAGCAAAAACGTGGTAAAAAAAATATTAACTACAGCATAGTTACAAATTTAACAATGCTTACAGATGATAAACTAAAATATATAATAGATAACAATATATCAATATCTGTTTCAATTGATGGACCAAAGGATCTTCATAATCAGAATAGACCTTTGGCAGGTGGTGTTCAATCATATGATAAAGTTTTTAAAAATATCCGAAAACTAAAGGATTGTAATTATCAATTTGGTGCAATTCAAACTACTACAAGATATTCCTTGGCATATTCTAAAGAAATAATTGATGAATATGTAAATAATCAACTTCATAATGTTTTTATCAGACCGCTTACTTCCTTAGGTGTTGCTTCTGATCAGTGGAATGAGATTGGATATACCCCTGAAGAGTTTGTAGAGTTTTATAAAAAATGTATTGATTATATTCTTGAACTTAATATAAATGGTTATTATCTCGTAGAAGGTCATGCAGCTATTCTATTATCTAAAATACTTAATGGAATAGGCACAAATTATATGGAACTTCGTTCACCTTGTGGTGCTGCTATTGGGCAGATAGCATATTATCATGATGGTAATGTTTTTACTTGTGATGAGGGACGTATGCTTTATGAGATGGGAGATGATTCTTTTTGTTTGGGTTCATTATTTGATGATGATTATAATTCCTTGATGGACTCAAAGTTGTGTAAAACAGTTTGTAGATATAGTATAGTAGAAAGCTTACCAGGATGTTGTGATTGTGTATACCAGCCATATTGTGGCACATGTCCTGTAATTAATTATGCATTAGAAAAAGACGCTGTTTCTAGAAAAAGATTTAATGATAGATGTCAGATCTTTCAAGGAATGCTTGATTATATTTTTATAAAATTACAAAATTCAAAATATGAGGAGGTGTTTTATTCGTGGGTAAAATGAGAAAAACTAGGATTGACAGCTCAATAATTAAAAGAATGATTTGTATTATATTAATAGCGGTTTTTGTTGTTTTGGACCTTACAATTGGAAATACGCTAAAGTTTGATGTTGTTATGGCTGACTCTGTTGATGGCACTGTCTATTCTCCTGATGTTCCATACTATTTCTACAATGGTGATAAATACACTGGTGAATGGTTGGATGGAAGTTTGAATGGAAATGGCACATATAAGTATAAAGGAGTAGGTACATATAAAGGTTCTTTTGTTGATGGTCTTCGAAATGGGAAAGGTACATTTAAATGGGATAATGGTAGTGTGTATGAGGGCAAATGGAGTGATGATTGCATACATGGAAAAGGGAAATACACAAGTTCAAAAGGTGTTGTAATAAAAGGCGAGTTTTCTTATGACACATTTGTTAAAGGAACAATTACATATAAGTATAATAAAAATGTATATGTTTTTAAAGTATCAAAAGGTAAGTATACAGGACATGTTACTATAAAGTATAAAAATGGTTGTAAATATAGTGGAAAGTATTCTGGTAATACGTTAAATGGAAAAGGGACCATGAAATATAAAAATGGAGATGTCTATTCTGGGAATTGGGTTAAAGGTGAACGATCTGGTTCAGGAAAGTATAAGTGGTCTAATGGAGCATATTACAAAGGTAATTGGAAAAAAGATAAAATGAATGGTAAGGGAACTTACTTTTATGATAAGAAGTCTAAGGGAAAATCTTTAAAAGGAACTTTTTTGAATAATAAACCCAATGGTACATTAAAGTATATTACGAGAAAAGGTAAAAAATACACAACCTTGTGGGAAAATGGAAATTGTGTAAAATTATACTAATATTGAAGGAGAATTTCAGAAATGGAAAATAAAGAAAAAAAGAGTATTTTTCCCCAGATAAAAAAATCAGTTACTGATTTGATTAATGATGAAGAGGGAAGCATTCCTCGTGATAAACTTGTATGTATTGGTTCAACAGTTTTGTTAATGACAATGATATTAGGTATGGATGTATATGCTGCGCATAGATCGCATTCTTCGCATAGGTCGCATTCATCTCACAGATCGCATTCTTCGCACACATCATCATCACATGGATCGCATTCATCGCATAGTAATCATTCTAATCATTCATCGCATAGCAATCATTCATCACATAGCAATCGTTCTTCACATAGTAATTCTGCATCTAAAACGACTACAAATAAATCAATTGTTAAGTTACCTGAAGCATCATCTGTTCCGGTTCCCAAAACCCCAAACCCGGACAACTTTGTAAAAGCTTTGCCTAAGATGGCGACTTCAGCTAATTTTGAGTATTCTGCTGGGGACACACTTGCTCCAGAAATAATAGATGAATAATATATAAATCGTAAGTGGTACACGAGTGGTTTACCACTTACGGAAGTTAAGACAAAAAATCGAGATTAAGCGGATTATAAATTATTTCAATACCTAAAAACCCAAATCAATCACCTAAAAACCTAAATAAATTATCAAAAACCCAAATCAATCACCTAAAAACCCAAAATTTCGTTGACTTTCCTGTATATTCTGAATGAATAATCCCATATGTACGGAATTTTAGACCCACTTCTATGGGATTATAGATCCACCCTTATGCAAGGGTGACCCACTTGTCGTTTATAACCTATAATGAGTATGGCACACATCTGTGTGACTACTAATTATAGGAGGTCGATAATCATGGTGAATTATCGAGAAATCTTGAGACTAACAAGTCTCAATTACACGCAGCATGAAATAGCTGCATCACTTCACCACTCGCGCAACACTATCAGAGATGTTGTAAAGATGGCGGAGTCTGTTGGTATCCAATGGCCATTGGATGATACGGTTACAAATGCTGATCTGAAAGAATTCCTTTTTCCAGATCAATCATCCAACAATCCTAAGAGAAGGGAGCCGGATTATAGTTACATCCATAATGAATTAGCTAAACCTGGAGTTAATCTATCTCTTTTATGGAGTGAATACTGTGCTGAATGTATTGCTTCAGGAGATACTCCATATATGTATTCTACTTTTTGTGAGAAGTATCGTCGTTGGGCAAGGCTTACAAAAGCAACCATGAGAATACATCACAAACCCGGTGACGTTATGCAGGTTGATTGGGCAGGAACTACCATCTCTTATTTCGACTCTGTAACCGGAGAAGAATACGATGCCTATGTATTTGCAGCTGTGTTACCTTGCAGTTGCTACTCTTATGTTGAAGCTTGTGATGACATGAAGTCAACTAACTGGCTATTATGTCATGCACACGCATACAGTTATTTCGGTGGTGTAACTCGTCTGCTTATACCAGATAATCTTAAGACTGGAATAACAACCAACACCAGATACGAAACTATAGTTAATAAAAGCTACTATGAAATGGCTGAATACTATGATACAGCTGTTGTGCCCGCCAGAGTGGAACGTCCAAAGGACAAAAGTCTAGCTGAAGGGACAGTGAGGTTTGCAACCACCTGGGTGATAGCAGCTTTGCAAAATCGAAAATTCTTTTCTATCGAAGAGGTTAAATCTGCTGTAGCTGAAAAGCTTGAAGAGCTTAATCACTCTCCATTTAAAAAACGGGAGGGATGTCGCTACACTGCCTATATCGATGAAGAAAAGGATTACATGAAGCAACTCCCTATCACCCCGTACGAACCAGCAGTCTGGTCCACTGCTAAGGTTCCCCTTGATTATCTCATATCTGACGGAAAAAACAAATATTCCGTCCCTTTCGATCTAATCGGAGAAGAAGTGGATGTCAGATTGACAAAGCAAACGGTAGAAGTATTCTACCATGGTTCGAGGGTCGCTTCTCATCCTCGTGAAAGAATACAAAAACGTGATCCGATAACTATACTGGAACATATGCCGATGAAACATAGAAAGTATCTATCATACAGTGCCGATGAATTCACCAAGTGGGCGGAGACAATCGGGCCAAACACTATTCAGGTAGTCAAGTTCTTCCTTGAATCAGGAAAAGAACCGGAACAAGGATTTAAGTTCTGTGCAAGTCTGACTAAGCTGGCTGATAGATATAGTCATAAAAGGCTTGAAGATGCCTGTGAACGAGCACTTATATATAGCAGCACTCCAACCATAAGAAACATAACCACCATTCTAAAGAATGGACAGGATAAACTTAGCAATAGCACTGTTTCACCAACTTCGACCAGTCATGGTATTACCCGAGGTGCTTCCTACTATCAGAGAGGTGGTGAACAGTCATGATAAATCAGAGCACTATTGATACATTAAGATCTATGCACATGACTGCCATGGCAAATGAACTGATTCATCAACTTGATGATCCAGAGTCATATAGGAGCCTTGGTTTTGAAGACCGATTCGGTCTACTGGTTGATGCGGAATGGAATCGCCGTCAGACAAATAAACTATCCAAATATATCAAGGCAGCACACTTCTCGAATCCAGGTGCAACTATTGAAGGTATCGAATACATCGAGGATCGTAAGCTTGACAAAAGCGAGATGCTTAGATACTCAACCTGTAAATACATTACAGAAGGACATCATATAATCCTTAAAAGGAGCATCTGGTAGTGGTAAAACATATATCGCTTGTGCTCTAGGAAATGCAGCCTGTCGTAAATTTTTTAAGACTCGATATATAAGACTTCCAGAACTGCTTGATGAACTAAAGGTCTCACGTGGATGTGGAACATTCAAAAAGACAATACGAAGTTATCAAAAGGTAGACCTGTTAGTACTAGATGAATGGCTTATTCGTCCACTTGAAACATCTGAAGCATATGATCTACTAGAGATTATAGAATCCAGATGTGAATGTAACTCAATCATTTTTTGCACTCAGTATGATCCAAAAGACTGGTATGAACGTATATATCCAGATCAGAATAGTCAGAGTCCAATCTCTGATGCCATAATGGATAGGATTGTTCATAATTCATACGATGTATTAATAGAAGGACGTATATCTATGAGAGAACGTCATGGACTAAAAGCCCAAAAGAAAGGCGGTGTCCAATGATGAAAAGTAACGATTGCAGATATAATCCTAAACAATCAGCCTGTGATATAGAAGTCGAATGTGCAGTACTTCGAGAAAGTCTCAACGATGCTGAAAACTTATATCACGAAATGTCTGAAGAGATTGAATACCTTAACAATAGGGTGTTCTATTTGGAAAGACTTCTAATGGCCTATGGTATCAAAGACATATATGACAACAAATAAATATTCAGTTGTTATATATAAACCATAATTTATGGCTATACTTAATGGATCTGTATCTCCGTGAGGGTGGATCTCATCCTCCGGAGAGCCGGGTCTAAAACTCCATACAGATGGAATTATCTATGCGGAATATACAGAAGTATCATTATAATTCTGTAACTGCTGCCAGATGACAGGTATAAAAGGTTGCATCGATGCAGCTGAGGGCTGGTCGAAAGACCTTGGTCCATCTTCGGCGGGGAAGTTCCCCGCTATTAATATTTTTATGATACACTGTGTCTAACTGAGAAAATATCTGGAAGTATATTGACGTGTATCGTCCTTGATTTTATAATTAAGCTATGACATGTCAAATCATTTATATGAAAGGAAAACATATGCCTATATCACAGTTAGATTTTGATTTTATGAAAGAAGTAGCAGAGTATTTTAGAGAGACTAAAACAGACCAAGAACCAGATGGTTCTATCAGAGATACTGCGTTACATTTTGATATTAATAGAAATAAGGTTCGTAAAATTCTTATTACTATGAAAGAAATTACTTCACCTATTACAGATGAAGCTATTGAGATGAGAAAACAAGGAAAAAGCATAAAGGATATAGCACAATACTTTGGCGTTTCTGTTGCCACAGTATCTACTGCTTTACCATATGAAGATAAGTTTGAGAATTCAGCTGAACCATCTAAACATGCTGTCGATTTAAGGAACTATAGAGCATATGAGAAGAAACAAATGAAAAGACAGTCAGAACTCAAATCAAAATATGTACAAGAGATAAATGACAATACTAAATCAAATGTTATTGATATCAAGAATTCCAAAGAATGGCAAAAAGATATTAAGATGTCATATACAGAAGCATATAATAGACCTCATAGAAATACTTGGGAAGAAATAGAAGCACTAGATAACAGTTTTTTTGATTTGTTTTCTGAAGAAGAGAAAAATGAGTTTAATTTATATAGAAAAAAATATGATTATATACAAGCTGAATATGACAAGAAAGAACAAGAATATGACAGATTAAGTAAAAAGAAATCTCTTACAAAGAAAGAACAGATAATATTCGACACATTAAATGTACAATTGGGATACTATCCTGGGGCATTAAATGTACGAAATGAAAAGATTCTTGAAGAAATAGCCGGGAATAGAATGCCACCGGAGCCATTTGGTGTACTTAGGCTTCATATGGAGTTATATAGTGAATACCCGGATGATCATACTATCGAAGTACTTCACAGGCATGGTTCATTAGTATATGGTAAAAATATCAGTCGAGATATTATAGTTCCAAGTGATATACCTTTATATGCACTTCATTATGTTATTCAGAGAGCATTTGGCTGGGAGAATTCACATTTACGAATGTTCGAGTTACCAGAAGATAGATTCAATGCATTATGTGAGAATGCATCACTTTGGACATATCTTACTGGAGTTGTATTTAGATCACCATATATGTATGAAGAAGATGAGTTTTGGGCTGATGACTATAATGGTGGTAGCTTTAAAAACTGGCTTCGTAAGAAATATACCGGTCCTTATATGTCACAATGTCAAGGAGAAGGAATCATTTCTTGCCGTAGAGATGCAATGAGCATTGATATGGGAGAAGAGTATTATATTGTATATGCTACTTCGTATAATTTTGATACTGGTAACTATGATGGCGATGAGTATATTTACGGTGTTTATCAGGTGTTTGATTATAAAGGAAATAGACGTTCAGAACCTAAACCTTGGGATGATAAAGTACCATACAGAGTGGAAATTGTACAGTTTAAAGATATACCGGCAGAAGGACTTAAATATGTATTTGAACGTACACCGATGTCATTATTGGAAAGATTGCCAATAAGCTCAGTACTAGCTGTAGGTTTTAATGAATTGCCGGATAACTGCAGTGAAGAAGAAAGAAAACATATTGATGCTCAGATAGTATCATCAGGTGAAGAATTATTAGAACAAGTTGATGATTTTATTGATAAGATATTATCTGAAGATTTAGATTCACCGGCTATACAACCTATTCCACTACCAATAACAGATGTGTTATTATATAAATATGATTTCGGTGATGGCTGGAAGATACGAATTACAGCAAGTGAAAACTGTCCAGATCTCGTTAATTCCGGAAGAATAACTCAGGCTGAACTGGATAGAGCTAACGTAAAGTGTAGAGAAGTATACCGCCCGGTATTAATCGCCAGAGATGGAGAGATGCTCGTAGATGATGTTGGAGGTTTGTCCGGCTTTGCCGATTTTTTGGAGGATATTAATCCGGATTTAACCGGAATGACACCGGAAGAAAAAGAGGCTGCAAAGCAGCGGAAGAAAGAGATGTTGACCTGGGCAAAGAGCCTGGGGTGGCATAGAGAAAAGGTGAGGGATTTTAACTTATTGTAATTCGTAGATTTGTGTTTTCTTATTAAAATGGCAGCCCCATCAAAAGTTCCAGAAAAAAAGCCAGAAAAGAGATGATAATGAAGGGCTTTGGTACTTAGGTGCTGAGGCTCTTTTATGCGTGCTACATTTTTATAAATATAAAAATCATAAATATAATTACGAAGAATTTGTTAATATCTTCTGATTATTCTTGTTTGATGATATATTTGTAATATTTATAAACGGATTTTGCGTTGATAAATACGGTGATGTGTGTTATTATCTCTATGGTAGAAATTTATAAACGGTTTTCCTGTAGATAAATTAGGAGGCGGGGATGAAACTATTAAGACTAAATATAGAAGGACTTCCTTTATTTGAGGAAGATTTGGATTTGATTTTTTATGCTACACAAAGAATTCCAAAGGATAAAATGGATGGTTTGACTAATTTATTTCCGTTAGTTCACACTAATAATATTGAAATGTTTGCAGGAATAAATGCATCTGGAAAAACATCTGTACTCAAAGCTATTTTATTTGCTATGGATTTACTTAGCAGTGTTCCAATTAATCAGAGTAGATTCAAAGATATATTAGGAAAGAGTAAAAAGGTTGTATTTGATTGCTATTACTATGCAAAAAATATTTCGGGTTCTTATATATGTCGTATTAAAACTGAAATTGTAGGCAAAGATAAACCCAATTATGAATTTGAATATAGTATTGTGAATGAAGAATACTGGAAAAAAGATATCAGTACTGTTAAGACAAGAAAACAACTAACTGATTTTACCGGCATTGAATCTGAAGTTCGAAGTAATGATGAAAAATACTTACCATCAGATGTTAGTATAATTATAGCTTTCAATAAAATGTTTCAGAGTTCTTTATCTTATAAAGATTTAATGAATTACACTGATAATAATACAATTGGTGTGAAAGGAAATGTTCCTTCTGAATTAATTACATTCCTTGATCCTACTATTGAGAGTTTAAGTATTGAGGAAGTAGAAAAAGGTACCAGTGTGGCAGAGATTATTAGGTTGAAATTCTATGGAAAAGATGAGATAACCTTATATAATAAAAATGATCTAAATGCATATTTATCTTCAGGTACGATAAAAGGATTGACGGTATTTAAATATGCAGAATATATATTAACGACTGGTGGATATTTGGTGGTTGACGAGCTAGAGAATCACTTTAACAAAGAAATAGTTTCAGTTCTTATGAGATTCTTTTTTGACAATAAAATTAATAAGAATGGAGCAACACTTGTCTTTTCAACACATTATCCAGAATTACTTGATAATGTAAACAGAAATGATTGTATCTATATTACAAGAAATAATAAGGGAATAACGGTAGAGAATCTTTCTACCATTCTTAAAAGAAATGATATTAAAAAGAGTGAAGCTTACCAAAGTGACTTACTTAAGGGAACAGCTCCTTCGTACGAATCATATATAAAGCTTAAGAAAAAGCTTAAAAATCTGGCACATTAGGAGGTAGACTATGGAACTAGACGAATATGTTGCCTGTATGTATGAGGGAGAAGCAGAGCGAGCCATTCTAGATATTCTTCTTGATAATGACAAATTAATTTTTTCTAGAGAAGAATTACTTGAAGAAGAGCCTATCGCAAGATGCAAACCTAAAGATTTTGAAAGAAGATATTTAAGAAAGAGTTTCCTGGGAAAAATATCTTTACTAAGAGTGATTGATTCGAGAACAGAACAGTTTAATCTTAGTAAAGCATATGAGAACAAAGTAAATATAAAGACTATAATTACAGCTCCAGAAATTGAAATGCTCATAATATTAGCTGAAAATCGATTAAAGGATTTTAATAAGTATGAGAATAAAAGAAAGCATGAAAATAAGCCTAGTATTTTTTGTAAAGAAATCTTAAAATATCATGAAGTTAAAAGCTATGATTTTATAATTGACTATTTTTCTGATGTCGAATTATTACTCAAAGCTATAAAAGAATATAAACGAGTTTCTAAAATAAAGAAGAACGAGTATTCTTTATATGACATAATCAAATGGTAATAAGAGATAGAAGATATAATTATTGTATTTAATCAGGGATATTGGCCAGAAGATATAGAACTAGAGGATATATATGAATGATGCTAAAGTTGTTAGAAGTGAGATAGCATTTTTACAGAGGTATTAGAAGCCGAACAAGCTGCTAAAGTTTCGGAAATAATGCTTCTTGAGAAATTATACGAGAAGAGACAGAAGATGACTCAGGAACTCGAAGAATTAAATCGAAAAATGAGAAAAAAGACAGATGGACTATTAGCGGAAAAGAAGAGTCTGATAAAGCATTTATCATCTGTACGTAAGATATACCCTAATGATCCATGTCCCTGCGGCTCTGGAAAGAAGTTTAAAAAATGTTGTGGAAAAAATTGATATCGTATAAAAGTATTGAAGAAGGAATCAAAGCCTGCTTTGGTGAATAGATAAGATATATGAATATAGTATAGGAAATAATCATGACAATCAGTGAATGTAAGAGCAAAAGAGCGGATAAACTTAAGATGATATTGGAAGAGGCATTCTAGTGAGTAAAAAGAAGAAAAAGAAAAATAGAATTGCGAAAGACAAATCAAATGAGAATACAAAAGTAACATTGCATAAGAGATCAGAATTTGAATCGAAATCGAATGATAAATCAAATTCAAGAGGGGAGCCGTTATATAAGCCCAAATCTATCGGTGAAGCAATAGTTGTATATACTTGTATAGCTATTCTGACTGTTTTTCCTCTCATTTTAATAATAGTATGTGTGGGACTAGCTATATATACGGCCATAACAGATGTAGATAGAACAGCTCCGGCTGGGAAAAGACAGTCTAATGTCGAACTATATGGAGAAACTATATATCTGAAAAAAGTTGATGATGATTCATACCGGATAGTCTCAGAAAAAGATGACTATGATAGAGAGTTTGTATGGAAGGAAAAGGCTCATAGCTACTGCGACCGTCATTCTTATAATTACATTTGGTATGATAAAGATTCAAAAGAATGGATGTATTGGATATATACTATATCAGATGACTATAGTATATATGGCTGGATGAAGTACGATGAAAACGGCTGGACTATAGAAACCAAGGATGGATGGAAAAAACTACCTGAAAAACATAATAGGGAGAGGCTGTGGTACATAGTAGAAATGTGACAGCAGTGAACCAGGTTCACTGTTGTCATCAATAAAATGCCTCTCCTGTCTGCAAACGGGAGAGGCGGCTTTTGATAGAGAGCTAAATCAATCACCGGGAGCATCCACTTTGGAGTGGGTGCTTTCCTTCTCTTAGTGTAGCACTTGTAATTGGGTATTACAATAGTTTTTTTATAATAATACGAGAGGTAATAATCATGACAATCAGTGATAGAGTTTTTTATAGGTTGAAAGAAATCGGAATGCCACAAAGGGAGTTTTCTGAGAAAACTGGAATAGCGCAGAGCACAATCAGTGAATGGAAGAGCAAGAGAACGAATCCTACTTCTGAGAAGATCATGATTATCTGCAAGGTTCTTGATGTAACACCGGAATGGCTGCTTTCTGGAGTGGAAAATACAGGTAATAAAGGTAATAAACTCAACCTTATTTTGGTAGATAGAAATACTGAAGTAGGTGAGGTATTAACAACATATAATAAACTTGATGAGAATAGTCGTGCTAGGCTAATGGGGTATATGACTGCGCTAAATGAGGCTATTAAGAATAAAAAGTAAGAGAATTAATATATAATTTGTGGTATTATATACTACGTTTGGTTGTTGTATTAATGAAGAATGCGTTATAATTGAGGATAATAGAGTTGGCGCTAAGAAAAATGGATATTGGTAGTGGAATAATACAGAATATTAGTGATAAGGAGAATATTATTATGAATTGTATAAATAATCGTAAGGTAGCTATGATCGGATGTGGTTTTGTTGGATCTGCATCCTGCTATGCTCTAATGCAGAGTGGTATGTTTTCGGAGATGGTGCTGATTGATTCAAACCAAAGCAAGGCTGAAGGTGAGGCTCTTGATATAAGCCATGGGCTTCCTTTTGCAAAGCCTATGAAGATATTTGCGGGTGATTTTAGTGATATATCGGATGCTGCCATATGTATAGTTACTGCCGGTGCTGCTCAGAAGCCCGGTGAAACAAGGCTTGATCTGGTAAAGAAGAATATAAGTATATTTAAGTCTATTATGCCGGAGATTAAGAACAGTGGATTTGACGGGATCCTTCTGATTGTGGCGAATCCTGTAGATATTCTTACTCATGTGGCACAGAAGCTGACGGGACTTCCTGAGGCAAAAGTTTTTGGCTCCGGTACTGTGCTTGATACTGCAAGATTTAAGTATCTCTTAGGCGAGCATCTTCGTGTAGACAGCAGAAATATAGATGCGTATATAGTCGGAGAGCATGGCGACAGCGAAATAGCCGTATGGAGCTCCGCAAATGTAACGGGAGTCCCTATACATGATTTCTGTGAGATGAGAGGACATTTCCAACACGAAGAAGCTATGATCAGAATAGCCGAAGAAGTTAAGAACAGTGCTTATGAGATAATAGAGAAGAAGGGTGCTACTTATTATGGAATCGGAATGAGCGTGAAGCGGATATGTGAGGCCATTACCAGGGATGAGGAGACTATACTGCCGGTATCCGTTGCACTTCATGGAGATTTCGGCATAGACGGTGTGACGCTGAGTATGCCTGCAATTGTTGGTAAGAACGGAATCGAAGGACTGATTCCTATCAAGCTTTCTGCTGAGGAAATGGCGAAGCTGCATGAATCGGCGGACACACTGAAGAAGATATTGGAAGAGGCATTTTAGGAAGCGCTATAAAGATATCGAGTGAGAGCTTGTATTCAGATATAATACTTATGTAATAAATGGAGAAATACTATATATGAAAATAATTGATATACTGAACAAAAGAAATATGTCGCTTTCCTTTGAGGTTTTTCCTCCAAAGAAGGAGAGTACATTTGAAAGCGTTGTTGCAGCAACTGAGGAGATAGCAGCGTGTCACCCTGCATTTATGAGCGTGACCTATGGTGCAGGCGGCGGAACCAGCCGTTATACCATGGAGATAGCAAAGAATATCAAGGATAAGTACAATGTTCCGACTCTCGCACATTTGACATGTGTTTCTTCAAGCAGGGAAGCTGTTCATCAGAAGATTCAGGAAATGAAGGAGATGGGGATTAATAATGTTATGGCCCTGAGGGGTGACCTTACTCCTGAGCTTGAGGAGAGTGACCCTTCAACCTGGGATTATAAGCATGCTACTGAGCTTGTAAGGGAACTAAAGGAAGCCGGAGATTTCTGTATCGGAGTTGCCTGCTACCCGGAGGTTCATCCCGAGAGTATTAATCAGAAGGACGACCTGCTTCATATCAAGGATAAGGTTGATGCAGGCGCGGATTTTCTGACGACACAGATGGTATTTGACAACAATCTGTTTTTTAACTTCATGTATAAGATAAGAGAAATCGGTGTGACAGTTCCTGTAATTCCTGGAATTATGCCTATCACAAATGCGAATCAGGTTGCAAGAGCTATCAAGCTTTCGGGATCCTTTATGCCACAGCGTTTCAAGAGTCTGGTGGATTATTTTGGAAATGACCCTGATGCCATGAAGCAGGCAGGAATCGCATATGCCACCGATCAGATAATTGACTTATATGCAAATGGAATAACTAACGTCCATGTTTATTCAATGAACAAACCGGACGTTGCGAAAAGTATTATGGATAATCTGTCGAATATACTTGGGAAGGATTTTGCCAGATAGTTAGCTTTCGTTATTTGGGGAAGCAGTTGATGTAAGACTTTGGATGATTTTGGACTTATAACCAAGTACATCTACATCATATACATTTTCCAGTGTTTCGGAATTAAGGACCTCGTTTGCAGGTCCTTTTTTGATTACATTTCCCTCTTTCATAAGAATGATTTCATCTGAAAGGTAAGCCGCAAGCTCGATGTCGTGAAAAACAGAAATAATCGTATTTTTGTATGTTGCTCCATCGACTTCAGTGCTTCCACTGGCCCAGTCCTTCATATAATCTGTCAGTTCGCTCTGATATTTGATGTCGAGGTGGTTCGTCGGCTCATCAAGAAGGATGATTGGAGTTTCCTGGACAAAGGTTCTTGCCAGAAGAACTCTTTCCAGCTGACCGCCTGAGAGCTGGCTGATGGATTTGTTTTTTATGTCTTTTAACCCCATTTTTTCGATATACATATCGGCGATTTCTTTATCCTTCTTGGAAGTTCCACCCAGGATGTCTCTGAAGGAAGTGCCCATGTGAGCGTAACGTCCCATCATTATTGTGTCATATACATTGTAGGAAAAGTAAGTGGACGAAAACTGGGGTGTCATGGCGATATATCTGGCCAGCTGTTTGCGGGAGGTTTTGCTGATTTCTATTTTTGTATAATATGATTTTGGGTTGTTTGATTTGGATGTTTGGTTTGTTTCTTGTATATCATCATTATTGGCGGAATTGAGATTAATATATACATTTCCTTCATATGGAAGAGTTCCTGACAGCACGCGAAGAAGAGTGGTCTTGCCGGAACCATTTGGTCCCAAGATGCCACAGATGCCTCCCTCGTTAAAGGTTACAGAGAGGTCGGTGATTATATGATTGTTCTTTTCGTATCCGGCGGATACATTGCTTAGTTGATTTTTCATATATAATCCTTTGAAGATTGTCGGCTGTCTCGTTAGTTTTGAGTGTCACGTTTCCTGAAAAATATCAGCATGAAGAATGGGGCGCCAAGCAGTGCAGTAACTGCGCCAACGGGGATTTCTCTAGGAGAGAGGATGGTTCTTGATATCAGGTCGGCCACTGACATAAAGGCTCCTCCGTACATAAAACTCATTGGGATTACGGCTCTATGCTTTGCGCCGAAGATCCTTCTTACCGCATGAGGTGCTACCAGATCTATGAAACCGATAGTACCGGTAAATGCAACGGATATTCCGGTCAGCAGTGCTGTAAGTGCGATGAGGAGTATCTTCTTATTCTTTGTTTCAACTCCCATGGTCATGGCCTGATCGTCGCCGAAGGTCATGATATCCAGTTCTCTTGACTGCATCCATATGAGTATGGTGATTATAAGGGCAGTCGGTGTCAGTATATAGACATGGCTCCAGTTCTTTGCCGAGAAAGATCCCATCATCCAGAAATATATCTGCTGTGAGTTATCGGGATATAATGATGCGAGAAGAGTGAGAACTGCACTTACAAAAAGAGAAATAACCATTCCGATAAGTATAATGGTATAGCTGTGTATATTTTTATCTACTTTATGAGATAAGATGATTACGAATAATACAGTCAGGAGCGCGAAGGTAAATCCAAAGAGAGGAAGCAGAAAGCTCCTCAGCAGGAAGGTTTTTACTCCGATTATAATGATTATGGCTGCACCAAGAGCCGATCCGGAGGATACGCCCATAGTGTAAGAGGAAGCCAGAGGATTCTGCAGCAGAGACTGCATAACGGCACCGCTTACGGCAAGGGAGCCGCCAACTACAAAGGCTACAAGAGCCCTGGGCATTCTTATATTCCAGAAGATAGATACCGACATAGGTTCCACAGACTGAGGAAGCGCAGCTCCGAATATTTTATGAATAGTTATATAATACGAATCAGGGAGCGTGATAAACACACTCCCTATATTGATGCAGATTATTAAAGTTATTAAACATATAATGATCGATATTATATACTTCTTCATAAAGTATAATTCCTCAAAAAGATGACAACCGAACCAGGTTCAAACTGTCATCTGTTTTATGTAAACCTTAGTTGAAAGTATCTGGATAAACCTGCTTTGCCATTTCGAGCATGGCGTCGATTATGTGGTTGTTTGGCTGGTTACTTGCATCTGCGTCGATGTAGTATACTGCACCGTTCTGGATGGCGGTTACATTTTCCCAGCCTTCAGCGGTCTTGATAGCATTAACTGCGTCATCTACGTAATTTACATTTGTAATGATAACGTCAGGATTCATGGCGATGGCTTCTTCCTCGGAAATGCTGATCCAGCCTTCCTGGTCGCCGGTTACATTTTCGGCACCGATGTCGTTGATCATTTCATCAAGATATGTGCCCTTGCCAAATGTATAGATAGAAGGGTAGTCTGCTGTAGGTATTGAAAGTTCGAAAAGGATTTTCTTCTTTTCTGTAACTTCGCGGCCCTTGAGGATTATGTCTTCGAGGGAACCGTTGAAGTAATCAATCAGCTGACCGGCCTTGTCCTCCTCATGTACAGCTTCGCCGATGAATTTGAGGTCGGCGATTATATCGTCTATTGAGTTGCTGGATGGGATATCTGCTACACATATACCTGCGTCACGAGCCGGCTTATATACGTCTTCGCCGCCAATGTTGCTCATGCCTGATGTAAATATAATATCAGGATTCAGTGCAACGAGTGCCTCGTTGTCAGGAGCCATCATATCGAACTGCTGAACGGCATCTGTAAGTGATGCAGCGTAAGCATATGAATTTGTGTCGATGGCTATTATCTTGTCGCCAAGACCGAGATCTATAAGGAATCTTGTGGTTGATGGAGCCATGGAGATTATTTTGTCCACCTTGTCTGGAATAAATATCTCATTTCCGGCACGATCCGTTGCGGCAGTACCTTCACGAACCTCCGCAGCTTCTGTGGTTTCTTCTTCAGTAGTGTTTGTTGCTTCACTGTTTTCATCAGACTGTTCAGCGACTGTAGTTACCTCAGTTGTTTCAGGGGTAGAGGTTTCTTTCTGACCGCAGCCACAAAGGAGCGAAAGTCCTGCAGCCGCACATAAAGTAAGGGTTAAAAATTTCTTTTTCATCATAATTTCTCCTTGTCATCTTTTTGACACATTTAACTATTTGATATATCATATATCTGTGATTGTATTCATGAATAGTAACGTGTCAATTATTATGTTGTTAAATGTATAGTAGACAACGAACAATAATAGCACAGTGGCTGTAAAGTGTCAAAGCTATCAGCATCACGACAGTTGTTTGCTATCAGCATCACGACAGTTATTTGTCATTATAAATGTAATCAGGAAGGATTAATCTGATAGAAGTATGATCAGTGTAAATAAAAATGAAGTAATCAGATATCTTGGGTACCGGGGAATCACTGAGCCGGACGAGCATCTGAATGCTCTTATAGACGAATGCATAAAAGAGCTGCAGGAGAAGGCTGTACCGCGTAGTGTGTACAGGACATTTCCTATTATATGGCGTGAAGTAACAGGCACTGAAGGAATAGGCACTGAAAGAACAAGCGCTGAAGAGACGAGTGCTGATAAAATGTGCGAATTTGCGGGTATTAAAGTATCATCAGGTAATCTGCTTAAGAATCTGAAGGGCTGTAGTGAGATCGTCATGCTTGCTGTAACTATCGGGCCTCAGGCTGATATGTTAGTTAGGCGTTCTGAGGTCAGGGATATGCTGAAGGCTTATACCTATCAGGCGGTTGGTGCTGCTATGGTTGAAGCCTGGTGTGATGAAATAAATGACAGAATAGTAAATGAGGCCCGGGAGAGAGGGCTTTATGCAAGACCGAGATTTTCGCCGGGATACGGTGATTTTCCGCTGGAGGTCCAGAAGGATTTTGAGAAGATACTGGATATGCCGAAATCAATAGGTGTTACATTGTCGGACAGTCTGCTGATGACACCGACGAAGTCGGTTACGGCGGTAATCGGGCTTTCAGACAAGAATATGGACTGCCATAGAGGCGGATGTGAGGAGTGCAATATGCACGATACCTGTGAGTACTCCCGATAAAAAGTTGAGGTTTTATGTATGAAAAAAGATTTACGTGAAAGACTTGGTAAGGAATGGCTTTTCTGTGATGGAGGTATGGGAACATTTCTTCAGGCAAGAGGGCTTCAGGGTGGTGAGCTTCCTGAGAGGTGGAATCTCACGCATCCGGATATTATTTTGGAGCTTTTTGAGAGCTATCTTAGGGCGGGGGCTGATATATTTAATACGAATTCTTTTGGTCTGAATTCCCTCAAGTATCCCGGCGAGGTTGCTGAGATAATGAAGGCTTCTGTTGAACTGGCTAAGCAGGCTCGTATAAATACAGGCAGGGAGGATGCTTATATAGCTATTGATATCGGTCCTACGGGCAAGCTGCTGGAACCTATGGGTGATCTCAGCTTTGACCGTGCTGTGGAGCTTTTTGCAGAAACTATCAAGGCAGGAGCTGAGGCCGGCGGTGACCTGGTTCTTATCGAGACCATGAGTGACAGCTACGAGGCTAAGGCTGCGGTTCTTGCTGCGAAGGAAAACTGCGACCTGCCGGTTATCGTAACTACTATATATGATGAAAAGGGTAAGCTTCTCACCGGCGGAACTGTTGATTCAACTGTTGCCATGCTAGAGGGGCTTGGTGTCGATGCCATCGGCATGAACTGTGGTCTTGGTCCGGATCTTATGATTCCTATGGTTCAACGCATGACCGAGGTTGCATCTGTGCCAATCGTCGTTAATCCAAATGCGGGTCTTCCCCGTACCGAAAATGGTCAGACTGTCTTCGATGTAGGACCTGAAGAGTTCGCTGAGGTAATGAGCCAGATAGCAGATATGGGCGTTCAGGTTCTGGGGGGCTGCTGTGGTACTACGCCGGAGCATATCAGAAAAACAATTGAACTAGTTAAGCGCAAGACATTTAAACCTAATACACCTAAGGACCTTACTGTCATTACATCCTTCTGTCAGGCTGTTACGGTAGACAGGAAGCCGATAATAATTGGTGAGAGAATAAACCCTACCGGAAAGAAACGCTTCAAGCAGGCTCTCAGAGATAATGATATGGATTATATCCTTTCCCAGGGACTGGAGCAGGAGGATGCCGGTGCCGATATTTTGGACGTAAATGTAGGCCTGCCGGAAATTGATGAACCCGCTTTGATGCGAGAGGTTGTGACTCGTCTCCAGGGAGTTACTGGACTTCCTCTTCAGCTTGATACAACTGATATAGAGGCTCTTGAGCAGGGACTTCGTTATTATAACGGAAAGGCCATGATTAATTCCGTAAATGGTAAGCAGGAAGTTATCAAGGCTGTTATGCCTCTTGTTAAGAAATATGGTGGAGTGCTTGTAGGACTTGCTCTTGATGAGGATGGAATCCCGGAAACTGCTGATGGCCGAATAGCAGTTGCTGAGAAGATATATAAAGCTGCTGATGAGTACGGAATTCCGAGAAAAGATATAGTTATCGATGGTCTCTGCATGACTATTTCCTCGGATTCATCATCTGCTGTTACAACCCTTGAAACACTTAGAAGGATTAGGGATGAATATAATGGTCATTCCATTCTCGGCGTTTCTAACATATCCTTCGGACTTCCGCAGAGGCAGATAATCAATTCATATTTTCTGACTATGGCAATGCAGATGGGACTCAGCTTCGCTATTATGAATCCGAATAATGAGCAGATGATGGCGTCCTACAGGGCATTTGTCGCGCTGTCGGATATGGATCCTCAGTGCATGAATTATATAGAGGCGTACGCAAATGCGACGGTAGCTGTTATTTCATCAGGCACAGCTGGAAGCACGCCGGGGGCTGGTGGTCAAGACGGTGCACAAGGCTCCGGAGCTCAGGATGGAAACTCAGGTGGTACAGCTGGCTCAGCTACGTCTAAGCTTTATAATGCTATCGAAAGAGGTATGGTTGGAATAGCAGAAAGTGCGATGAAGGAAGAGATAGCCACAAGAGATCCGCTTGATGTTATAAATGATGAGCTTATTCCTGCACTTGATAAGGTAGGAAAGGGTTTCGAGAAGGGAACAGTTTTTCTTCCTCAGCTGCTTATGAGCGCAGATGCTGCAAAGGCCGCATTTGAGGTCGTAAAAACTGCTATGGCCGGAAAGCCGCGTACTCTTAAGGGAAAGGTTATTATCGCCACAGTCAAGGGCGACATACATGATATAGGTAAAAATATAGTTAAGGTAATGCTTGAAAATTATGGCTATGACGTGATTGATCTAGGAAAAGATGTTCCGCCTGAGGTCATCGTGGACAGAGCCATCGAGGATGATGTGAAGCTTGTGGGACTCAGTGCCCTTATGACTACAACAGTTGTAAGTATGGAAGAAACTATCAAGCTGCTCAGAAAAAAGAAGCCGGACACCAAGGTCGTGGTCGGCGGCGCCGTAATGACGCAGGAATATGCCGATGCGATTGGTGCCGACTGTTATGCAAAGGATGCCATGGCAACTGTAAGATATGCGGATGAAGTGTTTATGTAAATGAAAAAATCTTATTCGCTTTCATTCAATGCTGTGATGAAGCTGCCGTCGGTAGCATCTATCAGGATACGGACAACGGTCTGACGTTTCTCGTTTTGTGCCTCTATGGACCAGGCGGGGATAAGTCTGCCGTTGTTTTTTATATCTTTATTGATAACCGGGAAGTATACCAGTTCCACACTGCTGAAGTTGATAGTTGCGTCCGCATTTTCCAGATTTTCAGGCTGGATATTAGCTTCTGCAGCCTCAACAAATGCGTCCATAGCTTTTTCAAAGCTGAGTATCTGCGCATTGTCAGTGACTTTATCCTTAAAATTATATTTTGTTGTAAGGACAAAGGCGTAAACGCCTGAGTCATTTACGCTGACCATTCCTGTCTGAAGTTCATCAGCCTTGTCATTTATTACTTCAGTGTCGGTCATTATTCTCTGATTACACAGGTTCTTCATGACTGACATCATATATCCGTTTCTGACTGCACCTTCCATTGTGCCTGATTTTACTGCGTCAGTGTTGTAGAAAAGCATTTCATTTCTGACAGGGGACTTATCGCTGTTAATTACAACGTTGTATGTATTCTCGTATAAGGACATAGATTCCATAGGGTAGCTGAGATTCATCGCATTTTTCAGAGATTCATTAACGGCCGTTGTGAGATCATCGTCAGACATGGCACATTCGTTAGGTCTGTCTTTCATATCTTCATCGAGAACTATTTCCCTCACACTGCCGCTGTACCAATAGTAGAATTTACCATCGGGACTGGAATCACCCATCATATCAAAGCTTGGGTTGCCGACTACTTCACCCGGAAGCTTAGGATAAAGGACTACAACAAATTCATCGTAGTTTCTGCTGTAGGAAATCATCAGCTGGGAAGTAACGCCGTTATATTTGCCCTCATAGGTGTGGATATAATAAGTGTCCTCATCAACCCAGGTAGGACATGAGTTTGCCATGATATTATATTTTCCTTTGTTGTGATAGAGAACATACTGGCAACTTGAAATTACATACTGGGAATCATCCAGATCAACGTTCAGATATTTTCTCTCATCACTGTTAAGAGCTACGGCAGTGTCGCCCATCAGATTAGATACGATGGAATTTTCGTCGAAGGTGGACTCGTTTATAGGCTCGATATTATAAACTGAAAGAATGTCTGTGTCATTTGGCTTAAATGCGACGTCAATGGTTGCATTTTTACCACAGAGATTGAATGGTTTGGTGTATTCCAGTTCTTTGTCCCCAAGCATCTCAGAAAGGCTTTCGCTGGAGTCTATAATATTGTTTTCTGATTCTTCTTTCTTTTCATCAGCTGCCTGTTCCATATCCCCGTAATCGTCGACAGATATTTCTTTGTCTTTGCAGCCGGAGAGGGAGAGAATCAGAAGTGACAGAGTTATTGCTATAATTTTTCTATATTTACGCATTATTTTAATTCCTTTATATAATAATCTATGACATACGGATTGCTCCATTGCAATAGCAATTAAGCAAGAACGCTTTTTGACTTTTGAAACTATATGACATACGGATTGCTCCATTGCTAAAGCAATTCTCGCAATCCTGGAAACACTCGGAAACCGCTAGTTTTCTACGAAAACAGCTAATTCCTCGTGTTTCAGCGTGTCATAAAGTCAATAAGCTTTTCTTGCAAGCAAGAACGCTTTTTGACTTTTGACACTTATGTCATAATAATAATAAAATGTAACACAAATGTATCAAAATAATGTTATTGGGTAAATAGTAAAATTTTATTTTTGACTGATCAGTATGCGTAAGTGACAAATTATGCATAATAGATGTATTGTGATTGTATAATTTCGATTCACGGTTATTGTAATTAATTTACGATTTCTGGAAATTGTTTTTGATTAATGGTTTTTCGTTATGATTTTGATTTATTGATTATTGTTTAGATAAATGATAGAATGATGTCTGCTTATTTTTCAGCAGACGGATTAGTTTTTTGATTGATATATTGATTGATATATGTTAGGAGGAGCAGCTCTTTATTATGAATAAACTCAAATACTTTTTGATTTTATTATCAGTATTATTTTTTGGTATTTCCTGTGCACTTTTTACGCCTTCAGTTACTGTAAGGGCAGACGAGGACGAGGGTTATACTCAGGAGGAGATAGAGGCAGCAAAGGCGTGGCTTTCAGCTCATGGTTATCCTCCCACAAGGGCCGGTGCTGAACAGGCATATCAGGATTATCTGGATGGTAAGCTTGATGATGATCCTGATGTAAAGGCTTATCGTGGCGAAGATGATGATGACGAAGAAGATGACGATGAAAAAGAAGATGGCAATAATGAAGATACAGGTGATGCTTCAAATCCTTCCGGAGAAAACACCGATACTAATGTAACCAATGAGGATGGCAGTTCAACTAAGAATCAGTCATCCGTTAATACTGCAACTGATGCAAAAAGCCAGAAGTCTCAGGCAGATATTGAAAAAGAGAAGCTGGAAAACAAGACCAAGGAGCTGGAGTCTGATCTCAAATCCGCCAGCAGTGATATGGTTTTATCGGAATATCAGGCACCGGTTCTTTCCTATGAAGAAACACCTGAGAAGGCTAATAGAAATACATTTATATTTGTTATCGCAGGCATCGCATTTGTCATAATCCTTATATCGGTTATTGTCCTGCTTCGTTGATTTTTTCGGGATAATGATTTATAATGATTCATTAGGTATGCGCTAGTTAGCGTTTCTTTAAAACTTTGTAATAAAATAAAAAGGAACATCATGAAATTCAGATATAAACTCGAAAGCAAACTTGAAAAATACGCAATTCCAAATCTATATTTCGTTATTATTATATGTATCGTTATCGGTTATGTTATCAGATACATGATTCCATCTTTGTATGACCAGCTGCTGCTTATTCCATATATGGTTGTTGTAAGACACCAGTTCTGGAGGCTGTTCACATGGATTTTCACCATTCCATATGAGATAGGCGGCTCGTTACTTATGGTGTTTTTCCTGCCTATTAATCTGTTCTTTTATTATTCCCTTGGAAGATCGTTAGAGAGCTACTGGGGAAGATTTATGTATAATCTTTATGTAATAGGTGGTGCGCTGCTCACTGATATTCTTGTGGTGCTTGGCGGCATCTATTACTATATCTTAAGTCCAAATGCGGCGAATAATATAGCCAGATTTCAGCAGGATGTTGCAACATTAGGAGATTCTGTGTATGGTCCGCTGAATATTACGCATTTCATGCTCATAAGCATTTTCCTTGCTTTCACAGTTGTGGGTGGAGACCATATGGTTTATCTCTATTTCGTTATCCCGCTTAAGATGAAATGGCTTGGATATGTCGATCTGATTCTACTTGCTTATTATTTCCTGACAGGTGGCCTTTTCACAAAGCTTATTGTTGTGGGTTCAGTGGCTAATTATTTCATTTATGCTTATATTAATAAGAGCAAGACCATGCCGACTCTGAAGGACAGGAAGAGAAAGCAGGAGTTCGTAAAGGCTACCCAGAAGGGTTATAAGGCTAAACGTCGTCAGGGTAAAAAGGGGGAAGTGATCGATTTCTATAGTGGTTCCATCATTCCGCCTGGAACTGGGAATCCAGAGGGCATTACCATACACAAATGCGCTGTTTGCGGCAGAACCGAGGTGTCAAATCCGGAGATGGAATTCAGATTCTGCTCCAAGTGTAACGGCAATTACGAATACTGTTCAGAACATTTGTATACCCACCAGCACGTACAGTAAAAAAGGAATATATATTATGAAAAAGACTGCAAAAATATTATTAACGGATATTAATGCCGACAGGGACAGGGAGAATTCGATTCTTAAATATCAGTCGGTTCTTGCAAGTGCATTTGACAACTATGCTACTATAAAGCTTTCTCTGAATCTTTTCACTATGTATGAGATGTCTGAGGATATAAGTCTCGACAGAAGAGATGAGATAGAGGGCTATATCGATACTGTTGATGCTGCTATCAGGAGTGTATTTATTGATAAAGACAGTGCTGATTCTGAGGCGCATAACACTTGTCTTAACGAGATTCTCACGGTCCGTGATTCGATCACTAATAAAATGAAAATCCTTACTGCATATACAGATGCTCTTGAAATATATGAGTATATAATTAACAGACGTGAGCCTGAGGTTCTCGGTACTGTTGATGAGACTATTGATGTGTCGGCGCTGGCGCATTCTATGTACGAATTCGTTTTTTCTGAAAATGACAAGATGCTCGTGAATACAAGGATTCAGGAGTTTATTGCTCAGCTTCCTGTACGTATGACTAAAAGCCGTTTTATGGACATTATCAGCAACTCGCTTGCTATCTACAGAGGTGGCGAGAAGAAGTCTGTGGATGAGTTTGTGCAGATGATCAGGGAAGCTATGCTCATGGATATTCCTGATGGTTTCGAAAATGAGTATCCAAGACTTTATGAGATATATAAGGCATTCAAAGAGACTGATTATAAGACTCTGGACAAGGCAGGATATGATAATCTCAGTGATATGCTTACTGAGGGTACTGAGATTATACAGTCGGCAGTTACCGACTATCTTATGCTTACTGAGATAATTAATGATGTGCTTATAGTTCTTTATACAGATGGTCTGGCTGACAAGTCATTTATAACTAAGGCTGGTTCCGTAAATGCATCTGAGATGACCAAATTTGAATTATCATCTTTGATTCTTACTGAGCTTGTAAAATCAGATGATATATACGAGGCTTCGAAGCAGTTTGATGAATATTTTGTAGAGCTTGAAGGTGCTCAGGAGGCTGCTTATGAGGAGCTTCTCAGCATCGAGGCAAATCTGGATGATCTGTATGGCACTTACTATGAAATGTATGATAACATAGAGATTAAGAGCGCATTTGACAAACTGACAAAGGCGGATCTTTTGACATCTTCCAGTTTATTCATGGATATAGATGGTAATTCGGGTTCCGGTTCTGACGCCGTGGCTGATGGAGCGTCCGATGATTTAGTTTCAGTAGTTTCTGATGAGGCTGACGAGATATACATCCTTGAGACAAAGCAGTCACTGGAGGAAGATATCGAGGAATTGTTTAAAGGACTTTCCAAGCTGGAAAAGAGAAGCGTTATGGCAAAGGTTCTTTCACTCATGCCGGTTTTCTTTAATACTCAGCAGGAAATTCTTGAGTATTTTGAATACGCACTTAACAGCTGTTCAGACAAAGCAGAGCTGACAGCAGTCCGCGATATAGCATCCGACCTGATGATGGGATAATTTTGGTTTACATAAAAAATGACAGTTTGAACCTGGTTCGGTTGTCATCTTTTTGGGGGAGAAGGTTCATGAAGTTTTCAGTTGCAAAAAATGTATATACAACTGATATATCTGAGAAGGCTTTTTCGAAGCTTCTCAGACGTATAGCCTTGAAAAGGCCGGTGAACGGGCTTTTTGTTGTGACTGAACCTCTATATGAAGCGGGGATGATGGAGATTTATAATTATAATGAACTGCTTCAGCCTTTTTATCGAAAGAAAAAAATATCAATAAATATATATGGAATTGCAAATAGTCGTGATGATGCGAAAAAAATTGTGTGCGATATTATAGATGATGCCTATAGAGAACTGGGCGGACCTTATATTGCCGGACTATTTGCCAAGAGCAGTTAAGGCTTGGTTATGGCTATACTTCTTACTATACTTAAAGTAATAGGTATCATACTTCTGGTTATTTTAGGATTAGTACTGCTGATTATTCTGCTGGTATTGTTCTCGCCTATTAGTTACCGGATAACTGCTAATCATAATGAAAATGACACCCGGGCGAAGGCTAAGGTGGGCTTCCTTTTTGTAAATGGTTTTGGTTCATTTATAAAAGGTGAGGGTCTTGATTATGGAGTAAAGATTCTTTTCTTCAAGGTATTTCCGAGAGGTGGGAAGTCTGAAGAGGATATGGACTCTTCTGAGGAGAATAGTCAGGAAGAGGATTATATGTCAGTTGCTCTCCCGGACGAGGAGGAGCTGCAGAGCCTTGAAGGAGCCGGTGAAGGAAATGTAACGGAGCCGGTTGATTCCCAAGTAGCTGACAGTTTGGCTCAGAATAGCGTGATTTCGACGCCTGAAGGTATTTCAACATCCGACAACATCTCCATCGACGAGGAGCCTGATTTTTCTTCAGAAGCTTCTGATAAGAAGGACTTCAAGTCTAAGCTGCAGTCCATTTTCAAGAAGAAGGATAAAGCTGAAAAAGATAGTGACTGGAAAGAGGAAAAGATACCTCTTTCAGACAGGATAGATGAAGCACTTGATACTGCTGATGAGAAGATGGATGAGTTCGATAAGAAATATGTTGAGGCTATGAAGAAGCTGGATCATGTGGAACAGTTCCTTGACAAGGTATATGTACAGAAGACTATCAAGAGAGCTTTAAAGATAGTAAAGAGACTTTTCGGCACAATAAAACCTAAGAAGAGCAAGGGTTATCTGCATATGGGTCTTTCCAGTGCAGCAGATACAGGAATGATACTTGGAAAGCTGGCCGCTTTTTATCCATTATACGGAAGCTGGCTTACGATCGATCCGGACTTTTACTATAAAGTTATTGAAGGGGATATAGATATAAAAGGCAGGATTTATCTTTTCAGAATAGTCGGACCTGCTCTGTTTATGGCACTTACGCCAAGTTTATGGAAAACTATAAAGATGGCAAAGAAAATATAACTTTGATGATTCAGAAAAATGTGGTAAGATTTAGAAGTGTTTTGTAAGGATATACGGGAGGTTATAAGATGGCAAACGGTAATGATTTCAATAGCACAGTTGATTCTTTATTTAAGGGGATGGACGCATTTCTTACGTCTAAGTCTGTTGTCGGCGATCCGATAACGGTTGGAGATACAACGATTATTCCACTTTGTGATGTTAACTTCGGTGTCGGTGCCGGCGCTTTAGGTGGAAAAAGAAGCAACAGCGCAGGCGGCGGTATGGGCGGTAAGCTTTCACCTACAGCCATGGTTGTTGTTAAGGATGGCTATGCTCAGATAGTAAATGTAAATGAGGACAAGGGTTCTCTTGGCAAGGTTCTTGAAATGATACCTAGTACTGCAGAGAAGCTGAAGGCTGTTTTAAATAACCGTACCGTTACAGATAAGGAAAAGGCTGAAATCAAGGAACTCGCTGAGGATCTGACTGAGGAGTTCTAGTCTCAGGAGACTATATATTTTAGTTTCAAGAGACTGTATATTTTAGTTGATTATTATTTTATGTTGTGCAATAATATGGCACATCAGCCGGCGTGTTGGAATTGGCAGACAAGGCAGACTCAAAATCTGTTGGTGGCAACACCGTGCGGGTTCGACCCCCGCCGCCGGCAAATCAAAGAACGTAATGTTCTTTTTTTATTTATGTCCTTTTTAATTTATATATTTGACCGCTACATCTTATAATGTTAATATAAGGGGTGGTATTTTTTCTATATTAATAAGTGAGGTGACCTATGAATATTCTTGTTACTGGTGGTACCGGATATATCGGTTCTCATACTGTTGTTGAGCTGATCAAAGCCGGACATAATGTTGTAATTTTTGATAATTTATATAATTCTAAGGAAGTGACTCTTGATTATATCGAGAAGATCACAGGTATAAGACCTAAATTCTATAAGGCTGATATGCTGAAGCCTGAAGAGATGGAGGTTGTTTTTGCGGAGAATACATTTGACGCAGTAATACATTTTGCAGGGCTGAAGGCAGTAGGTGAGTCAGTTGAGAAGCCGCTTATGTACTATGAAAACAACATATCAGGCACCATAAATCTCTGCAAGCTTATGAATAAATATAACTGCAAGAAGATTATTTTCTCATCCTCGGCAACTGTTTACGGATCTCCGAAGAGCTGTCCGATAACTGAGGATTTTCCTCTGTCCACCACGAATCCTTACGGAACTACAAAGCTTTATCTCGAAAGGATTTTAAGTGATCTGACAATTCCCGATAAGGACTGGAAGGTTATCCTTCTCAGATATTTCAATCCGATCGGGGCAGATGAGAGTGGACTTATCGGCGAATCTCCAAACGGTATACCGAACAATCTTATGCCTTATATCATTCAGGTTGCTCTTGGTAAGCTGCCTGAGCTTGGTGTGTTCGGAAATGACTACGATACTCACGACGGAACCGGTGTCAGGGACTACATTCATGTAACTGATCTTGCTCTCGGACATGTGGCTGCAGTTGGAAGATTATCCCAGACTGATGGAGTTGATATATATAATCTCGGAACAGGCACAGGTTACAGCGTGCTTGATATAGTAAATGCGTTCGAGAAGGCAAATGGAATCAAGATTCCTTACAGCATCAAGCCCCGTCGTGCAGGCGATATAGCCATGTGCTATGCAAATCCTGCAAAGGCTAAGGAGGAGCTTGGCTGGGAGGCTAAGTTTGATCTTGAGAGAATGTGCAAGGATTCCTGGAGATTTGCTGAAATTACACTGAGTAAAAAGGACTAAGGGTTAGATGTCCAACAGAGAAATAATAGAAGAAAACAGAATAAAGAATGACATTAAAACAACTAAGGAAAAGCAGCGTCAGGCTCATAAAAGCCGTAACCTTCGTCTGGCTGTAATGTGTGCTGTTTTTTCTATAATAGTTATTATTGGTACTGCATTTATCGTGGTTCATTCCATTTCCGATAAGGAAAGCTTACGTGAGCAGGGGATTGAAGCCTTTAATGCTGGTCAGTTTAATGAAGCTATAGACCTGTTTACTGAGTCCCTTGATAGAAAACAGTGGTTTTCAGTTAAAATGGATAGTGACACGAAGCTTTATCTCGCGGCTGCATATATGAGAAGCGGTGATTATTTCAGTGCATATAATATATATCTTGAATTTGCAAGCAGTTCATTTAGTACAACGAAATATCCCAGCGACAGACTTGAGGATGATTTAAGACTTTCAAAGGCCCTTGGCGATGTCCAGAGTGGTGATATAAGTGATGATACTATAGCCAGTATGCAGGCTGAGCTGGAAAGAGGCAACAAGAGTGCAAATCTATTCCTTGGTGTCTGCTACCAGCAGAAGGGTCAGTATGATAAGATGCTGGACGCATTTAGCGAATATGTAAATGACTATGGAATGAATACATATGTTGCTTATCAGATGTCTTCATATTACATAGAAAAGGGAGATTTTGATACTGCAGTTACATATATAAACAAGGGGCTTTCTTCAGGGGATAAGCTGTATACAGATAAGCTCATGTATAATGATATAGTCCTTTCTGAGTCGAAGTATGATTATGAGTCGGCTCTGCAAAAGGCTGAAAAGCTTATCAAGGAATATCCCGAAAATGAGACCTATCAGAAAGAGTATACATTTCTTTATTCAAGGATAAATATGGATCCGAATCCTGTTCATAGTGAGACAGATTCAGAGGAAGAGTATTAATAAATGAGATTACCGGATAAGTATGTTGAAAAAATGAAAAGAATTCTCGGGGATGAGTATCCTTTATACGAAGCATCCCTCGAGGAACCTCTTAATCACTGCCTCAGGATTAATACACTTAAAATATCCGTGGAGGAGTTTCTTCAGATATCTCCATTTGAGCTGACTCCTGTTCCCTGGACCGAAAATGCGTTTTATTATGATGCTTCAATTGACTCTCCGTCGAAGCATCCTTTTTACTTTGCCGGACTTTATTATCTGCAGGAGGCCAGTGCCACACTTCCGGCAGCTGTGATTCCTATAGAGGATGGTGACAGGGTTCTTGATATCTGTGCCGCACCCGGTGGAAAGACCACAGAGCTTGCTGCACGTCTGAAGGGAAGCGGCATTTTGGTTTCCAATGATATCTCGGCTTCTCGCCTTAAAGCTCTTCAGAAAAATGTGGAGGCTTTCGGAGCTTCAAATGTAGTCATTACCTGTGAGACTCCGGACAAGCTTGCTGATCATTTCGGAGAATATTTTGATAAGATACTTATAGATGCACCGTGCTCAGGTGAAGGAATGTTTCGTAAATCCAATTCCATGATTTCTGCCTGGGAATTAAATGGAAATGAGAAGTTCGAGGTGATACAGCAAAGTATTCTTGATCAGGTGGTCAAGATGCTGAAGCCGGGTGGGATGATACTTTATTCGACCTGTACATTTGACCCGGGAGAGGATGAAGAGCAGATACTGTATCTTCTTTCTTTGGATAACAGTCTGGAGCTTGTTCCGATTAAAATGTATGATGGTTTCGAACCCGGACATGCTGAGTGGGTAAGTGATGGAATAAATGATATAATTGCTTCTTCAGGCGGAAAGCTTGAGAAAACATTTTCCGAATATAATCTTGAGTATACAGCGCATTTGTTCCCCCACAGAGTAAATGGTGAGGGGCATTATGTGTCACTTGTGAAGAAGAATAGTGGTGTTGCAGGTTCTGCAGATAATGATGACTGCGTTGATAATAACTCAGTTAAAAACGTAATTAGCAAAAACCGAGGCGGATACGCAAGCACCTACAAGATAAAAAAATCGAAGCTTCCTGAGGAAGTTACAGAGTTCTTCAGTCATATTTCTGCAGGCTGCGAGACATTTGACAAAGACAGAATAGAAATAAGTTCAGATAAAGTATTCCTGATTCCCAAAGATGCGCCAGATACCAAGGGTCTTCGCACTATGAGAAACGGAGTGTATCTTGGGGAGATAAAAAAGAAAAGATTTGAGCCAAGCCAGAGTCTGCCTATGCTGCTTAAGGCTTCTGATTTCGATAATGTGCTTCGGCTGAAGCCCGACAGCATCGCTGTATATAAATATCTCAGGGGCGAGACACTGGAGCTGGAGGATGTCAGGGATGATATCTATTTTGACGATATATCTATGGCCGATAAGTCTATTGATTTATTTATATCAGAATTAATTGGCAAGCCTGGCTGGATAATGATCTGCGTGATGGATTATCCCCTCGGATTCGCAAAAAATATCCGCGGCACCCTGAAAAACAAATACCTTCCCGGCTGGCGCATGACCTCATAATAAAAAATAATCTGGAGATTGATTAACTCTATGAAGATAGATAACTCGACTTATAAGGCAATTAAAAAGGATAAAAAGCGTAAGAACCGTAAGCCATCACGTTTTGAAATGTCTGAACTTGGCAGCTACGGCCGCATACGAAAGAAGAGAAATATAAAGCTTGTCATGGTGATTTTTCTGCTTCTTCTGATACTTGCGGATGTGCTTTTCAGCATCATTGTATTTCACACAAGAAAGACATGGTTTATAATCATAGCCTGTGTTATGTCCATTCCATTTGCGCGAAATATAATCGATTTTGTTATGTGTCTTAGATGTAAGTCTCTGGATAATGATACTTATAAAGCAGTAAATGAAGTGTCTGACGAGACGGGCCGAAAGATCATCTATGATTTACCGATTACTGATGAGGATGGGCTTATTTTTGTTCCGGCAGCCTGTGTATATAATAATAATATCATCGCATTTACTCCTGATGAGAAGGATGCGAAGAAACGCGAAAAGATTAAGAAATATATAAATATGGTGAATGACTCGGATGACAGGCAGTGCAGGATATTTGTGACTGATAATTTAAATACCTTCAAGAAGGAGATTTCTCGAATCAAGGATTCTGAAGGTGCATCTGACAGGGATGACGAGCTGACGATGGACAGACTGTATTCTTTGGGATTCTAGCACTCTGGTACGCTGATTTATAAAATGCTTTTCTTTGATTATATTTGGTAAATAGGTATGCAGGAAATAAATGTAACAAAAAATGAAGAAGGTTACAAGCTGAAAAAGCTATGCAGGAATTTTCTGAAAGAGGCGCCGGATTCATTTATCTATAAAATGCTGCGAAAAAAGAATATAAAGCTGAACGGCAAGAAGGCTGACGGTTCTGAAGTTCTGAAGTCTGGTGATGTGGTTACATTTTATCTTAGTGATGTGACTATAAAGAGCTTTCAGGATGCTGGGTATCTGGAGCATGTCAGCCACGCGGTTGGCGCTGGGCCTGGTGGAAATGCTGTGGGTGCAAAACATGGTGGATTCGCAACAGGTGCTGTTAAACTTGATGTGGTATATGAAGACGAGGATATCATCATCGTCAATAAACCGTCCGGTATACTTTCCCAGAAGTCTAAGCCGGAGGATGTATCGATCAATGAGATGATTCTGGATTATCTCATGGCTAACGGGGCTATAAGTGAAACAAGCCTGATGACATTTAAACCTTCTGTCTGTAACAGGCTGGATAGAAATACTGAGGGTCTCATACTTGCCGGTAAAACACCTGCCGGAAGCAAATATCTGTCACAGATAATCAAGGACAGAAGCCTTAGGAAATATTACAGGGCTGAAGTTGTGGGAAAGGCTCAGCTTAAAGGCATTTACAGAGCTTCGCTTACTAAAGATGAAAAGAATAATCAGGTTACTATAAAAGAAATAAATGATAGAACATTTCCTGATTCTAATAAAATAGATAATAAAACCTCTGTTATAGAAACTGGCTTTGAGGTTTTGGGGTATAATAAATCGTTGGATATAACCATCCTTCGTGTGGAACTTATAACCGGTAAGAGTCATCAGATCAGAGCACATCTTGCCTATCTGGGCTATCCGATAATCGGCGATACGAAGTATGGTAACCCAAAAGTAAATGAGCGTTTCAGAAAAGAATATGGGATAAAGTCCCAGAAGCTGACTGCATATGAAGTGATATTCCCTGAGTATACTGATGATTTCGACGTTACAATAAGTATAGTGGCAAAACGAATGTCGGGAGTATCAATCAAATTATAATAAAAGGTGACAATTTTTCACCTGATAAAAAAGTGTCATCTTTTGAGAGGATAAATGAATGGCGACGTGGAAGACGCGGGGGCTCAGGGGTTCGGCCTTTGAGAGCCTGATTAATACCACAAATGAATATTACAGAAACAAGAGGCTGGCGCTTGTACAGAAGATTCCTACGCCCATTACACCGCTTAAGTTCGACAGTGATAGGAAACTTATCACTGAGGCGTATTTTGAGAAGGATTCCACTGTTGATTATATAGGAGTGGTGCAGGAGATTCCCATCTGCTTTGATGCGAAGGAATGTAAGACCGATACATTTTCCCTGCAGAATATACATGAGCATCAGTTTAATTTCATGAAGGAATTTGAGGAGCAGGGCGGCGTTGCCTTTATACTTATTTTATTTACTGAAAGAAATGACATGTATTATATGAGATTCTCCGAGCTAAAGGAGTATGTGGAGCGAGTTGAGAGAGACGGTCACGCCAAGAATTTCAAGTACGAGGAGCTGGAGGATGACTTCTTCATCCATTCAAATGGTCCCGCGGTGGTACATTATCTGGAGGGACTGAGCAGAGACCTCGAAACCAGAGAATAAAATCTTCATATTGAGAAGAAGGTGACTCAGAGGGAGTCGAATGAGGTGTAAAAAAGGAGAGTAAACTATGTACGAATTCTACAGAGTTGCAGCATGTGTACCCGAGGTAAAGCCCGGGGATGTTGATTATAATGTAAGTAAGATACTGGAGAAGCTGGAGGAAGCATATGAACTGAGTCCCGCAGTGATCGCATTTCCCGAACTCAGCGTTACAGGCTATAGCTGCCAGGATCTTTTCTTCCAGAAACCTCTTATCGAGGCAACTAAAAAAGGTCTCAGCACCATACTTGCGGCTACCTTTGAGAAAAATGAAGTTATTATTGTAGGTGCACCGATCTGTCTGAATGACAGACTGTTTAACGGCGCATTTGTCATGACAAAGGGCAAGCTGCTGGGTATTACTATCAAAACTTTTATCCCTGAGCATAATGAATTCTATGAGAAGAGATGGTTTAGTTCGGCTGCAGACCTGGATATATACCAGATCAGCTTCTCTGAGCTGGGCATAGAGTCTGATGTGGAATATGATTATGAGATTCCTATGGGAAATAACATAGTTTATGATATCGGAAATGATTTCAAGTTCGGCGTTGAGATATGCGAGGACCTTTGGGCGCCTGTATCGCCTTCAACCTTCCTTGCTCTGGGCGGTGCTGAGCTTATTGTAAATATATCTGCAAGCAACGAGACTATAGCAAAAAGAGATTACCGCAAGCAGCTGGTTAAGCAGCAGTCAGCGTCTCTTCTTTGCGAGTATCTCTATGTTTCAGCCGGCGCATCAGAATCAACTCAGGATCTGATTTTCTCCGGACATTCCATGTTCGTGGAAAACGGCGCGCTGATAAATGAAAATCATAATTTCATTGATAAGGATTATGTACTGATAGCTGATATGGATCTTGGCAAGATACGCCATGATCGTATCGTTTCCTCTACATTTGCGGATACAAGGGCACTCTTCAAGGAGAAGATGAATGAGCTTGTAACTGTTAAGTTCAGCGATGCGAAGCTTCCTCAGTCAGACGGCGAATACCTGATAGTTTCAAAGAAACCGTTCATCCCTTCTTCCAAACTTAAGCGCGTGAAGAGATGTAACGAAATATTTGATATGCAGGTTGGTGGTCTCGCAAAGAGACTTCAGATAACCGGTTCAAAGCCGGTTGTAGGTGTGTCCGGTGGTATGGATTCAACCCTTACACTGCTGGTTGCTGCCAAGGCTCTTAAGGCGCTGGGACGTGATCCTCAGGATCTTGTTGCGATTACCATGCCGGCCTTCGGAACTTCTGACAGAACCTATAACAATTCCCTTGAGCTTATAAAAGCACTGGGCACCGAGCCTATTGTTATTGATATAAAAGACGCTTGTCTGCAGCACCTTAAGGACATCGGACATCCAATTGACCAGAAGGATGTAACCTACGAGAATACTCAGGCCCGCGAGAGAACACAGGTTCTTATGGACTATGCAAATAAGGTTAATGGACTTGTTGTTGGTACCGGTGATCTGTCTGAGCTGGCTCTTGGCTGGTGCACATATAACGGCGACCAGATGAGCATGTACGGCGTTAACGGCAGCATACCGAAAACTTTGGTACGCTGGATGATTGATTCTGTTGTGGAAAATGTAGTCTTTCCGGATGCTTGCGATGTGCTTAAGGACATCCTTGATACGCCAATCAGTCCCGAGCTTCTTCCACCTGATAAGGACGGAAATATATCACAGAAAACAGAGGACAGCGTAGGTCCTTACGAGCTTCATGATTTCTTTATCTATTACAGCCTGAGATTCGGCTATGGTCCTGCTAAGATATATTATCTTGCCAAGAAGGCATTTAAAGATGATTACGAGCCTGAAGTTATAAAGAAATGGCTGACTATGTACTTCAAGAGATTATTCAGCCAGCAGTTCAAACGCAGCTGTATGCCTGACGGCGTAAAGGTCGGTTCAGTTTCCATGTCTCCACGTGGCGACCTCAGAATGCCGAGCGACGCCTCAAATGCGCTGTGGATGAAGGAACTTGAAGAAATATAAGGAGTAAAAATGAACGATAATTCTAATAATGCTCGCGAACGTCAGACCTACTATATAGAGAGATGCCGCGAACAGCTTGATAACATAAAGGCTTCCACGGGTAAGTCTCCGACTTATTATGTGACGACTTTTGGTTGCCAGATGAATGCCCGCGACTCTGAGAAGCTGATGGGTATCCTGGAGCAGATTGGATACACGGAAGCTGCTTCCGAGAAGGAAGCGGATTTTGTAATCTATAATACCTGCAGTGTCAGGGAAAATGCGAACCAGAAACTTTACGGACACTTAGGTTCTCTTAAAAAACAGAAAGAGAAGCGTCCTGATATGCTTGTGGCTATCTGTGGCTGCATGATGCAGCAGGCTGATATCGTGGGGTATATCGAAAAGAGTTTCAGCTTCGTGGATATTATATTTGGTACATTTAATCTGTATAAGCTGTCTGAGCTGCTTTTCCTTCGTCTTACTGAGACTGATAGACAGGTGGTTGATGTTCTTGAAGCGCCAGAGGCTAACGTTGAGATGCTTCCTGAGAAGAAGAAGTATAATTTCAAGTCCGGCGTAAATATCATGTATGGCTGCAATAATTTCTGCACCTATTGTATCGTACCTTATGTAAGAGGACGTGAGAGAAGCAGGACTCCTGAGGATGTGCTTACAGAAGTAAAGTGTCTTGCTGACCAGGGCTATAAAGAGATTATGCTGCTTGGACAGAATGTAAATTCCTACGGTGTTAATTTCCTGGATGAAAGTGAGACAATAAAGAATAATCTTGAATATGGATTCCCTGAACTTCTGGAAGAAGTCTGCAAGATAGACGAGATAAAAAGAGTCAGATTCATGACCAGTCATCCAAAGGATCTTTCAGATAAACTTATAAATGTTATAGAAAGAAACCCAAAGGTTGCAAGACATATACATCTTCCTGTACAGTCAGGTTCTTCAGCGGTTCTTAAGAAAATGAACCGTCATTATACAAAGGAATCCTATCTGGAGCTTGTAAATAAGATAAAGACAAGACTGCCTGATGTATCTCTTACAACAGATATCATGGTTGGCTTCCCGGGTGAAACTGAGGAAGATTTCCAGGATACTATGGATGTAGTAAGACAGGTTGGATATGACCAGGCCTTTACATTTATTTATTCCATGAGAACCGGAACTCCGGCTGCTACCTGGGAACAGCTTTCTGAAGAAGTGGTTAATGACAGATTCAGCCGTCTCCTTGAGCTTGTGAGAGAAACAAGTGCTGAGGCCAGTGCAAGATTTGCCGGCCAGGACAAGGAGGTTCTCGTTGAATGTGTGAACGACCATATGGAAGGCTATGTTACAGGCAGGATGGATAACAACATTCTGGTACATTTTGAAGGCTCACCTGAACTTGTGGGTGAATTCGTAAATGTACATCTTGATGAGGCAAAAGGATTCTATTATATGGGGACAAAATTATGATCGACAGAACTAAATTATCTCCTATGATGAGACATTATCTGGAAACTAAGGACGCTTATCCTGACTGTGTTCTTTTTTACAGACTGGGCGATTTCTATGAAATGTTCTTTGATGATGCCGTAAATATCTCCCGTGAGCTGGAGCTTACACTTACCGGCAAAGATTGCGGTCTGGAAGAGAGAGCGCCCATGTGCGGTATCCCTTATCATGCAGCCGAGGTCTATATAGCAAGACTTATTGAAAAGGGTTTCAAGGTTGCCATCTGCGAGCAGGTGCAGGATCCGAAGCTTGCCAAGGGACTGGTGGAGCGTAAGGTTATCAGGGTTGTAACTCCGGGAACCAGCATAGAAGATAATTCACTTAAAGAAGATAAGCATAATTATATAATGAGTTTTTCTGCTCCTGTAAATAAAGGAAACTACGGAATAGCGGTTTCTGATATATCTACAGGAGAATTTGTGTGTACAAGTGTAAATTCCATCTCAAAGGTCTTCGATGAAATCAATAAATTTCAGCCAAGCGAGATAATTTATACTGAAAATCCTGATTTGGTTAACAATAATAATGTTATGTCAACTTTTGGGGATTTAGCCAACAGATTATCAATTACTAAGAGTCGTCTGAACGATAATTATATAAATTATGAAACTTCCGTAAAAGGTATCGAAGAGCAGTTTCATGTTACAGGTATTGAAGGACTTGGTCTTAAGGATATCCCTGAAACTGTAATTGCTGTAGGTATGCTTCTAAAGTATCTTCATGATACTCAGATGACAACTCTGCAGCAGATAAATCATATAGAGTTGTATGTGACTTCTGATTACATGATCATCGATACATCAACAAGGCGTAATCTGGAGCTTACCCAGACTATGCGTGACGGAAAGAAGCAGGGTTCCCTTCTTTGGGTTCTTGATAAGACCAAGACTGCTATGGGTGCCAGACTTCTGAGAAGCTTCATCGAGACACCTCTTATGAATATCGATGAGATCAATGCCCGTCTGGATGCCATTGATTCTCTTAACGTAAATGTAATCTCAAGGGATGAGATGCGTGAATATCTTAATTCCATTTACGATCTGGAACGTCTCATGACCAGAATATCCATGAGAACCGCTAATCCAAGAGATCTGCTGGCATTTAAGACTTCACTTGAATATCTGCCGTTTATTAAGCGTCTTATTAATGAAATGAACGGAGAGTTGTTTTCGAAAATGTATTCTAACTTCGACACTCTCGAGGACATACATGAGCTGCTGGAAGCTTCCATAGATGAAGACGCACCTATTACAGTTCGTGAAGGCGGCATCTTCAAGACCGGCTATAATGAACATATAGATAATTACAGATATAAGAAGCTTAATTCCAAGACCATCCTTGCCAATCTAGAGGCAAAGGAAAGAGAAGCTACGGGAATCAAGAATCTCAGAATCAAGTTCAATAGAGTATTCGGCTACTTCTTTGAAGTAACCAATTCATATCTGAATATGGTTCCTGATTATTTCATTAGAAAACAGACACTTACAAATATGGAAAGATTCACCACGGATGAACTGTCTAATCTTTCTTCCGAAATTCTAAGTGCAGAAGAGAATCTCTTCGGTCTTGAATATGATGAATTCGTAAAGCTTCGTGATAATCTGTCACTGGAAACAGCCAGAGTTCAAAAGACCGCATATTATATAGCCCTGACTGACGTGCTTGCATCACTTTCCTATGTTGCAATGAAGGAAAACTATGTACGTCCATCACTTAACAGATCAGGAGTTATTGATATAAAGAACGGACGTCATCCGGTTATCGAGAAAATGCTTGGCAGTGACAAGTTCATTCCAAATGATGCATATCTGGATGATCAGGCTAACCGAATCATGATAATCACCGGACCGAATATGGCCGGTAAATCCACCTATATGAGACAGACTGCACTTATATGTCTGATGGCTCAGGTGGGTTCCTATGTTCCTGCCGAAAAGGCTGATATAAGCATATCTGATAGAATATTTACAAGAGTCGGTGCCAGCGATGATCTGTCCCAGGGGCAGTCAACCTTCATGGTGGAAATGAGCGAAGTAGCCAACATCCTTCGAAATGCCAGCAAGGATTCTCTTATAATAATGGATGAGATAGGCCGTGGTACCTCTACATTTGACGGACTATCCATTGCATGGGCTGTGGTTGAATATATCGCTGACAGGGAAGCACTGGGTTCCAAGACTCTTTTTGCAACCCATTATCATGAGCTTACAACTCTTGAGGATAAGCTTTCATCAGTTAATAATTATTCCATAGCTATTAAACATGACGGAAATAATCTGGTGTTCCTTAGAAAGATAATACGTGGCGGTGCGGACCGTTCCTACGGTATCGAGGTTGCAGAACTTGCCGGAGTACCTGCTGTGGTAACTGAGAGAGCAAAAGAAATAGCAGGTTTTCTTTCTGATGAAGATATAACCGGACGTTCACGTGATATAGAGGTTGTTGTTTCTCATAAAGATGATTCATCTTCGAGTGCTGCTGCTGGTTCGAAGGCAGGTAAGAGAAACGGGGCCTTTGAAGGTCAGCTGTCGCTTTTTGCTTCAACTGAGGAAATGAATATTGCAGCAGAGCTTAAGAATATGGACCTGGATAATATGACACCTGTAAAGGCTTTGCTTTATCTGCAGGAGTTAAAACAGAGATTGAACTAAAGTAAAAGATAAGGATTCGATATGATACACGTACTAGATCAACATACAATAGATAAAATAGCTGCCGGTGAGGTAATAGAGCGTCCTGCATCAGTTGTTAAGGAGCTTGTGGAAAATTCCATCGATGCAGGTGCCACAAGAATTACCATCGAAATAACTGACGGCGGAACAACAATGATCCGAGTAACTGATAATGGTTCAGGTATCGAAGCTGATGATGTAAGAAAGGCTTATTTCAGTCATGCCACCAGTAAGCTGGAAAGCGTTGATGATCTAATGAATATAGTTTCTCTTGGTTTCAGAGGTGAAGCTCTTTCTACTATAGCTGCAGTCAGTGAAGTAGAAATGGTTACAAAAACCCATGAGGCTATGACAGGTATCAGATATGTTATAGAAGGCGGAAAGGAGCTTCAGTTTAAAGAAGTTGGAACTCCTGATGGTACCACTATTATCAGTAAGAATCTTTTCTTTAATACACCTGCAAGAAAGAAGTTCCTTAAGTCAAATATGACCGAGGGCTCTTATATAAATGACCTTATATCCCATATAGCTCTTGCTAATCCGGAGGTGGCTATTAAGCTTATATCCGGCGGTAAGATAATCGTTGATACCCAGGGTGATGGAAGACTTAAAGAAACAATCTTTTCTCTGTTTGGTAAGGATATAACAAAGGGGCTGTTGGAGACTAATTATATCTATGATATAGAGACCGGGCAGAGAGTGTATGAATCAGAGAATGATGATGCTGATAATAATTCTGATACAATAAAAACCGGTTCTAATTTTGGTTATGATAATGGTTCTGCATCAGATGATTCAGAAAAAATAAAGATTACAGGATATATCGGTAAGCCATACATTTCCAAGGGAAACAGAAGCTTTGAAAATTATTTTGTTAATAAGAGATATATAAAGAGTCCTGTGGTTTCCCGTGCTATTGAGGAAGCTTATAAGACTCATATCATGCAACATAAATTCCCATTTACGGCGCTTTTTATTGATGTGCCAACATATATGGTGGATGTAAATGTACATCCTGCAAAGAGAGAATTCAGATTTGATAATGAGAAAGCTCTTTTCAGCGCAGTATTCCATGCAGTTCAGGATGCGCTTACAGAGAAGGAATTCATACCTGATACAGCTGAGAATTATAATAACAAGCAGAATTTATTTACTCCGCAGGAAACTGTTGAGAGAGAGAAGGCTGCTATTACTGATAATATAAAAAGCACTATAGATTCTCGGTCTATAATTCAACCAACTTATAAGGCAGAGGATAAGCCGTATAATAATCAAAAATATAATACATATGATAATGCAACCGGTATAGTCAGAGAAACTGCGGATTTTAACACTAAGTCTCAACCGGCAAAAACAAATACTTTTGATAACAACTTCAAAGCATCTTCAGGTACTTCCGGTAACAGCTTCTCAATTCTTGAAAGCCTGCTGCCGAAGTCATACCGTGATAAGATGTCTGAAAGCATTGAATCAGATAAGTCAGAAAGTATTGAGTCAGAGAAATCCGAAAGTATTGAAACAGAAAAATCCGAGAGTATAAAGGCAGATATAACAAGCACCGCTGTTGATACAGATACCTACAATGTATCTAAGCCAGTAAAAGATACAAAAGAAATATACGTCCAGGAAGAACTCACCGAAACCAGATATCTTTCTGAAGAGGCACTTCCAAAGCATCGTATCATAGGACTTGCATTTGATACCTATTGGATAACTGAGTATGAAGACTGTCTATACTTAATGGATCAGCATGCTGCTCATGAAAAGGTGAATTATGAGACCTTCCTGAAGGAATTCAAGGAACGAACTATTCATTCTCAGAATATATTTCCACCGGAAGTATTCTCACTTTCCGGAAGAGAGAAACAGGCTGTTCTTGAGAATATAGAATATATGAGAAAATGCGGATTTGAGATAGAGGACTTCGGAGGAAATGAAGTAAAGATATCCGCTGTTCCTGCAAATCTACTGGGTCTTGGTTCCAGAGAGGTTTTCATGGAGCTTGCAGCATATCTTGCTGATGAGATTACAGGACTTACTGAAGATATATTTGTCAGAAAGCTTGCAACCATGGGCTGTAAAGCTGCTGTAAAGGGAAACCAGAAGATAACAGTTGAAGAAGTCCAGACACTTATGGACAGACTCATGAAGCTTGATAATCCTTATACCTGTCCACACGGAAGACCTACCATCATCAAGATGACCAAGGAAGAACTTGATAAGAAGTTTAAACGAATCGTATGACAACACTTACTCGTACAACTAAACCACCACTTGTAATACTGACAGGGCCGACTGCAGCAGGTAAGACGGACCTGTCTATTAATCTTGCAAAAAAGATTAACGGAGAGATCATTTCAGCTGACTCTGCTCAGGTTTACAAAGGACTTGATGTAGGAAGTGCCAAGATAACTCCCGAAGAAATGCAGGGTGTTCCTCATCATCTGATCAATGTATTTGAGCCTGATTATCCTTTTGATGTTACGGTATTTAAGCATCTTGCCAAAGAAAAGGCGGCTGAGATAACTGAAAGAGGCCACATACCAATTGTAGTTGGTGGAACAGGCTTCTATATACAGGCTTTGCTTTATGATATTGATTTTGATATTAAAGAACCAATAAATGTCGATGTAGATAGTACGTCAGATAACAATATTGCCGAAGTATTGAATACCTCAGCAGATATAAATGAAAAAACAGTTGAAGTTGATTATTCATATAGAGAAAGCCTGGAAACTATTACCCGGGAAGAAGGAGGACCTGAAAGGCTTTACCAAGAGCTTAAAACAGTTGATCCCGAATCTGCTGAGTCAATTCATATGAATAATGTCCGCAAGGTTATAAGAGCTCTTGAGTTCTATCATATATATAAGAAACCCATTTCCGAACATAATAAGGAACAGCGTGTTAAGGAATCAGCCTATAACAGTGCCTACTTCGTTCTGAATATGGACAGACAAAAGCTCTACGACAGAATAAACAGAAGAGTGGATATCATGAAGGACAGCGGACTTGTAGCAGAAGTAAAATCACTTTATGATAAAGGCTACGATTTAAACTATACCTCCATGCAGGCAATTGGATATAAAGAACTTATTGAGGCATTTGAACTTAATGGCAGATCTAAGGCTTCTGATTCTGATAATATTTCTGAGGCTGACCTGGAAACAGCCTTCGAGAAAATAAAGCTGAATACAAGGCATTTTGCAAAAAGACAGCTCACCTGGTTCAGACGGGAGAAAGATACCATCTGGCTGAGTAAAGACGAGATGTCTGAGGACGAAATCCTTGATCATATGATAAATATACTAAAAGAAAGAGAGATAATAAGATAATAAATGGATGATTTAAGAAGTTATTATACTGAGAACGGCATATCAGAGAAGGTTTTCGATTTCTGCAATGAGATTGAAGCCGGTTTGATGGATAGATTCAATAAAATAGACAGAATTGCTGAGTATAATCAGATAAAGGTGCTTCGCGCCATGCAGCAGGCTGGCTTTGCAGAGCATCACTTGAGAGGTACTACAGGCTATGGCTATAATGATGCCGGACGTGATACGCTTGAGCAGGTGTACGCAAATGTATTCCATACTGAAGATGCTCTGGTGCGTCAGCAGATAACCTGCGGTACACATGCGCTTACTATAGCGCTTGCCGGAAATACAAGACCCGGCGATGAAATCTTAAGTGTTGCCGGTTCTGTGTATGATACGCTTCAGGGAGTAATCGGTGTAAGACCTGAGAAAGGATGTCTTGCCGAATATGGGATTACCTATAATCAGGTAGATCTTCTGCCTGACGGTTCTTGGGATTTTGATGGAATAAAGGCTGCTATTAATGAAAGAACAAAGCTTATTGAGATACAGCGTTCCAAGGGTTATGATACCAGACCATCTCTTTCAGTTGATCAGATAGGAGAGGTGATAAGCTTTATTAGAGGCATCAAGCCTGAGGTTATCATAATGGTTGATAACTGCTACGGCGAATTTGTTGAGACTAAAGAACCTTCAGATGTTGGAGCTGATATGGTGGTTGGTTCACTTATAAAGAATCCGGGAGGTGGAATAGCTCCAATCGGAGGATACATTTGCGGAACAAAGCAGTGCATAGAAAATGCAGCCGCACGACTTATTACTCCTGGAATCGGAAAGGAAGTCGGTGCATCTCTCGGTATTACAGCACAGTTTACTCAGGGACTTTTCCTTGCACCTACAGTAACAGCCGCTGCGGTTAAGGCTGCTATATTTGCTTCCAGTATATATGAGAAGCTGGGCTTTGAGGTTATACCAAAAGCATCCGAAGAAAGACATGATATCATCGAGTCAATTGTATTCGGTAAGCCGGAGCTGGTTCAGGCCTTCTGTGAAGGAATACAGAACGGCGCTCCGATAGACAGCTTCGTTAAACCGGTACCTTGGGCTATGCCGGGGTACGATGATGATGTAATAATGGCTGCCGGTACATTTGTCTCCGGTGCATCTATCGAGCTTTCAGCTGACGCTCCGATGAAGGAACCATATGCAGTATATTTTCAGGGAGGAATCACATATCCTCATGCCAAGTATGCCATTATGCTTACATTGGAGAAAATGAAAGATAAAATTAGATGTTTTATTAATAAGTGACAAGAACATAAATATATGCTATAATGATTATTTGGTCTACATAACGTGGCTAATTATATATATCTTCCGAAGAGTCTGTTGCGTTAAAAGGAGGATATATGAAAAATATGATGATTGCCGATATGGCAGAGCACGAGAAGCCTGTTGAGAAGCTGATTAAGTATGGCGCAGATAAACTGTCTGATGCTGAGCTTCTTGCGTGCATTTTAAGAACAGGCGCAAAGGACATGAATGTCATAGCTCTTTCGCAGCTTATCCTGAATTCCGGAAAGTCTTATAAAGGACTTAGAGGACTGAATTATCAGACCTACACAGAACTGATAAAAATATACGGTGTAGGGAAGACAAAAGCTGCACAGCTGCTGGCTCTGACGGAAGTGTCCAGAAGAATTGCTTCTTTGGAAACAGAAGAAAAGCTTATATTTGATTCATCAGAATCTGTTGCAGATTATTTTATGGAGGAGGTCAGATATCTGACCAAGGAAAGGGTATATGCACTTTTCCTGTCGACCTCTAATGGCATGATCCATAAAGTGCTGCTTTCCGAAGGGAGCATAGACCGGAGCATCATGTCGCCAAGAGAGCTGTTCAAAGAAGCTGTCAGATATGAAGCATCCAGTATGATTCTTATACATAATCATCCGTCTGGTGATCCTTCACCCAGTACGCAGGACGTAGTAATAACAACAAAGATTATGGAGCTAGGTAATGATCTTGGCATACCTCTCCTTGACCACATAATAATCGGCGACAAACGCTACGTTAGTATGTTAGAAGATGGATATATAAAAAAGATGGAAAGTTTATAAATGAAGTTTAGGTTTAATTATAAAAAGGATATAAGTCCCAAATATTTGTTGCTCACGCTTTCGGTTATTTGTATAGCGCTTATTATTGTGTCTGCATTTTTTCCGGACCAGTTGAAGCCTGTAAAGTCTTTCATCGGTCGATACGTTACACCGCTCCAGCAGAGTGTTGAGGGTATAGGCGAGAAGGTGGAAGATAAATTAGAGGTTTTCGGTGACGTTAAGGAATTAAAGGAAGATAATAAGAAGCTTCAGACTGAAGTTACTAATCTAAAGAATGATATCAGCCGTAAGGAAGCTGAGCTTGCTGAGCTTCAGGAGCTGCGTAATCTCTATGATCTGGATGAACTTTATCCTGATTATAATAAGACTGCAGCTAGGGTTTTCTCGGTTGATTCTTCGGGATTCTTTAATGAGTTTTATATTAATAAAGGCCTTAATAATAATGTTTATGAAGGCTGTAATGTTCTTTCAGATGACGGGCTTCTGGGAATTGTTGTTGAGTCCTATGACAACTATGCAAAGGTCAGGGCTATTATTGATGACAGGTCAAATGTAACTGGTGAGATAGGTGCAGCCGGTGTTCTCTGTAACGTCAAGGGTTCGCTTCAGACTATGAAGGAAGGCTATCTTGTTGCATCTGATATAGATAAGAATTCTATTATAAGTGTTGGTGATAAGGTTATATCATCAAGTGTTTCAGACAGATATATGTATGGACTTACCATAGGATATGTGTCAAGTGTATCCTATGACACAAATAATCTTACGCAGACAGCAGAAATAGTTCCTACAGTTAATTTCAACGATATAAAGGATGTTCTTGTAATAGTTGATCGTAAACAGGAAGTAAATTATTAATGCGACGCATCATAACCATATTTTTTCTTATCATAATTTCATTTTTGCTACAAAGTACCATACTGTCTATCTACAGTATAAATGGTATGGCTCCGAATCTGATGCTTGTTCTGACTATGTCCTTCGGCATTATGCGTGGACGTAGAGAGGGCATGCTTACAGGTCTTTTTTGTGGTTTTCTTTACGATGTTTTCTACGGCAGTCTTCTTGGACCTTATATGTTGTTATTCCTTGTGATCGGATATCTGAACGGTTCATTCCATAAGGATTTCCTTATGGAGGATATTATGCTGCCTGTATTTATTATCATTGCAGATGATTTTATTTTCTGTTTCGTTCAGTATGTATTTTATTTCCTTTTGAGAAACAGAACAAATCTTTTGTTTTATATCGTAAATGTATTTCTTCCACAGATTCTTTTTACGGTTATTGCTACAATTATAATTTACAGACTTTATGTTTTGATTAATAAAGCTCTTAAGAAGAAGGTTAAAGAAAATGAGACTGCTTAAGGACATATTTATTTCTTTAAAAGAGATCATATCAGATTATGTAAAAAGCAGAGTATTTCCAATTACTCTGCTTCTTATCGTGCTTTATATTCTGCTTATTAACCGTCTCTTTACTATTCAGATAGAGCAGGGACAGGTTTATACAGAGAGCTTTGAGGTTAAGTCGGAGAAGACTCTTACCGTCAGCTCTATCCGTGGAAATATATATGATGTTAACGGCAAGCTGCTTGCTTACAATAATATATCCTATACGCTTACATTTGGTAACAGCACCGCACTTCCTCAGATGGCAGAAGAGCTGGGACTGTCTGAAAGTAAGCTGAAGAATCGTATAATAAATAATACTCTGAATATATTAAAGCAGAATGGTGATGATCTAGATGCCACCATGAATATCAGATATAAGGACGGACGTTATTATTACAATATCGATGGAGAGACTCTCAGGTATTTCCTGAAGGACGTTTATGCAGTAGATACTGTGGATGATCTCAGCCCGAAGCAGGAGAAGGCAACAGCTGAGGAAAGCGCAAAATACCTTGAGAAGCTTTTTGAAATCGGAAATGAGTATGATGAGGAAACTGCTTATAAGATACTGTGCTGCAGATATAATCTGTGGCTGAACCGTTATCAGCAGTATGTTCCTGTTGAGGTTGCTCATGATATATCCGATAAGTCCCGTGCTGCAATTACGGAGAATAAGGATAATCTTCTCGGTATGGATATACAGGTTACATCCAGCCGTGTCTATAATGATGCGAAGTATTTTTCACATATTATAGGCTATGTTGGCCGAGCATCTCAGGATGATATAGATTCTCTGAATGATGAGCTGGGAGAGGAAAAGTACGACAGTAATGATGTAGTCGGCAAGCTCGGTATAGAAAGAGTTTACGAAAAGGAGCTTCACGGAACTGACGGTGAACAGACTCTTTATGTAGATAATCTCGGTAAGGTTCTGGAGGTAACAAAGGATACTGCTTCCATAGCAGGAAATGATGTCTATCTAACGATTGACAGTGACCTTCAGAAATACTGCTATGACATGCTTGAAAAGGAACTGGCATCCATACTTCTTTCAAAGATAGAAAATGTGGCCTATGCTCCCGATGGTACTACCCAGAAAATGATTCCTATAACAGAGGTTTACTCATCGTTCTTCACTAATAATCTCATAAAGGTTTCCAAGATGAATCGTGATGGAGCGACTGATCTTGAAAAATCCACCTATGAGAATTTCAATAATAAGCTGAGTGTTACCCTGTCGACTGTGGATTCGCTTCTTACGGATAACCCTGTGGAGCTGAAGAATCTGGATTCTGAGTACAGGGATTATTGTGAATATATATGTGAGATGCTTGCTACTAACGGAATATATGATTCAACTGCGTTCAGTCATAATTCCGAAGAGTTTATTGATTATATTACAGATCAGACATCACTTCAGGATTTCTTACATTTCCTTATAAAGGAAAATGCGATAGATATTACTTCTATAGAGAAGACCGGAAGATATTATGATTCAGATGAAATGTATGACATGCTCATTTCATATATAATCAAATATCTTAAAACCGATTTAGATTTTAACAACCGTGTAATCAAGAACATGGTTCGTCAGGGCGAAATATCTGCTCATGACATAGTAAATCTTCTGTATGACCAGAAGGTTATGACGAAGACAGCCGATATGGAGTATGAGCAGTTTGTAGCAGGTGCTATATCTCCATATGAGTTTATGATCAGGAAGATAGAGAATCTGGACATAACACCTGCCATGCTTGGTCTTACACCATGCTCCGGTGCGGTTATAGTTACTGATATCTCTACAGGAGAGGTCAGGGCTATGGTCAGCTATCCAAGTTATGATAATAATTATCTGACAAATACTGTTGATCCTGACTATTATGACAGACTTCTGGAGGATGGTACTAATCCATTATATAACAGAGCAACACTTATGCAGACCGCACCCGGTTCAACATTTAAGCCTATTACGGCCATAGCCGGAGTTTCGGAAGGTGTTCTTGGTCTTGATGAATATATAACAGACGAAGGTGTATTTGAGGAAGTATATACCAAGCCTATGTGCTGGGCATGGCGAGACAGCAGAGTTACACACGGTTCAATAGATATACCTACTGCACTGGATGTGTCCTGTAACTATTTCTTCTTTACGGTAGGCTACAGACTTTCTATTAATAATCATACCTATGAGGACGACAGAGGTCTTTCCAGACTGAAGAAGTATGGAGCTATGTTCGGACTTACAAGTAAATCTGGTGTTGAGATAGAAGAGATGGAACCTAACTTCTCCAATAACGATGCGGTTCTGAGTGCTATCGGACAGGGTAAACATGCTTTTGCTCCTGTACAGCTTTCAAGATATGTTTCAACTATCGCTAACAGTGGTACGTGCTACAATCTGTCACTTATGAATAAGATAACTGACTATGAGGGAAATGTGGTCCGCTCCTCTAGTCATACCATATCTTCTCAGGTAAATATAGATGATTCTTTATGGGACAGAGTACATACCGGTATGAGACTGGTTGTAACTGATGACCTTTCAAAGAATAAGCTGCTTAACAGTATAAATGTTCAGGTTGCCGGTAAAACGGGAACTGCTCAGGAGGGAGAGGACAGACCTGCTCACGCTCTGTTTATTTCATATGCGCCATATACTGCACCTGAGGTTTCTGTAACGACTGTTATTCCTAACGGTTATTCTTCTGCAAATGCAGCGGACCTTACTGGATTTATATATGCTTATCTATATGATAAAGAAGCTCTTAATGATGCAACCTTTACCGAGGATAATGGTGAAGTAGGAGATTAATATGTTAAAAAAATATAACATAAGATATTACAACTTCATACTTATCGCGCTGGTCATTGTTTTGATGGTCGTTGGTCTGCTGGTTATAAATAAGGTAAATGACAGCTATACCATAAAACAGTCTGTCGGAGTGGGGCTTGCTGTCGTTATAATGATAGTACTTTCCCTGATAGATTATCATTTTATAATCAAGTTTTACGGTATCCTGTATATCGCAAGTACAGTACTTCTTGTGGCGGTTCTTGTAGCGGGTTCAAATGTAAACAATGCAAAGAGATGGTTCGAGATAGCCGGTATCAGATTCCAGCCTTCAGAGCTGACCAAGATACTTATGATCATATTTATGGCTGTTTATCTCAGTGATCTGATGGAAAATAATCAGGTGAGTACATTTAAGGGGATTGTGGGATTTGTGATTTTCTACGCAATACCTGCAGGTCTGATCTTTAAACAGCCGGACCTTTCAACTCTGATCTGCTTATCCATGGTTCTTGTCACCATGATATTTGTATCAGGATTAAGTTATAAATTCATTATCACGGTTATACTTATAGCAATTCCGCTTTTCTCGGTATTTATATGGTATATACAGACTCCTAACCAGAAGCTTCTGTATGAGCATCAGGTGACCCGTATTCTTTCATTTATATATCCGTCTGAATACGATGATGAGACCATGCAGCAGGAAAACTCTGTTATGGCAATAGGTTCAGGACAGCTTACGGGAAAAGGTCTTCTTTTAGAAAAGGACAGTTCTAACACCAGTGATACGAATCTTATATCCGAGCAGCAGACTGACTTTATTTTTTCTGCTGTGGGTGAATCCTTTGGCTTTTTCGGAAGTGTAATAATAATTGGAATTATACTTCTAATAGTGTTACAATGTATAAGGGCCGGAAGGAAGGCCAGAGATGATACGGGTATGCTGATCGCTATCGGCGTCGCATGTCTTATCGGTTATCAGTCATTTATTAATATTGGGGTTGCTACAATGCTCCTTCCGAACACCGGAATTCCGCTTCCATTTATCAGCTACGGACTAAGTTCACTTCTGAGCTCGGCTATCGGAATAGGACTTGTATTAAATATTAGTTTACAACGGAGAAGGTATTAATATGAATATTGTTTTGATTGCACACGATCCCAAAAAGAAGCTGATGCAGAACTTCTGCATAGCATATAGGGGAATACTCAGTAAGCATGATATATTTGCTACTGAAACAACAGGAAGACTGGTTGAGGATGCTTCCGGAGTTCCGGTTCATAAGTTTCTTGCCGGACATCTGGGTGGAGTTGAGCAGATAGCTACTCAGATAGAGAGCAACCAGATGGATATGGTTATTTTCCTTCGTGAGAATATAGCCAGCCAGCCTCATAACAACGATTTTCATAATATATCGACATTGTGCGATACATATAATATACCTCTGGCTTCAAATCTTGCGACAGCTGAGCTTCTTATCAAAGCTCTCGAGCGCGGAGATCTGGACTGGAGAGTACTATATAAACACTGATAAAGGAATAAAAATACATGGGCAGGGCCGTTATCTATTATATCCTCCTTATTCTTCTTTCAGCAGCCAGCATCTGGTTTGTTGTTAAAAAGAATACAAGCTTTAAGGATGCTTATTCGGAGGATATTATTAATGAACTGAATATTTCAAAAGAAAATTATCCAGGTCCTGAAGGACTTGGTTTTCAGTCAAGAGTGGCAGTTGCTACTGATGAAGAGATAAATGCAAATCAGTTTAAGGATGATTGTTATGCGGCTATCCTTGTTAACAATGAAACAAGAGAGATGGTTGTATCGCATAATGCACTTAAACGTATCTATCCTGCAAGTACCACAAAGCTTATGACAGGAATAGTTGTATGTGATGCTCTAAATAATGGAGAAATCAGTCTTGATGATGAGGTGACACTTGAATATGATACAAATATCACTGAGTCCGGCGCTCTTATAAGTGACCTCAGGGCAGGTGCCAAAATCAGTGTACGCAATCTTTTATATGGTCTTATGATGAGATCCTATAATGACTATGCTGTTATTTTAGCCGAGTACATAAGCGGCAGTGAGAGTGCCTTCTGTGACAGAATGAATGAGAAAGCCCGTGAGATAGGTGCAACAAACAGTCATTTTGCAAATGCCCATGGTCTTCATGATGATGATCATTATATAACAGCATATGATATGTATCTTATCCTGAATGAAGCTAAAAAATATGACATGCTTAAAGAGATAGATTCCTACGATACATTTACCTATACTTATATCGACGATTACGGCAATCCCCGTGAGGATGATATATCTCCTACAAATCAGTTTCTTTCAGGAAACTATAAGCTTCCTTCAAATATAAAGCTTCACGAGTGGAAGACAGGTACCACGGATCTTGCCGGTAATATCCTGACTATGAATGTTGAGATAGACGAAAAGTCTTATTCCATATTTGTGGCTGACGGAGATTCGCAGGATGATCTGTATGATAAAATAGGCATAATGTTTAATCTGACCAGATAAAAATTGTAAAAAAGGATTTGAAATGAGTAAAAAGCAGAAAAACTTAAATGTAATAAAGCTCAGTCGTGCTGCCAGGCTTAATTCCGCATTTATTATATTCGGAATCATCCTGGTTTATGTTGTTGCCAGCATTATCAAGTCTGTTTCAAAGGAGCCGATTACTACATATAAGGTAAGCTCCAGCAATATCAACAACAATATAACCTGCGAGGGTATAGCTCTCCGTAATGAAAATGAAGTTACCACTTCCAAGTCAGGATATCTCATTTATTTTGTGCGTGACGGAGACAAGATAAAGAAAAATGCGCCTATATGTACAGTTGATGAGACGGGGAATGTAATCAACAGCATTAAAGCAGCAGGTGAAAGTGATAATGGTAATGAGCTGTTTACTCATGCCGATTATATAAGCATCAGAGACTCCATAGATAATTATAAATCTGCTTATTCTGATGAGAAATTCTTTAACATATATAATTTCAAGTCTGAGATAGAGAGTAAGGTTATGGATCTTTCTTCCCAGGTAATGATGCAGGAAATCCAAAAAGGTGGAGCTGCAGTAAGCTCTACAGTCCAGACTATTAAGGCTACTGAAAGCGGTGTTGTAAGCTACTATACTGACGGCTATGAAAAGAAAACACCTGAAACTCTTTCAGTTGAGGATTTCAATGAAGCAAACTATAAGAAGGTTTCGCTGAAAACCGGTGATATACTTGATGCCGGATCCACTGCATATAAGATGACTGCTGATGAAAACTGGCATATAGTCTGTCAGATAACTAATGAACAGGCAAAAACGCTTCAGGATGAAGAAAAGGTTAAGTTTACTATTAATAATTCTCCAAATGAGATAAGAACCAAGTTCACTCTGGTTCCAAAGGGAGACTATACATTTCTCGTTATCCAGCTGAATAAATATATGGTTGATTATGTAAGCGAGAGATTTTTAAGAATAGAGATTATTCTGAATAAGTTTGAAGGACTTAAGGTTCCGAATACGGCTCTTCTTGAGAAAGAAGTATTCAAGATTCCTAAGGGCGATATAATCGATGATAAGGAATCCGGAAAGAAGAAAATAGAGCTTCTAAGATTTGATGACAAGGCTTCTGATTCAGATGCAGGCCAGAAGACAGTTGAGCTTATAGTATATAAATCCGATGAAGATTATTACTATGTAGATAAGGATGCCTTTGTTGATACAGATATTCTTCTGCTGGGAAAGAAGAAGGAGCAGAAACCAGTATTATCACTTGAAAGAGAGAAGATGAACGGTGTTTATCTTGCTAATACGGGAATCGCTGATTTTACTGAGGTTGAGGTAATTAAATCCCAGGATGAATTTACCATAATCAACGACGACGGATATCTTAAAGAATTCGACAATATCGTACTTGATTCAAACGAAGTATACGAAAACCAGACACTATATTAAAAATCAAAAGATTTACATAAAAAAGGTGACACTTTGAACCTGATTCAAAGTGTCATCTAATTGCGAGGATACAAAAATGCTAATTGATAATTATAATGAAGTCAGGAAGAATATTGATGAAGCAGCTGTAAGAGCAGGTCGTAAGCCTGAGGATATCACTCTTATTGCTGTAAGTAAGACAAAGCCTCTGAGTGATATCGAGGAGCTGAGGGCTGCCGGTGTTATGGAATTCGGTGAGAATAAACCTCAGGAGCTGAGAGATAAGTTTGATAATATATCCGCTCCGGTACATTTTCATCAGATAGGCCATCTGCAGACCAATAAGGTGAAATATGTTATAAACAGGGCTGTTCTGATCCATTCGCTTGATTCTATAAAGCTTGCTGAGGCTATTGAAAAGGAAGCTGAAAAGAATGACAAAGTAGCAGAGGTACTTATCGAGGTTAATTTTGCAGAGGAGGATTCAAAGTTCGGTATTACCAGGGAAACTGCGATTCCTTTTATTAAAGAGGTTGCTGAAAAATTCCCTCATATAAAGATAAAAGGTCTTATGACAATCGCTCCTTTTGTGGATGACCCTGAGGAAAACAGACCGGTCTTTAGGGGAATGAAGCAATTACTACTTGACATAATATCTGAAAACATAGATAATGTTGATATGAACGTTCTCTCTATGGGTATGACTAATGACTATATAGTAGCAGTGGAAGAAGGCGCTACTATGGTAAGAGTCGGTACTGCCATATTTGGAGAAAGAAATTACAATATATAGTGATTGGAGAATAGGATTTTTATGGCTAGTGGTAGAAAAAGTTTTTTGGATCATTTCAGGTTAGTCGATGATGACGATGACGATTACGAAGAAGATGATGATTATGTCTTCGAAGATGACGATGATGATGATTTTGAAGACAGCTACAGAAGAAAGAAACAGCCTCCTGCTAAACCGGAAGCACGTACTTCAAAGCCTGCTCAGAAGCAGACATTTGCTCCGCCTGCACGTGAGCCAAGAAGAACTGTAGCTACATCTACAGCTACTGATAAGCTGGTTTCGTTTGATGGTGGTGCAAGCAGAAAGCCTTCAAGACAGCAGGCTGCATCAAACGAAGTTTATGTTATAAAACCGCAGGAATTTGATGATGCCCAGACTGTTACTGATTTTCTTAAAAGGGGAAGAGCAATAGTTATCAATATGGAAGGACTTCAGCTTGAACCTGCACAGAGAATCATAGATTTTATAGGTGGCGCATGCTATGGTATAGGCGGTGAGCTTAAGGCTATTTCTGCAAATATTTTCATAGCAGTTCCAAGCAGCATTGAAGTATCTGGTGATCTGCGTGACGAGATCTTGAGCAGCACCGGAATTTCACCTCATTTGAATTAATGTGGTAAGGGGGACTATGTGGAATGCTTACACCTGTTGATATACAACAGAAGAGGTTTAAGGCCGGACTGGGTTTTGATAAAAAAGATGTTTCATCATTTTTCGATGAAGTCTCAAAGAGTTATGGGGAATTATATAAATCAAATGCCGAATTAAAAGAAAAGGTTATTACTCTTACAGATACAGTACAGCATTACAAGGTAAAGGAAGAAGATCTGAACAAGACTCTTCTGAGGGCAGAAAAGAATTCTCAGGAATCTGTTTCCAACGCAGTTAAGGCTGCCAAGAATATAGAAATGGAAGCAAACTCGAGGGCTAATGAGATTATTAAAGAAGCCAAAGACGAGAAGGAATTTCTTGAAACGGAAATCAGCGATCTTAGACGTAAATATGCTGAATATAAAGCTAAGTATCAGAGACTTCTCAGAGAACACATGACTTATCTTGAGGAATCTGATTTTGATAAGGATGCAGAGGAATTTGCAAGGACACACCCTAAGAAGGAACCTGAACCAAAGAAGGAAGAAGCCTTTTCGGGTGACAGAGACTCTGGCAGTGGTGGACTTGGAAGTGGAAAGATAAGTCTTAAGAACTCTCAGAGCAATTCGTCTAATGTTTATGGCTCGACTCTTGGAGGAGACGGAATCGATCCTTTCTTTGAGGATTTATTTTAAGTATGATTTATAATGATTTTGGGCATGGGGCAGAGGTTCCGTGCCCCTTTACTTTTTTGAATTGGATTATGAAATGAAAGATTTACCTATTTATTACGAAGAAAAACATTTATATGATATAGCATACAGAAATGACTTTAATGGTCTTTCTGAATATTTTAAAAAGCTTGATTCAGAAAAAAGAAAGGCATGTATAGTTTCAGATTCAAATGTAAATGCACTATATATGGATGAAGTATTAAAGGTTGCAGGAGAAGCATTTTCTTCAGTTTCTTCATTTGTGTTTGATGCAGGAGAAGAGAGAAAGAATCTCGCTACTGTTCAGAAATTATATAAAAAGCTGATCGAAGATCGTTTCGGAAGAAAGGATATTATGATAGCTCTTGGCGGCGGTGTTACCGGTGATATGTGTGGTTATACTGCTGCAACCTATCTCAGAGGCATCGATTTTATCCAGATTCCCACAAGTCTTCTGGCTGATGTTGATTCAAGTATCGGCGGCAAGACAGGAGTTGATTTTGATCAGTATAAAAATATGGTGGGCGCATTTCATATGCCTAAACTGGTTTACATAAATATGTCAACTTTGTTTTCTCTGGATTCAAGACAGTTCTGGTCCGGAATGGGAGAGGTCGTTAAGTCTGCTCTTATCAAGGATAAGGATTTTTATTTATGGCTTAAGGAAAATATAGATAAAATAAACACAGAGCCGATAACAGAGCTCTCTGATCTGTTTAAGCACATAGTTTATAGCTGTAATGTTATAAAGAAAAATGTTGTCGAGCAGGATCCTCATGAGACAAAGGGAGAACGTGAGCTCCTGAATTTTGGTCATACTCTTGGACATTCCATAGAAAAGTATATGAACTTTGAACTGCTGCATGGTGAGTGTGTATCAATTGGCTGTATACTTGCAGCTGTCATTTCTAAGAACAAGGGAATGATCAGTGAAAAAGACTGCGAGGATATAACGGAATTTATCTGGAATAATTTCCATCTGCCTGCTGATATAGTTTTTGATGATAATAATATTGATGATATAATAATGCTTACCCATAGTGATAAAAAAGCTGTTGGTAATACGATAAAATTTGTACTTCTTGACAGTATAGGAAATGCTGTTATTCGTACAGATGTTACTGATGAAGATATGAAAACTGCTTTACTTGAATATACAGAAAAGTATAAATGATACTTATCTGATGGTGAGGATTTAAATGAAGACAAAAAGATACGCTGCACTGGTTATTGTAACAATTATTCTTGCAGCAATAGATCAGTTAACTAAATATCTGGTGGTTCAGAATATTGAACTGCATAAGGAGATTCCTGTTATAGGTGATGCTGTAGTTCTCACATATATAAGAAATACAGGAACGGCCTGGAGTCTTTTATCAGGAAAGACTGTTTTCCTGCTTATTATAACTATTATTGTTTGCTTACTGCTTATTTATGTTTATCATAATATAGTTGAGGAAGACGGATTCGGTCTTGTCAGATTTCTCATAATGGCCATAATGGGTGGAGCCATCGGAAATATGATCGACAGAATAAGACTTAAGTATGTAGTGGATTTTATATATTTCAAGATAATTAAATTCCCTGTATTTAATTTTGCAGATATATGTGTAACAGTCAGTATATTCCTGTTATTATTTATCTGTATTTTCAAGCTTAAATCAGAGGATGTGGATATACTCCTGGGTGATAAAAAATCTAAGAAAACAGATGCTGATATAGAAAAGAATTCAATTACCGAAGAAAAGGCTGAGTAGAGTTGACAGTTCAAATTAAAAGATCAGAATTGAAAGATTAATATATGGAAGAAAGATTAGAGTTCATAATAGAAAATGAATCTTCAGGCGAAAGGCTGGATAAATATCTGACTGCCAGTCTTGAAGATATATCACGCTCCTACATACAGAAATTATCTGATGATGGAGCTATTCTTTTAATTGGGACAGTTGATGCCTCAGGTAACCGGATGCCATGTGAGAAGCCGCTGAAGCCTTCATATAAGCTTCGTAACGGAGATGTGATATGTGTAGTGCTTCCTGAACCAAAACGTCTGGAAATCATTCCTGAGGACATTAAAATAGATATTGTGTATGAAGATGATGACGTTATTGTTATCAATAAGCCTCAGGGAATGGTGGTTCATCCTGCTGCAGGCAATTATACCGGTACCCTTGTTAATGCCCTTATGTATCATTGCGGTGATTCTCTTTCATCTATAAATGGTGTTGAGAGACCGGGCATAGTTCATAGAATCGATAAGGATACCAGCGGACTTCTTGTGGTATGTAAAAATGATAAGGCTCACCAGAGTCTGGCAAAGCAGTTTGAAGAGCATACAATTAACCGTATATACAGCTGTGTTGTTTTTAATCATTTTAATCCTGAAAAAATGCAAAATCCTGCTATAGAAGATGACCGTATACTCAGTGCTTATGCTTCCGTAAGTGACAATATAAATGAGTTATCCTATCAGGACAGCGGTACATTTTACACACTTACAGTTGATAAAGCAATAAATCGCGGTAAGAATGACAGGAAACGAATGGTTATTGATCCTTCGGGACGCAGAGCTGTAACTCACATTTATCTTAAGGATAATATCGGTGACAGCTATGCTTATATAAAATGTAAGCTTGAAACCGGACGTACCCATCAGATAAGGGTTCATCTCTCAAGTATAGGTCATCCGCTCCTTGGCGATCCGGTTTATGGTTCAAAGAAGCATCCTTTTAATCTCAGCGGACAGGCACTTCATGCCGGGACTCTTGGATTCATCCATCCATCTACGGGGGAATATATAGAATTTACCTCGGAGCTTCCGGACTATTTCAGAAAGCTTCTTTGATCATGATTAATTAGTCATATTTTTATTATTAATAGAACAGGTGGTAATTATTTGAATTACAGAAGCTTAAACAGTTATCTTCAGGAAAGATTTCATAAAAAGATATATAAAATAGCTATAAATGGTGGATTTACATGTCCTAATCGTGATGGAACAATTGATACCAGGGGGTGTATATTTTGTTCGGGATATGGCTCCGGTGACTTTGCAGAAAGCCCGGAGCTTTCTGTTACTGAACAGATAGAAAGAGGTAAAGAGAGGATTATCTCAAAGATGCCTAAATCCACAGCTAATGGCCGGGCTGATGAAGTGGCTGTAAATGATGGCAACGGAAGGTATATAGCTTATTTTCAGGCATTCACTAACACATATGCGCCTGTAGAGCGTCTGAGAGCCTTATATAGCGAAGCAATTAATCATCCTGATATTGTAGCCATTTCAATAGGAACCCGTCCGGACTGCCTTCCTGAGGAGGTTCTGGTACTGCTTGATGAATTAAATCATATAAAACCTGTATGGGTTGAGCTGGGACTTCAGACTATTCATAAGAAATCTGCGGATTATATAAGACGTGGTTACGAGCTTCCGGTTTATGACAGAGCAGTAGCAGAATTAAGAAATCGGGGGATTGAAGTTATAACGCATGTTATACTGGGACTTCCCGGCGAAACAAGGGAAGAGATGCTTGAGACGGTTGATTATGTGGGGAGAAGCGGAATCCAGGGCATAAAGCTTCAGCTGCTTCATGTTATCGAAGGTACAGATCTTGCAGAAGATTATAGGAATGGACTTTTTGAATGCATGTCCATGGAAGAATATGTGGATCTGATTTATGACTGTATTAAGATTTTGCCTGATGATATAGTTATACACAGAATGACCGGAGACGGCGCAAAGAAAACCCTTGTTGCACCTCTCTGGAGTGCGGATAAAAAGAAAGTCCTTAATGCACTAAATCATAGACTATGTTATAATTAAAGTATCTTTTTTAAGGAGGTACCACTATATGAAAAAAGATTTCAAAAGGGCATTAGCTTTATTACTTGCTCTTATATTTATTGTATATATAGGAGCTGCTCCCGTTGAGGCTGCGACTAAGAAAAATGGGCTGAAGAAGGTTTCAATTACGAAGGTTAGTAAGAAAATTAATCCAGCAGTTTCTGGAGTTTCTTATACTATTAAGTGGAAAAAAGTTAGTGGCGCTAAGGGTTATCAGGTAAAAGAGTCCGCTAGAGAAATGGGTGAATGGTTTACTAGTACAAAATATACTTCAAGCTATTCTTATAAAACAGGCGGTTCAAGTATTGATACCTTTAAAATAAAGGTAAGGGCTTACAAGATTGTTAATGGAAAGAAGAAGTACGGTCCTTGGAGCAAAACCAAGACTATAAAGGTGTTCTAAGTTCTAAGTAAAGTATGTAAGAAAACACAGAACAGTGATTTAGCTGTTCTGTGTTTTTTTTCAATAAAAAATAGCTATATAAGATTGATTTATTCTATTTTTATGATAAACTATTAAAAGTTGTTTTTTAACAGCTATAAAAAAATAGGGAGAGTAATTATGAGTAAAGAAAATCGTGACAGCTGGGGCTCTCGTTCTCAGTTCATTCTCGCTTCAATTGGATCTGCTGTAGGTTTGGGGAATGCATGGCGTTTTCCCGGTCTTGCTGCTAAGCATGGTGGCGGAGCATTTTTGATGGTTTATCTTCTTGCTATGCTTGTAATCGGAATTCCATTTCTTATGATGGAAATTTCTATCGGACGTAAGATGCATCGTGGTGTACCGGGTGCTCTTCGTGCTATCAATAAGAAGACTGAACCAGTAGGCTGGTTTGCCGTATCTAATGCTTTTGTTATTTCAGTATACTATGCAGTTGTATTTGCATGGGTAATCATGATGGCATTTGCAAGCTACAAGTTTGCCGGTCTTACAGGTGATTGTGATACAGCTTCAGGAATCTGGGCTGGTATGATCAAGACAACAGGTACCACATCTGGTTATGGTACTATAGCATTTCCTGTTCTTGGATGTCTTGTTATTGCCTGGGTACTGATCTATGCATGTATTCGTAATGGCCCCAATACCGTTGGTAAGGTTGTTAAATATACCGTATTTCTTCCTGTTATCTGTCTTGTTATTCTTGCAATAAAAGGTATTGCAATGCCGGGTGCAATGGCAGGATTAGCAAAGTTCTTTATTCCTGATTTTTCATTACTTGCAGAACCTGAGATATGGGTTGATGCCATCGGACAGGTGTTCTATTCACTGTCTATTATGATGGCTATTATGGTAGCTTACGGTTCATTCCTTGATGAAAAGAGTAATGTTGCTGTAGATGCTGTAATCATAGCATTTTCTGATTTTGCTATCAGTGTTCTTTCTGGTATCGTTCTTTTTACAACAATGAGCGGAACTGGTCAGTTAGATAATATGACATCATCAGGTATTGCAACTGCATTTATTGTTTATCCACAGTCTATTGTACTTTTAACTAAGAGTGGCGTAGCCAATGCCATATTTGCATTTGTATTCTATTTCTGCCTGTGTACACTTGCGATAGACAGCGCATTTTCTATCATCGAAGGTGTATCAACTGCAATCGCTGACAAATTCCATTTGTCACATAAGAAAACAACACTTACTCTTTGTATAGTTGCAAGTATTCTTTCTCTCTGGTTTATTACAGGAGCAGGTCTTGCATGGCTGGATATAGTTGATAACTGGTGCAATGCTTACAGCCTGATCTTAGTTGGTGTTCTTGAGGCAATAACAATTGGCTGGCTGTTTGATCCTAAGAAGGTTCTGAAGGAAGTTAACCGAAATACTGAAAGTTTTAAGATGCCTGAATGGTGGTTTGTAACTTCCATTAAGATTCTTGCACCGATTACACTTACAGGATTCTTCTTATGGAATCTTATTTCACTGTTTAAGGCCGGTGGTATCTACGGAGCTTCAGATGGATATTCACTTGCTGCTAATATAATCGGTGGATGGCTTCTTCTTGCACTTTGCTTCTTTAGTGGATTCTTCGTTAAGATTATAGAAAAGAATCTTGAGAAGAAGGGTTATAAGCCTGACGAAGATGTTTGGGAAGAATAAATGATAATCAAAAAACTGTCCTTCAGCCGAAGGGCAGTTTTTTGTTTATTTTGGTTAATTTAGTTTTCTCTTAAAGTTACTTTGTTTCTTGCGGCACGTTTTCTTTCTTGATCCATGTCTGCGTAGTGCTTACGTGTTGTATTTACATCTTTATGACCCAGAACATCTGCTACAAGATATATATCACCTGTTTCCTGATATAGGGCTGTACCATAGGTGCTTCGCAGCTTATGTGGTGTTATATGTTTAAGTGGTGTTGAAACTCTGGAGTATTTTTTAACCATGTTTTCAACGGTTCTTACTGTGATACGTTTTCTGTGAGAGGAGAGGAAGAGTGCGTCCTCATGACCCTCTACAGCTATTATTTCTTTACGTTCTTTGAGATAATCCTCTAAATAGCCGGTAGCTTCATCGGAGAAATATACAAAGGCTTCATTTCCACCTTTTCTTGTAACTTTCACACGGGAATTATCAAAATCAACATCATCTATATTAAGTCCTACGGTTTCTGATACACGAAGTCCTGTACTAAGCATAAGTGTAAGAAGCGCCAGATCACGTACTTTATCACGTTCATGGAATTTCTGCTGACGTTCTGTAAGATTATTTCCGAATTCAACTGTATCAAGAAAATCAGCTGTTTCATTAGCTTCCATACGTGTGATGGTTTTATCATGAATCTTAGGAGTCTTAACCTTTTCCGTTACATTTTGCGAGATCATATCATTGATATATAAAAATGAAAAAAACTTACGGATTCCGACTAATTTACGTTTTTTAGAAGCGTTATCATTAGTGTATTCACGGCCGTTACGGACATAATAAGACAGATAATCCATATATTCTTCAAAATCCCTGGCAACAAGCTTATTCAGATCATCACAGGTGATCTCATACAGTTCTTTCTTCTTAAGATATGGATTCTCGCTCTGAAGGAACTCCATGAAATACTTGATATCGTGGGCGTAGCCTATACGTGTACGGGGCTGGGTTGTAGTCTCTATAGAACGCATAAAATCCTTAACGTATGGTGGAAGATCCGAAAGGATCGAACGAAGCTCAAGTATTTGTTTTTTTGAAAGCTGTTTAGCGTAGGATTCGGACATAATAACCTCGAAATAATTAATAAAAATAATAGGAAATGTGATTTACATAACATCATAAATTTTATCATTATACATAGATAACGTCAACTATCCTTAAATATATATATAATACACCATACAAATACCATTATATACATTTTATGTATATTTATGATTGTTTTATGGTGTATATAGTGATATAATTTACATCAAATATATAAAAATAGGAGAATGAACAGTATGACAATTGAGCAGATGATTGAAAGAAAACGCGAACTTGGATATACAAATCAGAAACTTTCTGAATTATCGGGTGTTCCTGTACCTACAATTCAGAAAATACTTAGCAATAAAACAAAATCACCAAGGGAAGATACTATAAAAGCTTTGTCAGATGTATTAGAAAATAAGCATTCACATAATTTTAATTATATAAAAAATAATACAAATTATGAATTACGTGAGGAAGCTGCATTTAAAGCAAAATCGCAGATTTTTAAAAATAATAATTATAAAAACAAAGATATAAACGATTATTTAGCCTTACCGGAAGGTACCAGAATTGAGCTAATTGATGGTAAATTCTATGAAATGGCAGCACCTACAACGCCTCATCAAGATATAGCAGGTAGTATATATGCTGAATTCTATATCCATATAAAAACCAATAAGGGTGCATGTAAAACTTATATATCACCTATAGACGTTCAGCTGGATCGTGACGACAAAACAATGGTTCAACCGGATGTTATTATAGTTTGTAACAAAGATAATATAACGAAACCAAGAATTGTTGGAGCTCCTGATCTTGTAGTTGAAGTTTTATCACCAAGTAATTCTATGATGGATATGGTGATCAAGCTACATAAATATAATAAAGCAGGAGTAAGGGAATATTGGATAGTTTCTCCTGAAGAAAAGAAAACGCTTGTTTATAGATTAGAAAAATCTATTGAAGATATGAAGTTTTATGATTTTGATGAAGAAGTACCCGTTGGGATTTGGGATGGAAAATGTAAGGTAAAAATTGGTGAGTTTTATGAGGAAATATGATTAAGCAGTGCAATCGCTGAACCTGTTTGCTTCGCAACCAGCGTCGACTTTGTCGACTATGTTCAGCGATACCGGGCTGTCGCCCGTATTAATCCGCAAAAGTAGCTGTTTCTTAGCATGCAAGCATGCACGAAACCACTACTTTCACGTCTTAGCACTGCTTTATTTTCGCAAAACTATGGTTTCACGAATAAATTGGTGTTGGGGGATAGCACTATTCTCTTGGGGATTTATCTATATATTTTAGGGGTTATAAAAAAGATGACACTTTGAACCTGGTTCAAGTGTCATCTTTTTTATGTTAATTAAATGTTAGGTATTCTCTTTTTGAGAGTTCTTTGATCAGCTGGCTAAGTGGTAAACCGACCACGTTGTTATAATCGCCGTTGATTGATTCTACAAGTCGTGAACCGATTCCCTGAATTCCGTAAGCGCCGGCTTTATCCATTGGTTCTCCGGTAGCGATATAATCCAGTGCTTCATACTCATCAAATGGATACATTTTTACTAAAGTATTTGAGTAAAATCCAAAGTTATCTGCCTCAATCATTTTTTCCAGATATGAACTGTATGTCAGATATCTGCAGTTTACGCCTGTATATACTTCGTGTGTTTTACCTGAAAGCATCATCAGATAGTCTTTTGCTTCTTTCGGTTCTTTTGGTTTTCCCAGGATTGTACCTTCATATGCAACTACTGTATCAGCTGCAATTACAAGTATTCCACCATCATCCGGAATCAGCATATTGATTAATTCTAAAGACTCCTTTTTGGGGGTTTTACGAATAAATATGTCTGCAACTGTCTTGCATTTCATATCTGAAAGCTCTAAAACCACTTTTTCTGGTGCTTTTTCTTTGGTTTTTTCTTCTATTTCGCTGGTTATAATCTGAAATTCAAGCCCGGCCTGCTGAAGCAGTTCTCTTCGTCTGGGTGATTCTGAAGCTAATATTATAACAACATTTTGATTCATAATTCTGTTGATGCTCTCCTATTTTGTTAATGTATTAGTTTATGATTGCTCTGGTGTCAATTTAGATAAGGAACTCTTCTTTAACAGCCGCTTTTATGGTCCAAATATTTGTAAATGCGTTATTTGATATTATTTTCATATATCTTTCCTGTTCAGTTGGGAATACTCTTGAAGTAAATACTGCATCTCCGTCATTTACGAATATTTCTATAGAGCTTTTATCTATATATATTCTCAGATTTGATAATCCGTTCTCAAGGATTCTGGTCCTGCTTTCGCCATCAGATATATTAAATCTTTTTTCCAAAGAACTTCTGTCGATTGTTATTTCTTTCTTTTCTTCGATATATTTAATAAATAAACCGCCCTCTCCTGCTTTGTTAGTAAATATATCAAGTTCGCAGTCTCCAGGCTTGATTTCCAGTTCGATTTCTGCTGCATATGGAAGGTCTACACAACCATATTCATTTTCTGATATATTTATTTTCTCGTCTCTTAGCTTTTTAAGCTCGGGAAGTGGTTTCTGAATAAGGCGTCTCCCCCTTATCGTGAGTTCTCTCGGAAGGGTAAGACATCCGGACCATTCATCATCATCTGTTGGATATGATGCACCGGGGAGTCCCATCCATGCTATTAAGATTGCCTTATCATTATCTTCGATATTGTTAGCGCACGCTGCAGCATAGGAATCAAATCCGAAATCCAGTACATGAAAATCTCCATCAGGAATAAATGTAAGACTGTCCCAATCCATTGTTCCTATTATATATCCGTTATGATTTGTTCCTTCGCCTCTGCCTTTTAGCTTAATATACTGCGGACAGAACATAAGAACATCTTTTCCGCCTATATGTTCTATAGAAGGACATTCCCACATACCGCCCAGATTTTCAAATCCCGGTACCTTTAATTCGCCTGCAAATGTCCATCCATGGAGCAGATTTTCAGATTTATAGATAATAATACGTCCACAGTTATCCTTTGTCTGTGCCCCAAGAATTATATAATACGTCTTTTCATCAGGCATTACAATTATTTTTGGATCTCTCTGATTTTCAGTATATTCTGGATTAGGTCCGAAAAGAGGAAGCGGATATTTCTCCGGCCAGCCATCATTTCCCAGTTTTGCTATGCAGGTATATGAATGTCTGACATAATCCTCATCTCTGTTATTTCCGGTATAATAAAGGTACAGTTTATCTCCTATCGGCATAGCTGAACCGGAATAAGCACCTTTATTATCATATCCATATATTTCATCTGGCATCAGACAAACGCCCAGATTCTTCCAGGTTATCAGATCCTTTGAAACTACATGATACCAGTATTTCAGACCATGAACAGCTCCCCACGGGCACCACTGATAAAAGAGATGCCAGTTATTATCATACCACACAAAACCATTTGGATCGTTTAACAGTCCAGTAATTGGCTGTATATGATAAGTCTGTCGATACTCTGACTTGATGATTCTGTCATAAAGCTCTATCAACTCCTGGGGATCTTTAAGATATCTATACTTTTCTTCTTTTGTCCATTCTCTCATAAATCACCTCAAGAATGCATATTAAGATATTATCTTCCGGTTTCTTTCTTATATTCAGCTACATTTGTCTCAAGCACTGTTTTTCTTATAGGAAGTATTCTTCCCGGAGATACAGACAGCTCATCATATCCCATAGCCAGGAATTCCTTAGTCAGGCTGAGGTCTGCACCAAGCTCGCCGCATATTCCTGCCCATGCTCCATGTCTGTGTGCAGCATCAGCTATCATCTGAAGCATTTTTAAGATAGCCGGATGATGTGAATCATAGAAGTCATCAAGTGACTGGTTCTGTCTGTCAATAGCAAGAGTATACTGAGTCAGATCATTTGTTCCCACACTGAAGAAATCAACTTCTTCAGCCAGCTCATCAGCTATAATAACTGCAGCCGGAGTCTCTATCATAATACCCAGCTCAATATTTTTATCATAAGATAAACCATCAGCATCCAGAGAAGCCTTAACCTCTTCAACTATTTTCTTGATCTTCTTAACCTCATCTACAGATATGATCATAGGGAACATGATTGATATCTTGCCAAATGCGCTGGCTCTTAAGATTGCTCGAAGCTGTGTCTTAAATACTTCAGGTCTTGTAAGGCATATTCTGATGGCACGAAGTCCCATGGCAGGATTCTCTTCCTTTGGAAGCTCAAAATAATCAGCCTGTTTATCTGCTCCGATATCAAGTGTTCTTATGATTACCTTCTTTCCTGCAAGAGTCTGTGCAACCTGCTTATATATGGCAAACTGCTCATCCTCTGTAGGATAATTATCAGAACCAAGATATATGAATTCAGATCTGAAAAGTCCGATTCCGCCGGCATCATTTTCAAGCACAAGACCAAGATCCTTGGTATTACCAATGTTTGCATAGAGATTAATCTTCTGACCATCAAGAGTAATGTTCTCTTTTCCTTTTAATCTCTCGAGGAGATTCTTCTTCTCCTCTTCTTCCAAAAGAAGCTTTTTCTTTGCAGCAAGAACATCTTCTTCAGGTTCTACATAGACCTTTCCTTCATATCCGTCAACAACGGCCAGTTTTTCATTAACTTCATCTGAAAGAGGTATCGGGCATCCAATAATCGCTGGAATGCTCATAGTCTTTGCAAGAATAGATGTATGTGAATTAGCGGAACCATGGACTGTTACAAAGGAAAGTATCTTATCCTTATCCATCTGTACTGTTTCTGAAGGAGCCAGATCATCTGCAACCACAATTACAGGTTCATCAGATTCTATTCCTCCTGAACCGGCGCCGGAAAGTGCATTAAGTACTCTTTCAGTTATATCTTTTATATCAGCTGCTCTTCCTCTGAAATACTCTTCTTCCATTTCAGAGAACATTTTAGCAAAATTGTCTCCGGTTTCTGCTACAGCAAACTCTGCATTTACATTTTCGGTTTCAATTATATTCTCAACAGATTCTATATAATCTTCGTCATCAACCATGAGCTGATGCGCTTCAAATATCTCAGCTCCGGATTCACCGACTTCTTTTACAGCTTTTTCATAAAGCGCCTTAAGCTGATTAATTGCAACTTCTCTGGCGTCGGCATAACGTTTTTTCTCAGCCTCAGTATCATCAACCTTGATACGTTTAACCTGTTGTTCCTGCTTTTTATATACACTTATTTTACCTATTGCTATCCCCTCAAAAACGGCTTTTCCATCATATATGATCATGTACTTATTACCTCCTCTTTATATGCGTATGTCGGAGCGTTTTTTTGTATAATAAGAAACATGATTTCCTATTACACGAGAAAGCTCCGACATACATATACACCGACTAACCGAAAATGTCACCTACACTTTCGATTACTAAAAGTTTGCTTTCATGAATTCTTCGATTGCAGCAGCTGCTGCATCTTCGTCATCACCTTCAACCTGGATTGTAACCTCGTCACCCTTAACGATTCCCATGCCCATAAGCTTCATAAGTGATGTAGCCTTTGCACTTTTTTCTCCTTTAACGAACATGATAGTACTGGAAAACTTCTTTGCTTCCTGAACAAGAAGTCCTGCCGGACGTGCGTGGATACCTACTTCATCAGTGATAACATACTTAAATTCTCTCATAATATATCTTCTCCTTTTTATAGTTATTTACTCGTTTCCTAAACTAGGAAATCGTTTATATGTCCCCGAATTTTACATCTTCGTAATCGTCGCTGTTTGTCAGCAGTACGACTACTGTATCAGGATGACCGGCTTCTTTAATCTTCTTAATGTCGAATTCCATGATCTTCTGACCCTTCTTAACCTGATCACCTTCTTCAACCAGAGTCTTAAATCCGTCACCCTTCATTTCTACTGTATCTACACCAACATGTATAAGAAGCTCCTGATCATTCTCTCCGCTGATTCCAATAGCGTGCTTACTGTCTGCTACAGAGGATATCTCACCATCCATAGGAGCATATACAACACCCTCTTCCGGTTCTACACCTACGCCCTGTCCAAGAGCGCCGGATGCAAATGTAGGATCAGGAATATCTGTATAAGGTATTACCTTACCCGGTGTAGGAAGTGATATCTCACCGGCTGAGCTTGTTATTACAAGCTTCTTGGTTACATCATTACCGTTTGATTTGATTACAGAAGCCTTTGCCTCTGACTTTGAAGAAACAGCACCATCTGTTTTTACCGGAGCAGGTTCTTCTGCCTCGCCTTCAGGTATTTCTTCTTTCCATATAATCATGGTAAGTGCAAATGCTATACCACCTGATATAAGAAGAAGGATTGTATAAAGACCATAGTTATTTATAGTCAGATATCCTGGGATACCTGTTACACCATATGCTGTAGCACCGATTTTTGTTATTGCTCCGAAGATTGCTCCACATGCACCACCGATCATACCGCAGATAAATGGTTTCATGAATCTGAAGTTAACACCGAAGATAGCAGGTTCTGTGATACCAAGAGCAGCTGACATGGATGAAGGAATAGCAACTGTTTTAAGCTTTGCTTTCTTACATTTGATACCAACAGCAAGGCAGGCTCCAAACTGAGCAAAGTTTGCGGCAGATGCAATAGGCATCCATGTGTTCAGACCAACCGATGACAGCATTCCGGCCTCGATAACGTTATACATATGATGGAGACCCATAACAACTGTAGCAGGATATATAGCACCCATGATCATAGCTCCAGGTGGGAACTGTACAAGCCATTCAGCGCCCTTAAGTACATAGTTTTCGAGTGTAGCAAAGATAGGTCCTACAACCATAAATGTTATAAGTGCTGTTAAGAAAACAGTTGTGATTGGTACTACAAACAGATCAATCATTTCAGGAACATGCTTATGAAGCCATTTTTCTATCTTGCTCATGAACCAGATAGCAATCATAACAGGAATTACGTGTCCCTGATAACCATGCCGCGATATCGAGCCAAGAACGTAGCTTCCAATCTTTATACTACCAAACAGATTCCAGGTAGGAATTATTCCATCAGTTACGCCAAAGAAGGAATTGATTGCTTCTTCATTACCAACATTCCATCCATTAAGAAGTCCGGTATGAACCATCATAAGTCCCACAACTGCAGCCAGGAATATATTTGCTCCAAATACTCTTGCGGCACTTACAGCAACTATAACCGGCAGGAATGCAAATGCAGTATTTGCTACCATATCCAAAAATGCGTACCAGTCTGTTTCGGCAAAGGAAGGAATAGCCTTACCAAGAGCTTCAACTACACCCATCATAAGTCCGGATGCAACGATAGCTGGCAGAATAGGTACAAATACATCACCTACTGATTTAAGAGCTCTCTTCCAAGCAGGCTGCTGAGCAGCAGCTGCGGCCTTTACATCATCCTTAGTAGCTGCCGTCATACCGGTCACTGCAAGGAATTCATCATATACTTTATTAACTGTACCGGTTCCGATGATGAGCTGCAGCTGTCCGTTGTTTTCGAACATACCTTTAACACCATCTACATTTTCCAGCGCAGACTTATTAATTTTGGCATTATCCTTAATTACAAGCCTGAGTCTGGTTGCACAATGTGCTGCCTGAGCTACATTATCTCTGCCGCCTATATTGGCAACAATTTCTTCAGCACATTTTCTATAATCTAGTGCCATGACATATCCTCCTTTTCTTAAAGTTGAAAACGATTACAATATATTTTCATTATACTATACGAGTTTTAATAGGTCAAATGCTTTTGCGAGTCCATCGTCTGTAACTGCAGGACATACCATATCTGAAACATCCTTCAAAGCCTGGGCTCCATTATCCATGCAGACACTTGTTCCTACGGTTTCAATCATTTCCAGGTCGTTCATACTGTCTCCGAAGCCATAGGTATCCTCTATGGCTACGTTCAGATACTCAGCTACAGCCTTTACACCTCGGCCTTTATCGTATTCTATACTGAGAAGCTCTCCATTTATAAGAGTTCCACCCTGCATTTCTTGAACAATGAACCTGTAGCTTTTTCCAAGTTTATCTTTTGTTTCTTCTAGCTGATTTTTATTACTGCACATAACGACTATTTTATATATAGGTGATCCGTCATATTCTGTCATGGGCTTTATTCCCAGACTTTCTTCGATAGCTTTTCTCCAGCGCTGAAGCTCACTGTTTCCACCTGACTGCCGCTTCATAAATTCGCCTATACCTTCATCGCACCATGAACCGTTTTTGGCTTCAATAGTACAGTAAACTCCCTGCTTATGAAGTGTATCAAGTGCAATGTCTCTGTCCTCATTTGACATGGGAGCGTCGATAATTACCTGATCACCTACTGTTACGTATGCCCCTCCGCTTCCTACTACACCATCAAAGCCATATACAAGAAGAGGTTTTAACATATCGGGATTTCTGCCTGTACATAGAAAAACCTTGTTGCCCTTTGACTGTGTTTTCTTTATGGCTTCAAGTGCGCTTTCAGGAGGGATATTCTCACCGGGAACAGTTAATGTTCCATCAATATCTATAAATATAAGTTTCATTTTTTATATCGACCCCCTCTCAATTATCTGGTATCCAAGCTTTATATTACTGATAGGAATGTCACTATCTTCTGCATTAAGGATATTCATCATAAGCCTTACTGCTACTCTTCCGCACTCTTCAAAATAAAGCTTTACTGTGGTAAGCTGTGGCTGTGATACTCTGTCAGCCCAGCTGTTACCTACGCCTGTAACACTTACATCCTCGGGAACATTTCGCCCATTTTCCCTCAGAGCAATTATGGCTCCGTGTGCTATTCTGTCAGTGGCGCAGACTATTCCGTCAAGATCCGGATATTTTTGAAGCATTTTAATAGTTTCGTTATATCCGCCTTTCATCGTATAGTCCGATATACCGCATATCAGCTTATCAGCGCCGATTCCCGCTTCGTCAAATGCCTTCTCAACTCCACGTCTTCTGGCATATCCGGTAGCCGCGTCCTCATCATCAACGCCTATATAAACTATCTTTTTTCTCTTCTTTAACATCATTAGTGTTATTTCCTTTAAGGAATGAACATCATCATGATATACAGAAGAAACTCCACTGAAACTTTGTCCTGTTACAACAATTGGCAGAATAGAATTATCCAATGTATCTCTTAAACGTGGTGTCATTACAGTTCCCATAAGTATGATTCCATCGATTCCGCCTCTCTGCATGGATTCTATAAACATTACTTCTTTTTCTTTTTCACCGTTTGTGCAGGCGAGTATAAATGTATAATTATTCTCTTTTAAACCTTCAGAAATGCCTTCCATTATCTGTGACATGGAGTCAGAATGTATATAAGGTACTATTACACCTATCTGTCCGCTTCGCCCTGTTCTCATAGTCTGAGCCATTGCATTTGGAACATAATTGGTTTTTTCTATTACTTCCCTTATTTTTTTTCTTTTTTCTTCGCTCAGTGATCCCCCATTAAAGTATCTGCTCACTGCAGCGGTTGAAACTCCAGCCAGTTCAGCTACTTCTTTTATTGTCATAGATTTTATCTCCTATAATATATTTTTGTTTTTATTTAAAATGTGTTATTAACCAGACAAATCCATATGCAGGAATACCTACAGCCTTAGCTTCTCTTTCCTCACCGGTAAGCATATCTGTATATTGTTCAATTTCATTTATCCATGCTGTTTCATCTCTGTCACTGAAATTAAACAGTGCAATCAGCTTCTCACCTCTATAATATCTTCCTATTCCCAGTATATGATCGTTCCATGTTTCCACTATCCAGGTATCAGCTGCATTTTCAAAAACCTTATGGCTGTTTCTGAGCTTTGTCAGCTGACGTATGCCGTCAAAGATCATTTCCTCTCTGGAACCTTTTTCCTTGCGTCTTGCTACACTTTTCCAGTCGAGATTACCTCTGTGGAGATAACGGCTGTCATCAGCTTTGTGTGGATTATCATGGTAAGTGTAATCGTTCAGCTGTCCTATCTCATCACCACTGTAAAGAACGGGTATACCACTTTGAGTAAGAAGAAATGCGTGCAGCATCAGATCCAGTCTTACATACTTTGCAAGCTTAGGTCTGCTCATTTCATACTCAGCAGCTTCTATACCGGAAAGGGATGCAGTGGTTCCGCACAGTCTTGCATCTCCCAGTCTGGGATCGTCATTATAGAGTTCACCTCTGGAATCACTTCCCGGCCATGCTCCTTTAAGATAGTCATTAAGATATTTCTTATGAGAAATCTCTTCCATACCAAATTGTTTCAGATAATCATAATCCAGCCCCCAGCCTATATCATCATGACATCTGAGATAATTTAAGAAAACATACTGCTTAGGAAGGGAAAATACGGTTCCCAGCTGATGCTTCAGAAGTCTTACGTCTTTAGTTGCAACAGTATGCCAGGTACTTGCCATGGTGGTAACATTATAAAGCATATGACATTCAGGCTTTTCTACCGTGCCAAAATAAGGAACCACCTTTGAAGGCTCCATTACTACCTCGCCGAGAAGCAGCGTTCCGGGGCAAACGACTTCGGCAGCAATCCTCATTATTCTTACAAGACTGTGAACTTCCGGAAGGTTTCGACAGTTTGTTCCGAGAGTTTTCCATATGTATGGAACTGCGTCAAGTCTTATGATATCAATTCCCTGATTACAGAGATAAAGCATATTTGCAGTCATATCATTAAATACAACAGGATTTCTGTAATTCAGATCCCATTGATACGGATAAAACGAGGTCATAACTACTTTATTTGCTTCATTACACCAGGTAAAATTACCCGGAGCGGTCTGAGGGAAAACCTGAGGAACGGTCTGTTCATACTGATTGGGGATATCCCAGCTGTCAAAGAAGAAATATCTGTCCTGATATTCCTTTTCACCGGCCTTAGCACGTTTTGCCCATTCGTGATCTTCACTGGTATGATTCATTACAAAATCAAGACAAACGCTGATACCTCTGCTGTGGCAGTCTTTTGATAAAGCGGCCAGATCCTTCATAGATCCAAGCTCAGGCTGTACTTTTCTAAAATCAGACACAGCATATCCTCCATCACTTCTGCCTTCGGGGCTTTCCAGAAGAGGCAAAAGATGTATATAATTGACACCGCATTCCTCTATATAATCCAGATGTTCTTTTACACCTTTCAGATTTCCGGCAAAACAATTAGTGTACATCAGCATTCCAAGCATTTCATTTCCGGCAAACCAGTCCTTTACAACATCTCTTGCTTCATCCCACATTTTGAGAGTTTTACTTCTTTTTTTGTAGTATTCAAAAAGCATGTCCGTAAAATATTCAAAGGCCTGCTGGTCATTATTATAGAGCTCTGAATACAACCATTTCAGCTCATCATAGTAAGGTTCGATTCTTGATGTAAATGTTTTATCCCATTTTTTTATTTTATCCATAGCGTTCTTCCTTTATCAGATTTTAAGACGTGGATGTCAAAAGAGCTTTTTGACATCAAATGATATAATTGAAAATTGAAAACATTTTGTAAACGATTACAATTTGATTATAAAAAATGAGAAAGATAAACGCAAGTGTTTTCTTCATTGTATTTGTGTGGTATTTGTTTATTTCATATTGTATAATACGATTTGAGTGTCAAATGTACTTTTGACAGCATATTATGTGGGGAAAATATTTATTCATTTATGTAATTATATTAATGAGTTTATTTAGGAAGGTTAAGATTTATGAATTACGAGGAACTGTTAATTAAGGTTTTGGATAATATAGGTGGCAGGGAAAACATTTCTTTTGTTACTAACTGTATGACAAGGCTTCGTATTACCGTAAAGGATGATGATTTAATAAATGTAGAAGGATTAAAAACTTTAGAAGGTGTTCTTGGTGTCATGCACGACAGAACAAACTATGTTGAGGTTATAGTTGGTCCCGGTAAAAGCAGTAAATGTGGTGAGATATGCAGACAGATGGGACTGCCTGCTGCTGCCCCATCGGAATCATCAAAAGATGAGAATAAGACTAAGGCTTCAGCAACTTCTGACTGGAAGGATAATAAAGATGCCGTAAAAGCAAAACAGAAGGATACATCGATCCGTAATTCATTGAAAGTCTTTGGAGAGATATTTGTTCCTCTTATTCCCGGAGTGATCGCTGCCGGTCTTTGTGCCGGAATATCTCCTCTTCTTCAGCAGCTCTTTCCTGCATGGGAAGATAATAAGATACTTACTGTTCTTATATCGATTCTTGGTCTTATTAATACGTCATTTCTAACTTATCTGACAGCCTGGACAGGTTATCGTACTGCCGAAAGATTTGGTGGTACACCTATACTTGGTGGAATGCTGGGAATGATCACCGGACTTGATGGAATTAATACTATTGCTCAGACAGTCGGTTTATGGAATGAAGAAAATGCCTTAAGCTCAACTCTTCATAGTGGACGTGGCGGTATACTTGCAGTTGTTTTCGGTGTACTTATCATGGTCAGGGGTGAAAAATGGATAAGGAAACATATGCCAAACGCTTTAGATGTTGTATTTACACCGATACTCACGCTGCTTGTATGTCTTATTCCTTATATATTTATTATAATGCCTCTTTTGGGACTGGTATCCAGTGGAATATGTTATGTAGTACAGCTGGTTTGTATGTCTTCTAATATATTAGTCAGAGCACTTGCAGGTTATATATCTGCTGCGCTGTTTTTACCTATGGTTGCCATGGGAATGCATCATGGATTAGTTGCACTTTATACAGTTCAGTTGGAAGAAATGCAGTACATAACCCTTTATCCTGCTTTATGTATGGCTGGAGCCGGCCAGGTTGGTGCTGCTATATCTTTATATATAAAGGCAAAGAGAGTTAAAAATGACCACCTGAAACAGGTTATAAGCGGTGGTCTTCCGGCAGGTATTCTCGGTGTTGGTGAACCCTTGATATATGGCGTTACACTTCCTATGGGTAAACCCTTTATAACCGCAAGTGTCGGAGCCGGTTTTGGTGGAGCTGTTGTAATGGCTCTTGAGGTTGCAGCCACCACCTGGGGAACTTCAGGTATACTCGGAGTCTTCACAATGACAGCAGGTCCCAATGCCGGAGTAAAAAGCATTGCATACTATCTGATAGGTCTTGTTATCTCCGGTATAATGGCATTTATAATCACAACACTGTTTATTACAGATAAAGAAGTTCAATCAGCATAAAAAAACATGACAAAAGTGAACCAGGTTCACTTTTGTCATATTTTTTTGAAATATTATTCGTTTATCAATTTATCAATCTCTGATTTTTCAGGCATAACTCTGAGAGCGCCTTTTTTCGTTGTAATAATTGATGCAGCTGCATTTGCAAATGTAAGCATAGCTTTCTTTTCTTCTTCACTATATTCTTTAAGGCCGTTATCCAATACATAATGCAGTACACCGGCACAGAAGGTATCTCCTGCTCCCGTTGTTTCAATAGTGTTTTTCTGAATAAACGGCATAACGGTTACTTTGCCATTTTTCTGATAACAGGTGCTTCCTTCTTTTCCCATGGAAACAAGAATCATCTTAATATCCGGATAAAGCTCCCATAGTTTTTCTACACCTTCATCGAATTCTTCAAGTCCGGTAAACCATTGGATTTCATTATCGGATATCTTAAGTATATCGCACATGCTCATTCCAAAGCTTATTTCACGTTTTGCATCCTCGAGAGTATCCCACAGTGGTTCTCTTAGATTCGGATCAAAAGATATGATTACTCCACTTTCCTTTGCTATATTTAAAGCTTTTATAGTAGCTGATTTTACAGGCTCTGAAGTCATGGAAAGAGAACCAAAATGAAATATCCTGGTATTTTTAATCAGTTCTTCGTTTATATCACTTTCATCCAGCATCATATCTGCACCTGGATTTCTGTAAAATGAAAAATCTCTGTCTCCATCAGGAAATGTATGTACAAATGCCAGTGTCGTATGAATCTTGTCATCCATAACCAGACCTTCAGTTCCGATACCAACTTCTTTAAGAGCATCCTGAAGCTGATGCCCGAACATATCATTTCCGACCTTCCCGATAAATGATGTACTGTGACCAAGTTTTGTAAGCATAGCAAGAACATTACACGGTGCCCCACCGGGATTAGCCTCCATAACTGGATTTCCCTGAGAACTGACTGCATTTTCGGTAAAATCAATAAGTAACTCCCCAAGTGCTACAACATCCATTTTCATCAAAACACCTCCCCATATCAAATATTCCCCAAAAGATGACAGCAGCGAACCAGGTTCACTTCTGTCATGTTTTTGATGACACTTTGAACCTGATTCAAACTGTCATCTTTTTGATTACTGTATTACATGTACATCTAATTGATTATATGGTATCTCTATATTGTTTTCTCTGAGTACCAGAAGTATTTTTTCATTAAGCTGTCTTCTTACGTTGTTAAATTCAGTAACAGGAACCATACAGAATACACCCAATACTATTGAATGATCACTGAGTTCTTCAACAAATATATCTCTTGGTGCACCCAGTATCTTATCCTGTGAATCCAGCATAGTTTTAAGTACTGTTTTTGCTTTATCCAGATCTGAATTATAAGATATATTTACATTGATAAGAAGTGCCCTGTTCTCGTTACCCTTCCTGTTTATTACGGAATTATTGGTAAGCTGTGAATTAGGTATCTTAACATCCTCACCAAGAATAGTACTTATAGTAGTATAATAGATTTCTATCTCTTCTACTTTTCCCTCTATATTTGCTCCGGGAATCACTATATAATCTCCCTTTTTAAAAGGTTTCAGCACAAGGAGAAGTATACCACCCGCAAAGTTGGAAAGTGCTCCTTGCATAGCCAAAGATATACCAACACCGGCTGAGGCAACAAGAGCTGCTATGGATGCAACCTCAACAATCTTGAGCTGTGTGATTATTGTAAATACAGCAAATACTAATATGCAGTATCTTATAAGGCTGATCACAAAATGACTAGCCGTCTGATCAACGTCCTTTTTATCAAGCTTAGCCTGGATAGAATTAGCTATCTTCTTTAAAATCTTACTAAGGATCGCAAAAAGAACTATAGCAATACATAGCTTGATCAGAAAATCAAAGAAAAAATTTCCCTTATCATGAAGCCAATTCTTCATATCTTCCATAGATACAATAGTAATATCCTTATAAGAATTTATAGTTTTATTTATAATCATTTATTAACCCTCATAATATATTTATATCAGCTCTACGCGGAGATTAATTACAACCCATACTTACTCTCAATATCATTTATATAACTGAACCTTGAACTGATATCCTTATCAAGTGTATTATAGGTCCTCTCAAATCTCATATTCTTCATGATATTCTCATAATCCCTTGCTGCCAGCTCTCGTTCAAGCTTTATATAAATCTCATCCTTTTCAAAGAGTGTCTTAACATATCTTCTGCCGTCTCTAACTCCCAGCTCTTTCTTTACTCCAAGATCCTCTTTATCAAAGTTCATGGTTCCGCTGAGAAGACGACCCAACTCATGGCTTGGAAGTATGTCGATTATCTCTGCATCTGCAAACTGTTCAGGATTTTTAATGTCTGACTCTGTATTTAATTCTATTACGATAAAGCGTCTGATTCCCATATCATAGAGCGGCTTTATGGGGACATTATCCTTTACACCGCCATCCACATATAGCCTGCCATCTACCTCTGCAGGATTATATATAACCGGAAGTGCTGTAGTTGCAAGAACAGCATTTTTGATATAGTCTTTATCCTTACCCTGAAGACTGAAATATTCAACTACATAATTTCTGTAGGTTTCCTCTACAGATGTTGATGTGAGAAGCTTTAATTCTTCATCAGATATCTGAGAAGAGGTCACAATTCCGGGAGGACACGCTGCTGCAGTCACATAAGTAGGAATTGTTTTTATGTCGATATTACCCTCTGAATCAGCAGAACCTGTAAATAAACTGTAATCCAGGTATTTATCTATCAGTCTTTCCGTTGCATTTCTGGAAAAATGGCTGTCACCTGACTGAAGCTGTGTAGGATCGGTATTAAAGAATACCTTGTAATCAATATCATTCCACGCATTTTCCATCTGGCTTACTACTTTATCAAGTCCGCCATCTGCCAGTCCTTCTGAGAAAAGAACGGCATTAACTCCGCCTATTGAGGTTCCGGACACGGCTGTTATATCATTCATAAGCCCCGCCTCAATAAGTGATTTGATCATTCCTATCTGATATATACCCTTACCGCCACCACCGGCAAGTACAAGACCAGTCCCTTCCATAACAAAATACCCCCTTAACGACTCATCGTCATATACATATATATTTGATTACTTCTCCAGATATTTTTTATTCTTTATAAAATCAATCAGATCAAGTTCTTTTGATGATTCCTTTGTAAATATAGTTCCTACATCTTCTCCGTCCATCAGTCTGTGGATTATATCCATTTTTGAGGATTCAACGATAGCCACATCAGCTCCAGCATAACATGCTATCTGGGCAGCGGCAATCTTAGTATACATACCGCCTGTTCCATAGCTTGTAACTGTACCCTTGGCCATATCCTTAAGCGATTCGTCTATATGATCGATAACAGATAAACGCTTAGCGTTAGGATTCTTTCTTGGATCATCTGTATAGAAACCATTTATATCAGTAAGAAGAATAAGCATATCTGCACCAATCAGCGTAGAAACAATGGCAGAAAGTGTATCATTATCACCGAACTCGATTTCATCAGTAGCAACTGTATCGTTTTCATTTACGATTGGAACTACATCCAGATCCAGAAGCTGCTTCAATGTATTTTCTGCATTCTTTCTTCTTTCATCATTTGTTATAACATCAAATGTAAGCAGAACCTGCGCTGCCTTATTATTATATTCCATAAATAGCTTCTGATACAGCATCATCAGTTCGCCCTGACCAAGTGCTGCACAGGCCTGAATCATAGAAAGAATCTCAGGTTTTTTATTAAGACCAAGGACCTTCCTTCCAACAGGAATAGCACCTGAAGAAACAAGTACAACATCCTTTCCCTGGTTTTTGAGATCACAGATGATTCGAATCATTTTTTCAATTTTAATAAAATCAAGCTCTCCGGTCTCCTGATGCATAAGGGATGAAGATCCGACCTTTATTACTATACGCCTCTTATAACGAAGCGTTTCTCTAATATCGATATTCATGTCCATGGGGTATTAATCCTTTCTACTACAATGATTTTATAGTTAATATTCTTAACATCCAGTTAAGATGTTATCTATCTTATTGCTTAAGCTGTATAATGATGGGGCAATAGGTATATCGGCTTCCTTCCTTGGACCTCGCGTCCGTAACATAGACTGATAACCAGCTCCTCATTAGCAGCGTTCGTTTTATGCAGGTTGTTTCACCATTAGGTGCATTCGTGTCACACCACAGTAGATTGAATAGGCAATGAGTAAAACTGGTATATATCCATTGCACTATATTTTTAAGGAGTGACAAATATATGAACGCAGTAGGTATTGATGTATCAAAAGGTAAGAGTACAGTTTCTATACTGAGACCATTTGGC
>FZRB01000021.1 GCA_900199595.1 Lachnospiraceae bacterium | reverse complement strand
ATAAACCTCCGGGGACGAAAAAATAACAAAACGTGACACTCACTTAAGCAGAGAGTGTCACATCATAATGTTACATTTTAATAATTCGGTACTATAATATCAACCCTGTCAGATGGAGCAACATCTGCACTGTTTTTACCCTTATGTTCAAAGGTTGCAGCTTTCTCATTATATACCGTCGCTTTATCACTTCCGATTCCAAACAGACCAATGGTGACTTTTCCTTCCGGATAATTGGCCGGATCCGAAAGTCCCATGTTCTTTGGACTTCTGTTCATAAATTCCAACTGATCGATTCTGTTGTAACCGAATTTCAGAACTCCTTTATTACGGTTTTCTATCTTACTTCCCTTACCGATTACTCCATAGGTGAAAACAGCTGTTCCGTAATTGATCATTGTACCACCACCTACTATACGGATTGGCGCATTCTTTTCATTATACGGATTAGATGTCTTACTTACTCCGGTACAGAAACCATATATCTTTCCACCCTCCATAACGATGATATTCCCACCGTCACACTCGATGGTCCCCTCTCCTGCACAGTTCTTGGTATAAGGAGATATACAACCACCATTTTTGACTATGAGGGTTCCACCATTAATAATCTTGATTTTTCCATTATTTAGAAAATTCGTAGCTACATAAACAGTTCCACCATCTATGGTAAGTGTCTGTCCCTTTGGAAGAACGATACCATCAGACAGCTCTGGAGTTCCATTATCGTCTTCATCATCTCCTGCCCCCATAAATACTCCTGCATCTATAGGCATAACTTCAGGTGCTGTTACAGTCTGGGACTCAAGTGATGTCATAAGATGAGGAAAACCTTCAAATATTTTCCAACCACAATATGTATCCTCACGAGACAGACAAGGGGACTTGGAACCCTGAGGTATTATACTATAATAGGAACCGGCAAAAAGAGATAGAACAGAATAATCTGTGTTACCATTCAATATATTTGCTCCGAAATTATCATAGCATACTTCATTTCTGTAGCTATCATTATAAGACAAAATGTACCAGGCATCATTGCTGAAAACCAGATGCCAGATATCTTCAATATGATCATCTCTGGTCTGATTATGTGTTATACAAAGAGTTGGTTCACGATTTTTACCAATACTATCATCGCCCCAAGCTCTTACATCGAGGTAAAAATCCTTATTGTCAGGCTGCCATACACCACATTCACCATTTGAAAGCTGTTTTTTAGGGAAACAGATGCTTATCATCGTACGTCCTCCATCAGGTCCCCAGTAAGCTGCCCTGACCCAGGGAACTCCCATGGAATCACCATATGTAAAGAAACGGTTTGACTTAAAATCTGAATCGGATATACCAGTCTTTCCCGTTTGTGTATTAAAATAATAAACACTTCTTGTTGCATTAAAATAATAGGATGGAGAATGGGCCTCATTAGAGTATTTTCCATAGTGGCCATAATATCCGACTTCTTTTTCCGGATTATTTTCAACAGAAGGGAACTCATCCTTAAAATTATTAGCCTCAACAGTATTGGTTGGAAGCCTTACATGATCTCTATCTGAATAAGAAGAAAGAAACGCATGATTATAATTTGAATAAGGAACTGTTTTACAGCTTGCAAAAAGAATCGGATGATACTTATTATCTGCAAATGTATCCTTTACGCTAGTAACCTGCTTCCACTCCCAATAGGCTATACGTCCCGTTTTTGCCTTAAGTATATTATCTTCTTCATCCTCAGTTTTCGTCTCTCCTGAACCTTCAGTTCCGGCCGCTTCAGTTGTATCTCCATCAGCATATACTACCGAAGCCGGAGTTGAAAATGATTTATAGGAACCGGAAAAAGCAAGTGAACCTGCTAAGAGCAGCGCCACTATAACTTTTATCCTTTTAAAGTTTTTTAAACCTTTTTTGTACATGGTTTTCCTCCGGGGTATTTATATCTATTTGAATCGCATTCTAACACTATATGCACAACAAAAGCGCAACACACATTATTTTTCATTCACTGCTGAAAAATCCACATGTCCATCCTTGTAGAAGGTTACCTTTCTCTGCTCGGTGATTCCCAGACTCTGGCTGGTGAATGTGAGAACAGCTTCCCCCGTCATCTCTTTTGCATCTGTCTCTGTATTCACTTCAACCACCTGATTCATATCTTCAAATATTGCTGCACCTTCCCAGCTTGGTTCTGTATTAGTAGCAAGAGGCGCTTTCTCCGGATCATTGTCATCCTCTTCTGTTACAGAATCTTCTATCAAACCTCCTTCATGTCCCGCTATATAGGAAAGATTTATGTATTCTCTGCCTGAATCACCGGAATAAATAACATCAACACATTCTGTATCTGATTTTACTTCCCAGTCACCACGACCATTTATAAAGTCGATGTGTCCCTTCATGAGCTTTTCTTCCTCAGCCGCATTTCGGGCATTGGTAGCAGAGGATACTTCATCAATCATATAATCATAACTTGGATCAGCCTCAGGGCTGAGAATTATCGGATGATCCGTGCCTGCCCCAATTATATCCTTACCGTATTCAAGCGATCCTGTATCTATAAATGTACACTTCAGACCTTCCATAGTCTCATAAACATAGGTACCAAAGGTAAGTTTTACATAGTCCACTTTAAGTTTGCCACCCTGAATGGACTTTGAAAATATAACATTAGTAACTCCGACTGAAGCTGGAGATATGATATAGGTTGCCTTCTTAGCAGATACCTTGCCCTTCGGTGTGATGGTCACATAGTCCGGATCTTCAGCAGAAGCTTCCCATGCCTCAGTCCTCTTTGTATTATCCTTTACTGTCAGGATAATATTTCCATCCTTTATTTTATAGCATACTGGATAATCCGTATCCTGGAATAACTTGGTATACTGCTTTGCATTCAGGACTGAAATGATCACACCTGCAGCAATCGCCAGTAGTGCTATAACAATTATAATGATTAATAATACTTTCTTCTTCATAAATTCCTCTCAATCCATGGATTCTTCATTTCGCTCAGAATGACATTTCTTAGTCTGATGTAACCTTGGAAAGCTTTACTGTTCCGTCGTCATTAAATGTAACCTTCAGCTTCTCTGATATCTTAAGAGAACTGCTGGAAAGAGTTATCTCTGTAGTTTTTACCAGCGCACCCTCTGAAAGGTTCTGAGTATTATCATCACCACCACTCTTAGTTACAGTTGCATAATCCTTTCCGCCATCATTTGCAAAAGTGAACTCGGCATTTCCGTCCGGGCTTTCAAGAGTCCAGTCTCCTTTGCCGTTAGGGAAAAATATATCTCCACGAAGAGTGTCTGAACTTACATTTTCAGCAGAACCATCCTGGCTGTTATCAGTGTTAACTGAGCTGACGGCTGCTGCATTATTTATGACAGCAGGATTTGAAGATGATTCTCCTATAACATCCGGTCCTTTTATCAGATAAGGATTCTCCAGAAAAGTAAGGTTGAGCACTCCATTTGCTTCGGTAACATAAATAGGTAAAGTAACAGTAGCTACATCAACCTTAGTACCTGCCACATCCAGCGATCTTACAAAGTTAACTCTCGTAGTTCCGGAAGTTGTCGGAGATATGATGTATTTGGCCTTACCACGTCTCTCACTGCCCTTCTGAGCTACCTGTACTACTCCATCTGTCTGGATCTGAGTTTCCCACTTAAGCTTTGGAGTCCTGTGACCGTCCAGCTTCAGTTCTATATTTCCCTTTTTCATCATATAGCTGAATGGGTAATCCGACGTTGCTAAGATGTCGTCATTCTTCCTGGAGCTTTTTATTCCTATAACTATAAGTGTCGCCAGAATTCCGACGAGAACTATCATTGCTATTATGAAGAATTTCTTTTTCATGATTGTGTAAATTCCTTCCTTTTGAGGCTGAATCTATTATAAAGACATAGATGTCAAAAGTCAAAATGCGTTTCTGCCTGCCAAGCAAGCATTTTGACCTATTTTCCCATCTGTTTAACCTGACTTACGGTCCTCTGCTGTGAATTCATGAAATCACGAGCCAGTTTATTTGTTTCTATCGCCATATCTCTTGAGCGTAACTTTAGCTTAAGACCAGCATAACTGATGTCCTGAAGCTTATTATCCTTTACATATTTCTTCACACTGTTTCTGAGCATCTCCCGGGCTTTTGGATTTCTGAAATTCTCAAGTGCACCGGTCTTCTTATGTCTTTCAGCGGAACTTTGGATCATATATTTATCATAAACGGTTTTAAGAACGATATCCGTAACAACATCCATTCTTTTCTCCTTTGTGTCTACATCCTTCAGATTCTTCAGTTTTAAAGCTGCAACCTTAAAATCTGTAACGATCTTTGCTCCCAGAGCAGTATCTCTCGTATTCGTAAAGTCTTCACGAGTGAGTCCTTTATCCTTCAGAATAAGTCTCATCAGTTCAGGGTCACGATTCATCATCCCCTTCATTCTGTTCAACATTTCGTTATTTGCTATAAATGTATCCGAAAGCACTGTAGCCCTTCTGGCTTCATTATTCATGGTTTTAATACCTTCCTGCAGTATTCTTGCAAGAGGCTCCTTCTGGCCTGCTGCATAAGCTCTCATAGCTGATGCAGCGTATTCACGCCCGAACTGAACCGGTCCCGCACACCACTTTCCACAGTCCTTGGTTCCATCATCGAACATAAAATCAGCAGTATAGGCAGCACCGTATTTATTTAATTTCTGCTGAGGTGTCATATTCAAGTCTCTGGTATCCTGTGCAGCTGCCTCCGGTGTAAGCGTTGCCGCATATGCAATTGCAGCGAAGTCCTTATTCGATAGATTAAAATCATTTCTGTAAGGTCCTATAGGTACAAAGCTTTCCTTTATATCAGAAAAAGCCTCCTTAGCACCTTTTGATCCACCCAATGCAGATATCATAAAATCAGGAGCCTTCGGCTTTCTTCCAAAGAGTGCATCAATTATTTCTATTCTGGATATATCCATATTCAGCATTTTAGTCTGGTTTTTCAGAGTTTTCTGCTGAACCTTGTCCTCGCGTGCTCTCTCTGCCAGACGGATCCTGCTTCTTTCACTGCCTAAAACATATTTATCTCTGAAGGTTTTATCATAATCGATGTACTTCTCACTGCCCGGCTTCGCCGATCTCTTATGATTAATCGTATCCACAAGAGCTCTGAAATCCTTCTCAGGCATAATTTCAGACAGAACGAGCAGTGTATCATCAAATCTCTTTTTGCCGTAATCGTTGGTTCTGACTCTGCCCATCTTATCCTTGATATAGATCAGACAGTCCTTAATGAGGTTATCTCTCTTCTCCAGAGCAGAACCTCCGCTTCCCGATGATACAAGGTATGTGAATTCCCTCAAGGTCTTCATCATTTTTGTGAATTCCTTCGAATCCTTATGACTTTTACCCTTGGCCGAATCCTCAAGATCGTGTATAACACCATTCAGGAAGGATACATCATAAGACTTGATCTCATTTTTATATAGATCAGCTCTTGCGCTATCATCTCTGAAGCCCATATTCTTTCCGCTGAATATCTTAGCTTCAAAGCCCTGAATCATCTTATTCACGCCGTCTTTTGACATCTGAAGAGCCTGAGATTCTCCCTTTTCTTTAGACCATTTCTGGAACTCTTCTATCTCTTTACCGATTCTTTCCTCTTCCTCAGCATTCTTCGCGAGCTTTTTATTATTTCCCTTAAGGATATGTATCTCGTGATCCGGATTGCCGTCAGTTGGCTTTGTTCCCGCATATACATAATTTCCCTTTGCAAAATGGTCTCTGTTCACCTTTGGAAGCTGATTTACTGCATTAATTGCTTCTGTATAAGAAACATTCAGTGAATTACTGTCACATATATCCAGGAACTCATGTACATAGTCCCTTTTAATTGCACTTATTGCATCTTCCTTTGTAATTTCCGGCTCAGTAAGATCTATAGGTATCTCTTCTATAGGCTTTTTTTCTTTATCAGCCTGTTCCTTCTGATTCGCCTTTCTCTGATTAAGTATCTTTTCTTTTTCAGTTCTGGTAAAGAATTCAATAAGATTTGAACCCTTTTCGCAATGATTATCCTTGCAGAGCTGTTCTATCTCATCATTGTTTTTTCCCAGCCCCTTGTAATAATCCTCGACTGTGGAATTATTTGTGAAATTAAAGTTCTGCCATATCTTATCATTTACTTCCGGAGTATTAAAAAGATAAGATGAAAAACCAGATATGCCGAACATTTCCTGATAAGCACCGGTCATGTACTTACCGACGCCGTCCTGCTTATATGCAAGAAACGCGGCCTTGTTCTCCCTTTGAGTTTCTGTCTCCGGAATACCCTGGAGTATCTTCTCATAATCTTTACCCTGCTGGGTGATGATTCCGGAAAAAACATATCCGAACTTCTTGTATCCTTCCTTGATACTCTTCATGGAGCCGTCACCGAACATTTCCTTAAAGATCTGTTCGTTTAATTCATCTATGGTATCACTCAGCTCTTCTGGAAACATCTCAACACTATTATCCTGAGATGCATTAAGACTGCTCTGCTCAATGGACGCCTTCCTGTACGCATTTGCCATAAGCACAGTCTGTAAACGATCCTCAAAGCTGAGCTGATTGTTAAATGTATTCTTTAAAGCTTTTATCTTCCCTTTTGTAGATAATTCCTTTGGCATTCTGTCTCCTTATGATGGCATAATCGACTGTGAGCGTACCCTTTCCTTTTCAGCCACCGTAGTCTGTCTCTCTAATGCAGATTTTTTTGAATTATTATTTTTCGAGTTATTCTTTGAATTTTTCTTTGTATTGTTTTTTGATTTGTTCTTCGTATTATTCTTTGATTTATCAGGTTTTTTTATTGTGTCATTTCTTCTCAACGCAACACTCTTACTTCTTGAAAGATTCATATTTGCCTGAAGCATTTCTGCCAGCAGATCGTCCTTTTTGCTTACCAGCTCCAGGGCAAGCTGTTTCTCAACATCCTCAGCAAGGAAACGGATACATTTATCCTTATAGTTTCCACCCTTCATATACTTTTTATATACAGCTTCAAATGTCGGTGTTGCCGCAAACTTTCTACCGATTTCATCCAGCTCCGCCGGTTTATTATATTTACGGAAAACCATTTCAGAAAATGGTTTATCCAGATCGGTACCCTTCTGCTCATTATAGACCAACTGATTAAATACTATAGCCGCAAAATTCTCTTTAAGCTCATCTCTGTCCTTAGTTTCAAGCTTTTTCTTATTAACAACTTTTTCCAGGGAATTCTGAGATTTATTTTTTGCCCATTCATACATACAGCTGGATAAGCTGCCTTTACCTTCTATCATGGCCATCTTAGTCATTCTCTGAATCTTCGACCATGCTCTCATTTCATTATTTGCTTTTTCAGTAACATGCTTTACTTGTGCTGCACTGCCATCCGGAAGCTTCTGATATACCTTCCACATCTCAGTTTCCTTACGGAATTCATTGGCTTTATACTGATCCTCATCTTCCAGATAAGTAGTTTTTATATTGCCTTCAAAAACAACTATTGGATTGTAGATGTTCATTCTGTCAGCCATTTTATCCATTTCGCCTTTTTCGGCAAACTCAAGGTTCTGTGCGTTAACCTTCTCTTTATACATGTATAGTCTGTCATAGATGCTTTTTTCTTTCTCATATATTTCCTTAGTAAAACCATTACCCTTAAAGAAATCACTTTCACCTGCAATAAATTCATTACGCAGCTTTCTTGTAATGGCACTTATTTCAACAACATCCTTATAAAGGTCTTTGATGAATTTCTTATCCTCTTCAGTTCCGTATTTTTCCAGATCACCCTCAATGAACTTCTTCATCAGAGGAATAGCCTTCTCGTATCCGGTCTCTTTTTCATATGCCTCCTTGAGCTGCTCCTGATCCTTATTAAAGTCACCTGTCAAAGACATTCTATGACGAACGAAGGTTCTGGCCATCATGGCGGTGTATTCATCCTTCCTTGCCAGCTCTTCTCTGTTCAGACGGTCAGGATCCTCCTCAGCCATTTCCTTGAATTTCTTATTATCCTTTATTTCGTCAATCATCTCACGGGTAACATACCTGAGTGTCATGGTTTCAAATATCCTGTCTATGGCCTTTTCATAACGCTCCTTACGAAGAGCCTCCTTCTCCAAACGCTGAGCTTCCCTGTCAGCCTCTACCTGCTTCTCTTTCTCCCAGGCAATACGGATGCTTTCGCTGGTCATACCAACAATAATAGCCATCTTGACTATATGTTCAAACTTCTTTTTCTCTTCTTCAGTTTTAAGCTTCGCATACTGCTGCTCGAACTCGTCACGGGCGCCCTTAACAGCAGTCGCCTGAGATTCGAGCTGTCCAAGCTCTTTCTTTATCTCAGCTACCTGATTTTCATCCTCCTCCATGTCAAGATTCGCATTTAACTCCCTGCGTCTCTTGTCAATATTATTCAAAGTCTGATTCATCACTTCGATGATCTTAAGTTTTTCTTCAGATGGACTTCCCATATCTTACACCCCTTTTAGTAATTCTCATTTATATATGCATACCTCAGATGATCTCTGAATTCTCCCCCTATAAGTATGCTTGCCTTCTCAAAGCCCTCATGAAAGAAGCCAAGACGTTCTAATACATGAACAGACTTCTCATTATCAGTCAGGACTCTTGCTTCTATCCTGTGAATATGAACATTGGACAAAAGATGCTCCATAGCAGCCTTACAGGCTTCTGTACAGTATCCATGTCCCTGACAGCCCTCGTCTAAATTGTAGCCGAATATCGTACTGGCATAGGGTTCCTTACGAATCCTGCAAAAGCTCATGGATCCTATCATCACATCCGGCTCTTCCTTAAGGAAAAAGTAATAATATGCAGATAACAAACGATCCATATTGTTTACTTCAAACTGAAGTGCCTTTGTCTGATAATCCAGTGTATAGTAGGTATCTCCCTGTAATGGCTCGTGCTGCTCGAAAAATGTACGATTATCCGAGTAGTAACGGAGCAGCTCCTCCGGAGTGATAGCATATGAAGTTCTAAGTATTAAGCGTTTTGATTCGAATTCTTTTGTCATTTCCATGCCTCACTCTTGATAAAGTCCTCGAGAACATTGAGATCAATTTTTCCGTTATTCGCCATATCTCGGAGAATCTCAAATGCCTTCTCTGCCGAAAGTGGTGGCTTATATGGCCTGTCCTCTGCAGTAAGCGCATCATATATATCCAGTATAGTTAATAGACGCGTCTCCCAGGTGATCACTTCACCATTAACTTTATTAGGATATCCACTGCCATCCAGAAGCTCATGATGCTTTCCTGCCCAGTCAGGAACATCCTTATATGGTCCTTCAAAATTCATTTCCTTTAACATCTCATATGTTTTGGACACATGAGACTGCATCAGTTTTCTTTCACTATTTGTAAGTGTTCCTCTTTCAACTGTAAGAGCCTCTCTATCATAATCATCCAGCAGTGGAACTGTCTGTCCATCAAATGTAAGACACGGAATATCTGCATAACCCATGATTTTTTCCCGGGTTTCATCATCTACATAGCCTCTGTTATTAACATCCAGAATGAAGCTAAGTGCTTCCTCCAGATGGGCTATTCTTTCCTCAGCCTGCACTTTGTTTTCTCCAATACCAGCAAAACCATCTGTCATATCATCTGACTTTATGGTAATTTCAGTACCCGGTGAACTGATTGCTTCATCTATCAGAGAAGCTACTCCTATCTTACTCTCGGCAATCCTAAGCTTCTCGCCGAGAATAGCCACTTCAACCTTGTGTCTGATTTCTTTTTCTTTATCACCAAGCCTTGTAGGCTTATCCATTACTTCCAGCGGAATTATCAGCTTGCCCACGTCATGCATCCAGATACTTGAAAAAAGCGGACCTTTTTTCTCAGATTCGACTCCTCTTCCCTGAGTATCCAGATAGGTCAGATACTTCTCCGCATAAGAGACCATATTTCTGGTATGATTTGCATTATAAGGAGTACGTTCATCAATTGCTCCTATCATTACCTTGACAAATCTGTCAATAAAATCAGCCAGCTTCCGGGTTAATATCTCATTCTTGATTCCAAGCTCAGAAACCTCTGTTATATCACTGAACATGACTATAGCTGCTATATCATCCTTCCTGTCTCTTAAGGGTGATACAACAAGTCTGAGATTAGCGGTATTTCCATTTTTATAAAAGGGAACAATCATACCCAGCTTTTCTTTTTTAAATACAGCGTTGATAATGCACTCAAAGAACTCATCATTGTTCTTACTTTCACTGATGAGTTCTACAAGAGTTTTTCCATATAATGGTTTGTCACCCAGATCAAGAATATCTGCTGCCAGGGCATTTTCCATACGGATCCTTCCATCGTAACCGATGACAAAGAATCCGTCAGTAGTATTCTCAAGAAGGTGATCAAATGCTATTTTATCGGACATATCTGAGTCCTTTCCTATCACCTGTTTTGTGATTCAGGTTTGATTATTTCTATCACTTATTCATTGAAGGCTGATTATTTTTCTGAACCTCATCCTGCTTCTGAGCTTCGTTCTGCTTCTGAATTTCCGGCTTCTTTGTATTCTGCTCACGCCATCTCTTCATCGCTATATTGCTGCCCTCAGCCTTGATATAATCCTTCTGTGACTGAGCTATTTCTTCATTCGACAGAACATCTCCTTCTTTAAGCTTTTCATTTCCCCTCTTAACAAGTGTCTGACAAAGCTCACCCTTCTTTATCTCGTCCAGTTCCTCTACCGTAGGCTGGATGGCCTTATCCAGACGTTCCATTGCCTTTGATAAAGTCTCATCCGGTTTAGCCTGAATTTCTCCCTTTTTCTTAAGCTGTTCAATTCTATTATTGTAGTAAAGTGATCTGGCAATAGATTCCTCCATATTATGCTGGAGAGCTTTTCTGTTTTCCGGAGTATCAGCTACAGTAAGCATCTGATCTCTGACTGCTTCAGCTTTCTCAACTTCCTTCTGACACTTTTCTGCCAGTTCCTTCTCCTTTTCCTGCATTTCCTTTTCAAAAAGTTGTTTACGCATACGTTCTACAGTTTCCAGAAGCTTGTTGGTACCTTCCAGCTTGGCATTATCCATCTGTGTTCCCGAATACTCCATTTTATATTTGTCATTTTTATGCCTTTCATCATAAGCCTCTTTTTCCTTTTCCTGTCTCTGTACAAGATGCTCACGATATTCTTTACCTGACTTATATAACTTAAGAGAAAGCTTATCATAGACCTCCATTTCTCTAGGAGTAAGGTTTGTGCGTCCATCTATCTCCTTCATAAATTGGTCAAAGGCCTCCAGGTCATTCATAAGCTGTTTCTGACTCTTAGACCCGGACCATCTGAAGGCTTTGGACTCATTAAATATATTTCTTGCTGTATATTTCATTACATGGGTTTCTTTAGCATTTTTAGCAGTTTCACCCTCTTTAAATTCATGATCCTTATAACCACGTTTCTCCGACCTGTACTCAGCTGAACCTTGCTCATAATCAGAAACAAAGAATCTTTGTGGAACAGCCTCTTCCTTTTTCTGCTTTTCCGCTGCTTCCTTCGCTTTCCTCTCTTCTTCCTTTTTCGCTTCTTCTGCCTTCCTTTCCTCTTCTTCTTTCTTTCGCTCTTCTTCCTTTTTCTTTTCTTCCTCTTCTTTCTTCTTACGAGTTTCCTCAACAAGAGCAGCCTTCATCTGATTATCCTTAGCCTGCAGCTCTCTACCTTCCTTTTCCAGATCTTCATATTCTTCTTCGGCTATGATTCCCTGATAGAGTTCGTCCTCTCCCTCTAAGTGAGGCTCATCCTGATCTAGAATGTTATCTATATTAAGATTATTTTCCAAATCTATTTCCTGTTCAGCGACGTTATTGTTCTGAACGACAGCGTCATCAAAATAAAGCTCTTCTTCCCTTGGAGCTCTTTCATTGTCCTGATCGTCAAATCTAAAATCTCCATCAAACTGTATATCTACGTCATCCACATCAGCTTCTGCCTCAGCATTATTCTGATTCTGATTTAAATTAAGCTCATTATTATCCTGGACAAGTATCGGCTCTCCTTCGATAATAAAATCATCGTCTATTTCATTTTCCTGATTGTTTACATTAATGTTTATATCATTCTCTTTCATAATGTAACTCCCTTTCCTTCCTCTAGCAATTTCAACAATTCTCCATGTATAAAAAGTGCCACCCGTCAGCCACAAATGCAGCCTATTGGTGGCAGAACTTTCGACTTTAGTATTTGGACTTTAATTATTTAGTATCCAAACTCTTCTTTATTTTGAGGATATTCTTTCCATCTTTATATTCATATTCCACATCATCCATGGTATTCTTCACCAGATGTATTCCAAATCCTCCCGGTTTCTCAAGGAACATGGCACCGGAGGTATCTGCCTCTTCCTTTGCAAGAGGATCAAATGGTCTGCCTGAATCCATAAACTGTATAGTTACAGTCATCGGAACATCAGTTACTTCGCATTTAACTTCTGCCTTTCCAATCTCAGGCCTATATGCATAGGAAATGATATTTATAAAGATTTCTTCAACAGCAAGGCGAATCTGAAGAATAGCTTTCTTTTCACAACCATAGGACATGAGTCTGTCTCTAATAAAATCCTGCACTATGTCCATCGCTTCATCGACTGCATCAATGGTTATGGCACTTCCATCTTCGCTTATGGAGTATTCCGGCTCATCTGCCGGCTCTGATTCGAAACTGCCCAGGCTGAGCATCTCTTCTATATCTGCCATGTGTCTTCTCCTTATTAATTAGATTCTTCGCTTCACTCAAAATAAAACTTAATTTAGAAATATATGACAATTACTCATCATCAGAACTCCAGTCAACACTCAGAACATCGTCATATTCCTGATAGTTGTCTGAGCCGTCTGTCTCCAGACCGGCGGCTTTTCTCTTTGCTCTTTCTATATCTTCCTGTATCTTTTTCTCGTCATATTTTTTATCTATTTTTTCTTTTTTCCTCTTTTTATTTTCTTCTTTTTTCTTTCTGAAAGCAGCTTTTTTATTCTCTATGAAACCATGAAGCTTTTCAATCAGTCCCTTTTTATCCGATTCAGATCTTGTTATCAGATCTTCCATTACTTTATCGAATTTTCTTGCAACAATTGCTATGGCAAGTCCTGAGGTAAGCCACCTCGGAGTATAAGCTTCAAGCTGCAGTTTTTTATCTTCCGTTTCCCTGAACGCAAGCACTACAGGATAGAACACATAGGTTCGGACTATACATCCGGCCACCTCCTGGTCAACCTTATAGTCTATTCCACGTCCAAGTGTATTCATTCTTTTCTGAGCTCTGTAAATGACTTTTCTATGATCTATTTTTGATTCGTATAAACGTTCTCTATGAGCTATACCCCAGAACCGGAGCGGGGCCTCTCCATCGGCCGCGCCCCACATCTGGAATCTAAATTCATCTACGGTAACAAAACGATCATTATCATTTATTGTTACTCTGTTCAGAAGCACCTTGCGTGCCTCCATAAGTATTGGGTTGTTTTTGCTTTTTTTACTTAGCAAATCGTCCACCTCATCCGGCTCCTTCGGAGCCATGATTAATTATTTAGCCGGGATTATCTATCGGGGCTGTCTGTGGGGTAAAGTCTGATGAATTCTGTGACAGCTGTACAATTATAATGTCCTGTACACTTGGATCATCTACCGGTGATACCGTTATTTTAACCTGTGCAGTAGTAAACTCATCCACTCCCTGGAATGGTGGCATTGTTACTACGAAGGATTCGTTATACTTAGTGATATATGCTGATATATCCTCAGGCTCGTTGGTTATTCCAAGTGCTTCTGCCGCTCTACTGTTAGTATTTATGTTAATTGACATTTCTGCTTTAACATCATAGCCTGCTGTTGAATTCTTAACAATTACAGATCCATTTATTGAATCTCCGACTACAGCTGACAGTGTCATAAGTCCATCTGATACATTTGAACCCTTTTCATTGTTTAGCGCTATACTTGTTTTAATTGTAGCTGGTTTAGGTGTTGGCGTCGGTGTCGGCGCTGCCTCAGCTTCTGCTTTAATCTCACCAGGTATAAGTATCAAGGTTTTTGTTTTACTTGAATCATCAACAGCCGATATCTTAACCTCATATTCAACATCTGAATAATCAGCTCCCAATGCCGGTACCTTAAATGTAAACTTTTCACCACTTATCGAAACTGAACTTGATAAGTCATTTGTCTGTCCAGAACCCGATTTATCTTTATAAGTCTGAGTAACATTTACGTTATAACCCTTATCCGAATTCTTAACTGAAACATATCCGGTAATAGTATCTTTTTCAGCTACACTCATTCTGGTAAGATCTTTAGTAAGTTCATTAAAGTCTTCAGAATTCTTTGCTACATTAACAGTAAGACCTACTTCCTTTTCCTTACCTGTTATGCTGACTACTATAGTGTCGTAAAGTTCCGGATCTTCCACTGCTGCAACCTTTATCTTATAGGTACGGGTCTTTCCTTCACTCGTCTTAGGCACCTTAAACTCAAAGTGATAATCATCTGTCTTCTTTAAGGTATCCTTCGAAACATCTGTTTCCTTATCACTTACAAGAGAAGCATTTACAGTAAAGCCAAGCTTCTTTTCTGATTCTATAACTACAGAACCAAAAATAGTATCTCCTTCATCAGCCCAGATCTGCTCCATACCATATTCAACCTTGATTGGCTGCTCTTCATTTTTTGCTATAGTGGTGGTCAGCTTGATAGCATCAGAGTTCGGAACATTTACAAGAATTGTATCCACATATTCCGGTGCATCCTTAACACTTATCTCCAGCTTATAAACCACTACATCATTAGAAGTATTTCTAGGCGTCGTAAATGTGAAGTAGAACTTATCCGACAGCTTAATCGTTTCTTTTGTAACATCCTTAGGTGCATCACCAATCATAAGGGATGCCTTTATTTCAAAGTCTGAAGGCTTGTTACCTGCTCTTGCTATAACCGATCCGGAGATCTTATCACCCTTCTCAGCATATATAGTAGCAAGATTATCTTTTACTGTCTGTTCACTCTCATTATTCTTCTTAAAGGTTGTACGAAGTGTTACGTTCATAAGAGTAAGTGTGCCACCATTATCAAGTCCGTCAAATGTCTTATTTACGCCAGGCTTCTTGATTATATCATCAACCTCTTCATCGTAACCCATGTAGTAACCATAGAAATCCTTAATGGTCCAGGATTCGTTTCTGCTGTCGATGATCTTATTTGCCAGATTATCCTTCTTCTTAGTTGATGTATCTGCCTCTTTTCCGTCTCCTGTAGCTTCTGCAAGTGTTTTCTCAGTAGACTTATCATCTACATCATCGGCTACCTGGGCATCCTCATCCTTTATTTCAATATTATTATTGTATGGAAGAATATCCAGACTCTTGATTATTTTATTTTCATTTAAATCATTAAGGTAAACCTTAACTGACTGTGTCTCACCTGAGAAGAACTGTTTAGCTGAACGATTCTTCTTCTCTCTTTCTTCAATTGTCTGATCCTGTGAGCTTTCTGTGGATTCTTTTGCACTACCCTGAATATACTGGGTGATATCCTCATACTCAACATCAGGCTTTTCCACTCCCTTATAGTCATTATAATGGAACTTCATCCTTACAGATGCTTTGGTTCCTGTATCTTTCATTGCAGTGGATTCCAATGTGGTAATCTTCATCTCAAATACAGCCACACTGTTTTCGCCGAAGGCCGATTCAGAAGTTCTCTTAGGATTTTGCACCTTATCAGTAATAGCAAACGCATCATTAAATGAAGCATAGCTTCTTCTCTTTCTTCCTTTGACCTCCATCTGAGCTGTAACCTGATTCATCTCTTTCTGAACTTCGTAGGTCACAGCTGCTGCACCGGAAACATTTGCTTCCAGTGATCCATAGCCTGCTATATGATAAGCAGTTATCTCTTTTACGAATGGAACATCAAAGTCAAGTTCTGCTGAAAGTCCCTCTTCAGTTTTAGTATAACCCTGATCTGTAAGATATACATATGGCGACTGATATGTTGCACCATCAAGTGATGACTTATAATCAAAGGATACAGCCATATCTATCTTCTCAGCTGAAAGTATTTTCTCCTTTGTTCCGGCACCAAGCCCTATAGCAAAGTGCTCATCTGTTGAATCCAGATACTTTCCTGTTGTTTCTGCAAATCCGGTTGCACCTCGCTCCGCGGATGCACCAATAAAGTTATAGCAGTAATTACTGATTATAGTTCCCTCTCGGACATGCTGAATTATCGCATAGTCAAATATCATCGAGCTCTTACAGTATACTGTAAAGTCAAGTGCACTTAAGAAATCAGGTGCATTAAGATCCTTAACCATATACATATCTCTTCCGCTCGCATCTTTAGTAAGCGTCAGATCCTTCTGTGACAGTGTCTTATACTGTGAGAATGGAATATTATATTTAAGTGTTGCATTTACAGATGCACCATTTTCATTTTTAGAACCAACCTGCGGATAAATAAACATATTTATCTTATCATCAGTTGAATCCGGAAGTCTGGATACCGGAGTTGCCCAGTCATCCTCCTCATTCCATATGATTCTGTTTGATGTAAATTCAATAGGTCCTAAGCTGTTCTTTCCACCAATAGTCCAGTGTTTCTCAACTGTTTCAGCATTTGTACTCGTACAAACTCTTCTGTAGCTGATATTTCTGTATAGCTCACCATTGGTTGTAAGCTGAACAGCTCCATCCTCTACAACCTGAAGTACTGATATATTCTTAACACACCATGCACCGGCATATTTACCGAGATTCTGTCCTGTAAATGTGATACTGTCTATTGATCTTAAGTCCGGAATAGCCGGCAGGAGCAAACGGTCAGTATGATTAGGTCTGAACATATAATTCTGATCAGACAGTGTACCAAGACCTGCTTCCTTAATAATCTGTTTATCAGGATCCGGATCCGTCTCAAGTGATTTTACATTTGTCTTCATGTAGTTAGCCATACACTGAACCACATCTACTGTAATAGGTTCCTGCAATCCTGTAGACTCTTTTGTATAAAGAATCTCTGCCTTCATAGACCCTATAAACTGATCATAATCACCTGACCATGGTTCTGCAGCTATCTCACAAACAAGCTTGACATTCTTCTGCTTATCAGCAATCTTGTATATCTTTGATAACTCATTTGCAGTTCTGGCCTTCTGACCACCTGGCTTGACAGATTCGAGTTCATCATGGTAATCAATTTCTATCCAACCTACATCATTAACTATGTATGATGTATAGCAGCCACCATTATTTTCTTCTGAAATAGTTATCTTTTCTATATTCAGCTTATCAAAAGGCTCTGAATCATCGGAATTCTGTTCCGGAATAATTCTGACACCCTTCAACTCACCGTAATTCTGATTCGTTGATATAGTAAAGTTTTCTGTGTAACCGGCTCTGAAGCCATCACTTGTTATCTGCTGATTTGCAAGAACATAAGCACTGTTACCATTCTTAAATATCAGCTGGAAGTAGAAATGGTTACTTGAACCGGAGTCACCGTTACCTGTATCATGATCGGAATCCTCCGCAACCTTTACTGCAATGTCATATGTTTTTCTCTTCTTAAAGAAGCCCCAGTTAACCTGAGTCTGCTCCCAGGTCATGGAATATCTGACTTCTGAATACTTGGTAGTTCTTACATCTACATCAGTAGTATCAGTATCGAAGCTGATTCTGTAAGAGGATGAAGGTTTGAATGTTATATCAGAATTGATAACAACGCCATTGTCCTGTCTCTCATCCTCAGGAACTTCTTCTAATATAGGATTTCCTTTTTCGTCTTCTAATATCTCGTTTCTCTCATTAGTCTTATATCGCATTTCCTTCTTCTTCTGGCCGGTATTATCCACTTTATTACCTTCTTCATCGGTAATAACAGATACTGTTCCCTTGAGACTGAATATATCTACTGAGATATTATCTCTCTGTAACCAGAAATTCGAGGTTGCGCCTGCCGATTCGACAAATGTATAAAATGCTGCTCTCTTTTGATAGCTTTCCAGATAAGCTATAGTTATATTACGAACTGTCCAGGAGTCATCACCCACATCTACTTCAAGTCCAGTAAAGTCCATAAGTCCTTCTGCTTCTATCAGAAATGAAGTAGTACCTCCGGTAACAAGTCCCGACGCATCAACAAAATTACCATTGTCTATGGTAGGCCACTTACCCATGTACTGGTTTGCAGCCTCCTTTATACGATAAATAGCAGTATTATTATTTGAACCCTCGATATCCTTATAGCCGAATCTCATACTTATATCACTATCAGATCCCGCACCTTCGATATCACTGGTTTTAACCGTAACAAGGAACTGATCAGTATCCGTTCCGGCCGCTATCAGCGGACCACCTGTATAGGTAGAAAGCTTAACGGTATCATTTCCACCCGACATAATCTTTCTGCCGTCTGCCTTTGTGGTCGTATAATACCAAATAGGGCTGCCTTCATTTTCAAAAGCATAATATATAGTAGCTCCGCTTACTCTGTTACCATCCGGATCTGTTCCATCCAAAGTATATGGCATACAGCCGCCCTTATAGAGTGACATACCAGAGATACTGATATGATCTGAAACTGTATTGGAAAGAGAGTTATTCATCTTTGAAGTGGCACCATTTTCAGTAAGCCCACCTGCACTGACAATTGCATTTCTTGCTTCCGCACCTACAATTACCTTTACATCACTTACAAAGGTTGCAAGTTCCGGGAAAAAGCCCTGACAGGCTATGGTGTCTCCTCTTTGGGCATAACCAAATATAACCTTATCCACCAAAGCACTTCTTGCCTGAGCATAACTATTCAAAACAAATGGAAGAACAACTTTTCTGTTCCATCCATGAATATCCTTGTACTGAATCTCAAGGGCTATGTCTTCAACTATTCCGGTATCACCATTTATAGGTGTAGCATCTGCATTAATAAAGGACTCTATTCCGCCATCCACTGTATCAGCCAGATCAACTCTGAAGGAATACAGGGAATCCTCGCCAACGAAATTCTTTACAATCTGCTTATCATCAGAAGAACGGTCATTCAGAGTAAACTTTCCTGAATCATACATTCCACCTATAAAGATAACGGTATCCATACCGCCACCATTAAGTGCAGCACTGGACTTCTTTACAGTATCAGCTATAAGAGTTCCCTTAAAATCAAAGAACTGCTGACCTGAGATCATTCCGTACTCCTCAAGTCCCTTATATTCATCAACTTTATATATGGAAATACCTGTACAGTTATAGGTTCCACCTGCCAGATATATATCTATTTCTTCTACGGTCTTAATCTCTGCCTCAGTCTGAAATGCAAAATCCTGCACAGTCCATTCCCTGAGAACATTTGGATTACTCTTAATGCTTGTATCTACGTTTTGGGTAGTTGTATTTTGGCCAGTCATAGTCTTAATAACATTGCTGATACCATTTTTTAAATCATTATATTTTTCAGACCATGATTTTTTAGTGCTGGTTGAACCACTGACTACATTACCATTTGCATCTATATAATCCTGATTTTCATTAATCGAATAATCTGTCCCGGCATATTCTTTTCCCGGAACACCATAATTAAGATTTGCAGCCAGCTTCATACCGTAAGGAGTATTATAGCTCGCCTTATCATCAGCATAGTATTCAAGAAGAGCATTACTTCTGTCAAATCCATCCAGATGTGGGAACAGAAAATGTGTTCTTGAAACACCTTCCGTATCCTTATATTTTACAGCAAAATAAAGTACAGTATCACCGGCCTTAGCTGCGGTACATACCTCAAATGAATATGTTCTTTCAGGTGCCTTGAAGGCTTTTCTTGCTGTCCACTCAGCAAGATTCTTGTATTTTTCAAACGCAGGCTTTGCACTATCCTGTGTTATATGATATGCAGGAGTTTCTTCAGCATCAGTTGATGTAGCTGATAAAAGACCATCATCAAGTGAACCATTATTTATTTCACTTCTGGGAGCTGCAGAAGCATCTGTGTTTGTAGCTCCGAATGGATTAGTAGGATCATATAAAGCATCATCCTTTGGGGTAGGATTACCTGTAACCTCCTGTGAACTTGGATCTATGAATAAACCTGTATATGAATCGTCTTCTTCTGTTGTAGCATCAGAATCCGGTTCATCAGGTACCATAGTATCCTCCGGTGCTGCATTAACGCTAAGTATCCCTCCGAAAATATTTGGAAGGTATGTGGAAAGCATAAGTGCAACAAGCACAAGTGCAATTATTCTTTTGGATTGTTCTCGTAACTTCATATCTGTTTATGCCTCTAAATAGATTTTTCATTTTAATGATAACCACGGATTGCTTCGTTCTATCGAACTTTCGCAATCCTGAAAACATTCGGAACCGCAAAATTACTGTAAAGTAATTTTGCTATTTCCTCATGTTTTTGCGTTCAGTAAGGTATTAATCCTTTTTGTGCAAGCACAAAAGGCTTAATACTTTCTGAACTTGTTATCATTATATCCCCCACATAACAACAAAAGCGCAACACTGTGAAAAAAATAATTTTTTACTAATCAGACAGATTATTCTCTAATATTCAGGAGGCCTGCAAGTCCGGTCATTTCAAAGACCTCCATAACATTTTCATTAACATTAGTAAGAGACAGCTTGCCACCGTTCTGATTTACTTTTATATACAGATTACGAATCGCACGAAGTCCCGCACTGGATACATATTCCAGATCCTTCATGTTAAGTACTATATTCTTAAATCTGTCAGCCATCTGAGAGAAGAGTGCATCCGCATCCTTTGAGGTCCTTGTATCAAGATCTCCTGACATAATAAGTTCGCCTTCATCTTCTCTTGCCACTAATTTGATATCCATAGTTTTCCTCCTATTATTTCTTCTTACGCTGCTGCTTGATGTACTCGCTGAGTTCTTCTACGGTTACTTCGAGCACCATCTCGTTCATCTCTTCCATTCTTTCTTCCAGATCCATACTTGCGTATTCGTCTGCAGCTTCTGCTAAGAGCTCTGCAAACAGGAATGGTGCAGGCTCATACTCTTCTGAATCACTGTCAAAGTCAAAGTCTTCATCTTCATCTTCATCATCGGAGAAGTAATCTTCATCTTCGTCCTCATCCTCATATAAGTCTTCATCATCATCATCAGGTTCATCAGGAGCGTAGATATCATCATCTTCATCGTCTTCGTCAGGGATGTATCCCTCATCCTCTTCGTTTTCATCGAAGAAGAATTCATCCTCATCCTCTTCTTCTTCATCGGAAGCAAAGCCTTCGAATTCGTCTTCTGTTTCATCATAGTCTTTATCTGTTTCTCCAAGACCGCTGATGAATTCATCTTCTGCTTCTTCATCTGTGATTCCTAATGCAACCTTTTCTTCTTCCTCAGCCGCCATATCTTCGGCTGATACCTTGACATGAGCCTCTGTTCCAACTCCGGCTGCTGTGGCAGCTGCCGCTGCTTCCGTAACTGATGTGGCAGCCACTCCTGTTCCTGCAGAAACACCAGTTCCTGCTGTTGCTCCCACAGTTCCAGCTCCAACTCCTGCAGCTGTTGCTCCGAGGGCAATCCACTTCAACTTATCTTCAAGATCTTTCTCAAGTTCTTCTCTGAGTGATTTTTTGAAGGAATCCAGTACCTGGTCAACCTCTGCCTGGGTATATACCTTTTCACCTGCCGGTGTATTATATACAGGTGCTGCAGTACCATAACCTGCAGGTACTCCGGTGGGAACTCCATAGCCTGCTGCTCCAACCTGTACTCCACCATATATCGGCTGTCCCGCTGCTGTATATGCAGGTACTGTTCCTGCTGCAGCCGGTGCTGTTCCGGGTGCTCCATAAGCCGCCGGCGCTCCATACTGAGGTGCATTTCCGGGTATGTATACCGGCTGTGTTGGTATCTGTTCAGCTGCTTCAGGTACTGAAACAGTTCTTTCTTCTCCATTATGTGAGAATCTGTAAATCTTCTCCTGCTTAGGAGCCGGCTTTTCTTCAGGTTCTTCTTCTGGCTCCGGTTCTATGTTGATAGGAGCTCCTTCTGTTAATTCTATATCGAAGTCATCATCTGACTCTGTATAACCCTGCTGATCCTCCGCCGGTTCAGGCTGAACTTCTGAATAATCTCCACCGGTTGAGCCTGCTATTTCTTCTGCTTCCTCGGCCTCTGCTTCTTCTTCGCTTAATTCCTGAAGAGTAATATTTCCGAAGCGTCCGGTTAGTATCTCGAGTTCCTTCTGATTTACATATTCCTCGGCAGCTATCATCTTGTCTACAGCACTCTGTGGTGCCTGAGCTGCTTCCTCGGCCTCTTCTTCACTTATCTCACTGAAGTTAAATGAGCTCTTAAGCTCTCTTCTGGAACTCTCTACATTTTCGAGCTGTATACGATCTTCATAGTTCCTGTCGTGAGCTTCTCTGCTTTCACTTACAAAGTCCTCCCAGACCTCAGCACCCTCGTAACCGGAGAAATAATTACTTGTAAAGTTATTATTCTCAAACATGTCTACGAAAGAATCCGGTACCTCGATCAGGAAAGATGATCTTGATGTCGGGCTCATGATGGTAAATGCCTCACCACGCTTAGCCTGAAGGATATCCTCCTGCTCGGTCTCATTTATACCGCCGGCCTTCTCATAGAGCTTACAAAGATCTGACATATCATTTGGCGCAAGACCGAATACAAAGCTATACTGGCACGCATTTATGATTGCAGATGATTTTCTTGCTATATCCTCACTACCTACGAAGTCCTTGATATTCTGAGTAATAACTATCTGCATACCGTTATACTTACGGATACGCTTAGCCAGCTGGAACATAAAGTCCAGGGCTATAGGGAACTTGGTATCGATAAATACATGGGCCTCATCGATTACAACTACGATCTTTCTGTTAAGACCATACTTTGTATTGTAATCTCTATTCTTAATTATCTCGTTATCCACATACTTCAGTACAAGCAGCATCTGTGCATTTGCGATAGTTGAGTTTCTGTTCGCAAGCATAGACTGGAAGTTAAATACCGAGAAGTTCTCTTCTGTGGTAACTGTAGAAGGTCCGTTCCAGATATTTGCATTTCGACCGCCTGTTGAGAATTTGGATATATAGTTAACGAGAGATCTGAGAAGATTTCTCAGGTACTCGTTGTTTGTTCTTTCAAACTCTGCAAGGATTACATCATAGAGATCATCAAATATAGGATAATCATCAGCTGTAAAGCCTGACAGATCCGTGTCCGGAGTGATTCCGAAATTAAGATATACTCTCTCAACCAGTGAATTGAGGTACTCCAGAGCTTCCTTATCGATATCAGGAAGTATCTGTCTGAAGAACTCTTCCAGGAACTGAAGATGTGTAGCAAAGCTTCCACCAGGGCCGCCGCCCTCTGTTCCCGCCTCATCATCATCGAGAGCAGTTATAATATGGAACGGATTCAGTCGTCCAAACTTTGCATTTCCTACATTTATTACCTTACCATGAAGAGTATGAGCAAGCTGTGAATACTCGTTCTCAGGATCGAGAATAAATATCTTTGCATCCTCTGAAGCAAGGTTTGTAAGAAGTGACTTGGTAGCGTAGGATTTACCGGAACCGGACTTACCTACGATAACCATATTGGAATTTACACGTTCTTCATTTCTCTTGAAGAAATCTATAAATACAGGTACGCTGTCGGATGAACCGAGCTGTATACCACCAACATCAGATGTATGCGCAAAAATCCAAGGAAACATTCCGGCAATTGTGTTCGATGGAATTCCCCTGGCATCCTTAAGCATAGGATCATATGCGGAAATCTGTGAACCTATAAAACTCTGTATCTGAAGGAAGTCCATTCCGGACAGTTTCATGCCTTCTTCACTCCAGTTTCTCTTCAGAGTCTTCTTCATGTCTGCCACGTATGGCATCATGGTGTTGAAGTCCTGAGAAAGAACAGGATCATTGGCGGTCATCATAGCATCATAGGCTGTTATGTATATATTTACTGAAAGCAGTGCTTCGTTGTCCTGCTGAAGAGTAACCAGAAGCGATGACAGTGTGGTAATATGCTCCTGCAGTTCGATCATCTTTGAATCGATACTGGTGGACATATACTGTCCTCGTAGTTCAGCAAGCGAACGGTCGATAGACTTAATAGCCTTCGTTCTGTCCATAGGGGTCGCTTTAACTACAACCTTTGTACTTGGGAAGGACATAACTCCTGCAAGCCATGAATCTCCAACAACAGTAGGGAAGGATATAACTCTCATGTTATGAGTTATGATACCATCTACTACTGCAGTTCTCATACTAAACTTAAGGCTCTGAGGCATAGCCCAGTTAACCCACTGATCTTCTGCTATGTCATCTATTTCTCTTTCATCAAAATCAAGATGATTTGTGTACTTCAGGAAAAGCGCAAGCCCCTTGTTATCAAGTCTTCTTACGATCATCTCGCCCTGCTCAAGAGTCATGATAGCCTGTCTGGTAAATGTATCCAGTCTTCTCTTATCTGACTCAAAAAGTACGAGATAATAGAAAGGATCTATAACTCTGTCTTCATTACAAAGAAGCTGTACTTCATTTATACGATCATACTGTATCTCAACTCTGGCCTGGAGTTCTTCTTCTGTAAGAAGTCCACTCTCGTAGGATTTTTTAAGTGCATCCAGCTTATCATACTCTGCATCAAGATGAGCATCATACATGATCGGACGCTGTATCTTTACGATATTTGCGCCATAGTCTCCTGTAAGACCTCTGAGAATCTTTCCAAGACAACTCTCAATTGAGTTGTTACGTCTATGCTCTGAGAAGAATCTGAAAGCTATTGGATCTATCTCAATAACCGAACCATAATACTGTCCGTTATAGTCGATACAATTATCACTTATTCCTGTAAAAGGAATAAAGTCACTCATTTCCTCATAAGAAGCATCCTGTTCCTTATTTTCAACTTTTTCCTTTTTCTTTTCAGCGCTTCTTTCAGCCCTCGCAAGCCAGACTGCATCCTTTTCTTCAGGTGTTGCAGTCTTGCTCTTAAGTATCTTATTTTCTTCCTTTATAAGCTGTTTGAGACGTTTCTTTTCTGCCTTCTTATCCTTCTGTATCTCTTTCAGCTCTTCATTTATTTTGTCCTGTTTTTCAAGAGCATCGATATATGAATCCGCCTCTTCTGACTCTTCTGCTTTTTCTACTTCTACCGATGTTTCTGTTTCTTCCGTATATTCTGATTCGGGAGCAGCCTCAGGTCCCTCAGACTCATAGTCTTCCTCTGACTCGGATCCTTCTTCTGATTCTTCTGAAAACATATCATTAAATGATACATCCTCATCTTCATTTACGGATACCTGCGAAACTTTTGGGGCTGAAGTCTCAGCAGCAGTCTCTGACTTTTCTGCTCCTTCTCCATTCTCCTCGCCAAAGAAATCATCCAGGATTGCCTGTCTGTCTCCCTTGGATATATTCTTTATCGCCTTATCATCGTATACACGAACAAGTCTTCTAGGATATGCAAAATACTTCATCATATTCCACATGAAGACATACAGCGGTTCATCATCAAGTCTGAAAAGGAGTAACGCAAAAACAGCCGCCACGATTCCGGCTATTATCCAGCGTCCGGGCAGAGATGAAACTGCGCATAAGGTAACAGCAACTAAGCCAATAAGGCCGACGATTATGTCGGCTAATGTTATGTGCTTGAATACCTCAATCTTTACTTTAGTTTTTCCTGGTATTAATCTCATTTATAACTCTTGTTACGTATGTATTTTCCCGGGCAGGAGCGCGTCCGCTCCTGCTCGAGTTTGTTACCCTTAATAATTAACCATTATTGTTAGGGGGTGTTTGTTCCCGTAGGGTTATTATTTCCCATTGGATTATACTGATTTCCACCCATAGGATCATAATTTACGTTTCCCGTCGATGTATTTGTGTTATTAATGTTTATATTGTTAGTGTTCATCTGCGGGTTGTTCATGTTCATCTGCGGATTATTCACGTTCATCTGCGGGTTGTTCATGTTCATCTGCGGGTTGTTCATGTTCATCTGCGGATTGTTTGTGTTCATCTGCTGATTGTTTGTGTTCATCTGCGGATTGTTTGTGTTCATCTGCGGATTGTTTGTGTTCATCTGCGGATTGTTTGTATTCATCTGCGGATTGTTTGTGTTCATCTGCGGAGTTCCACCCACCTGCTGGAACTGATTCGGCTGATTCAGATTAGGCTGAGGGCCACCCTGAGTATTAGCCGTCGGATTCGTCTGGGTATAATTCGTCGACTGAGCTGTATTATTCTGATCGTTCATCATTCCAGTCGACGTCTGGTTAAAATTTGTCGGATTACCACCTACCTGTGTATTCTGATTTGACTGATTGAATGGTACTTCATCATCATCGTCATCATCGTCTCCACCGCCTATGTGTGGTCCACTATTCTGATTAGGTGTTCCAAACGGAGGCTGCTGAGTACCGGTATTGGTATTGGTATTGGTGGTATTGTTCTGATCAGTTCCTGGTGTAGCATTATTATCAACTCCAGGTGGTGCATCACCTACCTGAGTTCCCTGATTAGTCTGATTCAGATCTTCAGGCTGATTAGTGTTGATATTCGTACCTTCACCACCAGGAGTATTAGTATTGTTATTTTCTCCTGTTCCGCCACTTTCCACTTCCTGTCTGTTTGGAAGATCTTGTTCACCTTCGGAACCATCTGGTATAGGTCCTGGCGCTGGTCCTGGTGCCGGTCCTGGTCCATATCCTGGTGTAGGTGCCGGTCCACTTCCTGGTCCGCCTCCTGATCCTGGTCTGCTGCCTGGTTTGCTGACTTCATCATTTTTCTTAGTAGCTCCCGGCTGTCTCTTTGGAGGTGGATTCTTGAGCTTCATAGCTTCGATTTCGCCCTGTTGCTGCTGATCCATCTTATCCTCTTTCATGTCACGCTCAGCCATTCTCTTGGCATCCTTAAGACTCGTCTGACCATTACCGGCCTTCATGTACTTGAGAGTGTTTTCCATCTTCTTAATCTGGTTCTTCTTATCTTTCTCGTTCTTTGGTTTAGTACCATCAAGATGCTGACCATGTTTCTTCATGGAATCAAGATCCTGTTCAAGCTTATTAGCATCTCTCATATTCTTACGAGCCTTACCGGCTTTCTTATCATCTTCTTTGTTCTGCCTGTCTTTACTGCCCTCGTAGGCGCCCTCTGTAAGACCAATCGCATCAGTAAGATATGCAGCCTTTGAACTGTGCTTTCCTATCTGTTTGCCAAGCGCGGCCCTTCCCTTACCAAAAGCTTTCTCTGCCATAGCACCGGCGCCCATGCCTGAAAGCATCTTTCCAGCAGCACCGTTTTCAACATTCTGTCTTACATCACCGGCTGTTATAGCCTGGAATCCGGCATTATCAGCAAGGATTCCGGTGAAGATACCATTTACCTTGTTAACCGAAAGCACCGCACCATACTGAATTACCATCTTTATTATACAGTCCAATAGCGGATTATCAGATGTTTTAAGCGCAGGACTCCATATGATAGGTATGAACATCAGGAAAAGTCTCATGGCTATAACCATACCTACTATAGTAAGAAGCTGTACTATAAACGCCGTTGTCCACTGCTTGAATTTACCACCGTCATCCATCGGCATAGTTGCTATTGCCAGAGGCGCTGCTATATAAAGAGCAAGCAGGTTAAATATTCTAACTGAACAGGTTACTATAAGTACCAGCATTTCCTTCAGTATTGCAAGACCTGAAAACCATACCAATACATAATTTGTATAAAACGGGCTCGGATCAAATACTTTTCTGACATCATCATAACTGTATATATCCGATCCTTGTTCTCCGTAATAGAACGGAAGTCTCGCATTATCAAAGAAACTTGGATTCTTGTTGTATTCCTTATTTCTTGCAGCCGCATTATTAGAGTCTATCCCCATAGTTCCTACAAGGAAAAGAATTCTGTCCATAGGAACCTTTTTCTTCCGAGAAAATGCCTCTTCTTTTCTGTTATATTTCTTATGAACCTTCATTGTCGGGTTCTTTTTTAGTATTTCCATACAGTCTGTGACAGCATTTATGACACCATCATTGTAGGAATCCAGAGGAACTTCTGAGCTGTAATCATAAGCCGTCGCCAGCTTTTCCATCAGGCTCTGCCAGGATTGAATAGTTTTTCCGGTTTTCGGATCCTCTTCAAGATAATGGAAATTAAACACTCCCTGGTCACCCAGATACTTAAGATCCACTCTGATATCATTATAGCAGGCGTTCAGATTGTACCTGGACTTATATGACGGATTCAAAGAATAGTTACCTAATGTATTAATTATCCTGCCCATGGCAGCGTATTGTTCATTTGTAAATGTAATCGTATCACCACCAACCGCTAGGTTACCACCATTCTGAATAGTCCAGCTTACCTGCTGAACAAGCTTGTTAGTGGTTTCTATAGCGACAAGCATGATAAGATTCATACTAGATATGATGAGAATACTCTTAAGAAGATTCGTAAGAATCATTCCCATTGTTACTCCCTGCTGCTTATCTCTCAGATCAAGCGCTCTTCTAATAACCGAGATAATGGCGAATACAAAACAGAATACGATTCCTATTAACGCCATTCCACCATATATTCCTCTTACAGATTCATGTTCAAAGAATATATTAATAAGTGTCTTGTCAGAATCATTGTACTTAACAGTCCTTTCGCCAGTAAATATCTCCATGATACTTTCCACAAAGCCAACGAATTTGACAACCATTATCTCTACGAACCAGAAGATTCTCCAAAGAGTGAACTCTATAAACGAGGCTATCCAGCCTTTCACTGTATCTATTAAGCCATCAAACATACTATCTTACTCTCAATCTCTTTCTTGAAATATAAAGTGCTATCAAAACTCCAATTATAAGTACTACAATCAGTGAAAGGAAAAATACACCCTTCACGTTCAGATAAAACATAATTATAAAATCTCTGCTTATTGAATTACCGGCCTTATCCATAACCGTTACGTGATATTCACCTTCCTTGGTTATCTGGTTCTGGTAATTCATTTTTCCTGTTTCGTCACTATTAAGAAGGATATATACTGTATCTCCTTCCTGAAGTCCCTTTAAAGTAACAGGACCCTTTGCCTTTGAATTACTGTCAATTCCCTCAAATGTAACATCAGGAGGGGTATGATCCGTAGTTACATTCAGATAATAATCTATTCCTGTTGCAGAACATCTGTAACAGATCTCGTAATAGCCTTCCTTGGTCATATCAACAGAACCGAAGCTGTTCTTCTGAAGTTCACCATCAAGATAAACTGTTTTAATGGTAAAGCCCTGAGGGATTATATACTGATTGATCCTTCCGGTTTCTTTTTCAACTATCTGGAAGGACATCAGCTGGTTTTCACTTTCATTGTCCCAGGTAATAACTACATATGAACCCGGATCTGTAACTGTGGCAGGAATCCCGTCAACCTTAACACCGTTACGATAAAGAGCAACATTGTACTCTCCTTCTTTTTCGAGTAAAACGGGGTTTGTAACAACCATTCCGTCACATACTGAGCAGCTAAATGTACCATTCTCCAGAGTATATATAAACATGCTGTGCTCAGCATCATATGTGGATCCATCCTTAATAGCTATATAGTATGAATTCCTGGTATTATCATCATTATCATCTACCGGTTTACCGGTATAGATATCAACATCACCTGAATAATCAACAAATCCTGTCTCGTCAGGCTTATACTTTGAGCTCTCAGTGCTGTCTTCCTGCACCTTAAAGCTTGTGTTTTCTTCTTCATCCTCACCGGCAGCATGAACTGCAGGAACGAATGAATCTATTATCAAAGAGCTGTTTTCTGATGAAAAAGCAATGGTAAAAATGAGTGCAACTAAGAAAGCCAGTGTTATTTGGCTGATTTTACGGGTTATCATATTGTATGTTTTTAATCGACTCATGTTTTGCTTATATACCTCATCAGTCAGCTTCTCTAAATAGAAGCCTATGCACTTTGATCCATATCACCTTCGTCTTCGGACTTACCGAGAACGATTTCGTTTCTCTCATCCAGATCGTAATACACTTCGTCAGCTCTGAACATATGTGAACGAAGCTCGTCCATGTTCATTCTGCCCATCTTATAATACGGGCACAGATAACTCGGTGTATATTTGGTTCTGAGCGGGTAGTTACCGAAGGTAACGATAATCGCATTTCCTGTACTTTCCTTGTTGTTAAGCATCTGTAGCTCACTCGGATAGATAAGAGGTCTTACCTGGGTCTGTGAGGAGACATTCATCTCGCCCGCCTTGGAGCCTACATTTGATGATGTCGAAGTAGTACGAACTGTCATATTACCGCAGAGCTTCGAGAATTCTTCACAGGTTCCAATATCATTGGAACCGATGAACATCTTCATACCACAGTTAGATTTAACTATATCTGCAACCTTCTCTCCATAAACGTTATTCAGCTGTGAATAAGACTGAACAACCATGTTAAACCATATCTTTCTGGAACGTCCAACTGTGATCATCTTGTCGAACTTCTCTATCTTCGGCATATTACCAAACTCATCAAGGATGAAATAAACATTTCTAGGAAGCGACAGATCTTCTCTCGCTGAAGCCACCTTGATAAGTGCTTTATACATACAGAGAATAAATACGGCCGCCAGTCCATGACGTGTATCCTTCTCATCAGGTATCTTCATGAATAGTGCTGTAGGCTGATCAGCAAACTTCTCAGCCTGCACATCTGTTGCTGAGGTCAGACCGCAGAGTCCACGGTCGTTAAACATATTCAGCTTATCAAATGTAATTGACATGTATGAGGAAAGTGTTGTATCTGCAGCTGAAAGAACCTGACGTGAAAGTGTATAGGCCTGAGACAGCTTACTTCTTCCCTCGAAATATTCTTTTAACGCACGGAACTCTTCTTCTGAGTTCGTAAGCGCTTTACTTATATTGAAGAAGTTGAACTTATCCTTGGTCATTCCAAGTCGTTCATCTTCCGAATCCTCCAACATGGCAAGACAGGTAGCCATTATGATTGAACGGGCACCCTTCTCCCATACAGGATCCTTTTCATTTTCTATTGGACATATAACGGATATGAGGTCGTTTAAGTCCTCATACATCTCATCGTAGAATCTCTGTCTTGTAACAGATACATCATCCTGGCAGTGAGTCAGATCTGCATAAGCATTTCCTCTCCACTCAGCCCATGGCTTTCCGGGTTCACCGTCTCCATCCATTTTCTTAAGATCCGGATAATCAGATATGCTGTCCTTGTGGAACTTGATACCCTTACCAGCATCAACATATTCCTGATACATATCCCAGATACCCTCAAGAGGATTCCATCTGGATGACGAATATGTATCACGGAGATCCAGCAGAAGAACCTTGTAGCCTCTGGATACCAGAAACTTTGAATGAAGATCAAAAAGCTCTCCTTTAGGGTCCGTCATTATCATGGAACTTCCGGCTGAAGTAGCACCCAGAAGCTGGATCATAGGATTGATGAATGTGGTTGTTTTACCGGAACCGGTAGCACCGATGATAAGTGAATGCGCACCGGGATAGAAATTAACCTGAAGTGTATTCTTTTTATCAAGTACGGCTCTTACCGGAATACCATCCTTCTTAACACCATTGAGTGCGCTGTATACATGTTCAGGGAAGTACTTATCTCTTTCCTTTTCTGTAAGAAAACGGCTGTTTTCAAGAGATCCGGTAACTACGTCCGGCTTACCCTTCTTGGTTCCCAGCATACCTCCGCTTTTTTCCATAAGCAGCGAATCCAGATTGCTTCCGGACAGAACCCATATGAGAAATACAAAGAACGCACCAACTGCACCTAAGGCCCATGTCTTCCACTGAAGAAACAGGCTCAGATCAACCTTGTAGCCCTCTCCGCTCAGAGTATCGGTTATCATCGATCCGATTGATCGCATAAGAAAACCTGATAAAGCAGAAACAAGCAATAATACAAAGATATATAGTATGACTTTTGTTCTTGTATTCATATAAGATTCCTTCTTTAGATTCTTCGCTTAAGCTCAGAATGACATATTGTTTATTATACCACTGGGTTACATAATACCTCAAATTATTATTATAGTAAACCCAGTCCAACAAATGTCCAACAAACAGTATTTATATTTTTAAGTAAAAATGTGACAGAGAGTTATAGCTCTGCTGTCACATTTTCATATTATCCGATCGGTTAATTAAGTATTACTTCGTTTCAGCTTCTGTAGGAGCCTGTGTGCTGTTTGTGCTAACTGTAGCTGCCTGATACCAGTCAGTCATAGGCTTGATTGAAAGCTTAAGTGCTGCCATAAGTACGAATATAAGGAAGAAACCGATGATGGCTGTCTTAAGTGCCTGCTTTCTCTTTTCCTTCTCCTGTGGCTCTTCAGCTGTAGCGAACTTAACACCGAGGAATATGCAGAAGATAGTTCCGCCTGCTCCTACGATTGCAAGTAACGGATTAACAAGTGAATTGATAAGTCCTACGATTGGGCTTGTAACTCCTGAGAAGTCTGCTCCAACCTCACCTGCTGCAAAAGCGCCTGTGCTGTATGCGATCGCTCCGATTGCTGCCACGATAGCTGTTGCTACGATCTTAGCTGCCATAACAGCCTTTGGATTAGATGTAAATCCCTTTACCATTTTCATAACTTTGTTTCTCATTCTCCCATCCTCCTTGGATTAAACTGATTTTTTTGTTTGCCTTTCCGGCGTGTTTTTTATTTTATGAGACAACTATATCACTAAGGGCGCAACAAAAGTGCAACACGGATAAAAATATTTTTTATTTTTTTTTAAAAATATTATTTATCGCCCGCAACCGCCCTAAATTCGGGGATTTTTATAATTGCCTCGGAACCATTATCCGACTTATTCAGTATAAATTCTCCGTCACAAAGTATCTTCAGACGGGTAATTACGTTCTTTGTACCCACACTATTATGCTTTTTCTGCGTCGGCAGACTGGTCCTTTTTCCGTGCCCGTCATCAGAAACACGGACTATCACATAACCGTCCTCGAGCTTAGTTTCAAGACGGATTACATTTCCTTCCTCGCTCATACCTATGCCATAATAGATAGCATTTTCCACTAAAGGCTGCACTGTAAGGGCCGGAATATAGAAATCTGTTATCTGAAAATCTTTAACGAGTTCAAATTTCCTGGACGGAAGTATCTGTGACAACTCAACATACGCATCAACATGCTCCATTTCTGTAAGGAAAGGAATCATCTTCTCATTTGTAAGAGCCTCAAGATTCTTCCTAAGGTATGCTGAGAAGCTGAAGATAGACGGTTTCACCGCCGAAGGGTCCTCATCACAGAGAAGAGCTATCTGCTGTAGAGCATTATATATGAAATGCGGGTGCATCTGCTCCATAAGCAGCGCCACTTTATTTTCGGACAGTTCGACCTGATTTTTCATAAGCTCACGCTCGAGATCGTACTGGTAACTGAAGAAAACTATCAGCTGAAGCATAATAATACCAAAGCCCATCAGCCTCAGATCCTTATTCAGAAGACCTGCAAGGCAGGCTGATACGGGAAATATACTCCCTATAAGGAAGCCAATTGAAGACTTCAGGTCCTTCGAGGAGAAGAGGAGCATGATTATTACTATTAAGAATTGAATGAGAAACGCAAGATTACCACGGCCGGTAAAAATAACCATTATTACAGAAAGCACAGCCGCCAGACACTGGAGGGACATCCAAAAAAAACCGTCCCAGCTATTTCCTTCGTCGTCGCGCTCTGTCTCTATAAAGTAAAGAGTAAAAACAGGCGCCGCCAGCGAATACATGGCATAAGCATACTTGGTATAACCGCCTATCTGAAGCATCAGTCCTCCAAGGGCAAATGCTATACTTCCAAGGAAATATCTCATCCTTCTGTTATGGTTCTTCATATTATAGGCCACTATAAGAACAACTGTCGCCAGAAGAATAGAAACGAGTATGAATATTTTGTTAGTCATTTCGATCAGAAAAGCCGAACTGAAAATACTTCTCAAGCCTCTACCTCCCGCTGTTGTATGAATATAGATAAAAATCATAGCAGAATGTTTTTATCCTGCCATATAAGAAATAAATAATGATCAAATTAAATATGTAGATAGCTCCCGCGGTTACTATAAAGAATATAAAAATCCTGTTATTCTGATTACTTGCAGAAGCAAGGGCGCTGAGAAGTATCTGAAGAGCAAAGGCTATAATGCAGTACACCCTGAAACGTTTACATTTTAAAGCCTTCTTCTCTTTATCCATTAACATGTACAGTTCGATCATCCCATGCAGAATAAATATAACAAGGAAAACTATACAGAGCGACGGAATGATTTCTGATATAACAACCAATGCCATCTTGATCATATAGTTATCAATATATCTAACAGCCCACCTGACAACAAAATCTACTGTCTCCGAGAGAATAAATACCAACGTTGTAGTGCATGCATAGCCAAACCACTTGGATATATTGGACATTTCGTAAAGAAAGGACATGATAAGAACAACAGCAACATACATGATAAAATAGCATATCATATAGATATTACTGTCCATCTGATACAGAGCGGAGTCCGACACGCTGCCGGAGGTTATTATCCTGACAATCAGGCCGGCCATACTAAACATGATAGAAATAAACATGGTGAAAACGGCGTATGGAAGGGCCCGGAGAACTTTTAGATCGATATTGTCTTTCATATTAACACCTTGGATATGTTACTATTTGAAGCAACTATGGTTTCATTATTAACTCACCCAGTGTCATCTCTGACCATGAGTACTGTGTCATATATTCACCCATAAAGGAATTGACAGCAACACTGTCACCCTTTAAATAATCATAATAATCGCAGTCTACCAAAGAGGTGTCTATACCACAGGAATCCCACCCCTTTACAAGGATTGACTCTGCTCCAACACTTCCGAGAGCATCTCTTAATCCTGCTATAAATACTCTGATCTGCTTCTTAAGTCCTCTGTCCTCTTCTCTGTCCTCAAAGAGAATTCCACAGAGTTCACCTATGGTACAGAGAGCTCCACGCCTGTCTATCATATAAGCAAGTATTTCCTTACTCCTGCTTCTTCTGAATTTAAGAGGATTACCGTCCTTATCAAATACCTCGAAGTTACCGAAGCACTGAATCCTTATAAGACCATTCTTTTTTATCTCCACAGGATTTCTGAGATTACCCAGTTCTCTTTCGATAGCTTCTTTTGTTACAGGCTTTAATACGAAACCGCTGGCATGAAGCTGAAAGGACTGGTATGCAAACTTCTCATGACCTGTGACAAAAACGATATTGGTCATAGGAGAGACTTTCTTAACCTCCATGGCCAGCTCAAGTCCCGACATAACCGGCATTTCTATATCAAGCCATGCCACTTCCGGCTTATTCTCTTTTACGTAAGCAAGTGCCTGGTTTATGTCAGAATAGCCTGTGTGTGTTCCGCCCGGGTCTATCTCTGACATAATCTTTATGATTTCCTCAGATACCTTCGGCTGATCATCTACTGAAATTGTAACCATATGTAACCCTCCTTTTTAACCTGAGAAGCTTGCCCAGCTGTATGGGGTCATATATGTCCCCTGATAACTGTTCTGTGCTTCCTTGTCACCTTCCAGATATTTATACATATCGCAGTTAATAAGTTCCGTTCGTACCCTTATAGAACCGCTATGCATTTCCAGTATCTCACTTATACCACATTTCTGAAGTGTGGACTTAAGACTTCTTATTATAACATCCAGCTGTTTCTGCTTGGATCTGTCATACACACCGTCTTCCCACAGTATTGAAAATATATTGGCTCTGTTTACTGCTCTGCCCTGTCTGTCTATAAGGTAGGCAAAAAGCTCCTTGGATTTTGATCTTGAAAATGTAACCGGTTCACCATCCACCAGAACCTCAAAGTCACCAAAGGTCTTCACCACTATATGATTGGGAGCATTTACATTAACGTCTGACAGAGCATACTCTACTTCTTTCGTCAAATTCTCCTGATTAACCGGTTTAAGGAGATAACCGTCTGCATGAACTCCAAATGCATCCAGAGCATACTTCTCATAAGCAGTAACAAAAATAACCCTGATATCAGGTTTTATCTCTCTTAACTTAGTTACGAGAGTTATTCCATTAATATCAGGCATATTAATATCAAGTATAATTATATCTACAGGATTATCCTCACACCATTTATACGCATTTTTAGAACGGGTGAAACTTTTGATATCGTTCAGAACAGGTATGTTACTACAAAGGGTTTCGAGATAATCCAGACCCAGTTTTTCGTCATCAACTAAAACAGCCTTCATTACAACTCCCTGGAATGTTATTCTTCGTAGGGAATTATAATGAAGACTGTCCAACAGATGTCCAACAAAAATTATTCACTCATCCTGGCAGTTATGAAGCCCTCTGTTGTTCCTGCCCATGAGTACTGATTCATATATTCTCCGCGATAGCGGTTTATTATCTCGATGTCACCATCCATAAATCGATAGAGATCACAGTCTATCTTCTCGGGAAGCACTCGCATCAGTCCCTTATCTATACTCAGTATCTCTCCTATCCCATACTCCTTAAGCGTATCTCTGAGACTTCTTACAATAACATCCACATGCTTCTGCCTGCTCCTGTCATAGATTTCGTCCTCCCAGAGAATAGAAAATGCAGTAGCTCTCGATACTCCTCCGCCTCTTCTGTCTATAAGATAAGCAAGGAGTTCTTTGGATTTTGCTCTCTTAAAATTCATGACCTTTCCATCCACATATATATCGAACTCACCAAAGGTTACTACGGTAATATGTGAAAACTCCCTGGAATCAGACTTTTTTCGTGAGAGCGCATACTCCACTTCATTTTCAAGTTTTTCTCTGTTGACAGGTTTAAGAAGATATCCCGAGGCATGAACCTTGAAGGCTTCTACGGCATAATCAGAATAACCGGTAAGAAATACAATCGCTGTCTCAGGACTGATATTCTTTATATTCATAGCCAGATTAATCCCGTTCATCTCAGGCATATCTATATCAAGAAACGCTATATCTATGGGGTTATTTTCTATCCAGCGAAGAGCCTCATTCACATCTGAAAAGCCCTGAACCTCAGTAAGCTGTGGAAGGTCCCGGCACATGGTGACTATCATATTCAGAATCAGCTGTTCATCATCAACGCAAATTGCTCTCATGCTTATTCCTTCCATGTAGATAATCAGACTAAACCGGTATACGAATGGTAACCATTGTTCCCTCGCCCGGTCTGCTGTTTACAGTGAGCTTTCCATTACAAAGACTTTCCAGACGTTCCTTTACATTTTGTATACCTATATGTTCATTATCCTGATTCTTAAGTACTTCTGTATCAAAACCCCGGCCGTTATCCTCAACGGTTATCACGTAAAAGCTTTCCTTTTTGCTGGCACTCACGTGGATTATTCCCTGAGTCTTCGAACGGACTCCGTGGCGGATTGCATTTTCCACCAGCGGCTGAACGGTAAGTGCAGGAATGTCAAGGTCACTATCTTCAACTTCCTTCACATCATAGGTCACTTCTATAGACGGAAAACGTATCTGCTCTATTTCCGCATAAACTCTGGTATGCTCCATTTCTTTCTCAAACGGAATAAGCTCTGACTGATCCAGCGAATTCAGATTCTGTCTGAGATATGTGCCAAATCTTTCTGCTGTATCTGCTGCTTTATCGGGATCGGTAAGACACAGCGCCTGTATAGTAGATAAAGTATTATACAGAAAATGTGGCTGTATCTGCGACTTCATTATCTGTATTCTCTGCTGCGCCTGTAAGTCATGCTCATGTTCTTTGACAAAGCCCAGGTGAAGCCATATATAGTAGAAAAGGTTACTGCTTACAATGGCAATCGTCAGAAAAACTATAGGTTCATAATCAAAAACGATTTTTGAATCCAGTATTACGGAAATTATGATGATAAGAACGCAGGCTACAGGAAGAAGTCCCTCTATACCATAGCCGTATTTCATGATTTCCTGTTTCATCTGATCCGAAGAAAGCCCTTGGGATATGTCATTTATCTGTACATTTCCCTTGCTTGTAATTTTCCTGTCAACCGATTCTACATACATATCGGCCGACAGCCAGAAAAGATAGACAAGAAGCACAGCACTGATCATATGGCAGGTATAACCAAGCGGACCTCTCTCAAATACATTTTCCGGAGTGATCGTAAAGCATACCCCTGAAAAAAGTGCTGTCAGATGGACCAGAGCATTTATTATAACCAGTGCCCAGGCAAATATCAGCCTCTGATTTTTGCAGATAAGATAAAGCCACATCACCAGAATGACCGGTCTTATGGAATACCCGATAATTCCTGTCACCTTACGCTGAAAAAACATCGTAGGCTGAAGGCTGAAGCTGCACTCCATATAATTCTGCACGATAAGAACAAAGGTCAGAAGACAGTTTATAAGAATAACCGTCTTATGTCTCTTACTTATGTACGGATCGACAAATGCAGCAAATGTAAGTCCTATCAGCTGCAAAAACACCGCAAAATAAATTAAATAATAAGGTTCATATTCATTCATACTTAAAAAACTCCACTAATGAAAAACATTTCCCCCGATATTTACGCCGGATATACCATTCTCCTCAGCGTACCATGCTGCCTTGAAATAGAGATTCGGCACATTTCTCTTCCCCTCCAGAACCTCCTTGGCAACTGACATACAGGAATCCACAGGACCTTCAGCAAGAATCATTGCAAGTCTTCCCGTTTCTGCCGGTTCAAACTGATACGGTGCATAGACCACACCAGCTATGGTATTCCCAAAATCAGGACTTTTGACCCTGTTCATAACCACACTTCCTACCGCCACCATACCCGGATAGCTCACGCTTCCTGCTTCAGCCTCTATGATTCCGGCCATGAGAAGCAGCTCATCTGAAGTATAAGGATAAGGTTCCTCGTAATAATAGCTTGTCCCATCTCCGCTATAGTCAACCTTACTCATGGAACCATCATATTTTCTGGATGAAAGGGCCGCTCTTTCCTGCGCCTCGATTTCGGCAACCTTTTTTGCAAGCGCATTTGCAAGCTCCTGAGCATCCTCAGACTTCTTCTTCGCTTCTGCCATAACCTCGCCAAGCTCTTTTATGTCAGCACTCATTTCCTGCTGTTTCTTCTCAAGTTCTATTATCTCGGCCTCTCGATCAAGTCTAAGATTGTTAAGTTCACTCTCTTTTTCCTGAGCTTCAACCAGCATATCATTGTATTCGGAAACCGCTTCGTTATAATAATTGCTGATTCCATTCAGATACTCTTCACGATTCAGAACCATGCTAATATCTTCCGACTGGAGTATGGTAGCTATCTCATCCTCGCTGACTGAATTCTCATACAGAAGCTTTACAACTTTGTTGATTTTTTCCTTTTCAACGATCATGCCATCGGCGTATTCGAAATACAGCTTCTCTGCATCCTCTATCTCCAGATCCAGCACATTTATCTCGCCATTTAAGTCCTCAATCTCCAGAGTCGTCTCAGCTATCTTTCTGTTAATATCTCTTATCTGGTCCGAAAGAAGTTCCGCAGTACGTTCGTAAGCTTTCGCAGTATTCTTCTCGTCTTCATATTCCTTCCTGGTATCTCCTGTTCCTTCGGCGTCAGGCTTAATTGAAGAGCCTGCGAGGCATGATAATAAGAGACACGCTGACATGCCCGCTGATAGAAGTATTCTTTTTATCTTTCTATGTCTCAATTATGCCCCTCTTACGCCATTCAGGCACATCCCCCGGAGGAGGAAGGCTTATTAATCTATTAGAAGCTTCCGCCGAGGTTATCAAGTGTGTCAATCACTACGACGCAGTCTTTCTTTACATTTTTCATAACTACAACCATCTGATTTTCGGGGATGGCCACACAGCCCCCGGTGTAGGGCTTGTATGGTCCGAAACAGTGAAGGAATATAGCCGAACCGAGACCCGGAGTTCCTTCTTTGTTGTAATCAATGTTCAGGCAGTATTGATACTGTCTTGTATATTCGATGATATGTTCACTGTTTTCGGTATCAAGATCAGGGTAATCCTTAATACTTACCATTTCATTATATTTCATGCCATCCTTCTGATCACCCGACCAATAGATATCGTCATCCACCTGTGTATACGGAATCGCACAGCCCGGATCCGGAGCTATACCAAAGGCTGCATTAAAGCCAAATGTACCAACAGGCGTCATTGCATCACCTTCCTTGGTCTTTCCCAGCCCGGCCTTACCTATGAAGCCCGGAGTGCTCATGATCATCTGCCATTTTCCGTTTGAATCTTTTTCATTCAGAGAAACCCACGCAGTTGTCCCTTCATAATTAGCTACAACAAACAGCTGGCTGGCCGTTTCAGCCTCAGGAAGCTTGGTTATCCATTCCGGAGATTCTCCAAGCATGGTCGTAGTTGCAACATCTGAAGATATATCTACTGCTTCAGATGCTGAAGTTGCACCTGCCGAAGTCTCATCTTTACCACTTGCAGAACTGTCACCCTTAATTCCGGAGGTGCCGCCACAGCCGCACAGGCTTAAGCAAAGAATCCCCACCAGAACGCCGGCTGATATTCTTTTATATATTTTTCTCATATCCGAAACCCTCAACTTTTAACCCAAATATGACACTAGTGAACCAGTGCTGTCATATTTTTATCTGCGGTTTTCTCTATCTACGAGATTGGCTGCGCCATACTTTTCTCTTAAAGCAGGCTTCTCGATCTTGCCTGTTGCATTTCGAGGAACCTCTGCAAATATAATCTGTCTTGGACGCTTATAACGTGGAAGCTCAAGACAGAAGCTGTTCATCTCTTCCTCTGTTGCCTCTTCTCCATCCTTAAGCTGGATGATCGCTGTTGATATCTCACCCAGTCTAGCGTCAGGTGTTCCTATTACGGCAACATCCTGAACCTTTCTGTTTTTCATAATGAAGCTTTCTATCTGAACCGGATAGATATTCTCACCACCACTTATTATAACGTCCTTCTTACGGTCAACAAGCCAGATAAATCCGTCCTCATCATACTTAGCCATATCTCCTGTATAAAGCCAGCCATCCTTCAGACATTCATTTGTAGCCTCTTCATTTTTATAGTAGCAGGTCATGACACCCGGACCCTTAACACAGAGTTCACCTACTGAATCAGAGTCTGTCTTGTCAACTACTGCACCCTCTTCAGTTACTATCTTGCACTCCCAGCCGTATCCCGGTACTCCGATAGCTCCAACATGGTCGATATTTTCTACGCCGAGATGCACGCAGCCAGGACCGATGGATTCTGAAAGACCATAATTGGTATCATAATCATGATTCGGAAATACTTCCTTCCATCTGGTGATAAGACTTGCCGGTACAGGCTGAGCGCCTATATGCATAAGTCTCCACTGATCCAGTTCATAATCTGCTTTGTTCAGCTTGCCGTCCTCAAGGGAGATCAGAAGATCCTGTGCCCACGGAACAAGCAGCCAGACTATGGTACATTTTTCTCTGCTGACTGTATCTAATATATATTCAGGCTTTGTTCCTTTGAGAAGAACAGCCTTTCCTCCGGAAATAAGTGAACCGAACCAGTGCATCTTAGCTCCTGTGTGGTAAAGCGGCGGGATACAAAGGAATACGTCATCCTTTGTCTGTCCGTGGTGTGCCTGTTCAACCTTAGCACTGTGCATCAGGGACTGATGCTTATGAAGGATAGCCTTCGGAAAGCCTGTAGTTCCTGAAGAAAAATAAATTGCGCCGTAATCCTCATCTGTTATCTCTATATCAGGTGTGATGGAGCTTGAGTTGGCAACCATCTCATTATAATCCTCAGCAAATGAAGGACAGTTCTCACCTACATAGAAAAGGAGTCTGTTCTTTGATATCTTCTCAGCTATTTCTTCAACACGTCCGATGAATTCAGGACCAAACACCAGGATATCCACATCTGCAAGATCTACACAGTACTCTATCTCGTCAGCATCATATCTGAAGTTAAGAGGCACTGCCAGGGCACCTGTCTTCAGGATACCAAAATAAATAGGCAGCCACTCAAGGCAGTTCATCAGCAGGATTCCGACCTTATCATTCTTCTTGATACCTCTGCTGAGGAGCACATTTGCAAAACGGTTTGCTTTTTCATTAAAAACTGACCAGGTTATCTCTCTTCTGTAAGGTGCCTTTGGATTTGGCTCCATCAGTTCATACTCTCTCCAGGTCACTCTTCTTACCTCTGTGATAGCAGGATTTACTTCCACGAGAGCAACGTCATTTGCGTACTCGCGGGCATTTCTTTCTAATAATTGTGTTATTGGCATTTTTAAATCCTCCAAAAATGTATTTTTATTTATCGTACTTTAATTTTCTTTCGAAAAAAACCTTGTATAGCGATTGTATGATACATGCTATACAAGGCCACTTTTTGTAGTTTAACTCAAAAAAGATGTTGCGTCAACGCTTTAATGCAGTAAAGAAATCTATTTAATGCAGTAAAGAAATCTATTATCAATATTAAATAATAACCTGATGAGGTTGTTATATAGTAATCATAAACATCTTGCTGTACTCTGCTGCAACAGGATACTTCCGGGTGTGGGGCTGCTGCACGAGACGGATCTTCCACTCATGCATATCAAGAACCTTCTTAACGATGGAAAGACCAAGACCCGTTCCGCCTTTTGTGCTTCTGGACTCATCTCCGACCACGAAGGGCTCAAATATGGTTTTGGCATACTCCTCATCTATCTTTTCACCATTATCAGCCACCATGATCCTTATGGTTTCATCATCCTCTATAATGAGGAAGAGTCCGATACTTGTACCGGTCTTGTTATGGCGGATCGCATTTGTCAGAAGATTGGTTATGACACGGGAAACCTGAAGCTTATCCCCATTGATCTTTTTTATCTTTTCAGGGATATCCACCTCAAGCTCCATACCGGCATCCTCGATATCCTGATACATAAATGCAGCTGTTTCCCTGCAGAGCTCGCAGATATCAAAATCCTCTTTAGTCAGCGTAAAGCCTTCACTGTCGAGGCGCACATAATCAAAGAGCAGATTGATAAGATCGGTAAGCCTTGCAGACTTCCGCTGTATGGCCGCAAGATACTCCGGCTTCTTGTCATCAGAAACCATGCCGTCTTCCAGAGCCTTGGCATAACCGGACACGGTCGTAATCGGAGTTCTCAGATCATGGGCTATATCAGAAAGCATAAGATTCCTGCTTTTCTCATATTCCTTCTGCTTAGCCAGATCCTCTTCCTCAATTTTCTTTACTTCAACAATAATCTTTCTGGCAAAATAATACGCTCCTATTGCATAGGGAATCAGGATAATAATAAGGATTGCTATAAAAAATACAGAAAGCAGAACCTCCTGCGACGCATTTAGCTTTGCAAATTCTTTAGGACTTCCGAGAATCTTAGTTCCTACGCTGCTTTTCAGCGCATTTATGAGCGTGTTCACCGTAAGCTTCATGCCATCAGGAACCAGAAACTTGACCAGTTCCAGAATAAGAGTCACAAGAATTGAAATAATTGCAAATATAATTCCGGCTATACCAACCTCTTCAACACTTTCTCCATGAAAAAACAGACTCATGACAACAGGGATAAACGTTCTGTTCACAATGTACAGAACGGCATATTCGTTGATGCCCACAAATGCGATGGTAAGCAGGAATCTTTTTATTAAGAAAGCTCGAAGATTTTTATATTCATTCATATAATTATTATTTCTCCAGGCGGTAGCCCAGACCTCTCATGGTCTTGATGTATTCTGACTGGTCATCTGACAGCTTCGAACGAAGCTTGCTGATACAAACCATTATGTTGTTATCAGCTATAATGTAATCCTCTCCCCAGCCATATTCATAAATCTGCTGCTTGGTGAAAACCTTTCCGGGATAAGTCATGAAAAGCTCCATTATCTTATACTCGACAGAGGTAAGTTCGATGACTTCTCCTCCCTTTGTTAGTGTACAGGACTCCGGATCAAGTACCAGGTCTCTTACCTTCAAGGTTTCCCTCTTTACTTCGCTGGCACCAAGGCTGTAAAATCTTCTAATATTTGAATTAACTCTGGCAACTGCCTCCAGAGGATTAAATGGTTTAGCCAGATAATCATCTGCCCCGAGATTAAGACCAAGTATTTTTTCCGAATCAGCACTTTTAGCTGAAAGTATAATAACAGGTATATTACTGTCCTCTCTCAGCTTTCTGAGCACCTGATATCCATCCAGTTTCGGCATCATTATATCAAGTATACAGAGATCCGGTTTCTTCTCCTTAAGAAATAATACTGCTTCTGCACCATCCTTTGCTTCGATTACTGTGTAACCTTCATTTTCCAGATAAAGCTTAAGAAGACTTCTTATCTCATCCTCATCATCTGCTACTAAGATTTTGTAGTTCATGTTTTTCCCCTTAATTAATATATTTTGAAAAGCAAACGACACCTTCCCCAAAAGGGGAAGGCTCGTTATCTTTTTCCAGGAAGGCTGTCCTTCATTTATTTATTGCTTTCTTTATATTCCAGGAAGACTGATGTCTTATTATTTACTGTGCTGCATTTCCATATCTAAGCTTCTCATAAAGTGCTGCATTTGTTGAGAAGATATATGGATTTACATAGAACACTGACAGTATACCACATGTAAGGATTGAAAGTAACTCCCAACCTATGAATGAAAGGTCAAGTACGAATGCTTTCCACTTATTTCCTGTCATAAGCTCTTTGCTAAGTGCGAATACTGCTTTTCTGTCCATATCAGGATTATCAGCAAGAATATATGGAATCATTCTGTATTCATAGCTCTTGATGATACCAGGAATGATGAACAGCATTGACCAGAGTACTGTGAAGATATCTTTGCAGAACATTGTCTTAACTGTATTCATATAGTTATGATCAAATGCATGAACTATATTTGAGAAGTTTGCCGGTTCGTCAAGATTCTTGAAGAAGAATCTGTCGCAGCCAACCATTATCGGGTTAATGATAAATGCACTGAATGCAAATACGAATACAAAAACTACTAAGAATACTACTATGAATACTACTACCATAGATACGATCATTGCTGTCTTATCTGAAGGCTCCATGTTGTCAAGCTTCTCATTTATCTGATCAGCAAGTTCTTCAGGGCTGTCTGCATCTACACTAAATTCAATTCCTTCGGATTCATCTGAACCTTTATCAGAAGCTGTTTCACCTTCTACTTCGCCAATGAGACCTGTTTCATCCTTATCACCTTCAATAGATTCTACTTTTGAATTTTTACTGAATCTGTTTCCAAGGCTCGTAAATGAACTTGAACCGGTTCCTCCGGAGAAGCCTCCGCTTCCTCCTGCTATGAAGGATATGATCAACGCTACCAGAACACATTTCCAATAATTCCTTTTAAAGCAAAGCTTTCCTTTTTCTTTAAGTTCTTTCCTTGTCCACATAACCTTAACCTCCTTGACTGTTATAGAACTTTATATCTTATAAGCACCCCTGCTTTTATTTCTTTATCTCGGTGCCGTATCAACTTTATGTGTATATAATAACAGTCAATTCTTTCAGAATTAATCTTTTAACCTTAACGCTTCCTTAATTACTCATAAATCAACAAAAAGGTAACAATTTTTCACCTGATAGCAAAAAGGTGACAGTTTGAACCTGATTCAACTGTCACCTTTTGGGAATATTTATTTAGTTTGCGTAGCCTGCTTCGAAGCCTGCAAGGTTTATGTCTATTGTCTTAGGCGGAACCTTGGACTTTATAACTTCAATCCACTGTTCCTTTGTATAATTCATGTGGCGGGCAGCCATTCCAAGTACTACTGTGTTGAATACTCTTGTATTGCCCAGTTCTTCTGCCTTTGCCATTGCATCGATGGAATATACCTTATACTTCTCACGAAGTCCCTCAAGGATGTTCTCAGGGTATTCAGCTGCTCCTGTGATTACAGGCATTGGATCGATACGCTGATCATTTACGATGAGTGCTCCGTTTTTCTTAAGGAAATGTGCATATCTGAGTGCCTCAAGTCTCTCAAATGCTATGAGAACATCTGCACATCCTTCTTCTACTATAGGCTCTGTAACTGCCTCTCCTTCTGTTGCATATCTTACGTAGGTAACAACTGAACCTCCACGCTGTGCCATACCGTGAACCTCTGAAAGCTTAACGTCATAGCCTGCTGTTTCAGCAAGTCCTCCCAGTATGCGGCTTGTGAGGAGTGTTCCCTGACCACCTACACCTACTATCATAATATTTGTAACTGCCATTTTTATTTTCCTCTTTTTCCTATCAAATTATATAAGCTGCGGCTTGCTAGGTCGCTTCGCTCCACAAGGTTACTTCGTAACCTTGGTCTGAATAGCATCAAACGGACAGAGCTGACTGCAAAGTCCACATCCGTTACACATTGTTTCATCTATTACTGAGAATCCTGTTTCTTTATCTTTCTTGATCGCAGGACATCCGGGTGAGAGGCACATACCACACTTCATGCATTTCTCTGTATCAACGAAGCACTTGCCTTTTGGAACGTATGTCTTAAGGAGCGCGCAAGGTGACTGGGAAATGATGACTGAAAGCTCATCTCTTGCAACTTCTTCTTTAATAGTTTCTTCAAGTAATTTAAGGTCAAATGCGTCAACTACCTTTACATGCTTGATGCCCATACCTTCGCAGAGCTTTACAAGATCAATGGCAAATGTCTCCTCACCGTTCAGCATCTTGCCTGTTGCTGGATGGTTCTGATGGCCTGTCATACCTGTGGTTGAGTTATCAAGGATGATAACTGTTCCTGTAGCCTGGTTATATACCATGTTCATAAGTGAATTAACACCTGTATGAAGGAAGGTTGAATCTCCGATAACTGCCACCCAGTTCTTTACGTAGTCCTTACCTTTACCCTTCTCCATACCATGGAGCATAGAGATGGAACCACCCATACAAAGGGTTGTATCTACTACTGAAAGTGGAGCTGCAACACCTAAGGTGTAGCATCCGATATCTCCGCTTGCATGTATCTTAAGCTTCTTCAGCACGCTGTAGGTTGCTCTGTGCGGACATCCCGGACAAAGAATAGGTGGACGTACAGGAACATTTGCTGGATCTGATAAATCAAGATCAAGACCAAGCACCTTCTCACGAAGCATATTTGCACTGTACTCACCATCAAGAGGAAATACGTCCTTACCAACACAGTCAATTCCCCATGAGCGAACCTGCTCTTCGATAACAGGCTCAAGCTCCTCAATGATATAAAGAACTTCTACCTTAGAAGCAAACTCCTCGATAAGCTTCTTAGGAAGCGGTGAAACCATACCTAGCTTCAGAACGCTTGCTTCAGGAAATACTTCCTTTACATACTGATAAGGAATACCACTTGTGATGAAGCCGACCTTCTTCTCCTCTATGGCACCGTTAACAAGCACCGGATAAGTCTTATCTGTATACACTACTTTATTGATATCTGCAAACTTCTCTGTTGAGCCGTCCTCTGCAAGCTTTCTGTCACGCTCTATAACGAACTTATGACGCTTAGCTGCATTTGCGGGAACCATAACGTTCTTTGCAGGATCTCTTACATATTCTTTATCTGCTACTTCCACTCTGTCCTCGAGATTTACAACGCCCTGGGAATGAGCTATACGTGTTGTTGTTCTGAGGATTACAGGTGTGTCATACTCTTCTGATATTTCAAATGCTCTCTTTGTGAAAAATCTTGCTTCTTCTGAATCAGAAGGCTCAATTACAGGTACATGTGAGGAGATACCGATACGTCTGGTATCCTGCTCATTCTGTGAGCTGTAAAGTCCCGGATCATCTGCAACAAGATATACGAGACCGCCCTTTGCTCCGATGTAGGAAGCTGTGTAAAGCGGGTCAGACGCAACATTGAGACCTACGCACTTCATAGCGCACATAGCTCTTACACCTGCTATAGATGCACCCATTGCAACCTCTGCTGCAACCTTTTCATTAGGTGCCCACTCAGCATACACTCCTTCGTACTTAACAAGATTTTCGCTCATCTCGGTACTTGGTGTTCCAGGATAAGCAGATGAAACCTTTACTCCCGCCTCCCAGGCGCCTCTGGCTATGGCTTCATTTCCAAGCATAATCTTCTTTTCCAATTTTCCAAACTCCTTCTTTAACTTATTTATCGTTTGTTATTTACGCTTTTAATACATAGAGAAGATTTTACTTCATTTCATAAAAATTTACAACAAAAAATGTGACAATCACGTCAATCGCAATTGCCACATTATTATGAGTTATAATTAGCTTATTTATTATTTTAGTCTTGGAAGAAGTAGCCGACACCCCATTTGGTATGGATGTACTCGGGATCTGCCGGACGAACCTCTATCTTCTCTCTGAGACGTCTTACATGAACATCAACTGTTCTGGCATCTCCGGGATAGGTTGAGCCCCATATCTCATTCAGCAGCTCGTCTCTTGAATAAACCCTGTTAGGATTTGAAACAAGAAGCATTACGAGATCGAACTCTTTTGCTGTAAGGCTTACTTCGTGACCCTTGATAAAGACTCTTCTTGAATCTATCTCTATCTTAAGTCCCTTCTTCTCTATGATATTTGCGGTGCTTATCTTAAGATCGTCACCCTTATTGTTTCTTCTGAGTATTGCCTTTATACGGGCCTTTACTTCAAGAATATTGAAAGGCTTTGTAACATAATCATCTGCGCCATATTCAAGACCCATGATCTTGTCCATGTCTTCGCCCTTGGCTGTAAGCATAATAATTGGAACGTCTGAAAATTCTCTTACCATCTGGCATACTTCAAGTCCCGAAAGCTTCGGAAGCATTATATCAAGAAGCATTATATCGTAGCTGTTTGCCCTGGCCTTCTCAACTGCCTCTTCACCGTCAAATGCGGTATCTACTTCCATATCTTCCTGTTCAAGAGAAAACTTAAGTCCCTTAACAATCAACTTCTCATCGTCTACAACCAGAACTCTTTTCATATGTCATTCCTTTCCTAATCTGTCTTTATCTTATCTTTCAGTTTTTCAAATGTAGTATTTCCGATTCCGCTTACATTTGTGATCTCTTCTATTGCACCAAAGCCACCATTTGCTTCTCTATATGCTATTATATCATCAGCCTTTCTCTCGCCGATTCCCGAAAGAGTCATTAGTTCTTCCTTTGTGGCAAGGTTGATATTTATCCTGCCATCAGATGAAGAATCATTTGAAGCCGGGAAATCAGACAAACCCGCTGAACCGGATGACGTGATGCCGGAGAATTCATTTATCCCTATTTTTATATCATTTGACTCAACTTCATCAACTGTAGGAATATATATCTTCTCACCATCAGTCAGCTTCTCTGCAAGGTTCACATAGCCTGAGCATGCATCCTCAGTCATACCGCCTGCCATTTCTACTGCATCAGCTATCCGTGAATCACAGGGCAATTCATATACCCCCTCATTACTAACTGCCCCGCATATATATACAAATACTTTTTCCGGAGCTGACAGATTATCCTCATGTAAAGCCTGTTCTGAAGAAGTATCTGTTTCAGATGACTTATCTGTTTCATATGCATTGGGTGTATCAGCCACATCAGATAATTTCGTCTCATCGGAGATTTCATCAGCAACTGCAGTGGTATCATCCCTGATGGTATCGATAGTGATGTCCTCCTGTCCACAGGAAGTCATCATGATCAGTAATATTATAATTACAAATCGCATCAAAAGACCAGCCGATTTCAGGCTTCTATATATTATATTTAGTTTTATTTTCTGCATATATCCTCCTCTCAGGATAATCTGCAGAAATACGTAATTTGATTTTATCACACCTTCCCCTCAAGGGGAAGAATTTTTAATCTTCTTTCCTGATGGCTGTTCCGATTCCTGTATCGGTGTAGAACTCAAGTAAAAGACAATGTTCAAGACGTCCGTCAAGGATATGGACACGGGATACACCATTCTTCATGGCATCTATGCAGTTCTGGAGCTTAGGAAGCATTCCACCACCTACAACACCTTCATCAATAAGTGCCTGAGCCTCATCTATATACATTTCCGATATAAGCGTCTTCTTATCTGTGGGGTCTGTGAAAACACCTTCTATATCAGTAAGGAAAACCAGTTTTTCAGCCTGGATCGCTGTGGCAACTGCACATGCACAGTCATCAGCATTTATGTTGTAATCGTGATCATCATCTATTCCCATTCCAATAGGAGCTACAACAGGAATAAAATCTGCCTCCAGAAGTGAATCAATAACAGAGCTGTCAGTCTCAACAACCTCGCCAACGTAACCTATATCCTTTCCGTCAGAAAGCTTCTTCTGAACCTTAAGAAGGCCTGCATCCTTACCACTGATTCCGACTGCCTTCAGCCCCACCTTTGACATGAGACCTACCAGGCTTCTGTTTACATTATTCAGCACCATCTCAGCAACCTCAAGGGTTGATTCATCTGTAACTCTGAGGCCATTCTGGAAATGTGTTTCCATGCCAAGCTTATCTATCCATTTGCTTATTTCCTTACCGCCGCCATGAACTATGATGGGCTTGAAACCTACCAGCTTCAGCAGTGCAACGTCCTGGATAACATTGTACTTAAGATTCTCATCAAGCATGGCAGAACCGCCGTATTTAACTACTATTTTTTTTCCATTAAACTTCTTGATATATGGAAGAGCTTCTATCAGGGTTTGGGCTTTTTTCATTACCTCTTCTATATCATCGTTCTTTTTCATCATAATTTCTCCTCATATTAGATTCTTCGCTTCATTCAGAATAACATTTTATATTATGCTCATAATGACATACTTATGACCTGTAATCGGCGTTTATTGTAACATATTCATGAGTAAGGTCACAACCCCATGCTGTAGCTTCATACTCTCCGTCATGAATATCGCAGACAGCCGTTATCTCATCCGGAGAAAGTATCCTGAGGGCCTCCTCCTCTGAGAATTCAGGCATGGTTCCTTTTTCTATAAGCTTTATAGAACCTTCCCGGCTCATCATCGTTATATCTGTTTTATTCGGATCAAACTTTGCACCCGAGTAGCCCATTGCACAAAAGATTCTTCCGCAGTTTGCATCTCTTCCGTATATAGCAGCCTTGGTAAGGCTTGAGGTTATGATTGATTTAGCAAGTGTTTTGGCAGTCTTATAATCCGGCGCACCTACCACACGTGCAGTAAAGAGACGGGTTGCACCCTCTCCATCCGAAGCCATCATTCTTGCCAGATATTCCATAACTGTGAATAGTGCTTCTGTCAGTTCACGAAAATCATTTGCAGCCATCAGCTTTTCTGCAGAACCAGCGTATTCAACAAGTCTTTCAGCAAGTTCTCTGATATCCTCTGTTCCTGTTTCATCTATGGCACTCAGTTCTATTCCAAGCGACTCAGCTGAAAGAGTTTCATTCTGAGCAAGTCCATTTGACAGCCAGACAAATGTATCATTGGTTGATGTATCTCCATCCACTGAAACCATGTTGAAGGTTCGCTCAACAACTGATCTGAGCATCTTCTGAGCCAGATTTTTTTCTATAGAAATGTCTGACATGGCAAAGCCAAGCATAGTCCCCATATTGGGATGAATCATACCGGAGCCCTTACACATGGCACCAATATGACAAGTCTTGCCACTCATTTCAAATTCAACAGCTACTTCCTTTGGTATAGTATCTGTAGTCATAATCGCCTTGGCAGCCTCATTTGCTTCCATAAACGCATTTGCCTTATTACCATCAAAATACTGTCTTAAAACTGCAGTATTGGTATAAGGTACGCCTGCCATATGTTTCGACAGATCTCCGATACCTTCTTCTATCTTCTCTATAGGAATCTGAGGACCGATTACACCAGTGGACATGGTTAGAACATGATTCTTTTCAACTCCCAGACACTCCGCAACTCTTGCGGCCTCGCGCTCGCAGTTTTTAAGACCCTCACGGCCTGTAGCCGCATTTGCGATTCCTGTATTAATAACAGCTGCGCTTGCTACTCCGCCTGCAACAACCATCATATCCCATTGTACAGGAGCAGCCTTAACTATATTTCTGGTAAATGTACCGGCCACAGTAGCAGGAACATCACTCATAATCAACGTAAGATCTCTGTTCTCTCCCGATGGTTTGATACCTATTCTCTTACTTGCTACGCTATAACCCTTTGCGGCAAGGATGCCACCCTCTACTTTCTTGACCATATAGTTAGTCTCCTTCTTTTAACCTTTTTACAAAATGAGCCAAAATGAACAGTTAATATTGACTCATGAAACAAGTATAAGATACTCCATCCTGGAAAAATTTACAACTGCTACTTTTTTCCGATGGATTCTTAAAACTCTAAATCAGCTTCATAAGCTTGCAGTTTTCTATTCCGGCACTCCAGAAATCCTTTCGTTCATAACCTCTGATACGGCTGACTATACTGGAATTCATGGCCCCATGTCCCACGATAAGAATGTCTTTTCCTTTTTCCAGCTCGGGATACACCTTGTCCTCAAGAAATTCTCCGGTTCTCTCAAAAAGGTCATCTATACTTTCAGCTCCTTCCACAGGAACAGTATAGTTCTGAGGTTCCTTGAAAAATGGAACCAGGGGACAGTCAGGAATCTTAAAGCATTCTTCTACTCCTTCATATACACCGAAGCACATTTCCATAAGCCTGTCATCGGTGATAATCGGAACATCTCTGTCCTTCAGCAGGATTTCAGCTGTTTCCATAGCACGGATCAACGGTGAACAGTAGCATATATCAAAATGTACATCCTTATATTCCTCTGCGGCCTCCTCAGCCATAGCCTTTCCCTCTTCATTTAAAGGAACATCAGTCCTGCCCTGAATCTTATGCAGATTGTTCCAGTCAGTTTTTCCGTGTCGAATTATATATAACATTAATTATTCTCCATATACATATCCAGGGTTAAAAAGATGACAGTTTGAACCAGGTTCAAACTGTCATCTTTTTTATGTTAACCAATTATCAATAATCTTACTGGTCTCTCTGCTGGTCAAGCATAGCTCTGACCTTCATAGGAAGACCGAAGAGGTTGATGAAACCGCTCGCATCCTTATGATCATAGAGATCACCGGTTGTGAAGCTGGCAAGTGATTCTGAATAAAGTGTAAATGGTGAAGTTGTTCCGGCTTTGATTATATTACCTTTATAAAGCTTGAACTTAACTGTACCTGTTACACGCTCATCACTCTTCTCGATAAATGCCTGAAGTGATTCACGAAGCGGGCAGAACCACTTTCCTTCATATACGAGGTCTGCAAACTTGATACCGATATGACGCTTGAAATCAAGTGTGTCACGGTCGAGAATCAGCTCCTCAAGCTGCTTATGAGCCTCCATAAGGATTGTTCCACCAGGTGTCTCATATACACCACGGCTCTTCATTCCTACTACACGGTTCTCAACTATATCTATGATTCCGATTCCGTGCTTTCCGCCAAGACGGTTCAGCTCACGGATAACATCAGAAACCTTCATCTTAACACCATTAACAGATGTTGGAACACCTGCCTCAAATGTAAGTTCTACATATTCACCCTCATCAGGAGCCTTCTCAGGTGATACTCCCAGTACAAGGAGATGATCATAGTTAGGTTCATTTGCAGGATCCTCAAGCTCAAGTCCCTCATGAGAGATATGCCAGATATTTCTGTCACGGCTGTAGCTCTGAGAAACGTCAAATGTAAGCTCGATTCCCTTTTCTTTACAATATTCATACTCTGACTCACGTGAATCAAACTGCCAGTTAGGATCTCTCCAGCAAGCGATGATTCTTATATCAGGTGCAAGCGCTTTAATGGCAAGCTCAAAACGAAGCTGGTCATTTCCCTTACCTGTAGCTCCGTGGCAGATAGCTGTTGCGCCTTCCTTACGCGCTATATCTACAAGAACCTTACCAATGAGAGGTCTTGCAAATGAAGTACCGAGAAGGTACTTGTTCTCATATACTGCATCAGCCTTAACTGTAGGCATGATGTAATTATCGCAAAATTCATCTACTACATCGATTATGTAGCATTTCTCAGCACCTGAGTGCTTTGCTCTTTCCTCAAGTCCGTCCAGTTCGGATTCCTGACCTACATCGATGCAGGCACAGATAACTTCATAATCATAGGTTTCCTTCAGCCATGGGATGATAGCAGTTGTATCAAGTCCACCTGAATAAGCCAGTACTACTTTTTCTTTTGACATATTTTTATCCTCCTGAAAAAACACTTACATAATAATAGAACAAATCATTTTTATAATCAAGCAATATTTCTAGCGCTGAGGTATTTAATTAGAATTAACAAAGAAGGTGACAGTTGAAGTATATACTCAACTGCCACCTATATAAGAGTTTCTTTGTGAAATAAGTTTTAAAAGAAAATGTGATCACCTATCTGCATGTAGCTTGAAAGTGTAGATGTATCTACATTCCAGGTAGGCAGGAAGTACATGTAGCTTCCTACGTTGTTTGCACCGTTAAGTGCATCCTGTGCTGCCTTAAGTGATGTCTCTGTACCACCTGTACTAAGTGCTTCAAGGAAATAACTTGTTCCTGTAGCCTCAAACTGATATGGTGCATAGATAACATCTGAAAGTGAGCTGCCCCAGAGTCCGCTGCGAAGTCTGTTCATTACTACACTTGCAACTGCAAGCTGTCCTTCATAAGACTGGTTACCAGCTTCTCCATATACTATAGCTGCGAGAAGGTAAAGATCATCAGCAGATGCTTTTACAGGAGCTTCTTTTGTTTCTTCAACTGTTGTCTCTGCCGGAGCCTCTGTTGTTTCTTCAGCAACCTCTGTTGTTTCCTCTACAGGAGCCTCTGTTACTTCTTCCTCAGCCTCTGCAACCTCTTCAGTAACTTCCTCAACTACTTCCTCTTCCTCAGCTTCAGCTTCAGCAACTTCAACTACTTCTTCAGTCTCTTCCTCTTCGTCAGTCTCTGCTACTTCTACTTCATCAACACCGATGACTTCTCTGAGTGTCCTCTTTTCATCTGCAGCTCTCTTAGCTATTTCTGTAGCTGCATCACCAACTACGATGAACTCGGACTTAACATATCCCTCTGCGGAACCATCAACAACCATTGTCCAGTCGCCATCTGTTCCAACAACCTTACCGGAATCACCGGTATTAAGGACTGAGATTACATTTCCATCCTCAGATGCCTCAGCACGAAGATTAAGGCCTTCAGTAACTACTATGTATTTGTCAGTCATGTCTGTTTCAGACTGTGTGAGATATTCTGCTTTATTTGCCTTTGCAAGTACAACGCCGTCTTCTTCAAATCTTGCATAAAGATTATCTATAGAAGATGTATCCATCATCTCTGTATTCTCAAGCTTAACAACATATCCAAGATCTTCCGGAGCAGTTTCCTCAGCAGCAACAACCTTAGATACTTCAGCAACTTCTGATATCTTTGCTGTAGCAGCTTTCATGCTTTTGCTGTCACCTACTACATCAGCAGCAAGAACTGCGGAACCTGTCATAGCAGCAAGAACAATCACACAAAGTGTGTTTCTTACTATAAACCTTCCGGAGAAAATATACTTCTTCGAGAATAGCTTTGCACTTTCAAGTTTTATCTCTGTTCTTCGTTTCATATTAATCAGCCTCTTTTGTTAAAAACCACAAAATATAGTGTAAAAACTATTATTTTTTAACAAAATATTACAAAAATGCGATATTATGTAAACAAATGTTACATTTTTCTCTCAATTGTTACATATTTATTACAAGGTCATGTTAACACTTCGTAATATATATGTCAAGGCTTTTTAATATTTTTGATATATTTCGCTATTTATTGTTACTATATTAAAGTACTATTTATTATTTCTGATTAATGATCTATTTTGTTTCATTAAAATACAGATCTATTCCGTTTGCTATTCCCTGAGCCATCTTTTTTCTATAACCATCATCATTAAGATATACGTCGTCCAGCTCGTTTGATAAGAATCCCATATTGATTACAGTTGCAGGAACATCTGAATAATTCAGTGAAGTCATATCATCTGTTTCATATATTCCCATTCTTCTGGCATCAGTATTCTCACAGGCTTCCTTCAGGATATCGTAGCAAAGTTCATAATTATTCTGATACCTGGAGGCAGTATGCGAATTGGTAGAGGTGGTGATAAATCCGAGAACTCCTGACGCTGATGGGTCATTTACCGCAGGAGTCTGAAGCTTTATATATATTTCCGCACCGCAGGCATTTGACATCTGAGTTCTTTTGGCATTGCTGAGGTCAACATTATTTGTCGTTCTTGACATGTATACCGTATAACCCCTTTTCACAAGCTCAGCATTCAGGTATTCGGCTATTTTCATTGTTATATCATACTCAAAAACTCCGGAATCCACCCCCACTGCAGATGAAGTCATCTTGCGCTTCATTCCAAGTGCATCTGTAAATGTAGCTTTTGTCGCTCCGGATGGAGCTTCTATATCCGGACTGACAGGTTCAAATGTCATATCCTCGCTGATCTGCTTGGCAGGATCGATATAAACAATATGGCTGGTTCTTTCTACCTCGGTTTCCGTAGCCCATTTAATGTTAGTCTCCTCCACATACTTTGACTGTACATAGAAGCTGCTTCCATTGAGAAGAACTCTGGTCCACTCGTCCTTGATTCCGGTACGCGTGAGATTTACGCCCTTATCAAGTGTTATATATACATCCGCATCCTCTTTAGCTTCTCTACGTATCCTTACATTATCCTGCAGAGTCGCAACATAATCCTTAACAGTCACAAAACCATCCGAGTCTGTAAGTCCCAGCTCAGCTGATTCTGTAGTCTCTGTAGTCGGCTCTTCTTTCTTTTTACCACAGCCGGCAAGGGAGAGAATAACGCATAAGATCAGGATGGCAGATATTCTTTTTTTATTTAATAATCCTGTCATTTATATATACACCTCATCCGTCAGCTGAAGGAGCAGCTGACAGCTTCCTCTCAAAAGGTTTTAAAATAGGGCACGAATGGCGCTGAAAAGTCCCAGACTTCCCAGTCCCATTATCACTCCGGCTAGTACTATACCACCCAATACAGCAATAACACTCTTCTTAAAATCCAGGTCAAGTATGCTGGCTGCAAGGGTACCTGTCCAGGCTCCTGTTCCCGGAAGCGGTATACCTACAAATAAAAGTAAAGCCACATAAGTGCTTCTTTCTGATTTTTCAGTCAGTTTTTTTCCACCCTTTTCTCCTTTTTCAAGACAGAAGTGGAAGAATTTACCTATCCAGCCAAATCCCTTAGGCCAGTTAAACTTTGTTCCCCACTCCAGAACTCTTCTTGCAAAAAAGAAGATAATCGGCACAGGAATCATATTTCCAACTATTGCCACAAGATATGAAAGAGGCATGTTAAGTCCATGCCCTACTGCATAAGGTATGGCAAGTCTAAGCTCAATAAGTGGTACCATTGATATAAAAAATACTATTAAATAGTGAATCATTTTATTCTCCTATAAATCCTTTGTTTTGCGTAGGATGATATGACATTTTTACGACATACGTCACAGTATATTACAATACGTCAGCGCTGTCAAAGCTGACTGTCCAGAAAAGCATTTATTCTTTTTATAAGTGTATCTCCATAATAGTTCTCGTACATAGCTCTTCTTATATAGCCCGGATTATTGGTTATGATGGAGTCCACATCAAGAAGCATCATATTCTCCAGCACTTCCTTGTCGTCTATGGTCCAGGCATATACTTCTTTTCCCACCTTATGAGAATTCTTTATAACCTCTCTGTTGATAAAGCGGTGTTTTATACTGAAGCCGTCTGCATATTCAAGATTATAAAAATCACCCATAGCCATAGCCATGACATAGATAGTTTTTATTTTGGGGTCTGCCTTCTTGGTTTTTTTGATGGATTTGTAAACAAGGGAGGCAACCACACAATTATCGTAATAATCGTATTCATTAATTATCTCTGCCACTCTTTTTTCCAGATCAGTATCTGTTTTGGCAGGCTTAAGCTCGATATTAACCTCAGCCCTGTCACCTATCAGGTCAAATGCGTCTCTCAGAGTCGGAATTTTTTCGTTTCTGTATATATCCTTATTCTTTCCTTTAAATGTGACACCGGCACTGCAGCGCTGCAGTTCTGCGTAAGTAAGGTCTCCAACCTTGGCATCAACCCCGCAGGTACGTTTCAGATTTTCATCATGCATTATGACTATCTCACCGTCCTTGGTCTGCCTCACATCCAGCTCTATCACGTCGGCTCCGTTTTCAATTGCCTTTTCAAAGGCAGCCAGCGTATTTTCCGGCGCCTTCTTCGAATCACCTCTATGAGCTGTAACCTTTACTTTATTCATATAGTCTGCATTTACGGAAATAACATTATATCTTTTAAGAAGATAAAAGCCTCCGTCCAGAATAATAGCAACAATCAGAATAACCGCAAATATTCTTCTTTCAATTTTTCCCGTCTTCTTTGCATCGTATTCTTCCAGATCATCGATACTCGGTAATTCTTCATCACGAAGAACATGATTATAGTAAGAATTACAGATATATGAATAGATGAATGGAAGTCCGAACAGAACATAGATACCTGCAAAAACTATACGAACAGTTTCGTATATCATTCCCGTCACACGAATTGCAAGCGCAGATTTGATAACCGAATCCAGCACAGGGCCATTATAGATATATAGCAAAGCACCCGGAATTCCAATGGTAATAATAAGCCAACCAAAAAGATCAAGAAGAGTCCTGAATTTCTTACCCTTCAAAGTTTCTTTTGAAAGACGCGCCGCCTCAAAATAATCAACTTTATCTACATTATATATATGTATAACATAAACGTGTCTAAGCGAAAGAATAACGATCAATGCATAAACCGCCAGAACTGAAATTGTTACATACATATTAAAGGATAATATGTCTATTACGTAGGGGGCTTTAATGTTCAGAAGCCTTATGGTAAGAATTACATTTCCTATTACGGGAAGGTAACATAGAAGAAGGAAAATCATTGGATAGTTTTTGGGACGAAGCATCCTCAGTGCAGACCTTATTCCCACCAGCGCCATTCTGACCGGCCCGGTCTTCTTTAACCGGTCAGCCCTATAATATGAATAGCTTATTGCGGATACATTTATCATTATATACATGGATATAAAAAGCATCATAATTATGATTAATGCGTAGGTCGACGGAGCTTTAAAGAACTTTCCGACATTTTCCTTTGTCATGTAGCTTATACCTGACAGGTTAATAGCAAGGTTGATAAATGCGTAATAAAGCGGAATCAGGACAGCAAAAGAAACTGTTGTGATGAATATTTCAAACAACAGCGTATTAACAATATTAAATCTGAATAACTTTATACTGTCACGTATATTTTTCATAACAAAATCATAGCATCTCCAAAGGAGAAAAATCTGTAGCGCTCCTTTACAGCCTCCTCATAGGCTTTCATTACGCCCTCTCTTTCGTAGAAAGCTGATACCAGCATGATCAGCGTCGATTCGGGCAGGTGGAAGTTCGTGATGAGACTGTCCACCACCTTGAATTCATAGCCTGGATATATAAAAATACTGGTCCAGCCGCTGGCAGGCTTTAATTCATTACTTTCATCATAAGACTCGCCGGAAGCAACTTTATGTAAACCTTGCGCAGTTCCCACAGTTTCCATTGTCCTGGTGCTTGTGGTACCGACAGAGATTACCCGGCCGCCTTTTCTTCTGGTTTCATTTATTATATCAGCCGCTTCCTGAGACAGCTCGTAATACTCGGTATGCATGTGATGGTCCTCTATCTTCTCGACTTTGACAGGTCTGAAGGTTCCCAGTCCCACATGAAGAGTCAATCTGGCTATCTTTACTCCCATATCCTCTATCTGTTTAAGAAGTTCCTCAGTAAAATGCAGTCCTGCGGTAGGTGCCGCAGCACTTCCCGTATTCTTTGCATAAACAGTCTGATAACGGTTCTTATCTTCAAGTTTATGAGTTATATATGGCGGAAGGGGCATCTCTCCCAGACTGTCCAGCACTTCCTCCCATATACCTTCATAGGTGAATTTAATAAGGCGGTTTCCTTCTTCGACAACGTCCAGGACCTCACCTGTGAGAATTGCTTTCTTGAATCCGTCAGAGTTTTCATCATTTCCCTCTTCTGCCGTACCTTTATTCTCTGTCTCAACCCCGAAAAGCACCCTTGCACCGGGTTTCATCTTCTTACCGGGTTTCACAAGACATTCCCATACATTATCACCTTTGTTCTTAAGCAGCAGAACCTCGATAGCCGCTCCCGTTCCTTCCTTCTCGCCCAGAAGACGGGCAGGAATAACCTTGGTATCATTGATAACAAGGCAGTCTCCGGGATTTAGATATTCAGTTATATCATGAAAATGCTTATGCTCTATCTCCCCGGTATCCCTGTGAATCACCATGAGTCTCGAGTTGTCTCGTTTCTCCAGCGGATCCTGAGCTATAAGCTCCTGGGGCAGATCGTAATAAAAATCCTTAACGTCCATATATTCTCAACTCCAATAAGATGACAATTTTTCATCAGATGAAAAATTGTCATCATTTTATGTTAACCAGTATTATGCTCTGATTTCGATCCCTTCAGCGGAAAGTGCGCCGAGGATCTTGTCGATAGCAGGATTAACTTCATCATCCTTAAGTGTATGGTCAGCACTTCTGAAAGCAAGGGCAAATGCCACGCTCTTCTTTCCTTCTCCGACCTGCTCACCTTCGTATACATCGAAGAGCTCCAGGCTCTCGAGATACTGTCCTGCATTCTTACGGATTATCTTCTCTATATCGCCTACATATGTATCCTTACTGCATACAAGCGCAAGATCTCTTGTTGTAGCAGGGAACTTAGCGATACCTGTATATTTAACATCAAACTTAGCAAGCATGGAAGCTACGTCCATGTTGATAACTGCAACATAAACCTCTGTCTTCATATCGTAGTTAAGAGCTGCTTCAGGATGAAGCTGTCCGATATAACCGACATGCATCTTACCCTTCTGGATATTTGCCTGTCTGCCCGGATGAAGATATGGATAATCCTTTGTAGGAACAAAATCACAGTCCTTACCGAAGCCAAGCTTTGTAAGAAGCTCTTCAACTACACCCTTAAGTGTGAAGAAGTCTCCGTCTCCATACATTCCGAGAGCAAGTCTCTCCTTTTCTTCAGGAAGTTCCTTAAGAGGAAGCTCCTTCGGAAGATATACCTTACCCAGCTCATAGAGACGTACATTCTTGTTTCTTCTATTAAAGTTGATAGAAAGTGAAGTAAGAAGTCCGTTAAGTGGCAGAGTTCTCATTATACTGAAGTCCTCTCCCAGAGGATTCATGATCTTAACCGCCTGTCTCACTGAACTGTCAGCAGGAATGAGCAGCTTATCATAAACCTTCGGACTCTCAAAGCTGTAGAACATAGCCTGTGAGAAACCGTTATCCTCTGAAACGCTTCTTGCTATTCTGTTGATTCCTTCTTCATAGGAGATGCCTCCTATACCGGCATTTGTTGTAGGAAGTGTTGATGGAATCTTATCATAACCATATATACGAGCTATCTCCTCAGCAAGATCTGCCATGCAGAGAAGGTCCTGTCTGAAGGTAGGTATTGTAAGTGTCTGGTCTGCCTCATTATAGGTAAGACCGAGTCTGTCATATATATGAAGCTGTGTATCTACAGGGATATTAAGTCCAAGCAGAGCATTCATCTTGTCCGGCTCAAATGGAAGTGTCCATGGCATAACCGGCTCAGGATATACATCAACAGCGCCCTTAAGTACTTCACCGCAGCCCATTTCTTCAACAAGCTGGCAGGCACGGTTTATGGCTTCCTCTGCAAGATTCGGGTCAAGTCCCTTCTCGAACTTGCCGGCTGAATCAGTTCTAAGTCCAAGTCTTCTCTCTGACAGACGGATATTTGTTCCATCGAAGCAGGCAGCCTCGAAAAGAAGTGTATCCATGGTCTCTGTAACCATCGAATTCTCACCACCCATGATTCCGGCTATGGCAACTTCCTTCTCGCCATCACAGATCATAAGTACATCCTTTGAAAGCTCTCTCTCGATTCCATCAAGAGTTGTGAACTTATCGCCGTCTGAAGCGCATTTTACAACAATCTTATTACCTGCAATAGTGGACAGGTCAAATGCGTGCATAGGCTGTCCCATTTCTTCCATTACATAGTTGGTTATATCAACGATGTTATTAATGGATCTGATACCCTGGCTGCGGAGTCTGTCCTGCATCCACTTAGGTGAAGGTCCTATTTTTACATTTTTTACTACTCTTGCAATATATCTCTTACAAAGCTTTGTGTCCTGTATATCAACTGATATATAGTCCTTTGTTTCTTCCTTTGATTTTTCCTGTACTTCAACTACAGGAGGCTTGAAATCAAGATCAAAGGTAGCTGCAGCTTCTCTTGCCATACCTATGATGGAGAAGCAGTCTACTCTGTTTGAAGTGATCTCGTACTCTACATTTGTATCATCAAGTCCCAGTGCCTTTACTGCATCGTCTCCCGGCTTTACACCTGCTTTGTCAGGGAAAATGTAGATGCCGTCTTCAGGTGCTTCAGGGTAAAGGTCTCTGGATGAACCCAGTTCCTCTATAGCGCACATCATACCTGCTGAAGGGATTCCTCTCAGCTTTCCTGCCTTGATACGGATACCATCAGGAGGAAGCTCTCCACCGTCATGTCCGCCAGCAACCTTACCGCCATCAAGAACTGTAGGAACAAGAGCTCCCACAACAACATTTGATGCACCGGTTACTATCTGAATCGGCTCTGACTCTCCCACATCCACCTGACAGATAACCAGCTTATCTGCATCCGGATGCTTTTCTATGGAAAGAACCTTTCCTACTACTATCTTCTCCAGATTCTTATTGTACTGATTGTAATTCTCCACATGAGAACCTGAAAGGGTTATTTTATCTACGAATTCCTGAGGTGATACATTCAGGTCAGGAACATATGCTTTTATCCATGATATAGGTGTGTTCATAATCTTTTCTCCTCCTAACTAGAACTGCTCTAAGAATCTGATATCATTCTCGTACATCAGACGCATGTCCGCGATCTCGTATTTTAACAGTGCGACTCTTTCAAGTCCGATACCAAATGCGAAACCACTGTATACCTCTGGGTCGATACCGCACATCTCAAGCACATGAGGATGTACCATTCCACAGCCGAGTATTTCTATCCAACCTGAACCCTTGCATACACCACAGCCCTTGCCGCCGCATTTGAAGCAGGTAACATCTACCTCTGCAGATGGCTCTGTGAATGGGAAATGATGTGGACGAAGCTTTGTTTTCGTCTTCGGTCCGAAGAAGTTAGTAGCGAACTGATCCAGGGTTCCCTTTAGGTCAGCCATGGTTACATTTTTACCTATTACAAGTCCCTCTACCTGATGGAAGGATGGTGAATGAGTTGCATCTACTTCGTCGGATCTGAATACACGACCCGGTGATATGATCTTAATCGGGAGGTCTCTCTCAGGGAAGCCCTTTGAGGTTTCCTTAAGCTTTCCTGCAGCAAGCATGATTCTTGCCTGAACTGAAGAGGTCTGGGTTCTGAGAAGGATATCCTGCTCAGTAGTCTCGCCTCTTGCTATATAAAATGTATCCTGCTCGTCCTTTGCAGGATGATTCTCAGGAATATTTAAGAGCTTAAAGTTCATACGGTCATACTCTACTTCAGGACCATCTACAACTTCATAGCCCATTCCGATAAATACTCTCTCCAGATCCTCAAGTGCTATCTGATTAGGGTGCTTATGACCTCTTATCATCTTCTTGCCCGGAAGAGTTACGTCGATGGTCTCTCTTGCCATCTTCTGAGTGAGAAGCTCTCTTCTTATTGCATCTCTCTTCTCATTCATTTTCTCTTCTATCTGAGCTCTCGCTTCATTTACAAGCTGTCCGACTTTTGGTCTCTCTTCAGGAGTAAGGTCTTTCATTCCCTTAAGTATCTGGGTTAGCTCTCCTTTTTTTCCGAGAACAGATACCTTGATCTCATCCAGTGCTTCAGGAGTACCGGATTCGGTTATTCTTCTCTCTGCTTCCAGTTTGATCTTTTCAAGCATTTCCTTCATATTGGTATGACCTCCATATAATAATTCTTCAATCTTTGTCTGCCCTGTATATAAGGTTATTCCTTCGAAAACTGCTTTGCAGTTTTCTTCGGTATATCATAGCCACTTTGCGGCTTCAAAATCACTTCGTGATTTTGGAAATTGCTTCGCAATTTCTTATGATATAAAAAGATCCCGGGATATATCATATATCCCGGGACGATCAGTTAATTCCAACCGCGGTACCACCCGCATTCATATGGATCAGATAATCCATATACTCTTAAAAGGCTTAACGCGCCTGACGTCCGGACCTACTAAACCACTCATCAATAGTTTTCAATCCGGCAACTCCGGTGTGAAGATAACTGTTACATCCTTCTGACAAGGCTCTCAGCCGATGACCTCATCTCTCTGTAAGCGACTCTTAACAGCTTTATGCACCATCATAGTCTTAAAAATATTTAATTTACAACTTTTTCCGATTATAGATTCTTTATCTCCCAAAGTCAAGAGGCTTTTTAAGTTGAGTTATAAGTCTTTTTAGAGTCAATTTAAGTTGAAGGGAGTTAACCTAGAGTGTTATAATCCCATTATTGGTCAATATCAAGAATTATTCTTCAGTCATCTTCACGAAGACGACAACTGCGCGGAGGGAAAAATGAGTATTCATTACAACGCATTTATATCATATAAACACGAGGCAAAGGACAGCCGGATAGCTGATATGATTCAGAGTGGGCTGGAGCATTATAAGATACCTTCTAAGATTCAAAAGTCAACCGGGATTAAAAAGATAAACCGTATATTTCGCGACAAAAATGAACTGCCTATCACAAGTGATCTTACCGAGACTATATCAGATGCCCTGAATAATTCAGATTATCTCATTGTCATATGTTCGACTAAAACCAAAGAATCCATATGGGTTTCAAGAGAAATTGAATTCTTTCTGAGAACTCATTCCAAGAAACAGGTGCTTACTGTCCTTGTTGACGGCGAGCCAAATGATGTCATACCTCAGGTTCTTTTACAGGATGAAAAGACCGTCTATGACACCGAAGGTAATCCTCAGAAAATAACAATAGCTATTGAGCCACTTTCCTGTGACTGCCGAATGCCAAAGAGTCAGGCCAAAAGACAGGAGCTTCCGCGTCTGGTATCTGCACTCATAGGCTGTTCTTATGATGATCTGATCAATCGTCAGCGTCAGTACAAGATACGTCAGACGATGTATATATTTGCTGCACTTACCGCTGTTTTGGCTGCTTTCGGAATCTATATGTTTCACAGCAGAAGGGTTATCCAAAATAATTATATAAATGCTCTTAAAAATCAGTCCCGGTATCTGGCAAAGGAGTCCGAAAATCTTATGGATAACCAGCGCAGACTAACCGCGCTGCAGCTGGCTCTTGCCGCTCTTCCAAAGGACGAAAAGGATCCGCGTCCTGTAATCTCCGAGGCCGTCCGCGCTCTTGCCAGATCAACCTATGCTTACGTCGGCAAAGCTAATTCAAACATTGATATAGACTGCAACTACAGTATGTTAAGCACCATAAATGATTTTACCGTTTCACCAAACGGCAAGTATCTTGCTGCCAGTGATTACAACAATAATATATCTGTCTGGAATCTTCAGACTCACGAGCAGCTGCTGACTTACAAGGCTCCCTCTTATTCATTTTTCCAAAACATTACATTTCTTCCAAATGATACTGTAGTTTACATAACTACAGATGAAAACAGCATCGTTAAATGCTTTAATCCCGAAAATCAACAGGAATCATGGTCCTATGATATGGGAGAAGAATCACCGGACTACAACGACATCATCATTGGTGAAGAAAATATATATATACCTCTTAACAATAATAAGCTGCTTTCTCTAAACTACAAAAATGGGTCTCTTCAGGATCTCTATGAGCTCCCTTCAAATTACTTAGGTGAAGATGTATATATTCATAATATAAAGCTTTCTCCGGATGAATCCAAAATAGCATTTTCAGCGACCAAAATAACTGAAGGATATTATGTCGGATACACTGATATTGGTTCCGGTTCCCCTAAATTCCTAGAGCAAAAAGCTGATTATATATCGAAAATCCAATGGACAGATAATGACCATTTTGCTGTTTCATGCTCTGTTTTCGGTGATGAACAGAATATGTCAATGGGCAATATCAAGATTCTCAGTGATAGTAAGAGCATTATCAAATATATTTCCATAAAGGATATGAAAGAGGAATGGACAAACGAGCTTATAAGCAACGAACCCGCCAATAATGATGGATTCATGTATTTTGAAGAATCCGGCAGCCTCGTTTTTTATAATGGTAACTGCTTTAAGGCTATAGATATTAAGAATGGAAAAGATATTTACAGTGGAGACCTGAATGATTCTATCATTTATGCATACAAAAGCGCAAAGGGTGACATCCCATGCTTTATCACCGAAAGCGGCTATATATCCATTCCGCAGTTTTCGGATGGACAGAACTCCATATATTGCAACAAGTATTTTGTTGATGATCTGCAGCAGGCTGAGGTTGAAAACGGAGTAATATGTTTACAACAGAGCGTTTCCAACGAAATCATAAGCTATTCCAGCGAAATGTATGACGATAGCTGGGTTGCTATAGATAACGGTGACGTTACACTTTCCGGATATCCTTATGATAATTATATGGATGACAGCTTACTTGTATATTCTACTTCTTCATATGACAAGCTTATTTTAACTGAATTAAATGGTGATAATTACAGAAGTGTTTCCTATCCGATGGATCCGGATAGTCTTTCATCAAATTCAATCCTCGGAGTCTATGATAAGAAGTTATTTATTACCTATTTTAATGATGAACAGAAACTTGCGGATATCGATCTTGAAACCGGAAAGCTCTCCGAAACAACATTCACAGACAAATATATAGGTACATCGGTTCCTATGTTTGATATAGACTCTATATCTTATTTTTCAAATAATGATGATTTTGAACCTGCGATGTTTGTTTATAATATAAAAACCAAAGAAACCTCTGAATATTCACTTTTAGAGGATGAAGCAGAAGCAACAGAAGGAATGAGCAGTGTATTATATAATAAGTATTTTTATATGCCGGGTAAAGACGTGGTTTTATATCATAGCAAATCCTCCTGCTTTGTACTTAATATGAAAACAAAGGAAAATACTAAAGTAGTAGTTCCTGAAGAATGGCGACAAGTAGAATACTGTACTGCCCTTGAGGATGCCGGTCTGTTTGCTGTTTCAGACAGTACTCAGGTTATTCTTATTGACACTGATGGGAATATTGTTTCGAGGATTCCTACAGCAAATGGTCTGCCTCTTGGAATAGGCTACTTCAGTACCAAAAAACAAAAAATGTTACTTGTCATCGGCGAAGATGCAACCCTTCAGAGATATAGTATCCCTGATGGCGCATTTCTCGGTAGTACTGTCCTGGACAAGAGTCTGAAAAATGATTTACTCTATAATGACATAACTATAAACTATGATGAAGCTTCTGAATGCATGTATCTCCAGGTTGGAAGCTCCACTCTAGTTGTTGATACAGATAACTGGATTGAATATTACTGTGTAGGAAATTCTCTCGGATATCATGAAGGATCTGACAGATTCATAACTATTTGGGCTAATGGTCCTGAAGATTATCAGCTGGGATATTATAAGAGGTATTCTCTGGATGAATTAATTGAAAAAGCCCAGAGCATGTTACATGACTCTGAGCTTACTGATCAACAGAAATCCGAATACGGAATCGAGTACGGTGACTGATAGGAAGGTTTATATTATTTATCTACAGCTCACTGTACAGTTTGTCAAACAAACGTCTTCGGATGATGTAGAAATCATGGGCGTCGTCTTCGCGCATAGCGATGAAGTCGCCCGGCTGTCCGCTGTAGTATTTCTCCTCATCCCAGGCAGTAAATAGCTTTACATACTTGTCCAAAGGCTTCGCATATATCTTTGAACCGCCGCTGCTTATTACGTCCTTCGCGTAGGCTAATACATTCTTCTTTTCACCTGTACGTATATTCTTTATAGTAGGATCATATTCAAAAGATGTCCGGTACGGTTCATCGGTAATTGTGTAGCTTTTCATAAGCTTTTCTTTATTGATCGGATATACCTCTCCCTCAATTCCTATCATAAGCCATACATCATCATCTATCCGAACAGAGACGTCTCCCTCAAGAGTCCTTATCTCAACATTTTCACCTGATTCAAATATATCTGTCAGCTTTACAACACCCATATGCTGGGGTCTTTTTGCATACAGCTTCATTCCCTCTCTGTCCATCTCTGTCGTAGCTGCATATATAACCTCATATCTTTCAAAATATGAATTCATGCGGTCCTGAATAAATCTTCTGGAAAAATCAGCTTCTCCATCATTGATGAGGCTCAGCTTATCAGGCCACAGAATTCCTCCAGCTTTATACAGATGGCCGCCGCCACCGCCAAAGCCCTCTGATATATAATCAGCCACTTCATCGGCGTGAACCTCCTTGGAGCAGCTTCTCACAGAGAATTTTACCTCCTGGGGGCTTTCATAAAATGCAACACAAACATCTACATTTTCGGTCTCCATGGAAAAATCGCTCATAACACCGAGTATGATTGGATCACAAGGCTTTGCCTGGATAACAAGAAATCTATGATCTATACTGTATTCACTTTCCATAATAGCTGTTCCGGTGATTCTCAGCTCTTCAAGGGAAATGTTGGAATTGCTCATCTCTTTTATCAGAGATTTGTTTACCGGAACCGAATCTATCATATCACGATCCAGCGGATGTGATATCTCAGTCAGCCTGTTTGTATCTGTAAAAAGTCCATAATAAAGCGCAGTACCCAGCTCTTTAGTCAGGCCTTTATCCTGTCCTTCGTCACGAAGCATATCCCAGATAACTGTAGCGCAGCTTCCGATATTGCTCCTTACCTCACACAGCTCAGGAAGTTCTGTGGCTATCTGATGATGATCGATAACTGCTATAGTTTCCGCTTCACCTACAGTTACATTTTTCTGTCCATACTGACAGTCAACAAGAACGAGAAGCTCAGGCTTTTCATTAAAATCAGGTTCATAGCTTACGGGAACCTGCAGTTCACCCATCATGATAAGAAGGTTGCTCTTATTGACCCTTTTTACTCCTCTGTATATAAATTTCGGTTCTTTTCCCATCCTTTTCAGGTACCAGAAAAGCGCATATCCGGATGCGAGCGCGTCAGCATCCGGATTATCATGGCATTGAATAATTATATTATTAAAACTTAAAAGTTCGCTTAATTTCATCTGTTTTCCTCTTGAAAGAGATTCCTCTCTTCGCATAAGAACAACCGCCTTTAGTAAGGACTGTACATCAGGTCTTCAACATCCTTACGACCATATTCGTACATTTTCTTCTTTATATAATCCTTTACTTCTTCAGGTCCCTCTATAACTGCTATTTCAAAGAAGTTGTCCACATATTCGCACCACTTTATGTAAACTTCTTCCTTATCTGCTTCAGTAGGTTCCTTTGTTGCTGTATCCTTATTGAAGCCAAGATTTGCATCGGACTGAAGTATCTCTTTCATTCCAAGAGACTTAAATGTAATGCCGTATGCAATTCTCTGAAGCTGTTCCGTACGAACATATCCGCAGTCATACATCTCGGTGATAAGATCAAGGAGTGCATCATCAGGATCTGTAAAATAATGACATTTGAAGTACATATCCTCTTTACGAGCCAGACCCTCTACATCCTGCTTGTTATACCAGTAGCTCTTTGTATCACCTACAGAAGGTTTAACGATTTCAGACTTTGGTGCAGCCTTCTTCTTTTTATGATTCTTCTTTGGCTTAGGTTCTGATGTCTCCTTAGCTGCCGCTGCAGCCACTGCTGCGGACTCTGCAGCTGCCTTTCCGCCATTTCTTGCTGACTTAACAGCACCTGCTACAATTGCTTCCTCAGTTGCATCAAGAGTCTTTCCTGCAGGTACGTCCGGTTTATCTATAAATGCACTATCCATATCAGCATCATAATCATCAGACTGAACCTTGTCTCTTGCTGCATCTCCAACCTCTTCTATAGGCTGAACGTCACCCTTATCTGATTTTGAAAGCTCTTCCTCTATCTTTTTAGAATCAAGCTCATTGGTTATCTCAGTATCATCTTCGCTGTAGTCATCATCATCTGATTCATCCTGATCAGCTGCAGCTTCTTTATCAGCTTTGTTTTCCTTATCACCCTTAACCGACTTGGCTATCTCTTCAACCTTTGCCTTGGCGCTTTCTCTTTCCTCGTCTTCCTTCGCCTTTCTTGCAGCTTCAGCTTCCTTGGCTATCTTCTCTGCTTCAACCTTGGCTCTGGTTTCCTCAACGGACTGAACGGCTTCGTTTATTATCTTCGTAGTTTCATCCTCTACCTCAGAGGTTTCATCCGTCTTATCCTCAGTGCTTTCCTCTTCATCTTCAGATTCGTCCTCATCATCTTTTGATCTGAGAACCCTTATTGTAACTATAATAAGAACCAGAAGCAGCAACAGCAAAACAGCAGCAAAGATAAGAAGCACCAATGTTGCAGGCTGTAGTTCTCCCAAGGCTTTCATAAAATCTTTCATCTTTAATATATCCCCTCGTACTAATCTAAACTATTCAACTATGAAAGTATAACACAACATCTAGTATTTTTACAAGATAGATTACACATCATTTTCCATTTTTTTCAATTGTCACTGTTCATGGTAACATCAATCACCATTTTCTTCAGCCGGTGCCTCAGGAACAGGAATTGCCCCCTCACTCTTGCAGCCGGTTTCTTCGGTTATTCTGTCGCTTATATCTCTTACAGTCGAAGTCGGCTCATAATTTGTAGTTCCAAAAAGAAATTCCTGCATAGTCTTTACATTCTCATTCAGATCAACCGGTGCTATGCATGAACCCTTCTGAGAGGTTGAATAGAAACTGAATTTAATTGGAAAACCTATGGTTCTGTCAAGATTATAAGACATTACTCCTGAAACAAGTTCCAGAACCTGTTGTTCTGTGATGGAGGTACCAACATAAGGAAATACCTCATCTATGATATTGTTAAGTGTCTTAAGATCCGATGACTTAGCCTTTGACAGCATAGCCTGAATAACCTCACGCTGACGCTCTGTTCTTGTTATATCACCCTGATCGGTGCTTCTGATTCGTGCATAAGCTGTTGCCTGCGCTCCATTAAGCGTAACATATCCTGTTTCATAAACACCGTCTGAATTAATTCCATTTACCTGTATCTGTTCTGCAAGCACACCATTCAGCGTCGAAAGCTCATTCTCTTCAACGTGAACCACAACTCCACCCAGAGAATCAATAGCTCTGGTAAGGCCTTCCCAGTTAAGAGTTACATATTCTGATACATCAAGATCATAATTTCTGTTAATTGTCTGGATAGCAAGCTCTGGACCGCCATAAGCATAGGCCGCATTTATCTTTGTTGTTACCGAGCTGCCATCATCCTTCATAACCTCTGCAAGCGTATCACGGTAAATGGATACTATACGTATATCCTTTGTTTCGTTATTTATACTGGCAACCATGATAGCATCACTTCTGTTACCTTTGCCCAGAGAATTATCTCTTGCATCTATACCAAATAAAGCGATATTGGTATATCCCTTCATATCTTCGTTAGCGCCTTCATTGACCTTCAGTTCTTCCTCTGAAAGATCATCCACATGATCAAACTTCTGATATTTATCATGCAGGTAAATCCTGAATACACCATATCCCATCAGCGTTATGATAATAAGCTCAAGCAAAAGAGCTATACCCCATTTCCCGGCAGAGCTCATACCTTTTCTTCTTTTTCTCTTCTTGCCTCCGGTTGGCTTTTCATATATATCTATATCGTCATCATATGTACTCATATAATACCTCTCTGTATAGGGAATTTATTAAAAATGATGTTCTTTTAGTGTTCATAGCGACATCATCCCGTTTATGATAAACGATTAAACCTCTAATTACAAGATTTTTGTTGCAATATGTAAACCAAACAGCTATAATTAGGGTATCTTATATAAGACACGAATTAAATATCTGGGATGCTCGGTAATTCCTGTATATTTTGAACCTACATATACTTAATGGGATTTCTATATCTCCGGTCAGATGATATGCCTCCTTTGAGTGGACATCAGAAAACCGGGTGCGATCACCCACCTGGCCTTGGGCTAGGCGTCAAAAGACAGGGACCGGCACCTCCGGATGTTTAATATTTTTTTGGATTATAGAATGAATAGATTAAAAGACATTATCAGATTTTGGAATGGAACTGCTGACGAACATATGGGCGCTTTTGCCGCACAGTCAGCCTTTTTTATATTTCTCTCTTTTTTCCCGATCATTAACCTGATCGTATCTCTTCCCAAGCTTCTTCCTGTTAACGAACAGCAGATAATTGACCTTATATATTATTCACTTCCGGTCAGCTTCGAGGAATATGTGGCTAATCTGGTAAGGGAAATGTATGATAACTCCTCAAATTCCATAACTATTATATCTCTTATTATCGCTGTCTGGTCTGCTGCCAAGGGACTGACTGCTGTAAGATATGGTCTGAATGAGGTTTATCGTTCAAGAGAGGCAAGAAATTATTTTATTATCCGAAGCATCAGTGCTGTATACACTATAGTATTTGTATTGCTCGTTCTGGTTCTGGTTCCCCTGAATATGTTCGGAACCCAGATAGCTCTTTATCTGTTTAACCAGTTCCCTCACTTTACAGATGTTACTCTTCTGGTGTACAGTATACGAAGCTCGGCAACATTTATCCTGCTTTTTATAATGTTTGATCTTTTATATACAATAGTTCCAAGTAAGAAGCTCAAGTTTGGAAAACAGGCTCCCGGTGCTGTGCTGGCCGCTTTTCTGTGGGTATTTATAACTAAGCTGTTTTCACTTTATATCGACTATTATGCATCCAAAAGCTTTATGTATGGTTCACTTACAACTGTTATAATGCTCCTTTTCTGGATGTATTTTGTTATTTATTCCATATTTATCGGAGCCCAGCTGAACGAGTATCTCCATTTCTGCCGCAGGCGTAATCTGGAGGAAAAGAGTTTTGCCAATCAGGATAATGATGAGGACATCTGGGAGGATGATGAGATATCCAAGGATGAATCAACCGATATCAAAGATGCAGATATTGAAACATCAGACGATAAAAAACCAGGCAAAATAATAGATTATGACAAAGTTCTTCACAGAAAGAATAACAAGTCAGATAAAAATAAATCCGAATACAAAAGGGATTCTTCGGGTTAAATGAATCAATAAAATAAAGAGGTAGAAAAAAATGCAGAAAATCAGAACAAGATTCGCACCCAGTCCAACAGGAAGAATGCATGTAGGCAACCTTCGTACAGCTCTATATGCATATCTTATCACAAAACATGAGGGTGGAGATTTTATCCTGAGAATTGAGGATACTGACCAGAACCGCGAGATGGAGGGAGCTGTAGATATCATTTACAGAACGCTTACCGAAACGGGTCTTCTATGGGATGAAGGTCCTGACAAAGATGGCGGAGTCGGTCCGTATATCCAGTCTGAGAGAATGGCTCAGGGCATATATCTGGAGTACGCAAAGAAGCTGATTGAAAAGGGAGAAGCATACTACTGCTTCTGTGATGAGGAAAGACTTAAGGGGCTAAACCAGGAAATAGAGATAGACGGTGAGAAAAAAACTATCTTCCATTATGACAAGCACTGCCTGCATCTTTCAAAAGAAGAAATAGAGGAAAAGCTTGCAGCAGGAATTCCTTATGTTATAAGACAGAACAATCCGACTGAGGGTGAAACAAAGTTTGAGGACGAGCTGTATGGGACTATAACAGTTCCTAATATAGAGCTGGATGACATGATTCTTATTAAGTCAGACGGCTTCCCTACTTATAATTTTGCAAATGTAGTGGATGATCATCTCATGGGCATAACCCATGTTGTAAGAGGAAATGAATACCTGTCTTCCGCCCCAAAATACAACAGACTGTATGAGGCATTTGGATGGGAGGTTCCAGTTTATATCCACTGCCCTCTTATTACAGACGAAAATCATAATAAGCTTTCAAAGCGAAGTGGTCACTCATCCTTTGAGGATCTGCTGGAAGCAGGATTTCTTACTGAGACCATAGTTAATTTTGTTTCTCTCCTGGGATGGAGTCCGGAGGGAAATAACGAGATATTCTCACTGGAAGAGCTGGTCAAAGAATTTGATTATCACAAGATATCCAAATCTCCCGCCGTTCTTGATATGACAAAGCTTAAGTGGATGAACGGCGAATATATAAAGAAGATGGACTTTGAGAAGTTCTATAAGAAGGCTGAACCAGTAATAAAGAGTATTATCACACGTCCACTGGATATCAGAAAAATAGCAGAGATGGTTCAGTCCCGTATAGAGGTATTTACTGATATACCGGAACAGATCGACTTCTTCGAAAATGTACCGGAATACGATAATGAGCTTTATACTCATAAAAAAATGAAGACTAATCCCGAGAATTCACTTACACTTCTTAAAGAAGTCAAGCCTGTACTCGAGGCTGCCGATGCCTTTGATAATGACAGCCTTTTCGAGCTTTTGAAAGCATTCGGAGCTGAGAAGGAGTATAAGGTAGGATTCATCATGTGGCCTATCAGAACCGCAATGTCCGGTAAGGCTGCCACCCCGGGCGGAGCCACCGAACTGATGTCTATACTCGGTAAAGAAGAATCTCTTAACAGAATAAATGCAGCAATAGAAAAACTGAGCTAAAAAAGATGACACTTTGAATCAGGTTCAAAGTGTCATCTTTTTATGTAAACCACTATATTACAATATATCTATGATCTTACCAACTACGTTAAACTCGTTCCGGACTTTTTTCATTTCTTCTTTCACGTCATTCTTCTTGGTAAAGTATTCTTCGTAGGTTGGTCGGTCAGTTGTGAAGAATACGTATATTTTGCCATTTATAAAACTTATTTTTATTATTTTTCCAAACTGCTGGGCAACCAGCTCACGAAGTTTATGAATCACGCTTTCTGTAAGCAGTTCATCTGCTTCTTTTTCATCATATGCATACACACGAAACATCTTTCTTATCTTTTCATCTGATGGATTTATAAGATGTACCCGCGAATGATGATATTCTATAATAGGTGCCGTCGCTGTTGTGAAAATAATGGGATTAATGTTCTTGGTCGGCATATCAAATTCAAATATACGTCCGCTTACATGAAAATTATTTCCCATACAGTCTTCTGTCATATCAGAGTTTGCAAATTTAACACCTTTATATATTCCCTTTAATTCATTGCAGGAATTATACTTATATTCCGTACCGTCGGAAAACATCAGACTGCTGACGATTTCTCTTTCTGTAAGACCTCCTGTTCTCGAGAAGCTGCCTTTTTCAAAGTAATATTCAGCTACAGGCTTGACAAGATATTTACTATAATCCTTTTTTATATTGTTAAGATTGACCTGAAGTTTTATACGGTATGACAGAAAAAGTGCGAGGGCTATCAGAGAAACAGCCGCTACAATAATACCATAAGAAAGCATCCAGCCCGAATGGTTCAGATAAATAGAATAAAAAGCCAGAAAAATAAAGAAGCCAAGGGCTGCATTAATACTTCTTACGGTTCCCTTAACCTTCTTTATGCCTATATTCTTTTCTATTTTCTTAATAAGCTTCTTCTTTTCCATGTCCCGGGGTTCCTTTATTTTGCATCTTTCCTCGTCTATTTAATTATATACCTTTAACATGAAAAACTCAATAAGAGGGAACAAATTTGTTCCCTCTTGTATCATTCTTTTATTATTCATTTTCATCAAGTATTGATATAAATTCTCTTTCCTTTTCAGGTTTCTTTACCATCTTAGGAAATGTAAGCGTAAGGACTCCATTTGTGAACTGTGCCTTGATGTCTTCCTTGGAAAGTTCCTTTCCTACAAAGAAGCTTCTTTCGGTCTTTCCGTAAAATCTTTCTCTGCAGATATACTTTGGTTCACTGGTAAGCTCTTTCTTCTCGGTTTCCTCTGTAACAACCTCCGGCTCTCCCTCTGCTGTCTCAGCAGGCTTAGCATCCTCTGACTTTTCTGACTTTTCTGACTTTTCTTCCTTTTTTTCACTGTGTTCTGCACTTACAACCAGATATCCGTTTTTAAGCTCAGCTTTGATATCCTCTTTCTTATATCCCGGAAGCTCCATCTCAAGTACATATTTATCCTCGTACTCTATGATATCGGTTGTTCCCTTCCTCTTAGGAAGAACCTCATTTCTTACTCTCTTTCCATATGAGAATGGAAGATCGAGCATCTCATCAAAAAAGTTAGTATAGAAATCTTCATTTAAAAATCCTGGGTACAACATAATTCATCGCTCCTTTTTTATGAATTTATCTGATTATCTTCCAGTCATTTTCCTGGAGGGCTATCAGATAATCGATATTTTTTATTGTTGAGTATGTTATATCACATTTATTAGCACTCGTCAAGCGTGAGTGCTAATAAATGTGTGAAGAAATTGTGAACCATTACTTCGGTTCACAATCTTCAAAATAATAATCTATCAATCTCTTAGGCACTGACTCCAGAAGATGGTCAGCAAATTCATCCTCAGAAATAGGCATTCCTCTTTCCAGCCACTTTCCTATGGCATAGGTAATACCACCGGCATAGAATCCTATTATATAATCTAACTCTTCGGGGAGTTCATCTATCTGTTTTCTTTCCATAAGAATTCTTTTTATATGTTTAACCATATATGCCGTTGATCTGTCGATATAAGAATCCTGACCATTCATTTTTTTAAATGCATCTGATATAAATCTGGCATTTCCTCTAAAACCGGCTATATATAGTTTCAGCATTTCTTTCCATACCAGCGAACCATCCTCATACTCAGCAAATATTTTATCTACTCGGTATCTATACCTGGCAAATACCAGATCATACTTATCAGGATAATATTTGTAGAAGGTCTGAGGTGTTATTCCACAGTTTCTGGATATTTCTCTTACAGTCAGCTGATCTATCCCCTTTGTTCTCGCCAGCTCCAGAAATGAATTCATTATGAGCTCTTTTGTGTCTCTCTTCGCCATTAAAGATACTATCTCCTTTTTAGCCATCGCTTCTCTCGATGGTCTCAACCTGAATGAGATTAGTATTTCCGCTGCTTCCATTCAGTGCCCCACCGGTTATTACAACATTATCACCCTTCTTAAGCCCAAGTGCATCTGTTGCCTCCAGAACTGAATTACGGAACATTTCCTCCATTGTGTCATACATACCGCACATAACAGGAGTAAGTCCCCAGCTTAAGTTAAGTTTTCTCCATACCTTAGCCGAGGTTGTCATACCTATGATATCCACCGGACATCTGAAACGGCTGACCATTCGGGCTGTTCTGCCACTAAGAGAATTAACTATGATACATTTTGCATCCACATCTATAGCCATGGTACAGGCTGTATGTGAAATGGCATCCAGAGTATTTCTAACCTCGAAATCGGCATTTCTGAAACGCTTCTTGTAGTGAATCTTTGACTCTGTGAATTCAATAGTTTCAACCATTGTTTTAAGTGCCTGAATAGGATACTTACCTGAAGCAGTTTCGCCGGAAAGCATTACTGCAGAGGTTCCGTCATAAACCGCATTTGCCACATCGGATATTTCTGCTCTGGTAGGACGTGGGTTATTGATCATGGACTCAAGCATTTCGGTAGCCGTGATAACACGAACTCCGAGCATACGGCACTTGGATATAAGATACTTCTGTACAGAAGGCACCTCAACTCCGGGTATCTCAACACCCAGATCACCTCTTGCTATCATGATACCGTCAGAAAGCTCACAGATTTCCTCAATGTTTTCAACTCCGGAACGATTCTCGATCTTAGCAATTATCTCGATATCCTTTCCTCCGTTTTCATCCAGAAAGTCACGCATAGCCTTGACATCCTGCTTATTCGACACGAAGGACGCAGCCACATAGTCTGCTCCGTTCTGTATTCCGAAGAGAAGGTCCTTCTTATCCTGCTCACTTAAAAACGGCTGATCAAGAACCTTATTAGGGAAGTTCATGGACTTTCTGTCAGACAGAATTCCTCCTGCCAGACATTCACAGACAGCATTATTTCCTTTAAGCTCTTTAACCTCAAAGATAACCAGACCGTTGTTAACAAGTATTCTGTCACCTATCTCAAGATTATCTATGAGATTCTTGTAGCTTACGGAAACACGGGTGCTGTCTCCCACTATCTCATCCGTCGTAAAGGTAAATGTATCACCTTCCTTGAGGGTTACCTTACCATCTTCAAAGGTTTTTATTCTGTATTCAGGTCCCTTGGTATCAAGCATGATCGGAATCGGCTGTCTCAACTCAGCTCTGACCTTCTTGACAAGATCAAACTTCTTTCGGTGCTCCTCGTGGGTTCCATGAGAGAAGTTAAGTCTTGCAACAGCCATTCCTTCTTCTATCAGTTTTCTTAAGGTCTGCTCGTTATCACAAGCAGGCCCAATAGTGCATATCACTTTTGTCTTACGCATATTTTTCTCCTCAATTATTCTGAAAATCCCCCACTTATCAGCTTCTCCATACGAGTCGGATAACGGTTTTAGAAACCATGGCTGGCGCCACCACCGCCACCGCCGCCTCCGCCACCACCGCCTCCGCCACCGGAGGATGATGAACTAGGTGGATCATAACGTCTCGTCTGATGCGTGAATTCTTTTCTGTAATTAAGCAGATTCTGCTTAGCCTGGATAGCTGCAAGAAGCTCCTTCTCTGAAGGCTTCGGTACAATTGAAAATGATCTTACTACCCAGTAAGCTATCATAAGCCCCATAATGAGAGCCAAAAGTATATTTGATGCCAGCTTCATGGGAGCTGCAACTTTACCGCCCTCCATCATTGTAGTCATCTCTCTGAAGGCTTCTCCGGCGCAGCTGTAATAGTCTTTGTCTGATGCATAACGGTATACATTATCAACAACCGTGGCAGCCTTAGCCTTAGTAATGGTCTCATATACGGTTCCGTCACTATAGATAGATATCTGACGATTAGCCATATCTATAAGGAATATAGCTCCATCAGAGTCCTGTCCATACATTTCCCAGAACTTGTTTGTAGCTGCATCAAGGGTATTTCCCTTATCATGATCAATAGTGTAAAAGACCGCATTTCCATAGGTGGTAAATGGAGCCATATCTTCAAGGAGCTTTCTCTCCTCGCCATCACTTATAAGATCCGCCTCATCTAAGATAGCCGACTCATATCCGGTCTCTTTATTTTTTACAGACAATGTATCAACCGGTTCTGAAGCTTTTTCTGCATCTTCGCCAACAGGCTCATAGTTCAGCTGCTGGTCACTTGAATCAATTGCTTCGTAATACTTCGTAAATACATATTCAGCGCCGAAGTAATCACCATTTGTGTTAAATTCATTTATGCTGTCATCAATTATTCCCTGAGTTGTGCCTTCCTTAAGCCAGTACGGAAACAATCCGTATCCACTCAGATTAAGTTCTTCTGTATCAACATTTACAAGAAGTAAAACTCCGTTTTCTTTCTCCGGATCACCAATAAAATCAGTATATGTTTCATCACATATTGCTCCGGAATCACCTGTCTGTCCATCTGATGCATAGAAGCATGCATTACCATAGGTGGTAATCGGCTTCATATATTCTAGAAGCTTTTTTTCCTCATTATCCGTCAGGCGGTCTGAATCATCCAGTATCAGTGCTCTGTAACCTGTTTCAGTATTCTCATATTCCAACGGTTCCTCTGCAGCTACTGTCGATGCAGGAAATGTACCAAAACAGATAACTCCAAACACCATTAGTGATGCCAGCAGAACAGCTAATGCTTTATATACTATCCTGTGATTTACATTTCTTTTTTTAGCCACGATCATCACCTCCATGATACATCTCAAACTGAGGTAATGGTCTCATTGCAAGAAGATTATAATTCTTAATGATACCCAGAATATTAATTATAATACATATTCCCGCAATTATAACAGCTCCGTAATATATCCCGTCATTTGGCGGATTCCAGAAGCCTATTATCATAATAAGAAGCATACTTAATGCTGACCAGATAGATGCCGGAAGTCCGTTCTTGGATTTCATCATGGATATATTCTTCTTGGCATTTATAACGCTTATAATTGAAATGATAAGGAATATCATTGCAAGAAATGCGCTGAAGGAGCTTACATTTCCATTTTCAAAAATGCTTTCAAGCAGACCTGCCCCGGCAGATCCGAAAGCAATAAACAAAATCACTGCGACAGTTATTAGAGATAAGAAATTAGTACTCTTCTTTTCTGCCTTTTTCTTCTTTGATTTTTCTTTTTTTGCACGTCTGATATCATTCTGAGTAAGAACATAAGCGCCATCATTTCCGATACCGCCGCCGTCTGAAAACTCGGCTCCTTTCTGGGCCTGTATACGCTGCTTCTTCTTTTCTTCTACAAGTCTCTCTCTTTCCTGCATACCAAGGTCATCATCATAGTTTTCCTTGGCAACTATCTTCTTCATTTCCGAACCATAGGAAAGAACGCTGATAAGACCAAATATTGAAACTATAACTGCAAGAATATTCGGAGTAATTGTAAAGAGCATCTGGAATATCACGAACAATACAGCTGCTATTCCGAGAGCAGCAGCAAAATACTTTGGAACACTCATAGGTATATCCGCAGATACTTTTCCTGTCTGCCCGTTCACTGTTGCATATGCGACTCTGTCCTTGTTTCTATATGACATAAACCATACCGGAAACATGGCTGAACGGGTTACATTTATATTGGTCCTGAACTGTTTTTTCACAGTTTCCTTCGGGTTATCGAAGTTCTCATGTGACATCGGACTTCTCTTCTTCAGGTAATTATATGTACTCTCCTGTGCAAGGTCTACAGCCGTTTCCTTATAGGTATCAACCCCTACATCTGCAAGATCTGCATAGAATCCAGCAAGAAAGGAAGTGTCAAATGCAGTGATATCCTTTACGTTAAACGGCGCAATATCACTGCTTATATCATCGGCAAATGAAGACGAAGCATCATAGGAAACTCCGTTATAATAATTATCAAGCGTACCTCTCATCATATAGTGATCGGTTATTATATAATCGCCGCTCCTGTGTGAATCAGATGTGGCTATGTTTACATCGCATCTCTGAGACATATCATACAGCCAGTACGGCATATATATACCTCTGAAGGATTCTGCCTTACCGGCCTCCCTGAAAGACTTGGGAGCAAATATGGCTTTTTTTATAAAACCTTCAAAAGCATCTGTGCAGTCTTTTTTAGACTTTTTAAATGGAATAATCAGCTCAGGCTTTTTGCCCTTGGAAAGTCTTGATTCAAGAACTGAAGATGTTCCGCAATAACTGCAAAAAGACGCAACAGTTTCATCGGTTGAGATGATCTCACCACCACAGTTAGGACACTTAAATATGGTC
>FZRB01000024.1 GCA_900199595.1 Lachnospiraceae bacterium | reverse complement strand
GATCTATGTCATGATTCCATTCCTCAATGGATATGTTGTAATTGGGAGCAATATATTCAAATATCTCTCTTAAACGTTTTGATATATCATCATTTATCACTTTTCTGCGATATTTCACTACCATAACTAAGTGATAATGCATCGAGAATACTGAATGATTATTAGATTCTAAATACACTTTATTTAAGCTCCTTTTATATATTTACCACTGAATTAATTATATCATATTGAGACATCTTTTTCAATGAAAGATAGACGATTTATTATAGATTTTTAGAGCCCGTTAGTGCGATTCATCCCCGCCTTAAAGAAGACGGAGTATTCTCGCTTAGAATTGATAAATCATGCTCATGGCTCCTTTCATTTTTCCACTTTTTTATTCTTTTTTAGTGGCTTTATCTGATTCTACTCTACATCACTAGGTGTCCCATTTTCAGCACAGCTCGGAGGCCGCATAAACACTGGTTTTCTTTAATCTATCTTAAGTCTTTCTATCAAGTTTCTTCTGCTGAGTCTTTTATATGCCGCTACCGGAATTATCAGGATAACGACCAGTATTACTGGCAGACATAAAGCAAGTGAGGTAAGTCTGAAATGCCATGAAAACATAGGAAGATTATTAACGAACATCTTCACTGCAGTTATATTCAATATGCTTGAAATGATTACTGTAAGTACCGATGTATAGGCAAAATAGCTGAAGCCTTCTTTAAGGAGAATTCTTTTCTGCTGCTTTTCTGTCATTCCTACTGCTTCCAGCATGGCAAGCTCATGGCTTCTTGAGATGATGGATGCGATGATGGTGTTGCCGAAGTTCATTACACCGATTATTCCAAGGATTACTGCTACAAGGATTCCGGCTATTGCAAACAGCTGTCCGAAGGATTTGTTATCCTCGATCACGCTCTGCTTTGAGGTATAACTGAGGGATGTATTTTGTGTATAGCTTTTTATCCATTCTTCAAATGCTGCCTCTTTGCTGTCCTCTACATCAACTAGTGTACGCATCGGACTCATCTCACCATAGATCGACAGATACTCGTCTTCAGGGAGAATAAAGTTACATTCGATTGGGTTATATACGGGATACTCAATTATCATAGGTATATCTACCAGCGCGTATACTGTATATTCTCGTCCTTCTATTTCAACCTTATCTCCGGGACTTACGATATTAAGAAAGCCGTCACTGGCATACTGCCATCTTTCGGCAAGGACATAGCTGCCTGAGTTAAATTTCGCCCAGTCGATACTCGTATCTCCGTCCATGGTCTGAACGTCTTCCAGCTTAGCTGCAGCAAGCTCGCCCATGCCATAGGTATTGCCATCGATTGTTCGTTTGTTATGTATCTCATTAAGGTAGTCATTAAGTGAGTAATCCTCGTCTGTGTAGAAGGATTCGATCTGCATTTTCACTATCTCATCTGAGTAGAAGTATTTTTCTATTTCACTCCAGACTTCGGTCGAAAATTTATGAGCTCCGGTAGTAAGATATAAGTTGCCGATACCTTCGACACCGTCCTGTCTGCCGATTTCTGCAAGTAAGGAGCTGTCCACTGCGTTTACATTTTTCTCGTTTGCTCCTGCATTATCAAGAAACTCATCCTGTATGCAGAAATCACTGACTATAAAGTTCTCTGCGTAATTATCCATACTGAAGCTATCTATCAGCGTATATGCGCTGTTAAGCATTACAAGTGACAGTGTGAGTGAAAGAACGACTACAAATGTTCTCTTTTTAGGCTTTCCATTTTTCTTAAGACCGCCTGTAAAATGCGCTGCCTCCACGGGAGATATCTTAGCTGCTTTTCTGCAGGGCTTTCTTGAACTTATGGCTACTGTGAGATAGGCGAAAACCGATGTGAAAAGGATTATCCATATGCTCATATGAACATGTCCTTTACCAGCACCTACTGTATTGATGAATTTTCCAATCATGGGAAGAAGCCATCCACCTATTCCGCATCCAATCATAAGACCTATCGGTATGGCTATCAGACATAGACGTCTTGTTCTCAGCTTTACCATCTGGCGTATCTGCTTTCCCGAGGTTCCCACAGTTTTAAGAAGTCCGTATTCCTTCATGTCGGATATCAGATTCAGATCAAATATGTTGTAAATGATAAGATACCCCGAGAGCATAAAGAGAACTGTTGCTGCTGCGCATACAAGCATTGCTACCGGATCAAGGTAACTACACTGTCCCATTGAGGACTGCCTTAATTCGCTCAGCACACTTCCCACCACCGTAAAGAGGGATGAGAAGAGAACTGTTGTGAGAATGATTGAGAAGGTCATTACCGAATATTTACCGCGACCGGTTTTCATGGAGCCGACGGCTAATTTTTTTATTGTTTTTTTACTGTTTTTTGACATAAAAATATCCTACCTTTGTATTTCTTATTACAAAGATAGGATAACATATGATTCTTACCAGATTATTTCCGGAATCTTACAGGTGTGAAAGATTGTAAACTAATTACTTTGAGTTTTGATTTGACTTTAAAATCAGTAATCTTATTATGGCTGCAAGAACGCATGCACCGGCTCCTAACGAGTTGAATATCTGGAGCAAAAGCTGAAGAAATCCAAATCCCATCTCCGCACTGGGAATAAGTTCGTATGGAACAGTGATATGTTGAAATATAAGCCACATAAAAACTGCATACAGGACAGATGATGTGCAGATTACTATTAATCCGTCAGTTTCTTCCAGCCAAAGATTTCTTCTATTCAGAAGGTATAACAATACATTAATTAATATAATCGACAACGCTCCTGCCAGCATCAGAAGCATTATCAATGGAACGGAACGTGTCGATTGTATAGATGTCAGAAGCAGAATCTGCATCAGGTAACTTATCAACGCCCCCATCGATAAGATAATTATTATCCCTAAAATGTATTTGAATATTTTTTGTGTAGTCATACTTTTATTTCCTTCAAACTCCTCTGCAGGATAAGGTCAGGCACCTTTTAGTGACTTGCTGTTGATGCTGATACACAGATCATCATGCACATCATAAGGGCAACTTCTTCTGCGATTACCATAGCTACTGTACTATTGACCGCTGAACTTCCTATTAATGATCCACTCTCACTATAAGAATCTCCTACAAGCATTGCAGAGAACATGAGTCTCTGCTTTTTGTCCAAAGACCATCCTCCAAAACCTTTGCTGTCTTTAAGATATTCAGAAACCTCAACTATCTCATCTACGAGAGTATTATTATCTACATTTAGATTAATAAGTGTTCCAAGTGATCCAAATTCATTATACTCTTTGCCCCACTTAACACCATGCTCTATAATAGTATTGTAAAGCTCTACAACCTTATCACTCTTTTCTTTGATATCGCCCTCTGAAAGAGCAAGTATCTCGCCAAGTCCCTGAATCTCATTATTTCCAACCTTAAGATTTACATCCTTCTTCATATATGTATAGCATTCTTCAATCTCATTATAAATAGTGTCAACATCCTTGTCTGTCATTGCAAGAAGAACTACATAGACAATGTCCTCCGACGAAGTAAGAATAGGATGCTTCTTATCCATCTTCTTATAAAGCTCCCTGTACTTTTCAGCAATCATTTCCGCATCATTCATTCTGCCTGCTTCATAAATACAGATTGCTCCCTGAATCAGATATGGATTATCAATGGTATGTTTCTTGTTAATAATATCATATATAACCTTCACATCCTTTATATACTGATCAGGATCATCTGCTAATGCCATCTTACTTATAATAACAGCCTCTGAATTACCCTGAAAGCTGGAAAAAGTACCTGTATTCTTTTTAAGAATCTTTCTACATTCCTTAAGTCTTTCAATATCAGCTTCTTTGTCTGCGCCTGTGAATACAAGAGCAGCAGCTATATTCATAAGAGCATAACCCCATTTAAATTCCTTTGCGATTTTTTCTTTGTTAGCAACCAGAAGATCAACCTTGTTTTTAATACTTTCCTTCATTTTGAATCCTCCATTAGTTTGTTTATAATTTATATTCTAGCGACTCGTTCGCTCTGTTTTTTTGCGCCGTAATGCTTTCCGCGGCTTGCATGATTTGATAATACACCTTACACTAAAATTCGGGGTTTGTTGTAAAATGGTCCCATAGTAATTACCTCCTAATTATTATTCATGTTTTTATTTCCAGGTCAATGAAGAACCGGTGCAACCGGGTTATTCTGTCCTACAGGATTATTCGGTCCTGCAGGTGCGACATTCCGACCGATATTCTGATTGAGCTGATTCATTCTTTCCCTCTGTACCGTATCAATTGCATCAAGCCATTTTGAATTAAGGGCTTTGAAGTCTCCACTGGCGATAAGGCCTGGAACGTCCGGATTTGAGACGAAGACTGCATAGGCCGGATTTTCCTTGGCATTGTTCGTCCTGGCCCTGATTTCCTTCTCATCTATCGTTGTATTTCTATCTTCCTTAAGGAGAATTGTTTTCGTACAGATACTCGTTGCTTTTGCCAGCACAGGTTTTACTGCTTCCGGATCTGCACTTGCAAAGGTCTCCTGAATCCACTTAAACTGATTCTCATAGGTATTCTGCCTCTGATACTCTTCCATCATAGCACCGCCGTGTCCATCGCCGGCCTTACGGATAAGCTGATTAAGTACATTTTCCGGCATACGTGAAAGGTAATCATCTACATCGTCTACTATCTGTGCCAGTTCTTCAGGGTTCAGTTTATTATTCAGTCTTTCATCAGCACCACCGAGAAAGCTTCCTCGTTTTGCTCCGGTCATCTGACGTGCTGCAATGATCTGTGCAAGGCAGCGACGTTTCTCAACAACAGATTCTGAATGTTTCAGTTTGTCCTGCATACTCTTGATTCGCTGCTTTGCAGTCGGAATATGATCATCAGGAAGATTTTCCGGAAGCACATCCTTCTCTGATGCCTTTTTAGTCATAAGATTTTTGAAATCTTCCTGTAGTTCTCCACCGTGTCCCTTGCAGGCTTTTACACGAAGGGTTTCCAGTTCATCTTCAGTTAATGTATCTATCAGGGACTTTATCTGCTCCGCCCTCTCATAGATCTTGGTATTCATCACGCCGTTTAGTCGTTCATCTCCGCCCTTAATTCCCGGACGCACATTTAGGATTTCCCTTGCGGCTATTATATGAGCCAGAGAAGATTTTACCTTATTCAAGCGACTACCCTCTTCATGAGTAACCGTCCCTTCATTGGTATCAGTATAATCATTTTTTTCCAAATGTTCCTGAAGTGCCTCAATATGCTTACGGGCTGTAGGCTGATGTGATGCATCCATAAGTTTCATATACCTTATGTTGTCACCCCCGGGAAGTGCCTTTTTAAATACCTCTTCAAATACTTTTCCATTTTCTTCAGCCCTTAATTCTAAGTGTCCAAGCTCCGCATCTTTATCATGCATACGCCCAATAACATATTTGTAAGCAGATTCATAGGCATCGATGAAATCATTTACATCTTTTACCGATTTAAAGTTTTGAGGATGCTCCGCATATTCCTTTTTAAGCATTCTGGCAGTAAGAACTTCTTTTTGCGCCTGAACTATATCGTAGACACTATTATCTCTTGAGGCAAGGAACTGTTTTGTTGTAGGCAGTCCTGTATATTCTTCAATCCTGTCCTCCACTGTTAATGGATCTTTCTTCTCAACTTCTTTAGCCGCACCAGCAAGAATATTCTGACACAATTCTGCAGCTCTTTTACCATTACCGGGTGCTCTGACGATAGATGCTAACTCCTCGATCGGATAATCGTCGTATAAGTGATCTATTAATTCATTATCAATTTTGCATGTATCTCATGCATTTTTTCCGAAAGAGTTTCATCATCAATAAGAACATTTTTCCAATCAGGAGCATCTTTAGTTAATTCGTATAGTGCAGCCTGGTTAAATATTATGGTCACAATTTCGTTATAAGAAACATTTGTAGCATCTTTTTCCAGTGTTCCTCTCTGAAGAAGAGCAAAATATTCTGCCGTCTTTTTTTCAGGCATATCCAGAATGTTTTTTAACTTTTCTAATTCAGGAAATCTTTGAAAAATACTATCATCATCTTTAAAATTATCAGCTACCGAAGCATATTTTTCTTTTAATATATTCGCACACTTAATAAAATTATTTCTGTCATCCATATCAAAGAGTGCTTCATTCAGATCTTTAATGCTCTCAAAAAAGCTATAATAGTAGTTACTTTTTTTATGTATCGCTTCTCTTAAGTTTAGATTTTCTGCAGAACCCTGATCATCATTAAGCATCTTAGGCATTATCATTTCCGGGCTACACAGCATCCCTATAAAAGTATGAAGATCACCAAGCTTGCCTCCCTCACTCATAAGGCTGTCATATAGTTCTGATGCCCATGGATCAGCATTTTTTAAATCCTCTTCGACTTTTCCATATGCGTCGAGTACTTTTTTATTTGCCTCGGTTTTATAGGGACCGATTTTATTAAACATATTTACAAAATCTTTTGACGGCATGCTTTCTACAAACTGATAGTAAGCCTGTGACATTTTTATCTGTTCAATCTCTTCAGCAATCTGTCCCTGTGATTTTTTTGTATTATATTCATCATCCGACATGTCCTGATTTCTCAGCAGCCAGATAAATCTAGGTGCGTTATCTTTTATTTTTTCAGACGAGATATAGTCATCAGAGCCTGACATTTCTTCCAGTTCCCTAACTACAGAAGTTTTTCTGTAAGGGGCAAACACCTCCTGCATGGCACCACCAAAGGTACTATTAGACATGTTTCGGTATTGCTGGTTGAAAACATCCTCAGGAACTTTTTTAAGCTCATTTTCAATTATATCGGCTTTTGAAGAAACATCTGCAGGAATTTTTGAGTCTAATTCATCATTATAAGAAAATATACCGCTTCGACCTGCTTTTACCGCTTCTCTGGCTGCAAGTATCTCTGCAAGAACCCTGCGTTTTTTCTCATCAGTATCAAAGTCACCACTTTTTATACGATTTTTCAGTGACCTAATACGAGTGATAGCTTTAGGTCTCAGAAGCTCACATAATCCCTCCGGAATACGATCCCTCTCTGCAACGAAATTAGTAACTTCCATAACCAGTGTTTTATCATTATCATTTTTTTGCAGAATGCTTTTTATTTTCCTCTGTCCCTTAGCTTCGAAGAATTCCTCTGCAAGTGTCTTATAAACAGCATAATTCTTTTCCCAGGTTTCTTTTATTTTTCTCGCTGTACAGGTCTCCTGAAGCGATGCTGTATCAAACGCCTGATTAGTGAGCAGTATGGCAATCGCTTCTATCTGCGCCTCCTTTGTCACCCCATCGTTCTGTCTAATACTTTGTCTTATTGCGTTAACCTGACTCTTGTAATTATCTAACGTTGTCTTTGGCATTTTTTCTCTCCCTCAAAATACAACCTCTAATATCTTATGACATACGGAAACCGCTAATTTTCTACGAAAATTGCTATTTCCTCATGTTTCAGCGTGTCATAAAGTCAACAAGCTATTCTTGCAAGCAAGAACGCTTTTTGACTTTTGACACTTATGTCATATTATATCATATTTATGGTAAAATCCCAGATATTTACAATTATATGATATATTCCTTTGTAACTAAAGATAATCTATATTATAAAAAGATGTTAGTGTAACGCAAGATGGATTATGAATATAAAAAAGCTCCATCTAAAGATGCTGAAAGCGTACAAAAGCCTAAACGACCTAATCTATAATTTGAAAAATCTATAGTTAAAAAGTCTATAATTAAAAAAGCTATAATTAGAAAAAGTGAAGTCCGGCGGGTATCCGCCGGACTTTAAACATCTTCATAGCCACTTAATTTAAGGGGAATTTTTTTTAAGGGGACTTGGCAACAATTTCCACATTTTTAACTATTTTTGTTGTTTTCATAATCGTCATCTATTTTGAAAGCATTTGCCTCAACATAAATCATCATCTTATTGTAGATAAATATAGATGCCACCAGCATCTCTACTCCTGCAAGATAAAGAAATGCACTCAAATCTGTGAAGCAGCTGAGAATTGTCAGCAGGACAGCTACCCCAAATGGTGCCAGTACAAGACCAGCATGCTCTCCATTCCATTTATTCTTAAAAAATATGATTCTTTCAGCCAGCTTCTTATCGCCACCTGTCTTCTTGTTTAGTTTATGATCTGCAAATATAATGAGTATCCCCAAAATCAAACACATAGCACCGAAATAAATTAATCCATCGCTTAATGACATAACTATTCACCCCTTTCAAGTTTCTTAGCCTTAGCATACTTGCAGGCATATCCAATTGTCATTCCGAGGTAGAATAATGCAAGACCACCCTGAACATATAAACTAGCTCCGGTAGACTGGTTGTAAGCAATAATCTCATGAAGCCTCAATACTACACAAAAAGTCCATATAAGAGCTGTAAATCCGTTCAGGATCATAAGTGTCTTTGGATTATCTTCCTTAAAAAAAGCCTGCATCTTTGATTCATTATTATTTGTTTTTTGCATTGTATTTTCCTCATCTTTCTTATATATTCTGCGATTAGTTCGCTTTGTTTTATTTGATGAACTGATAATACAATAAGTTAAGCACTAAGATACAAATTCTGTTGTAAATTGTTTTTTAGATGTCGCGAACGGTGTTTTGAGTGTAAAAATAACTATAAAATAATATTTTTAGCTATCCCTCCTTCATCGCACCTCTGATTCTGCTGAGCGATTCCGGTGTGATGCCAAGGTATGTAGCTATATGTCTCTGAGGTACTCTCTCGCTTAGATCAGGATATAATTTCTTGAAATGAATATATCTCTCTGTTGCATTTTCCACAAGGAAACCATTTTCTCTGTATATCTTATATCTCATACCGCTTTCCAAAAGATAAATCCATACATCTTTGAAGGGTACATATTCCTTGATTATCTTTTTTATAGCTGCAGTCTCACAAATCATGACGGTCGTTTCTTCAAGAGTTTCCCACATACAGTTTCTTTCTGTGTATCCAAAAAAGCCCTCATCCATAAACATAACACCTTCCGGAGCAAAGCCTCTCGTAATATCATTTCCGTCATTATCTATGTAGTATGCACGTGCCAGCCCTGACAGGGTAAGCCCCGCATAGGTAGTATCATCTCCGATGGAGGCAAGAATCTCACCCTTCTTTACCACTCTGAAGCTGGCAAGACTCACTATCTCACCCACCAGTTCTTCACTTACTTCAATATCGTATCTCCTGGCAAATGCCATCAGCTGTTTTACAAAATAGTCTTTATTCATAAGAATATCCCTCTAATGATCTATCATTTTAATAACTCTCAAAGAAACAATACCATTTCATTATTATACGCGCATTGACATATGTTAAGATTTCAGATTATTATTCGGGTCATATTTATTCTCTGAAGTATACTCAAACTGATTTGTCAGTAAGCAATGTCCAAATCCCCGCCCTTATCATATTATAAATCCATTCTGAACGTCCAGTTTCCAACAGATTTTCCATTACATTCAAGGGTTTCTTCTTTAACAAGTGAGAATCCGTTTTTAGTATAAAAGTCCACATTTTTCTTAGCATTGGTAGTTACGGTAATTAAGTGTCCACCATTTTCTTTTACCATAGGTATAAGAAAATCTTGTATCGCACTAGATCCGATACCCTGGCTCTGATATTCAGGGGCAACTGACAGAAAATACAAATGCCAGCGGGGATCTGTAATATTTTTTACAACTATTTCCGTTTTATCTGACATATCCATAAATTTAAGGGTATCCTTAATGCCGACTCTCACTATAATACCTGCCATTCCGCTTACGGCATAATCCCAAAATCCAACGGGTTTATCTGATGGTTTCTCAATAATTACAACAGATACAACCTTTCCATCCACAAAACCTATATAGCAGTCATCCTTACGAATAGTTGCTTTAAATATTCCCTTCATTAGACGCTCATGAAAACTGTAAAGTTTTTCATTAGACTTAAAACGGTCTTCGAAAACTCCCCAGAAAAGAGGATAATTAACAAAAGACTCAACGAAAACCTTTAATACCTCTTCTTCATAAGATTTCTCAAATCGTACATATTCTATTCTGTCTGAAGTCTTAACCATATCACTCACCTTAGTACTATTTCACTAGGATTATCACAGCAAGCTTATTTCATTTTTTTAACTGCATCAGCCAGTTTCAGGAAATCCTTAGCTTTGATGATAGCAAGTCCCTGTCCTTCATCACCGAGAACGATCAGATGGTCCCCCGACTCAATCTTAAAAAGTTTTCTCGCTTTAGCCGGTATTACAATCTGGCCCTTCTCACCAACCGTCACCATACCAAATATATGCTTACCCTTTGGGGCAACACCCATACCCATATTATCCTCGGGATCATAGTTGGCAAGGTCATCAAGAGAAACGCCAAATGCATCTGCTATCGCTTTACTTCTTTCGAGATCAGGCACGCTATCCCCCGACTCCCATTTTGCTATCGACTGACGGGTAACCCCCACTGCCTCAGCCAGTTCTTCCTGAGTCATATCATTTAGCTTCCTAAGCTGAACCAAATTATCACTGAACATCACTTTACCTCCTTCACACCTACTTACACCTTCTTCTTGATTCCAAGTACTGCCCATCTGAAGAATGGGATACGTGAGATTATTTCATATAGTCCAAAACCAAATACAAAACCAGCCACTAAGGAAAGCACATACACTGCGAACGCTGGAAGCATTCCAGTCTTTCCAAAAACAAGCGCCACGGTTGAGATTCCAAGATAATGGAATACGTATAATCCAAAACTTTTCTTGCTCATCCACTTTGTAAATCCATTACTGAAGTCAAAAAACTTCGCAAAGCCAGCTATCATAGCTAGTGAACCAAAGTATGCAGAAGCTGCATAAAGAAGTGTCCTGTTAACTGGCTTATCTGCAAAGTTTGCCATATCCTTAATTACAAAAAAGTAGATGCCGAATGCTATCGAAATCACCACACCTATAATAACTACTGGAATAGCAACCTTCTTTAATCTCTCTATTACTTCTTCATTTGAAAACACATAGTAACCCAACATAAAGAATACGAAATAGAAACTTAATCTATAAACTGTGATCACTGGAGTATTCATTATCAGTCCCGATGCCCATACAGGAATATAGAAAAGAATAATCATCCATATAGGAGTCTTGGCTCCTGTCTCAATAAGCTTTCCCTTCTCGATCTTTCTTACCAGAACTAATAAAAGTGAATATACCCAAAGAAGCGATGCGAACCAGAGAACTCCCTGTCCAGACAAAACCATAATAAAATACTTTATAACGCCTGGAACCTCTTTCATGCTATCAAATGCATTGCCTAAAGACATACTCACATAGCCCTGAATAAACTGGAAGAAAAGGAGTCCAATAGTTGATGGAACCAGCAGCTTCGTGGTTCTGCTCTTAATGAATTCCTTGTTCGTGTGACTATCCAGATAGAATCTGGAGCTCATACCTGCTACCAGAAACAAAACTGGCATAAACCATGGATAAACAAAGTACATATATATATCGTAGTGCTGAACTTTGAGATTCGTAATCTTCTGCAGACCTCCAGCAATTCCCTCTGCATTATACATATAAAACACATGATATATCAGCACAAGAATCACAGTCACCCAGCGAATATTATCTACAAAATATTTTCTTTTATACGATACTTCAGATGTATTACTAACCATATTATTCATACCCTGCCTACCTTTCATAATAATCATATAGTTCATACATTTGCAACTCTTTTTAACACTATTATAAATGTTTTTGCCGAACTGTCTATCAAGCAGAGTTAACATTTCAAGTATCAAAATGTGCGAATTCGTTGCATTAAAAAAGGACCGGATAAATCCAATCCTTAATTAAAAACGCCTATAAGTACTTCTACTCATAGACGCCGTATCGCTGTATATAAATTATTAAGTTCAATTACAGTTTCAAACATTTCGATATAAAGCTGGAAGAATGACATGAAAGAATCCAAATTATCTATATGTGGGAAGTTTTAGTTACTTAATTAAGATTTGCAGCGGATATCCTCAATTCCTCTGATTAACTGCACAATCATATGATGAGTTGGCGTTGGAACATCGAATTCTTCTCCAAGCCTAATAATACAGCCATTAAGTGTGCCAATCTCTGTCAAATTACCCTTTTCAATATCCTGCAACGTAGATGATCGATGTGCAAATGTATCAGGAACCAGCTTTCCATAAAACACTTCTTTATATTCTTCAGCATTTTTCCAAAAGGTCTTGTATCCGGCAGCGTCAATAACTGCAAATGTCTCATCAATCATACGATTCATGATACTGATTAGATTCTGTGAACTCGAAAGCTGTCCATAACTCATGTTCAGGATAGCCCCCAACGGGTTTAAGGTTGTGTTATAAAGCATCTTTGCCCATAGAGCTTCTTCTAGCTCCCCTGAGACTTGAGAAGGAATACCAGAATTACTGATTGCCTGTGCTAGCGATTCCAATTCATCCGTTGCCACGCCATGCAGGGAACCTAGCAGAATCGGCGCTGTATGTACGGTAACGTTAGTGACACCCGGCGCTATTCTCTCAAAACCAGTAATAACTCTTGCATTGAATACTTGACGGGCCGGGAAATACTCCAGAAATGGAACGTCATTTCCCCATCCATTTTGAAAAATCACTATTCGTCCTGTCTGACCAAGAATGTCTGAATAGGTATTCAGTTCTCTGGCCACGTCCTCATTTGCTAGTGTTTTTACTGCGACAATGACATATTCATAGCCGGAAGGGATTTTGGCATAATCCTCATAAACGGTAAAACGATCTGCGGGAATTGTGATGTCGCCAAATATTCCGGTTCGTTTTAAACCATGCTCCCGTAGGTATTCAGCTGTTTCACTTCTGGCTAGAACCGCAGTTTCCATTCCTCCATCAATCGTAGCGATGGCAACAGCACACCCAACCGCCCCTGTTCCGATAATCAATGCTTTCACGTTGGTTTACTCCTTTTTTTAACAACATTATGCATTGTTGTTTCGCCAAATTCAAGCTTTTTTAATTACGTAATTTACAATCTACTTGTATAGTAAAAGTCTTCACAGGTTACCGAATGAATTTAGTCAGTAATTCCTCAACACCCTTAACTGTCATGGCACTGCTCATGATGCAGGCTCCCGCCGCACCTTCGCTACGTACCTCATCCATATTCTCCGGTTCTATACCACCTATGGCATATACCGGCAAATCAACTTCTTCCGTCACCTTTCTTAAAAACTCTAGTCCCCTGCCAGGAAGTCCCTTCTTGCAATCTGTGTCAAATATATGACCTGCCAGGATATATGTGCATCCAAGCTCCTTAGCTCTTCTAGCATCGTGAGCGCTGTGACAGGAAGCTCCAAGTTCTGATACTCCTAATCTTTCCAGCAATAACTCTGGCTGATCATTTATAAATTCTGACATTACTTCTTCCAAAACCGGAAGTGGCAGATGCAGTCCATCGCATCTTAGTTCCATAGCAACCCTATAGAAATTATGGAGAAAAAGCTTTGTGCCTTCCTTTCTACATATTGGAAGAAACCAACCGGCGAGTTCTCTATACTCTTCCTCACTCATATCCTTCTCACGAAGAATAATTGCTAGTGGATGTGCCTTTGCAATTTCCACCAGTTTCTCTCTAAACTCCCCTTCGCAGAGGTGTCTATTGGTAACGCAAATTATGTCACTACTTTTCATTTAGTCTCCTGCTTTTATACAAAAAGATAATCATTAAGTACCGGCTGAAGTCCTTCGCCTTCGATATCCTGATACATCTTATCAAGGCTTCTGCTGTCGCTGATTTCAAACTGCTCATCGCCCTGATCGTATTCGTCTTCTTTTCCTGTATACTTAGACTCGTGATCTCCGATTCCTGTAGATACTCCCGCTGACACCTTAGTAGCAGCTATCTTTACGATTCCATTTCTGAACTGAGCAGTCTCTCTTGAAGAAACCGTAATTCCTGCAAATGGCAGGAATATTCTGTATGCACAGAGCACCTGGCAGAGCTGCTTCTCATGTACATCCAGTGGATTTATCTTCTCATTGTTTATAATAGGACGAAGCCTTGGACAGGAAAGTGAAATCTCTGCATGCGGATACTTCTTCTGAAGGAAATATGCATGAAGTGCTGTGGCAAGAGCATCTTTTCTGAAGTCCGATAGACCGAGGAGTGCAGAAAATGCAACGCCTCTCATTCCACCCATTAAAGCACGCTCCTGGGCATCGAATCTATATGGCCATACTCTCTTATGTCCCATCAGATGAAGTGTCTCGTACTTATCTGTATCATAGCTTTCCTGGAACACGGTCACATAATCAGCACCACATTCATGTAGATACTTATACTCATCCACATTTACAGGATAGACCTCAAGTCCAACTAGTCGGAAATATTTCCTTGCAAGCTTGCAGGCCTCTCCTATATATTCAACATCACTGGCAGCCCGGCTTTCTCCTGTAAGGATCAAAATCTCTTCCATTCCGCTGTCAGCTATAACTTTCATCTCATGCTCTATCTGTTCTGACGTCAGCTTCATTCTACGAATCTTGTTATAGCAGTTGAAGCCACAGTATACACAGTAGTTCTCGCAATAATTGGCTATATATAATGGAGTAAAGAGATATACTGTATTACCAAAATGTTTGCTGGTTTCAAGTCTTGCTCTCTCTGCCATCTTCTCAAGAAGTGGTTCTGCAGCAGGTGACAGAAGTGCCTTGAAATCCTCTATAGAACAGTGATCGTGGTTAAGAGCAGCTACAACATCTTTTGCAGTATACTTTGAATAGTCATAGCTATTCATTTCACTAAGAACCTTATCACAGATATCTGACTTTATGATATCCATTCCCGGCATATACTCCATATGATTAGTTCTGCAGGATGGATCATTTTCCAGACGATGCTTCTTCTCTAGTGCCTCTGGTGAGAGTTCATCTGAATCTATTAAAAAGTTATTTTCCATTTGTTTAGTCCTCCCTCAAATGAAATCCCTAATCTCTAAGGAATCCTGTCAGAGGATCAGATGCGGATGCACCTCTGGTAAGCACTCTTCCAAGTCCTGAAAGATAAGCCTTACGTCCTGCATTAATTGCATCCTTAAATGCAGATGCCATAAGTGGAAGGTCACCAGCTGTTGCAAGAGCTGTATTTGCCATAACCGCTGCACATCCCATTTCCATAGCCTCGCAAGCCTGTGAAGGACGACCTATTCCCGCATCAACTATAATTGGAAGATCTATCTCATCTATAAGTATCTGAACGAACTCTTTTGTAGCAAGCCCCTTATTTGAACCAATTGGCGAAGCAAGTGGCATGATTGATGCAGCACCAGCATTTGCAAGGTCCCTGGCTGCATTAAGATCCGGATACATATAAGGCATTACCACGAAGCCTTCTTTAGCAAGGATTTCAGTTGCCTTGATTGTTTCTGCATTATCCGGAAGAAGATATTTAGTATCTCTCATAATTTCAATTTTTACGAAGTTACCGCATCCAAGCTCTCTTGCCAGGCGAGCGATTCTTACAGCTTCCTCTGCATTTCTTGCACCACTTGTATTAGGAAGAAGTGTCACCCCTTTAGGGATATAGTCAAGGATATTTTCGTTATCCTTAGTGTTAGTTCTTCTTACTGCAAGAGTGATGAGCTCAGCTCCCGCATCACGAACTGCTGCTTCGATAAGCTTCATAGAATACTTACCTGAACCTAATATAAAACGGGAAGTAAACTCCTTTCCTCCAATCACTAACTTATCTTCTGTTTTTATGTCTTCCATCATTTTTCCTTCTTTCATTTTCTGTTTATTATTCTTTATATACTTATTAAGCTTACACATCCAGCTCTCCAGAGAGGATTCTTAGTACCATGTGTGCTTCATGTGCTGCGCATACCATAACTCTGGATGCCACAAGTCCGATACCATCATTCACATCACTCTTTTCATCACCGCAGAGATAGAACTTTCCAAATACCTTACGACTCTGTATAGTATTTGCACTTCCAAAGCCTGCCATCCCTGTTCCTGACAGCATATATTTTTCTGGAAAGGTTTCAAGCACAGTATTAACCAGCATCGCCTTCTGGTCTGCTTTGTCAAAAGCTTCACATATGATATCAGCATTTCCTAGCAGCTCTGGTATATTCTCTTCAGTTAGCTTTATCGTGTGGATTTCAATCTCAGTATATGGGGAAATATCCCGTAGATTCTCCAGACAGCTCTCTGTCTTAGGCATACCGATCTGACTCATCTTATACTGCTGACGATTAAGATTCGTAATATCAACCTTGTCGAAATCTATAAGTATCAGCCTACCTATGCCTGCACGAGTAAGCGCAGTTGCTATGTTGGATCCCAGTCCTCCAAGTCCGCATATGGCAACTGTTGAATTTAGGAATGCTTTCTGACGCTCCTTTCCATGCCTCTCTACTAATGCATTTATCCACTCTTCTCTTGAAGGAATCATATCAGCCACCTCCCACGAAGCTTACAACTTCAACTGTATCTTCGTCTTTTAAAGTAGCCGCACTATAACTTGCCTTAGGTACTATTTCCATATTTATCTCCACTGCTATACGTTCAGTAGAAAAGCCGAGTTTCCCGAGCATTTCCATTACAGTAAGTCCGGCATAGTCATAGCTCTCACCATTCACCTTGACCATATATATTCCTCCTTAAGACTTTATTTTTGAACACAAAAACAGCTGACATACCATCAGGTATATCAGCTGCTGCTTCATTCACAAAAGATTTAATTCTTTGACTCTTCCCTACGTTGGCATTATCCAAATCAGGTTAACGGGTCGAAGTTTTAACTTCCTCTCAGCCAGTCCACTAGCTCCCCAATGATATTATATCATTTCTGTCTTTATTAAGTTCAGTGACTTATTCTATTCCTGTCACTCAGTTTTGTCAATATTTGAGTTGTATAAAATTATATCATTTTTCAGTTTTTTAATCTTTGTTTGTCTTCATACATTTCTTTATCAGCCCGATCAAATATATCCGATACAAAGTTGTCACTCTTAGGTCTATATTCTGACATTCCTTCCCAAACGCTGAAACATCTCCATATCACTCTTGATTGTAGAGCCAGATGTGGTTAGCATATTTCCAGTTATTGTTGCACTGGCACCGCCAAGAAATGCCCTCTCCCCATCATTCTGGATCAGACTTCTTCCTGCTGCAAGCCGAATGTCAGCATCAGGATTTATAAACCTAAAAATTGCTACTGTTCGGAGTATCTCTTCTTCTGTAAGCTGTGATAGATTTTCAAGAGCAGTCCCTTTTATTGGAATCAATGCGTTAATAGGTATAGACTTAATCTCCAGAGCCTTCAGATCAAAGGCCATATCAATACGGTCATCCATTGTTTCTCCCATTCCGATAATACCGCCTGAGCAAACCTCTAATCCAGCTTTTTTTGCTCGTTCTATATTTGCAATCTTGTCATCAAATGAATGAGAAGTGCAGATATGAGGAAAATACCCTCTGGAGGTTTCAATATTATTGTGGTACCTTCTAACTCCAACAGAATATAGCCTGTCGAACTGGTCCTGAGTCAGGAATCCCAAAGACGCACAAAGTGAAATATTCAGCTCCTTTCCCAGTTTCTCATATATCTTTATCAGCTCCTCAAATTCATTATCTGTTGGACCCTTTCCGGAGTTCACTATAGCAAATCTTTGAACACCTTCTGATTCATTTGAACGAGCCTCGTTATAAATAGTTTCATAATCCAGAAGCTTGTAAACCTCACACTGTGTATGATTATATGCTGATTGTGCGCAGAACTTACAATTCTCACCACAATTTCCACTTTTTCCGGCTATAATGGAACATAGATCCACAAAGTCCCCTCTAAAATGCTCTCTCAGCATATCAGCAGCTTCAAGTAGTCCATCTATATCACATGTTTTTAATTGATTTATTAAATCCTTATCTTCTCTTTTTATTCTATAACCATCTCTGATTCTCTCAGCATTTTCTAATACGGTCACTTTATTTCTCCTTTTCCTGTTTCTTCAGAACATCCAATTGTCAACCAATTCTGTCACCATCGTTGACATTTGCTTATTATATTACAATATATCAAGATGGTAAAGGAGATAAATCTAATTGCTACTACAAAAGCTCCTGTTAAAGTGACAATTTAGTCACATTATTTAATAAAAGAAAAAAGGATAATGACATCAAAGCCATTATCCTTCTTTACCTCATTTAAACTCTTTTTCGATTTTTACCAGCATATCCTGCTATTTAACGGTTACTGAAACGGCTTTAGATAAACCATTCTGAGTGTAAACGATGATTTTTGTTTTGCCTTTTGAGACAGCTTTTATTTCGCCCTTTTTATTTACGGTGGCAACTGATTTATCCAGACTCTCATAGCGGAAATCGGCAATATGAAGCTTCACATTTTTCTTCTTTTTGAAGCTAGCCTTAATCTTAGCCTTCTTTCCTTTTTTCAGAACGAACTTAGATTTCTTTACCTTGATTGAAGTTGGATTGCCAACTTTTCCACCAGTGGTAGCTGCATGTACGGACTTCGAGGTCGTAATGACCTTGTCACCGGATGAAGTTGTTTTATATGCTACAACCAAATATTTGTAGTATGTACCTTTTTTAAGTTTCTTTGCTATATAACTTGTTGCGGAAGGCTTATCTATAGTGGTTATATACTTCATCTTTTTACCGCATTTATTTCCATAAATGATATAACCATCTGCTCCTTTAACCTTCTTCCAAGAAATTTTAACAGAATTATTTTTTACCTTTGCAGACCTAAGATAGAGATGCTGTTGAGTTGAGCCGACCACATCCTTCTTATCTGTATCTGTTTTCTTAATTACTGCAGTCTTTTCCTCAACAGGAACATTTTCCGCAAACGGAATATCTTTTGTAATATCATCATCCTCTCCAGATGTCTGTGTCGGAGTTGGTGATGCTGTTGGTGCTAACGTTACTGTAGGAGTTGGTGATGCTGTTGGTGCTAGTGTTATCATTGGAGTTGGTGATACTGTTGAAACCGGTGTAGGATTTACCTCAGTTTTAGGTGATGGAGTCGGTTCTGGTTTATCAGAACCATAAGTGATATACACTTTACTGGAGGTAAGAACAACATTTTCATCACCTTTGCCACCAAAATACATATCCCCACCATATATCGGATATTTTCCGATATCCATAATCAGGACATTTTCAACTTTTTTATCTGAATCAAGCGGGGATAATGTCATCTCAGTGTAGCTTGCACCCTTATTATTTTCGCCTGTGATCATGCTGATTTTCAGCACTGCACCTTCCTCTTCTTCAAGTGAAATATGCGGCACTACTTTTGATTTTCCAAAAACTGTTTCAATCAAATACTTATCACCTTTTGTCAGTTTATCTGAAGAACTATAATCACAAGGAATAACGTAATAAGAAGATTCCGACTTCTTTTTCATCTTTTCCGCATCAGAAAGATCTGATATATCTCCAAATTCTCCAGTACTCCATTTTCTTTCTATGATAATCCGAAGATACTTAACCATAAGTAAATCATTGGAGTCATCACTGTAATACTCTTTCAGTGCATCATCAAATTCATTATTATCCTCTACCGATATTTTAACATCCTTTCCATCACTCATGTCATACTTATGAACTTTGTCTTTATAAACCGGTTCCACTGCATATATAGTACTATTATCAGTCAAACTGAAACACATATCGTTTATTTTACCAGAAGCATCTTTGGAATATACCGGATCTATAACATCGTCCGATCCCCCATTTGCTTTTTTCAGGAATATATAATCACCATATTTTGCAACATCAAGATGTGCATAATAGCCATCTTTTTCACCTTTAGCCGTAATAGTTTCCAGTTTCTTGGTGTCGTCATATGATTTAATTGTAAGAATATATGATACCTGATTATTATCATGCACATCATCAACATCTGAATGTTTAACACTTGCATCTCCGTCTACTGACTTTGCTAAAATCTTATTTTCGGTAACTGTTGCTTTAGTATTTTTATCAGCTGAATCATCAACATCTATAGCATAGTCGCCTTCAGTTTTAACTATATTCGAACTGATAGAAGACACACAATAAGATATGATACCAGAGTCAGTGGAATGAATATCATTTCCTGAAATTACAGCTTCACTACTACCATCGATATATATACCACTTATTCCTTTTAAATTAAATGAGTAATAATCCGAAAACGAATCAGTATCAGACTCAACTGCCGAAGCTTCTATTTTGTTATCCTTTATTCCACATTTTCCTTTCACTCTTACAGCTATACCACTCAGATATGCACCTTCTGCTGCAATAGTATTAGAACCAATATAATATCCGTCTGAAGGAGCACTATCCGACACCAGATCAATTCCGATACAGGTATTAGCCTTTAATGTCATATCATTTAAAGCAAACTCCGGTCCATTACCAGTATACTCATTTCCTTCACTATAAATACCATTGGCTGAATTATCAGCTTTTGCATTTATTTTATTATTTTTGATGACACTATAAGAAGACTTATAATAATAACTAAAATCAGAAATAGATATTCCACAGGCATATGAACCATCTGAAATAACGGTTATATCATTTGTATCCATTGTAAGCGATCCGGCTAAAACTAAAAAACCATAAGTGTAATTTTTTCCATTTTCAACAAGTACATTATTTGAAACATTTACGATTCCACTAGGTTTTCTAATTTTAACTGCATACAGGCTATCATAAGGTCCAACTACATCATTATATTTAACAGTTATATTATTATCTGAAAATGTAACTTTACTGTTGGATGTTCCTTCATCCACAATATCTATTCCCACAGACAAATTAACCGACTCCCAATTTCCGCTTCCAGGAGGGTTTTCATTCCAGTAATCAGCGAGAGAAGGAATATTTAAATTGAAAATATTATCAGAGACCAATACATCTGATTTTATCTCGCCATGTATATACAGTCCTTTATTATAAGCTTCTCCAGTAGATGCTCCGGTATAGTTTATTGTATTACCAGACATCTTTAATCCGCCGGCATTATATGCTTCTACTGCATATCCATCAGATTCTTCGCCTTTATTTACTTCAATATCATTATCTGTCAGGGTGACATTTTGAGCACCTTTAATAATGATACCTGTTTCAGATGACAGAATATCATTTCCTGAAATTACCGCCTCACTACCACCATCGATATATATACAGCTTACTCCTGTAAATTCATGTGGTCTATAGTCTGGAACAGCATCAGAATTAACTGACGAAGCTTCTATTTTGTTATCCTTTATACCACATTTTCCATTCACTCTTACAGCAATACCGCTCAGATATTCACCTTCTGCTATGATAGTATTAGAACCAATATTAAATCCTTTTGAAGGAGCACTATCCGACATCAGATCAATTCCGATACAGTAATTAGCTTTTAATGTCATTTCATTTGAAGTAAACTCTGGTTCATTAACTGTGTAATTATTATCATTACTAAAAATGCCAAAGGCATTATCAGCTGCGTTTGCTTTTATTATATTATTTTTGATGACACAATCAGTATAATTTCCATGTTCGGAAAGATCTATTCCACAGGCATACATACCATCTGAGATAACCGTTATATCATTTTTATCCATTGTGAGCGATTCTGCGGAAACTGAAAAACCATAAGTGAAACTAACTCCATTTGCAACTAGCACATTATCAGAAACATTTACAATTCCACTATTTTTTTTAATTCTAACAGCATAAATAGTATCATAACTTCCAGCCACATTAATATATTTGACAGTTATATTATTACTCTTAAATGTTATATTACTGCTGGATGTTTCTTCCTCTTCAATAGCGATTCCAGCAGACATTTCATCCATCTCCCAATTTCCGCTTCCAGGAGGGTTTTCATTCCAGCCAGTAGCGAGAGAAGGAATATTTATATTGAAAATATTATCAGAGACCAATACATCTGATTTTATCTCGCCATGTATATATAGTCCTTTATTATAAGTTTCTCCAGTAGATGCTCCGGTATAGTTTATTGTATTACCAGACATCTTTAATCCGCCGGCATTATATGCTTCTACTGCATATCCATCAGATTTATCATCTGTAGTTACCTCAATCGTACTATTTGTCAGGGTAACATTTTCAGCATCATTAATAATAATTCCATTCTGAGAATTCTTTATATTCAGTCCATCTAAAGATACACTATCTGCCGCAATCTCAAAAACCACGTTTTCAAAGTATGCATCATCAGAAGACAGTTTTACAGACCTGTTGATAACGATTTTGGAAACAGGAATACTTGTAAATTCACCCGAAAACTTAAGTGTGTCAAAGCTTCCGGATTTTAGATTACCTTCGTCATCAAAATAAGTACTGAAATTACTTGACGTGACCGTAACAGTTTCCCCTTCTGCCCTGGCTGTCACTGATGGAAGGAGACATCCCAGTGTTAATAAAACTGAAATAATCATCATATAAACTGATAAAAATCTGCTTTTCTTCAACATAGTACCTCCTCTTTACTATTGCCCATATTGTTACTCAATACTTAAACAATATAACATAAAACAATCCCCATGAATAGTAATCCGAAAAAGATTTTGAATATATTAAATGTTGAACACCTGACTCACGGTTTTGGAGACAGAGCTATATTTGAAGATGTATCATTCAGGCTTTTAGCCGGAGAACATATAGGACTTATCGGAGCAAACGGCGAAGGCAAGTCCACTTTTATGAATATAATAACAGGACAGCTTCAGCCTGATGAAGGAAAGATAGAATGGGCAAAAAATGTAAAGATAGGTTATCTGGACCAGCACGCAGTACTGAAAGAAGGCATGACTACACACAGTTCATTGTTACTGGTACAACGTTCAAAAATTTGATATGACATTAATTGGTTTTGGTCACATCATCTCCATATATTGTCTTCCAATCATTCTTCATAGATATAACTTCCCATCCATGACTTCTCCACTTCTCTGCCTTCTCTTCTGCCTTTTCCGGATTACCAAATTCACGAACATCATCATCAGCTATAAGCATGAAGGTCTTGGAATAGTACGGATTATTCTCTGTAGTATAGATTCCCATACTTTCATCACCGCTACTGTTGCCAAAGCAGAGTACCGGAGGTTTTCCCAATTCCTGTGACAGCAGGCTGACCTTATTCATCTTAACATTCTTTATCAGAAGCTCATCCGTACGAACAACTGCGTCATCAGCAGAATAAATATAGTCAAGTCCATCGGTATCACCCTGACCTTTGGCCTTAAGCATGACATCCATTCCTATGAAATGGTTATCAGCAATCGGAAGTACTCCGTCGCAAAGTTCTCTGCAAAGGAAACGATCGGTACCGCTGCAAATATATACTGTAAATCCATTTTCATTCAGATACTCAACAACCTCAATCATAGGTTTATAAAAAGCATTTTTATAGGTCAGGTTATTGAAACCTACTGCATCTCTCTTAACAAATTCCCTGACATACTGATTATAGCCTTCCAGTGTCATACCTTCAAAAACTCTGGCATTCTGAATAGCATGATCGTATTCAAGATTCTCAGGTATCTTTCCAGTTTTAGCCGCCTCAACTATCTGGTCTGCGACCACCTTTTCATCTTCATCTGCCATAAAGGAAGGATCTTCATTAACTCGATAAGCATACATCCACCACTCGATATAAATCGGTGCAAGCTCTCCATATAACGTTCCATCCATATCAAATGCAGCTATACGGTCCTCTTCCGGAATAAAATGATCTGACTTTTCATCAGTCACATCCTCCACATATTCCTTAAGTGCCCTCAGAGAATCAGCATCCTGTTCCCAATTTGTAAATGTAAAGCTATCCTTTTTTCCTGTCTCGGAGCCGTTATTCGCTTCATTTATTGAACATCCTGGAAGAATTGCTAAAACCATACATATAACCAGAAATAAGGATGTTTCTTTATAGTTATTTAGTTTCATAGTGCTGCCCCCTCTTCAAATTTCCAAAAGAAAATAGTCGTAACTCGTCATTCAAATTATAACACAAGACACTACATTAGGCACCTGAAAAGAGCAACCTTTAATACCACTTCTGATACACAGATTGCCCTTTCCAACACCTTTTATCCGTGAAATAAGATCAGACGCTTACCATCTCTTTATTCTTTTCTTTACCTTCTACAAACCATCTACGATTATCGCCAAAATACAGATGACTCTCATATCCATCTACGTAAATGGTATATCTGATACCCGTTGCACCAGCGACCAAACTGGCTGCACGTCTTATATCAGTGATCTTCTGTATCTCATAAGTAGTTCCATCATCCCAGATAATAGATCTGGGAATCAATTTACCCTCCTTAGTAAACTCGACATTTACATCTACATAGATCTTATAAGGGCTCTCTTCAATCATTCACATCCTCTCCTTTTCGTTATAATCCTTAATAAAATCTTCTTAAAAGTGCTTTTAACTATTAGCTTAGCTATATATGTATCTCATCACTGTGTCTCACAGTATAAGTCTATTTTTTAAGGATTTCAAGTATATTTTTATGTATTTTTACCATTATTTATAGATTTCCTCTTGCCATAATACACGAAATATTGTATAGTACATTATAGAGAAACTACATATTTTGCGTAAAAATATCAGATTTCCAACTATATAATATTTTCTTGGGAATTTTCAGAAATAATCTATAATATATAGAAAAAGAAGGTGATTCAATGAAAAATATAGGTGAGACACTAACTATCTACAGAAAAAAGGCCAAGCTCTCTCAAATAGATGTTGCTGAAAGACTTACGAAAGCCGGATTTCCTCTCCAAAATAAAGCTATTTATGCCTGGGAAAAGAACAAATCAACCCCAAACCCTACACAGTTTCTTCTACTCTGTCAGATGTATGGGATAACAGATATCTACTCAACTTTCATAGAACCAAATCCAGATAATCCACTTGCCATTCTTAATGAAGCCGGTAAGGAGAAAGCCAAGGATTTCATCAGAATCCTGTCGATGACGGATGAATACCGCCACGAAGATGTAGTAATTAACGAAACGAATGATAATGTAACAAAGTTTCCGGTCAAGCAGCGTAAGCTTCCGCTCTATCTTCTGCCGGCATCTGCAGGTACCGGAGAATTTCTAGATAGTGATGATCACGAAATGGTTGTTGTAGGAAGTGAGGTTCCAGAAAAGGCAAGCTTTGGCATCAGACTTAATGGTAACAGTATGGAACCGAGATATATGAACGGACAGATAGTCTGGGTATACAGGACAACTGAACTTTATGATGGTGATATAGGAATCTTTTATCTGGATGGACAGGCATATTGCAAGAAGCTTCATAAGATGAAAAACAGCATAGAACTCATATCCTTCAATCCTGAGTACATGCCAATCAAAGTAACTGAAGCAAGCGATTTCAAAATCTTCGGTCGAGTAATATCATAGCCTTCACTAATACATAATAGGATTACCTGCTATTAAAAAATACCAAAGGCTTTATATCTACAAACTCAATACACAATATAAAATCAGCAGAATGAGCAGAAACACTATATTGATAACAGTAAAGGAAAGGAGATAATGCTCTCCTTCTTTCTTTTCCTTATTATAGAATTTATATGTTATTAAACTCGCCATACTGGCTATCAAGGTTCCAAGTCCACCGAGATTTGTTCCAATAAGAAGAGATGGTCCTTTTTTGGTAAATGCTGAAAGCAACATGGCAGCCGGAACATTACTTATAAACTGAGAAGCCAGAACAGCCGTCAATGTAACATTTTTCTCTATAATACGGGATAATGTATCGTGAATTATATCTATCCTTCCGAGATTTCCAATCAACACAAAGAAGAATACAAAAGTAAACAACAGACCATAGTCTATATTTATAAAAGCTTTTTTATCAAATATAAGAACAACTAATGCTACAATGCCCAACATGATCATAAAGCTTATTATATTTGACACTGTAAGCAAACATATCACAAAAAGAGCCGTGTATACAAGAAGAGGTAAAAGTTTAGGCGCAGAAACCTCTTCTGTTACAGCAGTATCAAGTGTTTTATCTGTTTTATTCAGCATTATCACGCTTATCACAAGAAGAATCAAAGATACCATACTGTATGGCAGCATCAGCTTGATAAAATCAAAAAGAGTTATGTGATACTCAGTATAGAGATAAAGATTTTGGGGATTACCTATAGGTGTCAGCATACTTCCAAGATTGGCTGATACAGTCATCAGAATTAATGTATACATGGTTCTTCTTCTGTCCTTAAATGCTTTCAAAACATTTATTGCAAACGGAACCAGCGTAACCAGTGTTACATCATTTGTGAGAAGCATACTCATAAAAAATGACAAGATCACCAGAAACAGAGAAATGTTTTTTTCTGAATGAATCTTCCCCAAAAGCTTATTTGTAAAATAATCAAATGTGCCTATTCGTATATATGCACTGACCACAAGCATTAGCGAAAAAAGAATAGCTAATACTCTGAAATTTATATAGCCGATATATCCCGAATCCGGTCTAACAAAAAAACAGGATATCGCTGCAAGAATACCTGATATAAACAGGATTGAGTCTTTCTTAAAAATTTTTATTAAACTTTTTGTTTTTTCCAAAACCGACACCTCTCGTTCAAAAACAATAAAACACCAAAAGCGAATTATATACTTTTGAATAAGATTGTCAAGTGGCCACACGAAGAACATACTAATATGATCAGTAAGGACAAAATCTCTTATGGAGCAAGAGATGTCCATAATCATACCCGCAGTAAAAATCTTCATGGTTTTCTTATAAATCTGAGTCTATCACATCACAAGTCTTTTTGTATTTATTCATAATCTACTACATCTATCCAGGAATAAAGGAATTCGCGTTCCTGAGCGTTACCTTTTACCGTCTGTGATGCCGCAACTATAGGCATCCATTTCTGAACATACTTCTTTTCAGTATTACTCTTCTTGCAGAAAAGATCCAGGTACTTTTTAGCTCCATTGATATCTCCTTCCAGACAGAAAAGCAGATATGTACGAGCTACATCCGCTGAAGCATTTCCCTGGGTTGCATGTGACCAATCCAGTATATACGGTGTCCCATCATCTTTAATGATGATATTTGAAGGTTTGAAATCTCCGTGACATACCTTGTTATGCTTCGGCATAGATTCAAGTCTGGTTTGCAGGTCATAACATACTGTAGCAGACAGATCAGTCTCACCGATTTTGCGTTTCATTTTGTCTCTCAGTTTATTGAGTCCAGGGCATACTTTTGAATGCATATTTAGCTGGAGATCAACTAACAGATTCAGATATTCATCCTTTTTCCCTGGATTTTCCTTCATAAGAGCTGCAAGTGTTTTTCCTTTGATATAATCTGAAACAATCGTCCATTTTCCGTCTATCATGGTAACTTCCAGTACTTTCGGTATATTGAGACCCGTTCCTTCTATTCTTGCCTGATTTAAAGCTTCATTTAATACATCTGCCTTTGAATAAGACTGATCAAATACCTTGTATACCTTTTCTGCATCGCGGTATATTGTTTTATTCTTTCTCTCTGCTATGATTGTATTTAGTTCCATCTTATTATCTCTCCCTTAGTTTTTCTTAAGACCGCTTTTTGCTCTACGATTTGACTTTTGGGTATTATGTCCGCCATCCGCTTTGTCACCTATATTTGTATCAGGCATATCAGGCTCTTCAAAATGCTTCTCTCCATAGTATGCGTTCAAGTACATTTGCTTGATCTCGCTCATAAGAGGATAACGAGGATTTGAGCCCGTACACTGATCATCAAATGCCTGCTCAGTCATGGCATCGAGACGGTCAAGGAAATCCTTTTCATCCGGTACATAATCTTTAATAGTCGGTTTAATTCCTACTCTTGCCTTCAGATCGTTTACAGCCTCGATCAGTTTTTCGAGTTTTTCTTCATCATTCTTTCCACCCAGTTTTAACTCATCTGCAACCATTGCATATCTTTCCAATGTATGAGGATGATCATACTGACTGAATGTACCCATCTTTACAGGTGCTTCTGCAGCATTAAACCTTAAAACTTCCTCAAGCATCAAGGCATTTGCCACGCCATGAGCGATATGGTGGAATGAGCCAAGCTTGTGCGCCATGGAATGGCATACTCCTAGGAAAGCATTAGCAAATGCCATACCTGCCATAGTGGCAGCATTTGCCATCTTTTCACGTGCCTCTACATCATTCGGTCCATCGTCATAAGCTCTAGGCAGATATTTGAAAATGATCTGCAAAGCCTTAACTGCCAATCCATCGGTATAATCTGTAGCCATTATCGAAGCTATAGCTTCAAGTGCATGTGATACTGCGTCAATTCCTGATGCTGCAGTCAATCCTTTAGGTGCAGACATATGGAAGTCTGTGTCAATGATAGCCATATTAGGTAAAAGTTCATAGTCTGCTAGTGGATATTTCACACCTGTCTGCTCGTCGGTTATAACTGCAAAAGGTGTCACTTCAGAACCTGTTCCTGCTGATGTAGGAATCGCTATAAAATATGCCTTTTCGCCCATCTTCGGGAAAGTATATACACGCTTACGGATATCCATAAATCTCATAGCCATATCCATAAAGTCTGCTTCAGGATGCTCATACAGAACCCACATAATCTTTGCTGCGTCCATAGCTGAACCACCGCCAAGTGCTATAATGCAATCAGGCTTAAATGAACGCATGAGCTCTGCTCCAGCCTTAGCACATGCAAGTGTCGGATCGGGCTCAACATCAAAGAAAGTCTCATGAACTATTCCCATCTCATCAAGTTTGTCCGATATAGGTTTTGTATATCCGTTATTATACAGGAAACTGTCAGTTACGATAAACGCTCTCTTCTTTCCCATTACGGTCTTCAATTCATCGAGCGCAACAGGAAGGCACCCCTTCTTGATATATACCTTCTCAGGTGTTCTGAACCACAACATATTTTCCCTTCTTTCAGCTACAGTTTTTATATTTATAAGGTGCTTTACTCCAACATTTTCAGATACACTGTTTCCTCCCCATGAGCCACATCCCAGTGTGAGTGAAGGAGCGAGCTTGAAGTTGTAAAGATCACCAATACCGCCCTGTGATGAAGGTGTATTTATCAGGATACGGCAGGTCTTCATACGTGCTTCAAATTCTTCGAGCTTCTCCTGACCGGTCGTGGTGTTAATATATATGGATGATGTGTGACCATATCCACCGTCAGCTATCAGATGTTCTGCTTTTTCAAATGCATCATCTAAATCCTTTGCTTTATACATAGCAAGTACAGGTGAAAGCTTCTCATGAGCAAATTCTTCTGAAATGTCTACACTTTCAACCTCACCTATAAGTACTTTTGAGCCCTTAGGAATCGTCACTCCGGCTAACTCAGCTATCTTATAAGCAGGCTGACCTACTATCTTTGCATTGAGAGCACCGTTTATCAGTATTGTTTTTCTTACTTTATCTATCTCGTCACTCTTTAAGAAATAACAACCTCTCAGCGCAAATTCTTCGCGTACCGCATCATATACATTTTTATGTACGATAACGGACTGTTCGGAAGCACAGATCATGCCGTTGTCAAATGTTTTTGAGTGGATTATGGAATTTACAGCCAGTATGATATCTGCTGATTCATCGATAATCGCAGGTGTATTTCCAGCTCCTACTCCGAGTGCAGGCTTGCCACTGGAATATGCAGCTTTTACCATTCCGGGACCACCTGTGGCCAGGATTATATCTGCTTCCTTCATAACCATGTTTGTCATATCAAGACTCGGAGCATCAATCCACTCTATTATTTCCTCGGGAGCTCCGGCTTTTACAGCTGCATCAAGTACTATCTTGGCAGCCTCTATAGTAGATTTTTTTGCCCTGGGATGGGGAGAAATGATGATGGCATTTCTGGTCTTAAGCGCTATAAGTGTTTTAAATATAGCTGTCGATGTTGGATTTGTCGTAGGGATAACCGCTGCGATCACGCCAATAGGCTCAGCTATCTTTCTGGTTCCGAATGCCTTATCTTCTTCGATAACTCCGCAGGTTTTAACATCCTTGTATGCGTTATAAATATATTCAGCCGCATAATTATTCTTGATTACCTTATCTTCTACTATGCCCATACCCGTTTCCTCTACTGCCATTTTGGCAAGAGGGATACGTGCCATATTAGCCGCTATGGCAGCCGCCTTGAAAATCTTGTCCACCTGCTCCTGAGTATATGTGGCATACTTTTTTTGCGCCGATCTTACCCGTGCCAGAGCCTCTTCCAATGTTTCAACACTGTCTACTACTTTTCTTTCCATAATAAATCTCCGTTTCATATATTGATTGATTTTGAAATGTCATTATGTACTAATTTTAACATAATCCTTTAGAAACTACTATATGATAATTCCTTCAATGTGATCCACTTCATGCTGCACTATTTGAGCTGTGAAGCCGGTAAACTTCTGCCTTTGCTTCTTGAAGTTGATATCTTCATACTCAACTTCTATCTCTTTATACCTTGTTGTCTTTCTTGTACCTAGTAAAGAAAGGCAGCCTTCTTCCGCCTCATATTCTCCAGACTTTGAGACAAGCACTGGGTTATTCATGATCAGATTCATAAAACCCATCGAGACTATGATAGTTCGCTTTTTGTATCCTATCATATTTGCTGCCATACCTACACAACCTTCTCTATTGGCAAAAAGTGTATCCTGAAGATCTTTTATGACCTCCGTATCATTTTCTGTAGTAGGTTCCGATTTCTGTCTCAAGAAAAATACATCTTTTACAATTGGTTTTATCATTAGGGCATTACTCCTTATATATACTCTTCAGTCCTTAGACCGATTGTTTACAGAACGAGTTAATCACTATCTCCAACAACCCAAAGCAATTTTTCAGCCGGAACAACCCTGTATTCGCCAACACCTTTTCCGACACGAAGGTAAACATTTTTTATACCTGCCTGAATAATCATTCTGGCACATAATGGACATGGCTTAGCTTCATGAATTGAACTGTCCTCCGGGTTAATACCTGTAAGATATAAATCAGCACCTATAGTCTGCTCTCTAGAACAATTAAGCAACGCATTTGCCTCTGCATGAACAGCTCTGCAAATATCATATCCTTGACCTTGATGAAGATTCTTTTCTTTTCTCGGGCAATATCCAATATCACAGCAATTCTTCTTTCCCCTGGGTGCACCATTATATCCAGTTGATATTACAGCATCATCTCTTACTATAACTGCTCCATATTTTCTTTTTAGACAAGTACTACGGTAAGCAAAAACTTCAGCCGCATTCAAATAAGTATCAATCTTTGTCACTCTCTCCTCATTGGTATTTGTTATTACCATACGTCTTACCTCTAAAATTTTTCACACACTTCTGCATTACTATAGTTATCTTCCCATTACATATTTAGGCTGTTATCATTCAGGAAGAAATCGTACAATCCCATAAATGTTATTCCCTGCTCATTTCTCCATAGTGGTGTAGTTCCATTAACCACTATTATCTTCTTGAAAAAAAGATATCTTATCCAAAAAAGACATTTATATAAATTAAATCAAAAAATACTAAAAGCGGTATAGATAAAGACAATTTTAATATGTCTATAAGCTCGCCTTTTGTCCAACTTTCTTCCGGATTATGTGGATTAATTTTTATATCAGTGTTTTGATTTTTAGAATAACGGCAATGTTTAGAATAATTATGCTCCGACTCATATATCTGACCATTATAATCATATTGAAAAGTCACATCATAACTATAATCATATTTTACTTTACCTGTTTTAGAATCTTCATGTTTATGTTGCTTTTCGTCTACATATTTTACCTTAGCAACAATTGTTTCAGTACATACAATCATTCTTTTAAGATTTCCCAAAATAACACATAATATAAGTAAATGAAAAACCAATAAAATTAATCCTACTATTACAGCACCAATACTCATTTATATCCTCCGCTTTATTATATAGCTACATTTCCATAAGAATTAAACTTTACATGCTTATTCATATTTCTTCCGGGATAACTTCCGATCAGTCATCTCTACAAATTGGAATTTACTTCCTGCATAAGCAATGAAGGATCGTTCCGTCTTCCGGTTTATAAATGCTTCCCTTTTCAAAAACAAGAACATCCATTCCGGCCTGATCTGCAAACATCTTCAAATCATCTTCTTCAAATGCTTCCCAATATATTTCGGCATTAGCATAAGGATAAAACTTCTGATCAACCAAACAATTCGGATAATTCTCTTTTAAATAATTATAGTCATGCGTTGAGAAGCTGAGTAATCCATCCTTTTTCAGAACTCTCTTGCATTCTCCCAAAAACATCTGCTTACGTTCATTTCCATAAATCAAACCAAGTGTCTGAGACCAAATCAATACGACATCAAAAGAATCTGCAGAAAAATCCAGATGTTCACCATCATATTCATAAAACGGAATCTTGTATCCTTTGTCAGCAGACAACTTCTTTACTTGTAGTATTACTTCTTTTGAAATATCTATCCCAATCACATTAAATCCAAGATCAGACAATGCAAATGCTTCCCGTCCTAAACCACAACCAATGTCTAGTATTCTGGCACCTGAAGGAAAATGCTTAATTACAGACTTTTCCCAATCTTTAAGTTCAGAATTCCAATTAAACATTTCGTCAACATTATTTTTATCTTCATACCAATTTTCTACAACATTACTCATATCAATTCCTTAATTCGTAGATGTCCATATTTCATACACGCTCAGACAAACTCCGATTTTTGCCTTAGCACGTTTAATTCCAAGATAATGTTTTATCTCTCTTTTTCTACACTGACAAGAAAACCGCTGTCATCGGTCTTAATTTCATATCTGTCTGCAAGCGGATTTTTATCGCCAACAACACAGTAATCGCAAATATCACTATTGCCGCAGGTTCCGCAACGGATTAAAGTCCCATGAAGCTGCTCAATTCCAAAGAAATCACAGTTGCACATAAGCGGCAACACATGAAGTAGATTGTGTTTTTTCGCAAACTCCGCATTGGGACATTGCACAAAATGATATCTCGCAGCATGGTTTTCTTTATCATAAGGTTCTTCAACATTTATGAATCCTGCTGGATATTTTACGATATCCCGTCTATCCCCATCGCCTGACTTCTTAAAGATTTTACTGATCAACCACATATTTGACGATCTGTTAAGATTTATGATTTTTCCAAGTTTTACAAAAGTCCCCATAAACATATTAGATACAAAATCCTGCAACTCCGATACGGGCGGCTGATCCGGCAGACAGGGATACATGGAAAAGATCAACAGTCCTCCGTAAACAGCCATCGCATGACCATTCTTCTTTCCGCCATAATCAGGCAGGTCTACAAGATATTCATTATACTGTTTTTCTATCTTTTTCCATATATCTGCAGCTTGCTTCTCCCCATATCTTTTGTAAAGCAATTCTTTTACCGGCTTGCAATATGGCAAATCAGCCAATTGAATATGATTATCCGCCATAAGACTGTGCCTCCTATCTCATATTATACCGCAATTCACAAACATTTTTCCTTCTCTGCACAGACTATGCCGGCATTCTTATACAGGCGACATTTCTGTTCATCATTTTTCTTCCAAAATGTACATACGCAAAATCCTTTATTCTATTCCACGTCTGCTTATGTTCCGAGAAGAAAACGTCTGGGTTTTCAAATACCCCATAATCTTTTACTACTGAGGTGTTCTGAACAAAAAGATTCGCACCCTTCCAATTAAGATCCAGAAACTTTAAATCCGGTACAGATATGGCATATGCTTTAAACTCACCTGTATGATCCGAAAATCTTTTTTTCACCCCCCGGACATATGCTTCATCCGTGATAACGCCTTCCAGTGCTATCCACTGTCCTTTATATAACACCTCCACCCATGTATGAACAACACTTTTGGGTGCAAGCACAGAAATCAGCCCCGATGTTGCTCCTTTCTGGAAATACTTACTCACCTGAGTTCCATGCAGCCTGCATGGGATCTCCACAGCCCTGAGAAGTGCCATGAGCAGCGTCGCCTTCGTATTACATTGTCCGTAGCCATCTGCCAGCACCTCCTCCGCCGAAAGCAGATCAGACCGGTTGTAGCCAAACAGGATTTCATTTCTTACATAATCGTATATTGCTCCGATTCTTTCAAACTCATCCAATTCTTTCCAGTTTCTTGATCTAACAAGTTCCTCAAGGCTTTTCGCCTTATAATTTAACATCCGGGTTTCTTTTAAATAATTATCCATCATAATCGGTCATCCTTTCATTTGATGACCTGATTATAAAAAAATGAAAATCAATAAACTTTCAAAAATCTGCTATCTTTTATGGTTTTTCTCGTAGGCAGCCCCATAAGACGTTTTACCGTAGCAGCAAAATGTGAAGGCGAACCAAATCCCGCATTCATAGCTGCTTCCGTCAACCTGCTTCCTTCCAGAATGCTCTGAAATGCCTTCTCAAGCTGATGAATCGTCAGATAACTCTTTAGAGATATCCCTACCTGCTCACTAAAAAGATGAGAAAGCCTGCTGGTTGAAATATCCAGTTCTTCGGCATACTTTTCTACGGAATGATCGAAACAATTACAATCCTCCAGTATCTTTAATAATCCGGTAATTCTCTCATCCATCTGTCTCTCTCTCGGTTGAAAACCAAGATTCAAATACATCTGATTTAGGAATGTTACATAGCTTTCCTTATCAAATGTTTCTATCATAGGATAGGCATATTTGCTAAGTTTTTTAGCCACATCCGTATCTATCAGATAATATTCATTTCCGTTCATAAGGGCATCAATAAATATCCCAATATCCGATGTCGGATCTATTACAGTTGTAAAGATAATTCCGTCGTGAAATTTTACACTATGCTTAACATTTTTATTCACAAAAAGACATATCGGCTTATCAAGTTTTTTTCTCCCTATCTGAATATCCGGTATATTCTCCAGCGCTAAAAAGAATTGCACCATTCCATGGCTATGTGTCGATGCCCCTAGATTGTCTGTCAGCATGGATATTTGACTGACATCCCAATATATTTGGTTCATATTTCGATTCCTCAATGCTCATCCATAAAACTGGAAGATAATCGATGTTGAATATCAGTTCTTCCAAATATCTACATTTTCCAAATTACAGCTTTCATATTCTTCCGCCAATTCTTCAGCAGTTCTGCCATCTAACTTATTCTTATATTCATCATTTAAAAGCTGGTAGTGGGATTTCCAATAATCATTTTCTATATCCCCACTCCAGGAAGCACTTTCCAATAAAATCACATATATAAATTCATCAAAAGAACTTGCTTCTAACACCGGACCACTATAATCATCATGATAATACAATACTATTCGTGGTTCTTCTTCATTCTCCTCGTATAAGAAACAGAACAAATCACCCCCACCGTTCTGTGCAAAAGGGATCAGTCTCACATTCTCATTTAAAGCTGTTTTTTCATCTTCTTCTCTCCAGGAAATCCATTCTTTTAATTCCTCTAATCTTTTAGGTATATCGTCAAAAAACAATGGCTCACAGTCACATTCCAGCATAAAAAATGCTTTTTGATCATTTATGTATTTTTCTTTATTCTCTCTAAATTCCTGAATGCTCTGTTCCATCCATTCCATCACGCCCATAGAATGAATAGCTTTCCATTTCTTAGGAAATTTAACATTAAGAATACTTTCAACCTGATCCAATTTCATGATAAACACCTCGTCCCTATTGCATTATGCTGAAATACAATTCCGATTTAACCAATACCATACTCTGAATATTCTTTTATTATTTTAATTTCGCCAACTATATGTTTATTGTCATCCTTTTGTGCACATATGCCCTTGCCATATCCGAAGTCGGACCATCAAGATGAGGGCTTCCATTCAAAATCAGTATTTTCACCGTTGCGCCTCCATACTTATCGTAATTATCACATCTCCGTTGCCAAGGAGCGCTGCCATTCCCTCATTATCCAGATCTATGATATGTCCCAGCCTTGTATAGCTCCATGAATTGCTGCCGTAAAATACCACAATCTGATCTCCTGAATAGAGGACGATATCTCCCGCTGATGTGGTTGTCTGCGAATCGTTTCTCGGAAGATTTCTTCCGAGCGGTCCTACCTGTTCAAAACCGCCATACATGGACATTTGGATCTCAAGCGGCGCATCCTTGCACATATCCATCAGCGCATCAACGGATTCATTTTCTTCCCACAAAACATTTACGACAGTACCGTTTATCTTCATTTGCAACATTTTTTCTGTATCCTCCGTTTCTGTTTCCAAATCCTCTGTTTGGATTTGATCTTCATTTACATTGCTTTCCGATTCATTTTCCGGTACCTCGGTTATTCCGATTGTCTCTTCCTGTGTACTTCCTTTGCTACTAACTGCTTCAGTTGAAACAGCATCAGGTTCCGGTGTGCCAGTCTTACCGCATGCGCTGAAGGCCACCGCTATAATCGAAACCACAATAAACAACGTTGTCATTTTCGTTTTCATAGTTCTTCCTGCTTTCTGTGCTTTTTTGTCTGAAACACAAGGTAATCCAGACAGTCCAATGCTTTCTGATAGCCATGTATCCTGGTAAGCAGTTCTTTTCTATGCTCTTCAAGAATCCGTAGCATTTCCCTCTCATTTTCTGTCTCTGCCAGACCTATGCACTCTCTGGTCATTTCCTCCGGACACATTGCATCCTGCAGATTTTGGAGTAAACATCCCTGTCTGTCATTTGCCGCCGCCATTCTTCACCTCGTATCGAAGCCATACGGCTCCGTCTTCAAATTTTTGGATATCTTTCAGCAGCATATGAACGGGTTTCCTGTCTTTCCGCCTTCCGTCAAAGACCTGGGGCTCTCCTTCTCTGCCGTCAATAGCAGGTCCTATCAGCAGGCTTATTTATCACATCCTATATCTTTTTTTCTGAATGGAAATGAAGAATTGAAAGTATCCCAATTGGCAGAAAATAAACACACCACGCAACAAGAGCAAGCCTTCCGCCGATTCCGTTACCACCAGAGGACATTCTCACGAACATTCCAGTAATTGGCATAAACGTACAACTAAAGTAAAACACTCCGTGTATCATCATTAGCACTCTGATCCACTTATCTACCTTGTTCTTAGGCTTCATTGATAGTCCCGTGAAGAAGGTAGAAAGCGCCATTACACCGTAGCCAAGCAAATCGTAGTTAAAAATTAGCCCAAACTTATTGAATTCTAATAGTCTTGACGCTTGTTCGTTCAATTGTTCATTATTTACCGTAGTCAGCTGTGAAAAATAAACAAGCATTATAAACGTACCATACACCGCCGCCAGAATCAAACCTATATTAGCAGCAACCTTGTGGTCACCTTCACACTCGTTGCTCAGACCTGCCGTCATCATGATAAAACCTATCGGTAGGATAAGGCAGACAAAATAGCCACCCATAGAATAATTAAACAGCAGAAATATTGCAAATAGAAATACTGTCACTGTTACGATTGCTGAACCAACTTTTGAAATCATCTTGTTCATATCCATTTATTCTCTCTCCTTTAGACACCGTTTGTATATTTCATTAATCTGCATTATAGACTTATGCCATTCTTCTTTGTAGTGAAAAAAGAAATAACAACAATATGACTAAAGTCATATTCTTTAGAAACAAACAAAAAGGAGCTCATAAAAAGCTCCTTTAACACCTATTTAGATAACTTCCAATTTTACTGTCCAAGGAAACTCTTTATTACCTGACAGCACTCCTCCGGCAGCTGAATCTGCGGGCTATGTCCACAGCCATCGACAAGATACATTTCTTTCTTTGGAGCTGTTATCACTCCACAGTATTCTTCTATCGGTCCGACCGGACACGACCAGTCATCCGAACCGGATACAAAAAGCACCGGAACTTGAAAATCAGTACTTCTTTTGTATGCATTAAAACTCAATAAATACTCTAGCAATGATGATTCCAGTTCTTCATATGCCGTACTGCCGTTCATCGAAGATAATATGAGAAATTGCCACCTCATATCATCAACACCGATATATGGTGAAAAGATGGATGCAACTGTCGATACATCCTCTGTCACTCTCGGCTGATGATACTTGGCTGTTAAATTATCAAGCGCAGATGTATCGGCTACGCCAAAAGGCGAATTTATAAGAGTCTCATATGCCTTCTCCATTTCGGTGGTGTCGTCACCAGCTTCCTTTGCTTTTGCCAAGGCATCCTCATACACATAAGTATATGCAAACATATCTTCTTCAATCACTTCCTGACCTACTCCCACATAACCCGAAACCTTTTCAGGATACTCAAGTACATACTGGCTTCCGAGAAGGGTTCCATATGAATGTCCCATAATAATCACCTTTTCTTGGCCATATGTCTTTCGCGCATAATCAACCAAGGCATCCAGATCATCTATAGCTTGTTCGAATGAAACAGTGTTGTTATCGGGGTCTGTATTCACATTATGATAATATGTCCTGCCGCATCCTCTTTGATCCCAACAAATGACCGTATAATCATCAGTCATATAATCAAGCCAACAATAGTCACCCCAAGTTGAAGGAACACCGGGGCCACCATGAAGTAAGATAATAACAGGATTTGATATATCATGCCCCATAGTAAGGATATACTGCTCCTGTCCATTTAACATTACATATTCCGACTTATTGATTCCGTCTTTATAATCAATCGTACGCTTAATTTGATTTATATTTCGGCCAATAATTACCACGACAGAGAATCCAAAAACAATTATCAGAACCATCGAAACAATAACCTTAGGTATTCCAACAAGTATCCTTCGTACAATATGCTTTTTAGGTTTGGGCTCACAAACTTCCTTTCTATGAGCCAGGTGTATTCCGATATGTCCGATTCCAAGGATTATTGAACCAATGATCATGATTCCGTTCCCGCCATAAATTCCAAGAAGAAAAAATGCAATAACAGGAAGTGTAGCTCCTGCTACGGGAATTCCTATAATCCCTCTATAAAAATCCTCCATGGTCTTCTCACTTTTGAAATAGCGAATCCAGAAAATCTCATATAACACCATACAGAGAAATGATACTATTAACACCGGACACCAGAAGTTCCATCCTTTGAAATTAAAATCAGAAAAGATAAGCGCTACCGGTGTAACAATAAACTGCCCTGCACGCTCAAAAAAAAGCAATACTTTGTTCTCATGATGAACATATTCTTCATAATCCTTTGGCTTGTTCTTCATCCAAATGAAATTCGGAACGAGAAGCATGATCAACCATATCAATCCTATGTACGAAAAACCTAAACACATAACGCAAACTCCTTTTTCGTTTTATCAATTATTCTTTTTGTTCTCAAAATACTCTTCTGAAACCTTAGGCATATTCCGCCCCCTTCTATTTGCAAATGATAATGACGGTTCATCGTTTATACTATAATAAACCTCTCATTTTGTCATTAAAGCTCCATTAAAGCGAAATTAAATCCGCCTTAAAGCAAGCTCCGCATTTGCTCGCTTCACCTTCTCCATTGCCTTCAGCTTTTTGGCTGAAATCTGCTGCTGTTCAATTTTGAAATTCTCCTTTCTTTGCTGTGCCGTTTCCGGCGATTTTGAGATAAAAAAAGACGGGGACGAATAATCTTTTAAGATTGTTCGCCACCGTCTGTGGTAACAATAAAATCTTTATTCATAGGAACGCCTCCTTATTGGCTACCCATAACAATGATGTATATGATACTAATTAAATTCACTCCACCGTGTATAATCATAGGAACTATCATGTGTTTTCTTTTCTGATAACCAAAGATACATACAAGTCCAAGCACGAAGGAATATCCAAAATTATACCAGTCAAGTAACCCAAAGAGCATATTGAATAGTAAAAGTGCCGTAATCTCTCCAAATACCTGCCCACAAAATTTTCTTGCAAAGCCTCTGAAATATATTTCCTTGCAAATTCCACTCACAAAGACTAGTGCGATTACATAAAGAATAGTTATTCCTACTCCCATCTTTTCATCTTCTACAAAAGCAAGTTCTGTGCAGCCTTTATATATAGGCAAAGAAAGAAGACTTAACAGGCTGGCTACAATTGCGAGTATCACCCCCCAAAGAATATCACCGCCAAGAGTCTCTCTTTCGTATACTTCCTTTTTAAGACTGATTCCATTCGCCTTATAAAGAAGCAGCGCACTTGGAAAAAGGACAAGATTTGCAAATATAAATGTAAAAGCAAATATCCATCTATTAGCCTGTACATAACTAGCTATATCAAGCAGATTCATTCCCGGCTTATAGAACCTAAGCGCATTTACCATTTCAAAAGTGGCAATAAAAAGTGTCAACACAGTGGTAATTGTTAATGCCTTTCCGGCATTCTTGATATCATTTTCTTTCATGATGTCACCTCCTGAAAGAAACAATACCATTACTTTATATTATTCGCATTGACATATGTTAAGATTCAAACATTATGGATTACTGACCTGGATGAAGGCTTTGATCTTCCAGAATAACAAGCGCTTCATTCTTTTCCAAAATCCCACCTCCTGATAAGTGTTGTTCATGAATTTTTTCGAATTCTAAATCTATCTCTTCGGAAACCATGGAATGCATCTGTTTACTCTCTTTTTATATTCTTCATATTCATTTCCATACAGATCCAGTAGCCATTTTTCTTCCGTATTCTTCAATGCGATCGTCATGATCAGCCAGTTGATCCCCACTATCGGGACGAGGCATGCATTATGCCACATCAGACTTAATCCAAAATTGAAAACCCATATTCCGCTGTACATCGGATTCCTGACCCATGCATATATACCGTCAGTTTTCAGTTTGTTGTCCGCTATGTTATCGTCCATTCCAGAGCGCAGGGCGCCGGTGAACCATATGAAAGCTCCCAACAACATTAAAATACCGCCGGTGATACGAAATAAATATATCCACGGCATTCCTAATGATCCGATCTTCAGCAAGTAACAGAAAAAAATTATTCCGAGGATCGTCAGCCCGACCATACCATAAACAATATATGGCCCCACCCCATATAAAGGTAATTTCTGTCCTTCTTTCACAAAATTCCTGATCTTCATCCGAATAAGCCTCCAAAAAACAAAACTACGATTCCTGCCACAATAAAGGAACCCACAACCCATATGAGCGTCAGAAATCCGCGCTTTTTAAGCATCTGCTTCCACGTCTGAACATAAGGGATCTCAAAAGCCCGCTCCTGCACGGTCTTAGGGTAAAAATTAATCCTGACTATCTGTTTTTTATTATTGAACCCCCTGTCTTTCCAGCCTTCACAATCTGCAGTTTCAGGGAATAACTTGCTATCACTATCACCAGAGATTCAATTATGCATAATCCCAATGCAACACATATCGTTAACAGCATATAAATTTCTCCATCTCTTCTACATTAAATCCCGATTGTGGTTAGTTATCACTAACTTATTATAATAACACTTGTATGTGTAAAAGTCTATATCTCAGACCTTGAAATCACAAAAAATAGCGGATAGCCACGCCGAAACGCAGCTATGCAGTCGGTTATATTTCGTACTTTATTTTCAGCTTCCTCGACACCTGGTATAAGCGTGGAATGAAGGAAACGCCGAAACAGATCGAATGTATCATGCAGGCCAGAAAAATATGAATACATAACAAGAGAGCCGATTACTCTCGGCTCTCCTTTTATACCTCTATATTCCAACAGCATTAATTCAGATTTATTATATAGCTACATTTCCATAAGAATTAAACTTTACATGCTTATTCATATTTCTTCCGATTCAAAATCTCATTTTATATAAGACTTTATCAAGACTTATATTTTGTTATCAGATTTATCGGAAAGCCTTATATTTAGCGAAATTTAATGATGTCAACTTTCCGAATGATAACATTAGAGATTATATCATGTTATATCGTTTTTCGAAACTGATAAGGGAAAATATAAGGGAAATATTAATATCGGCAACAAGAACTGAAGGATAAAAAGAGGACTTTTAAATAAAAAAACCTCTTCGATTGAACTTTCAATTGAAGAGGAGCATCAATCCTATCCCGTACTCAACCGAATTAAAGTCTATGTGCCACCGGAGTCGGTTCGTGGCGGAAACTACAAATTTACCAGAGGGACTGTCCCCCTGGTAAATTCCAGTTATCGAAAAAGTCCTGAAACACTAGGCTTCAAGGCTTATCATTGAATTGGATATTTATGATTGACTCTGCTTTGTTTTACTTTCACACGTTAATAATAACGTTAAGAATACCGTAAACAATCCTATGATTTGCTGTCCGAACCCGAACACACCGTTTATAAATGAATTTTGAGAAAGAATCTTTGAGAGAACGATACATAATATCATCATCACAAGTGGATTGATAATACACATCCATTTATACGGATATACATTTCCACGGATTGAAGAGACAAACATATGCAGTTGGTATAGCTAATTCAAGAACAGTCTACTACACATCAACGATAAATACCCTAGACTTTTTGGGGGATGACCTTTAATCTGTGCCACAATTCTTTTTCACACTACAATCAGTTATCACTATTTGCAGCTGCCTCTGCCTCAGCCGCAACCATAACCCCTGTATGGGTTTCCAAATATACATCAGAATAATTCTCTGAAAGAAAAGTCGTTTCACCGCTGTCACCCGTGCCTGCGGCCGCCGCCGTATCGGATAAAAATATATGCGATGCTACGATAAGTAATGCCATTACAAAGGCTATTCCCTTTATTACTCTGTTCCTATATGGTTCAAACATAAAACACCTCTTTTAGGCCGCCCTCATCAGCGCCTGATCTCGTCTTCACGGCCAAGCTCGCGCAGACGCTTTTGCTCCGCACACTCCGCCGAAGGACGCAGTCTGCTTACCTTCTCCGTAATTTGCTGCAGCCAGCCGTCACGGAAGAGCCTGCAGGTGGATTCGTCCGGGGCAAGGATGTCGCCCGGATGGCACTGGAGCCCCACCGCCCGGCAGCCGCCAAGACAGAGTCTGCGATAGGCGCAGTCAACGCACTTTTCGTTATGAGCAAGCACGGCAGCGGAGCGAGTATTTATAAGCTCCATGTACTTCGATTCCGTCAGGCACTGACGCAGACCCAGTTCCTGAATCAGCGGATACTCCGCCTGAAACTCGTCGTTGTTTGAGATGGGCATACAGGTAAGCGCACGTCCCTCCGCTGAAATATACAGAGAATTTCTTGCGTGAGCACACATACAGGTATTCTCCGGATCCTTTGCCACATGGATGGCGGGTAGACTGTATGTATCCGGCTGCCGCCCATCCGCAGCAAAGAAGCCTCCCAGATGCAGTGAAATCTCCGGCAGGTCCTGATAGAAATCCTCTATGTAGTCAAGATATATGGCATTCGTCTCATCTGAGCTCAGACCATGTTTCTTTGCATAGCCACCCTCCTGCCATGCACCTGTGTCTGCCACAGGATTGGTCTTAAGGCTCCAGCAGCCTACAGAAGCCAAATAGTTTACACTATCACGCAGGGTATGAGCATTTTCCCTCCACAGACACATCTCAGCCCCAGTTGGAAAACCCCTGTCCCGGCAGATTTCAAAGGCATGACGCACGGCTTTTTCTGCCCCATCTATGCCACGGAGCCAATCATGATATCCTACACCATCAAAGCTCATATTGAACTCCGGATGCAGTCCGCGATCTTCAAACTTATCTAAAAGCCTTTCATTTACAAGTAAACCATTGGAGTATATCTGGCTAATGTATATGCCCCGCTCTGTCAGTCCATCAACAATCTCCCAGAAGTCGGAACGCACGAAAGGCTCACCTCCGGTGATGGAACAAGACAGCACACCACACGCTCCAAGCTCATCGACTATTTTCATGGCGTCATCGTGGCTTAGCTCACCATAACGCCCGTCAGCAGCAGACAGAAAACAATGCTTGCATTTGCAGTTGCATTTTCCGGTGATGGACCAATGGGCATGTTTCATAAAGCGGTTAGGATAACGCTTATATTTCTGCTCATCCAAAATCTCCGTTCCGGGTGAACATTGTTCGATATATCCCTTCTCAGACAGTTTTTCAGCACTTTCCCGCACACTCTGCGAAATCAGGGGGAGGGCAAGATCTACCGTCCCGTCGCAGAGGGTGAGGGCGTCAAACTCTGCTTTCTGCACGAAGTGCGCCCGGTGCGTTTCGCTGTCCACCAGAGCGTAGGGCAGCAGTTCCCAGCCCCGCAGTTTGTATTTGTCTTTTATACGATAGTACATAGTATCCCTTCCGTTCGATCTTTTTTATTGCAGGCACGCCACTTCAAAGGGTGACGTGCCTGTTTGATGAATGATTTGTAGATATATCTATCTTTCAAACGGTAGTATATACTTACCCATCCACCCCAATCTTCTCGCAAAAAGCAACTCAGAACAAAGACTCTTTTTCAACGAGAATAGTGCCGCAACTGTGGGGGGTCCCTACTGTGCCATCCCATACAAATTCTTGGCACTTCTCACAATATGGTCTTTTCTTTGGGCCATCGCCGCTGCCCATACAGGCGCAGTTATTACCGCCGCCGCTACCAAACAATATGCAAAAGCAACCGTTCCCCCCAGCAACACTATCCAACTCGTCCAGAGACAACTCCGCACCCTCTGCGGGCTGAAAATCCTCAGCGGTCAGGGTAAAGCCATACTCCTTGGCCAGTTCGATGGCCTTGTCCACTGCGGTCTCCTTGTCGGTCAGCGCTTCGAGCTTTGCTTTTAGCTCCTCGTTCTTGCTTGCCTCTTCTAGAAATTTCTTCAGGTTCTCGTTCATGGTTTTGTTCTCCTTTTCAAAAATATAATAATAGGATTGGTTGACTTGGCCTTTCTGGTCGGCATCTACCGGGGCTTATCACCACTCCTTCCCAATGAGGATCGTGCCGCATTTAGGGCAGGGACTTCCGATCGGGTTGCCCTCACCTCCCCAGAAGGATTCGCACTTTGTACAATAAGGCATTTTTACTTTATTCATGCCAAAGACCATGCACATCGTGCTGCTCGAGGCTACGCAGTTCGCGCCGCCCGCGACCTGATCCAGCTCGTCGAGAGACAGCTCCTCGCCATCGGCGGGCTGAAAATCCTCGGCGGTCAGGGCGAAGCCGTACTCCTTGGCCAGTTCAACGGCCTTCGCCGCAGCCGTGTCCTTGTCGGTCAGTGCGGCGAGCTTGGCTTTCAGTTCCTCGTTCTTGCTGGCTTCCTCCAGAAATTTTTTCAGGTTTTCGTTCATGGTTTCGTTCTCCTTTTCATAATTGTTTATTTAGCTCGGTCTCATGACCTCTCTATCCTATATACAAGCCTGCCATCCATTTGGAGACAGCATTTTTATGCTTTTCCTGCCTCTCCAATATCAGCGACTTCCATCAAGACCGGGATCAGGTCAAAGGGTTCTTCCCAGGAGAGCGTGTCGGTTTTCACTTTGATGCGCTCCAATGCGAAGGAAGCCTGTGAGGCCAGCGTATCGGGATTATCCGTATAGTTGCCCAGCCGTCCACCGACATAACATCCGCCCTGAACGACGAGAAAGCGTTGCTCCAGAAGCAGGTCAAATTGACCATAGGCGGCGATGAGTCCCACCGCATCGGCCACCAGCTCGTCCCGTATTGGAGCAATATCTCCGGGGTAAAGCCTGCGGCAGATCACATGGCTCAGCTCGTGAAAGCGGCGGATCGTATCAGAGTGATCGAGCCATTCGGCATCTGTTTCTCCGACAGTGACGGCATCCACATGGCTATACGGTCCTCGGGATAGCACTACCAGTGTATCTATGTAATTTTCACGGACGGCAGTGAAGCGTTTCAGCTCCACCTCTCTTTCCTTCTCCGGGAAGGCCGCAAGGTGCGTGTGGATTCGTGGCCAGTTGAACACGGTCAGCATGGCTGCCCCCTGGCTTTCCGGGATCGGGGTCAGAGGTCCGTCCTTGGCGGCCATGAGGCCCCGCAGCACCAGTTCAAAATCCTGCCGATTGCCGAGTGTGACCACCCGTACCTGTCCCGCTGGAGTGTCAGCGATTTCCTTTCGGTCCGCGGGGTCTCCCCGGTAATGAGACAGGCTTTTTGTCACCGGTTCTTCACCGCGCAGCACGACACGACGATAAACCTCCCGCGTATCCGTATCCGGGTTCAGATACAGCTGGGGGTACTCCTCTGCAAGACATCCCAATACACTTGTTTTATTCATGGCTCGTATCCTTATCCGACCAATCTTCCGGGGAAATAAAGGGTTCGTTCAGGCCGCCCGCAACCATAGCAAGATCGTCCAATTTCAATTCAGTGCCTTCTCCGAAAAGACATTTGTGCAAAGCCTCCTTGTGGGCGGAGTTGGCAAAGTTGGCGTCGCGCAGCAGCGCTTCAACGTCTCGGTCAGGTGGTTTTCTCATGAACTATCCCCTTCTTTTGGCGCAGGATTGCCAAAATTATTGTCCAAATGGACCGTACCCATCAATTTTCGGCTTGTGATAGCCGCATTTGGGGCAAATATACGTACCGAATCCGCCATTCCAGTCCAAATATTCACCACAGTTCGGGCATTTTGGAGTGGTGCTAATTTTTCCGCCGCTGACCTTCTCCCCATCCTCCGGGTTCAGCTCCGCAACCTTGCGAATGAACATAATAATCCATGCCCTTAAACTGTCCTCCACATTTTGGACATGTGTATATTTTATTTTGATCAATAATAAATCCTCCCGCGACCTTGTCCAGCTCCTCCGGGTTCAGCTCTGCATCCTGTACTTCCTTTTTGATCTCTTCGCTCATGGTGTTGTTCTCCTTTTCTGATTATTTTGCTCCTTCTAAATCTGCTGCCTACCACGATGGCTGCGTTTTTTGTAACACATCCGATACATGAGCCGTAAGATGACCTACAACCTCTTCTCGTGTAGTGAGGGTTGCATTGCAGAAGGGGCAAGTGTACGGCAGCTTGGAAGGGTCTCCCCAGTCCACAGTGTTCGAATTTGTTCCTCCGGCAATTTTCGTCAAATCCTCCAAACTCAGCTCCACGTCCTGCGCTTCCTTTTTAATCTCTTCACTCATGGTTTTGCTCTCCTTTTCATAATTGTTTATAATCATGGCATCAGTGGGTGCTAAACTTTTAACTCGCAAGTTCTGTTACTCAGACGGTGAATTCAGTACTGCAAATATAACATTTGAAAGTGGTACCGCCTTTGTAGCTTAAATTCTAAGATCCGCACTTCGGACATACTATTTTCTTGCCCGGATCATCTGTGATTTTCTCAGTGACTATTGTTCCGTTATCATTCGGTGTAAACATACCCCCACCGGTAACATTTTCCAACACCTCAGGATTCAGTTCATTGTCCTTTTTGATTTCTTCACTCATGGTATTGTTCTCCTTTTCAAAAAAATATTTAGATCGGTCTCACGACCGCTCTATCCTATATACAAGGCAGCCCGCCGCTTGGAGACAGGGTGCATTTTTCAAGCATCACCCTTTGCAGTTCTTCGCATGCTCCCAAACTTTCATGATATCTGTTCCAGAACCGATTTTTTGGTTGCATATTGGGCAAATGCCATTTTTCATTTTTTTCATTTCTTCTTCTGAAAAAACAAATCTTTCTTCGCGTTTAAAATGGTCGGTAAAGCCCCCGGCAACCTTGTCCATCTCCTCCGGGCTCAGTTCCGCGTCCTGCGCTTCTTTTTTGATCTCTTCACTCATGAGTTTTCCTCCCTCCAGGAGCCTTTCCCAATCTCTTTCAAAATGTCAAACAATCCGCCGCCCGCAACACTATCCAGCTCATCGAGAGACAGCTCTGCGCCATCGGCGGGCTGAAAATCCTCGGCAGCCAGGGCGAAGCCGTACTCCTTGGCGAGCTCGATAGCCTTTTCAACTGCGGTATCCTTGTCGGTCAGCGCGGTGAGGCTGGCTTTCAGCTCCTCGTTCTTGCTGGCCACTTCCAGAAATTTCTTCAGGTTCTCGTTCATGGTTTTGTTCTCCTTCTTCATGATAATTAGATTGGCTCATTTGATCGTCCTATTTGGCATCCAGCAGGGCGTAAGGCAGCAACTCCCAGCCCCGCAGACAGTATCTATCTTTCAAACGGTAGTACATGATCGACCTCTGTGCCCGATTGTTTAGCAAAAGAAATCAATTGTAATGAAGAATAATTTCTGTGAGAATCGTGCCACATTTGGAGCATGGCTTCCCTACCGTTTCATCCACTTTGCACTCTTCGCACTTTTCACAATATGGTATTTTCTTTGTACCACCGCTTCCGCCGCCTGCAAAAATGCACCAGCCGCCCGCAACATTGTCCAGCTCGTCGAGAGACAGCTCCTCGCCATCGGCGGGCTGAAAATCCTCGGCGGTCAGGGCGAAGCCGTACTCCTTGGCCAGTTCAACGGCCTTCGCCGCAGCCGTGTCCTTGTCGGTCAGTGCGGCGAGCCTGGCTTTCAGTTCCTCGTTCTTGCTGGCTTCCTCCAGAAATTTCTTCAGGTTTTCGTTCATGGTTTTGTTCTCCTTTTCATAATTGTTTATTTAGCTCGGTCTCATGACCGCTTTATCCTATATACAAGCCTGCCATCCATTTGGAGACAGCATTTTTATGCTTTTCCTGCCTCTCCAATATCAGCGACTTCCATCAAGACCGGGATCAGGTCAAAGGGTTCTTCCCAGGAGAGCGTGTCGGTTTTCGCTTTGATACGCTCCAATGCGAAGGAAGCCTGTGAGGCCAGCGTATCGGGATTGTCCGTATAGTTGCCCAACCGCCCACCGACATAACATCCGCCCTGAACGCCGAGAAAGCGTTGCTCCAGAAGCAGGTCAAATTGACCATAGGCGGCGATGAGTCCCACCGCATCGGCCACCAGCTCATCCCGTATTGGAACAATATCTCCGGGGTAAAGCCTGCGGCAGATCACATGGCTCAGCTCATGATAGCGGCGGATCGTATCAGAGTGATCGAGCCATTCGGCATCTGTTTCTCCGACAGTGACGGCATCCACATGGCTATACGGTCCTCGGGATAGCACTACCAGTGTATCTATGTAATTTTCTCGGACGGCAGTGAAGCGTTTCAGCTCCACCTCTCTTTCCTTCTCCGGGAAGGCCGCAAGGTGCGTGTGGATTCGTGGCCAGTTGAACACGGTCAGCATGGCTGCCCCCTGGCTTTCCGGGATCGGAGTCAGAGGTCCGTCCTTGGCAGCCATGAGGCCCCGCAGCACCAGTTCAAAATCCCGCCGAGACCCCAGCGTGACCACCCGTACCTGTCCCGCTGGAGTGTCAGCGATTTCCTCCCAGTCCGCGGGATCTCCCCGGTAATGAGACAGGCTTTTTGTCACCGGTTCTTCACCGCGCAGCACGACACGACGATAAGCCTCCCGCTTGTCCGTATCTGGGTTCAGATACAGCTGGGGGTACTCCTCTGCAAGACATCCCAATACACTTGTTTTATTCATGGCTCGTATCCTTATCCGACCAATCTTCCGGGGAAATAAAGGGTTCGTTCAGGCCGCCCGCAACCATAGCAAGATCGTCCAATTTCAATTCAGTACCTTCTCCGAAAAGACGTTTGCGCAAAGCCTCCTTATGGGTTGAGTTGGAAAAGTCAGCATCGCGCAGTAACTCTTCTATGTCCCGGTTGTGTACTTTGATCATAAGGTATGTTCCTTTCGATGCATTTTATGGCGTTATTCTCCTCTTTGATGATATCTATATTCGTTTACCGTTGAGGGGTGCAGGGCTTATTATAATAGCTGCACTGATGGCTTTGCCCCGGCACATAGGTTTCGCCGCATTCAGGGCACCTGAACAGATAGTCTCCGTCGGGTCCAATGGTGATTCTTCCCCCAGCAACCTTGTCTAACTCCTCTTTGTTCAGCTCCGTGTCCTGCGCTTCCTTTTTGATCTCTTCGCTCATGGTTTTGTTCTCCTTTTCAATTGATCCAGCTCGGTCTCATGACCGCTCTATCCTATATACAAGGCAGCCCGCAGCGGGAGCGTTTCCGCGTCCCGCTCGGGTGCTTTGCTCATGAGACAGCTCTCAATCTATCTATTTTTACCTGCAGCACTCATATCAAGTTCTTTTCCGATTTAATTTAACAACACATTTACTCTTTTGACCACGATTTCGACTCCCTGACTTTTATCAATCAGCATTCTTTGCTATAGACAAACAATCATATAAACAGGCAAATACGTTATTCCATCTTTCTCACTCAGGTCAGCAGTATGTAAAACAAACGCTTCATTCAACTGCTCAGAATACTTTTTTCTGAATTTATTCAAAGATGATAACGTATAATTCTTTCCAGATTTAACTTCAAGCGGAGATATATTGTGCCGATTGGTTGTTTTGCTCTTTGCCAAAAGAAAATCAATTTCCATTCTGCTATCCTTATCCGTTCGAGATGAATTAGAATAGAAGTATAGGGCACGACCATTAGCAACAAGCATTTGTGATACTATATTTTCAAAAATCATTCCCTCGTTGACTTCCAACTTGCCAAACAACAGCTTTTTATATATTTCCTCTGAAACAATCCCATTTTCGTCAAAAGCGTGACTAATCAGAAGCCCGGTATCTCCCATGTACATTTTAAAAGCAGAATTATCACGGTTAATCTTTAAACCTATATTGGGTTCAGTTGAATTGAAACACACATTTGTCATCATAGAATCCTGAAGCCAAAGAAATGCACTCTCATAATCTCTAAAACGAGCTCCTTTCCCCAAGGAAGAAATCGTAAACTTCTTTTCATGCTTTGACAGCTGAGCAGGAATCTCATCAAAGATACTCTCCACTTTTCCCTCGTAACCTTCCGCATGTTTCTGAATATCCTCCCTGTACAAAGTCAGGATATCTCTTTTAATCTGATCGGCTGCTTCGAAGTTTCCAGTCTCTATATACTCCTTGACAACTTGAGGCATTCCGCCGATGATTACGTATTCACGAAAAAGTGTCATGACTTTACGATGCAAAGCTTGTCCCAATGGATTCCTTTTTTCAAAACAATCCAATATCAGAGGCATTATCATATCTTCGCCCTTTGCCCATAGAAACTCCTCAAAATCCATGGGATACATCTTAATATGACGTTCTTCCGATGGAATAACAATGTCTTTTACATTTTTCTTAATAGACATAAGAGAACCAGTCTCAATATAATCGTATCTGCCATCTGCTACAAGGAATTTAATTGCAGCTCTTGCTCGAGGATATAACTGAACCTCATCAAAAATAATCAGGGACTCTCTGTCATATAGTTTTACATTAAAGGCAGCCGACAGATACATAAAGAAGCTGTCGAGATCTCGAAGATTCATATCAAAGAGATCAGTGATTTCAGAACCAATTTGATTAAAATCAATTAGAATATATGACTTATAGTTTTGCCTAGCAAATTCCTCAACTATATAACTCTTTCCGACACGTCTGGCACCATCAATAAGTAAGGCTGTTTTGCCATTGCTATTTGCTTTCCATTTAAGGATTTTTTCTTCAATTTTGCGCTTCATAAGCATATCTCATCACCAAATCAAGATTTTTAGTTCATGACATTTACACCAAATCATGTTTTTTTGATTATAATCCCTCTCGCGACACAAATCAAGATTTTTAATTCTTGAATTTCACACCAAATCAAGATTTATCATCAAAATAAAGTGTGATAATCACCTAATTCCTTACAATTTTTCTTATTTGTAATCTCTCGGATTCCTTTTAAGAATCCACCCTTTGGTGCTCCATGAGTATAAATAAAAAACACTTGCTTATTATCCGGAAGATATTTTTCCGCAAATGATAATAGTGGCTTAGCGAAATTGGTGTAATATATTCCGGAAGCCCATTATTATTGCACCACTCTATTTCAACCTTCCAGTAAGCTCCTGTATATCTTCTCTACCCCTGCCCACTTCTTACCTTTTCGGCAAACACAGATTCCGGCAAATGCTTATCGAGAGCATACCACGCTTCTTTATCCCGCATTTCAACATGTCTTATCATTGTTATTCTCACCCCTTTATCTCAGTTATACTGAAATTAATTTATCTATAGTTTGCCATTTTAAACTTCAATCACAGTATGTTTTAACTATAGCTGCAGTTTCTCTTCTCTTAGCAAGAGTTTTTCCAAACATCTCATCTGCAATGTCTGGAAAGCCATCATATATCACTCTTGAGCCCACTTCAGTAATACCACCTTTGGTTGCCACTCGTTTTACCACATCTTCAAAACTCATATCTTTACGGAGCATGAGTTCCCCGGTTGAACTCAAAGTGTCAAGAACCATCTTAATTACTTGCTCCTGCGGAATCGACGTATGTTTTATTGCCGATTGACAAATCACATCGAAAATAGATGCTATAAATCCCGGCATACAACTTACAAGCTCTGACCCCATTCCCATCTCATTTTCAGGTAATTCGATGACGTTACCGATACATGAAAGAATATCTCTTAATAATCTTTTATCATCCTCACTCACAAATCTGTTATAAGTAACCAACGTTTGAGATTTATTTATTTCAGCGGTTACGCTCGGAATAACCTTTACATATTTTCGGTTGCTGATCTTCTCAAGAGATTCAAATGTTATACTTCCATTAAGGGATATAATAAGCGTATCATCTTTTACAACACTTGATATTTCCTCTAATACTGGCAGCAAATCAGCAGGACGAGTACATATAAATATAATATCTGAAGACATTGCAAGAGAAGTATTTGATTCACTGATCACATATTTATCTGGAGCTGCTTCAATTTTCGATAAAGTCCTGTTTGATACAAATAACTTATCATGATTTACTTTACCAGTTTCACTGATTTTCTGAAGTAGCATTTTTCCCATGCTACCATATCCAATTATCCCAACATTCATATCATAATTCCTCTTCAATATTTCTACTTTTCGTAACACTATCCATGATTAATAATTCCGGAATATTACGCTTTTCCTACTATCTCAAATCCATTTTCTCATATAAACTAATAGCTCTTCTATTCCATGCGGCCACACGCAGTATTATCCGCTTACTGTTTATATTTTCCAGTGCCCATAAAAGAATCTGTCTGTGCTGCTTCTTTTGTTCCGCATCCGAATGCGAAAAAGGAGAACAGCAGAACAATGCCATATATTGACAATCTTTTTATTATTGATCTGTTCATACACTACCTCGTCATACCGGAATTTGTCACTCTGACAAGCTTAAAGTGATTCTGTAAACTATCTTTCAATTATTCGCAATACATACATATAGTTCCATTAGATAGCTTAAATCCATTCTTTTCATAAAATTTAGCTGCTGGCGCATACTCGCTTGTATAAAGAACTATTCCAGCAAGTCCGTTATCTTTACTGTAATCTTTAACAGCATCTAATAATTGCTTGCCTATTCCATGGCCTTGCCGTTCAGGAAGTACCGCCATCTCATTAATATAAATCTCTTTCTTACTTCCCGAAATCTTACAAAGTGCGAATATGCAACCTAACACTTCACCATTTTCCACATATACATATCCAACAAATTTTTTATGTTCAAAAAAATCTTGAAGATAGTCTGTTGCATTTTCTGCCGTCCAATCTATGCCCCAATGTTCTATCGGAAATGCTTTTGCATAAATCACACCACATTGTGCTAAATCACTGTATTTCATAATTCTGATCATATTACTACCTCGCTAACAAACTTAGATTTGTCATCGTCTATAAAACTGGAAAACAACTTCCGATTTTGGATCCGCACAACTATACATATCTCTTTCTATTCCAAGATATACTGCCATCCGTCCCTTATATTCCTGCTTAATCCTACGTGTATCATCTTTATAAACATAGAAGATTTTTCCGGTTCCGATACCTATCCTTTTAACATTTTCAAACTCATAATTATATTCATTATTTACTATGTAATTCATCAAAGCCCCTTTTATATTACGTGACTGAAAGATATTCATATCTTCTTCAAATAAAAATACTTACTAAGCTTAGAATCATTATCCTTCCGGATAAATTCCAATTCATATCCAAGTTTTTTATAAAACTCTGGTGCCTGAAACCCAAATGTTGTAAGCGCTATTTTTTCATAGCCCTTATCATTGTATGCATTCTCTACAGCCTCAACAAGTTTACTGCCAACGCCCTCTCTTCTGTATGCTTTTGCAACAATCAGATCTCCGATATGCACCTCGTTATAGTATGCTCTACCAGTGATAACTCCTGCAATTTTGCCATCATCTTCTGCCACAAAACAAAACTCTTCGAAGTTAAGTGCTACATCACAATCAGCAGCATACTCTGAAAACGCTACATTTATGAATTCGCCTATTCTGTCATTCTCCTCAACTCGCTTGATTTCCATTTTTTTGTTCTCCCCGTTAATCAGATATCCTGATAATATACATTTGCTAATCAAAATGCCAGGGGAAATCCCCCTGGCAACAATAAGTTTATTACATCAATTTCTTAAACATTTCTCTAAATTCTTCAAGACTTGCAGTTCTAGGATTACCTGGCGCACATGCATCTGCAGCTGCTGACTCACAAAGGAAATCAAGATCTTCTTCTTTAAGCTTATCAAGCTTTATAGGTATACCCACGTCAACAGAAAGCTGTCTAACAGCATCTATAGCTGCTTTTCGATATGTAGCCTGATCCATTCCCTGTGTATCTATACCAAATGCTTCTGCTATATATTTAAACTTTTCTCCAGTTGCCTCAGCATTGAACTCCATAACTATCGGAAGCATCATCGCGCAGGCAACACCATGCGGTGTATCATAAACCGCTCCAAGTGTATGTGCCATAGAATGAGCTATACCAAGTCCAACATTTGAATATGCCATAGCCGTAACATATTGTGCAAGCGCCATACCTTCACGGCCTTCAGGATCATTTTCAACAGCTTTTCTAAGATTAGCGGCTATGAGCTTAATAGCTTCAAGATTCAAGCAATCCGAAAGTTCCCACGCTGCAGCTGTGGTGTAACCCTCGATGGCATGTGTCAGCGCGTCCATTCCTGTTGAAGCACTCAGGCCTTTAGGCATAGTAGACATCATATCCGGATCAACAACCGCTACATCAGGTATATCGTTAGGGTCAACACATACAAATTTACGTTTTTTCTCAACATCAGTGATTACATAATTGATTGTTGACTCAGCGCCAGTTCCTCCTGTTGTAGGAACTGCTATAGTAAATACTGTACGATTCTTTGTTGGTGCAACTCCTTCAAGAGAACGAACATCTGCATACTCTGGATTATTTACTATGATACCTATTCCTTTTCCTGTATCCATAGATGAACCGCCACCTATAGTGATCATAAAATCGGCACCAGATGCCTTATAAGCTGCAACGCCACTCTGTACATTTTCAATGGTTGGATTAGGCTTAATATCTGAATATATTTCATATTCAATTCCATTCTGTTCCAACAAATCAGTAACCTTTGTCGTAACCCCAAACTTAACCAGATCAGGATCTGAAGCTACAAAAGCCTTCTTAAATCCTTTTGACTTAATGATTCCTGGAATTTCATTTATAGCACCATGGCCATGATACGAAACCCCATTCAACACAAAACGATTTACACCCATTTTTTCTTACCTCCTTATAAAATAATAAATTATAAATTTCTTTATATCACGGTAATACATTTTCCTTTCATTACACATAATCTTTGGAAAGTGCATTTTTAATACTTCTTCTTTTTAGTTTTCCCATGTTTCTTCTTAATATCAACTATATCATTTTTGGGCACGTTTTACTTCCTTTTTTTTAATTACACCACCATATATTAACACATATATTATTATGATTCAAAGCTACAGGATTTCCGTCAACTACATATTAGATGCATCATATATGGAGGTATCTTTATGACTCCATCCGCTTCTGAATAGCCCTTAGGGTGCACTATTATTTGCTTATCAATTCTCTTTTTAAAGAGTTCTTTGAATGTTCCAAGTGATGAAGTCGTATAATTTTTTGATGATTTTACTTCTATAGGGCTGATTTTAAACTTTGTCTTGCTCTCATTCGAGATAATAAAATCTATTTCAATATCATTCCTATGCTTTTCCTCGCTATATCTTGTGTAAAAGAAAAGCTTACGGCCTGATGCTGTAATCATCTGTGCTATCATATTCTCATAAAGCATTCCCTGATTAAGTGACAATTTACCATCCATTATCTGCTTATAAAGCTGTTCATCCATGATTTCATTCTCGCTAAATGCATGGCTGACCAATAATCCTGTATCTCCCATATAACATTTTACATAGGATTCATTTTTATTTAATGCAAGACCAACATTCGGGTCATTACATTTGTAGCAAAGATTACATATCATAGAATCGCCAAGCCAGAACAAAGGCTCATCATAACGGTCAAAGGTTCCATTATTACTATCAATTTCTCTTAAAACAATCCTTTTTTCATGCGTTGACAAAAAGCCCGGGATATTATCAAAGATAGCTGAGACCTTTGATTTATATTTCTTGGCTGCCTTTTTGATGTCATCTTCATAGAGTGCAAGAATATCCCTCTTTTCTACATCGGCAGCATGGAAATCCCTTCCATTTTTCTTGAATGCAACTATTGCCTGAGGCATTCCGCCAACAAGCATATACTCCATAAATAAGCGCATAGCCTTATTATGCATCTGTCTATCAAGCGGCTGACTTTCCTCGAAGCATCCCCTTATATGATCAAGAAGTATTTCTTCGCCCATGTATACCATAAATTCCTCGAAATTTACCGGATACATCTGCATTTTCCGCTCTTCTGATGGAATTGTTATACTCTCAACATTCTCCTTAATTGAAATCAGCGATCCTGTCTCAATGTAGTCATATCTTCCGTCAGCGACAAGATATTTAATTGCCTCCCTGGCCTTTGGAAATTTCTGTATTTCATCAAATATTATCAGAGATTCTCTTGGGTACAGCCTTGTGTTATATTCAAGCACCAGTGTCTGAAAGAAAATATCCGGATCATCAAGGGATTCAAAAGCATCTTTTATCTTTTTCTTAGCCTTATTAAAATCGATCAAGATATATGACTTGTACTCATTCTGAGCAAATTCTTCGACAACCGTTGATTTTCCGATTCGTCTGGCTCCTTCAATCAGTAATGCCTTCGTCCCATTTGTCTCTTTCTTCCACTCAGCTATCTTATAATAGATATTTCTTTTAATTTCCATAGCTCACCCCTTGGCAATAATACGCAAAATAATATTCTATAATAAATACCATAATGCGCAAACTAATAATATCATATAAATACACCTTTGCGCAACCTATTTGTACCAAAAATAAACTTCCAAATATTCTATAAATTAACATTCGGTATAATCGATTACCGTTATCGAGGCAGGTATTTCAATTCTATTTGCTCGAAGTCCATATTCATCATTTTCCAAAGTTTCAATTATTTTGCGTCCAATACCTTTTCCCTGATAATCAGGCAGAACTATCGGTTCAAACATCTTTCCGCATGATGTATTTCCATGCAGCATTATAAGCGGTATCCCCTCACCTGATTCCTCATAATAAATCATTTTATCTTCGTATTTGAAGTAACTCATTTCAACTACTTATCTTTTCGTCATTGCAACAAACTCTTCCACATGCTTCTTAATTTCTTTCTCACATTCCTTCGCTCTGTCAGGCTCTCTGTCCCATATCCCCATATACATGATCACCGGTGCATAAAACATCCTCGCTAAAGTTTTGGAATCTCCATTCATTATGACACCACGTTCCATAAGATTTGAAAACAATTTCTCGTCATAGTTAAGCATTGTTTCCACATATCTTTTGGTATACATCTCGGCCAGTTCTTTGCTCTGAAATTGTGATATGGTCAGCATTCTTCGTACCTGTTTAGAATATGGATCATTCATAGAAAATCGTACAAATGAAAGAACACTTTCACATAATCCTTCAGGTGTAATTTTGCTGAAAACATCCACATCCTTTTTATTCATTTCTTCTTTTGGATTATCGGAAATATGAACCGACAATTCCTCAAAAATATCCTTAAATCGCTCTCCCGATTCAGATATTATTTCGTCAAATATCTGCTGTTTACTCTTAAAATGTTTATAAAGTGCAGCCTTTGTTATACCAAGAGGCTTTGCAATGTCGCTCATGGAAGTTCCCGCAAACCCTTTTTCTGAAAACTGCTTAAGTGCCTCTTCTAGTATCAATTCCTTAGTATTCATTTATTTTCCTCCACAAATTCATCAAGTATCTGATTAATTTCCTCACTATTTCCTGTCATCAGATGACCTCCACCCGAGAAAAATACAGACTTACAGTTAGGAATCTCCTTGCTCCAATACTTTGCCTTTTCAGAATCAGCCAGCTTATCATCTTCAGAATGAATGATAAGAACCGGAACCTGTATGTTCTTCAAGTCATAATTATCATAATTGTTTATATGATCCTTATTAACCACATCACCATCAAAAACTATACCCGCTTTACGTTCTTTCATAGGCATAATCTGCTTGATAACATTTCTCTCCATTCCCATCATCGGCTTGAATAATGGACTTATCATCCACATAGCAAAATCATTGCAGAAAAACGCTGGTGGTCCTGTCATTCCCGAAACGGGTTCACTTGGTTTTTTCTGCGCAGGATATCCGGAGCAATAAAGGATTAATCCTTTACATCTTTCAGGATGCATTAGCACAAACCTCTGAGCAACTGTTCCTCCAGCACTGGTTGCGGTGACAAATATTTTCTCTATTCCCAGTTCATCAAGTAGTTCGATATATGCCTCCACCTGCATATCTACCGTGGCATTATCTGGTATATCAGTTCCCGGATATCCAAATCTTGATGGGGCAATAATCCTGTAATCATCTGTACGACCACTCATTACATCAAAGCCCTGATCATATCCTCCGGTGATTCCGTGACATATAAGGAATGGTTCTCCTCTACCTTCATCTATGTAGCTCATTTTTCCATATGATGTTGTAACTGACTTAGCCTTTGCCTCATAGGTTGAAAATCGGTCCATTGCAATCTTTCTAACTATAAAGAAATCAATTGTAAGTCCGACGATTCCAATACCCAATATTGTAAAAGCCATCATAACCAGTTTCTTCTTCCTCTTCTTTCTCATCAGGTTTTTCCCTTTTCAATATCTACATCCAATAAAATAAGTAACCGATTGGTAACTTCATTATAGTTACCGAGCGGTTACTTGTCAATATTAAACCAAAGTTTACATTAAACTGTAAGTTATTATCTATTCTCAAATAAATATTTTAACTCATTTATGCTATTTACAACTAAAATAACAGATAAAAATAGAAGTCTTGCAGGTGTAAAAACTTGCAAGATTTTTTATTGTTTTTGTAAAGCTCAAAAAATTTTGATAAGTAATTTGTTCAGTAGACATAATATTCTTGTTTATGTAAACCAAATTTATTTGTAATATCTTTCTCCCAACTATCTGTCATAGTCTTTACTTTATTCTATTTATTTCTTCGTAGGATCAATCCTTACATCAGCAACACTTTCTTGTAACGAATTTTATATACATTTCGTTACAAAACAAATTATCACATCATGGTCAAGAATCCGCAATAAACTATTTAATTAATCCTTTATTGATTGCATAAAGAGTTACTATTCACGGCTAACTCAAAAAATCAGACATACGAAAACCTTCCGATTTCCTGTATGTCTGAATTGTATATCTAATTCGAAAAAGATGGCATTAAGCCTTATGAAATGGTATTAAGATTGTATAAAGAAAACGATATTTATCAGGAATGATTTTCTGCCTCATATATTAATTCTCCGAGTGTCTGATACAGATGCTCTGGCTCAACCGGCTTCGAAAGATGTGCATTCATTCCTGCCTGCAGAGATCTCTGAACATCTTCATCAAAAGCATTTGCGGTAAGTGCTATGATCGGAGTTACCTTTGCATCAGCTCTTTCTAATGAACGTATGGTTGCTGCGGCTTCTAGTCCATCCATAATTGGCATTCTTACATCCATCAGAATTGCTGCATAGGTTCCCGGCTCACTGTTTTCAAACATTTCGACAGCTATCTTTCCATTTTCTGCATGATCAGATTCTATCTCTTCCATTTCCAGGACATCCATAATGATTTCAGCGTTCATTTCGACATCTTCCGCCACAAGAACTCTACGTCCGGCCAAATCTGCGCGTTTCTTTTCTTCAAACACATTCACATGATTTCGATAAACAGCATTTTCAAATTCCGAAAGTACATTAGAAGCAAAAAGAGGCTTGGCGATGAATCCATCTACTCCGGCTTCGAGTGCCTTATCCATAATTTCATCCCAGTTATAAGCAGTAAGAATAATTATGGTAGTCTCATTATTGTAATACTCTCTGATTTCCTTTGCTGCTTCAATTCCATCCTTATCAGGCATCTTCCAATCCAGCAGCACAAGATTATAAGGCTCCTGCTTCATATTCTGAAGTTCCATCATTCGGAAGGCCTCTTCTGCACTCATACTTATATCCGCCCTGATGCCGGCTTCATCAAGCACCATTCTTGCATGTTCAGCAGGAATTTCCTCATCATCTACGATTAGAACTCTCAGTTGGTTTGGATCAAATGTGCCATTCCTGTATAAACTGTCACGCATGGAATTTTTAAGTGTAACTACAACAGTAAACTCTGTTCCCACGTCCTTTTCTGATTCCACACTTATAGTACCATTCATCATCTCTACTATATTCTTTGTGATTGCCATTCCAAGACCAGTACTTCCATATTTGTTCTTAGTACTTCCATCCTCCTGTGAAAATGGTTCAAATATTCTTGGAAGATATTCTTTGCTCATTCCAATGCCAGTATCTTTAATACAAAATGTTAATGTAGACTGGTCTTCAAATTCTGCTGTCTTTTCAACTGACAAAGTGATACTACCTGGTGCATTTGTGAACTTAACTGCATTCGAAAGTATATTTACAATCACTTCCTTAAGCTTCATATCGTCACCGATATAGAATTCATTCACCTTACTCAGCATATGACACTCATAGTGAAGACCCTTGTCAGCACATTGTGAGGATACCAATGTATTAATCTGTTCCAACATGGCACTGAAGGAGAATTCCTCCTTTTTTAATACCATACGACCAGATTCAATTCGACTCATATCCAGAATATCATTGATCAATGCGAGCAGATGTTGTGCGCTTTCTCCAATTTTTTTCAGATAATCCCGCGTCTGCTCTGATATCGTATCATCATGCAAGGCCAGATTATCTAGTCCGATAATAGCATTCATCGGCGTTCGGATTTCATGACTCACGCTTGAAAGAAATGATGTCTTAGCTTTACTTGCTTCCTCTGCCAGAGAAAGAGCTTCCACAAGTGCATCATTCCTCGCCATGGTCTCACGCATCTCAACGTCAATTTCTGTCAGGCCAAGTCCTATAGCATGAACCATATGGTCTTCTCTTTCTTCCGCACGACGCACTCCTGCTGCACGAATCATTTCGTAGTATTCATGATTCCCCCTTTTTGCCAGATAACGATAAGCGATAATAGGTTCCTCAGAAAGGCGTTTTCTTATATTTTCAGGTTCGCTAAACTCCAGAAAGCCTTCTCTATATGCATCAGTTACATAGTTCTGGGCATACCAGTTCACCCTTTCTATATAAGAAAAATGTTCACCTGGAGTTGTCAGACCTGAATCTCCCGGATCATTTCTATAGCATACACCATCATTTTCATCAAGATCGATATAATACACACAACGATAATCAGCGGCCATGGCTGTAATCATACGATCTGCCTGATTTTTGGCACGAGAATCTGTTACATCGGTGCATACTCCCAAAAGACAAAGTCGTCCATTTGAATCTATAAACTTAAGCTTCGTAGTCTGAAGTTGTCTCGCCTTTCTCTTGGCATCCTTTACATCCTCAAAATATATAAAGGGTTCATCCATAGAAAGTGCTTTACGATCCTGTTCTACAAAATGTGTAGCAGTTGAAGAGTCAAATAACTGTGTATCTGTAAGTCCAACCACTTCCTCCGGATTCAGTTTATGTGCATAATCTGCAAATGCCTGGTTGCAGGCCAGATATACTCCTGTTTCAGCATCTTTAGTAAAGCTGATGGCCGGCATATTATTAAGTAATGCGCTGAGTGATTCCTTTTGTAAAGTCAGCTGTTTTGTAAGATTATTCAAATCGGTAATGTAATTATTCAGATTGTTAGTCACAGAGTTAAAGGTTTGTGTGAGTACCCCTATCTCATCATCCCCTTTATAATTTAGCGAATGATTATAGTTACCTTTGTCGATCTGCTCCGCCACCTCTGTAAGTTCCTGCAATGGTCTGGTGATCTTGCCTGTATATCTCATAATAAGTAAGATGAAAATGGCTAGAAGAATGAAAAAAACAATGATTATTACATTAATCCATTTCTGCATTTCCTCATAGACTTCCTTTTCAGGAACCGAAACATTCAGGCGATCCCCATTGACCAGGGGAAGTACGACTGCTATCTTGTCTACACCCTCATATGTGTATTTAATTATTTCCGCATCTCCCAGAAGCCCTTCCGGAACAGCAGGCTGCACCCCCATAGTTGTAACATCCATACGGGGATGATATACAATATTTCCTTCCGAATCATTTACAAAGGCATAGCCATTATCATACAACGTGATATTATCTACCATTTCAGCCATATAGGTGTAATCCAGTTCAACACCTATCACTCCGACAAACTTTCCATCCAGATATATAGGGGTACTATAAGATATTACCTTAACATCCAGATTGTCTGTAATATATGGCGGAAGCCATACAGGCTCACCTGTTGCCTTGGGAACAGTGAACCAGACCAGCTGCGAGGTATCCTCCGTATCATACATGGTTATGTCAGTCACCTCATGCTCCTGAAAACCATCTCCATCTGTATTGACATACCAAAATCCTTTCACATCGGAGGAAACAGCCGGGTCAATCCTATAATAATAAGTCATGACGCCCTTAGTATTTTTCAGAACTTTTTCAAAAATAACGTTTACACGGTCAAGATGTTCCTCCAATTCCTGATCATCAAGGCCTTTAAGGTCTGACTCTACATATGTAGAGATATAACGCACTTCACTTTCAACACTATTCAGGCTTGAATCAAGGTTCTTCTGTCCTGTTTCACATAACAATTGAAGCAACAGACGCGAATTGTCTATACAGATATTCCTTATAGCAACAATACCAAAAACAGTTGCAACTATCATTGTAATGATTATTGCACCTATTGTAACAGATAATATTTTAGATCTAAGCGAATGCATGTCTTACACCCTCTTCCATCAAATGTCATATGGTGTCAAAAGGTACTTTTGACACCCACATCATAATATACATAATTCATCTTTTGGGCTACGTAAATCACAGTATAATTATATCACCGTCCAGAATAGGTCACAACAATTAATCCCGGTTCGCGGATCATGAGATATAATATGAAAAACAAACTGCAAGTAGTTGTTTTTCAATTATATCTCATAAACCGTGAATAGTAACCATAAAGAAACTAGTGACTCTATTACATCATTCCAGCTTGTTTCACCAACATATTTATCAATTCTAAGCGAGAATACTCCGTCTTCTTTAAGGCGGGGATGAATCGCACTAACGGGCTCTAAAAATCTATAATAAATCGTCTATCTTTCATTGAAAAAGATGTCTCAATATGATATAATTAATTCAGTGGTAAATATATAAAAGGAGCTTAAATAAAGTGTATTTAGAATCTAATAATCATTCGGTATTCTCGATGCATTTTCACTTAGTCCTAGTAGTGAAATATCGCAGAAAAGTGATAAATGATGATATATCAAAACGTTTAAGAGAGATATTTGAATATATTGCTCCCAATT
>FZRB01000011.1 GCA_900199595.1 Lachnospiraceae bacterium | reverse complement strand
TCTTCTTTCTACATACCATTCTTCTTTCCGTTCAGTGCTTTCTCTAATGATAGAGTCAAATTCTTCAAGGGTCTCTTTTATTATTTCTACCCCTAGCTTTGAAAGCTGATCTGTCACACCCTTCACATACGAAGCGAAGTCTTTTGGATTCTCAGCAAGCTCTGCTGATAATTCATAAATTTTTTTGATGCAAACTTCATTGAAATACTTTACACTATTGACCATAGGGAACGCTCCTCCTTGTTTGTGTTATGTTTGGTCGCTAAACACTTTATCACAAGGTGGTCGTTCCCTTCTATATTTTCTTTTATTTAATTTCCGAATAAAACTTTACGCTAGCCGTTGCTTTTGGTGACAATCGAACCAGGTTCAAACTGTCACCTACTGTCATAAATCCCCATAAAAAAAGATGACAATTTTTCACCTGATGAAAAACTGTCACCTTATTATGGTTTTATATTTCGTGGATGAATATTCCGCTTCTGAGTTTTGGCTCAAACCAGGTTGATTTAGGCGGCATCAGCAGGCCGGCATCGGCAACCTCGAAAAGCTCATTTATTGAGGTAGGATACATGGAAAATGCGACTTTCATATCTGTATGAACTCTTCTCTCCAGTTCTCCCAGACCTCTTATTCCTCCGACAAAGTCTATTCTCTTGTCGGTTCTCGGATCTTCTATACCAAGGATAGGTGTCAGTATATTGTCCTGAAGTAATGAAACATCAAGTCCGCTTACCGGATCATCACTTCTCAGTTCTTCCTTAATACTGAGTTTATACCACTTATCCTCAAAGAACATTCCAAGTGTTGCTTTATCAACCGGCTGATACTGTGAAGAAACCTCTTCTACATCAGCTACTGTCTTAAGCTTATCTATGAACTCTGAATCAGAAAGTCCGTTAAGATCTTTTACAACTCTGTTATAAGGCAGAATAGCCAGTTCGCTTTCAGGGAAAAGTACTGACATAAAGAAATTGAAATCCTCTTCTCCTGTATAACCCGGATTCTCCTCTCTCTTCTTAAGACCAACCTTAACTGCTGAAGCAGCTCTGTGATGTCCATCAGCAATGTATATCTTATTCTCGTCAGCAAATTCATCTCTTATAGCAGCTATATCCTGCTCATCACTTATTACCCAGACATTATGAGTAACTCCGTCATCTGCTGTAAAACCATAGGTCTTATCTGTCTGCTTAACCTTATTTACGATCTCATTTACCTTAGCTCTGTCGCGGTAAGCCAGGAATATCGGTCCTGTCTGAGCTCCGCAGTTATATATATGATTGATGCGGTCCTGCTCCTTGGCAGCAAGTGTATTCTCATGCTTCATGATGGTGCCGTCGATATAGTCATCAACTGATACAACTGCAACTATACCTGTCTGAGAACGTCCGTCCATAATAAGCTCATAGATATAATAATCCGGCTTTTCATCATGTACATAGGTTCCGTTTGACAAATCCTCATTCAGCATTTCTCTTGCTTTATCATAAACTGCCTGTGAGTACATATCGAAATCATCAGGGAACTGTGTTTCAGGTCGATCGATTCTGAGGAAGCTTTTAGGATTATTATCTACAAATGCTTTAGCTTCAGCTCTTTTATATACGTCATAGGGAAGTGCCGCAACCTCACTTACAACTTCTTTAGCAGGTCTGTAGGATGCAAATGGTAATACCTTAGCCATTTTTAATTCTCCTTTTGTTTTTATGATTTACAAAACCGCACTCGGAAAGACGTGCTCATAAAAACACAAATACGACATGGATTGCAAGCAATCCTGTCGCTTCTTGTGTTTTTTGTAAATCAATTAAGTAGTTATTCCTTATCTTCGGATGAAGTCGACAGCCTGTCCAATGGATTCATCGAATTCATCGTCACTGGAGTTCTTGAAAATAAAGAGCTCCGGTACATTTTCAGGCGGATCATAATTCTGTGTTGCCACATATTCATCCCAGTGTTCTATCTTCCAGGTATCACGCTCAGAATTACGTGTTACCATTCTCTGATGAACTACTTCAATGTCCGTATGTACCCATATAATGCAAAGCTCAGCATTTCTGAGTGCCAGCTTCTTTCTCATAGCAGCAAGCCACTCCGGACTTCTGACTTCCTTCTTAAAAGGAGCATTTATGAGAACAGTGTCATTATAATTGAGTGCATTTAAAGCAACCTCAAGGATAGCATCGTATTCAGCATCTCTGATATACTCATGGAAGAAATCAGAAGATCTGTCAAATGGCTCTCCTGCAACTTTGTATATCTGTTTTGAAAGAACGATAAGATCATCCTTATCAAGATATACGCAGTTATTAAGTGCTCTTGCAAGATTTTTAGTTACAAATGTCTTACCACATGCCGGCGGCGATGTAACAAGTATCAGCTTTTTCCTAGCCATATTTACCTCCCATACAGCCAATATAATTATTTACGAAGCTATAAGTTATTAATTCCCCTATATAATACTTTAACCGCCGTATTACTTCTTTGAAATGTATCCTTTAGCTGTAAGAAGTTCTGCACAGAGAACTGCTCCACCTGCTGCTCCACGGATTGTGTTATGAGAGAGACCTACGAACTTATAATCAAAGATTGTATCCTCGCGAAGTCTTCCCATGGAAACTCCCATTCCGTTTTCGTAATTAACGTCTGCCTGAACCTGAGGTCTGTTTTCTTCCTCCATATAGCGGATGAACTGCTTTGGTGCAGAAGGAAGATCAAGTTTCTGAGGCTCACCACTGAAGCTTTCCCACTTCTCAATTATCTGCTCTTTAGTAGGCTTCTTTCCGAAGTTAACAAATACTGTAGCTGTATGTCCGTAAAGAACCGGCACACGGATACACTGAGCTGTGATATTCGGTGCATCATCACTCATCTTGATAACTCCGTCCTCAACCTTACCCCATATCTTAAGAGGCTCCTTCTCGGATTTCTCCTCTTCACCACCGATATAAGGTATGATATTTTCTACCATTTCTGGCCAGTCCTTGAAGTTCTTGCCGGCACCCGAAATAGCCTGATAGGTTGATACAACAACCTCCTTAGGTTCAAACTCTTTAAGTGCAAAAAGTGCAGGCGCATAGGACTGGATTGAACAATTAGGCTTTACAGCGATAAATCCTCTTGTTGTTCCAAGTCTCTTCTTCTGAGCTTCAATTACTTCAAAATGTTCAGGATTAAGTTCAGGAACTACCATAGGAACATCTTCTGTCCAGCGATGTGCACTGTTGTTTGAAACTACAGGAGTTTCAGACTTAGCATATGCCTCTTCGATAGCCTTTATCTCATCCTTTGACATATCAACTGCGCTGAAAACAAAATCAACTTCAGATGCAATCTCTTCTACTTCATTTACATTTTTTAAGATAAGGTCCTTAACGCCTTCAGGAATAGGATTATCCATCTTCCATCTGCCTTCTACGGCCTCACTGTATTTTTTTCCGGCACTACGGGGTGAAGCTGCCACAACAACAACCTCGTACCATGGGTGATTGTTCAAAAGGTCGATGAATCTCTGACCAACCATACCCGTTGCACCGAGAATTCCTACTCTTAATTTTTCCATAATATTATCCTCATTTATGAAAGTATTTTCTGCAGGCAGAATACTTTCATACTTATAATTCTTTATCGCTTACTTTACTACACGTACGCGGATTACTCCGTCGATTGCTTCAAGTTCCTTAACCATGTTAGCAGCATCTGCTGTGTCAACATCAAGAATAGTATAAGCATAATCACCACGTGATTTACTTACCATATCAGGTACATTGATTCCTGACTTGGAAAATGCGCCGGTGAACTGTGTAAGCATGTTAGGAATATTTCTATGGCAAACTGTTATACGACCTGCTGATGAAGGGATTCCTGCATCAACTCTAGGATAATTAACTGAGTTGATAACATTTCCATTCTCTATAAAGTCTCTGATCTCGTTAACTGCCATAACTGCACAATTGTCCTCAGACTCTGCTGTTGAAGCTCCGAGGTGAGGTGTACAGATAACTCCCTCATGACCAACTACTGTAGGATTAGCGAAGTCTGTAACATAACGATGAACCTTTCCGGCATCGATAGCTTTCATAAGAGCTTCCTCATCTACAAGAATATCTCTTGCATAGTTAAGAACTACTACTCCGTCCTTCATAAGTGAGATAGCCTCTTCGTTGATCATTCCCTTAGTTGCATCCATAAGTGGAACGTGAATTGTTATATAATCACAGTTTGAATAAATGTCATTTACATTTGTTATATGCTTAACTGACTTTGACAGATTCCATGCTGCATCAACTGATACAAATGGATCGTAGCCCCAGACTTCCATTCCGAGATGTACAGCTGCATTTGCAACTCTGCATCCGATAGCACCAAGACCGATAACACCGAGCTTCTTGCCCTGGATTTCATTTCCGGCATAAAGCTTCTTCTGCTTCTCTGCTGTCTTAGCAATGTTCTCATCACCCTGATCCTCAACTACCCAGTTTGCACCGGCTACGATATCACGTGATCCGAGAAGAAGTCCTGCTATAACAAGCTCCTTAACACCGTTTGCATTTGCTCCAGGTGTGTTAAATACTACGATTCCTTTTTCTGCATATGCATCAAGTGGAATATTATTTACTCCGGCACCTGCTCTTGCTACTGCAATAAGCTTATCAGATACCTCAAGATCATGCATGGATGCACTTCTTACAAGCACAGCCTCTGCTTCATTTAAATCTTCAGTAATCTCATAACTGTCATCAAACAGACCAAGTCCGCACTGAGCTATTGGGTTTAAACATTTAATCTTAGCCATTACATATTCTCCTCTTCAAATTTCTTCATGAATTCTACAAGCTTCTCTACGCCTTCGATTGGCATTGCATTGTAGATGGAAGCACGCATACCACCAACTGATCTGTGTCCCTTAAGGTTTACAAATCCTGCTGCTGTAGCTTCCTTAACAAACTTAGCATCAAGCTCATCGTTTCCTGTTACGAAAGGAACGTTCATAAGAGATCTGTCTTCCTTTACAACTGTACCCTTGAACATCTTTGACTGATCAAGGAAATCATAAAGTATCTTAGCCTTCTTCTCATTATGAGCCTGCATAGCCTTAAGACCACCCATAGACTTAACCCACTTGAATACAAGACCGCAGATATATATTCCATAGCATGGAGGTGTGTTGTAGAGAGACTCTGCATCAACCTGAGTTTTGTACTTGAGCATTGTTGGTACATACTCAGGAAGATCGTCTCTCACAAGATCCTCCCTTACAATTACAACGACTACGCCTGCAGGACCAACATTCTTCTGAACTCCGAAGAATATAAGACCATAGTCCTCTACATTTACAGGCTGTGAAAGTATGTCTGATGACATATCAGCTACAAGAATCTTTCCCTTTGTATTAGGAAGCTTCTTATATGTAGTTCCATATATAGTATTGTTATGACAGATATAAACATAGTCAGCATCTTCTGAAATAGGAAGATCTGAACAGTCAGGAATATATGAATAAGTCTTATCCTCTGATGAAGCAAGTACATTTGCCTTACCATACTTCTTAGCTTCCTGATAAGCCTTCTTAGCCCACTGACCTGTTACGATGAAATCAGCAACTCCGTTCTTCATAAGGTTCATAGGAATTGCAGCAAACTGCTGTGAAGCTCCACCCTGAAGGAAGAGTACCTTGTAATTATCAGGAATATTCATAAGGTCTCTTAAATCCTTCTCTGCTTCCTTGATGATATCATCGTAAACCTTTGAACGGTGACTCATCTCCATAACAGACTGACCACTTCCCTTGTAATCAAGCATTTCCTCTGCTGCCTGCTTCAGAACAACCTCCGGTAAGATAGAAGGTCCAGCTGAAAAGTTGTAAACACGTGCCATAACGTTTTTCCTCCATTTATAAAAATATATAAAATCTACTAATTCAGTAAACTAATATACAAAAAAAATCTACAATTTGCAATTAGTAATATTGCTTATTTTAATTTAAATATTTAAACATTTTTATATAAAATGATAAATGTAATAACTTGATGTCTTTTACATCAAAATAATGTTTCATTTAAAATGAGAGGATTGCCCCTATGAAGAAGCAATCCTTTTCTCAACTTTTATTACAGATCATCAAAATGTTATTTCAAAGCATCCTCACTGTCGAAACAGGTTTCGATAGATGCTCCCGGAGCAACCATAGGCCATACCTTATCGTCCTCTGCTATCTGGCAGTCGATTAAGTAAGCCCCCTCGCCCTTGACAGCTTCCTTAAATGCTCTCTCGAACTCTGCTACGGTTTTTACTGTGAAGCCCTTAGCTCCCATAGCATCGGCAAGCTTAGCAAAATCAGTCTTATCATTTAAAACTGTATTTGAATATCTCTTGCCGTAGAAAAGTGTCTGCCACTGACGAACCATACCAAGAACATGGTTATTGATAACAACTTCAATTACATGAATGTCTTCTCTTGCTGCAGTTGCTATCTCGTTCATGTTCATTCTGAAGCAACCGTCTCCGGCTACATTTACTACTATCTTATCAGGACATCCTACCTTGGCTCCTATAGCAGCACCAAGTCCATAACCCATGGTCCCCAGACCACCTGATGTAAGCAGATGTCTTGGCTCCTTGAATTTATAGTACTGAGCAGCCCACATCTGATGCTGTCCTACATCTGTTGTGATAATAGCCTTTCCCTTGGTCTCCTCATATATCTTATTTATGATGGCCGGACCTGTGAGATGTTTCATATCATACTCCATAGGATTCTCATCTATGAGCTTCTTGATCTCGGCATTCCACTTAGCCTTCTTAGATGCCTTTACGCCGGCATTAAGTCTCTTAAGAATCTCTTTTGCATCGCCTACTATCTTTGCATCAACGTCAATATTCTTGTTGATTTCAGCTGCATCTATATCGATATGAAGTATCTTTGCATTCTTGGCAAATGTAGACGCATCACCGATAACTCTGTCTGAGAATCTTGCACCTACTACTATCAGAAGGTCAGCCCTATTAACACCGAGATTCGAAACCTTGGTTCCGTGCATACCGATCATACCTGTATAGTTAGGCTTGGTTCCATCATAAGCCCCCTTGCCCATCAGAGTATCGCATACAGGTGCATCAATCTTCTTAACCAGCTTAGCAAGTTCAGCACTTGCCCCTGAGGTTATAACACCACCACCAACAAGGAAGTAAGGCTTCTTGGAATTATTGATCATATCAATCGCTATATCAATATCCTCATCCTTTATGGTCTCAGTTACTCTCTTTATTGCAGCAGGCTTCTTAGGTGTGTAATCTGCCTTGGCTGCTGTAACATCCTTGGTTATATCTATAAGAACAGGACCAGGACGTCCGGACTTAGCAATGGTAAATGCACGTCTCATGGTATTGGCAAGCTCATGCACATTTTTAACTATGAAGCTATGCTTTGTAACCGGCATAACAACTCCTGATATATCTACTTCCTGGAAGCTGTCCTTACCAAGCATGGCAACGCCTACGTTAGCTGTAATTGCTACCATCGGGATAGAATCCATATAAGCTGTCGCAATTCCGGTGACAAGATTTGTTGCACCGGGACCTGAAGTTGCGAAGCATACTCCAACCTTCCCTGTTGCTCTTGCATATCCGTCTGCAGCATGGCTGGCGCCCTGCTCATGGGAAGTTAAGATATGAGTTATCTCATCACTATGCTTATATAATTCATCATAAATATTCAATATAGCTCCACCGGGATAACCGAATACGGTATCTACTCCCTGTTCTTTTAAACATTCAATAACAATCTGCGAACCTGTTAACTGCATAACATTTCACTCCTTTATTTAATTGATTAATTCTTCGGAATTTCAAGGATGGCACCGCGGTTTCCACTGGTAACCATGGACGCATAACGTGCAAGATAACCTGTTGTTACCTTTGGCTCACGAGGTGTCCATGTTGCCTTACGCTTAGCCAGTTCCTCATCACTTACCTTAAGTGTAATAGAATAATTATTTATATCTATCTCAATCATATCGCCCTCTTCTACAAGTGCGATAGGTCCGCCTACTGCTGCTTCAGGAGATACATGTCCGATGGAAGCTCCACGGCTTGCGCCTGAGAAACGTCCGTCTGTAATAAGAGCAACTGTTGAACCAAGTCCCATACCTGCTATAGCAGATGTTGGATTAAGCATCTCTCTCATACCAGGGCCACCCTTAGGACCTTCGTAACGGATAACTACAACATCTCCGTCAACTATCTTACCACCAAGGATTGCAGCGATTGCATCCTCTTCTGAATCAAAGACTCTTGCCGGTCCTTCATGCTTAAGCATTTCAGGAACAACAGCTGAACGCTTTACTACGGATCCGTCCGGTGCAAGGTTACCCTTAAGGACAGCAAGTCCGCCTGTCTTTGAATATGGATTATCAGTAGGTCTTATGACCTCAGGATTTCTATTGACTGCATTCTTAACTGCTTCACCGATTGTCTTACCGGTTACTGTCATGCAGTCTTCTTTTATAAGGCCGAGCTCACAGAGCTCGTTGATGACGGCATACACACCACCTGCCTCATTCAGATCTTCCATATATGTAGGACCTGCAGGTGCGAGATGACAAAGGTTCGGAGTCTTCTCACTTATTGGATTTGCAAATGAGATATCGAAATCAAATCCTATCTCATGTGCGATTGCAGGAAGATGAAGCATGGAATTAGTAGAGCATCCAAGTGCCATATCTACTGTAAGGGCATTGAGGATAGCATCCTTTGTGATGATATCACGAGGACGTATATTCTTCTCCAGCATATCCATTACAGCATAGCCTGCCTTCTTAGCCAGACGAAGTCTTTCAGAATAAACTGCAGGGATGGTTCCATTTCCTGGAAGTCCCATACCGAGAACTTCTGTAAGACAGTTCATGGAATTAGCTGTGTACATACCTGAGCATGAACCACAGGTAGGACAAACCTTCTCTTCAAACTCCAGAACTTCGGCATCATCTATCTTTCCGGCAGTACGCTCTCCGACTGCTTCAAACATGGAGGAAAGACTTCTCTTTCTTCCGTGTATATGACCTGCAAGCATAGGACCGCCTGATACAAATACAGTCGGTATATTAACTCTTGCTGCAGCCATAAGAAGACCGGGTACATTTTTATCACAGTTAGGTATCATGACCAGAGCGTCAAACTGATGTGCGATAGCCATAGCCTCTGTAGAATCTGCTATCAGATCTCTTGTAACAAGACTGTACTTCATACCTATATGACCCATGGCAATTCCGTCGCAGACAGCGATTGCCGGGAACATAACAGGTGTTCCGCCTGCTTCAGCAACGCCAAGCTTAACAGCCTCAGCTATCTTATCAAGGTTCATATGTCCGGGTACGATTTCATTGTAAGAACATACGATACCAACCATAGGTTTTCTGATTTCTTCTGCAGTGTATCCAAGTGCGTTCAGAAGAGAACGAGCCGGTGCCTGCTGAAGACCACATTTCATGTTATCACTCTGCATAATAATTCACTCCTTTTCTTTTAAAGACCTCTGAGAAATCTTAATCTTTTTTTATTGTCAAAAATCCGTCTATACATAAGGAAATCGGTGGAACCAGTGACAGCAGAATGCTGACAAAGTTGAGTGCCTTTTCATTATTGAAAAATGCCATCAAAAATGAAGTTCCTTTATCAATTCCATTTACAAAGCTGCCGATTCCGAAGATTACGCGTACGCGGAACAGGCAGTAGAAAAAGCATACTACGATTGCGATGATAAAAAGAAATCCGACCATTTTAGTAAGCTTATATCCACAGAAGATTTTTAATGCAATTATCATTGCAGCATATCTTATGATATAGCTTCCAAACAAAACTATAAAATACACCGTCTGATTCATGCTTTTCGACATGAGAAGCGGCAGAAAATATTCTGCTGCGAAGGCCGCTGCAAGCAGCACACATGCTCCGCCGATTCTTACTGAATCAGCTTTTCCGGATTTCTTTGACAGGATGATTCCGATTACTGCCACCAGCAGATATGTAAGCGGTCTGCTGTATCTGAAAAAGACAAAATCCACAATCATCATCAAATATCTTATCAACATTATGTAAACCTCTTTTGTATAATCATTCTAAGTTTTATGTCAGTCAGCAACCTTGCGACCGTTCATGATATCAGCAGCAATTCTCATATCATCAATACATATCAAAAAAACAATTAAAGCTTATTTTAACATATTTAAGATGTATTATCAAAATAAATTATAATGATTAATAGCTTCTGACTTTATCAGCAGTTGCCTGTATAAACATATTTTAGATTTTCACGGGCGATCTCTACCAGTCTGTAAACCTTCTTCACATCCGTTGCATTTCTGTCTGTCATCTTAAAGCGTGGGAAGAACCTGGAAATATGAAGAGGAATATCTCTTCCTATTGTACTTCCTTTATGGTCTTTAAGAGAAGCTACCCAGGATGAGAGCTCTCTCATTTCCTCTTCACTGTCATTCTCTCCCGGAATAATAAGCGTGGTCAGCTCTACATGACAATCCTTCACTGCCCTCTCAATGAAATCCATAACCATCTTTCTGTTTCCACCCAGAAGATCTCGGTAATACTCGTCCGTAAAACCCTTCAGGTCTATATTCATTGCATCGATATATGGCAGAATCTCCTCAAGCACTTCCAGTTCTGCAGTACCATTTGAGACCAGCACATTTTTCATCCCTTTCTCTGATACAAGCCTTGCTGTATCTCTGACAAACTCATAGCCTATCATGGGTTCATTATAGGTAAATGCGACTCCTATATTTCCATCCTTTTTGTAGAACCCGGCGAGGTCTGCAAGATACTCGGGAGATATAACATCAATTCTGTCTTCATATACATCCGCGTAACCGGAATCATCATCAGTTTTATCTTTATCATTCAGTAGCTTCCTAGCAAGCTCCATAGTCCCCTCTGACCAGGAGATATCATAATTCTGACAGAAGGGACATCTCAGATTACATCCATAGCTTCCAACAGAAAGAATCATGCTTCCGGGATTGAATCTCGAAAGAGGTTTTTTCTCTATGGGATCAAGAGCTATGGCAGTAACTTTTCCATAATTATTAGCTATAACTTCTCCATTACTGCAGGTTCTGGCTCCGCAGAATCCCAGCTGACCTTCCTTTATATCACAGTGTCTGAAGCATACCTTGCACTCAGCCATTATATTCTCCCTTCTGCAATACTTATCTATGTCTTACGACCTCAAATCTCTGGAGCGTGTAATTGTCCGTAGGTTTTATGCCGCCTTTTCTCATGGCGATGGAAATCTGAGTCTCCACATCATCCACACCCTCGAGATCAGGAAGCAGCAGTCCTCTTCTCATTCCGCAGCTTACTATTACTCCATATCTTTTTACGTCCAGTTCATCAGGGCCGTCGATGTCTTCCGGCTCTCCCAGAATATCTACATTTATTTCAAGCCATTTCAGCTCATCTTCGGTTATTGCATCGAATCTCGGATCTCTTGTGGATGCACTTATAGCATTATTGATTATTTCTTCCGCCACACATTCTGTGGTCGGAGCTATGGTTCCTATACAGCCCCGGAGCTCTCCGTTTTTATGAATTGATACAAATGCTCCCGCCTGTTTCTCAAATGCTTCCCTTGGAAGTTCGCTCATTATTTCAGAAGGTATATCATCCAGAAGACGAAGCTTCTTTTTATTTATTATGTAGCTTTCAAGCGAAGCACGTGCAAGCTTCACATAGCCATCTGATCTGGATTTATCTTCCTCTAATTTAGCAAGAAACTTATCCAGGAAGCATCTGTCTTCAGCCTTCTTGTTCTCATCATTCTTGTTTTCTTCATTATAATCATCTTCGGCTATCGGATAAATGGAACACACTCCGTATCCAACTCCAGTTACATCCTGATGAGAATAAACCTTTGACTTTACATTTACCCCATCAAAGGCACCGGACATAATTACAAAGGATCTGTGTCCGCACTCTGCCGCTTTGTCACAGAACTCTTCATCAAACTCCAGCATTTCTCCAAATGCTGCCCTTCCGAGAGTGTCCATGATCCGATCATCATATAAAGGACCTTCCGGTGCATAGCCGTAGGGTCCATACTCCTGCAGCTTATGCGACAGGTCACCGCTGGCCACAAATACAGCTCTTCTACCGAGTTCATTTACTACATTTTTTATATAAATACCCAGCTGATAATGATCGATAAGCGAAAGTCCCGACAGACCTATTCTGACTATCTTTCCTTTTCCATAGAACTTTCTGATAAAGTAAAGAGGAACCATAGTCCCATGATCCAGCCTCTTTTCACGCTCACCTTCTATACCGGCAGGAAATCCAGCATTGTATGTTATGTCAACCAATCTGTTTACCAATTCATAATCATATTCTTCATCGAACTTAACCTTCGGAGCCCTGAAATCCCCCAGATCTCCCTTTGCTCCTTTACCCGGAGATATATGAAAATAGTTTGAATACATAGTAGTATGCGGACTGGTTATAATAATAGTATCCGGCTTAAGAAGTGCGATTTCTCTTGCAACCTGTTCATAAGCCTCTGCAGTTTCCTTAATCCGGGCCTCACTCCCCCGTCCGACATCAGGAACGATCATAGGTGGATGCGGCACCACAAAACCTGCTAAAATCCCCATAATAAACCTCCTTAACACTATTCACGATAGCTAATAAGTACCTTTAACGTGAATAGTAACCCTTCTACATAGCTTTTACAACTATTTTTTATTATCAAACCCGGCACTATTTTTTTATTATCTCACTTTACATTTTTCTAATAAAGTTATAAGATAGATGGCAGAGTTTTTTATGCCCGAAACAACTTCGGACAAATATCATATAATAAAGTGAGGTATATAAAAATGATTGGTTTTTTTGGTCAAGTTATCGAAAAGCTCAAGAAGAGTCCTAAGACAATAGTTTTCACCGAGGGAAATGATCCAAGAATCCTTGAAGCTGCTTCAAGACTTCTTGCAAGTAATTTCCTTACACCTATCCTTGTTGGTAATCCTGATGAGGTTCATCAGATAGCTGAGGAAAGCGGTTTTAATATCAGAGGAGCTAGGATCATAGATCCTAACAACTTTGAAGATTTTGATAAGATGGTTGAGAAATTCGTAGAGATTCGTAAGCACAAGGGTGCTACAGAAGAGACTGCAAGAGAATTCCTCTCAAAGAGCAACTACTTTGGAACAATGCTTGTAACCATGGGATATGCTGACTGCCTTCTCGGTGGTGCTACCTACTCTACAGCTGATACTGTTCGTCCTGCATTCCAGCTTGTTAAAACAAAGCCAGGCAACAAGATCGTTTCTTCATGCTTCATCCTTGTTCGTCCGGGTGCTACAGGTCAGAACGAAATTCTTGCAATGGCAGACTGCGGTATCATAATTGATCCTACAGAGGATGAGCTTGTAGAAGTTGCAGTTGAGACAATCAAGTGCGCAAAGACATTTGGTGCTGATCCTAAGGTTGCATTCCTTAGCTTCTCAACAAACGGTTCTGCAAAGGATGAGTCAATCACAAAGATGAGAAATGCATGCGAAAGAACAAAGAAGCTTCTTCCTGATGTTCCAATCGATGGCGAGATGCAGTTCGACGCTGCTGTTTCACCTAACGTTGCAAAGAAGAAGTTCCCTAACTCACCAGTTGCAGGACATGCTAATACATTTATCTTCCCTAACATCAATGCCGGAAATATCGGCTACAAGATAGCTCAGAGAATGGGTAACTTTGAAGCGTACGGACCAATCCTTCTCGGACTTAATTCACCAATCAACGATCTGTCCAGAGGATGTACAGCATCAGAGGTTTACTCAATGGCACTTATCACCGCTGCTACAGCAGTAGATAATGAGCAGTAAAACAACAAGAATTAAAAAACAACAATAGTGGTTTTCATAAAAAAGATGACACTTTGAACCTGATTCAAAGTGTCATTTTTTTATAGCTGCTTCATCTTGCGAAGATAATTTCTGTCGGGAACTTTGTTTCCGTATCTCACAGCTTCATACATTTCTGTAAGAGTTTCTTTATTTTCATTTTCTTTCAATTCTTCTTCTATCTTTACTTCATCCTCAGGCAGAAACTTCATCATGGCAGTCTCTATATCACCGGCTGTATCGGTTCTGTCCGGCAGGAAGAATCTCCTGAAGGAAAGAACTTTCTTTTTGTATATACGTCTGGCTTTCTGCTCGAAGGAATTAATACCATAATTTTCTGCTTTTTCGATGTGAGCCTTTTCCAGTCTCTTCTTTTTCTTTGTATTAATATTCTCCGTCATCTCATATCCTCTGTCCTGCTTGGATATAAGCCATTTGATTATAAATCTGCACAAGCGGATAAGTATATAAACTGCCAGAGAAAGGATCACAGCAACAATAATAAAATATCCTATCTTTGAGAGGATACCATCATTTTCAGCTATTTCTTCTATTTGTCTCGCCCCCTGCTGCATATTCATATTTGAAGTATCAAATAAGCTGAATATCAGTCTGAAGAACAGATCAAATATTATCACAAGAATTTTCAGTATACCGAGTAAAGCTATAAAAAATCCGGCTATCACCTTAGGAAGTCCCAGAAAATCTGCGAGTATTATCATAACTATAATTATAGCTATTACCGTGGTAACCACTATGCTGTTAATCGAAATCATCTGATTCATTGGAAGACCGATTATATTTCTGTTTAATACCAGATATCCATCCAGCCCTTCGATATATAAACTTATCAGATAATCTACCAGCATGATAATTGATGCTACATAACCAAACATCTGAAGATCATTATTCTTCAGATATGCAGCAAGCATAGATACTGCGATTCCTAAGATCAATACATCCCCGGGTGCATCAAATGCACGCTTTATCATGAAGCCTCTCTTCATATACATGGCGCCATCAATAAATATCCCAAACAATGCTATATCAAGTATTATCTTCATATAGATATCCGGGAGAATAAAAAATACTATCACACCCAATATAACATGTACTATGAATAATGAGATTGCATGGGAAAGAAGATCCCGGGCTATATAAGATACAACAAGAAGACCTGCGAGAACTGCAAGAGCCTCTAGGCTCATCATATCACTTCCGGAAAGACATATCCCCAGATTTATTATTAAAACAATAAAGAAAAACTCATATATAAGTCTGAGTACTCTTCTGATTCTGCCCAACCATTTATACATTTATCGGCACCTCCCATCCATCGGCATAGGAGCGATTTTTTACAAATGGATATTCATCATAGTAAGGAACGATCAGACGAACTGCTCCGCCCTTCTTCTCTATAATATCCAGAAACTGAATAAGATCATCCTTGGCATAAGGACTTATTATCAGATACAGATTGTCTCTGCTGAAACTGTTTATCTCATCATTAAGCAGCTTAATAAAGGAGTCCTTTCCCTGGGAACCCTTTATCTCAGTAAGCATTCTGTCTATGGTTATACCATGCTTCAGCTCAGCGCCCTCACCTATTACCGGAAGAGGATTATTACTCGCATCAACTGCATTGGTAATGACCGATACATTTACGGCCTCTTTAATAAACTGTCGTGCGAAGCTGCTTGTAAGGGATATGGCCTCCTCAAGCAGTTTATCTGTTTCTATCATATTATCACTATCCAGATTCAGCATGATGTGAACACGTGAATCAGTAGTGAAGCCCCTCATATTAACCATGAGTTCACCGGCCTTGGCACTCTGTTTCCAGTTAATGCTCCTGTACGGATCAAAGGGCTGATACTCTCTGATACCTCTGAAGGACATACTGTCTTCGATTATATTTCTTCTTGTTTCCAGCTCTCCCACAAGTCCCTTGAACATGAGCCGGAAGCTGTCTGTGGTAATCTTCTTCGGGAAAACATAGATAGCGTCAGTATTTCTCATCTTACCTGCATACAGCTTTACCATGAAATAATCATGAACTATATAATTTGCACTCTGTACAGAATAAACACCACGTTTGGTTCCCATAAAGGAAAGCTTCCTTGTTACTCTCTGATGTCCCATAACAGAAAAAACTTCATTTTTATGATAGTAATCCGTAACCGAGCTGTTGTGGGTATTATCAAACAAAAGGCTCTTGTCCACTGAAAACTTTAAATTAAAAGAAGGAAGAGGCAGGAACTTGTCATTGGTAATAACCTCAACAAGGTCCGCTCTCTCCCCGCACTCTATGTAATCCCGGCTGAAGCCCATGTTCAGATCGAGATTCTTGAACCAGTTTTTTCTGAAAAGATAATTCTGGATATAGTATATAGTTGCAAGCATAAGAATTGCTGCGATGATCTTCATACTTTATACCTTACTAACGGAATTCTTCGTTGTACCTGAAAGGATTCTTCGCTTAGCTAAGAATGAAATGAAAATTACTTCCATTCCTCAACAGGAACATCAACTGTAGCTATAATTTCCCTGATTATATCTCTTGTCTCATTGAGATTTGAAATACCGGAGCTGGTTATGATTCTATGTGAGAATACAAAAGGAGCCAGATATCTTACATCATCCGGAATCACATATTCACGCCCCGATATAGCAGCAAAACTCTGGGCCATTCTCATAAGATTGAGAGACGCTCTCGGACTTACGCCGGAGAACAGCTTTGAGGAATTTCTGGTAGCATCTGAAATGCTGACTATATAATTCATAACAACCTTATTGACAGTAACAGTCTTTATTACCTGTCCGGCTTCTACTATTTCCTCAGCCTTTACTACAGGCTTTATCTCTTTTTCCGGAGATTCTAAAATAAACCTTTCGAGAATCTTTACCTCATCATCAACTGATATATCACCCATGGTAAGCTTCACCATAAATCTATCCAGCTGTGCTTCAGGAAGCGGAAATGTACCGGTGGTCTCTACCGGATTTTCAGTCGCTATAACAACAAACGGTTTTTCAAGCTCTCTGCTCTTTCCGTCTACTGTTACGGAGCGTTCCTCCATAGCCTCAAGAAGAGCTGCCTGTGTTCTTGGTGTAGCTCTGTTTATCTCATCAGCCAGAAGTATATTTGTAAATACCGGTCCGGGAATGAATTCGAATTCCTCTGATTTCTGACTATAGATATTGAGTCCTGTTATATCCTGCGGCATAAGATCCGGTGTAAACTGAACTCTCTTAAAGGATGAATCTATGCTGTCTGCTATGCACTTTGCCATGGTAGTCTTTCCTGTACCCGGCATATCCTCCAGGAGCACATGGCCCCCGGAAAGCATTGCCGAGAAGACGAGGGAGAAAACCTCCTCGCTTCCTATCATGACAGTGCGGATATTATCCAGCACCCTGGTGTACAGTTTACGTATATCTTGTATTTCCATTATTTATCACCTAAATTGCTTGTAAAAACCCCAACAGCGGCAACTGTTGGGGCTTCTTATTTCAATATTAACAATGCAACCCCAAAATACTTTACCTTACCAACTATTACTTGAAGTATTCAACACCTGACTCAAATATCTTCTGGTCTTTATCACCACTGATATTCAGATATGTGCTTCTGTCGCGTCTCTCTGAGTGTCCCATCTTACCAAGCACTCTTCCGTCAGGACTTGTGATACCCTCGATAGCCATGTATGAACCATTGATGTTGTAATCCTCATCCATTGTGAGATTTCCGTCTGCATCAACGTACTGTGTAGCTACCTGACCATTCTCAAAGAGCTGTCTCAGCCACTCATCCTTGGCAACGAATCTTCCTTCACCATGAGATATAGGAATTGAATAAACTCCGCCAAGCACAGCCTTCTTAAGCCATGGGCTCTTGTTTGAAACAACCTTTGTATATGCTATACGAGACTGATGACGTCCTATAGAGTTACGTGCAAGTGTCGGGCTGTTCTCTGACTGCTCAACTATCTTGCCTGTAGGTACAAGACCGAGCTTGATAAGTGCCTGGAATCCGTTACAGATACCAAGTACTAGTCCGTCTCTCTCATTAAGGAGCTTCATCATCTCTTCTTTTATCTTTTCATTTCTAAATGTAGTCGCAATAAATTTACCTGAACCATCCGGCTCATCACCACCTGAGAATCCACCAGGGAACATTACGATCTGTGCCTGGCTGATAGCCTTGGTAAATGCGTCTACACTATCTCTGATACCCTGAGCGTCCATGTTGTTAAGAACTATAACCTCAGCTTCAGCTCCTGCTCTCTCAAATGCTCTTGCACTGTCGTACTCGCAGTTTGTACCAGGGAATACAGGGATAAACACCTTAGGCTTTGCAACCTTGTTCTTACATACATAGATGGACTTTGCATCATAGATACCACCTTCATAACCTGTAAGCGAAGGATTATATCTTGCCTTCAGCTCTGACTCATCTGTTCCTGACTTAATAGCCTTCTTATAGTCCTCAGCATGATTCTTGAATCTTGGAAGAACTCCGCTGTCTGTAGAGAATACCTTCTTAAGTCTTCCTGTCCAAGCCTCGATAACTTCATCAACTGAAAGCTTTGTCTTTCCGTAGATGAATCTTGCATCATCAGTAACTGTACCTATAACAACTGCAGGAAGTCCGAGAGCCTTAAGGTCTTCAGGACTAACTTCCATGATGATTGAACCGTAATCCTTACGTCCAAGCTCTGCCTCTGATACAACCTTGTCATCTATAGTCACACCAAGCTTGTTACCAAATGCCATCTTGCTGACTGCTTCGATGATACCACCGAATCCAACAGCAAATGCGCTCTGAACAAGTCCTGCTTCAACTGCTTTTCTTACCTTTGCATACTTATCAAGAACATCTGAGTATACAGGAAGATCAAATTCATCCTTATCTATGTCAAGCTTAACCAATACATTTCCGGCCTTCTTTAATTCACTTGTAACTACGTTCTCAACAGTGTTCATGTCTACTGCAAATGAACAGAGTGTTGGAGGTACATCTATCTCATTAAAGGAACCTGACATACTGTCCTTACCACCAATTGAAGGAAGTCCAAGTCCCAGCTGAGCTGAGTAAGCTCCTAGAAGTGCTGAAAGCGGCTTGCCCCAGCGTGTAGCATCCTCTGTCATTCTCTCGAAATATTCCTGGAAGGTAAGTCTTATCTTAGATACATCACCACCTGCTGCAGCTATCTTTGCAACTGAATCGATTACAGCATAAACAGCACCGTGATATGGACTCCAGCTGAGGAGATATGGATCAAGGCCATAGCTCATCATACTTACGCTGTCAGTGGTTCTCTTTCCAAGCATAGGAACTGTAGCAACCATTGTCTGCATAGGCGATAACTGATAACGCCCGCCGTAAGGCATAGTTACTGTATTTGCTCCGATGGTGGAGTCGAACATCTCAACAAGTCCACGCTCTGAAGCAACGTTAAGGTCAGACATGATGTCCAGCCATTTAGTTCTTACATCTGCACCTGCATTGCTGTAGGTTTCTGTGCTGCCTTCAGCATCAATACCTGCAAAAGGCTTAACTGTTTCATCAGGCATCTCTACTTCAGCAGTTGTTTCCTGATGAGCACCGTTTGTATTTAAGAATGCTCTGCTTATATCTACTATCTTCTTTCCACGCCATTTAAGAACGAGACGAGGCTCCTCTGTAACTGTAGCAACCTTAACAGCCTCAAGGTTCTCTTCTCTTGCATAGTCAAGAAGCTTATCTGCATCTGCAGCATCAACAACAAGTGCCATTCTCTCCTGAGACTCTGATATAGCAAGCTCAGTTCCGTCAAGACCTGCATACTTCTTTGGTACCAGATCAAGATTTACATCAAGACCGTCTGCCAGCTCACCGATGGCAACAGATACACCACCTGCACCGAAGTCGTTACATTTCTTAATAAGAGTTGTAACTTCAGGGCGACGGAAAAGTCTCTGCAGTTTACGCTCTGTTGGCGCATTTCCCTTCTGAACTTCAGCACCACAGGTCTCAAGTGACTCTGAATTATGAGCCTTTGAAGAACCGGTTGCACCACCGCAGCCGTCACGTCCTGTACGACCGCCGAGAAGGATGATCACATCCCCCGGATCAGAAGAAAGTCTCTTTACATTATCCTTCGGAGCTGCACCGATAACGGCACCGATTTCCATTCTCTTAGCCACATAGTTCGGATGATAAACTTCCTGAACAAGACCGGTTGCAAGACCGATCTGGTTACCGTAGGAAGAATATCCCTTTGCAGCTGTTGTAACGATCTTACGCTGTGGAAGCTTGTTTGCAAGTGTCTCCTTAAGTGACTTTGTAGGATCAGCTGCACCTGTAACACGCATAGCCTGATATACATAGGTTCTGCCTGACAGTGGATCTCTTATGGCACCACCGAGACATGTAGCAGCGCCACCGAATGGCTCTATCTCTGTAGGATGGTTATGAGTTTCGTTCTTGAAGGATATAAGCCAGTCCTCAGTAACAACCTTTCCATCCTCATTCTTTATATTAAGCGGAACAACTATGGTACATGCATTTATCTCATCAGACTCATCCAGGTCTTCAAGCTTTCCGTCCTTGCGGAGCTTCTTCATACCCATGAGAGCGATGTCCATAAGGCAGGTGAACTTATCGTCTCTGCCCGCATTTATCTCAGCAGCATCTGCCAGATATTTCTTAAATGTACCCTCAATTGCTTCCTTATATTTACCTTCATCGAACTTGATGCTTGTAAGCTCTGTGGCAAATGTAGTGTGACGGCAGTGATCTGACCAGTAGGTATCCAGAACTCTGATTTCAGTCATGGTTGGATCTCTATGCTCTTCAGCCGTGAAATAATTTCTTATATGATGGAAATCCTTAAATGTCATGGCAAGTCCAAGGCTGTCATAAAGAGCCTTGAAATCATCCTCTGCCATAGTGCAGAAGCCATCCATTACCTTTACATCATCAGGCTCATCATATACAGCAACTAAAGTCTCTGGCTTAGCATTATTGTCAAGTCTTGACTCTACAGGGTTTATAACATAAGCCTCTATAGTCTTCTTATCCTCTTCAGTGAGTGTACCTGAAACTGCATATGTAACAGCTGATCTGATGATAGGCTCTGATGAGTCATCCAGAAGCTTTACACACTGCTCAGCTGAGTCAGCTCTCTGATCGAACTGTCCCGGAAGAAATTCTACAGAGAAAACAAATTCATCTTCTGTATAAGGAAATTCCTCCTTATAAACAATATCTACCGGAGGCTCTGAAAATACAGTAACTATAGCCTCCTCAAAAACCTCGTCTGTCAGATTTTCCACATCATACCTTACAAGCTCTCTGACCTTTACGTCTGAAAGTGACAGGTAATTCCTGAATTCATTTGTCAGCTCGTCAGCACGAACTGCATAGTCAGGTCTTTTCTCTACGTAGATTCTTCTTACGCTCATGATATTCTCCTCTTTATTTATATATATATCCACCTAATCCTTCAGATGATCAGGTGTTATTTATTTGTGTATCTTCTTAATTATTCTCAGCAGAATCACATTCTGGTATATCAGAGGTGCGTCCTGCATATAGAATATGATTCCATCGCACGGTGCCTTGATTTCACTAAGTATATGTCCGTCCATTGGATCGATTATCTCTCCCAGCAGGTCTCCTCTTCTTACCTCGCGATTCACATTTGTGAGTCTTCTGAAGAAGCCGGCGGCATCGGACTTAACCGACTCCATTTCATCCTCATCCATGACTGTGGATATATTACCGCCCATGCTATTATACTTTATTATTCCCATTCTGGAAAGAAATCTGAGAACGGCGCTTACCGCCATCTCGGCATATTCTTCATTTATACGGCTTGTACCACCGGAATAAAGGGAAAATGCCTCAGTTCCGGATATCTGCCAGTTATAATTCAGCGTACCGGTATCGAAGGAGCGGACATTGTTGATCATGACAAATGGCAGACCAAACAGATTTGCCAGATTCGTACTCTCATGACCGGTCTTCATCATTCTTACATGGGGAATGAATCTTCCTCTCATATAATATGACGGGAACTGAATTCCATAGGCATAGGTTCTAAGCTCTTCAAGCAGACTGTACGCCAGACGGCTGGTTGCCGGACCTTCGGGGTTGCCGGGAAATTCTCTGTTAATATCTGAATCATCAGACAGCCAGTATTTGTGGCTTGCATTGAGGGCACTATAATTAACTGTAGGAATGATCATAACAGACTTACCTGGAACTATCTCTCCTTCTTCTTCAAGGATTGACAGTCTCTGAGAAAGCTTTGAACATATATAAAGCTGCTGATGCTCATTTCCTCTCATGGCACCGACTATCGCCGCACTCTTTTCTGCCTCTAACGGTTCAGAATATGTTCCTGCTCCATATACAAATCCATATATATTATGCTCACCGCTGAAGGGTGTCTCATAGGAAAAAATTATCTTTTGTCTCATGATTCACCTCCCACGATTCTTGCCAGAAGTGATCCGACCTCGATAGAAGGATATTCTCTGATACCACTTACCATTCCGCTCTTAGGTGCGTAAACGATTTCCTGATCAGATCCTGTCAGGACATCTACAACTTTGCCGATCTTCATACCGGCATCCACCCTTTCGTTAAGCTTTACATTTGGAATAAATATTCCACTGGTCTCGGAATTGATATAAGTCACCTGACTGTCATAAGCAACCACAGGTCCCTTTATATGTGGTACCTCACCATCCCAGATATCCATGAATTTCATCACGGCAAATATACCGTCTACAAGTCTGTTTCCATAGGTCTGGCTTATCCTGTATGCCGAAGTAGATTCCGTAACACAGGCAGCGACACCTCTCTGATTGAGCTCGTAAACCAGACTTCCATCCTTAACCTGTGTAGAAGGATGAATCCATATCATATCAGTATTCAGCTTTGAAGCATAGGGCATGACCTGATCGATCACATCATCATTCATTCTTATCTGAAGGATCTCATTCAGGTACATATTGCTGCCGTGAATATCCAGACAGAATTCTGTCTTCGGACCATCAGCACTGCTTAAGAGATCCTCTATAACGCAGTTCGCAGCGTACTCACCTATGGCACCGCTCTTTGCCCCCGGGAAAAGCTCGTTCATATCCAGCTCTGAACCCGGAATCTCTCTGGTCTTTGCTTCCATAGCCAGTGGATTGATGGCCGGATATATATCCACTATTCCCTTAAGGCATCTGTAGTTTTCCTTTATTCTTCTGATGACCTCATAGCAGACAAACTGTCCCTGAAGCTCATCACCGTAAATTCCTGAAACAAGACTAAGCCGGCGTTCGTTCCCCGTCAGAACATCCGGAGTAAGTCTGTTCTTCTTTATCTTGAGAACCTCATTTACCATGAGGTTAACCCTTGCAATAGTTTCTATCATTTAGTAATCCCCTTCAAAAGATGACAATTTGAACCTGGTTCAACTGTCACCTTTTCTATTATTCTCCAACAGCTCCCGTGCCGCCTGAAGTATGTTGTCGGTGACACTTTCGCCGCCAAGCAGTCTGGCGAGCTCGCATACGCGTCCCTCTTCATTCAGGCGTTTTATATCAGTCAGTGTCTTGCTGCCCACAACCTCTTTCCTGATCACATAAGCCGAATCTGCCATAGCCGCTATCTGAGGAAGGTGTGTTATTGCTATAACCTGTCTCTTCTCTCCCAGCTTATGCATCATCCTGCCCACTTTCTCAGCTGTTATGCCGCTGATTCCCACATCTATCTCGTCAAATATTAGTGTAGGTGTATCATCTGCTTCTGAAACCACTGACTTAATGGCAAGCATGATACGTGACAGCTCACCACCTGAAGCAGTATCCACCAGCGGTCTCATGGCTTCACCGATATTTGTGGAAATAATAAACTCCGCTTTATCGATTCCATTTGCTCCCGGTTCTGTCTCGTCAAATGTCATGTCAAATCTGACATCATTGAAATTAAGCTCTTTCATTGCATCGGAAATGTCTGAACAAAGCTTCTTTGCAGCCTTCTTTCTTTCCTTTGAAAGCGCATCACATTTTTTCTTTAAGTCACTATAAACCTCTGACTTCTTCTTCTGAAGCCCGGCAATTACCTCATCGTAGGAAGCAAGTTCCTCTTCCTCTTTTTTCAGATTATCACAGGACTCAATTATATCCTCAATGGTCCTGCCATATCTTGATTTAAGAGTATTAATGAGATTAAGTCTTTCCTCTGTTTCCCGAAGTGTCTCCGGCTCGAACTCCATATCAGCTGCATATTCGCTGAGTTCAGCCATGAAATCATTTGTCAGACCTTCGATATCCAGCAGCATGCTTACGATTTTTTCGGAATCACTGTCAAGCTTTGTCAGCTCCTGAGACACTCTGACAGCTCTTGATATCCTGCTTCCGGCAGAATCATCTCTTTCAGTACCCACCAGCTGCATTACCTCAGATACGATCTCGGCTATCTCCTGAGCAGAGCTCACCTTTTTATAAAGAGCTTCAAGCTCCGTATCCTCGCCGACAGATAATCTCGCGCTTTCAATGTCATTTATCTCATAGCGTATATAATCAAGCCTTTTGATTCTCTCCTGCTCATTCAGACTCATACCGTCCAGCTTCTCGGTTATTTCTCTAAATGTAGCGTAAAGCTCTCTTACTTCTTCCTTCAGCTTTGGCGCTGCTGACGAATAGCTGTCCACCAGTTCCAGATGCTTTGATGCCTTAAGCAGGGTTCTCTGCTCATGCTGGGCATGAAGACTTATAAGACATTCACTGACTGCCTTAAGCTTTGCAAGAGTTACAGTAGCATCATTAATCCTGTTGACAGTTCTGCCGTTGGTGCATCTTCGTGAAATGACAACCTCGCCATCCTGAGCATCTATCTCTAGTTTACATAACTCATTAACAACATCATTGTCTACTGAAAAAACAAGTTCAACCAGTCCATCCTTTTCTGCATCACGAAGCAGGGACGAATCAAAACGTCCCCCAAGTCCAATACCGATTGAACCGATTATAATGGACTTTCCTGCACCGGTTTCACCAGTAAGTATATTCAGTCCATTACTGAAATCTATATCAAGCTCATCTATAAGAGCAAGATTCATTATGTGTAGATTTAAAAGCATATATTGCCTCACCCTCCGATTTTTTTTCTAAGGATTTCGTACAGGCTGGCATCGTCCAGTTTAATAATAGTGAAAATATACGGTGACACACTTATCTCCACACTGCTGCCCACCTCCATATCATAGGTATCGGCACCATCAAAAGAACATAGTCCGCTGCTAAGTGCGTCTTCTCTCATCTTCAGAATTTTCATGGTTATAGTGTCTTCGGCACCGAAGATCACACTTCTTCTTGAAAGAGAAAATGGAGATATAGGGGTAAGTACCATAAGCCTTGCATCTCCCTTTACTATAGGACCACCTGCCGAAAGATTATAACCTGTCGATCCTGTGGGAGTGGAAACCATGATACCGTCTGCTTCACATGTATCAAAATAATTACCATTTACATATATTTCAACCGTAATAAGTCTTAGGGCGCTCTTTCTTGCGAGAACAATATCATTCAGGGCATAGGATACAGCCTCATGATCCTTACCGGAATCAGCCTGAGTGACTGAACCTTTCAGCATCATACGCTCTTCCACCTTATAATCACCGGATATCAGCCTGTCGATTACATTTTCCATCTCATCAGCAACGGCTTCTGTGAGAAATCCGACCTTGCCGAGATTAACTCCGATAACCGGAATACTCTTACCCTTAAGCATATGAGCGACTCTGAGCATGGTGCCGTCTCCGCCCATTACAATAACAGCATCCGCAGCATCAAACAGATCATCTGCAGGTTCAGTATTGATTCCCTCATGGAATCTTACCTCGCCGCCTTTCCTTGTTATCAGCTCACCGGCCTGTTTTGAAAACTTAAGACCGACATCCTTTATTTCATTTGAAATCACAACAAAGCTTCTGCAATTCTTCATACAAACACCCTTAATCAGACCGTCACTTTAATTCTTCATGACTACTATCCACCAGACTCTTTATTCTTCTGATCTCATCGTCTGACAATTTACTGCTTTCTGTATTTTCAGGTTCAAGGCTGTCATGCTCAGCCGTCTTCCTGATATACATCAGATACTCGATATTACCCTCCGGTCCTTTGATTGGAGAATAGTCCAGTCCAAGTACCTCGAAGCCTGAATTCTTAGTAAACTCAAGTACATTTTCTATTACTTCGATATGTGTGCTCTTTTCTCTTACCACACCCTTCTTGCCGACCTTCTCACGCCCGGCTTCAAACTGAGGCTTGATCAGGCAGACGCACTCTGCATCCTCTGTCATAAGCTCACGGAGCGGCGGAAGCACCTTCGAGAGTGATATAAATGAAACATCCACAGATGCAAAAGATACAGGCTCCTCTATATCCTCAGGCTTCACATATCTTATATTTGTTTTTTCCATACAAACGACGCGTGGATCATTTCTGAGACTCCATGCCAGCTGACCGTGTCCCACATCAACGCTGTAAACCTTGACGGCTCCATTCTGAAGCATGCAGTCCGTAAATCCTCCGGTGGATGCCCCTACATCCATACAAACCTTTCCGTTAAGCTCTATGGGGAAACTGGTCATAGCCTTTTCAAGCTTAAGACCTCCACGACTTACATAACGGAGAGTCTTTCCTCTGACTTCTATATCAGCTTCTTCCGGAAATGTACTCCCTGCCTTGTCTTCCTTCTCACCGTCAACATATACTATTCCGGACATTATGATTGTTTTTGCCTTTTCACGGGACTCTGCAAGACCTTTTTCAACCAGTAAAATATCCAGACGTTTTTTCATAGTTTCTTAGTTTCCTTTTTCTATCTATAAATGTTTAATAATATTATCATATATACTGTCAGCATCCAGTCCGATGGTCTCTCTGATCCGTCTCACACTTCCATGCTGCAGAGTTTCCTGATTTATACAGAAATGCAGCAGTTTCGTATCGACTGAAGACTGTTTTTCCAACTGATTCTCAGAAGAATCATCAGTAACTACACCGATCTTTGCCATCTCATATCCCACTGCTTCCCCGATGCTGCCTCTTGCGATGGATTCTTCGATAACCGCAATCACATCAAAGTCTCTTATAGTTTCCTGTATTCTCTCTTTATCAAGAGGATTTATAAATCTTATACTTATAAGCTCAGGTTCATAATTCTTCTCAGCCTTAAGCCTGTCTCTGATACCTACAGCGGTCTCGACCATATTTCCGACTGCGATTATAGCCAGGCTCTTCACATCAGTTTTCCCGACCTGAGAGCTGAAATTAATCACCTCTGAACGACCTTCTATAAACTGAACGCTTCTGTCATCGAGCCCGGTATAGGCCAGCCCTTTAGGGTATTTGATAGCTATAGGTCCATCAAATCCCAGTGCATAGTCCATAGCCTCTTCAAGCTCCTTCGCTCCCTTTGGAGCTATCACTGTGAGATTCGGAATACTTCTCAGGTAGGCAGTATCATAGATACCGCTGTGGGTCTCCCCGTCCTCGCCTACGATTCCGGATCTGTCTATCATAACAACAACATGAAGCTTCTGAAGACATACATCGTGGAGCAGCTGATCGTAGCCTCTCTGAAGAAATGAGCTGTATATCGCAACAAAGGGAATGAGTCCGCCCTTTGCCAGCCCGGCCGCAAATGTCAGCGCATGCTGTTCTGCTATTCCCACATCAAAAGTCCTGTCCGGGAATTGCTTCTGAAAAGCCCTCACGCCTGTTCCGCCTGCCATAGCTGCGGTAATAGCAACTATATCTTTATTCTTAGTTCCCATTTCCACAAGCTTCTTTGAAAAAATATCTGTATAGCTCGGTCCTTTTTTCTTATTCAAAGCATGACCGTTATTTACATCAAAAGGTCCAACTCCATGAAAATGCTCAGGATACCTTTCAGCTATCTTATAGCCCTTACCCTTCACAGTTTTCACATGAACAATAACCGGCCTGTTCAGTTCAAATGCGTCCTCGAAGATTTCGGTCATTGCTTCTGTATCATGACCGTCTATAGGTCCTACATAGGTAAGTCCCATATCTCCGAATATGGTTCCGGGTACAAGGAGATTCTTGATGGAGTCCTTGGAACGCTTGATTCCCTTGGCCATTTTCTTACCAACACTCGGAATATCCAGGAGAGCATTCTCTACATTTGACTTCAATTCATTATATGACTTTCCGACACGAAAACGGCTGAGACTGCTTGAAAGCCCGCCTACATTTTCGGAAATAGACATCTCATTATCATTGAGAACGATAAGACAGCCTGACTTGAGAAGTGACAGCTGATCCAGAGCCTCAAATACCATACCACCGGTCATGGAGCCATCTCCGATCACAACCGCTATACGTTCATTTGTACCCTTAAGTTCTCTCGCCTTTGCCATTCCCAGAGCAGCAGAAATAGAAGTCGAACTGTGACCTGTGTTAAATGCGTCACAATCAGACTCCGATGCCTTTGGGAAACCGCTGATTCCACCGAACTGCCTAAGCTTGTAGAATTCATTCTTTCGACCGGTAAGGATCTTATGTGTGTAGGCCTGGTGCCCCACGTCAAAGATAATCTTATCCTCAGGAAGATTCATGCATCTGTGAAGAGCCATAGTAAGCTCCACAGCACCCAGATTGGAAGCGAGATGTCCTCCCGTCCTGCTTACACTGTCGATAATAAATGCTCTTATCTCCGTTGCAAGCTCCGGCAGATCCGCAGCGTCTATCTGCTTTATATCATTTTCTTTATTTATTCTATCAAGGATATCCAACTTATGTCCTTCTTTCAACCTTGCTTTTTCATCGAGAAAATTAGTTATTTTTCTCTCATAATCATACTCTCGATCAGATCTGTCAGCAGCCCTCTATATTCGTTTTCAGGAACAACCTCACTGATAATCCCGACTGCCTTCTCGGATTCATTTTTCACAAATTTCCTCGAAGCATCTATTCCATACTCTGAAACAAAAGTATTCTTTTCATTTCTTTCATCCTGATGCACTTCCTTACCGAGCTTCTCAGCATCACCTACTGCATCAAGGATATCATCCTGAACCTGGAAAGCAAAGCCTATGGAACGTCCGGCTTCTTCCAGCTTCTGAACCTTTTCATTATCTGCCCCTGCAAGAACAGCACCGATCATAAGCGGAGCTTCAATAAGCGCAGAGGTTTTCTTCTCGTATATATAGTCTCTCTGTTCATTAGTTATCTTCGAACCGGATAACTCTACATCCAGTCCCTGACCGCCAAGCATACCATTTTTACCGGTTTTTCTGCTTAGTATGTTAAATGCGTTGAAATATGAATCTTTAAATTCCTTTTGAATGGAAACAAGTCCTTCCGAAATCACTTCATATGCATTATTAAGAAGCGCATCTCCTGCAAGTATGGCAGTTGATTCATCAAACTGAACATGAACCGTAGGTCGTCCACGTCTGAGAGAATCGTTATCAAGTGCCGGAAGATCATCATGAATCAGAGAATGTGTATGAATCATTTCTATAGCAGCCAGAAAAGGTCTTACTACTATATCTAAATCTTCTAAACTATTTAATGCATTATAATTATTGTTTCTTACATCCTTAATTGACGACTCAGCAAAAGCCATATATGTAAGATACATAAGTGTGGGACGTATCCTCTTCCCACCGGCCGTCATCGCATAATTCATAGCCTCAACTATATGTGAGGGATAAGCACTGGCATCAGGAAGTGACTCTCTGATGACATCTTCTATGTATTTATTTATATCCGCAAGCTGCATATCAAATCCCCGTAATATCATTTAAACTATATTCATGTAATATATTTTCATGTATTGTAAAGTATTTTAATGTCTTGTAATGTCTATTATGTAATAACATGATGTGGGTGTCAAAAGTACCTTTTGACACCCTATGACATAAATCATTCATCTGCCGACAGTATCTGTATTTCTTTCTCCACACCCTCAAGACTCACCTTGCACTTCTCGGCAAGCTCAACTCCTTCTTTATAAAGAGCCATGGAGTCCTTTAAAGTAGTGCCGGACTTGGCAAGCTCCTGATTTATCTCCTCGAGACGCGCCAGAGCTTTCTCTATATCAAATTCCTTTTCTTCCGATTCTTTCTTTGTTTTGCTAGGCATTATATTATCCTCTTTATGTGATTTATCATCACTGTACAATTGTTTTAAGACTTCCATCACTAATAGTTATGTTAACTATATCTCCACTCTTCACCTGCTTCACTGATGTAAGTGGTTTATCTCCTGCCTCAACATATCCGAAGCCTCCCTTAAGCTTGGCTGTAGGAGAAAGACCATCCAGTCTTGCCACTGATACTTCAAAGCGTCTCTGATATGAATTGAATTTATTCATCATAGAATTATGTAAACCATCCGTCAGACTTACCAGATACTGCTGTCTGTCCCGAAGCATTTTCTCAGGACTCTTAGCATCCAGACGAAGTCTCAGATTCTGGAGTTTTGATTTATGCTCCTGAACTTTATTGTTTATGCTTCTGTCCAGCTGAAGTCTGAGTGAACTGACATTCCGTATGGTTGACATAACATCTGGTATGGCAAGCTCCGCCGCTGCTGACGGTGTGGGAGCTCTCAGGTCTGCCACATAGTCCGCTATGGTATTATCCACCTCATGACCTGTTCCGGAAATGATCGGCGTTTTTGCTTCGTATATGGTCCGTGCCACTATTTCCTCATTGAATGCCCACAGGTCTTCTATGGAGCCGCCGCCCCTTCCGACTATGATCGTATCCAGCCCCATTGTATCAAGCTTTCTGATACCCCGGGCTATTGTCTCAGCTGCCCCCTCTCCCTGAACCTTGGCAGGATAAAGAATCAGCTGTACGTATGGATTACGTCTCTTAGCTATATTCATGATATCCTGAATAGCCGCTCCTGTCTGAGCCGTTACTATTCCGACCTTACGTGGAAATTCAGGAATCTTTTTCTTTACTTCAAAATCAAAAAGCCCCTCTTCATACAGCCTCTGTTTCAGCTTTTCATATTCAGCAAAAAGCTTTCCTTTTGTATCTTCATCCTGAACGATCTTTCTGGCGTAGAGCTGATAACGTCCATCTCTCTCATAAACACTGATCGAGCCCTGAACAAAAACACTCTGGCCATCCTCCAGACGAAACTTAAGGCCTGAGGGTACATTTCCCTTAAACATAACTGAAGGCATGGAGCCATTCTCATCCTTTAAGGAAAAATAAATATGCCCCATGCTATGATATTTACAATTGGATACCTCGCCCTTTATTATCAGGTTTTTTAAGAGATAATCACTTTCAATTATATTTTTGATATATGTATTAATTTGTCCGACAGTGTAATATTTCATAGAACAAGTCCCGACAGAACTCCATTTACAAATGCAGATGATTTTTCATCAGCATATTCCTTCGACAGCTCCACTGCTTCATTGATAGCAACCTTATCAGGTATGTCGCTGTCATACAGGATCTCATAAACTGCAACTCTTAAAATTGCAAGCTCAGTCTTTCCGATTCTTGACAACTTCCAGCCATTGCTGTTTTTCTCGATTTTATCATCTATGGAAGACAGATTATCAGAAATGCCCCTGATCTTTAATATTATGTAAACCTTATCCTTATCAGAAGGATTGTACTCTTCTATGAATTCTGATATAAAGCCCTCATCACCATTCAGCTCAGGAATGCCTTCATCAAAAAACGGCATCTGAAAAATAGTTTTGAAGATTGCTTCTCTCAGTTCGTGTCTGGTCATTTATTAATCACCTCATTAGTATATGATTTTATTATTCAGTGAAATCGATATTTGATACTCTTACATTGACCACAGAGCACTTAAGGCCGGTCATAGTAAGCAGTGACTGCTTAACCTTATCCTGGACTGCCTTTGAAACTTCAACTATGTTATATCCGAACTTAACGCAGACAGATACATCCACACTGACAGAATCCTCTTCATAGGTAACTTTAATGCCCTTTGACAGGTTATTCTTTCCAAGCTTTGAAATGATTTCTCTGGTTATATCACCGGTAAGCTTGGACACACCGTCAACCTCGGTAACCGCCAGTCCGACTATGCTGGAAACCACATCATCAGCTATCTGAATGATGCCTTCGTTACTGCCATTATCAAGAACGTATTTGTTTTCTTTATTATTATCAGCCATGGGTATAAATCCTCCCTGTTATGATTCCAAGTGAATTTCACATACATAGTCAATTATACCTTGTATGCATATAAAAAGCAAACAATGTTTCGTTACCATTCCCGTTTCCAGTCACCATTTTCTTCGTAATCCTTCCAGTTGCTTGCGAAGCTGAAAGTAGCTGCGATGGCATAGACAAATGCGATCATGGCCCAGTACCATTTGAACTGGTGAACTGACCTTAATGTTGACACAAAATTAATTACTGTAAGTACAAATCCCGCAACAGCACAGGCTCTGCTCTTAAGTATAAGTATACCCAGTCCCAATGCAACCAGGATTACAGAAACTATAATCTGTGTGGTCATTATCTTCTGGGTGTCTATCACATATTCTGACATGCCGAGCTGTTCTGACATATCATTAACAAAGTCTATCTGCTTCTTTAAGGCTGACAGCCAGAAATCTGTTCTTATAACGTCAAAAATAGCCGTAGCGATAACGACTATGGCACTGATGATTATTCTGTCCCTGTCCTTACGGTTTCTAGGACTGTCAAAGAATTCCTTCTTAGTCAGCTTACGTGGATGGGTGGATGGATCATATTTATCATTTTCATTTGAATTATAAGGCGCACCTGCATTATTATTTGTACCATTTCCATATGATCCATTTGTATTGGTATTAGTATAATAGTTATTGGTATTTGAGCTGCTATATGGAGAGTTTGTACCTCCTGAATATGTACTATTCATACCTGTGTTGTATGTATTATTCATACCGGTATTGTATGTATTGTTTATTCCGGTATTGTATGCATTGTTTGCACCGGTATTGTATGTATTGTTTGCACCGGTATTATATGGATCATTCACCACGGTATTATATGGATCGTTTGGTGTAGTAGTCACCTTCGGTGTATCGAATATCCCGTCTCCTATCGGATCAAACTCCAGCTCCGGATTGAAGAACTCATTATTGCTTGGTGCGCCGCTTTCCTGAACCGCGCTATCAACAATCCCCGATCCTGGCATTCCCTCACTGTTACTCTTTTGTTCCTCTGCAGGTTCAACCTTTTTTAATTGCATTTTACTTCCCTCTTACTTTATAAATATCACTTCTTTTCTAATACTTCATATATCAAACTGAATTATCAACTATTCAGCACTCAGCTTTTTTTCCAGATAATCTACTACCCGGACTGCGCCTTCGCCCGGATACATCCAGGTCTCTTCTCTCGCCTTGTCTCGGCCGGCCTGATACTCTTCACTGGCTATACATTCATCTATTATCTTCTTCATATCAGAGAAATCTTCCTCAGAAAGCTCCCTTCCTATAGTCGGCAGCACCTTAAATGTCCACAGCTCGTCATCTATCCACGCTGCATCATAGGTCGAAGAATCAAACTCTGCCTGTGCATATATAACCGGCTTATCATACACAAGCGCATAGTCAAATATTACACCTGAAAAATCAGAGATAAGTATATCCGATTCATTAAGTACATTGAAATTATCATTGTCACTGTTCCATTTGAACATATCACTTTCAGAAAACTCTGATTTCAATTTATCGATCATTTCCTTTTCGGAAGTGTAGCTCTGAGGATGTGGTCTGACGATTACCTTATAGCCCGTATCAATCAGACGTTTGATAAAATCCGCACCAAACCGATTCAGAATACTGTTAGGTCCCCAGGATGGAGCAAGAAGAACAGTTCTTGTAGATAGTTCTTTATCAGTCTTCTTTTCCTCATCCAGTCTCTTCTTCATCTCATCAAAATATGGAATACCGACATATTCTATCTCTTTAGCCGGGAGGCGTCTCTTCTCCTCAAGCTGCCTTATCTGGTCTCCCTGATATTCGCCGGAAAGCAGGATTGAATCATAATAATCAATACCAAACATTTTATAGATGGAAATGTCACTTGATGCATGAGGTATGTGAACATAGTACTCCACATCCTTCGACCGTTTCCATTGAAATACGTCCAGACTCGGAGTTGTAGAAAGCAGTATCTTCGCACGCAGTACATTTAACTTTGCGTACGCCTTATTACCGGATCCGATAAATCTTCCTTCTATATATTCATAGTCCTTACTTAGAACAGGATCATCCTCAGATTCAGTCATGTATACGCACTTAATCTTACGCTTTTCCAGTTCATTACATATCGGCTCAAATACATTCCAATATCTCTTATGATCAGAAAAAATAACCAGCGGAAGCTTATCCTCCACTTCAACCTTTCCATGTGAAGAGAATTTAAGCTTCATGATCAGATTCCTGAAGAAATAAGTAGCAGTTCCAAAAAGACCTATTAATATTGTAAAAAGCATGCTCCCGGTACCGGGGTCTATGTATAGAAACATTTATATTTACCTATCCTCTATGATAATTCTTCAATCAGTGCATCAACCAGCTTGTCATTATCCTTTTCATCCCTGATGGCAAATCTCAGATAATTTCCTCCATTTGTTTTACCCGTCAGTTCTTTTATAAGTATGTTATGCTTCACGAGCATTACTTTCAGAAGCTCTCTTGGTGACATTTTCGAATCAAGCTCTACCATTACAAAATTAGCCTGGGAAGGAATCACCCTGAGACCCTTTACAGTGGAAAGCCTGTCAACAAATCTCTTCCTCTCCTGCCTGTATCTGACAAGACCTGCGGCGTAATCTTTTTTATACTTTTCTTCAATCTGCATATAATACTCAGCGAAGGAATTAATATTCCATATAGCCACATCCTTCTTCATTAACGCCACAGTTTCGGTATCACCTGACGCAAGGACGCCCAGACGGAGTCCCGGAACTCCATAAGACTTGGATATGCTTTTCATTACAAAAAGGTGTGAATTAGCATCAAGAATCTTCTGATCAATAAGCGAATTATCCTCTTCATCCGCAAAATCTACAAATGATTCATCTATCAGAAGCTTGATTCCTTTAGCCGCAGCCCATTCAACCAGCCTCAAAATACCCTTCTTTGTTATATAGTTTCCTGAAGGATTATCAGGATTAACCACAACCAGATTATCGATAGATTTATCATCAAAGAAATCTATCAGATCATCTGCAGTATATGAATAATCTTTGTTATCTGGAACAAAATAAACAGAACTATCTACAGCATATCTGTTAGGGTACTCCTCAAATGTAGGCCTTATGAATCCCGTTACTCCGGACAAATGATTCATAAGGGATTTGATAAGCTCGGCCGCTCCATTTCCCACCAGGATATTTTCCTGATGAACACCGAAGTTCTTTGCAGCCAGAAGGCTGTTAACCTTCATGCCGCTGGGGTACTCAGTAAGCAGAACATCAAAGCTTGCCTTAAGTTCATCCTTAAGCTTCTTTGGTGGATAATAGGGATTAACCAGATAACAGAAGTCCAGAAGCTTTGGATAGCGCCAGAAACCTCCATATCTGCTGTGTATAAGATTGATTCTCTCATCATCCTCAGCAAAAAGTGACTCAGCTATATCCAGATCCTGGATGTCATCGATCTCATACCACCTCTGCCCGGTTAATCTTTTTCCTCTTATAGCAGGAGCATCAAGCATAGTGATTACTCGAAGCACCTGCTCATAGTATTCATTTTCGCCCAGTGCCTTCTGATAAGCATCAAGAAACGGCACATAATGTGACTGGGAAAATTCCCTGCTGAACTTATATATATTTACTGTTTTATAATATTCATCTGTTTCACTGTAGTCGAACTGTTTTCCCGGAACAAACTGTGCTATGCTGTCATCCTGTGCAAGCTTTACGCAGGTTCCGTCCATCCATGGTTCGTATTTGTCTACCAGAGCAAGGGTATCCCTTGGATCTGATAAAAGCTCCTCCAGAACAGAATCCTCAAAAATAATATCTGACTCAAAAAGAAGCGTATCCTCCTTTGTCAGATAATCCTTTGCCAGCGCAAGTGAATATATGTTATTAGTCTTGTCATATATACTGTTTTCCACATAAACTATAGGAGTTTTTATATCCAGCGTTCCTATATAATCGATAAGCTTCTGCCCTTCATATCCAACAACAATAACTATTCTGGATAAGGAATGCTTATCTATCTGATGCAGCATCCTGTCTATCAGAGTGACACCATTTACCTTTACCATACATTTGGTATTATTTCGTGTCAGCTCCTTGAGACGCTTTCCCATTCCGGCTGCAAGAATAATTGCCTGCATATTACGTCCTCCAAAATTATATTTTCTTCTATTAAGCGGCTAGTTATCAAATAACCGTGATAACCAGTTCCGTCCATCCCTGAATTCACATTTCCCATAATAATCCATATACCTGACAATTTCATTCCATCCGGTGTACAGATTATCAGTTATATCAACCTTCTTTTTTGCCCCCTCATAAGTATAATGCAGCACGATCTTATTATAGTGTTCAGTATAATATCGTCCGTGGGAAGTGAGTCCGGTAATTACTTCGCATTTAGTTATATTATTAATGCTTATTACAGTACTCGAAACAAAACATTTAGTAATTATGATGCTCCTGTCTAACACTTCAATCTTCTTGCCCACATTTACTATGAAGAAAAACAGAAAGAACAGAAATATGCCAACCAGAAACCAGACAATGATACGTCCCTCTTCCTTAAAGGCCTGAATAAACCTGTAGAACATCAAATAAAAGAACAAAGGAATCAGAAGCCCGAATATATGAACGATCAGCCGAGGCTTATTAATCCTCGATACTATATTCTTATTTACAAGGTCCGCCTCAGATATCCCATCCTGATTGGAGTAATATTCATGAGGCTGTTCCTTATTTTCATAATAGCTATTATTATAGCTATCATTCACGTCATTGTTTGTATAATAATCATTCATTGATCTAACTCTTCCAGCATCTGAGAAGGATTTTCCGCTGCCTTCACATTTCCAAAGGCCTTTACAATGACACCGGTCTCATCAATCAGATAAGTGGACCTGACTACTCCCATAGAGACCTTTCCGTAATTCTTCTTTTCCTTCCACACATCATAAGCCTCTATCACAACCCTCTCAGTATCAGAAAGAAGTGTGAAAGGAAGCCCGTACTTCTCTTCAAACCTCTTATGAGATGCAACAGAATCCTTACTGACACCGAGAATCACTGCACCCTTTTCCTTAAACTGCGGCATCAGCTCACCAAAACTGCAGGCCTGCTTCGTACAGCCCGGAGTACTATCCTTCGGATAAAAATACAATATTACCTTCTGACCCAGATAATCAGAAAGCTTGTGAAAATCCCCATTCTGATCCGGAAGATTAAAATCCGGAGCCTTAGTTCCTACTTCTAACATGATATATACCTCGATTCTAATAATTGATTAAGACAATTCTTCTGGTTGAGTATTACTTATACTTACTTGATTTAGCTGCCCCGGATTTCTTGATTAACTTTTTATAAACCTTCAGTTTCTTCTTAGGGCACTTAAACACAGGCTTTTTATATATATTTGAGAAAGCCTTCTTACCAATACTACCCTTTTTGAGCTTGGTTGTTTTTATCTTTACAGTTTTTAGTTTCTTACAACCGTAGAATGCCTTTTTACCAATCTTATTTATGTTTTTTGAAATGGTGACTGTTTTCAGCTTCTTACATCCCTTAAATGCATTGGCACTGATTTCTGTAACTATGTATTCTTTTCCCTTGCATTTAATTGATTTAGGAATTGATACAGACTTCACCTTTTTGTTAACCGGTTTATTAAATGCCACCTTACCTTTTCCAATTACAACAAATATACCCTTCTTTGATTTGATGACTGTATTCTTCTTCAAATATCCGGATGATTGTTCAGATACATCTGAAGTTGGGTTAGGAGTAACACTTGGGTTTTCCGTAACATAAGGTGTCGCAGATGGTTCTTTCGTCACAATAGGATCAACTGGTATAACATCCGGAGTCTTTGTAGCCGTAGGCTTTACATATGGAGTCTCTATCCCTTCCGGAGTGGCTGTTGACACATTTGTCGCTGTAGGAGTTGCTTCTGGCACGTTAGTAGCTGTTGGATTCACTGCCGGAGTATTTGTTGCTACAGGAGCGTTTGTTGCTGTAGGGTTCACTGCCGGTACTTTCGTTGGTGTAGCAGTTGATGACGGTGCATTTGTTGCCGTTGGGTTCACTGCCGGTACTTTCGTTGGTGTAGCAGTTGATGACGGTGCATTTGTCGCCGTTGGGTTCACAGCTGGTACTTTCGTTGGTGTAGCAATTGATGACGGTGCATTTGTCGCCGTTGGATTCACTGCTGGAGTTTTTGTCGCGGTAGGAGCCAAAGTAATCGTAGGGGTAGCTGTCGCTGTAGGCTGCATTGTTGCCGTAGGTGTCGGTGTAGTAACTATTTTCTTACCATCATATCTGATTGTCGCAACAGCATTTTCCTCAGAACCATGATATGAATAGATTGAAAGATGATTTACATCTTTTTCTTTTTCTATTTTGCCATTTTGCCCTTCTATTCCCGTCAGTAAATAATACTCATTGTCTTCAACCTCTATAGTATATTCAGTATCAGCAGGAATAAAGTCGATCTTAGCGCTTTCTTTTCCCGTTATTGACATATGAAGCTGTGCTACATATTTACCGGCACTACTATCATATGCAAATACTGCCGAATACTTTTTATCAGCTGTTGAAATCTGTCTGTCCTTATAGTCTTTTATACTTCCGCTGCCTGTAAATGTAACAACATAATTCACCGCTAAATTATCAGGAAGATCCTTTCCCTCAGCATCTTTTTGCTGTTCTATCTCAATAGATCCAGCTTTATAATCATAATATAGATAACACTCACTTGGTTTTGTAGCAGATACGCTAATATCTTTATAATTAGTGTTAGCATTATTAAATGCAGATAGAGCTATTACAGATGAGGTTACTGTCTGAGAGGCATCCTTATAAATATTCTGAGGAGCATTGCATGTTACCTTACTCCCTTCTGGGATACCCGATAATTCTAAAGCCTGATTTGCATATGCCTTAACATAGTATTTATACTTACCACCTGAATAAGAGGCATTAACCTTACCGTTATTTATATCAGCAATCCCATCAGTCTTTGATATAGTAGTTATCGGGTCCTGATTCCATGTTCCTGACGGAAGCTTTACACTTACTGTTATTGTAAAAATAATTCCCTTGTCCTGATCATCAATCTCTCTGATCATATGCTTAACCGTATCCGATCTGTTTCTGCAGGTAAGATAGTTATAAATAATAACAGAACCCCCTTGGGATTCTGCATGTGTTTCTACTACGTTATTATTTGAAAAAAAAGTAACGCATATAATCAGTAATAATAATAAACTCTTTAATCCATTTGTTTTCATGTGATAAATAATCCTTTATATATAAAAATTTGTTAAGGTGTCAAAAGTACCTTTTGACACCTATTAGTTCTTGACTCGCTCTATTTCTAATAAAACAAAACTAAGCCTGATATAATAATGAATATAAGTCTATATCCTCTTCTATCGACTTATAATAACCATATAAGTCAGCTATAGCATCCTCAAATGATGTAAAGTCAACATCACCGATTTCAGATAGTAATCTCTGATTAGAAGAAGTATATTCATTTGCCAGTCCATCCTTGCAAATAATGACCGGTACATCTTTCCCACTAACTCTATTAACTATTTCTGCTAATTCAGTAAGAGAAACTCTTCTTCCCGAGGTAATATTATAAGTATGGTACTTTGGTTTTTCTATTTGTATAAACCTATGTATCATCTCACAAAAGTCATTTATATAAAGATAATCAAAAAAGACGTTTTGGCGGATAGTAATAGGAATTCCCTTCATAGCCTTGCAACAAGCTCCGGAAATAAATGTAGATTTCCAGTTTTCATATTTGCCAAACAACCCAAATATCCTCAGATTATATATGTTATCTGCCCCATATATTCCTGACTCTATTTCACGACCAATAATATACTTTGCCAGCCCGTACTGACTTTCCGGTAATAAATTACTACAGCTGCCACTTTTACTATCAATCAAATCCTCTTCAGTAACAGAACATATAGGATATCTTTTATCATATTCTGCACCGGATCCAAAGTAAATCATCTTACCATATAAATCATGACATCTCGCAATATTATGAAACATACGAAGATCATTTTCTAATTCTATTTCAGTCGAAGATCCTTCTTTATTCTTTTCATTTCTCGGATTATAAACGGCGGTATTGATAACAATATCAAAATACTCATTTTTAAAAAAGTCCATAACAGCTGTTTCTGAAAGAAGATTTAATTCAGAACTACCTATTATATGAGCATCATTAAAAAACTCACCTAGATTCTTCCCAACAAATCCATTACGACCAATTATAAGCTTTTTCATTTTATATCCTCATAAATACTGGCTAAACATAATAAGCTTAGATATAATCAAACATTGAAATATAATATTTTAGATAAAAATATATACATCCATAAAATGGGAACCATAACATGAAGTCTTTCTGATAACACAAAAAAATATGTTAACAACCGACCATAAATCCTGTCTCCATTAAAAGATAACTTAATTTTTTTATTATTTAAATAATTAGCATCATATTTTTTTATTTTATTATTTAAATAATGATATACATCCGAAATATCCTTATAAGATCTATTCCGATTGTAGTTAAAAATCAGGTTATAATAACACTTTATCATTTGATATTCCAAATATTCCCAATTATTGTGTGATACTATCCTTCGAACAGGATCCACACAATTTATCACATCATCTAAAATAGCACCTATTCTCTCTTTTTCTGTTATAGAATTAATTCCGGACGTAGAATTATTATTTACATAATAATTATATAGCGTTTTACGTACTATCACGCACCTCTTTGCATGACCTAAAACCTGTAATGATATATATAAATCATCCTCAAATGTATCAGGAACCAATATATTATTTTTAACAAATATATCACGTCTAAACGCATTACCTTGTAATAAGGTAATATACCATGGCGACATTCCTTTTACATAATTTCTAACCTGAAGAACCTTTCCTTCGGGTGAAACATCTCTAAACTGAACACTAATCCTATCTGCACACCCATTTCGTGATGCTTTATATATTATTTCAAGAAATCTTCTATCCATCCAATCATCAGCATCGTTAAAAATTAAATATTTACCACATGCATTTTTAATTCCAAGATTTCTTCCCTTTGGTAAACCTTCATTTTTTTCAATTATAATATGGGTAATATATAAATCTTTATTATTTTGTATAAACTTTTGAATTATTTCATTAGTATTATCAGTAGATCCATTATCAACTAAAACTATTTGATATTTATCATACGTCTGATTCTTAATAGCTTCTAAAGCTCTCAGAATAGTTTTTTCATAATTGTAGGAAACAATAATAATAGAAAAAAAAGGAGTCTCATCTCCATACAATAAAGGTTTATACTCTCTAACAATATCCATACTATAAGCCTCCATAACTATCAATAAAATTCTTAAAAGACATCGCATTTATATCTCTATCACTCATTATAACTTTATCAACATCATCCAGTGGCCATAGTATACCTATATCCGGATCATTCCATTTGATTGTAGAGTCATTATTCTGCAAATAATCATCATCGCATTTATAGTAGGTCACTGTATTATCATTTAATGATAAAAAACCATGTGCACATCCTTTGGGAATAAAAACACTATCATGATTCTTGTCAGACAATTCAACATGAATATATTGACCAAATGTACTCGAATCCCTTCTTAAGTCAACGATTACATCAAATATACACCCAGAAATGCAAGATACAATCTTTGATTGTGGTCTTAGTGTTTGAAAATGAAGACCACGGATCACATTTTTATGGGACAAACTATAAAACTCTTCTTTAAAAGTTATATTACCAAGCCCATTATCAATAAAAACTCGCGAATCAAAATCCTTTATAAATACACCTCTATCATCTTCATATTGAAAAGGATGAATCAACCAAACACCATCAATATCAAGTTTTTCAAATCTAAAACTATTCATACCTAACAACCCTTTATATAATTAACTGTATTTCTTATACCATCTTTAAAACCAACCGTATTTCTATATTCAAATTCTCGTTCAAACCGATCCGTATCAATCATATCATAATCGATAATCTGTGTTGATTCACCTAAATCACCTATTCCCATATTATTTTCGTCAATTCCTAGAACACTTCCCATCTCAACTATATAATCTCTCAATTGTTTTTGTGTAGGATTACCGATGTAATACGAACCTTCCGTACCATACTTTGCAATAATTACAAACTTATTTATAGCGTCCTTTATATAAATAAAATCATATTTTTGTTTTCCATCTGTAAAAGCAGTTTTTTCACCTTTAATTATTTTATTAATTGATGAATAAATCAACCGCTGATTTTTTTCTCCCGGACCATAAATATTAGAAATAAGAAAACTAATATAATTAATACCCAATTGAGTAGATAATGTTTTTAAATATATATCAGCAGTTAATTTAGAAGCACTGTATATATTACCCAATCCCGGTTTTAATGAATCAATAGATATTGAAGTAAAAGCCTCGTACTCCATCACACTTCCGGCAAAAAAGAACTTTTTACACTTTAATTTATTTGCCACATTTAACATATTGCATGAATATATAATATTCTTTTGCTGTAATGAAACGTCTGCCCTAGCCAAGCCGGAATTACCTACCCACGCGAAATGAAAAAAAATATCAACAGCACCTTTCACGCTATCTATATCATCAGTAATAATTAGATTCTCTGACTTTATATCTACTAGATTATCATTATTAGAATTTATAACCGCATAAACAAAATATCCATCATCAAGCATAGACTTTACGAGATTACTTCCCAAAAATCCATTTGCCCCTGTAATAACTACTTTTTCCATCTTTTCACCATAACACCATAGTTATAACTATAGCAGCATATCCCAATTAAGAATTGTATCCTCTTTAATATCATTCTTTAAGATTCTACCAATAACAATATCTGTATATTTGGGAGATATTCCTGTTCCCGGACGTTTTGCCATGACATCACTATCTGTTATAATATCTCCTGCTTTCATATCCTTCAACACAACCAAAGATCGTCGTGCTTCACGCCTAGGAATTTCTTCACACGGTAAAACAGTCTTTTGTGGATCTCCCATCAATTTATCTATTAATATAAAATTCTTTATAGCTTTTTTAAAATCCTCTGGATCACCCGAATGATAATGATCATTTCCTTTCAAAGACTTATCTAATGTAAAATGCTTTTCAATTATTTCAGCCCCCATAATAAATGCAGTAGTTAATGTTGTCATACAATCGTCCGGAGCAACATGATCACTAAACCCTATTTTATATTCCGGATATATTGACTTTAATGTCTTAATCACTCTAAGATTAGCATTTTCGGGTACTGTGGGATACGATAATACACAGTGAAGTAATCCTATATCAAAACAACCAACATCGTTTAGAGCTCTTACAGCCTCATCAACTTCATATAAATATGATGCACCAACTGATATTATTACCTTCTTCCCCTTTTCTCCTATATATTTAATAAATGGAATATTACTAAGATCAGAAGACGAAATCTTATAAAAATCCACTAATTCATACAAATAATCTGCAGAAGCATAATCAAAAGGTGTAGATGTAAAATCCATTCCTTTACTATGGCAATAATCACTTAATTCACTGTATTCTTTCTCGCCAAAACTATCAAATTTTTGAAAAAGTTCATATTGAGTTTTAGTAGGTTCCTTACTTGTATCCCAATATGCTGGAGAATTCTTTGATACAATTGTATTAGCTTTATATGATTGAAATTTGGCACAATCAATCCCTGCAGAAAAAGCTTCATCAATGTATAGCTTTGCTGCTTCTAAAGGCGTAATCCCCATGGCCTTAGCTGTATCGTAATAATTTACTCCTATTTCGGCAATAATATATGGTTTATTCATAATATATACCCTCTTATATATAGTTAATTAATCCCATCACTCGAGTTCTGCCACTTCTTAAATCATGTGATAATAATTTTTTTTGATACTCCAGCCTTACTTCCATAGACATATTTATATAAACCTGAAGATTGCTCTCTATTATACTATCTGATGGATTAAGACCAATATACGAAAACCCATTCTCATTAGAAACAAAACTATGCATTTCTTCTCTATGATTCTGAGCTATTGCGATTGTTGGTATGCCTAAATAAGCTAACTCAAATCCTGTACGTCCTCTTGAAGTGATAGCAAAATCACATTTAGACATTAACTCTGGCATATTAGTTACATCATACTCTATCTTTATATTTTTATTGGAGTATCGCAAAAGCTTTTTATAATTCTTATTGGCTCTTCCAACAACAACAATAAAATTCACATTGCTATAATTTTCTTTACTTACTATTTTTAATAATCTTTCAGTGTAATTGCTTGGATCTGCACCACCAAAAGAAATAAAAACATTTTTTACCTTATCCTTTATTTTTATTGGCTCATAGTATAGAAATCTGCGCCCAATTATAAAGTATTTTTCTCCAGAATATACATAAGGTAGTACTCTTTCATTATATAACGCATTAAATACAACATCTGCTTTCAGAATCCCATCCCCAGCATCTTCAAAATTAACAATTTTAGTATGTGGCAAGACATCCCTAAGTCTATTCATATAATCAATAGAAGTATCTAAAACATCGTTAATAAATAGTTCATACTGTTCACTTTTGCACTTATTGATTAATTCCTCTTCATCATCTACCTTTATTAAAGTATGCGTAGTACTACCAAAAACTGAAACATCCGTAATACTCGAATTATAAATAATATCCGGCTTTGAGTACAATTCATCCGCAATTTCAAGCGATCTGTAGATATGTCCCATACCCATCATATTATTTCCATTCACATAAATTGCCGTTTTTTTACTTTGTAAAATATACTTAACTATCTGTAAATTTTCAAACGAATCTATACCATATGACTCAATCCTAGGAATCTCATATATATCTGTATTATCTCCAATTCTTGATTCTTGTGATACTATACAAGTTTTAGATATAAGAAATGCACCCGATTCCAAATAATTCTTAGGTAATTCCTCTCTATTAACACGTCTTGTATAATTTGGAATTCTTTTATTATCATCTATAACCCATGAATATCTTTGATCATTAATTACAGCAACCAGTGAATCAAGTTTTTTTTCAAAACAATACTCAAAAGCATTATCTAAAGTATCTACACTTAATAAAGGGGACGTAGGTTGTAACGTAACAATATATTCGCTATCAACACAATTCTTCACAACATCATATACAACTGCATCAATAGTAACATCGTCACGACTTAGAGCATCACTCCTTTTCCATAATTCAACCCCCAATTGATTTGCTATTATACCAATATCCTCTGAATCTGTTGTTACAATAACTCTATCAATATATCTTGATTTTTTTGCCTTCATAATAGAATAATAAACCAATGGATGTCCTGCAACAATTCTAACATTCTGATTTGGTATACTTTTGGAAGCCGCTCTCGCGGGGATAATAGCAGTTACACCCATAATTTACTAATCCTCATCAAAATTAATTAATTCCTTCTCAATAACAGGAATTGTTTTAGTTACTTTCCTAAGAATAGCTCCTACATATTCACCTAAAAGCCCCACAAAAACTAACTGAATTGAACTCCAAAAAAACATTCCAATAACTAAAGGAGCTGTTCCAACTGAAAACTCATCCCAATAAATAAGCTTATATATCAAATAACCAACACCTATTAAAAAGAAAATAAAAGCCATAATTAATCCAAGAATAGTAGCTACTCGAAGTGGAACAGTTGATGTAGATGTAAGAGAATCTAACGCAAAATTCAAATACCTTTTTAAATTATAGCTTGATTTACCACTTTTACGTTTTTGTTGTTTATACTGAATAAGCTTTACAGGATACCCCATTTCAGGCAAAAGATATCTAAACTCCATATCCTCATCTGCATTAAGCATTATCTCTAACACTTCTCTGTCATTTAAAGATATACCGGATATATGCTTATACTGGGGAGTTTCTGAAAATGAATTTATAATATTATAGAATAAAGATCTAAACCCATATTTAATAACTCCTTCATCACTAGAGACCTTTTGTCCATAAACCAACTTATATCCTTCTTCCCACGCTCTTAGGAATTCAGGAATTAATTCAGGAGGATCTTGTAAATCGGCAGCAAGTAAGAGCTCAACATCTCCAGTAATATGTCTAAATGCATTCTTTGGAGATCTCATGGGACCATAATTACGATTATTTAGTATTACCTTTATTCTTTTATCCCTTTTTGCTAATTTTCTTAATTTATCTTGCGTTCCATCTGAAGAGTCATTATCACAAAAGATTATTTCATACTCATAATCAGTTTCTTTACTCATTACATTCTGAATTCTTTCTGTCAATTCCTCGACATTTCCCACTTCATTAAAACACGCTATAACAATACTTAGTTTCTTCATTTTCATACCTATTCTAGATTATCTATGTAATTACGAATTGTTTTTTCATCCACAACAGGACTAAGATCGTAAACTGGCGGAGTATAAAACACACCATTTTCATCCATTCTGGAAACAAGCTTAGGACCTCTTATTTCATCAAGTATCTCATATATTTCCAAAATGCAGTATCCCTCATAATTTACAATCCAATCTAAAGAATCATGTAATTCACCTACATTTCTGCAAACCTTATAAGGTATCTTAAATGCTTTTGCAACATCACTAATATCTGGAAAACTGATACCACTTTCCGGAGTACATCCATTATAGAAGCCATTAAAAAAGCTTTCACAAGTATTCCTAATTGCTCCATATCCATTATTATTAAAAATAACTGTTTTTATAGGCAACTTGTAATGATAAATAGTTTGAAACTCTTGGATATTCATCATTACGGATCCTTCACCAGTAACGCAATAATGCGGTAAATCAATACTTGTAACAGTAGAACCTATAGCATTAGGTATATCAGCGCCCATAGATCCACAATTATAATTTACCATTATTCTTTGATCAGCATAATCAGCCCCCTCTTGTAAGATACCATGAACTGAGCAGCTGTTTCCAAGATTAATAACTGCATTTTTCTGGACTTTTTTCATAAACTCTTTCCAAAATAACAATGCAGGAACCCTCTCAGAATCGTTTAATTCTCCGTGACGAACTAACATTTCATACTTAATATTTGCCTTGAAAATATTATTACATTGATTAATCCATTCCTGTGAAGCATTGATAGTTAGATTATAATCTATAGCTTTTTCAAAAAATTCTTTAATATCACAAACAATATTCAAATCAACGTGCAGCCCATCTTTTTTTGCCTCATCTTCCTCAGCGTTAATCATAACTATTTTCGCATTAGGAACAAAATCCGATACCGCATTTCCTGTCTGATTAAACGAAAGACTATTAGCTAAAACTATTATTAAATCAGCATTGTAAAGAATATAATTTCCCGTTCTAGGACCAATCGAACCGGATAAACCATAATAGTTATTTTCTCCATTATAGTTTATATCAGCCTGTTGTGCACCTCCCACAACAGGAACATTTATACCCGACATAAACTGTCTAAATAAACTTTCCGCAGCACCGGTTCTTATACCAGACCCAGTAAGTATACATGGACGTTTAGATTGGTTAATAAAATATTGCAGTTTATCCAAATAATTGTCTTTTACATGTTCAACATAATATTCAGAATTATCCTTTTCTATATATTCATATAGTTCATCTTCCTCAACTAACGCTCCTTGTATATCCAACGGAACACTTAACCAAACAGGTCCTCGTCTTCCATCCATAGCTATACTAATAGCTTTTTCTATTTCATATACAATACTCTTAGGATCAAGCACAGTTTTTGCATACTTAGTAATAGAACTTACCATACTAATTATATCATTCTCTTGAACTCCTCTAACGCGTAAGTTCAAACCTGATGCAGTTACAGTAGTCTCATATCTAGGATGCCCCGAAAAAACTATCATAGGTATACTATCAACCCAGGCACTCTGAACACCATTAATTGCATTGGTGCCTCCAGGACCACTGGTCACACAAACTGCCGCTATACCTCCAGAATACCTAGCATATCCTTCTGCAGCCATAGTACAAGCTTGCTCATGATGATTATAGATGGTATTTATTTGATTTTTTTTCAAAGCAAACGCATTATTTAAATGCATTGATCCCCCACCCACAACCGAAAAACATGTATTAATATTTAATTTTATTAATGTATCCACTACCACATCAGCAAGTCTTTTTTTCATACTTAACCACCATATTATATATTATCGATTCCTGATAATTGTTTATCTATCAAATAGTATTGTATCCTTTATATATGTAAAAAACAATAACCAACTTTATATACTAAAAAAACAATTACTTCTCATATTATTTTAGGATTAACCCACACTAATTTCATGACCAGAATTTTTTGTTTTTTTTATTAAAACTATATAATAAAATAACAATATTACAGCGAAAACGACTGAAACTATAATTCCTAAATACTTTCCCTGAGGAACATACTTTATCTTTATATCATATGATCCTTTATCAAGTCTCAGACCTACTCCATCCATGTATTTTTCTATAGCATATTCTTTTCCATTTACATAAGCCTTAAACCCCGGAAGATTAGGCATTGCCATATATAAAATTCCTTCACCGGAAACATCTACATGTCCTGATATATAATCCGAACCATACGTATAATCCTTCATAGTCTGTTTACTAAGACATTTATACAGTTCACTGAAATTCTCTTCATTCCATACGCCTAATTCAAGCGCCCCATCATTATCAATACTAATCTGTTGTGGAGTATATAAATAAAGAATATCATTTTCGCCTTTTTTAGACTCACCAACATATTCAAGCGCCTGAGCAATAGGAAAGTAAATCTTCCCTCCCGTGTCCTGTCCTATATAAAATGTATAAAGACAGCCCCCTGTTCCGTCTGCATTTTCCTCCTTTGTATAATAAGAATCATTAACATTCATTTGATCAGTTGCTTCACTCACAATAAAGGTATCATATATCTTACCAACGCCAAAGCAGGATGCAAACTCATTATCTCTCTCAAACGCAGAGCTATAATTTCTATATGATTCAGCTGTAGTATTCCACTCATCTAACTTTTCGTTTTTATCAAAATATACACCTAACGGCAGAGAATACTGATTCTCACATAAATATAAACCATTTAGTTCAGCTATAGGCTGATATGGGGATAGTTTTAAAACATCTGTAGAATCTGCTATATGATACTTTACATGAAGCATCATATCTGCCAATGGAGATCCTTTAGAATAATATATGACATTCTTTGAAAACAGAATTCCCCATCTGTAAAGAATATCCATCTGCTGGCTAAAACTTGCTGAAGTATAATAGCTTATTGAATTAACTCCTGATAAATAAGCAAAGTTCTGATCAAAGTATTCTCCAGGTCTTTCAGTAATAACAAAAGAATCTTTCATATCTTCATAGGATTGAGAAATAATCTTTATATTCTCTATTTTGGCTTCCTCGGATAGTATTTCAGAATCACCCAGACAGAATTTCAGAGAAAAACAACCACTGATTATCAGTTCAATAAGCATAAGGATAAATATAGTTTTTTCAAACAATTTCTGTCTTTTTTTCGATAACACTATAACTGCCAAGCAATAAACTGCTATACAAACAGCCGATGGTATAAAAGCTATTAATCCTTTATCATCCACATTTTTATAAAATGCAATTATATACGAAAGAATCATAACTGCACCTGAACATAAAGCACAGCCTAGTATTTTTTTTGTAGAAAAGTCATCTAATCTGATTAACACATCATAAAAGCAGACCAAAATTAAGAATATAAAGAAAAAAGCAAAACGATTAGGTGTCTGCCACTGGAAATGAAAACCATGGAATATATAGTTTAAAAACTGATTATCAAAAGCAAAGTAAAGCAACAATAAAACAACAATTGTTTTAATCCTTTGAAAAAGCTTGATATCCTTAATAAAGAAATAAAGCGGAAACAGTAAGATAACAAGCATTCCAACATATATATTTGCTCTATAGTTTGTATTACTCGTCCATAAAGCCTCTTTTGCAACTCTATAATCAGATAATGGTAATAATATATTTCCAAACCACCCAAATAATGATGGACTAGTATCATCGAAGCTTAAATAAGGTGAGTTCTTTATCCTAAAATAATATGGAATCAGGAAAAATGCTGATAAGCCTGCTGCACAAATAGAAGACAGAATAAATCTTATAAAGTCTTTTAATCCGGATTTATTCATTTCATTTTCTATTACAACGAAATAAATACCAACAAAAACACAGAGTATAAATGCATAATATGCCTCAGATATCATGCAATAGAACAGTGATATGATATAAAGAATTACTTTCTTTTCATAAATAAGCTTTTCAACCCCTAATAAAATAATAGGAGTAAAAACTAAAAACCGGAAATTACAGTAAACAAAATAACTTATGGCATAAGAAGAAAGCCCATATGCCAGGCCTAATAATATAAGTCTTTTATCATTCTTTTCCAGTCGTTTTCCGGATAATCTGTGAGTAAGGAAATAAATAAAAATCGGACCTGATATGATAAAGTAAATATAATAGTATAATGCAAAAACAACTTCATAAAGTGCTTCAGGTGTAAGAAAATATACTATATATAACCATGGTCTAGTTATATAAAATGTAATTGAAGTAGATTTCCCCCCATAATTATCAGATACAAGACCTCCGGTATAATCAATTAATCCCAGACTTTTTGAACTCTTTATATCATTTACAGCTTTAAAAAACTGAGCATAATCCTGCAGATACCCGTTTCCCTTTATAGGAAAATTATCTCCATATGGAACAGACTTTGTTATCATACAACATATAATCAAAACAAATATAGATATAAAAGCAGTTACTAAATACACATAATTATCTGTAACCACTTTATTAATTCTATTATTATCTTTTTCTTTATCAAAATGCATATTAAATCACCCGGTATGTATTCATTACTCTTTTGATTCACCAGTTTGTTTCTTCTGATATTGTCTCTTCATTAATACTATAAGAATGATAAAACTAATCCATGCTACCACTGAAATAAATAAACTTATATACAACCCTTCCGGAACAAACTTAAATGTTAATTCATGATTTCCCTCACCAAGATCTACTCCCAGGAATGTATCAGCCAGCTTTTCTGTTTTTATTTCTTTACCGTTTTCATATACATGCCAGCCTTTATCATACGGGATGGACAGGAATAACAGCTGATCCTTATCAAGATTTACACTTCCCGAGAACTCGGCATCTGAAAACGCTTTTAACTGCAGTTGATTATGCTTTAAACTTTCAGCATATTCGTGGACAGCTTTTTCATCTATTATGTAAGTAAACACATTTACCTCTGATATATTATCATTAGCCTGATATGATTTTCCGGTATTATCAGAAATTATTAATTCAACCTTATCACCTTTTTTTAATTTTCCAAGACGACTGATACCATTAGTTAACCATATACTCTGTCTTATTATTTCATCATTTACTTTATAGGTAATCATATCTTCATTATTTTCTCGGGTATCCATATAGTATTGTCCATCGTCTTCTACTATATATGAAATGACTATATTTTTTTCATTTCCAAGATTTTTATATTTAAAATTTAAATAATCTTTATCTCCATTCTCAATTTCGCAACCATATACGGAAACATCATAATTAGGAATAATCTCTTTTATAATATCCTTTTCTATAGCTGTTTTTTGTACAAATCCATTTATTTCTTCTTCTAAATCATAAACATAATCTAATTTATAGTCTCTAATTCTATTACTAACTCCAAATCCAAGAGACAAAGCATCTTCATTTTTAATAACTTTTATACTATTTTCTCTATATACAACATTATATGACAAAAAATCATCATAATCTTTATTAGCTTCTATACTATATATGTATTTAACCCCACATATACTATTAATATACTCAGAAATCTGGCTGTTATGAATCCTATTTTTCCATGTATGATGTCCAAAAAAATATAAAAAAACATTAAAATCTTTATTTGATGTACTATTAAAAGAACCTATTCCTTTTATTCCATGATATGCATTTTCATTATCTATCACTCCGTCAGCAACCTCTGAACGGTAAAACATTTCATCATCATTAGTTTCAACATGACTTATAATACTATCAAAATAATTAATAAATTCATTTGCAAAGCTTAATTGATCTAAACTAATTTTATATGAAAAAACTGCATTAATTAATATCTCAAGAAGCATTAAAACGGATATAATAATCCTTCCGAGCTTTTTAATCTGTTCTCTTGAAAACTGAGAAAGCAGCAAAATTTCATATAGAAAAAATAAAACTAAAGATAATAGTAATACATGGTGTGAAGATAAAAAACTATCATAATCCACAAAAAAATAACTAACAAAAGAAAAAACTAATGAAAAACCTGTTCCAATAATTGTTGGAAGAGCTTCTTTAACAGATTTTTTATCTGAAAGAAAATCAAAAACCTCTGATGATATTAGCAAAACCAAAAAGATATAAAGAAATGAGAACCTATTAGGCACACTATGCTGAATATGAAAACCATGCCATATGAAGTTTAACACAGTCTCATTCATACTTATTATCAATAAAATCAGCAAACATAATCTTTTAACTTTTGAAAGAAAATTTCCATTCTTTATAAAAATATAAGAAAATACAAATAATATACAAAATGAACCACAATAAAGATTTGCAACATTCGGCAAATAAGAGGTTGAAATTGGATTAGAAAAAATAAAAACATTTCTCAGAACAAAAAATATATTTCCATACCACGAATGAGATACTATACTTTCATCATTGGAAATAGTTTTAGTAATACCAATGTATGAAGTAATTAGAGGTACAGCTACCATAGCAGCTGAAAGAATAGAAAACAATGCAAAACGAAGACCATTAAAGAAAAAATTCTTTGGGCTTTTATGATCATCTATTAAGAACCAGATAATAAGAAAAACACAAACAATATAAGATATATAATAATTACAGAATAAGCTGTATGCCAATGAAATAATATATAACATAGGTTTGTGTTCTTTAATCATTCTGTTATAGCCAAGAATAATAAGTGGAAAAACCATGATAGTATCCAGCCACATTAAGTCCAAATAATATCCACTCATATAATTACTAAGTGCATATGCACATGATAAGGCTACATAAAAAACACTATTACAAACAAAGCCATTTTTTCTCGATAAAAAGTATCCAAAAGTTCCTGATGAAATAATCGTTTTTACAGCAACAAGAATACATATAAACCCATCTATATCAGACTTATCAATAAAATATACTAAAAGATTTAAAGGTGAAGAAATATAATAAAAATATGTAGGAAGAAAATCTCCTCCAAGACCACTGTTCCAATAGTAAAACAGACTTTCTCCACTTCTAAGCTTATCATGTAGTACAGCCAGCATAGGATAAATCTGGTGAAAACAGTCAGAATTATTAAAGGTATTAAAACCAAATGGAGAAACCTTAAAATATTTCATAAAACCAAACATAAAAAAAGCTGTGATCAGTGAGCTACATATCCATGTATAATTTTTGTAAACCCAATCAGCAAATCCAAAAGCAATTCTTTTATTTAATTTTTCAGTCATTTCACTCACAATAAACAATCCACTTCCATAACAAATAATAATAGTCATTATATCAAATAAATGTAATAAATTAAAGGAGTTTGTTTTGAGGAACTAATAAAACAGTTGAAAAATAATTAACAATAAGTTAAAATAAACGCAATGTCGTTCTGAGCTATATATCGCAAAGTAATTCTAAGCGCAGCGAAGAATCTAAAATATTAAATGGAGGAAATCAAAATGATATCAGCAGGAGATTTTAGAAATGGTGTTACTGTAGAAATCGAAGGCAGTATATTCCAGATAATTGAATTCATGCATGTTAAACCGGGTAAGGGAGCTGCTTTTGTAAGAGCTAAGCTTAAGAATATCAAGAACGGTGGTGTTGTTGAAAGAACATTCAGACCTACAGAGAAGTTTGAGACAGCTCATATAGAAAAGAAAGATATGACTTATTCATATAAGGATGGCGAGCTCTTCTACTTCATGAACCCTGAAACATATGATATGATTCCTGTAAGTGAGAAAATCATCGGTGATGATATGAAGTTCGTAAAGGAAAATGAAGTATGTAAGCTTCACTCACATAACGGCGAAGTATTTACTATTGAGCCACCTATCAACGTTGTTCTTGAAGTAACAGAATGTGAACCAGGTGTAGCAGGTAATACAGCTACCAACGCTACAAAGCCTTGTACAGTTGAGACAGGTGCTACTCTTCAGGTACCTCTCTTTGTAAATCAGGGTGATTCAATAAAGATAGATACACGTACAGGAGAATATGTTTCAAGAGCATAGTTAATAACTTAATCAACAAATATTATTAAATACAATATAGAAAAATAGTCTTCCAATTGCGGAAGGCTATTTTTTTGATTTATAAAATAAATATATCAAATACTTAATATCCTACAAAACATCATCCCCCCAGTTCATAGAACTGAGGGGATTTAATCTTATTAGTTAAGATCTAACAACTCTTCTTTAAGCTGTATACGTATATTCTTAACAACTGTCTTACCCTTACCATCTGTCATTTCAACACAGATATAAGCTACGTTATTTGTACCAGTAAAGTATGAAGGCTTAAGATTAAGCTTTGTAGAAACTACACCATTTATAGTAACAGGATCTAAACATGTTACCGGTCCGGTTTCATTTGAAATCTTCTTCAGCTTCTCGCTTGCGATTCCATTAGCTTCGAGGTCACTATCAATCTCGTAAATCATTACATCTTCACCACCATCGTCAGGATCATTGAAGACATTCTTTTCATCCATTCCATTATTATCAACATCATACCAGATTCTGATCTTCTTAACACCGCTTGGTGCTGTAGGATAGAATGTAAATGTAGGAACATCTTCTGTTGAACTTACATATGTCATGTAATCATCCTTATCAACAGCGTTCTCAGATTCCTGATTAGCATCATCTGCTATCTTAATAACCTTATTGGTTCTCTTATCATCTACTACTTTTCCTTCTGCATCATATACAATCATTGAATCAAAGTCATGTAATGAAAGTGAAGGACCAACTGTACTCTTACGTGCTGCATTAAGAATAACATTGATAAAGAGTTTTCTCTCATCATTATTCTGTCTACCTAAACCGGTAATAAGAGTATGACCTGCACCTGTATAGGTTACATTATGATACTGATACAAGAAGTAGTTATTTGCACCATCATTAGGATTAGAAACAAACATACTTGAATATGTACCATTAGTACCACCAGATACAGTATAGTATACAACAACTTCTTTTTCATCAACATTTGAAGTATAACCAGATGCTGAAGTAGGACTTATCTGAAGTAAAGGCTTGATGTTAAACGGATATATAGTAATTACACCCTCATTAACCTGATTAGCCTTATCAGACATAGCAGGTGAATCTCCAGTACCATGTATTGATTTTCTTACATCATGAGCACCATGATTAGTTTGTAGGTTTGTTTCTCGCTCCCAATCAAAGAATACATATTTTTGAATAGGATTATAATACTTTTGATCTGAAGCATCTTTTTCTTTATATAGCAACGATCTAGCAGTAACACTGAATCCATTTTTCTTCTTAGCAGTATCAGAAACCTTAGCCTGACCAAATGATTCACTAAGCATATTTGTCATTGTTTCTGTATTACCGTTAGTACCCTTAACAACCAAAGAATCATGGAAAAGAATTAGATGACCATCCTGATCGATATAGTCGAGTAAAGTCTGACAACCAAGTGTATTAATATCCTTACCACCAAATCCTTCAGCAGCACCAAGTACTATACAGTTAAATGCATTACTAAGATCAAATTTACCTAAATTAGATGAAGAAGCATTTTCACCATAGAATACTGATGCACGAAGATTATTCTCCATGTATTCATAATGGAAGAACTGTTCAAGTATCTTAGCATCTCTCCATACTACATAATATGGAGTAAATGTAGGAGTCACCTTCTCATCTCCTGTTGCATAAAGTGAATAGATAAAGTAGTAAGCCTTATCATCATATTTCACACTAGGATCAGCAAGATAATCAAATTCTCTCTGAATCTGCTCATCAGTATTTACTTCTTTAAGCTTTCCATCATTTTTCCATGAATCTCTGTTTTCATTAATACATTTATCACAGTTTTCACCAGCCTTTGCAAAAGCTTTAAGCATAGCTTCAACATCAGCAACAGAAGGATTAGACTTATATGTAAGTTTATTATCGGAGAAAGAAGCTCCAAGTGATAATGCAGGTGAAACCGTATTTCCTGAAGAATCCTTTCCTCTAAGGAAGTCAACAAATTCCTGCTTAACAGCAGCTGAAATCTGAGAATCATTAGTGAAGTATATTCCATTAATAACTTCAACCATACAATCATAATAGTTCTTATAAGCACTAGCTGCCTGACTGAAGGTTTCCTTCTTAGCCTCTATCTCATCAGCAGATAATCCGGCATAAAGATTATTAACGGTTGAGCACCAATCCTGATACTGTTCAACTGACCATATAGTAGTATCTACATCATAATCATCCTGGAAGTTAAGGAACAGATTGGAGTTAACATCGTCCAGACCTTCGAGGTTCTCTCCTGTGGCATTCTTATTTGCCGATCTGGTTTCATGATCCATATATTCAACTATACCAAACTTATGTTCATGAATACCTAAAACATTACCATGTGTCTTATAATTATAAGTATCATCAGCATTTGGAAGATAATCAATAATATACTTCTTAGTAGTAGTTCCAGACTCAGTATGAGTACTAGGGAATTGAATTTTTACAATTCCATCAGCTGCTACAGTAATAGAAACCTCTGTACCTGATAAAGTAGTACCACCAGATGTAACTCTAAGGGTTTTTCCGGAATGATTTCCAACTTTTAACACACCAGAATTACAGTTACTTAATGATATAGTACCACCCTCACTTAAATTCTGAGTTACATAGTAGTCATTTCCACCATTTGTAACAGGACCACTTGTATTCTGATAATACACAGTAATAGTCTCCGGAGTATAATCACTAAGTTTTAGAAGATTTAGCGATGTACCATTTACATTACTAGGACTCCATCCCGTATCTCTAAAGCTTCCTGAAATATTCTTAAGTACAGCGTTACTATATTTACCCTGGTTAACAGTAACATATATATTACCAGCATCCATGAAGTTACAACGTCCCATCTGGCATTCTGTACAAAGAGTAAGTGTCTGAGAACCGTTATCACCACCACTTACACAAGGCTGAATCTCAAGAAGATCAACCTTCATCTTTTCCTGTTCAGGTCTCTTCTTAATCTTTGACATACCTGTATAAGAAGTAGATGTCTTGGTAGCATTATTAGTTACTACAACCTTCCAATAGATCGGTCCATAGTAATCATCACCAACCCAGGTACTAGCCTTTGGCTTAAGTGTTGCCTTAGCTCCTGATGCACTACCTCTTTCCTCAGTATCATCAAACTGACCATCAGCATTCTCATCAACATAGAGCTTAGCTGTTACATCTGTAGCATTTTGAACTTCATAATTCCATACAAAATCATCTTTTGTAATCCAGTAATCTTCTCTGTCATCACCTAAATCTCTATAAATAATAGGCATCTTTGTAAATACCGCTCTTGGTCTTTCACGCTTAAGAAGATCAGCAAGAGTATTCTCATCCATAGTAGGATTACTATTTATAAATGCTTCATTAGAATTACCTAAATAATCTTCTGTAATAGTCTTATTATTAAAGATAGTTGCATAATTATTTATAGGATTACCATATTCGCCTTCATTAACTACCTTAATAGTCTGACTGGAATCAAATCCCCATAAAGTATAAGCACCATCTTTGATAGATGTAACAAACTTATACATATTTGTATCAGGAGATATACCATTTCCAGCAGTTATTGCATCAGTTACAGACTTATCAACAATAACAGGAAGTGAAGCAGCATACTTTTTAAGTTCTTCAAGCTTCTGATTACTGATATCATTACTTCTGAATGCACCATTAGACTGAGCAATAGTAGTATTATCATCACCATCAGTATAATACATAGTGTATTTACTATTATTCTGCCATCTGTCGGATACCTTAATACCGCTAGTATCACCACCGATATATATTGCATCATATCCATCTAATGAATTAAGCCTTGAAGAATTGAACTCAGCAGATGACATATGAACAATCTTTACTTCTGTACCCTTCACACCCTTAGCATGAGCTATCTTAGCCTTTGTAACAGTCCAATTATAATAGTCATGTAATAGAGAAGTATTCTCTTTCTGTGTGTCAGCGACTGCCTTATCATAATCGGCCTGAGTTTCATAAGATGATATAGCTGTTACACCATTATCTATAGATATATCATCACTTGACGTAATCTGTTCATTATAGTTATATACATCATCAGATCGTAAATAATAAAAACTATATTCCTTATAATCATCAAATAAAACTTTTGAGGATCTACCAGACTCTTCTAAAAATGTCTTAGTTTGACCATCATAGGTGAACGACTTATCCACAGCATCATAGGTTTTATTATTATAGAATGCCTTAGCAAGCTTATAATCTATAGGATAAGACGGCTCTATCTCAAGTACTGTATAAATATTTGATGTACCATCTCCACTGTTAAATCCATCATAACCACGGAATCTACCATTTATAATAATCTGAGCAATATCATTAACAGATTTAGGCTTTGTTGCACTTGCATACTGCTCCATTTTCACAGAGTCACATACAAGAACATTACCATATCTTGCAATACCTGAAGAAGTAGCAACCTTATCTAACACATATGCATAAGCAGGAGCTGGGTTATCAATTATAACATCAATATTTGCCTTAACAGAAAGTGCACTATCAAATAATATATGCACATTCGATTTAGCTGCTGCTATGATACTATTATATGTATCTTTACCAATTGTCTTATTATTTAAATCACCTTCAAGTACAATAAAATCATAAGTTGACAAATCATATGAAGATAAATCAGCATCTGCTGCTACTCTGTCAAACTTTATATAATCAGGTTTCTTCTCAACCTTATTGTAACCGTTCTTATAAAGATCGGAAGTATTACTGAAGGCCTTAACGCCGGTTGTATCCATTGTTACGCCATCAGCCAGATCTGTAGGAGCAGTTATATCAGCAGTTGGTATACCACTCTTCATTTTATCTGTCATTGTAGTGCTTGATACATTAATTGTAAGCACCTTAGCAACATAATAATATTTATCATCAGCATATGTTGCAGAATCAGGACTCTTTTCATACTTTTCCCAAACAGAAGCCTTTGCTGTATTTCCATGAATTGGAATATAGAAAGCTGTAGTTGATTTAAGTGTCATAAAATCAGCAAGACTAAGTGTATTAGGCCAAGGATACTTATAATACTTTGTTGGAATATCATTAGCCAGCATAGAATTATATGTATTTGTACCGCCCTGAGAAATATTATAAGTTCTAACAAAGCTGTCGATTATAAAAGGCTTATAATTTACAGTAGCTGCAGCATCAAGCGCCTCTTTAACATCATTACTAAAATCTACTGTATTACTATACATACTATTAGGATCGTTATGAACATATATAAAATCTGCACCTTTTATAGCAGCAACTATATCATCAGAATCATCAGTTGCAACACTATATGATTTATATTCTGCAGAACCATCCTTGAGTACAGCCTCGATGCTTCTATAGCCATCAATTACAAGATTTTTAAATACACCATCACTTACTAATTTTTCTAAGGAAGATTTACTTCCTGAGGTAATCTCAATAATGTGATATATAGGATCTTTAGCACTGGCATCATTAGAATTTTCAATAATTCTATCGATCTGTGTATATACTTTATTAGAACTATTATCTGCACCAACTTTTTTAGCAACTGCTACAGCATCTGTTGCAGTAGCTACTTTTTTGTCATTTGCTCCGTTAATCTCATCAGCTAATGTATAGGAAAGCATTGCAAATGATGAAAGCGATATAAACAGAAGCGCAGCTAATGAAATTATTAACTTTTTACTTATCCTTTTCATATTTTCATCTTTCCTTTCTAATTAGCATCATGTAAAACATATGAATTTCTTAAAACTATCATGCCTCTGTCTGTATAAGTCATACTCTTATCGGCAAAATATAAATCAAGCTTAATACTATCCTTTTCACCATCTATCTGACATACAACACCAGGTAATACAGTAGTTGAACCACTAGATTCAGCTTTTACATAATTAAGAGTTTTAGCAAAAACATCATTATCAGCATAGCTAGAAGAATTCAGCTTATCCATAGCATAATATTCATAATTAACCTTCATCTTTGCGTTTTCACTAACCGATTCCGGTCCAACAAATTCATATGTCGTAACACAATAATCATCTGCTTTTTCATTATGAGTAGTAATTACAGGATTTCCTAAAGCATCAACCGATTCAGTAGTATACTCATAGTAATCAATCTTAGAAGTATCAGTTACAAACTTTTCGTTCAATGGAACAGAATACTGAAATACTATTTTAGAAATTACAATATTTTTAAAATCAAAACCTGAAGAAATACTACCTGATTTAATACTGCTATCATCAAAAGCTGTTAAGTCAGAAGATCCATAAGTCAATCTTATATAATCTACAAATCTAGCATACCTCAATGCTTCATAAGTATCCATATATCTGATTGAATTATAAAATGTATTGAACTGTTTTAACTGATCATCACTATATGAAGCAGTAAGATTTGTTGCTGCCAATTCTCTATCAGTAATTGTATCACCAACTAATTCAGCTACATAAGCTTCACAACTCGGATATGTACTAGCCAAATTAATCAGATTAATATCGGAAGAGCGAAGAAGCTTTACAGGAATATAGCTAACAGAAACATCGTTTCCAACCTTAGTAGATGAAAAAGTAATATCTGAATCTAACAGATAACCTTCAATATAAACATATTTGGCCTGCATTATCTCTTCATATATTTTATTATATGTTTCCTGAGCAGAGTTCTGAACGGCAATATCTGTTTTATTCTTTCTAAATACAACAGTATTGGAATTCATTACACCAATGACTCCCGTTGCAAGTAAAGCAAGAATAGCAAGAGAAACAACCAACTCAATAAGAGTTACACCCTTATTATTATTCTGATAAATCACAACCATACCACTCCTCTCTACCTAACTTCATGGCTTCCATTTTGTTTAATAGTTACTGTTGAAACAGTATTACCATTTACTTTCTTAAAACTATATTTACCATATCCAGATATACAATGTCCCTGTTTATCGAACATAATACATATAGCACCTGTTCCATTAGGATTAGATGGTCTAAACGAAGTTCTATCAAACTCAACTGCACTTCCAGGCAAGAAGCTGGTATATGTTCCATCAAACTCTACATCAACCCTCTTGGATATTTCAGAAGTTTCATCGAATATAGGGTATCCTGAGCCATCATCTCTAAAAACATAATCACCCGAGTCAAGCTCACAGCTAAGATGAGACATCTTAAGCTTATCATCAGTTGGATCAAAGTAAAGCATCAAACCATACTTTCCATCCCCTGACGCTCCCGGAGTCATATTTTTATTCTTCTGAATAAGCTCAGCAACCTCAGAATCAAACTTTATTGCAGCATCTTTAGCTCTGGCAGAATTTATTATTGTCAAAGAAACTAAAGACATAGTTGCCGTAACGGCTATTATTGCAATAACAATTATCATTTCAATTAATGAATATCCACTATAATCCTTGAAAACAGATTTTTTCATACAACCGCCCCTAATCTACATTTCTCATCCAGTTGTTATATCTAATAACATCAGAATAATCAATATTTGTTATACTCTTTGTATCTACATCACCTTCAGGTTCAGCATCCAAAGCTTCTTTACTAAGACTTTCATAAGACTTGAAAAGTGAAAGAACTCTGGCTGCTCTGCTACCCTGCCATTTAAGTGCTGTAATAGCAGGATCATTATCAGGATTTTCATCATTTGCATGAGAAGCAACTGTGACACATGAATTAATAATATTCTTACAAAGATCAGTAGCACTTATACTTGTAACATCATTGTTAACATATACTTTACCACCGGTAATAATAATACCGTTAAAGCTGTTTACTACCATATCTTTGATTTCACTATCACTTAATGTAGGATGAGAATCTTTAAGCTCTGCTTCTGTCTTGAAATATACATCACCCTTTGCAATTATCATACCTGTAATTGAGTGATTATCTATATCTTCTGCAGTAATTTCAACATCACCGTTAGAAACCCAAACTTTATAAGTACCAAGATCCAGATTCTGAGGATTGATTTCAGTAGCTTCTGGAGTAGCACCCATAAGACTATCATTATCAGTTATGTAATCAAAATTCATAAATCTGTTAATAGGTGTAAGTGAACCTTCACCATTCTTAGTAACTATTTCATCAACCAAAACTGCTTCATCAGATGCTTCATCAAGATCACCAAGTGACCACTTGATATAATTATAATGCTTCTGGAATGCTTTGGTAAACTCTTCAGCATTAGCTATGGATGCAGTATTACGAGATGTAGAACTAGCACCTAATAAACTAATATCATATATCTTATTGAAATCTGCAGCTGTTGCTTCTTTAAACTGAAGTGTACTTTCCTGAGAAGTAATTACATTGAAATCAGCTTTTTCAGTAGTTCCAACGAGATCAGCTATATACTTATTCTCATCATCAACCTTCTTTATAGAATTACCTGTATTAGTAAGCACACCACTTGTGTAGGATGAAACACTAGAATCCTGTTCTGCAAGAGCTATCTCACCTGCGAGATAATCTTCATAATATGTTACGTCATTTAATAAATCTAGCAGGTCATCATCTTCAAGATTGTCTGTATCAGTATTATTAAGAACATATGTATAGATAGCTGTTCCACCATATACACCGGTATCATTATAGATATCTACATAATTTATATAATCAAAATAATCTTTAATAAATAAAGCTCTGAGATAATCTGCTTTATTAACACCAGTTGGGAAGCTGATACGAGTATCATCATATAACTCTTTATCAGCTACATAATCGAAGTCGATATAATACATCTTTTCTCTCTTAGTAGTACCATCTGTTCTATTTACTTCTTCATTTCTATAAATAACAGGGATATTACCAATGATTGCAACAGTATTACCAGCTTCATTTCTTCCAAAATACTTTTTAAAGAGTGCGGAAGAACCAAGAGCAGATGGTATATCACATACAAAATGATCAGCCTGAGCTTCATTATGCATTAAAACACCATACTCGTTTACAGGCTTTGGAGCACCCTGAGGCTTATAAGCAATCTGAGAACTCTTAATAGATATAGACTCACCAGTTTTATAGTCATTAGTAGTAGCATCATATTCATATGTATAATGCTTTCCATTTGCTGTAAAATCAATACCGTCAACATCGGTGTAAGTCTTATTTACATCACTACCTGAATCAGCTTTTTGTCTGGACATCTCTATATAAGATCTACCAGCTATATAAAGTGTTCTCGTAGTGGTAAGATCTATAGCAGAATGTTTTGAGTTAACAACAATAGCACTACTGTTATAGTGTCCTCTATTCTCAACATCACCATCCTTGGTTACCTGCTGGAATATATTGTAGGAATTATTTTTATCCTTCTTTGTTGTAGGAACAAATACACGCTTATCTGATGTATTTTTGTTACTATAACCATAGTAACCACCATTCAGTTTAAACTTTGAATAATCAGCCTCAAGCTGTGTATCATCCTTTACGAATAAGTTAGCGTTTATAGTAGCAGAAGAACCAACCTTATTACCATTAGCATCTTCTGAAGAATATCCGGCAAGAACAAGCTCATCAGCCCATACATTTGATTCAACAATAGTTGAATTGTTAAGACCATATACAGACAGATCACCGGAATTCATAACTGATATAGAACCAGGTACAACAAAGTAATTTGCAATTACATTGACATTTGAACCATCGATGTAAAAACCTGAATATTTACTATTATCATCATATCCATCATACAGATATCCATCTGTACTAGGAACCTTAGCTTCCTTATAGGAATTTCTTAAGGTTGTGCTACCACTATTCACATAAGTATAATTTGAAACTTTATTCATCTTATACTTTCTAACAACATCATTTCCTTCAGAATCCTTTACAACATTACCATCTGAATCCTTTACGGTTAATTCAAATTCATCTTCTGTAATAAGGCCTTCTGAAGTAGCATCATATTTATTATAAGTCTTGTTATAAAAGTCAGATGCAGCATATACATTACCATTAATTGTAAGTATCTGACCAGGATTCTCATTAATCTCAACACCTGAATCAGCTACTAAACAATAACTAAAAAGATTATCAGAATCATAATTTGATGTATCAAAGGATACATAAAAATCCGGTCTGGAAATCTCTATATCTGAAGATATAGTCTGAGTAAATGTTCCTTTTGCCTGTGAACGATTATACTCAGCCGTTCTTTTTAATGTAACATCCTTAATAACAATCTTAGATAAAACCTGACCTGTAGAACCACGATATACCTCGCCATTCTGATCAAGCTTTACAATTCTCATCTTATCAGGAACAAGCTTAACAGAAGAATTAGAAATCATTCCCTTCATAGCTTTAACTATTCCTGCATTCTCATCTACCTGAGGAGGTGTTACAGAATCATCATATTGTATAGCATAAAAAGTACTGGAAGTAAGCTTTTTCATGAAAAAATCTTTGAACTTTTTATTAGCTACATCATCATCATCACTTATATATGTTTTCTTTTCAACATCATAACTGATGATATTCTCTCTTGTTTCCTCATATGCTTCCTGCATATCAAGCATTGTCTGACTACCTACGCCGGCATATATCTCATCCATAGCCTGCTCAAGATAGTAGAAATTACTCTTTGCATTATAATCATACAGCTTTAATTTATATACATAACCAACAGCTGTAAGTAAAGCACCTGTAAGTATACCAACGAATCCTAATGCAACAATTACAAGTACAAGACCAGAACCGTTATTTTTGATTCTATTTTTAATTTTATTAAAAATCGTTTTCAAATTAATCAGCCCCCTTTGCACCGGTAAAATATAAAGTAGCATCAGTAGGTCTTGTAGTATTATCATATCTTACGGTAATAGAATAAAGTCTGCCTTCTGTACGTTTATCATCCAAAGGATAAGTAATAGCCTGTTTTGTAGAACCATCAGGATAAGTGATTTCTTCAATACCATGAATATCACTATCTCCACCTGGATAAGCATAACATGTTTGATTTAATCCAAGATCCATTGAAGGAATAAACGAATCAGTAGGAACATTAGTGGTAAACTGATATGCCGAAGTCGACCTGTAATCACTATTGATAGTTCTATTACCACCATCATTCATATAAGAAATATTGGTAATTATCTGTAACGGAAGAGTTGGAGAAACAGTATCTCCAATCTGAGATATATTAATATTTACCGGTACTCCTGTACCATCAGATTCTGTCAGATAATAATTAAAGTACTGATCAGCTTCCTTTGCAGCAACAGACGCATCAATCGCTCTTCCTTCTACTATCTTCTCAGCCCATGTTGAATCAGCCTTTATAAGATAAACCTTGGAAGGATCTTTACCATTAGCTCCGGAAGTATAATCATCACTGACAACTCTTATATAATCGTTAGCTGCATAAGATCTGTAATTTGCATCTGTTTTCTTAATGAACGGCTCATATATAAAGAATACATCCGGAGATTCATCAGTATAGAACTTCTGATTGAAAACAGTAAAACTGAAATCATCATTATAACTGTCATCAAGGAATGTATACTGAGCTTTATAGAAAACATCACATCTTACTACATAATATGCTGGCTCCCCGCCATCTTCTTTTGCAGTAACTGAAAGCTTAATTAATCTATAGAAATCATTATTCTGTCTGATACTATCAAAAGCTTCATTTAAGTTATTAGTATCAGAATAATAATCATAAGTTCCATTTGCGATTAACTGCTTTTTCTTTTTAGAAACGATATTGACAAGCTTACCAACAAAGCTCTTCTGGAACTGGAAGTCCATCTCAATAGCATTTCCTTTTATAATTGCCATCTTTGTTGCGTCTATATCCTGGATATTACCCAATGAAGCCTCGTTAGGATCAATGTAATTTTCAGTTCTGACTTTTGCAAGTACAGCAACTATATGATTATTTGAATCATACTTAACAGCAGTATTATCCGAAGTTAACTCAAGTTCACCTTCTTCACCGGATGCAACATCATATCGCATGTCATATCCTTTTTCCATAAGTTTATTGCTTAAGTTGTCCATCGATACTGTACGACTATATACATTGTTCTCTCTACCAAGTGTTTCATTGCTAAGTGCATAATCAGTGACATCATAAGTCACAGATACGCCGGTATCTCCAGAATCATCAAAGATCTCGCAATTTACCTTCGTAGATACAGGGGGGCTGCTTATAGTAACAGCATCCCCCTTATCTCCGTCAAAAGTCAAATCTTTAATTGAATTAGCCTTAAAATACTCAATAACAAGGTTAGCATTATCAACTACATACTGTCTTTCCTTAGCTCTTGAGCTTGTCTGTATTGTCTGAAATACCTGAGCAATGATTGGTGATACAAGAAGAGCCAAAACAGCTACAGCAATAATAAGTTCTATTAAGCTGAAACCTTTGTTATTTCTTTTAGACATCATCAACCACTCCATTCTCACATTATGAATACGTGTAATTAATAAACTTTAACAGTTCCTGTTTTTGATTTAACATTAAATCTTGGACTAGATGAATCATCATCTGAAACCTTAATATATACTCCTAAATCAGTAGAGTTATTAATAGTTACATCAACTCCGTTTGTGTCATTAGAATCAACTCTGGCTGAAGACTTAACAAAGATAGTAACATCTGAAGAAAGAATTTCTGATTTCTTAGAATCAGCACCTATAGAGTAGGTGATATACTTCTTTCCATCTTCCTCAGTAATCTGAATATCAAGATTCTGAACACTGTTAGCAGAAGAAGAAACATATGTATCCTCACTGCTCTCATTTGATGCAACAATTATACCTGAAGAAGTATCATTATTAGCATTATTCAAAAGAATTACTATGTTATGATTTGTAGCGATTCCATTTCCCTGATCTGAATCATAGGAAACAGCAGCACCTGCTGCAGCACCGATCTCACCAAAGAATATGTTATCCTTACCTTCCTTAACGCTTACAGTTGGCTTATCAGCAACTCTGTCCGGTCCACTAATTGCGTAAGCATTAAGCATAATATTACCAGCGCATTCTTCAACAGGATTAGCAGCATCTGCATTATAGTTAATAGCTACAGAAGATATAGCCATTCTATACTTATAATTTGCTATATAATCAAGATAATCCTTAAGTCCTTTGTAAGAACCATTATATGCAATAGAATAAGCATCCTGACTACATACATAAGGCTCAGTTCCTTCTTCATCAACTTCGACTGTATCTCTGGCTGAAATCTCGCCCTGACCAAGTACATAAAATACTGTATCACGAGGAAGAGCTATAGAATCATTAACAAACTCATTAGCCTCTTCAACACCCTTCATAAACATAACTGTTGATTCCTGATTGAGATCTGCAGGATATTTAGCAACTATCTCATCAAACTGTTCATTGAATTCCTTTGTTTCCTGAATAAACTGATCTTTCTGCGCTTCCTTAGCTGTAAGATCATCAAGTCTTGCCTGAAGATCAATTATCTGGCTTTGAACTGACTTTATTTCTTGTCTCTTTGGTTTAATAACCAGCATGAATGCAGCAACTAAGATACCAATTGCAGCAATCACGATAAGTATCTTCTTATCCGAATCTTTCATACCTATGCCCCTCCCTACTCTTCATCTGCATCAGTCGCTGTTGATGCATGAGGATTATTATATACACAAGTTGCAGTAAATGCATAAGACTGATTTCCATCATCAGTAGTGTTAAGAGTAACACCTGATACATAAACATCATCTATGCACTTAATAGTCTTAAGCTGCATGATAAAATCAGCAATATCGTCATAAGTTGGTGCAACAGATGGTATAGTTATAGACGACTCATTTGCAGTAAAGCTCTGAACAACTACGTTTGAAGGAATCTTACTCTCAAGTTCTCCAATAAATTCAAGAGCCTGTTCATTAAGCTGATATGTGGAATCATCCATAGCCTTTGCATCAAGAGCTCTGGCCTCTGCAGCATCTCTCTCATTAATTATCTGCTCGATATACTGTTTTTCCTCAATCTGTCTTTCAAGAGAAGCTTTTTTATTGTTTAAAACATTTAATTGATTAATAAAGTAGAAGGAAGCACCAGCTGCTATAAGAGCAGAAACAACAAGTATAGCAATAAATGGTCCAAGACCACCGCCACTTGATACTTTTGCACCACCCTTAGCACCAGCAACAGGGAATCCCATAGGATTAAGAGCACCACCAATTGGAGCTATTAAGTATACAGGGTTATAGATTCTTGTATCTATAGATGGATCAAACTTAACATTGTAGAGGTTATCCATGATTCTTGTAGAAACATTTAACTGTATCTTGAAAAGACCATCTATTCCTCTTATAAGAGCTCCATCACCTGTAAGGAATACATCATCTATCGGATTGTCAGGATTCTTTGAAGCATAGAAGTCCATAACACGTCCGATGTTATTTATAAGATATCTGAAAGCCCCTGTAGCTTCATTATCATCAAAATCAACTGTTATGATTCTTTCATTCTGAAGCATAGTCATTGCTGTTGTAGCATCAACATTCTTTTCCTGCATAACAACATTGACAACAGGATTTGTACCATAAGGTACAGTTCTCTGAAGTAAAAGCTTATCTCCATGAACTACATTAAGTACAGTAGATTCTGATCCAAGCTGAATAACCATTGTAGTAGACTGCTCTGTAGTCTGAGTCTTAATAAGCTGAAGCATTGCATTACCGATATAATCGATATTAACAACCTTAAGACCAGCTGCCTGAGCAAGATCATAATAGTTTCTTACCATAGTTTCAGGAGCAGCAACAGCCATAACTCTAAGCTGTTTAGCACCATTTTCGTCAACAAATGACTCAAGTACGGTATTAGCTATTACATAATCTTCGATATTATTAACCGGGAAGTACTCTGAAGCATTAGAATTAATAAGCGGAGCAACCTTCTTCTCCGGAACGAAAGGAATAACAACCTCTCTATTTACAATCTTTGTAGAGTTCATAACAAAAATAGCATTCTTGTTTGATACTCCTGCAGCATTAAGCTGAGATCTGATCTCTGTAGCTATACGCTGTAAATCTCTGATCTGACCATCTTCAAAGCTATCCTCAGGCGTCTCAAAGATAAGAACCTTATGGATATAGGTCTGCTTCTTCTGTGAAGCGGTGATCTCTACAATAGTTATACTTTCATTAGTAATGTCTATTGATAAGACTTTATTATTTGCCATTCTATAGCCTCCCTCATTTTATCAGTAGTTTCTATTTAAAGGTTCACAACCTTTCTACAGATCAGCTGTACCCCCTTTACACAAGCATCCCGCACTAAGATTATTGTTGTTCCAGGCACAATAATTATGTAAAGGAAGAAATAAAAACCGCTGATCATTTTTTCGTTACATTTTTTACATTATATAAGCGCTACAAAGCGCAATTCTTATAATAAGGTAAGATTCTAAATGGCGAGTTTAGAATCTTACCTATATTATTATACTATATCAACTACATGTAATACATCTTACTTGTATGATGCATCGATGTCTGGCTGAAGCTCAAAACTGCTACCTGCATTTGGTTTAAGAACAATAATTGGCTTACCTGCTGCATTAGCATAAACCTCCCACTCAAAACTAGTAGCAGAAGTACCAAAGTTCTTTGTGTACTTAATCTGTGGAGCTTCATTTCCAAGATTTGAGTTAAGATCATTGATAAATGTAGTATCATAATTATTAGTTGAAGAAAGTCCACCACCATTCTGGAATGTAGCACCCTTTGAATGAGCATCTGCTTTAGCAAGACAAGCACCACCGTCCTTCATTTCTGCAGCAGCAGCATCATAAGCATCTTCGTTAGCAAGTGTAGACTGAACAGCTGTGTTGATAGTAGCAGCAGCCTGAACATCATCACCTCTACGTGACTTATCGATGTAACGGATAAGTGCAGGTGCGATAGCTGCAGCAAGAATAGCCATGATAGCTATAACGATAATAAGTTCAACAAGTGAAAAACCTTTATTCTTCATATGTTCTCTCCTTTTCATATAAATTGTTTTTTAAATAGTGTATATTTAGTTTGCTCGCCCAAACCAAATTACGCATATTATATATAAACAGCATACGCTGTATATATCTTAGTAACTGTCAACGGCATCGTACATATTCAGGATAGGTGAATAGATAGCTACAACCATACCACCAACAACAACTGCCATTACAACTATGATAAGCGGTTCCATAGCAGATGTAAGAGCATCTGTTGCAAGATCAACTTCATCTTCATAGAAATCTGCAACCTTCTCCATCATATCTTCTATGTTACCTGTTTCTTCTCCGATATGCATCATCTGAGGCATCATAACCGGGAAAATATCCATATCTTTAATAGGTTTAGAAAGTGGAACACCTCGAGAAACCTGAACCTTGCACTCTTTCAGCTTATCTCTTATAACCTTATTCTTCATAACGTTTGCAGTCTGCTCTATAGCATCGATCATTGAAATACCTGATGCAAGAAGTGTTGCAAACGTCCTTGAGAATGTAGCTGCAGCAGTCTTAACATTAAGGTTACCAAAGATAGGAAGTTTTAATGCAGCATTACCATTAAAATCCTGTCCAAACTCTGTTGATGAAAAAATTTTGATTCCTACTATTATAAGAACCACAGCAATTAATACAATATACCACTTTGCCACAAGGAAATCAGAAGCATTTACAAGCATTTGTGTTGCCTTGGGAAGTTCAGCGCCCATTTCCTTGAACATTTCAGAAAAAGTAGGAATAACCATGGTAAGCATAAGGATAACAACGCCTGTTACAACTATGAGAATAACTATAGGATACATCATAGCCGACTTAATCTTACCTTCAATGTGTCCATCCTTCTCAAACTGAGCAGCCATACGTTCAAAACAGATTTCCATCTTTCCTGAAGACTCACCGGCAGCAACCATGTTTGAAAGCATATTAGGGAAAACATCACCGTTAAGCTTGAGAGCATCTGCAAGGGTACCACCCTTCTGAACATGAGCAGAAGCCTGTTCAATAGCTTCTCTCAATCTTTTGTTCTCAGTACTGGTAGCAAGCATATCAAGCGCTGCTATAACCGGAACACCGGCTCTCAGCACTGCAGCGAACTGCTTACAAAATACAGACAAGTCTTTGTTCTTTACTTTCTTCTTAAAGACAGCGCCTAAATCAATATCTTTTCTCTCTCCAAACTCCGTAATATTAATACCTTCAGCACGAAGTCTAGTCTTTGCAGTCTCTTCATTATTAGCTTCTATGGTACCCTTTTTTACCTTTCCGCTTGAATCGAGACCTCGATAATCATATTTTGCCATATCTGTTCCTCCGCCCACATTTAGACATGATATTATTATAAAATTCTACAATACTTTACATAAAAATGCAACTCCATTGTAGATTATACACTAATTCTACACATTTTTCTATTAATACAGATTCTTCTTCATTGTCAGCTGATCCTGAGCATATAGAAGCGCATCATCTCTGGTAATCTGACCATTTCTGAACATTTCCACAAGGCAGTCATCCATGGTAACCATTCCGATATTTCTTGATGTCTGAATAGTCGACTCTATCTGATGTGTCTTTCCTTCACGGATCTGAGCTCTGATGGCTGAGTTAGCCAGCATGACCTCAAATGCAGCGCATCGTCCGTGTCCGTCTGATGTAGGTAAAAGCTGCTGTGATATAACACCTTCAATAACCATGGCAAGCTGAATACGTATCTGCTGCTGCTGATGAGGTGGGAATACGTCGATGATACGGTCTACTGTAGCAGCTGCACCAATTGTATGAAGTGTGGAGAAAACCAGGTGGCCAGTCTCAGCAGCTGTGATAGCAATCTGAATTGTTTCCGGGTCACGCATCTCTCCTACGAGGATTATATCAGGATCCTCACGAAGGGCAGCTCTAAGAGCATTATCAAAGGAAAGTGTATCCATTCCCAACTCTCTCTGGTTAACTATAGATTTCTTATGATGGTGTATATACTCTATAGGGTCCTCAAGAGTTATTATATGGTTACTGGTATTTTCATTAGCCTTATTAATAATAGAAGCAAGAGTTGTCGATTTACCTGAACCTGTAGGTCCTGTAACAAGAACAAGTCCCCTCTTCTTTTTATAAAGCTCTACGACAGCCGGTGGAAGTCCAAGTTGTTCCGGTCTTGGAATTATCGTATCTATCTTTCGATAGGCAGCCGCCATATTACCTTTGTCCATGTACACATTTACACGGAATCTACCTTTGTCTCCAACCGAGTATGCAAAGTCGCATTCACCTCTATCCTTTAGGATAGCCTTCTGTCTCTCATTCATGGTCATACCGATACTGTCGGCAGCCTCCTGAGATGTAAGGGGCGGTACATCTACTTCCTGAAGAGCCCCGTTAATACGGAACTTCGGAGGAATACCTACCGCAAGGTGGATATCAGATGCATTCTCGTCAACCGCAAGGCTGAGGAGTTCGTCCATATCTATCATATAATAACCCTCCCGTCATTTTTTCTCTTAATAATTATCACCAGTGGTGTAAACTATCTTCTTCATCTCGGCCAGCGAAGTTGTTCCTTTAAGAACGTGCCTTGCAGCAGACATCTTAAGTGTAGACATTCCTTCTTCAAGAGCCTGCTTCTCTATAACATCAGCCGTTGCCCCTCTCGCAATAACCGACTGAAGAGCTTTTGATACAGGCATCATCTCATACACACCGATACGTCCTGAATAACCCGTGTCATTACACAACGGACATCCTACCGGCTCGTAGATAACTACATCATCCTCAGGATCCTCTACACCAAGAACAACTTTTTCATCATCATCCGCAAGTCTCGGCACTCTACATGAGGTGCAAAGCCTACGAACAAGTCTCTGTGCTATAACTCCTACCAGAGCATCACCGGCAACATAAGGTTCAATTCCCATATCTATGATACGGGTAACTGTTGATGCAGCCGAGTTAGTATGGAGTGTAGAAACAACCAAGTGTCCTGTGATAGCAGCCTGAACAGCTATCTGTGCAGTCTCACCATCACGAATCTCTCCTATCATTATGATATCAGGGTCCTGACGCAGGATAGAACGAAGTGCCGCAGCAAATGTCATCTCCGCTTTTACATTAACCTGAACCTGGTTGATACCATTTATATTTGCCTCGACAGGGTCCTCAACAGTTATTATGTTAACTTCCTCTTTATTAAGTTCTGAAAGAGATGTGTAAAGAGTTGTTGATTTACCGGAACCTGTAGGTCCTGTAACAAGAATGATTCCATGTGGGTTACTGAGAATTCCATCGAATACTTCTATCTCTTCAGGTGTAAATCCAAGTCCTGACTTAGGCTTTGTAAGTCCGTCCTTGGAGGTAAGTCTCATAACCGTCTTCTCTCCGAATACTGTAGGAAGAATAGAAACACGGACATCAAACTCTTTTCTATCTACGATAATAGTGATACGACCGTCCTGAGGTTTTCTTTTCTCAGCTATATCCATACCACCGATGATCTTAATACGAGCACTGATAGCGGGAAGAATATTTAACTCATAAGTCATAACCTGCTTCAGAGCACCATCGATACGGTACCTTACACGAACATTTGACTCGAGCGCTTCTATATGAATATCGGAAGCACGCTGTCTTACTCCACCTTCTATAATCTGGTTAACCAGGAGTACTATAGGTGAATTATCTACTTCATCAGCAAATGCATCCTCTTCGCCTTCAGCTCCGATACCCATTTCAAGCTTATAAGCCTCGGCAGCTTCCATAGCTTCAGCACTGCCGTAGAATTTACCGATTACATTTTCTATCTCATCTTCAAAACCAAGGAATGGCTCGATCTGCATTCCACTTGCTATAGCAAGATCATCAACAGCCATAAGATCCATAGGATCCGCCATAACAACCTGAAGCATATTCGGGTTATCAGGATTGAATCCCATTGGCATCGCTTTATACTTCTGCACCAGATCCTTTGGTATGGTTTTGATTACGTTTTCATCTATCTGTATCTGCTTAGCATCAACAAAGTCGATTCCCATCTGAGTGGTAAGAACCGTGATAAGAAGTTCTCTGGAAATGAACCCCATTTCCATGATGATATTACCAAGCATTCCGCCTTCTTCTTTTTGCTTCTCAAGAGCCTGCTGGAGCTGTTCGTTTGTTATAGCTCCCGCCTCAACCAGAAGGTCACCGACACGGATTCTTTTTCTAGCACCTGTTAAACGCATTTACAATCTCCTAAATATTTCTTTTCTGTCTATAAGGACGCAATACGCCCAAAGCTGTTCGTTAACATAATGATTATACCACAACAATCAGATTAATCAAATAAAAAGAATAAATTTGTAATTTTTGTGTTATTTTAGCCAAATAACCCCTAGAATTTGTGTTGAATCGATTAAAAATACACTACTTTTTTATGCACATTGCACAAATGGCAGAGGTATTTTTTATCTACAATGATGCCAATATGATTTATATCCTTATTATCATACCCTCTTGAACCATATTTAATGGCAAATCGTCTGATGACGATATATAAACCCTGAGTTTTTGCTTCGGATGTGGCGCCGATTCCTGGCTTTTTCCATACTCATCCTTTATATCTTTTACTGTAACGCTGATATTGCCACCGTCATAATTCATTATTTCTAATTTGTCACCAACACTGAATTTATTTTTCTGACTGAATTCTATACTTCCATCATCATTTATCTTTTCTATCCTGCCAATATAAACAGCATTTTGAACATAGGTATTATTGTCATATATCTGATCTTCTTCAGAAGGTTTTCCGTAATAGAATCCTCTGGTAAAGTTACGCATGGTACACTTAGATATTTCTTCAATATAGTGCTCCTTCTTAGATTCATAAACAGAAGGTGACTCATAGTAATCATCTATGGCCTCTCTATAGGTTCTGGCCGTTGTAGCCACATACAGATTCGTTTTCATCCTTCCTTCTACCTTGAAGGAATCTATTCCTGCATTTATCAGGTCGGGTATTCTGTCCACCATACATAGATCCTTGGAGTTAAATATATAGGTTCCTCTGTCATCCTCTTCAACAGGAAGGTATTCTCCGGGACGGTTCTCTTCCATAACGGCATATTTCCATCTGCAGGGATGAGTGCACGCACCTCTGTTTGCATCTCTACCGGTAAAATAATTAGACAGAAGACATCTGCCTGAATAGGATATACACATAGCTCCATGCATAAACGCTTCAATCTCCAGGTCTGCAGGAATATTATCTCTTATTTCTTTTATTTCTTTTAATGATAACTCTCTCGCTGCAACCACACGGGTTGCCCCCATATCATGCCAGAATCTGTAGGTCATGTAATTGGTATTATTCGCCTGGGTACTGATATGTATCTCAGTTTTGCTGTTCTCCAGAACTCTTCTTGCTATGCTGAACATTCCCAGATCAGATATAAGAACTGCATCCACACCGAGATCACGTAATTCTTCAAAATATGGTTCAACAGATTTTACATCTTCATTATGTGCAAATATATTTGTGGTAACATACAGTTTGACTCCTTTGGCATGTGCGTATGCCACTGCTTCCGACATCTCATCATGGTCGAAGTTATCCGCTTTGGCTCTGAGGCCAAAACGATTGCCACCTATATAGACTGCATCTGCCCCATAGTCCACAGCAACCTTTAAGGTTTCGAGACCGCCGGCAGGGATCAGAAGTTCGGGTTTGTTATTTGTTCTCATTTTATACATCCTTTATAATAGATTTCTTTGCTGACACTCTGAATGAAACAATGACACCATTATTTGAATATACTCAGTGCAATGCCATCTCCTACCGGAATAATAGATGTGTCAAGTTTTTCAGTATGTGTGATGTGATATATATATTCTCTCATTCTGTCATGGATAGTCCGGTCTCTTTTTTCTACAAGATAATGAGATTCTAATATATCTCCATCCCCGAATATATTGTCCGTTACTATTACAGTTCCTTTATGTGACAGTTTTAATGATAATTCTATATAATTCATATACTGGGCTTTTGCAGCGTCAATGAATATAAAATCATACACTTTCTTTTGTTCTATCAGAGCAGTTAATGTATCAATTGCGTCGCCTTCATGAATAGCTATTATATCGTCATAACCTGCCTTTGATATATTATCTCTTGCTGCAAGTATCCGGTCTTTATCCAGTTCGCAGGTATCTATATGCCACTTTGTGATTTCGTCATTAATACACATACCTTTATCTATATTATCATCATCTGTTTGGTTAATAATCTGATAACCCCCGGATAATACATCACAAAAGAATATCGAAGAATAACCGACTGCGGTTCCTATTTCCAGAAGTTCATAAGGTTCTGTCATTTTTAGTATCACCTTTAGAAATTCTTCTGTATCTCTACGGATTATCGGAACTCCATCTTCTTCGGCTTTTTTTCTTATATTATAAAGAACACCTCCGCTGTCGGAGGTGTAAGATAGTATGAAGTTTCTTATACGTTCAAAGTCCATATGAAATCCTTATTTACGACAGGCTTCGTGGATGATCTCGATCATATAGTCCAGCTTTTCTTTCGTCATGCCGGGATATACTCCGATCCAGAAGCTGTTATTCATGATATAATTTGTATTTTCCAGGCTCCCGACTATTCTGTACTCTTCCGGACCGATTGTCAGGAATGCAGGGTGGAGCGTCATATTACCACTGAAGAGGAGCCTTGTCTGGATGTTTTTATTTTCGATGTAACCGGTCACTTCATTTCTTTTAAAACCTGATTCCGGTTTAACGCTTACTATGAAACCAAACCAGGACGGATCCGAATTATCTTCCGGTTCCGGAAGCACAAGAACATCCTGCAGGTCATCCAGTCCTTTTCTTAAGTATTCCCAGTTTTCTTTTCTTCTTTTAATGAACTCAGGGAATTTTTTTAATTGTTCTACGCCAATAGCAGCCTGCATATCTGTAGCCTTAAGATTATAGCCCATATGACTGTAGACATATTTGTGATCATAGCCTTCCGGAAGTCCCCCGAACTTACCATCAAATCTGTGGCCGCACAGATTATCCTGTCCCGACTGACATGAGCAGTCTCTGCCCCAGTCTCTCAGGCTTCTGACTACCTTATGCAGAAGAGGATTATCTGTATATACTGCACCGCCTTCACCCATTGTCATATGATGCGGTGGATAAAAACTGCTTGTCCCTATATCTCCCCAGGTTCCCGTATACTTTTCTTTTCCATCTATGCTGTATACAGAACCAAGTGCATCACAGTTATCCTCAATCAGCCAGAGGTCATTCTTCTCACAGAATTCTTTTACTACCTTTATATTGAAAGGATTTCCAAGTGTATGAGCAATCATAACAGCCTTTGTTTTTTCACTTAAAGCTTTATCAAGAACATCTGTATCAATGTTATATCCAGGAAGCTTTACATCTACAAAAACCGGAACTGCTCCATACTGAATTATCGGAGCTATTGTTGTAGGAAATCCAGCTGCAACAGTTATAACCTCATCTCCCCTTTTCACTCTTTTATCTCCTAAAAGAGGAGAAGTAAGAGCCATAAATGCAAGAAGATTTGCAGAGGAACCACTATTGACCAGACTCACATATTTTATACCAATCCACTTTGCAAAGCCTTCTTCAAACTGTTTGGTAAATCTCCCTGTTGTGAGCCAGAAATCAAGTGCAGCATCAGTTAATGCAAGCATTTCCTTTTCATCATAAACTCTGGAAGCATAATTGATTCTATCCCCTTCCTTAAAAGGCTTGTCCTGTTCAGGCTTTTTGTATTCTTTATAGTACTGTGCCACAAGAGACTTTATTTCTTCTCTTGCTTCCTGTTCGTTATTCCACTTCGACATATATATTATCCTTTCAAGAATTCATTTATTTCTTTTTCTATTTCTGTTCTTATACCGAATATATCACTTATTCTTATCTTTTCAAACTGTACTACTTTTTCTACAGCCTTCTCAACACCCCAGACAGGTTTCCAGCCGAATCTCTCCTTGATCAGGTCGCAATTCAGTTTTAAAAATGTTGCTTCGTGGGGACCGCCATCAGGCCTGGACTCCCAGCTTGCTCCGTCTCCCCAAAACTTACAAAATATATCTACAAGTTCACCTGTTCTTATGCAATCCTTATCATCAGGCCCAACGTTATAATATCCTGATTTATCTTTATCAATAAACTGTTCCTTTGCTATGGTCATATAGACCTTTAACGGTTCAAGAACATGCTGATATGGTCTTATGGAGTCAGGTCTTCTGACTATTATCTTTTCTCCCTTTTCAGCAGCTCTGACAGAATCGGGAATGATTCGGTCAACAGCATAATCACCACCACCGATGACATTTCCCGCTCTTGCAGTTGATACTGCTATCCCAAGCTCATCAAAGAAAGATCTTTTATAGCTGTGTGTGACAAGCTCAGAACAAGACTTTGAATTAGAATAGGGATCATAGCCATCCAAAGGCTCATCCTCTCTGAAACCATCCTTGTTTGGAATGTCACAGTTATCATAAACCTTATCTGTGGTTACATTAAGGAAAGAACCTACCGAAGAGGATTGTCTCACTGCTTCACATATATTGACAGTACCCATCACGTTAGTTTCATAGGTATAGACAGGCTTTTTGTAAGACTCTCTTACTATCGGCTGGGCAGCAAGATGAAATACTATCTCAGGCTTAACCTCTTCAAAAACCTTAAACAGCTTCTCCCTATCACGTATATCACCTTCTATATGATTTATATCCTTTTGTATTCCTGACAATTCAAAAAGACTCGGATTCGTTGGAGGCTGGAGAGAATAACCTGTAATGTCTGCCCCTTGCATCAAAAGCATGGTCGTCAGCCAGCTTCCTTTGAATCCGGTATGACCGGTTATCAGGACTTTTTTATTATTGTAAAACGAATCAGTCATGTTACCCCTCAATACTATTTATAGAAGAAGGCACCTTCCTCTTCAATATGTTTATTCTGCTTCTTGTCCCATACCATCCAAGGAGCGCCACCTGCTTCTATCATTTCATTCAGCTTATCCATTTCCCTCTTGGTATCCATGCATTGCCAGAAGCCATCAAACTCATATGCCACCAGCTGACCTTCCGACGCAAGTCTCTTCATAGGTGTCTGTTCAAAGACTGTAGTATCATTTTCTAAATAATCAAAGATAGCCGGTTCAAGAACCATATATCCACCGTTTATCCTCGCACCGTCCGAATCTTCTTTTTCACGGAAACTGCTTATGGTTTTATCCTCTTCTATATCAAGGATTCCAAAACGCTGTCCCAGCTCGACAGCTGTAATCGTTGCTGTTTTTCCATGTGTCTTATGAAACTCCACAAGCTTCTTAAGATTAATATCACAAACCCCATCACCATAGGTAAGCATAAAAGCTTCGTCACCTATATATTTCTGAACCCTCTTTATACGACCGCCTGTCATGGTATCAAGACCTGTATCGACTATAGTCACCTTCCAGGGTTCTGCTACATTATTATGAACAGTCATTTTATTATTGTCCGAAAAATCAAAGGTAATATCAGAATTATGCAGATAATAATTTGCAAAATACTCTTTGATCACATGCTGCTTATATCCGGCACATATAATAAAATCATTGAATCCATAGTAAGAATACTCTTTCATTATATGCCAAAGAATAGGCTTGCCCCCGATCTCTATCATCGGCTTTGGTCTTAAATGGCTTTCTTCGCTGATACGCGTACCGTAGCCACCGGCTAATACTACTACTTTCATATATCCCTCACTTACATTTTCTTGACAATTATATTAATTAACTCCTTACTCTTCAGGTGTTCCTTCGCCTTCGCCAGAACCATCATCAGAAGTGTCATCTCCACCTTCAGGAACATAGTCGTCATCTCCCTCTGATGCTCCGCCTTCTGCTCCTTCGGTTCCACTTCCGGCTCCTGACAAGGAGTTGTCATGAATCTCTGTGGCATCTGTTGGAGTTTTAAACTTTGTTTTATCCTCTTCCTCGGTTTTGTACTGAACATCACCCAATGACGCTCCCTCGCTGATGATAGCGAGAATCTCATTGTAGGTCATAGACTGGGAAAGCGGATAGGTTCCGGCCTTTATCTTGCCGCCTAATTCATTTACTTTTATCTTAGCCATAAGAACATATTTGTTCTTTACTACTCCGGCTTCAAATATCTTTGTTGCAATTGTTTTGGTAGATGAATCCGGATCTATAGTCACACTTACGTATTCTGTATTCTTAAGATTCTTAGCTGAATCAAAGAACACATCATGAGAAAAGTTATAGGACATAGAGAAGCCCTTAATAAATACAAGTATTATAAAGGCATCTACCAGAAGCTGAAAAGCATAATAGAGAGCTACCCGCAGTCTGCTTTCAGTTCTCAAAGCTTTTAAGCGTCTGGCGTTTCTTGAATTAACTTTTCTTGTTTTTTTCGTTTTTACTTTATTGGGGTTTGTGTTGTTCATTTCAGGTTACACCTCATTATGTATCAATACTTATATCTTTTGAAACGTCTGCTATGACCTGCCTTATCAGTTTGGAAAATGCGCTCTCTGCGCGCAAATATTCATTAACTGTTGAATTATGTATCAGGTCATCATTTTCATGATATATTCTATACAGCTCATCATAAGGATTACCTTCTGTGTACTGCATTATATCTGTATAACGCTGTTTGAATTCCATCAGAGAATTGAAAAGCTGTTCATTAGACCTGATGGCATTTCTTGCATTGACGTAATTTCTATATTCAATTGACTGTTTTATTAAGCTGTTAAGTTCCAGGCTTTTGTCTGAAATAATATTCATATAATCTATACCTCAGAAATAATAGGAAGTATCATCGGACTTCTCTTGGTTCTTTCCCAGAGGAAGGAGCCTAAGTCTTCACGAAGACGGTTTTTGATTCTCGACCAATCAACCGATTCATATTCAAGGCAATTGTAAAGTGTTTCTGACGCAACATCTTTACACTGCTCTATCAGAAGCTCCGCTTCTCTTACATATACAAATCCACGGGATACTATATCCGGACCTGAAAGTATCTGTCCCGTTCCACTTTCAAGTGTTACTACAACTATGAGAAGTCCATTCTCCGAAAGATGCTGACGATCTCTAAGTACGATATTACCAACATCACCAACACCAAGTCCGTCAACGAATACTCCTCTGGCAGGAACTCTGCCAACTACATTGAAGGTATCTTCACCTATCTCTAGAACATCTCCGCAATTAAGTATCTTGACATTCTTCTCAGATATGCCCATTTCCTGTGCAAGTTCTGAATGTCTCTTAAGGTGTCTGTATTCTCCATGAACAGGAATAGCATACTTAGGCTTTGTAAGTGAATAAATAAGCTTAAGTTCTTCCTGACAGGCATGTCCTGACACATGGGTATCATGATATATAACTCTTGCGCCCTTTTGTTCAAGCTCATTCATAACTCTGTATACTGACTTCTCATTACCCGGTATAGGACTTGATGAGAATATAACTACATCGCCGGGAACTATGGATATCTTGTTATGAAGAGATGAGGCAATCCTTGAAAGTGCAGCCATATTCTCTCCCTGGCTTCCTGTGGTTATAAATACAAGCTTTTCGCCGGGATAATTCTTTGCCTCATCTATATCGATCAGAGTATTATCAGGAATATTAATATAACCAAGTTCAGAAGCAATTCGTATAACATTTACCATACTTCTGCCCTCAACAACACATTTGCGGCCATACTTATAAGCAGAATTTATTATCTGCTGAACTCTGTCCACATTTGACGCAAAGGTCGCAATTATCAGTCGATGATTCCTGTTATCATCAAATATATGATCAAAGGTTTTTCCTACTGTCTTTTCAGAAGGAGTATAACCGGGACGCTCTACATTTGTTGAGTCAGCCATAAGAGCCAAAACACCCTTTTTACCCAGCTCACCAAATCTCTGAAGGTCTATAACACCACCAAATACAGGAGTATAATCAACCTTAAAATCACCTGTATGAACTATGATTCCGGCAGGTGTAAATATAGCAAGCGCAGCCGAGTCAGCTATGGAATGATTCGTCCTGATAAACTCAATACGAAAACATCCAAGATTAATAGTCTGTCCATAGGACACAACCTTTCTCCGGATGTTATCAACCAATCCATGTTCTGTAAGCTTATACTCTATAAGACCCATAGTCAGCTTTGTAGTGTATATGGGAATATTTATCTCTTTCTCTATGTATGGTATGGCACCTATATGATCCTCATGTCCATGAGTAACAACCATACCACGAATCTTTTCTTTATTTTCTTTCAGATATGTTATATCAGGAATAACAAGATCTATTCCGGGCATGTCATCATCCGGAAATGCCAGTCCGCCATCGATGACAATGATATCATCCTCGTACTGTATTGCGGTTATGTTCATTCCTATCTGTTCAAGACCCCCAAGCGGGATAATCTTGATTGATTCTTTACTATGTTCCAACTTAAACTGTTCCTCCGAATTATAACTGTTCTATAAATTATTCAAATAAGATTCCAATATTATGGAAGCGGCTATTTTATCTATATATTGTTTTCTTTCTGATACAGGGACTTCCATTTCTTCTAATATTTCGTCAGCCGCTACTGTTGTGAGACGTTCATCAACTTCTATTATCTCCAGTCCTGTTCTTCTTTTCAGTTCTTCTATAAAGCCTCTGGTTTTTTCGGTTCTTTCGCCCTCTGTATAGTCCATGTTAAATGGCATACCTACAACTATTTTTTCAACCGAATATTCGTCAATAAGCCCTTCTATAGCCTGATATGTTTTTCTAAGCTTATTGATTTTTTCTCTTGTTATAGTTGTTATAGGCTGAGCAGTCAGCCCCAGTTCATCTGTTATGGCTACACCAACTGTTTTGTCTCCATAGTCCAGAGCCATTATTCTCATGTGTTATCCTCTATTTTTTTACTATCTAAGTCGGGTATCTATATAGTTCTCCATAAGAAGTTCAAGTATTTCATCACGTTCTGCTTTCATAATAAGGCTGCGCGCGCCCTTGTAGCTTGTAATATATGTCGGATCCCCACTCATTATATATCCAACTATCTGATTCACAGGATTATATCCTTTTTCAGATAATGCTTCGTAAACTTCAGCTATTATATCTGATACTTCAATGGTGTACTCTCTTCCAAGATCTATATCCTGAGTATGCTGTTCATATCTATCCATATCTTACCCCACCTTCAAAAAAATATAATATACGGGAACTATCCCCATCTAATGAGTTTAACACAAATAAGCATCACAAACAATAGTTGAGACAAATATAATTGCAAAATCAATGGGCGCCGAATATATCCGACGCCCACATTCTTATTCTACATAACTACTTATTTTGTCTTCTTGTACTTAGCTTTCTTAGGTACACCAGACTTCTTGATCAGCTTCTTATACTTACTGAACTTACTCTTCTTAATCTTGAATGTAGCACCCTTCTTTATAGTCTTGAATGCTTTTGATCCAACCTTAGTAAGCTTAGTAGTCTTGAAAGTAACTGTCTTAAGCTTAGAGCAGCCTGAGAATGCAGCCTTACCGATTGTCTTAACCTTCTTAGGAATAACAATACTTGTAAGTGCTTTACAATTTGTAAAGGCATTTGCTCCGATGCTTGTAACTCCGGTACCCATAGTAACTGTCTTAAGAGACTTACAGTTCTTAAATGCATTTGCACCTATAGTTTTAACAGTATCAGGAATAACCACTGTTGTAAGTGTAGTATCATCAGAGAATGCATTAGCTGCTACAGCCTTAACCTTTGCATCCTTTGTACCTATCCTAACTGTCTGAGGGATAGATACTATTGCAGTCTTAGCAGTTGAACCGGCATAAGTTACTGTGCCATCACTGTTCATAATATACTTTGTATTTCCAACAGTGAAGTTATTGTTAGCATATTTGATAGATAATTCTTTTGATTTGTTATCCTTTCCGGCTCCCGAAGCAACTACGTAGTAAACTATAGTTTTTCCTATATTTTCAGGATTACTTGCAATCGTAGTATCGACAAAACTATTAATATCCTTCTTTGTCGAACCAATCCTCTTTGCTTCTTTATCAATGCTATTAATCTTTCTGAATATCTCATATCCAGAAGCTCCTTCTGTAAACGGCCAGCTAATCTGGATACCATCCGATACATTTACTACTGAAGTGATACCGGCTTTAGGATAAACATTAATAGTGAAGATTCTCTTTGTGGCATTACCCGAACCATAGTCAGCATCAGCTATAACTGTAACCCTGGAAGCATACTTAACACCACCAAGACTAACTGAATGACCATAAGCGTCATTTTTAGTAATAGAAACAGCTGAAGGATCACTAGCAGACCACGAAATATTCTGATTTTCAGCCTTTACAGTAGTCGGAATAATATCTGTAACTGTCAATGAAAGACTATCGCCTACAAGTATATCATAATTAGCAACAGCGTTCTTGCCATCTTTATCTTTTACTGACATACCGGTAATAACCTGATCTGCTTCGATTATGGTAAAAATAACATCAAACTCAGCTGCACCACCATTGCCATCTTTAACTGCTATCTTTGCTTCACCACTTGCCGTCTTGCTTTTAATACTAACAACACCTGTTGATGCATTAACAGCCAGCATTTCTGTATTCAAAGATTCATATTTCACAGGATAACCTGAAGCTTTACCATTAACAAATGATTCTGCATAAAGTTTAACAGATTTCCCATAAGGAATGGCTATTTTTTCTGTTGCTGTAATAGGATTACCCGTCTTATTACCATTTGTATCAGTTCTATAAACCTTAATGTCATTTACATCTGGAATCTCAACAACTCTTTCATCATAATCATCCGGATGCTGACTCTGAACATGTTCATAAGGTTTAGAGTTATACTTGTAAATGTGATATTTCATCTTATTATCTGTCAGAGCATGGAAAGAAGTATTATCTATCTTAGTTACATTCCTCTCCATTCTGACCATTTGAATACCAACACAGTTGTAGAAAGAATAAACACCAATGCTTGTAACCTTATTAGGAATTATAACTTCTTCTGCTTTTATATGTTCCAGGTTATAGAATGTTCTGTTATTAATAGCAGTCATATTTTCTGAAAGTTTTAATGTTCCATTAAATCCGGCATCTTCTTCAAAACAAGAAATACCAACGCTTGTAACACTGTCCGGAATAATAAGATCACCGGTAAATCCTGAGCAATAATAAAATGCCATTGAACCCAAAGACTTAAGTGTAGTCGGGAATACTAAGCTTCCTGTAAGACTTCTACATCCATAAAATGCATTGTTTCCAATTCCGGTAACATTTGAAGGAATCTTAAGTCCTCCTGTCATATTAAAGCAGTTCTTAAATGTATCATTACCGATCACAGTAATTCCACTTGGTATGGATAAACTACCATTTATACCTATCATATCCTTGAATGCCGCATTTCCGATAGTTGTAACGCTCTCAGGAATAACTAAATTACCGGTAAAACTATAACAATCACTAAAAGCAGCAGCTCCAATTGTTGTAACGCTTGACGGAATAGTAAGTGTTCCATTAAGATTTACAAGTCCGTTAAAACAATTGGATGGAATAGTTGTAAGCTGGTTTGAAAGAATCAATTTCCCATCAAATCCACCATATAATACGATAATGTGTGCAGTACCTTTTCTAACATCCTCAGCAAGTTCATCAAGCTTCATCTTGCTTTTATCTTCATCATCAACTATTCCATAAACAGTTGTACTCGAAAATGCCCCATCTCCAAGACTAGTAACCTTCGAAAGATTCAAATCGCCTCTAAAGGATACACACTGACCAAAGGCTGACTTGCCAACTGAAGTAACATTATTAAGATTAAGTGTTCCCGCAAGACCTTCGCACGCATAAAATGTACTATCGTTTACAGTTGTTATACCCTGAGGAATTATAAGCCCCTCTGTAGGAAGAGTTAGGGCAGAACAATTATAAAATGCGCTTGTACCTATATATGTAAGATTCTCTCCCTGAGGTAGATTTAATATTGCATCAAGCTTTGAATCACCAGAAAAAGCTGAATCACCAATCTTAGTAAGTGAAGTAGTAACTGGAAAAAGATTACCACCTTCGCAGGTAAGGCTTCCCATTCCCGAAAATGCACTCTTACCAATTTCCTGAATACCACTTCTATCAAAGCTGAATAATTTACACTTTAAACCCGAAAAAGCTGATTCACCAATAACAAGCGCTTTTGTACCAGCATCAAATGTAAGTTCATTATCTAGTCCCGTTCCCTGGAAAGCTGATTTACCAATACTTTCAACTGAGGATGGAATTACAAGATCACCTTTTAATCCGGAACAATTCTGAAACGCTGACTCACCTATAGAAATAACATTTGAAGATATAACATTTCTATTCTCAGATCCACATGCTTCACCTGAAGAATCAACAAAAGTATATTTTGAGCCACCATAGAAAGCTTTATCCCCAATAATTTTTACAGAATCAGGAATAGAAATCTTCAATTCATTTTTCTTGAACATTTCAGTTGATTTAGTTACTGTTGTATCCTTTGCCCACGAGGTCATTATATCAAGAGCAAAAGCAGATGTACCTATGGTTGTAACAGTATAAGTTTTTCCTGTGGCATCATCTGTAACGGTAGAAGGAATTATAATTTCTTCTCCAACCTGAGATAACTGATCAGGATTTGTTCCTTTTCTTGCAAGGTGAATAATAGAAGCCTCTGAACCTTCAACAGTAAAAGCAAATCCTATACTGCCACCTGACGAAGACCAGTCCTCCAAATAATCTTCGGCTGCATAAACGCTGCTTACAGAAGAAATCCCTTTATCACTAACAGGAATACCAACCGCTAGCATAGCAGATGCCATAGCCACAGACATGAGTCCAATTAATAGTTTCTTTCTCATTTCTTTAAAACCGCCCCTTTCTTATTTTACGTAAGAACAATATTACTTTTTTATACTACAACACGCTATTCCCGCTTGCGGAAATAGCATGTTGTAATTAGACACTTTTGTAATTATATAATAATCTACTCAAAATGTAAACTTTTTAGTATTTTACGTATTTTGCTTTCTTCGGAACGCCTGACTTTTTAAGCATCTTCTTATACTTCGTCTTTTTAGCCTTCGGACACTTAAACTTGGCCCCCTTCTTAATAGTCTTAAATGCTTTGCTTCCGATTTTTGTAAGCTTCTTAGTCTTAAATGTAACTGTCTTAAGATTTGAGCATCCTGCAAACGCTTCTTTTCCAATTTTCTTTACATTTTTACCTATTATAACTGTCTTAATCTTCTTATTATTAGCAAAAGCTTTCGCAGATATCTCAGTTACCTTATAACTCTTTCCTCCAATCTTAACAGTTGCAGGAACAGTAATCTTTGTACCAGATTTCTTAGAAGCCTTAAATGTAACTTCAGAAGCATTCTTTACAAGATATGTATTTCCACTTACTATCTGAGTTGATCCAACTTCAATAGTCTCTGTTGGGTTAGTAGGATTTGTCGGATTATCAGTAGGTGTCGTCGGAGTTGTTGTAGGACTAACTGGTGCAGATGATTCTGCATTCTTTACAGTTACAACGCAGCTGGCTGTTTTACCATTTGATAATTTACTTCCATAAGTAATAGTTGCTGTTCCTGCTGCAACAGCTGTAAATACTGCTGTACCAGTTCCCTGTCCAGATGTAATTGATATTACATTAGGATTCGAAGACTTCCATTCAAGCTCTTCAGTTATTGTTCCCGTACTTCTGGAAGCAGTTCCCTTAAGAGTAACTGTCTTGCCTTTTATCAATTCAACAGATGATTTATCAATAGTTACTGTTTCAGCCAAGTTATCAGCTATGGTAATAGTACATGTAGCTGACTGAACTCCATCCTTATCCGATTTTACTGTTATTGTAGCAGTTTTACCTGCCTTTAATCCATTTATAGTTACCTTCTGTGTATTTGATTCCTCTTCAGACACACCTGAAATAGTTACTACACTTGAATCAGAACTTTCCCAAACAAATTTGCCTACAGCTTTATCATTATAGGTTGCTGTCAGTTCTAATGATTGTCCTTCTGATATACTTAACGACTTTTTATCTATCAAAATATAAGAAGGTTTGTCTATTACATGGATATTAATTTTCTTAGTGACACCATTTTCCTTAATACTTCCATAAGTAATGGTTGCATCTCCACCACTTACCGCCTGCAACTTCACTTCAGAATTACTATCAGAGCCAATTATTCTGACAGCACTCTTATTTGATGAAATCCACTTAAGTGATTCCGACACAATCCCTGTACTATTTGATGCATTTCCAACCAAATAAATGTAATCACCACTATTTACATTAATAGTATCATTTTCTATTTCAAAATCTTTTCCACTTATTGTAACTGTTTCTGCCTCGCCTTCAGTTACGGTTAGTGTACAAACAGCTGTTTTCTTAGAATTTCTTGCAGTTGCAGTCAATTTTGTAGTTCCAGTTTTTAATCCTGTTACTTTAATAGACTGTTTTTCTACAATTGATTCACTCGTTCCTGATACTATTTCTGCAATTTCAGGTTTTTCAACCGTCCAATCTATAATATCAGATGCATCTTCAGGATCAAAGGAAAGATTTATTTCTCCTGTTGCCCCCTCACTAATCGACAGAGTTGGTTTATCTAATATTATAGAATTAGCAATTGTATAAACACTTACATTACAAACGCCAAACACCGTACCATCTGGATTCTGTCGTTTTATTTCGCATTTTCCATTTCCTACTGCTGTAACTTTTCCATTGGTTTCAACCTTAGCTACATTTTCATCTGTACTTACCCAACTTAATTCTTCTGTATAATCAGATGGTGCATAAGTGGCTTTAAGTGTAAATGAATCTCCCTTTTTTAGTTCCTTCTCTGTCGAATCCAATTCTATACTCTGTACAGCAATATTTGATGAAACTATTATCGGAACACTTGCAACCACTCCACCTGGCGACACTTCTGATGCCTTTGTCGTAGCTGTAACTTTAAGCGAACCGGTACCAGTAGTCTGCAACACTCCTGTTTCAGAATCTATGGTTGCAACTTTATCATTATCTATCGACCATTCAACTTCATCAGTACTATCAGTAGGAGTCAATGAAACTTTAAACATATAATTATGATCTATATATAAATTCTGATCTTTATTTGTAACATCAGTTTCTTTAGCTGTACCATTTTCATCATATGAAACAAGTTTAATATTAACCTTCGTTGCCGGAACATTAACTATAACTTCTATTGGTATATTAACCTCTCCACTTCTGGTAACTATTCTTATAGAAGAACCTCCACGTTTTAAACCTTTAACAACAAGTGTAGCAGCTTTTCCGTCTGATGATATATCTTTAAGACTAGCTGAATAGTAACCACTAGCTGCATCCTGATTTAATTTCAATGAATCGTCGCAGTCTTCATCACCAACAAGCTTAATCTTAAATTCATGTTCTTTTCCACTGTTTACATATATCTTTCCATCTATTAATTCATCGCCATTTGTCTGAGTAATATCAATACCTGTAGCTGGTTTTATAACATTATTATCAATTACGATATCAAAATATCTAGTTGTATTACCCTGGAAATTATTACCTTTTCCAGTGACAATCACTTCAGCCTTTTCACCAACAGTTTCAGAAGTGTTCTTATTATAAGCAAGTGAATAATCAAGTCCTTCTGTAAGGGAAACCCCTTCACTTGTTGAAATTGATACCTTAGGAGTCATAGGAAAACCAGTATAGGTTTGATCTTCTATATCTTTATATACAAGATTAGCAACATTAGCTTTTGCTATAATATAAGTACCAGATAAAGCAACACCATAATTACCTTTACCAGTTATCACATAACTTGCTGTACCTGCATCAATATTGTTACTTAAGGTTATTTCATAATCCTCGCCTTCTTTTAAAGCCATACCATTGTATGTAATAGGATTGAATACAGGTTCTATCTCTTTTCCATTATATGTATAGGTTACACTACTGTCTAGCTTGATACCTAACTCAGCTACGCTCTTTCTATATATTTCAAATATATCAGAAGCTTTTCCGATATAATTTCCTTTACCAGTCACACTTATTGTAGCATCCCCAGCATTTATATTATTATAATAGCCAAACTCAAAATCAGTATTCTGTATAAGTTTAACTACCGCCGAAGTACCATCATGTTTTTTTAGATCTACGCTAACAACTGGTGTAGGTTCTATTTCAGAACCAGTATATGTTCTTAAGTTTTTAACTATTTTAGCTATATCAATGGTCACATTATCCGCATTTATTTCATATGGTGCAATTTCATATTTAAACTCAAATGAAGATTTATTTGTGCCCCTTGCCGCAAAATTACCTTTTCCTGAGACAATAACAGTATGTTCTCCAGCAGATTTTAAATCATCTCCTGAAACCGCATTGATATCATAATCATCACCAAGTACAAGATCTTGAGTTTCACCATCCTTGGTATATTTTATACTCAATGTAGGTTTTTGTGCTGTATTATCAAATGTAAGACTTCCAACCTGTTCTACAGTTATTTCTTTATCGCATGTTGTTCCATCACCTATTAATTTAGTAACAACATTATAATCTTTATATGTGGAAGCAGTATAAAGCCCTTTTTCAGTGATAGTGAATCTATACTTTGAACACTTACCACCTTCCTCGTAGCTATTTGAAGTCTCATAATCTTTTCCATTTGTTAATTTGTAGTTATCTCCTCTTGCATCTACACTACTAGTAACGTTTTCAATGATAGTAGGTACTTTTCCATTTGGCAAATATACCTGATCCTCTATATCATCTAACGTTACGAATTCTTTCTTAGATAAAGGTGCTGTAACTATTACATTATAGGTCTTAGTAGCGTCACCACTAGTTACAGTAACCGTAGTTGTACCAACTTTCTTAAACTCCAGAGTCACATTAGTTTTATTTTCATTAGCAGACTTTATACTAACAATATCTGTATTTGCAATTTCCCAATCAACCACAGCTGATTGCTGTTGAATATTATTTACATCTATAACAACTGCATATGTATTAAGTGTTGAATTTACTACGCCTTCTACATTTCCAATGTCATCTGCATCAACACTATTTGTTTTTTTGATAGAAATCCTACCTGCTTCAACAATATTAATTGATATAGTAGCTTTCTTACCACTAGGCTGTGCTGTAGCCGTTATAACTACTGTACCCGCTTCAATTCCTGTAACAACTCCAGTATCAGTATCTACTGTGGCTTTATCTTTATTATCCGAAGTCCAACTAATAGTTTCATCAGAATCAACTGGACTTTTAACAGCGACAAGCTGTAACGTCTTTCCAACATTAACTGTAGGTTTAGTCTGATCTGAACTAATTTTCAAGCTATCAATACTCTTTTTTACATTAATATCCAATGTCGCATATTTATCAGCATTACTCTTTGTAACTGCAGTTAAAACAACTTTTCCTGAAGTAGGTTTTTTATTTGCAGTTATCGTAATTTTGTTATTTGAACTTTCAACGTTTTTAATTACTAAACATGCATTTCCATCAGAATCAATATTATTATCACTAAATGACCATCCTATCTGATCAGCAACATTTATATTCTCAACTGTAGCTGTTATTGTGTCACTTTTACCTGTCCATAATTCACCTGTATCATTATCTGATTTGAGCGAAAGTGCTCCTGTATATTTTTCATATAAATCCAACGAAACATAGGTTGAAATATCTGAATAATCTTCTAGATATCCAGCAGTACGATTTGTAGAAAAAGTTATTGCAAGCTTCTTTGTATCTAAAATAGTACCTGCTGTAAACTTATATTTTTTAATATTGGCTGAAAAGTATTCTTCAGGATTCAACAGTGTTTGTGTTAATACAACATTATCTTGTTCATCTAACCACTGTACCTCAACATCTAATTGAGTTTCTGAAATAGAATCTGTAACAACACGTTTTAAAGGTGTATTTTGGTTATCTGTTTCACTTTTTAATGCAACAAATGGTTCAATTCTTTCCGAAGAATCTGCATCTTCTTCAACATCAATTTCTATATCATTAGTTGATCTCATGCTATATGACGTAATTGGTGTACCATCTTCTTTTTTAGTGGTCAAACTTGTAGTCAATGTATATACTTCAACATAAGCTTTATCACTGATTGCATTATCATCCTCAGGATTAACAGTCACAGAAGCAATACCATTATTTTTACCAGTAATCATACCATCCTGAGCCACCATTAAAACACTCTTATTACTGGATGAATACACCCAAATATCATTGGCGCTTTTAGGGTACCAATCAAATTTATCATTCAGGCCATAAGATTTACCTTTTGCCAAATAATACTTGGCAAACTTTACAAATCTTTTTCCTTCACCATCTTCAAAATAATGATTATTGCTGGCTTTTAAAGCTTCCCAATCTTCATCTGAAATACTCTCATCAAATGATTCAACTACATAGTTTTCGTCACTGCTATTAAGTTTAAAAAACGCCTGAGTTGCTTTTTCCCTCTTAGCAACATTTAACTTATAAGTCCTAGAAACATTACGTGATTTAATAGCTATAATCGCATTAGATTCTTCAGATTTATCAATTCCGCTATAAGTTGTAACCTTAAAAGATCCTTCTTTTCCATTAGCAGCGTCAGCTGCTGTAAATAATGCAGTACTATTACTGGTTTTTGAAAAACTACCAAGCGAATTATCTACATCCCATAGATATCCATCGGTTCCACCATCACCTGATACATTAAATTCTGCTTCTCTAGTTGCAACAACAGTCTCTTGTCCTGTAACTTCAAAATCTTTTGTCTTACTTAAAACAACAACTTTCAGAATAAATCCAGTCAAAACATCCCCTGTTTTACTATGGTAATACAGAGTAATATAACCATATTTAGAAGAAGCCCCCTTATTTGCACAAATCTTAAAGCCATTGTTTCTATTCGTAACAAAATACACGCCTCCATTTTGACTTGAAGAAGGAATAGTATCTCTATTAATGGTAGTAGCTCTGGTAATACTATCATCATCACTTACGTTATCACTACTAGTTCCAACAGAACTATCTAATTGTCGTCCATCTTTGTCCGTAATATATGCATCAAAATAATTAAAATTATCATCTGTTTCAAGACTACATTCTAAGCACGTTCCTTCATCAATGTATAGTACACTTTGTCCACCGGCAGAATATTTAATTTCACTAGAATTATAATTATTTTCTGAGGACAAATCTGATCCTGAAACAGGAGCGAACCCTTCACTCTGTTTTAGTATTTTCCTCTCATTTCCCGCTGCATCTTTTTCTTTTTTTATTTCATAATATCCATCATATAATGTAGTTGGTTTTAAAACCAACGATGGAGATGCTGCCTCAACACTTTTAACTACGTTATTGTCCAACAATGGAATAGCAGAATATCCATTAGAAAAAAACATAGTCACAGCTAATGTAACAGCAAAAACACGTTTAATTACTGTTTTTTTTGTAGCTTTCCTCTCTCTCATAAAATGTATTCTCCTTTCAAAAGTACTTATAACGCACATATATGAAAAATTATAGTAATTGTATCATATTTTCATCTTTTTTGTGTAAAAAATATGTGTTTTTATGATCATTTTATAATCATTCATTTAATACTGTTCTCAATATCTGATGGTAATCATAAAAATACCCCAGTTCTATTACTGTTTTTTCTTTTGAATCCAGCGTAACAATCATACATTCTGAAGTATTAGTATTATATAAATAATAATACTCTTTTCTTCCAGCATGATATTTTACTTCGTCCATATAGAATTGATCATATTTAAATTCAAGTCCTTGAAAATCATCACCGCAATAGTCACCGACGCTCAAACCATACAAAGTATACTTTGTACCATCAAAGAATATACCTGCCCGCTTGTTATTAATATAAACCACTGCAAAGCCCTTATCAGCTCTAGCAAATACAATTTCCTCCGGCAATACACGAACTCGTGGTGTATAATAATCACTCTTTATAAACGAAAGACCTAATTCTTGACTTATCCTGTCTTCATCATATCTTACAATTTCAGTAACATCTGTTTTTTTCTCTGGATCGAATTTTTTAAACAACAATACGCCTAAAACTATTATTGGAATAACAATAAAACCAATCACTCCAATTATTTTTACTAGCAATTTATTAGTCTTAATATGGGCAGCTGCGCCGTCTTTTTCATATGAATAATCCCAGAATTTATTCTGTATTTCTCCTCCCTGCCATTCAGGTTGTACTTCTTCTTCGTCTTTTTTTCTCCTTCTCCTTCTTTCAATATCCTCTGAAGGAGGTTCTACCGGAATTTGTTCAACTTCCTTAATAATCGGCTCTGTCATTTCTTTAATATCTGATGTTTCCTCTAACAATTTATCTATATTCAGTTCATCCATGTCATTGACCTTTCAATCTTTTATTTTAGTTGAACGCACTACATTAAAAATATATCCAAATAAGTATATTATACAAAGAGTAATAACTATAAATAGATAACAGTTAATTGCTCCTCTTACTCCATTTTTTGATACTGCAATAAATGCTAGAACAGTCTCAAACACAGAGGCAACAACAAAGCCTATCAATATATACTTTTGTTGTCTCATTATCGTAAGAAGAACTATTAAAAGAGTCGATAAAGCCAAAAAACCACCGGAAAGCATCATAATTACAATATCCATCTTATAATGCTCCATATCTTTATTGTATAAAACTGATAAGATCGGAACACCAAAAAGCCACGCTCCCAGCATACACACAATAGTAAGTCCAGCAATCACAAAAACATGTTTTATAGTTTCCTTTATATACCCAGAAATATTACTTTCATCCCAAAAACGAGAAAATTTGTACATGGCAGGATTTAACACAAACATAAGAAGAAGTTCCACAACAAAGATTGGCATTACTATATAACCATATATAGCTTGGCTGGTATCATCCATCAATTTATCTATAGCCATTCGTGGAGCAGTACCTATGTATATAGCCAGGAATGATGACAAAGCTATTGGTAATGTAACCCAAAGCAGAGACAATACACTTTTTTTATCCGTTGAATCATCTTTTTTTGTTTCATCTGTTGCAAACTCTTTTGTAATTGTAATAAACCAGCACATAATAACACAAGTTACAATTGTAGTTACAATGACAGATATAACCATATTCTTTGTAGTCATTAATAAAACCGACCATAAAAAAATATTAATAACTAATCTTATAGAAGTCGCTTTTGATGCTACATCCAATCTGTTATTCCTCTGATATTCTCCATAATATACATCTTCGTAAGCATCGGGAAGTTTGTAAAAACACATCCATATCAGAATTATAGTTTTTTCAAATGAGTATGCATTAAGACTTCGATTTATCAGCACATACAACAATGATATCAAAGCCATCAACAGAACACTAATGATTCTGGCAAGTCTGTATGTTTTAAAAGTATATTCTCGTTTTACGTCAGATACCTGAAATACCCTAGTGCCATATTTACCAATACATATAAACAGGTTGTTAAGGGAATGCCCCATGGTGAATATTCCTGCCGGGACTATTCCAAGTCCCGGAGTATTGGATATCACAACAAGAAGTATCACTGACTGAAATGCCATGGCAATACTTGCTACCATGTTCCAGACTACCGCGGAACGTTCAGGATTATTAGAATGTGTGAGGAAGTGCTTCATACTTTTAAACCTCATACGTCAGTGTCACTGACACCTTCCCCTTAATAAGGGGAAGAAATTTATAAGAAATCGAACTCCAGCTGGCTGTTCTTCGGCATGTCGCCAAGGATTCCGAGCTCGGCCATTTTGTCAATTACGGAGCCGGAGACTTTGGATCTGTTTCTGAGCTCCTGCTGTGAAAGGAAGGTACCCTGAGCAGCTGCATCTTCCAGCTGCTGGGCTGCTGTTTCGCCCATTCCTTCGATGGACAGGAAACTTGGCATGATTTTGCCATCTATTATCTGGAAACGGTTTGCCTTAGCCTTGTATATGTCTATCGGCAGAAATTCGAAGCCTCTGGCGTACATTTCTTTTACCAGTTTCATGTCTCGGTAAAGGAGCTGTTCCTTAGCGGACATCTGGTTTTTGTCTTTAGCCATGTATTCTGCCATTACGCTATCCAGATGTTCTTCACCGAGACACATTACCTCATAGGAGAAGGCATCTGCTCTGATGCTGTAATAAGCCGTGTAGTAAGCCAGTGGATAATATATCTTAAAGTAAGCCACACGCCAGGACATCATTACGTATGCTACGGCGTGCGCCTTCGGGAACATGTATTTAATCTGCTCGCAGCTCCAGATGTACCAGTCAGGCACTTCGTGCTCTTCCATCTTTTTACGGAAGTCCGGCCATTCCTTACACTTGCCCTTGGCAACCAGTCCCTTACGGACTCTTTCCATGATGGTAAATGCGTCGCCTGGCTCTAGTCCCTGATACAGCAGATAAACCATGATATCATCACGACAGCAGATAGCCGATGAAAGCTTACATTTACCTTCCTGAATCAGCTTCTGCGCATTTCCCAGCCAAACGTCTGTTCCATGTGCGAGACCTGCGATACGGACAAGATCCGAGAAGCTCTGCGGGTCTGCATCTATAAGCATCTGCATAGCGAATTCTGTACCAAATTCAGGTATTCCAAGGGAACCCAGCGGCACTCCGTTCATGTCCTCAGGCTTGATTCCAAGCACATCCGTGCTCTTGAAGAGGGACATTACCTTCTTATCATCAAGTGGAATATCCGTTGCCTTGATTCCTGTAAGGTCCTCGAGGCGCTTTATCATGGTTGGATCATCATGTCCCAGAATATCAAACTTAAGCAGGTTATGCTCGATGGAATGGTAATCAAAATGCGTTGTAATGGTATCTACAGTCATATCATTTGCCGGTTTCTGTACCGGAGTGAAGCTGTAGATTTCTTCTGTCTCGGGCATAACAATTATACCACCGGGATGCTGTCCCGTGGTTCTCTTAACATCCACGCAGCCCTTAGCAAGTCTCTCAACCTCTGCACGCCGCTTGGTTATACCTCTGTTCTCACAGTATTTAAGCACATAACCATAGGCTGTCTTTTCAGCAACGGAACCGACTGTTCCGGCTCTAAAGGAGTAATCCTCTCCGAAGATCTCACCGATATAAGCATGGGCTCTCGGCTGATACTCTCCTGAGAAATTAAGGTCTATATCAGGCTCTTTGTCGCCCTTAAATCCAAGGAAGGTCTCGAATGGTATATCATGTCCTTCCTTCTTCATTTTCGTACCACAGTGAGGGCACTCAGCATCAGGCATATCGCAACCCGACATTCCCTCGTATTTTTTTATTCGTTCGCTGTCGAACTCCGTATAAAAACACTTCGGACATATATAATGCGGTGGAAGGGGATTTACCTCTGTGATTCCTGCCATAGTGGCCGCAAATGAGGATCCGACAGAGCCTCGTGAACCTACCAGATAGCCGTCTTCATTTGACTTCCAAACCAGCTTCTGTGCAATTATATACATAACCGAATAACCGTTTCCGATTATGGAATCCAGCTCCTTCTTCAATCTGTCTATAACAAGCTGAGGCGGATTCGGACCATAGATCTCATGCATCTTGCTTTCACATATGTCACGAAGGATCTGGTCAGAATTCTCGATAACCGGAGGTGCCTTATCAGGGCGCACCGGTGACATCTTGTCGATCCAGGAAGCAACGAGATTGGTATTTGTTACAACAACCTCTTTTGCTTTGTCCTCGCCAAGATATGCGAATTCTTCCAGCATTTCCTCCGTGGTTCTGAAATAAAGAGGCGGCTGTTTCTCCATTTCCTCCTTAACGCTGTCCACCTTCTTTGGAGCCTCCTTGCCAATGGAAAGCTTCTCTTCCATCAGCTCTGCGTCTGTTTTCTTCGAAGGTGATCCCTTTCTTGCTCCCTCAAGGATTATGGTTCTATAGATAGCATCCTCGGGCTCCAGGAAATGTACATCACCAGTTGCACATACAGGCTTATCGTACTTCTCGCCAAGTTCAACTATCTTTCTGTTTATGTCACGAAGGTCCTCTTCATTACGGATACCTTCTGTTTTTTCATCATCTATCAGATATCTGTTATTTCCAATCGGCTGTATCTCGAGATAATCAAAGAATCTTACTATTCTTTCCAGCTCGTCCTCTTCAGCACCATCAAGAATTGCCTGGAACAGCTCACCCGAAGAACAGGCCGAACCGACTATCAGACCTTCCCTGTATTTCTCAATAAGTGACATCGGCATCTTCGGACGTTTCGTCACGCCGACACCACCGTAGTAATTGATATGAGCCTCTGAAACAAGCCTGTACAGATTGGTTCTTCCTGTCTCATTCTTACAGAATATAACTCCATGATAAGGTCTTGTCTTTCTGATCATATCCGGTGAAGCCTTGCCCTGTTTATTCAGATCATCAACCGTCTTTGCGCCGGACTTATTGATCAGCTTCATGAACTCTATGAATATCTCCGCTGTAACCTCGGCATCGTCGCAGGCTCTGTGATGATGGGCATTTGTAAGTCCGAAATGCTTCGTCAGTTTATCCAGATTGTACTTGCCAAGCTCCGGCAGAAATACATAGCCGAGAGTCATGGTATCAAGGGCAGTAAAGTTATATTCAAGTCCCAGTCTTCTGGCATTTATCTTTATAAATGTTGTATCAAATGTAGCGTTATGAGCTACAAGCATCGAATCCTTTGCAAACTCCAGAAACTTAGGAAGAATCTCCTCAATAGTCGGAGCATTCTTTACCATTGCGTCTGTAATGGATGTAAGCTTTGTTATACTGTACGGAATGGGAACCTCGGGGTTTACAAACTCAGAGAAACGGGCAATTACATTTCCGGCCTTATCAAGCCTTACAGCACCGATTTCGATGATCTTACAGAATTTATATGAAAGACCTGTGGTCTCGATATCAAATACCGTATACTCAGAGTCCAGACTCTGACCGTGGCTGTTTATAACAAGTGTTTTGATATCATTAACAAAATATCCCTCAACACCGTAAAGTATCTTGAAATCCTCAGGAGCCCCCTTGGCACCCTTAAGGTATTTGTTGGCAGACGGGAAGTTCTGAACCACGCCATGATCCGTTATAGCAATGGCATGGTGTCCCCAGTCAATGGCACGCTGTATGGCCTTATCAACATTAAGCACTGCATCCATCTCGCTCATCTGTGTATGAAGATGGAGCTCGACTCTCTTTTCTTCAGCCTCATCCTTACGGCTGTTTCTGATATCCTGAATCCTCTTTATTCCATTTATGGAACTGAGGACTATGTCCTTTGCATAGGAATCATAACGGGCAATACCCTTCATCTGAACGAAACACCCATCCGGCATGTCCTCAAGGATTGCTCCCACGTCGTCAGGAGACACAAATATCTTGAAGCCGATGGTATCTGTAAAGTCAGTTATGTAGGCACTTATAATAAAAAGAGTTTTATCCGTGCCTTTTTTCTTGATCTCGGTAGTTTCTATGCCAAACACCTGGCCGCGGACAACAATCTCCATAGGTGACTCATCAACGATTGAAGCTATCTCCACCAGGTCACCCTCGACATTCCTGCCATAGAAGCAGTCCATATCATTATAGTTATTCTTTCTGAAGCGCTCGAGATTCGCCTTATAATCCTTCTTCTTTTCGGCCTCTGTTTTTGTATTGACATTAATATTCATATCAGGAGTAAGAGCAACCTCGTTATTCTCCGAATCATATGCTTCTTCCAGTTTGGTTTCCAGTTCACGCTTCTTCTGCATAAATTCATTATCAGTTGACGTTACACCCTCAAAGGATTCATCAAGGTCTGCAGCTGCGGCTTCTTTTCTTGTATTCACCTTTTCTTCTGCATCCAGAATACTTGGTCTTATCAGTCTCACAACTGTCTGTATATTCATGCCGAAGCGCTCAGCAAAAAGATTGTTAAAATACTTTTCTATATACGGCTTACGAAGCTTAGCCATAGTACCCTCTTCAATACTAAGGGTAAGCGTATTTCCATCAGAATCTATCTTAGCATCCTTAACAAAAGAATACTCCACAGGGCTCTGCTCCTTAAGCTCATCCAGGAAGCTGTCTCTGTATATTCCCAGCATATTTTTAAGATTATACTGACCGGACAGAAGGTATCTCTCCCTAATCACAACCTTAGTCTTGCTGTATTTTCCAAACACAAAAAGGCGGACTGCTGATTCCGCCTGCTTGATATTCTCTCTGGAAATCAGATGAGAAGATTCAATATCTATATATAGTCTGTCGGGACTTATAACCGAAGTCACACCCACGACGTTCACATCGTCAAAATATGTGTCAACCTTGGGAGGGAGTTCGATGCCCCGAAAGACCTCCTTAAATAGTTTTTCACTCATTTATTATTTTCCTATAATTATTTACCCCAATTATCAAGTTCCTTCTTAAGTTCCCCAAGGAGTGCCTCCTGTGGAACTTTTCTGATGATCTCACCCTTCTTGAAGATAAGACCTACGCCGTCTCCTCCGGCTATTCCGAGATCTGCTTCCCTGGCTTCTCCCGGTCCGTTAACAGCACAGCCCATTACTGCAACCTTTATGTTCAGATCCGGATAATCAGCTATCAGTTTTTCTGTTTCATTTGCCAGCCCTATAAGATCTATATGTGTTCTTCCACAGGTCGGACATGAAACCAGTGATATACCATCATTATTAAGTCCTAATGTTTTTAAAACAAGCTTTGCGGTTTTTACTTCCTCAACAGGATCACCTGTAAGAGATACTCTGATGGTATCACCTATACCCTGATTAAGAATTATTCCAAGTCCCACTGATGACTTGATATTTCCGCTCCAGAGAGTTCCTGACTCTGTTATTCCAACATGAAGAGGATAATCTGTTCTCTCTGATATAAGCTGGTGAGTCTTCACTGACATAAGAACATCTGAAGACTTAATGCTTATTACGATATTGTCGTAATCCTGTTCCTCTATCATACGAACTTTATCAAGCGCACTTTCAACTATTCCCTCAGCTGTTACACCACCGAACTTATCAATGAACTGCTGTTCCAGTGAACCGCTGTTTACACCGACTCTTATTGGAACATTATGGCTTTTAGCCACATCAACAACAGCCTTCAGATTCTCTTCAGAACCTATATTACCCGGATTGATTCTTATCTTATCAGCTCCATGCTCTATAGCCTCGATGGCCAGCTTATACTGAAAATGTATATCAGCAACAAGAGGAACATGAGTCCTCTCCTTCAGTTTATCAAAAGCCTGTGCTGCCTCCAGAGTATTTGCAGTACAGCGAACTATATCACAGCCTGCCTTTTCCAGCGCCAGTATCTGCGCTACAGTTGCTTCTATATCTGAAGTCTCGGTATTAGTCATAGACTGAATGGCAATGGGACTGCCACCACCGATAGTGACAGAACCGATATTTATTTTTTTTGTATTATCTCTGTAATTCATAATCCTCATCCAATTCGTTTTTACTAATTTGTGTTAATACGTTTCTTATATTTTGTATAAAAATATAGAAGAAGCAGGATAATCAATGTAGATATGGTTATTATAGCACCTTCCTTTAATCCTGTTGGAGTATAATCAAGCCTGATATCATGATTTCCATTGGCAATATCAAATCCTATACCACATAGGAAGTTATATGATTCAACCTTTTTACCATCTACTTTAACAGTCCATTTGTCGGTGTATGGAAGAGATATATACATTCTACCCTCATTTGTGATACTAATATTTCCTGTTATAGTACGTCCATCTGAATTAATATCATCAAGAGTATTACTATTTAAGATATTATGTACTTCTTTTAATGCATTCTTATCAAGAATTGCTATAGCAATACTATCGTTAATTGATGATAGCTCTGACGGATTATTAATTGGAATATTTACCTCAAAATTCAAACTGTCGCCTTTTTTGATATCATCGAAGTACATCATGTAATTGTTTGCGCAGACGAAATAGCTTCCATCTTCTATATCATTTTTATCCAAATGGATATTTATGTATATTTCTTCTTCTCCACTTTTATATTCACCCAATTTATAACATGAATAATCAAGTTCAACTTTGGGATCAAATTCTTTTATCTTTATAATTTTGTATACATCTTTGTCAGTGAATACTCTAAAAAATTCGTTTTGGTAATCAAATAAGTTTGAATATTGTTTATTACCACCACCCCACTCACTTATCTGATCTATGTATTTATTATCAATACTAAATCCAAGCGGAATAAAATAAGGATTCTCATAAATATCCATATTATTTACTGATTTAACTTTATTATACCAAGTCGTGCTATCTTGTCGATATATATTTTTAATATTGTACCTTGTATGCATCATCATGTCAGCTAAAGGATTACCAGAACCATAATACGAATTATTTAATGAATGAAAAATATTATTTCTGGTATACATATTCAGCGTATTAATTGATGCTCCGGAGTAAAAGAAGTCAGGTGATTCTATATCAGTTGCACAAGAGATATTATCATTTTCAGTATTAAGATATACAGTTCCTGTAAACTTATCTGTTAATCCCTGAAAACTTTGTGTAGCATTATCAATATAACAAGCATCTTTAATAAAATCACTCAAATCACCTATATTGTACGATAACAGAAATGCCGCGTTTAGCATGATATCTATTGCCAGAATATAATGAATAATCTTTTCATATTTATACTTTGATTTCTTTTTAAATCTGGCAAAAAGGTAGTCTTTTAGAATGAATATGAAGGATATAACCAGAATAATAATTCCGCATATTACGCCTTTATCTCCAACATCATTATTAAATATATGTAAAACCGTAAATGCTGTTATTATTGAAAGTGTAACTATTAGCAATTCTTTTGATTTATATTCATGTAAAAATAGCAGCGTATCAGCAACCACGGTTAGTATAATAAATATAAATACAGAAGCATATCTATTAGGCACAAGAGACTGATAGTGGAAACCATGAAATATATAATTTAAGAATGAATGATTAAATGATACATAAATAATAAATAATAGTGCTATTTTTTTTATTCTATCTTTCAGGCTTATATTTTTGTTTATTACATATAGTATAAGTAATAATAAAGGGATTAATCCTATATATATTGCTGCTTGTGAATTATTATATGAAATCGCTCTCATATATTTAAATGGCTTATAATCATTAAATAAAGAAACATAGGATGTATATAAATCTGTAATCTTAGGAGAAGCTGATGAGTCTTTTTCTGAATACCCAGATAATGTAGTCATAGAGTAATACGGTAAAATCTTAATAGCAGCTATTCCAGCAGCAGCAATACTTGAAATAGCAAAACTGCCTGCAGATTTAAGAAAGTGTCTCATACTATCAAATCTATATGTAATAAATATCAGACATAAGAAAACACAAAGTATAAAAGCCGGATACAAATCATACAACATCATGAAACATAAGAAAAGTATATAAGCAAACTTTTTGTTTTCATAAATAAGTTTCTCCATTCCCCAGATAATTAATGGAGTATAAAGCATGAGTCTGAAACAATTATAATTGAACATAACAATACTATAAGATGATAGACCATATAGCAGTCCCAAAGCTATAAGCCTTTTATCATCTTTTTTATAAGGATAATCATGTCTCCTGGTAAGATAAAAAATAAATGACAGAGCATTCAATATATATGATAAAAAATATAACAAAGTAAAGTCAAAAAGATACATACTCTCAGGTAATAGCTTGAATTTGATAAGATCAAGAGGGTGAACTATATTGTATATTAAAGATTCTGTAACATCTCTGGCTATACCCATATCATAGTTAATAAATTCCCATTCGGTATTAGATTTTATTCTTTTTGCCTTTTCGATATATATAGTATATCCGTGATCCATGCCATCATCACGCACGGTCGATTTAGAACCAAAAGGATAACATCCTGTATACATTTGCATGAAAATAAAAAGTATAGTCATAATCATTGCAGTTATAATGTATACTTGTAAATTTTTGATGTTTATATATTTTTTTAAATTATATTTACTTTTACTTGTTTCTTTATCAACTTTTTCGCTATTCTTCTTTAGATTTAAAAAAGCTATTGTCAGGATAATAATAAGTGCCAGAATACTAATTACTATACCGATTATCATGTATTTATTTGAGTATTGTAAATATATAGTATTTGTCCCTTTTTTTACTGGAATTATAATTGTATTATTAATAAATTTATTTATTTTAACATTTTGTTTGTTTACCTTCGCAATTAGATTATCTGAGTATTTTACGGGAACAGCAAGATAACCATCTGCATCAGCTTCAAATAATGCCTCTTGGTTTGGTAATACATCAGAGTTTTTACTTTTTGAAGTAATTTTATCAAGTGTTTTATTTAATACATCGGTATCAAACAACGCATACTGGTAATCATATTTCTCAAATCTATCGATAGGTATTATCTGGGTAGAAGAAACAGGTTTAACTTTGCTTCCGTCACCCAAATGAACAATTTTATATGTTTTTGCATAAGCATTTCCAAGTTCAGAAGCTTTTATGCTAAATGATACATAACTCGAATATAGCGTGGGAGCCGCCTCTGCTTCTCCTTCAATAATCTTATACACCTCACCAGAATCAGCATAAACACTTGAAAATATATTAGCTGATTTAAACGGATAAGAAGGTTCATATATATATGAGAGAATTTCATTATCATATAGCGAAGATTTTACAGGTTTTTTATTCTTGTAAACAGCGACTCCTCTTACCATTCCATCTTCTTTATATTCTTCTATAAAATCAAATAAGTCTATGTCGGATGAAGAGTCTGAACATATTATATAATCATATCCTGATAAAGCTGTTATGAATGGTTCTGTATCTTTTTCTTCAGAAAGCAGTGAAAGTACAGTTGCTTTTGAATCATATTCTTCATGAATATGACGTATGGTCTGATATTCTTTATAACTGATAGAATCTACAGTAGGTCTTGTGTATGCAACTTTTCCAAGATTAGAAAGATTAGCCTTATAGGTTATACACATTTCTCCTATGCATATTATCGAGAGAAGAATCGAGAAAACAAATCTGTTCATGCTGTTTTCACGATAAATAAGTATTATTAGAAAATATACAAAAAGGAGTTCCATAGAATAAAACAGCGGATGAATACTATTTAATCCTTCTGCTTTTTTCATAGTTATAAGCATTAATGCCATTAAAACAACAGCAGAAAGTGTAACACCAATTTTATTAATCCCCTTTATTTGTATCAGATTATCATATGCCATAACTAAGATAACAATTAACAGGAGATATCCATAGATATATGTGTTAGTTGTAAATCCTCGTAGACCGTTAAGTAAGTAATTGGGTGTACTAAAGAGTATACCTGAGGTTAAGAACAAAACTAATAATACATATTTTATCCTTGTTGACAGATTAATCCTAGAATTAAAGATATAACAAAAACAAAGAAAAAAACCTAGAATTCCAACATACAGGTTTATTCCACAGTCAAAACTCGTTAAATAAGATATATCGTTTTTGAACATCAGCTGACTAAATGCGTTCCAGGGATTAGTAAGCTGTTTAGGTCTCACAAAATTAAGAATAAAGTAATTCTTGAAATCATTTCCGGTTATTATAGGTATTGTAGTAACGGAGCAAAGAAGTATAGAGATAATTGTTGAATAAACAAACTTACCTAAAGATGATACTATTCTATTTTTTGAAGAAGCCTCAATGCAGTAATATAGTATGATAAATAATAAGCTGATTATAGATATATATATATTTAAAAATATAGATAGTGATAAAGTAACTATATAAAGAGTTTTACTTCCATGATTTATTAACTTATCAATTCCGAGCATAATAAGGGGAAGAAGTGCTATAGATGGAAGAAATGAAATATTCAGACCTTCACTAACAAAATATGAAGAAAGTGAAAATGCGATAGATAAAGCTATAGCCACATAATCAGTATTATAAAAAATAATTCCGATTGGGGATTTAGGCATCTTACTTCCGCCAATGATAAAGTTTTTCTTTTCAGTTTTTGTTGTTGATTTATCATCAGAAGGATTATTAAAATCGGATAATTCGTCGTTAGCTAAAGCAGGCTCAATAGATTTCTTTCTATATGATAAAAAAACATATAACGAAATACTGCATAAACATATATTTAGTAAATAAATAATATCTATTACAGTAGTTATATTATCTCTTGGAACAAGTAATATTAAAAGATTAAGCGGATTTGACAAATGATAAAGATAGTGTGAAACGTAATCATCTACCATATCTATGGAATTAGAAAAAGACATGTCCGTGTGGTCATGTACTTTGTCATAGAACTCATAATAGTATTTAATTTCTTCAGGGGTTTTACTGGCAGTTATGACATCTTTCTCACCAAATGGTTCAAAGCCTCCGGCTTTTAGGGATATCAATACTATAATTAATGGAATTAGAATAACTAATAAGTATGATATTAATTTAGAAATGTCCATTTTCATGGCATTTTTTTTATTATCTGACAATTTTAAATCCTCCACATAAAGCCGATTGAATATTCAGTTTATTTATGTATAACATTCCCCAGATCATTGAAGAATACAAATATCATAAGCAGCATCAGTAGTGCCACTCCGATACCATTTACTATGGCTTCTCTTTCAGGCGGTACCTTCTTGCCTGATATCGCTTCCACTAATACAAAGAGTATTCTTCCACCGTCAAGTGCCGGAACCGGAAGCAGATTCATTACTCCCAGATTTGCACTAAGGAGAACTGCAAAATTAATCACATTCAGAAAGACATTTAGAAACTGGTTCCAGGCGCTTTCATCCTTGACCTCTTCCTTTGCTTCCTCCATGATAGTATTCATGGTATTTCCGATTCCAACCGGGCCCATCAGATCATCCTTTGATGCATGTCCGGTAAAAATCATTTTTACAGAAGAAACCGCTGCTTTGATCTGGAATCTTACTTCCAGTACAGCATATTTAAGTTCATCTACGATACCTTCAGATGCCCTTCCGGTACTGATAAATCCAAAATAAAAGTTTCCTGATTCAGGATCCTTTTTCTTTGTAAGTGTTACTTCATGTTCTTCTCCGTCATGAAGAAAAACAATATCCACCGGCTTTTCAGGATCATTCATCATCGAATAAAGTGTGATTTCCCTATAATTATATATCTTCTGTCCATCAAGACTTACTATCACATCTCCGGCCTGAATACCGGCTTCTTCTGCCGCACTGTTCTCCATTACATCCGTAATAAGCGGAGGATCTATGGTGAAGAAATGGCAGATAAGGATTGAAAAAAGAAATGCCAGAATAAAGTTAAAGAGCGGACCGGCAAATGAAACCATAAGTCTTGCAAGAACCGACTTATTATTGTAACCATTTACGCTGTCTGACTCTTCACCAAGTCCTTCCATCAGACAATATCCGCCTATAGGAAGAGCCCTTATGGAATACATGGTGTCAGCCTTAGTCCAGCTGGCTATTGAAGGTCCCATTCCTATGGAGAATTCGTTAACCTTTATTTTGTTCATTTTGGCGAAAATGAAATGTCCAAACTCGTGGACGAAAACTATCACGCCAAAAACAAGTATAATCGCTATAATGTTCATAATTTTTCCTATTTCATTCTGAGTCAAAAAAGACTGTTCTAAGAAATGTTATATCTGTTTTTTAATAATTCAACCGTCCAGTCGCGTGCTTCCAGTATCTCACTGAGTTTTGCGTCATCAACAACCTTATGCTCTGACATGGCATACTCAATCATTTCATATATCTCGAGGAACTTGATCTTTCCTGCAAGAAATGCAGCAACTGCGACTTCATTTGCCTCGTTCATTACTGTCGGCATAGTTCCACCGATCTGACAAGCTTTCTTGGCAAGTGGGATGCCCAGAAATGTATCAAAGTCCGGCTTTGCTATCTCTATCCCGGATATCTTCGTAAAATCAAGTCGTTCTCCAGCCAGATATCTTCTTTCTGGATAGTAAAATGCGTACTGTATCGGAAGTTTCATATCCGGTGTACCCAGCTGTGCTATGATTGCACCATCCTCATACTCCACTGCGGAGTGAATGATACTCTGTGGCTGAATCAGTACCTCTATATCCTCCAGCTCTGTATCAAAGAGCCAGTGTGCTTCTATAACCTCAAGACCTTTATTAACCATGCTTGCGCTATCGATGGTAATCTTCGGTCCCATGGACCAGTTCGGATGCTTAAGTGCCTGTTCAACAGTCACGTCCCTAAGTTCATCTCTGGTTCTTCCTCTGAATGGACCGCCGGATGCGGTGAGCAGGATTCTTGAAATCCTGTTGTCAACTCCTGCTTTCTCTTTGAAGAATTCACGATTTCCCTGCAGGCTCTGGAATATGGCACTATGCTCACTGTCTACAGGAAGTATCTTAACTCCCTTTTCTCTGGCAGCCTTCATAACAAGGTGACCTGCAGTAACAAGTGTCTCCTTGTTAGCAAGTGCTATATCCTTACCAGCTTCGATGGCAGCAAGTGTCGGTTCAACACCAATCATACCAACTATAGCAGTAAGCACCATTTCAGCGCTTGGCTCTGTTGCAACCTGTAAGAGACCTTCCATTCCCCAGACTATTTTTACATCTGTATCCGAGAGCTTAAGTTTAAGATCATCAGCATCCTCTTCTCTCGATACCGATATGATATTCGGTTTAAATTCTCTTGCCTGTTTTTCTATAAGCTCTACATTTCTTCCACAGGAAAGAGCGACTACATTTAAGTCGCCATTTGCCCGTACTATGTCAAGTGCCTGGGTTCCGATGGAACCGGTAGAGCCTATGATTGAGATATTTTTCATATACCTATCCTCTAAGAAGTGAGTCATAATGATACGTACTATTGACTGACTTATGTTATTCTGAGAGCCTCAGCCCGAAGAACCTATATATATTTACAAAATAAACTCCAGTAAGAAATATATGATAGGGGCGGTGAATATCATGCTGTCAAAACGATCCAGCACGCCGCCGTGGCCCGGTATCAGTTTTCCATAATCCTTGATATCGTTGTTACGCTTGATGGCTGATGCCGCAAGGTCACCAATTACAGCAGGGATTGCCCCAAGCGCTGATATAATGAACAGTTTCAGTGGCAGATAGTCTGTTGCCGGTACATGTGCCTTAAGGAAGAAGCTGTATAAAAGTCCAAGAAGTCCGGCGCCGAGTATGCCGCCGATCAGTCCTTCTACGCTCTTCTTCGGGCTCAGTTTCGGAGACATCTTGTGCTTTCCAAACAGAACTCCGACACAGTATGCAAGGGTATCATTTCCCCATGAACAGATGAAACAGAGGACTACAAAATATCCCCCGTTATCCATTACTCTTATTTTGTAAATGTAAGAAAGCATCACACTGACATAGAAGAATGACATAAATGCGGCCATTATTTCTCTGTCATGATACTTTGGATACTTGAAAACATATACACCTAAGATAATAAGGAGATATGTTATCAGGATCGGCATGGCAAAACGACTGATGCTGACGCCCAGAACGCTTTCCTTACTAAACATCAGTGCCACATAATAAAGCACCGTCCAGATATACGCAAGAACTGCCGGGGAATGCTTTTCTATTTCATAAACCCGGCAGAGCTCAAATACTCCGACTATCGAAAGAAGCATGATGGCGATTCCTGTAACCGGTCCTCCAAAGAACAGCACCGCAAATGCCAGTATGATTAAAACTATTCCGCTGATTAATCTGGTCCAAAACATATTTATACTCCACCAAACCTTCTGTCACGTCCATTATAATAATCAATAGCTTCTTTTAATGAATCCTTATTAAAATCCGGCCATAATGTATCGCAGAAATAAAACTCTGAATAAGCTATCTGCCATGGCAGGAAATTCGATATTCTGATTTCTCCGCTTGTCCTTATGAGAAGATCGGGATCAGGTATATCAGCCGTATCAAGATGTTCGGATATATAATCCTCCGTAATATCCTCTGGGCTTATCTCCCCGTCCTTTACTTCCTTTGCTATTTTCTTCATGGCACGGGTGATCTCATCTCTTCCGCCATAATTAAGAGCTACATTAAACTGAAGTCCGGTATTATCCTTAGTCGCTTCCTCCAACTTATCTATTGCATCAATAATATCGGCATCAAGTCTTGATCTCTCGCCTATGATACGGACACGCATGTTATTTTTGTTTGCCTTATCAATGGAACGTCTCAGGAAATCACGAAGAATGGTCATAAGTCCTGTGACCTCTTCAACGGATCTTTTCCAGTTTTCCGTGGAAAATGCATAGACTGTGAAATATTTGATTCCCAGATCCCATGCATCCTCAATTACCTGCTCCAGATTATCGGCACCTGCTTTGTGACCGAAGTTCCTCGGCATATGACGTTTTTTAGCCCAGCGGCCGTTGCCGTCCAGGATGACGGCAACGTGCTGGGGGATTTTATAATCGTCGCTCATTTTTAACCTCTTAATTTTATACAGTCATTATTTCCTTTGTTTTGGATTCTACCATCTTGTCGATCTCGCCTACAAACTTATCTGTAGCCTTCTGGATCTTCTTCTCTTCATCTGCCTGATCATCTTCTGAGATCTCACCGGCTTTGTTCTGTTTCTTAACAGCATCGTTTGCTTCACGTCTTACGTTACGTACAACAACCTTTGCTTCCTCGCCCTTTTTCTTTATATCCTTAGCGAGTTCTTTACGTCTTTCCTCTGTAAGCTCAGGAAAGTTAAGGATGATGTTCTTTCCATCGTTATTAGGAGTTATTCCGAGATCTGATGCAAGGATAGCTTTCTCAATCTCTTTAACCATGGATGGCTCCCATGGTGTGATCATAAGTGTTCTTGCTTCAGGAACGGATACATTTGCAACTCCCTGAATATTTGTAGGTGTTCCGTAGTACTCTATTGAGAGTCTGTCAAGGATATGCGGATTTGCACGTCCTGCTCTGATAGCTGAATAATCCTTTGCTAAGGAATCTATGGCCTTCTGCATTTTCTCTTCATATGGTGTCATTTTTGTAACCTCCGTTTATTATTATTGCCCCCTTGTGGAGAATGTTTATTATGTATTTTTTTAATCTGCTTTATTAATGCTTCCTTATAGGAAGATGCTTTTATAATTCGCTTTAATTTACACTTTTATCACTATGCTTTTACAGTGGTTCCGATCTTCTCACCACTTACGGCTTTGATGATTGAATCTTTCTCAGACAGTCCGAAGAGTATCATCGGCATATGATTTTCCATGGCGAGTACTGCTGAAGCAAGATCGATAACGCCAAGCTTCTTATCTACTATCTCTGACATTTCCATCTCATCAAACTTCTTGGCGTCAGGATTCTTCTCCGGATCACTGTCATATACGCCATCAATTGATTTTGCGGAAAGAATAACATCGCACTCTGTTTCGATAGCTCGAAGTACTGTCGGCATATCTGTTGAGAAGTATGGATGACCTGAGCCTCCGGCGAAGAATACGACCTCTCCGTTTTCCATAGCCTCTACAGCCTTGTCTCTCACATATATCTCTGTAACATCACCTATAGCATAGGGTGACATGAGACGGCATTTCATGCCTGCTCTTCTAAATGCGTCCGCTGCATATATACAGTTCATTACTGTGGCAAGCATTCCTATCTGGTCTGCCTTGACACGGTCCATATCTTCAGAGCTTCTTCCTCTCCAGAAGTTTCCTCCGCCGATTACTATACCGACCTGGATGCCTTCATCTACAACCTTCTTTACCTCACCGGCCACACGGGATACCTCTTCCTCTGAGAAGCCGGTGCCCTTTTCGCCTGCGAGTGCTTCACCACTTAATTTCAGTAATATTCGTTTGTACTTCATGTTGTCGCTCCTTTTTTATTTTAGGGATTCATCCTGTCATTCGATATAATTCTACCGATTTCAAATTGATTCCAGCTGACTGTTGAAGAATTTATCAACATCCACGCTTGCGTAGGACTGCTTGCAGAAGCCGTCCACTATGGCTCCGCTGCTGATATCAACGGTCTTTGATTTGATATTTCCAACAACTACTGCAGTAGATTCCAGTACTGCTTCATCCCTGATATCCATATCACCCTTAACAGCACCGGCTATCACTGCCTTTTCTGCGGATATGTTGCCAACTGTTACCGAGCCAACACCTATCTTGACTGTGCCACTTACGCGCATTTCGCCATTGATATTTGCCTCTTCAACATAAAGATCTCCTGCATCTATATCTCCGGTCACACGTCCTCCGATAATGAGCTTGCCGGAGCATATGATATTTCCGTCAACTCTTCCTCTGATCTCGACATCACCGTCTGATTCAATGTTTCCACTTATCACAGTACCCTTCGTAATAAATGTGGTATCTTCGCCAAGACTAACTATTTCCTCACCTGACTTAAGCTCTTTTTCCATTTCAGACATATAATTCTCCCTTATGCCGTTATCTTTATTTTCTGTTTTCTTTGATTTATTTTCTTTATCAGCCTTTTCTTTTGAGTCCTGATAATTCTTTTCTGATTCTTTATTTGTTTTTCCTTTGGATTTTTTTCGGGGAGATTCTTCAGCAGAATCCTCAGCTATGTTCTTTATCTCTTCTATGCCACTGTCAAGTCTCTTATCTCTTTTCTGCTGGTTTTCTTTTATCTCCGACTTATTTTCAGAAGTTTTGTATTCGGTACTTTTTCCGACTTCTTCAGTCTGTTCCTTATCTTTCACAGCCTGTTCTGAAAGTTCATCATTATCCTTTTTAATACTTTCGATATTTTCTTTTTTTTCTTCAGCATTAATCTCCTCCGAAGATTCTTCAGTCTGAAGCGCAGTCTTATTCTCTTCTTCCTTTTCCAGTCTTTCCTGTTCCTGCTTAACCTTCTCTATTTCGGCATCCGCATCAACCTCAGAGAGGATGCTGGTTACTGCCTGTGCAAAGCTTCTGCTGTTTTTATTATACTTTGACATAGTCCTTCCCCTTTTTACCCCTGAATTCTTCACTGCGTCCAGAAAGTATTCTATCATAAAATCGTATTTTATTAAAGAAACTTTGAATTATTTACAAATTTTCTCCGAATATTCACAACTTTCTGTAAACCTTTTACAATTTTTTTTATGTTTGTTAATAGTTTATTCATATTTGAGGATTATATTTTAATCATAGATTTTTCATAACTCTCTCACCCTATGAATAGTGTATATTTAAGGCATCTCATCCGGAGATGCCTTTGTTCTTTTTAATTCATAATTCTGTGCTTGATATCATCATATTCTTCTACAGCCTTTTCCGACGGTTTCTTTGTAACAAGACTTACCAGGATGATCATTAAAAATGCAACCAGCATAGATGGAACAACCGAATTCACTCCCATTACATCACACAAAGATCTTTTATCTCCCCTGACTCCAATAAATGTCGCATATTTAAAGAACGGCACTGCAAGAAGTCCACTTATCAGTCCCACTACGGCACCATATTTGTTCATTCTTCTCCATGCAAGGGACACAAATACTGTTGGTGCTATCGAGCATCCGAGGGCTCCTATAAAAACAACCACCACATTTACCGAAAAGCCATCCAGAAATTCACTTACGATAAAGCATATCAGAGTGACCATAAATGTAATCACCGCGATATATAGTCCCTCTCTTTTTCTCTTCACTCTTAGAAGTCTTCCACCACGTATTATATCATCATAAATAATCGTAACGATTATATGAAGTGAACCTTCATAGGTTATTACGACCGCAAGAATTATTACCGCCAGAAACAGATATCCGATCAGTCCGTTCATGCCAAAATCCGTGAACAGCTTATTATAAAAAATCGCGATATATTTGGACAATGAATTAGTAAGCTTCTGTGGATACAGATAACCTCTGGATATTCCGCCCATTATAGCAGCAGATGCAAAGAAGAATGGCAGGAAAACTATCATGACTACCTTGCCAACATTTATCCTGTCCGAATTCTCTGCCGAGAAAAATGTAGAAAGAAGAAATGGCATGCCTGAAGCCAGAAGTCCCATGGATATTAGTGATACATAGTCCTCCGGAACAAGCAGTCTTCCGTTATGAATAAGAACATTCATATAGTTGCTTACACTGCCTGTTACATTCATGGCCATCATATTCTGAATCATTGTATGAATCCCCATCTTGTTAAAGGTAAGCATACATATGGTCATAACAACCGCCAGAATAAATACCGCTTTATATGGTGCAGTCTTTGCTATTATATTAAACCCGAATATTGATAAATAGGTCGCTATTATAATACACAGAAAAAATGCGGCAAGGGTGCTGTCTAATCCGAATATCTCATTAAGAATAATCCCCAGCTCCTTGGTAAGCAGTGACATGATGACTATGGACAGTATTACTATCTCGCTGGAGGCGATAATTCTAAGATATTCCCTTTCATCCTTGAATCTATACTTCAGATAGCTTGGAAGTGAATAGATATTCATATATTTTCTGGAATATCTCATCAGCTTGTATGATGCAAAATTCCATACTGCGATCATGCAAATCATTATACCAATATATTCCCAGAAAACTCCCGCTCCAAAGAGATAAACATAAAAAGGCAGAACCATTCCGCCTGAAAATGCTACTACAAAGACTGTACCAACCAGTCCGAGTTCGAAGCCTTTTATATTTTTCCCAAGAGCATATTCTCTTCTGTTCACCGGTTATCTCCTATCCCCCTCAAGGGAAGTCTCTAATTAATCCTGCGTCTCAAATACGATCAGGTAATCTTCTGTATAGATCACTCCTTCAGCCAAGACAAGCTCATTGCTGATTCCCCGTCCAACTGAAGTATGAAGTGTGATATCCTTCACGTCGTATTTGAAGCCCGATATTTCTTTTATGTGTGCACTCTCTCCCAGAGGTATGACAGACACATATTTCCCAAAACTTTTTTTCTTGTCAAATGTAACCCTTCCCTTTATTACTCTGACACGATTATTCCTATCCAGAATAAATGCAGGCACATTTCTCTCAGCAGAGAGCACCAGAAGGTTAATCGAATTAAATGTCTGATCAAGCCTTGTGCCCGTACATCCCATCATAACAATACAGTCAGGACTGAGTGATAAAGCATACTGAAGAGCATGCTCCGTGTCGGTATCATCCTTCTCCGGAATAAGCTTCTCTATAACACCGGCTTTATCCTCCTCCAGCAGCTTCTTTATTTCAGCAAACTCTTCATCGCTGACCGAATCAAAATCACCTATGGCTCTGTCTATGGAAATTCCTGCTTCAAGCGCATAAATGGTTCCCCTGTCACAGGTAATGACATATACATTCTCCAGAGTCCGGTATACATTTTTAAGTTGTTCCGAGTCGACTCTGCCGCCGGCTATGATAAGACACTGCATATCTTATATTCCTAATATCTCACAGAAATTTTTGACATTCTCGGTTATATTTCCATTGAAAACAGCCGAGCCTGCTACTATCATATTAGCTCCTGCGCCTATAACTTCCTTCACATTATCCAGATAGATGCCACCATCTACCTCTATATCCACATCCCCGCGTATCTTCCTTACAGCGCTTATTCTTTCTAAAGCCTGAGGCATAAAAGTCTGTCCGCCGAAGCCCGGCTCCACGCTCATTATAAGAACCTGGTCAACCTTATCAATAAGCGGCTCAAGCACGCTTACAGGTGTATTGGGCTTAATAGATATTCCAACCTTAAGACCGGCTTCACGAATCTTCTTTACATCTCCCTCAGGATCCTTCGATGCTTCAAAATGTATCGTAAAGTTATCTGCACCGGCATCCCTGACCATCTCCAGATACCTTACCGGTTCTATGACCATCATATGCACATCCAGCACTGCATCGGGAAGTATCCTTCTCACATGCTTTAATACCGGGGGGCCGAAGGATATATTCGGAACAAAATATCCGTCCATTATATCAACATGTATAGTATTAGCTCCCGCGCTGTATACTTCATTTAAATCTCTCTCCATATTTCCAAAATCAATTGAAAGCATGGAAGGTGCAAGTATATTCATCACCATTTCCTCCTGCCCTTAACATCCAGATACATTTCCCTGTAACCTTCATATCGTCTGGGTGATATCACACCCTCTTCAACCTTTTGCTTTATTATACAGTCCGGCTCATTCAAGTGTGAACAGCCGGCAAATCTGCATCCCCCCAGATGTGGTCTGAATTCTCTCATCAGAAATCCAAGCTCTGCCTCATCCTTAATAAGAAGCTCGATGGAGCTGTAACCCGGAGTATCATATACAAAACTTGTCTCATCGATAGGCAGTATCTCTGTATGCCTTGTGGTATTTTTGCCCCGGCCGATCTTCTGACTTATCTCACCTATTTCTACGGAGCTGTCCGGAATGATAGACTTTATGAGCGAGGATTTACCAACTCCCGAAGGCCCTGACAAAACTGTGTTTCTGTCCTTAAGAAAGGCCTTTATCTCATCTATACCTTCCTTAGTTTTATTTGATACTATATAAACCTTATAGCCCGCTTTTTCATATGGTTCCCTGATTACATCTATGTCTTCTTCAGACACCAGATCAATCTTTGTAATACATAAACAGGTATCAAGCTCCTGCTCCTCCATATTCGCAAGGAAGCGGTCAACAAGCCCATAGCTTACAGCAGGGGAAGCAGCAGAAAAGACCAGAAGCGCCTGGTCCGCATTTGCGACAGCAGGTCTTACCAGCTCTGTGCTCCTCTCATATATATCCTGAAGATAAGCCTTCCCTTCCTCTCCTGTCGGCTCGATATCTACCATATCGCCCACCAGGGGAGTACGGCCTTCCTTTCTGAAAAGCCCCCGGGCTCTGCATTCATATAAAGCATGGGCGGCCACTACGTAGTAGAAGCCGCCTATACCCTTTATAATTCTTCCCTTTATCATATTACATCTCTTCGTAGCTGATTGTCAGTGACTGAGAATACGAATCCGTAACATCGTCACCATCTTCTGTTTCAACAATAAATGTAACCGTTCCGTTATTATTCTGAAGTCCATCATATGAACCGTCTATTTCTATCTCATCGCCGGGAGCAGTTGTCTGATAAACCTGATATGTACCTGAATTATCAGCGATAAATACAGTAACCTTTACATTTTCCTCCCAGAGATCCTCTTCCTCAGTAGAGATACTTCCGCTTACTCTTCCTCTGTAGGATTTCTTCTCGGTACCCTTACTGATAACATAATCAACTGTAGTACCTTCCTTAACTTCGGTATCCGCAGCTATGCTCTGACTTACTACCTCACCCTCAGGAACTTCTGAGTTATATTCATAGGTTATATTTCCAACCTTAAGGCCTGCATTCTCAAGAGCGCCTGCCGCAGTAGTCTCTGTCTGTCCTGAAAGATTCGGTACCTTGACAAACTTCTCCTCTTCACCCTGGCTGACATATATAATTATAGTCTCGCCGGCTTTAAGCTTTTCTCCTGCCTTTGGGTCAGTGGAGATAACATTTCCCTTATCTATCTCATCATCAAACTTGTATGAGCGTGTAGGCTTGAAGCCCTGTTTTTCGAGTATCTTAAATGCCTCATCCTCATCCATGTCAGTAACATCGCTGACCTTAAGCTCCTCAGCACCTGCACTGACTGTAACTATGATCTGGGTATCCTTGGGAATCTGGGCACCCTCATCAACATTCTGACTGATTACATAGCCTTCCTTAACGTCTACGGAATTCTCTTCCACGAACTGATAATTACTCAGGCCCACCTCTTTCAGATCCTTCTCTGCAGCCTTCTGGCTGAGTCCTACAAGGTCAGGCATCTCAACCATCTTTACCTTCTCGGTAGTAGCCTCGGTGGTTTCAGTTGTGGTGGCTGTGGTTTCCTGTTTCTTACCGAAATTAAACCATCCTGCCATATTTCCGATAAATACGAACAGCAGAACTGCAACTATGATTGCCGCAGCTATACCGCCTATCATAACAGCCTTTTCAAGCTTTGGATCTACATCTTCTTCAGACTCATCCTCATACCTGTTATTATAAGGCTCATCCTCATCATCGCTGACTTTCTTAAGATTGCCTTTTCTGGGCTCAGGTCTTCTACGAGGTTCTTCCTCATAGCCGTACTCATCCTCTTCAGCCTGCCTCAGAATCGCTTCTATCCTGCTTCTGTCCGGAGATACTTCAGACGTTGCGCTTGTGGCAGGTTCCTCTCTATAGGTCTGATTACCCGCAACCTTTACAGAGCTTTCCTCTTTGATTCTCTGCATATCTTCGTTGGTAAACTGCTGTGTCGGAGCTCCTGTAACACTGGATGGAGCAACTATTATATCAATACTAGGGTTATCCTTAACCCTGTTTAGATCTGCTATAAGAGCCGCAGCTGTGAGGTATCTTCTCTCAGGCTTCTTCTGGGTAGCCTTCATAATGATCTTCTCAAAGCTCGGATATATATCCGGATAAAGCTCTCTCGGTGGGATCATATCATTCTGGATATGCATAAGAGCTATGGCAACATTTGTGTCACCCTCAAATGGAACCCTGCCGGTAACCATTTCATACATGGTTATACCAAGAGAATAGATATCACTTCTTTCGTCACTGTATCCGCCTCTTGCCTGCTCAGGGGAAATGTAATGTACAGATCCGATTCCTGTAGTAGACATGGTTGTTGAAGTAGCGGCCTTTGCAATACCAAAGTCTGTTACCTTAATGTTTCCACTTTTGGATACGATTATATTCTGCGGTTTAATATCTCTATGAATGACATGGTGCTCGTGTGCTGCCTCAAGACCGGCTGCTATCTGCATGGAAAAATCAATAGCCTGAACCATGTTGAGTCTGCCGTTCAGGTTGATGTACTCCTTGAGAGTTATACCCTCAACAAGCTCCATTACAATAAAATATCTTCCATCATCTTCACAAACATCATATACACTGACAATGTTCGGATGTGTAAGTCCTGCCGATGACTGAGCTTCAGCTCTGAACTTTGAAACAAAATTCTGATCTGAGCTGTAATCAGACTTGAGAACCTTTATGGCGACAAATCTGCGAAGTCTCTCATCCTTGGCGCGGTATACAGTAGACATACCGCCGGTTCCGACTACGTCTATTATTTCATATCTGTCATCCAGGATTGTTCCGGGTTTTAACATATTTCACTCCTCACTATATGGAAACAACTATCACGGATATGTTATCATTTCCACCATAATAGTTGGCTCTTTCAATTAATGATTCTACTGTTCTGTCACAATTCTCACTATCAACGACGATATCCTTTATCTCGTCGTCCTCAACCATATTGGACAATCCATCTGAACACAGTAAAATCTTATCTCCCTCTGTCAGAGAGATCTGGAAGAAATCCGGCATGGCTTCATCTCTTGAACCCATAGCTCTCGTTATGATGTTCTTCTCAGGATGATTTCTGCCCTTATTACGCTCCAGCTGGCCGCTCCGGATCAGCTCCTCAACAAGAGAATGATCCATAGTAATCTGTGTAATAGCATCATTTATCAGATACAGTCTGCTGTCACCTATGTTGGCAACATATAGCTCCTTATCCACGAAAACAGCAGCGACCATAGTCGTTCCCATTCCCATCTTATCCTTATCCTTTTCTGCTTCCTTGTAGAGCTCATTGCTTGCAAAAACAAATGCCCTCTTAAGCAGGGATATAGGATTACGGACCGAAGACTTTCTGATAAAGTCAATAACAACACTAATAGCATATCTTGAAGCAAAGTCACCTGCTGCATGGCCGCCCATACCATCTGCTACAATGTAGAGATTCGGAAGCGGACCCACAGGAGTATCGCTTATAAATATGCTATCCTGATTATTACTTCTCTTTCTTCCTTTATCTGTCTTGCCGGTAGAAATCAATTATTCACACCATACTTTCTTCTTAACTGACCACAGGCAGCATCAATATCTCTGCCCATACCTCTCCTAATAGTAACATTTATCCCAAATTTTTCAAGTATTTTCTTAAATTCCTCTATTTGCTCCCTGCTGCTTCTGACAAACTCTCTTTCATCTACAGGGTTCACCGGAATCATATTTACATGGTATCCGCGGCCCTTCAGCAGCTTTCCAAGCAGCTCAGCATCCTTGTCGGAATCATTTATTCCTCCCATCATGCTGTATTCTATGGATATTCTTCTGCCTGTTTTCTCAAAATAATAATCCGTTGCTTCCAGAGTTTCCTTTATGGAGTACTTCTCTGCTATTGGCATAAGAGTCTTTCTCTTTTCATCAGTAGGAGCATGAAGTGAGAGCGCAAATGTAATCCCCAGGTCATCGTCTGCCAGTTTTTTAATCATCGGAACTATACCGCAGGAAGAGACCGTAATGCTTCTCTTGCTGAGATTATAGCCCTTCTCATCGGTAATAAGCTTTATGAACCTGATGAGATTATCGTAATTCTGAAGAGGCTCACCTGTACCCATAACCACGATGTTGGATACCTCTTCACCTAAAATGTTAAGAACTGTATATATCTGGCCAAGCATCTCACCGGTCGTGAGATTTCTTATACAGCCGCCTATGGTGGAGGCACAGAATCTGCAGCCCATGGCACAGCCCGCCTGGGAAGATATGCAGATGGAATTACCATGATGATACTTCATGAAGACTGTCTCGATTCTCTGACCGTCCTCCATCTCAAGGAGGAACTTTGAGGTGCCGTCAGTGGCACTTGTCTGATGCATCACATAGGATATCTTGCACATATCCTTTTCCAGGTCTTCTCTCATCTCTTTGGAAAGGTTGGTCATGTCTGCCGCAGATGTCACATGCTTCTTATGAAGCCATTCGAAGATCTGCTTCGCCCTGAAGGCCGGCCAGCCCTTTTCCTTCACATATTCAGTTAGCTCATCCATGTACATGGAGGATAACTCGTGATTTGTCATGATATTCACCTAAATATTCTAAAGAAGTATACTTTTATAAACTTTATCCGCGGCAAGTAAAATAAGCTTGTGCAGCAGTATGTATGCTCGACATCGCTCTCGCTCATGGCGGGTTTCCCGAACGGACCACTACGCTTACGCTTCGTTTGCTAAGCTCTCACATCGCCGTTGGCTCGTGAATCGCTAAGCACCGCGACCCTTATGGTCTCGCATACATACTCTGCACATCGCTTTTTCATTTACTTGCTCGCGACTTAACGTATAATCGCGAACGAGCTGACGTAGCTGGGCACGAGTGTATGCCTGAGGGACCGTTTCGGGTCTCGGCGCTTAGCGATTCGCGAGTCAAAGACGAAGCGAGAGCTTAGCGAGCGAAGCGACCGCTAGGGGTACCCGAACCGTACGAGAGTAGAGTCCTCTCAGGCATATCATCTCGTGACAGCGAAGTTACAGCTCGACGCGGAAATAATCTAAAAAAATATACAATAATAGAATCCGTCACTTCCATCTATACCCTGTAGAAACGTTCTTTCTTCTCTTATCTCAAATCTGTTCCCTTCATCAGATTCGAGGAATGCGCGTACTACATCCTGGTTTTCTCCCGGATTAATGGTACAGGTTGAGAAGCATATCCTTCCGCCCTGCTTTACGTAGTGAGACGCATTTTTCAGTATTCTAAGTCCCTGCTCTGCCAGTTCTTTCATAGCTTCGGGAGATGTATGATACTTGATATCATTCTTTCTTCCGATGATGCCAAGGCCTGAACAGGGTACATCTACGAGCACCACATCAGCTTTTTTATCTGAAGGTCTTTTTGCAAATTCCCCATCAAGCTCTGTAGCATCTTTTATCTCAAGCTTTATGCCTGCCGGAATATCCCCATCACTAACAGGAACTCCCAGTCTTTCGGCATTTTCTCTTATTTTATCTATCTTGTCTTCCGATATATCTCTGGAAATTATGAGACCGCATTTTTCATCATTGGCGGTCAGTTCATAAGCAAGAAGGCTTTTTCCTCCGGGAGCTGCACACATATCCAGCACCAAATCTCCGGGCTTTATTCCGGCTCTCAGAATGGTATGTACAGAGGTTTCATCCTGAATGATAAAGTGACCGTCTCGGAATCCCGGAAGTCTCGGAACCGAATCATAATTTGCGATTCTGAGTACTCTCTTATCCAGCTCATTCTTCTGCTCAGGTTCAAGCTTAAGATTGCTGCCGGAAACCTCCAGCCCCTTAGATATAAGTCTTTCCTTAAGCTCTTCTATTGAAGTCTTCTGAAGATTAGACCTTATGACTGTATCATGCTCCTTATACTGATCCGTTAGGATAAGCTTTGCATTTTCCTTACCATAGGTTTCAACCAGTAAATCACAGAGCCACTTTGGAGTCGAATATCTGGTATCCATTCTGCTGACAAGAAAGCTGTCCAGCTTGCCCTCTGCAGACAGTTCAGATACCTTCCTGAGGAGCGCATTTACGAAGCCCGAAAGGCCGGCGTAGCCACTCCTTTTAACAAGCTCTACAGTTTCCGATATGGCCGCTCTGTCCGGAACAGCCTCCATATATCTTATCTGATAAATGCCCATACGAAGAAGAATCCTGATATCGGGCTTAAGCTTTTTCTTTCCGGTGGAAAGCTTATCGATGAGATGATCCAACGATATCCTTCTTTCAGTCACACCTTCAACAAGCCTTGTGAGAAACGCCCTGTCCCTCTTATCAGAAAATTGCATCCTCCGTAAAGCGTTATGGAGGATGTCATTTACATATAGATCTTCATATTCAATTTTCTTAAGTATGTCATATGCAGTTTCTCTAATATCCAAACCCTATATCCTCATAAAATATGACAACTGTGAACCAGGTTCACTTCTGTCATATTATTTATGTAAACCAATGTCAGCCGATCTGCTGGCCGATGTTTATTTTGTAGCCGTTGAGGAAGGCAACTGTGTCCATTGGTTTCTTGCCCTCTGGCTGAAGCTTCTTTATCTTGAGGCCTTTGTCTTTACATCTTATTACGAAGTATTTCTTTGTGACCTCAGCTACGCTTCCTTCTTTGACTGTGTCATCTGAAAGTATATCGTCAGCTAAGTCAACTACTTCTGAATCTATTATCTTCAGTGTCTTTCCATCCAGTGAGGTATATGCACAGGGCCATGGATACATGGCTCTTACAGTCCTTTCAAGTTCCTCAGCTGTTTTTGAAAAATCCAGCTTACCCATTGATTTATCAAGCTTGCCCGAATATGAACTAAGTGAATCATCCTGAGGAGTTCTTGTTGCTTTTCCTGACTCTAAATCACTTATTGTCTTTACCACCAGCTCTGCACCTAAGGCTGATAATTCCTTAGTCAGAGTCTCTGTGTTATTCCTCCCAATCAATGTAGTTGATTGGGCAATAATATCTCCTGTATCAAGGCCTTTTGCCATATACATTATAGTAACACCGGTTTCTTCATCTCCGCTTAAGATACTTGCCTCTATAGGTGAAGCACCTCTATATTTTGGAAGAAGGGATGCATGGATATTTATGCAGCCGTACTTCGGAAGATTCAGAACTTCCTCAGAAAGTATCTGTCCATATGCAGCAACTACAATTAAGTCAGGTGCAAGATTCTTCAAGGTCTCAACTGATTCAGCTTCTCTAAGCTTCTCAGGCTGGAACACTTCTATTCCAAGCTCTGTTGCAGCCACCTTGACATCCGAAGGTACAAGTTTGTTGCTTCTTCCCTTGGCTCTGTCAGGCTGTGTAAACACACCCACAACCTCATGACCTGCTTCATATATGCTTTTAAGTGGTGGAACTGCGAAGTCCGGAGTCCCCATATAAACTATTCTCATCTGACCACTCCTCGAAAATCATTTATTAACTTATCATTTTCTTTGAACTAAGACATCTTACTTTATCTTGCTTAATCTTGTTTTATCTTGTTTTATCTTGTTTTATCTTGTCTTATCATTCCTCTTCATCATCGTACTCTGCATCATCGTACTCTTCCTCCGGCTCTACAGGTTCAACCTTGTACAGACCGTCGATGGCAAGATCCTTGTAAAGAATACCATCCAGATGATCCAGCTCGTGGCAGATAGCTCTGGCAAGAAGCTCTTCACCTTCAACTGTTATTTCATTCATATTTCGATCAAGAGCTTTACAAACTACATGGTTCGGTCTGGAAACCTCACCCTGAAGTCCGGGAAGACTGAGGCAGCCCTCCGGTCCTGTCTGCTCTCCATCCTCTTCTATAATTTCAGGATTTATCAGGGTCAGTGGATTTCCATCCTGTATATCTATAACAACAATTCTTCTCAGCACTCCAACCTGTGGTGCAGCAAGTCCCACACCGTTTGCCTCATACATAGTATCAAACATATCGTCGATAAGTGTGCTGAGTCTCTCGGTCATCACCTCAACAGGCTTACATACCTTTCTTAATACATCGTCTCCATCTACTCTGATATTTCTGATTGCCATTTTTTAATCTCCTTATAAATGATGTGGGTGTTATATAATCCTCATTGGGTTAAAATCGTACTGTATTTCTATCACTGTTTTATCGCTGATACTCGCTGCAGCTTTTGCAAAACGTTCATCGCATTTCTGGGAAATGTACACTAGCCGGTCATTATCCTCACTCTTTATGTATATGACCTTACGGTAAATGTTATTGATCCGGTATATGGAAGCCTCCGTTGGTCCCACAATATCAAGAGTTCCAGCCTTATGCGGCATTTCGTTTGATCCAGATATATCCGGAAGAACCGGTTCCATCAAATCATTCTTTACATAATCTGCAATGACCTTTGATACTTCATTCAGGCTGCTTTCCTCATCGGAACTGATTATGATTGCGAGCAGCTGAACTATCGGCGGATAATGAAGCAGTCTGCGATAGGATATCTCATAATCATAAAACGCCTTGTAATCCTGGCTTTTTGCCGAAAGTATCGCATAATGTTCCGGCTGGTAGGTCTGTATCACAACGTTTCCCGGAAGGTCTGCACGGCCTGCTCTTCCTGCCGCCTGAACCAAAAGATCAAAGGTTCTCTCTGATGATTCAAAGTCTGAATCGAAAAGACTCAGGTCTGCCAGTATATTTCCAACGACCGTGACCTTCGGAAAGTCATGTCCTTTAACGATCATCTGTGTTCCGATCAGACAGTCAGCCTCGTGCTCTCTGAAGCTTCTTATTATTTCTCCATGGGCGCCCTTCTTCTGAGTGGTGTCTCTGTCCATACGAAGTGTCCTGATATTGGGAAAGAGTTTTTTTACTTCCTGTTCCAGCTTCTCCGTTCCAACACCGTAGCCGCCTATCATATTGGATTTACATTTAGGGCATCTGTCAGGCATGCTTTCTGTATGACCACAGTAGTGGCACATCAGCTTTGCGCCGCCATGCAGTGAAAGTGATACGTCGCAGTTAGGACATTTGATAACCTCACCGCAGCTCCGGCAGGAAACAAATGAATTATAGCCTCTTCTGTTAATGAAGAGCATTGCCTGCTCTCCCCTGCCAAATGCGTTCTCCAGATCTTCATAAAGAGCTTTTGATATGATGCTTCTGTTGCCCTGCTTAAGTTCCTCTCTCAGGTCAACTATCTTGATGTCAGGAAGTGCCGCTCCCTTTACTCTGTCCGTGAGTGACATCAGTTTGTATTCGCTCTGCTCGGCCTTATAATAGCTCTCCACTGAAGGAGTAGCTGAACCAAGTATTACCTTTGCCCCTTCCAGGCGGGCTCTTTCTATTGCAACCTCCCTCGCATGATACTTGGGAGTTGTCTCACTTTTATATGATATATCATGTTCTTCATCTATTATTATCAGTCCGAGATTCGGAAATGGAGCGAACAGCGCTGAGCGGGGGCCGATCATTATATGAGTCTTTCCCTCTCTTGCTTTTACGAATTCCCGGTATTTCTCACCCTTGCTGAGCTGTGAATTAAGGATTGCGATGGAATCCTGAAAGTAGCTGCTGAAGCGCGCCACCGTCTGGTAGGTCAATGCTATCTCGGGAACCAGAACGATCACATCCTTACCACGCTTTATTACTTCCTCGGCCATACGGATATAAACTTCCGTCTTACCACTTCCGGTTACACCGTGTAGCAGGTACACATGATCTGACTGATGCCCTGCCTCACCGGATGATTCAGGTGAATCTGACGCTTCACCTGCCATAGGAACGTCCAAATCAGAAATAAATCCATCCACCACTCTCTGCTGGGCTTCTTCCAGTGTTTCGATGGGTGTGAACTCAGGAATAAGGTCTCTTGTATCAACGATACCCTTTCTCTCTCTTACCTTTTCCTTGACGGGCATGACGGTCTTCAGTGAATTTATCATGGTGCCGCCATAGGTCTGCTTCATCCATTCTGCCAGCTTTATGAGTTTTCCCTCTACGCTGAGGGAATTCTCCGAAACTTCTTGTATTTCCTTTATCTTGTCGATATCCCAGTTTGCCTCATCCGCCAGAGCAACCACATAACCGTTTCTCACTCTGTTTCCGTTTCCAAAGGGAACCTTTACAGCAGTCCCCACCTGTACCTGGCCAATAAGTCCCTCCGGGATCTTATATCTGAAGGGTCTATCTACACCCTCATGCGAAATATCTATTATTATATCCGCATATTTTATCGACATCCTCTTCCTCCAAAATCTCTTTTATGAGATCACGTTCATCCATATGATGCTTCACACCATTAATCTCCTGATAATCCTCATGGCCTTTTCCGGCAAGGATAATAACATCGCCCTCTTCGGCGTTCATTATTGCGTATCTGATTGCTTCCTTACGATCTATTATATCCACATATTTGCCGTCAGTTTTATCTATTCCGACTTTTATGTCATCAATAATAGCCTGCGGTTCCTCTTTACGAGGATTATCGCTGGTTATGATTGAAAGATCCGACAGTCTTCCGGACACTTCACCCATCTCATAACGACGAGACTTAGCTCTGTTTCCGCCGCAGCCGAAAAGGGTAACTATTCTCTTCGGATTATATTCCTTGATCGCATTTAGCAGCGATTCAAGTGACATTCCGTTATGCGCATAGTCGATCATCAGAGTGAACTTGTCGGAAATCGGGATCATTTCCACTCTTCCTCTTACTCTTATCTCTGAAAGGATTCTCTTTATCTCATCAAAACCAACTCCCAGGCAGTCAGCAACCACCAGGGCAGCGAGGGAATTATGTATGCTGAATTCACCCGGCAGGTCAACTCTAACAGTACCTTCAAGAGTTCCTTCCAGTTCATACTCGATACCCATGATACCGTCTTCTATATAAAGTCTGTGACCCACTGCTCTGTAGTCAGCATCCTCATCCTTGCCAAATGTAATGGGATAGGCTGTACTGCCTTCCATCATGTATTCAGCTTCCGGATCATCTATATTATAGATACCCTTCTGGCACAGAGAGAAAAGCTTCTTCTTGCAGTCTCTGTAATTTTCAAAGCTGTCATGTTCATTTGGTCCTATATGGTCAGGAGAAAGATTTGTAAATATACCGTAATCAAAATCAACACCGGCAACTCTGTCCAGCATGAGTCCCTGGGAAGAAACCTCCATAACCACAGCTTCAAGACCGTTTTCAACCATATCATGCATGGTCTTATGTATCAGCAGTGATTCAGGAGTTGTATTTGCTGCAGGATAGCTTGCTTTACCATCCTGTATCTCTATGGTTCCTATAAGACCTACTCTGACACCTGCCAGTTCCAGCATATCCTTTATCATATATGATGTGGTAGTCTTACCCTTAGTTCCGGTTATTCCTATAACCGTAAGCTCCTTCGAAGGTTCTCCATAGAAGCGGCTGCTGATCATTCCCATTGCATATCTGGCAGAGGGCACATTTACTATAGTTACTCTCTCACTTTCCAGCTCTTCAAACAGTCCGTTGACTGTAATGTCATCCTGCAGTATATCACTGAGCTTCTTCTCAGCCTTCTCTGTTACTATTACAGAAGCATTCTGTCTTATTACATCGGGAATAAATCTTGCTCCGTCAACTGTTGCTCCTGGTATAGCGAAGTACAGCATACCTTCCGTAACCTTACGAGAATCGTTTGTTATGTCGGTCACCTCTATGTCGGTGCTTCCGCAGATTATTTCATAGTCTAAATCATAAATTAATTCAGATAATTTCATTGATTTGCCCCCTCACTAATATCAAGAAAGCGAACAGATTCCTGTTCGCTATACCTGACTTGATAAAGAGTGTTAATCTAACACTCCTCTCTGGAACGATTTACTCGTCGTCTCCGAGTATTCTGATTTTCTCTTCGTATAATTCTTCAACTGCTATTGAAAGCGGCTTTGTTCCTTCTGGCAGATCTACAAGTGGCTCACTACCTGCTATTATCTGTCTTGCTCTCTTAGCTGTTGCAAGGACTATGGAGTAACGGCTCTTAACAACCGGATGTTCTCCCGGTTCTACACCTTCGTTAGCTATCTCCATTAAGTCGCTGTATGATGGATGTATCATGTCTTTTCCTCCTTATAGTGAATCCCTGATATCGGGATGACATTTTCTTTTACTTATTTGCGTAAGCCTCAAGTTCCTTCTTGATATCGATCAGGAACTGGGTATTGTTTTCTTTTCTGCAGGTCTCGCTTACTACTATGGAATGTACCGCATCTACACAGGTATCCAGATCATCATTGATAACTATGTATTCATATGCTTCCATGGACTCTGCTTCCTCAGATGCTCTCTTAATCCTCTTCTGGATCACTTCCTCTGTCTCAGAGCCTCTTCCTGCAAGTCTTTCATGAAGTGTATCTATATCCTTTGTTGAGATAAATATAAGAATTGCATTAGGATACTGGGACTTGATATTCATGGCACCCTGAACCTCTATCTCAAGTATAACGTTCTTTCCTTCGGCGATTTCATCCTCAACGAATTTTCTTGGTGTGCCATAGTAATTATCTACATACTGTGCCCATTCGATCAGTCCATTATAATCTATCAGAGATTTGAATTCATCTACGGTTTTGAAATAATACTCTCTTCCATCTACCTCTCCCTCTCTTGGAGCTCTGGTAGTTGCGGAAATGGACAGACTGTAATTATACTTCTCCAGAAGCTTTTTGACAACTGTTCCTTTTCCGGCACCGGAAAAACCGGAAATGACTATGAGACGTCCTTTTGCCATGCTTAGACTCCTTTTTCATACTTTTTTTGTTCCTGCTTCGCAGTTCACATGAGATAAACCAGCAAAAAAATCCTGCAAGCAGTCTTTTTTTCTGTTTTTTCTCATGTACTGTGAATAGTCACTTATTATTCTATGTTTTGAACTTGCTCTCTTACCTTTTCTATGCAGGTCTTCATATCTATTCCAATATCTGTTACTGCCAGGGTATCTGACTTTGACAGGGTTGTGTTGGCTTCTCTGTTCATCTCCTGAACTATGAAGTCAAGTCTTCGACCTATGGAGCTGTTCTTCTCCTGTGCCTTTCCGCCCTCTCCATCACTGTCAGCAGCCTCATCATTTTCACTGAGCATCTCACGGACTGCAGCTATATGGCTGTGAAGTCTTACAAGCTCTTCATCCACTGCCACCTTATCAGAATAAATGGTAACCTCCTGAACGATTCGTGAATCATCTATATCGGTTGCCTCAAGAAGCTTCTCAACCTTCTCGGTAAGCTTGGTTCTGAACTCCTCTATCATCTTCGGAGCCAGCTCATCAACCTGACAGGTCAGCTTCTCCAGTTCAGCCATCTTATCTATGATATCTGCAGAAAGTCTGGTCCCCTCATTCTTACGGGACTCCATAAACTGCTTTCCTGCTTCATCGAATACTTTTTCGATTATTTCGTATTCTTCATCTTCTACGTAATAGTCTTCTTCAACAGTCAGTACATCAGGGAATCTTGCAACCACCGTAGGCTTATATTCCTCTTCAAGGCCAAAATCCTTTTCGATGGTCTTGAAATGATCCATATACTGCTGAAGTACCTCTTTGTCATATTTAACCATATAACCTGAGGACTTAAGATTGTTATAAGTTACGAATATATCGATCTTACCTCTTTCAGCGTAGAGCTTGATCCTTTTTCTAAGTTCAGGCTCAAACCTGCTGATAATTCTCGGGAGCTTTATACTGACATCACAGTATCTGTGATTTACTGATTTAATCTCTATAATGATGCGTCTGTTTTCGTCGGAATATTCACTCCTTCCAAAACCCGTCATGCTGTAAACCATATCAAATCACCTCATCTTCTATATAAACGGGTGCCAAAAGTACCCTTTGACACCGTATGACATAATCCATAATATTATATATTAAAACTATACATATTTCAAGTGCTGCGATGATACTCAAAGCATCACTCAAAGTATCAAAGTATAAGTTATTTTAATCTTCTTCTGAAAGGCGGGCTTTCTCCCAACGGATAAATGCCACTCCCATTATAATAACATAACCAACTACGCTAAGAAGCTCCGGAACTTCTCCTAAGAATAATACTCCCCAGAGCGTTGCAAATATTACCTGCGTATAATCAAATACTGACAGCTTCTTTGCCGGAGCAAATTTGTATGCTGTTGTAATTGCAAACTGCCCCACTGCTGCAGAAGCTCCGGCCATTATTAATATAAGCAGCTGCTTTGGTGTCATACTGACGTAACTAAATATAAGAAATGGAAGTGTAAGCAGACACGAAAACAGAGAAAAGCAAATAACGATCACTGGTGTCCTTGCGCCCTTTCCACCTGCGCTTCTTACAAATACATATGCTGTTCCTGCACCAAATCCACCGTATAATCCTATAAGTGAAGGTATAAGCTGCATATTAGTTCCCGTCGGCCGAATAATAAAAAGTGCTCCTATAAACGCAATTATTGTTGCAAGAATATCAAACCTTGAGGGCTTCTCCTTAAGTATAGGAATAGAAATAAGTATCGCAAAAAATGGTGAAAGCTTATTCAACATATTCGAATCAGCCAGATCCAGTTTATCAATGGCATAAAAATTAGCTATCAGTCCAGTTGTTCCAAAGAAACATCTCAGGAAAATATCCAGCCTGCAATCCTTAGGTATCTCAAATTTTTCTTTCTTGGCAATCAGAGTGATAATTGCTATCACCAGGGCAACGGCATTTCTGAAAAATGCTTTCTGCATCGTAGGAAGATCTCCCGCTATCCTCACAAAAAAAGTCATAAACGAAAATCCCACCGCTGCGATCAATATACAGATTATTCCTTTCAGCTGTCCTTTCATAAAAATCCCTTTATCCTTTTAGAAATCTGTTTTCTGATACATTTTATCACAATTCTCTATAATTCAAAGAACTATTTACAATACCCATGTAACGCTAGCGTAAAGTTTTATTCGGAAAATTAAATAAAAGAAATATAGAAGGGAACACCCACCTTGTGATAAAGTGTTTAGCGACCAAACCAACACAAACAAGGAGGAACGTTCCCTATGGTCAATAGTGTAAAGTATTTTAATGAGGTTTGCATCAAAAATTTTTTAGAATTATCAGCAGAGTTTGCAGAAAATCCAAATGATATAGCCTCATATGTAAAGAAGGTCACAGATCAACTAACTAAACTAGGGCAGGAAATAATAAAAGAAACCCTTGAAGAGTTTGATTCGATAATTAAGGATAGTCTTGAAAGAAAAGAAAA
>FZRB01000022.1:20850-65527 GCA_900199595.1 Lachnospiraceae bacterium | reverse complement strand
GGGTTGGGCTGTTCGCCCATTAAAGCGGTACGCGAGCTGGGTTCAGAACGTCGTGAGACAGTTCGGTCCCTATCCGGCGTGGGCGTAAGATATTTGAGAGGAGCTGTCCTTAGTACGAGAGGACCGGGATGGACGGACCGCTGGTGTACCAGTTGTATTACCAAGTGCATAGCTGGGTAGCCAAGTCTGGAACGGATAAACGCTGAAGGCATCTAAGCGTGAAGCCAACCTCAAGATGAGATATCTCTTAAGACCCCTTGAAGACTACAAGGTTGATAGGCACTGGGTGTAAGCATGGCAACATGTTTAGCTGAGGTGTACTAATAGGTCGTGAGCTTTTCCTAATTAAGAAGATACATCAGATAAAATGATTTGTTCAATGTATGAAGTTTTGAGTGTATAATATAACTTCATAAACAAGGACTCGATTTGTTTCGGCAAATCGAGTCTTTATAATAGGGGGTTGGTCTACCGGTATGATAGGGGTCTCCAAAACCTTTGGAGGGGGTTCGATTCCCTCACCCCCTGGAGTATATAAACCATGTGAACAGTATATTTGTTTACATGGTTTTTTCTTATTCGCCTGACGTTTCACGTTTCTAATGTGACTAAAGTCATATTGAAATAGTATCTTTCTTCACTACAAAACTAAATATCCAGATTATATAATGAGCATGTCAGATGGAGATAGACATAATCTTCAGTGACATGCTTTTAACAGTTTAATATATATAATGGAGAGAAATCATGGGAACAATATTAAAACTAAATGATCTTACTAAAAAGTACGGAAACAGAGTTGTTGTTGATAATGTAAATATCGAAATTCAGGAAGGTGAAGTATTCGGGCTTCTTGGTCCTAACGGAGCAGGTAAGAGTACAACGATGAATATGGTCTGTGATCTGGTTAAACCTACTCTTGGAAATGTTGAATTTTACGGAAAGGATTTCCAGAGAAATAGAAAAGAATTAGTAGATAAGCTTGGTTATATTCCACAGGATCTGGCAATTCACGGTAATCTGAAAGCCTGGGAAAATGTTGAACTCTTTACTTCACTTTACGGAATAAAGGGAGCTGAGCTTAAAAAGAGAATAGATGAATCTCTGGAATATGTTGGCCTTCTTGACAGAAGAAACGATTTTGCAAAGACATTTTCAGGAGGTATGAAGAGACGACTCAATATTGCTTGTGCTATAGGTCATCATCCCAAGCTGCTTATCTTTGATGAGCCAACAGTTGGTATCGATCCTCAGTCAAGAAACTTCATCCTTGAGAAGATTAAGGAATCCAATAAAAATGGCGCTACGGTAATTTATACCAGCCACTACATGGAAGAGGTTGAAGCTATATGTACCAGAATCGCTATTATGGATAACGGTAAGGTTATAGCAACCGGAACCAGTGAAGAGCTTAAGAAGATGGTTGTTGAAGATACTTCGACTATCACACTTGAGGAAGTATTCCTCACACTTACAGGTAAGAAACTTAGAGATTATTAAGAGGAAAATAATATGAACAGATATGTAATAAAAAATAATGTAAAGCTGATGTGCAGAAGCTGGGGAAATATCCTTCTCTTTATAATCATGCCGGTAATCCTGGTGTTCTGTCTATCAAGTGCATTTGGTACATTGATGAGTAAATATGAAGATACTGAGATGACAGCAGGATACAGGATAGAAGGTGACAGTATAACCGCTGAAATGATAGAAACCATGTGCGAAGTGGCGGAAGATAACAACATTACTCTAAATGAATATCCTACAGGTAATCCTGAGAAACTGATACAGGAGAATGAACTTACAGGATTCATTGTATTCAAGGATGATACCTATAAAGTATATGAAGATTCAGATAATGCCGCTCTGGGAAAGGTACTCGAATATTTTGTAAATGCATTCTATGAAAATGGTACAGCCGCCGCTATGGGAGTCGATACTGATTCAGTTAAGATAAGGGTTGAACATCCGGATTTTGTAAAATCAATAGATGCAACGGATTATTACGGGATAGTTGAAATCATCTACTTTGGATGGTGTGCCATAGTTGCCGGTGCCGGAATATTTATGAACGAGAAGAAGTATAAGATCAGAAAGAGGTACCAGGTAGCTAATCTTTCACCGATAAAGGATTATCTGGGCAGATTTATTCCGATAGCAATAGTTGCATCTCTCGGAACAGTTATCGCAGCATTATTAACAGTTGTGCTTCTGGGAGTTCACTGGGGTAATCCACTACTTTCAATGCTTATTCTTGTGGCATCTGTAATGGCTGCTTCCGCACTGGGTATAATGATTTACTGCATTACAGATAACATGGTGGCAACAATCATACTTATGTTTGCAATAGTCTGGGTTTTTGGTTTCTGGGGCGGATCCTTTGAAACCTATATGTTCTCATCACATCCAATGTTTCTGAAGAATATCTCACCTATATACCATATCGATAGAGCTGTTGTTGAATTATCATGTATGGGACATAGTGATTATGTAAAAAATGCAATTGGTTATTCAGGGTTAATCATAGTAGTAACTTCTATTATATCAGTAATAGTCGGAAAAATCAGAAGGAGAGCAGTAGCATGAAAACATTAGTAAAATCAAGTATTAAGCTTTTGATCAGGACAAAGATTATCTGGCTCTTTATAGTACTTATGCCAATTCTATCAACTGTGATTTTGAAAAGTAATACAACATATACAGCTTATATGGATGATGTAGAACGTCTTATAGAACTGAATGATGCTGATGAAAAAGTTGCATATAATGCAGAAAAAGGAGACTACGTAGTAAAGGTATATGATGCTTCAGACTCCGAAATGTCCAACTATCTTTTAGACAGGATGGCTAATAGCGGAATGTTTATTCTGTGCAGAGCTGATATTTCAAAAGAAGAAGTTACTGACGAATTTTTAAAGAATCGTATTGACCTTGATGGACATGAAGACAGAATGGGTTCGGCTCTCTATATACCGGCTGATTTTGATAAAAAGGTAATGAATGGGGAATATACCAGTGCACTTATTCTGTATGAACTTTCGGATGATGCAAGAACAGAGGCTTTTATAAATGAAATCAATCTTCAACTTTCAAGAATGGATGCATTTAAGGGTTATATAGCAGAATCTGATTCAAAAGCAGAGGAAATGGTTGATAGTCTGAAGTCTGTTGATGAAATGAGTCCTGAGAAGGAAATAGTATCAGTATCCAGCAGCAATGAAAGACATCTTTCACAAGAGCAGACTAACCAGAAAGCACAGATGGGATATGCATTTGCATTCCTTACACTTGGATTCGTATTTGCAGGTTTCTTTGTTGCAAATGGTGCCATCAAGGAGCAGAAGAACGGAGTGTTCACAAGAATAACTCTTTCGAAGACAAATACCCTTTACTATTTTGCTTCTAAATTTATTTCCACATTACTTGTATCTTTTGTTATGACAGGAATAGTTGGTATATGCAGTCTGATGCTTGATATGGAAGACCTGGGGATGAACAGAATAACATTTTTATTCCTTATCTTCATGATGGGACTTATATTCAGTACCATAAGTATGTTTATGGGAATAATGTTTAATGATGTATTCAGTGCAAGTATTGCTTCATTTACACTCTGGTGTATGTCTTCACTTTTCAGTGGGGCTTACTTCCCTCTGGATAGTGCATCTGATGGAATAAAGATATTATCTTCACTCATGCCGCAGAAATGGTTCCTGGATGGAACAGAAATGATATTTGTTGGAGACAATAAGGCTTTTGGTATGGTATTATGTATAACAGTAGCATATTTAGCTGTGACTTTAAGTATCGGAAGTATTGGACTGAAAGTTAGAAGGAGCGAAGAGTGGGGAGTTTCATAAGCGAAAAAATCCTTAAAGAGAAATACTTTCTAGTAACACGTATAATAATCATGCTCTTATTCTGCATGTATGGAATAATAGAGATTGAAAAGGAAACAGGAGTATCTGTATGGATACTCCTGCTTATTTCGATTTACATTTCTATGATCTGTTTTAAGGAATTCACACAGGGAAAGAAGGTACTTATCTTTATAGTTGTAGCTGCTTTAGCTTTCGCAGGTCTCCTTTTTCTGGGAGGACTCAGTTTCATTTTTCTAGGGGCATATTTATATTATGAGATACTTTTATGCTTTAAGGTAAACAGATATTGGTATTATCTGATATATCTGACTGTTTTAATAGAACGATTTTTTCTTGTTCAGATTTTTGATGAACCACCTGTGGTTTACATAATTCAAATAATAGTTCTTACATTCATGCTTGTTTTTTATATGCAGCATGAGTTTGTTGTTACTGATTACGAAAAGCAGATGATGCAGGATACTATAGCTCAGCAGGGGCTTAAAAGAGATATGCGTATTCAGGAGTCTACAGCAAGAGAGCAGATGAAAAAAAATCTTCTTATGTCTGAAAACAGAATTCTTGAAGAACGATCAGCACTTTCCCAGACACTTCATGATAAGCTGGGACATAATATCAATGGTTCTATATATCAGCTTGAAGCATCTAAGGTTATTATGGATAAGGATCCTGAAAAGGCTCGTGGCATGATTCAGGCAGTAATAGATCAGCTTCGAACCGGAATGGATGAGATCCGTGCGATTCTCAGAAAGGAAAGACCGGAGAAAAAGCAGATGGCTCTTCTCCAGCTCTATGAGCTCTGTGAGGACTGCAATAATAAGGGGGTTGAGGCCGAGTTTGAGAGTGAGGGAGACCTTTCAAGAATTACTGACAGCATGTGGGAGGTTATTCTGGATAATGCTTTTGAAGCAGTTACCAATTCTATGAAGTATTCAAAATGTAATCACATAGATATTGGTATAGTAGTGATGAATAAAATGGTAAGGTGTACTATCACCGACGATGGAATAGGCTGTGATAAGATTGAAGACGGAATGGGAATTTCCGGAATGCGGAAGAGGATTCGTGAGTCAGGTGGAACTATTGATTTTGAGAGTAAGAATGAATCCGGAACCGTGAAGGGATTCAAGGTCAATATGCTTCTTCCCTTTGTAGTATAAACTGAATGGAAAGGACAGGTTGTATGGATAAGATTAAGGTTATAATTGCTGATGACAGCAATTTTGTTCGTGACGGAATGAAGATAATCCTGGATGTTGATGATGACTTCGAGGTTCTTGGTTCGGCTTCCAACGGACGGGAAGCCATAGAGCTTGCTGAAAAGAATAAACCGGATGTATTCCTCATGGATATTCAGATGCCGGAAATGGATGGAATCGAGGCCACAAGGTATATAGTAGAACATGACCTCGGAAAAGTTCTGATTCTGACTACATTTGACGATGATGATCTGGTTAAGCAGGCTCTTTCGAGCGGTGCAAAGGGATATCTTATCAAGAACCATACCCCCGATCATCTTAAGCAGATGATCAAATCTGTTTATAACGGAACCGGAGTAATGGAAGGGAGTATACTGGAAACGCTTACAAATTCTAATCTGTCGAAGGTAGAAAATACAAAGGATGATGGAAATGGATTTGATCCGTCAGGGTATTCTGAAAGAGAGCTGGACATAGTTAAAGCAGTGGCAGAAGGGCTGTCAAATAAAGAGATAGCAGCCAAGCTGTTTATTTCTGAGGGAACTGTGAAGAACTATATCACTAATATTCTGTCAAAGGAGAATCTTTCTCATAGAACAGCGCTGGCCGTATATTACCTGACAGGCAGAAAGGGTTCTTGAATAACATTGGAAAAATACAAAAACGGTTATTTGAAAAATAACTTGCATATTTTACAAAAAAATGTTATTTTACGAAAGGATTAAGAATATAAGGAGGAGACCGATGAGAAATATTTCTTGCAGATAGTTTTTGAATAAGCAGATCTGGACTTAACAAGCAACATGGTGTCATGTTTATTATTTGTATTGTCCGAACTGCAGAGTGCAGGAAATAATTCATAGTGGGTCTTTTATTTTTGACATAGGTGTAAGTCTGTTATAGCTTCTGTTTTTGATTGAAGCAGATTTATTTCAGATATTTACATATCGTTGGTTGTATAAGAATTGCCGCAGGATTATCCTGCGGCTCTTTTGTTATATGGTGTCAAAAGGTTCTTTTGATACCCACATCATAATATACGTTAAGGATGCGTATAAAGGAATGGAGGCGATACTATGTCATTGTTACAGGTATCTGAACTGACCTTCTGTTATGAAGGCAGCTTTGATAATATATTTGATAAAATTTCCTTTTCTATAGATACAAACTGGAGGATGGGCTTTATCGGCAGAAATGGTAAAGGAAAAACTACATTTTTGAATCTTCTTCTAGGAAAATATGAATATGAAGGAAGTATATCCACAGATATGTATTTTGATTATTTTCCATATGAGATAGGTGAAAATGATATGGAAAAGACTATCGATGAGTTAAGCAGCAAGTGGAAGCCGGGAGTAGAGAACTGGCGCATCATATGCGAACTGAACAGTATGGATGTTGATCCTGAGATACTGTATAGACCGGTCAGAACTCTCAGTCATGGGGAAAGAACAAAGGCTATGCTTGCAGTTCTTTTCTCCGGTGAAAATGAATTCCTTCTGATCGATGAACCTACGAATCATCTGGATAAAGGTGGCAGGGAAATTATAAAAAAATATCTGGCTGATAAGAAAGGGTTTATACTGGTTTCTCATGATAGGGATCTGCTTGACAGCGTAGCTGATCATATGCTGGTCCTTAACAGAGAATCTATAGAAGTGGTATCCGGGAATTTTACTTCCTGGTGGGAAAACAAACAGAAAGCGGATGCATTTGCCCTGGCGGAAAATGAAAAGCATATGAAGGAGATTGGAAAACTTCGTGCTTCTGCAGATCGTGCCGGCAGATGGGCTGATAAGAATGAAAGTACCAAGATAGGTTATGATCCCATAAAGGAGCCTGACAGATGTATTTCTACCAGAAGCTATATTGGTTCCAAAACAAAGAAAATGCAGTCAAGAGTGAAGAATTTTGAAAAACGTATTGATCGTGAGATAGAGGAAAAGGAAGGACTTTTAAACGATATTGAATCAGTTGATGATCTGAAGCTCATGCCTCTTAAGCATCACAAAAAGTGTCTTGTTGAGTGTAAGGATTTTACTATCGGTTATCTTTCAGAGCTTTTTGATGAATCCGGAGCAATGGGTGAAAAAAGAGTGCTGGATGGAGTTAGTTTTCAGTTGATGCAGGGTGATATTCTGTTTCTTAATGGAGAAAACGGATGTGGAAAATCCAGCTTGATAAAGGCGGTTCTCAGTGACATATATAAAAAGAACTCATATGAAATGAATGGATTTCATATATCAGGAGAACTGGCTGAAACAGATAATATGATTACCTCAGGAAAACTTGAAACGGCCAGTGGACTGATCATATCCTATATCAATCAGAATACGTCACATCTAAGTGGAGGTTTGAAGGAATATGCAGAAAAACGTGGGCTTGATTATAGTCTGTTTCTTACGCTGTTAAGAAAGCTTGACATGAACAGAGTACAATTTGAAAAGAATATAGAGGATTATTCGGAAGGGCAGAAAAAGAAGGTCCTGATTGCTGCTAGTCTTCTGACCAGAGCACATTTATATATATGGGATGAGCCGCTAAATTATATCGATGTATTCTCCAGAATGCAGATAGAAAAGCTGATTGAAACCTATAAACCAACCATGATACTGGTTGAACATGATGTCAGATTCCGTGAAAAGCTTGCCACCAGGGTTATTGATCTATAGAAACTGTTTTGACCTTATGACACTTATGTCATATAATGATAAGTGTGTCATAAATGTCTTTTGATGCCATATGAACTACGGGAAGGAGAAGTAAATGATTATTACAAATAATGAACTTAAAAGCTTTTATTATGGAGCGTATTTTTTTGAAGAGACAAGTGATGGATATCTTCAGGCCTTCCAGTATAGTAAGGCACAGATGGAATACTTTAGAGAGGCATTTGATTTCTGGTATGACAGATGTATGGCATCTACGGCCAAAACTCTAGAATTTGTGACTTCAGCTACGGAGCTTTCTTTTGATTATAAAATCATATGGAAGGGGTCGGAGGATTCATTTGAACTGATGATAGATGGTCTTATATCCGGCATAGAGTATGTGAAGGATCTGGAGGATGAAGGGACAATCAGCTGGTCTTTACCTGAAGGACAGAAGAAGGTTGTAATATATCTTCCGGTGGATGCCACAGTACTTATCAAGAGCTTTTCCATTAATGCGGAAGTTGAACCGGTAAGTAAAAATGAAAAGGTTTTGTGGCTGGGTGATTCAATTACCCAGGGCTTTGGACCTCTTCGTTCATCACTTACCTATGTAAGTATCACAAATAGTATCATGAATTATGATATAATAAATCAGGGTATAGGCGGATATATTTATGACAAGAAATCTCTTATGAAGATGGAAGGTTGTACTCCGGATAAGATAATAGTATCTCTTGGTACCAATCAGTTTGAGTCAGAAACCATGACAGACGTTGAAGAGTATTATGAAACACTGATCGGTATATACGGAAATGAGATACCGATTATATGTATTTCCCCAATATGGCGTGGGGACTGTCCGGATAAGATAGATATTTTTATAAGATTTTGTGAAAACATTAAAAAGATAGCCGGAAGTTATAAGAATATTCGTGTAATCGATGGTTTTAAACTTGTTCCTCATTTGGAGGAATACTATCTGGATAATCTTCATCCAAATAGTCTTGGAACTGAAGAATACGGAAGAAGGTTAATAAGGGAGATCAGCGAATGAGCTGAATGTATCTAAAAATGTGGAGGTTACAATGGACGAAAAGAAAAAATCAAATGAAGAATTTAAACCTTATATCCCGGCTGATAAGATAACACCGGAATTTACAGCTACATCTGTAATTATGGGTATCCTTCTTGCAGTCATTTTCGGAGCGGCAAATGCATATCTTGGACTCAGAGTAGGAATGACCGTATCGGCATCCATTCCCGCAGCTGTTATTTCTATGGGTGTCATCCGTGTTATCATGAGGAAGGATTCGGTACTTGAGAGTAATATTGTACAGACGGTAGGTTCGGCTGGCGAATCCCTTGCAGCAGGTGCCATCTTTACCATGCCGGTACTGTTTCTTTGGGCAAAGGAAGGTGTAACAGATAAACCGAATCTTATAACGATTTCACTTATTGCCCTTTGTGGAGGTGTCCTTGGAGTTTTATTCATGGTTCCACTTCGTAATGCTCTGATTGTAAAAGAGCATGGTATACTTCCTTATCCTGAAGGAACGGCGTGTGCTGAGGTTCTTCTTGCCGGTGAGGAAGGTGGTTCTAGTGCAAAAAGTGTATTCTTCGGAATGGGACTTGCTGCACTTTGTAAGTTTATTGTTGATGGAATTAAGATAGTTCCCGGAGTAGTGACTATTCCAATAAAAGCTCTTAAAACTGAGTTTTCAACTGAGGTTTACCCGGCTCTTTTAGGTGTTGGATATATATGCGGAGCCAAGATATCTTCATATATGTTTGCCGGTGGTATACTTGGCTGGTTTGTTCTTATTCCTGCTATCGTAACCTTTGGTGGTGATACAGTTTTATATCCGGGAGCTGATACGATTCAGAATATGTATGCATCCGGAGGTGCCGGAGCTATCTGGAGCAGCTACTTAAGATATATCGGCGCAGGTATGGTTGCAGCCGGTGGTATTATAAGCCTTATAAAATCTCTTCCGCTTATTATTTCTACTTTTGCAAATGCGGTCAAAGGAATAAAGGGTGGAAGCGGAAACAGTGCAAAAAGAACAGAACAGGATATGGATATGCGCCTTGTCATTGGCGGAGTAATATTGATAGCAATCCTTATCTGGGTTCTTCCTCAGATTCCTGTATCACTTCTTGGAGCAATTCTCATAGTAATATTCGGATTCTTCTTCGGTGCTGTTTCTTCTAGAATGGTTGGACTAGTAGGAAGCAGTAACAATCCTGTTTCCGGAATGGCTATTGCTACACTGCTTTTTACAACACTCTGTCTGAAGGCTACAGGAGATGTTGGAGCACATGGAATGGTTGGTGCCATATCTATCGGTTCTATTATTTGTATAATAGCAGCTATGGCCGGTGATACTTCACAGGATTTAAAGACAGGATTTATTCTGGGATCAACACCTAAGAAGCAACAGATAGGTGAACTTATTGGAGCGCTGGTTTCAGCCTTTACCATAGGAGGCGTACTCATTCTTCTTGATTCAGCATGGGGCTTTGGAACTAAGGACCTTGCTGCTCCGCAGGCTACACTTATGAAGATGATTGTTGAAGGTGTTATGAATGGAAATCTTCCATGGTCACTTGTTTTTATAGGTATATTTATTGCATTTGTTATTGAAATACTTGGTATTCCGGTTCTTCCAGTTGCAATTGGTCTTTACCTTCCTTTAGAGCTCAGTTCAACAATTATGATAGGTGGAATAATCAGATTTTTTGCTGATAAAAAGAATAAAGAATCAGATGCAGGCGCAGGTGTGCTGTTCTGCTCAGGTATGATAGCAGGAGAGGGACTTGTTGGAATACTTCTTGCTATTCTTGCAGTCGTTAACGTGGCTGACAAAATGGACTTTTCAGCTACAATGAATACCGGAACAATTGGAGGAATCATTTTACTGATTCTTATGATGGTAGCAGTCATAAAGGTTGCATATTCAAAGAATAAAAAGATAGTTTCTGATAAAAATGAGTAATAAAAAGAATAAATCCACTAATTATCTTGATTACATACCGCAGAGAATAGAAAGTTATAAATGGGATCAGGATAAAGAAGGAAATGTAACTATATTTGTGGAGAATAAAGGCATTTTCAATAGGATCGCACAAAAGACTCTGAAAAAACCTGAAGTATCACAGATTCATCTTCAGGGAATAGGGAACTTTGTCTGGCCTCTTATTGATGGAGAGACAAGTATATATGATCTTGGTATTAAGGTAAAAGAACATTATGGTGATGAGGCTGAGCCTTTATATGAAAGATTATCAGAATATATGCGAATGCTTGAGCAGTATGGTTTTATTTCCATAAAAAAAGAAATAAATGAGTAGTAAAGGATGGAAGAAAAGAGATGGTAGCATTAATAACAGGTGCCACAGGAGGCATAGGCAGAGAATTTGTACGTCAGATACTTATGGATGAAGATGTAAGTGAGGTCTGGGCGGTTGCAAGAAACGAAGCTAAGCTTAAGGAGTTAAAAGATGAATATGGTGAGAAGATCATACCTGTTGTTGCAGATCTAAGTAAGTCTTCGGGACTCTTTTCTGTTAAGCAGAAGGTTGCATCATCAAGAAAGAAAATAAAATATCTGATCAATAATGCCGGAGTTGCGGCTTTTAAGAGGTCTGATGAGTTCAGTATAGATGAAATATCAGATACTATTGATGTTAATTGTAAAGCAGCTGTTACACTGATCCAGATGTGTCTTCCACATATGGAGGATGAAGGCCGTATACTTAATGTGTCTTCGGCATCTTCTTTTCAGCCTACTCCTTATATAAATCTTTATTCTTCAACAAAGGTATTTCTAAGGTATTATTCCAGAGCTCTTAACGAGGAGCTTAAGGATAAAGGAATAAAGGTTACAGCAGTTTGTCCGGGCTGGGTTGATACAGAAATGCTTCAGAATGATAAAGACGGAGAGAAGATACATTTTCCTGGACTTACTACTGCAGAGAATGTGGTTACAAAGGCACTTAAGGACAGCAGCCGTGGTAAGGAAATGTCTGTTTGTACCGGTTATGCAAAGTTTCTCCATGTATATGGTAAGCTGATGCCTAACAGCCTGGTTATGAAGCAGTGGATGAAAGGTATCAGTAAATATATTAATTAAAAATCATTACTAAACAGAGGCTGATCATTATGAGGGTAAATATAGAGACTGAAAGAAGTGATCTTTTTGATGTAAGTATATTAATAGCAATGAGAATTCATATATGTGGAGCTTTATCAGAGGATTCTATTCGTGAAGCGTTCGAGTGTGCAGTGAAGAGCCATGAGATACTTGGAACAAGAGTCTTTATAGATGAGGATGGTTCTGCATACTATGAGAGTGGCTCATATGAGAATAACAGGATTTTCTTCGAGAATAATTCCTGGAAGAACATAATTCATAGAGAAGAAAAAAACAGATTCAGGATAGAAGATGGGGAATATCTGAAGGCCTTCGTATATGAGTCAGACGCTGAAGGCTGTGGCATACTCTTTCTTCTTCATCATCTTGGAGGAGATGGTAAATCACTGGTTTACTTTATTGAGACCTTTATGAACTGTCTTTCGGGTAATGTTCCGGAAGTATTGGAAATGAGGACGATACCTGCAGGTGATCTGAGTGATGAAGCACTTAAGGACCGCATAGGCCCGCTGGCGGTTTTTCCGAAGTCATATAATAAGAAATGGCTTAAGGATGAAGAGAAGAGAACATTTTCATTCGAAGATATGGATGCTGCGTATGAAGAATACTGGAAGGACAGAGCTTCTGTAATAAATGAATATGTTATATCTCCGGCTATGGTTTCAAAAAAATTAGCCCGTTGTAAAGAATGGAATGTAGGTTTTACAGCATATATCACAACAGCGTTTTTAAGAAGAATGGGAAGAAAGCTGGATATAGGATATGCTGTAGATGCTAGAGAAAACAAGAACAGAAGTATGGGCAATCAGGCTACGGGTATATCCATAAAGTATGCATATAATTATAATAAACCTTTTAGAAAAAATGCCGAGAAGGTTCAGAAGCTTATGACAAATAAGCTGGAGGATGATGGTTCCCGCAATTTTATACTTCCGTTTATGGCGGCATTTGAGCCGACACTTGTGGATGCTATAAATCTTGAACATGCCGGAACATTTAGAAGTAAAACATCAAAAAAGCTTGCCAGAATACTTGGATATACGGGAAAGACAAAGGATCTTTCTATCACAAATCTGACAAGACTCGATATACCTGACACCTATGATGATGGAAAACTGAAAATAGATTATTTCTCTTTTATTCCTCCTGTTATTTCCTATGGAAAAAACATTATAGGATTATCTACCCTGGGTGACTCTACAGTAATGACTGTTCACAGGGTTAAGAAATCATAAGTGTTATACACTGAAGGATGATGTTGTAGATGAAGAGGAATGAAGCTTACGATAATCCCGGGGAGTGCAGCCTGTTGCTTCCCGGAATATTTTATTAAAGGTGGTAGTTGACTGAAATCCTGCCATAAAAGCGCAGTCAGTAATAGAAAGCTGCTCATTCGATAATAGATTGATAGCATTCTGTACGCGGATATTTGCAAGATATGCAGGAAATGTAAGCTTGGTATATTCCTTAAAGATCTTTGAAAAATAAAAGGGACTTATTCCTGTTACTGAAGCAACGTCTGTCTGTGTAATATCCTCGGAAGAATGCTCGGATATATAACTGCAGGCAGTACGGATATAGTTCCATGTAACATCAGAAAACTGTTCATTGCCGATCAGCTCTTTATGTTCTTCCATGATATATTCACCGATCAGAAGAAGAATATTATAAATGATTATCTTACATCTGGTTTCGATGAAGTGCTGGCTGCTGTTATAGATATTCATAAAATCATAGATATAATCTGATATTTTTTTTGAGAGCTCCGGCTCTTTTTTACTTGAAATATGATGGAATTTACTGAGAAATCTTATGGCAGTAGCAATATCAGTACTGCTTTCTACAAGACCTGAAGAAAACTGAAGCAGTATATATCCCTCTTCAGGTGCTTTCTTTATTTCGTGCAGCTCACGTGACCATACAAAGAGAATATCTCCCGGATCCGGACGATATATTTCTTCACCTATTTTATATTCGCATCCTTTTTTCAGAATAAGTGTGAATTCGGCGGAATCATGCCAGTGAGGTGGGAAAGATGTGGGTACATTTTCCTTTGCAAATGCTACACCATGTATATAAGAATAATTAATTATTTCTCTATCCATATATATTTATTTCCTTTTTTATAACTTAATTCTATGATAACAAAAAATAGTCAAAAAACAATAACTTTTGTTAATGTTATTAGTGTGATATAATTACAAAGTGTTAAAAATAAAGTATTTATGGGAGGTATTTGACATGACAATTTATTCTGTATTTGATCCTGAGTTTAATGAGTTTGGAAAGGTTCTTGAGGGTTATGATACCGCTGAGCTTATCGAAGCTATGAATAAGGTTGAAATGCCTGCAGAGGGTGTTGCTTATGAACCATGGATCGATTCACTTGAGGCTTGTGGTATTTTTAAAGAGCTTGGTGATAATGCGTTCGGAGGAATGCCTGTAGAGCTGGGAATGTGCTGGGGATACAATAAAGCACTTAACTGTCTTGAATATCACAGAAATAGTGAGATTAATATCGGTGCAACTGATTTTGTTCTTCTTCTTGCAAAGCAGGAAAATATAATCAGCGGCGAACTTGATACATCTGATGTAGTAGCTTTTAAGGCTCCTGCAGGTGCAGTTGTTGAAGTATATGCAACATCACTTCATTATGCTCCTTGTATGGTTAGTGATGATGGCTTCAGAGTAGCAGTTGTTCTTCCGAGAAACACAAATACAGACCTTGATAAGGCACCTGAGAAGAATCTTGAAGATAAAATGCTCTGGGCAAGAAACAAGTGGCTCATAGCTCATCCTGATGCAGCAGAGGCGGGACAGGGTGCATATGTTGGACTTATAGGTGAGAATATTAGTATTTAAAGGAGACCACGTAAATGGCAAATCCATATTTACCAAAGTGGGAATATATACCTGATGGGGAACCAAGGGTTTTCGGCGACAGGGTATATATATACGGTTCACATGATAAGGCCGGTTCGGGAAGCTTCTGTGACTGTGTCTTAAAATGCTGGAGTGCTCCTGTTGATAATCCAAATCAGTGGGTATGTCATGGGGATATTTTCAGAGTTGGCAAAACCAGAGATCACGAATCTGATACTGACTGGACTGGAGACAAGGCTAAGCTTTTTGCTCCTGATGTAGTAGAGAAGGACGGAAAATATTTTTTATATGCATATATAGAAGGTAAAAAGGGCTGTGTTGCTGTTAGTGACCATCCTGAAGGTCCCTTTAAGGTTTTATCACAATATAAGTATAATATTCCCGAAGAGGTGTGCAACGGAGGTATATTTATAGATCCTGCAGTTTTTGTGGATGATGATGGCAGGGCATATATATACTGCGGATACCTGAAATCATTTCTGGCAGAACTGAATCCTGATAATATGTATGAAATACTCGATGATACTCTTATCGAGGATTTTATTCCGAGCGAACTCAGACCTGAGGATGGTTTTGATTCAAAGGAGAAGCTTTTCTTTGAAGCAGCATCCATGCGTAAGGTAGGAGATACATATTATATGATCTATTCTCCGAATGACTGCCCGAAGCTTGCTTATGCAACCTCTGACAGTCCGGTTGGACCTTTTAAGTTCAGAGGTTATATCGTAGACAGTGGAGCTGATTATCCGGATGGAAATGATCATGGTTCTATCATAAATGTAAATGGACAGTGGTACATTTTCTATCACCGCATGACCAATGGAAGCATTATGTCCAGACGTGGCTGTGTTGAGAGAATAGAAATACTTCCTGATGGAACTATTCCTATGGTTGAAACTACTTCACTTGGATTTGAAACTTCACTCAATCCATACCAGATAACAGATGCAGATATAGCATGTATCCTTACTGGAGGTGCTTTTGTAACCGAGAGAAATGTTTTCTCAAGGGTTATCAGGAATATAACTACTGAGACTGTTATTGGTTATAAGTATTTTGATTTTGGAGATGACTTTGGAAGCAAAACAATGGAATTTGCAGCTAAAGTACGCGGTATGGGAACTGACTGCAGGATGAACATTTATATAGATGGTGTTGATACTGCTGACAGACTTAAATCAGTCAATACTATTGGTAAGAAGATAGGTAGTATAACTATAGGTCATGATGATTCTGTGATCACTGAAGTGATAGAAGCCGTGACAGGCAGACATTCAGTATTCTTTACCTTTGAAACTGATTATAGCGGATGGATGGCTGACTATTTCAAAGGAAGAAGTCTGTTCGAGCTGGAAAGCTTTGTATTCATGAAATGACAGACACATCAAAAAATATATTGAGCTGAGTTAAGTATTGTCGTTGTCTGCCCAGGTCTTTCTATAGTCCCGGGGTGACATTTCGAATGATTTTTTAAACATTTCTGACATATAGCTGGTTCCGTTGAAACCGGTTTGTGATGCAATTTCAGACAGAGTATGAGAGGTGGTTCGAAGAAGTTCGGCCACCTTTCTTACGCGGTAATTCAGGAGATAGTTCACAGGACTATCTCCTACGTATTTATGAAAGACTTTGTTGCAAAGTGATCTGCTGATATTACCGCTGGCAGCTATATCATCAAGAGTTATGGATTCGCGATAATTCTGCTGGATATAGTACATCATTGCTTTAAAAGATCTGGTATGGATATCAGTTTCAGCCTCTTCATCCAGCATTCCATAGGTTTTGCTTTGATTTAGAATTACTTCCCATATATCAAAGAACTTCTTTGTAATCTGAAAAGGATCCCTTCTCAGATCTGGCAGAGTCAGCATGATATTACGTATGGCCTCTGTATTTTCATTTATGTTTCTGAAACGGAGATAGCTGAGATTCGGGTTGTTAAGTATCGGCTGCAATGCCTGCATTTCAACAGCAACAGAAGAGTTGAGTATACTCGGATTAGCTATAAAAATAACATAAGTAGCAGTCTGGTTGTCCAGTGAAAGACTGTAGTGAATCTGATTGGAATTCACGAAAATAGTATCACCCTCGTTCAAAGTGACCAGCTTTCCATTGACAGAGTAAGCCATTCGTCCGGACTTTACCGTCAACATTTCTATATCCTCATGAAAATGAGGGACCTTCTCCCAGGTTACATTTGGCTTGATCCATCCATCGTAGATATATGATGGAAAGGAATCATCGTCGTAATTGACCTGCTCCGAACCATCTTCCCTTTTTACGATTAATCCCATCAATTCACGTTTCATTTCCACACCTCACAAAAAGATGACACTTTGAATCAGGTTCAAACTGTCATCTTTTTTGTGACAGTAGTGAACCAGGTTTACTTTTGTCATGTTTTTTATTATAACAATATGTTGTTTATATAGCGAATTTTATAACAATATTACATATCCGTGAAAGATTGTTATAAAAATATATAAGTTTTGACCTATATCTTTCCTTTAATATACAATATACTTGTTATTGTAATAAATTGCAAGTGTTTATACAGGCTTATTTGAAATGAGCAGGGAGGATGACTATGGCAAATGAAGTTGTTGTAATGAAAAATGTAAGCAAGGAGTTCAAGGTGCTCAATCGTCATGAAGGTCTGAAGGGCAGCTTTAAGGATCTTTTTTCAAGAGACTATAAAAGTGTAAAGGCTGTAAATGACGTGTCTCTGACTGTAGAGAAGGGTGAGATAATTGGATATCTGGGACCAAACGGTGCCGGCAAATCTACTACCATAAAAATGATGACAGGAGTTCTGGAACCATCCTCAGGAAGCATCATGGTAAATGGGCTTGTACCATATAAGGATAGAACCAGAAACTCTGAGAATATAGGTGTTGTTTTCGGACAGAGAAGTCAGCTGTGGTGGAATCTTCCGCTTATTGAGTCTTTTAAGCTGTTAAGGGATATCTATATGGTGGAAGAGAAGGATTATAAGGATATGCTGGAGCTTTACAGTTCTTTGGTTGACATAAAACCGATTCTTCATAAACCTGTCCGTCAGATGTCTTTGGGGCAGAGAACACTTAGTGATATATTGGCCGCATTTCTCCATAATCCCGGAATAGTTTTCCTGGATGAACCGACCATTGGTCTTGATGTATCCATGAAGGGAAAGATAAGAGAGCTTATACGTGGTCTTAATGAGGTAAAGGAAACAACGGTTATTCTGACAACTCATGATATGGGGGATGTGGATGCACTTTGCCGCAGAATAGTAATAATAGATGAAGGAAAGAAAATCTATGACAATGATATAGATCATCTGAAGACATATTTTGGTTCTTACAGAACTCTTCGTATGCGTCTCGAGGATGGGTCATGGAATGAGCAGGTAATCGATGAGAAAAAGACCGATGTAATGCATGTAATTCAGGAGACCCAGAAGAAGCATAAGATCAAGGATATTCAGCTTGAGGAGATATCAACAGAAGAGGTTATCCGAAAAATATATGAAGGGAGTAAGGCGTCATGAAAAATGCCAGAAAACTTACGGCACTTACAAGAGCCGGTGTAATGGAATCGCTCCAGTTCAGGCTGGGAACTGCGGTAACGCTTTTTGGAAATCTGATATATCTTGCTTTGGTGTATTTTCTATGGAAGGCAATATATGATTCCTGCGGGACGGATACAGTAAATGGAATGACTTTTTATGACACAATGATTTATCTGATCCTTGCCACGGCTATATTTAATTTTCTGGAAATGTTTATAGTATGGGATATGAGCCGCGCGATTCAGTCGGGAGAAATCATAATGCATCTGCTAAAGCCTATGAGGTATAGAAAATATACTTTCTGGAGTTATTCAGGTTCGCATGTGATGTCATTTGCACTTACATTTTTGCCTACATTTCTCATAGTAATGATTATCACAAAAGGAGCGGTGCCTGTGGGCTGGAATCTCTTTATGTTTGTTATTTCACTGATACTTGCGCTGATAATAAACTTCAATATAGAGATGCTTGTGGCTCCTATATGTCTTTATACTGAGTCGACCTGGGGAATTAATATCGTGAAGGAAACTATAGTTCTTCTTCTTTCAGGTGCAACCATACCACTCGCATTTTTCCCGGAAGGCTTTAGGAGAGCAGTAGAATATATGCCGTTTCGTGCAGTGTATGATATACCGCTTACAATATTATTAAAGAAAAATGGTTCGGACAGTGCGGAGGGACTCCTTCAGCTGCTTGGAATCCAGCTTATCTGGTGTGTGGTTCTGACTATCGCCGGAAATCTGTTCTGGAATCATGCAGTTAAACGTATCACAGTAAACGGAGGTTAGAACTGTCATGGAAAAAAATATAAAAAAGAAGCGTGGCTTCTTATTCTATACATCGATATACAGGAAGATACTGATTCAGGATCTGAAGAGCAAGATGAGTTATCGTGCAGACTTTATCATATCGACCTTCGGAATGATTATGACTAATCTGTCAGGTTTTGTGACGTTCATGATTCTTTTTCATAACTTTCCAAGTATAAATGGATGGGATTATTATCACATGCTGTTTCTGTACGGTTTTTCTCTTATAGCACTTACGCCTGTACAGTGTTTCTTTGACAATAACTGGAATTTAAGATTTATGGTCCGTTCAGGAGATTTCATAAAGTATTGTTTCAGACCGATAAATGTATTCTTTTATTTCATATCTGAAGTTTTTGATGTAAAGGGCATAGGTCAGTTTATATTTGGTTTGGTGACCTTTGTATACGCATGGTATCACATAGGGATACCTGTAACTGTAGTTACCATCGCCCAGGCAGTGCTGTTTCTGATAACCGCTTCGTTATTTATGATAGCAATCATGAATGCAGCGGCGGCAACCTGCTTCTGGATCATTAATTCAGGTTATGTAATGGTAATAATGTTCAGGTTTAAGGATTTTGCAAAATATCCAGCAAGTATTTTCAACGGAGTATTTAAATTTATTTTTACATTTATCATTCCGATAGCTTTTGTGGCATATTATCCGAGTCTGGTATTCGTAACGCCGGACAGCGTGCCATTGCTTTCATGGCTTTCCCCGGTTATCGGCGCATTTTTCTTTTACCTCAGCTATAAATTCTGGATGCTGGGTGTAAGAAAATATGATTTTACAGGTTCATAATTCCCCAAGATGACAGTTTGTGACAGTTTGAATCAGGTTCAAACTGTCATCTTTTTATTGTAATGATATATCTTCAACTGTATAATAAAATAAGTGTGGTTTGAGAGGATTATGTGAAAGAAAAATGAGAAATAAACTTATAGTAATGATAATGGTACTCTGCATGATTGCAGGGGGGGTATGTGGATGCGGTTCTACATCTACGGCTGATATGGAAAGGTGGCATCCCAAGAAGCTTGCGAAGAAGGAAGCAGAAGAAATCTTTGAATATATAAAGAATGAAGATATTCCCAGTCTTGTGGCTTTTTTTTCTGATGATGTAAAGGATACTCATGATCTGGAGCATGAGTGGAAGAGATTCTTTGAAAAGATAGACGGTAAGGTTGTAAGCTATGACAGTATATCATTTCCGGGAGAGGGAATGGACGTAGATAAGGATGGGAATATATATGATTCCCATCTCTCAATAAATTATAATAATGTAAAAACAGATACCGGTGCAGTATATGAACAATTTGGTTATTATCAAACCAGAATCGATACTAAAAAACCTGACAGACAGGGGATAAACCTTTTTACGGTACAGCTTACAAAGCACATGTATTACACAGTCGGAGACTACATAGAATGATTAGATAGAAAAAGGGGATTGATATGGCATTTATGGCAATGGTGATTGCTACCGGTTTTATCATAGTGGTAGTGATCGGACTGGCAATATTACTTCTAGGCGTGATACTGGATATCATCTGGGGAGTAAGAAAGAAAAAAGAAGAGAATGTTCCTGTTGTACTAAAGGTTTTTGCTCTATTATTTACTATTTGGGGCGTACTTCAGGGTATAGGTCCTCTTGCCATAGTTGCGGGAATGTCCATAAAAAGCAAACTGGATTACCGTCATGAGGTTTCTTCCCTTCCGAAGGATTCAGTTATTCATTTAAAAGAATACGAAGATCTGGATAACGGCTTTGATTATAAGGGAAAGCATTTTGAGGGGATTCATTATAAAAGAAATGATTTTAATTCATATAAAGGAGATGAACACTTCAAAACCACGAAGGAAGGTGCCATCGTATTTGATAATGGTAAGCATTACTTAATAGAAAAGGTTGAAAATAACCGTGACTCGGATATATTCATACTGGGACTTGTAGATGATCCATATATAGCCGTGGATGAAGTAGATGATATAATTGATTATTATAGGAATGAGGCGGCATATATCTGTGATGTCTCAGAGGATTTTAATGAAGAGAATACGACTGTGTATACCGTTGATTCAGACAAGGTCAGAGCCATCAGGGATTATGTAGAGGCTGAAGGCAGGCCTTATGGTCCTAAGGAAAGTGAGATCAAAGATAGATTCTATCTGTATTTCTATTCGGAAGATGCCATGTACTATATATCCTTTAGTTGCATGGAAACAGCGGATGGTCTGGTAGTGGAAGACTACGGAGATTATGCTCTGTTATCGGATTCCGATGCTGCCTATTTAAGGACATTTCTGGAGAAATGATTATGAAGAAGAAAATTGCGATAATTATTGAATCCTTGATTGTAGTGTTGGTTATCATCGGTACAATTATAATGTTTAATGGGGCGGCGGATGAAACAGGTCTTACTTCATCAGGTTTATATAATTTAAAATACTTTACTGTATTATCAAATGAATTTTGCGGCATTATTATCTTTATAGACCTTATAAGAAAATGTATGGGTAAAAATGTAGTCTCCAGATACCTGAAATATATGGCTGCAACATCGGTAGGGCTTACATTTGCAATCATCGCATTTTTCCTTCAGCCTATGTATAGAGAGTTAAATATGTATAAAGGCGGTAATCTGTTTTTTCACCTTATAGTTCCTCTACTAGCTATGGTGGAGTTTGTTGTCTTTGAAAAAGAGAGTCGCGAAGAAAAAATATCGCTCAGATATACATTTATCGCAGCAATTCCATCCGTTATATATGGATTTGGATATCTAATAAATATTTTGATAAATGGCAGGGGTGTGTGGCCTGATACAAATGACTGGTACGGTTTTCTTAATTGGGGCTTTCCGGTAGGGCTCGGTATCTTTGCAGGGGTTGTTATAATAAACTGGATCATGGCTCTGATAATTAGAGTTTTTTATCAGAAGATTAATTTCAAGGTATAGGAGGAGAAGATATATGCTGTTTATTAATGGATGTGTCAGATCTGATTCAAGAACAATGCGGCTGGCTGATTCTGTGATAGAAATATTAGGTGAGCCGGTAACAGAGCTGAAGTTGTGGGAACTTAAATTTCCAATAGTTGATGAAGGCTTTTTGAAGAAAAGAGATTCACTGATCTATGCAGGAAAATATGATGATCCTATGTTTGATCTTGCAAAACAGTTTTCAGAAGCTGACAGGATTCTTATAGCAGCTCCATACTGGGACTTTTCTTTTCCGGCAGCTTTAAAGCAATATATAGAGCTGATAAATGTATTGGGAGTAACATTTATCTATACGGATGAAGGAATCCCTAAAGGGTTATGTCGGGCTGATAAACTGACCTATGTGACTACAGCGGGAGGAAATTTTGCTCCTGATGAGTATGGTTTTGGGTATATAAAAGCTTTGGCCGAGAATTATTATGGAATAAATGAAGTCGAATTAATAAAAGCTGTGGGACTGGACTTAGCCGGGGCAGATGCAGATAAGATAATAGAGGATAAGATAAAGGAAATTAGTAATGTCTAAGATTTTGTTTTTAGCGGATTTGCATGGTAATATGCCAGCAACACGTGCGCTTGAAAAAGAGATGGAAAAGATTAAACCGGACGACGTGTGGTTTTTGGGTGATGCTGTAGGCAAAGGACCGGAAAATGACAAAACACTTGATTGGGTTCGGAAAAATTGCAATCATTTTATAGCAGGTAACTGGGATGACGGAATTGTTCAGAGTTACATTTATGCATCTTCATACAATGATAAAAATGCTATAAATGCAGAACAAGTAAGTGAGGAATATCTTGAATGGCTCGGAACTCTTTCATTTTATGTTGAACAGCTGGGGCAGGAGCGACTTGAATGGCTGAAATCTCTACCCATGGAAGATGAGGTGATGATCAGCGGTATAAGCTTCAGATTAGTTCATGGCCGGCCTATTGATATTAACTTTCATCCATATCTTTCAATGGATGAGCTTAATCCCGGATTTACAGATACAAAAGGGAAACTTCATGGCGGTTTTATATCGGCAGATTGTCACATGCCATATATCCGTGCACACAATATGGGCTATGCTATAAATACGGGAAGTGTTGGTAATTCCCTTGGAGTGCCACGATGCCATGCTCTTTTGATCGAAGGAAATCTGGGAGCTGAAGAACTGACTCCGATTAATATGAGTATTCTAAGTATACCTTATGATAACGAACTTGCTGCAAAGGTCGCAGATGATTATGATCTGCCAAATAAAGAAGCCTATAAGACAGAGGTTATGACAGGCGTTTATTCAAGATAGTCATATGACATAAGTGTCAAAAGTCAAAATGTACTTTTTACACCCATATCATATATTTTTTAAAAGAAAAAGGAGAAGAAAAATGGAAGACAAAACTACACCGGTTCATCAGAAAAAGAAGGATCATACTGTACTGAATCATACGTTTATGGCTTATTTTCTGTTGATGATATTTGTTTCGGTTATAATTAGTTTTTTTAGTGGCCTGGATGGAGCTCTTGCTAAGGTTGTTCCTGGTTTCGGAACAGAGGTAGAAGTGCTTCCCGGCATGAAAATGACTCAGGCATCAGGACCATTCTCTGCTTTAGGTTCAATAGTAGCACTCGGAATTTTCTGGTTGATTTTTAAACCTGAATTTAAGGGTGCTCTTAAGATTAAAGGTATGAAATGGGCATTTATTGTAATGCTTCCGGTTCTTCTTATCCATTGGGTAGGAAGTGTTGTAAGTATAGTAACATTGGGAACAGGAAGTGTTTTTATTGCTTTCCTCAATGCGCTTGCTCCAGGTGTTGGTGAAGAAATCACTTTTCGTGGACTGGGTGTTGCCAATTATATGCGTACCATAAAAGACGAAAAAAAGATTATGGTTATATTCTGGTTGTCATCGATAGTTTTCGGACTGGCTCATTTATCCAATATATTGGTGGGAGGACAGCTGTCATCAGTTTTGATACAGACTGTATATGCAATCGGAATCGGTATGCTTTTTGGTGCGGTTTATCTTAGAACTGGTAGTATTCTTCCGACTATAATTGCTCATTTTTCACTTGATTTTCTGGAGATGATTCGTTCGGATCTGGCTTCTTCAGGAGGAACCATGCAGGCCATGGGTGTTGGCGACTGGATCACTGTTGCAGCATCAGTTGTTGCAGCTGTAATCGGTCTTATGCTTGTCCGCAAGAAATACTTCCCTGAGATTATGGAAGTATGGGAAGAAAAATGGAGCGGACAGTAAGCTATAGTAAACTTGAGGAAATAATAAGCTGATGAAATATGAGAATATAACAAAAGCAACTTTTCTTAAGAGACCTAACCGTTTTATAGCTGAAGTCGAGATAGATGGAGTAAGAGAAATCGTCCATGTAAAGAATACGGGAAGATGCATGGAACTGCTGATTCCCGGAAGCGAAGTATGGCTGACGGCTCCGGACTCTCCAAACAGGAAGACAAGATATGATCTGGTTGCTGTAAGAAAATCAAACGGAGTTCTTTTTAATATAGACAGTCAGGCTCCTAATAAGGTGGTAAAGGAATGGCTTTTAAAAAGGGATTATACAAGAGTTATTCCTGAATACACTTATGGAGATTCACGAATAGACTTTTATATGGAGAAAGCTGAAACCGGTTTTGATAGTGCTCCTGATGTAGTAGATAAATATCTGATGGAAGTCAAGGGCTGCACTTTGGAATTTGATGGAATAGGTTATTTTCCTGATGCTCCCACAGAGCGGGGAGTAAAGCATATAAGAGAACTGATAAAAGCTAAGAAGGAAGGCTACAATGCGATTCTAGCATTTGTGATACAGATGGATGGAGTGATGGAGGTTCGTGCCAATATAGATACACATCCAGAGTTTGGAGTCGCAATGGATGAAGCAAAAAATGCCGGGGTGGAGATATTGTTCCTCAGCTGTCATGTAGAACCGGACAGTTTGGAAATAATTTAGACAGACGCAAAAACAACCGCCCTACGTCCAAATAGCAGCGGTTGTTGTTTGCTTCTAAAGTAAAGGGTTAACGAATAGTCGGCAACACCTTTTTTGTATTTATAATATAGCAATAATGATTATAAATGTCAAAAAAATGGGATAAAAGATGGGGATGAGAAGGATGTCTTTTAAAATAGTTCGTAACGACATTACAAAAATGAATACTCAGGCGATTGTAAATACCGCAAATGAGCACGTTGCCGTGGATACAGGCTGCGACAGTGCTATTTATAATGCGGCCGGTTACAGTGAACTTCTGGCTTATAGAAAAGAGCATATAGGTGAGGTTCCGGAGGGCGAGGTTTTTATTACTCCGGGCTTTAATCTAAAGGCTGAGTATATCATTCATGCGGTGAGTCCACTGTATAAAAACGGTGATCAGGGTGAAGAGGAGAAGCTTCGTTCCTGTTATCAGAAAAGTCTTAATCTGGCGCTGGAGCATTCCATCACATCCATTGCATTTCCACTGATATCCACAGGAAGCTTCGGATATCCTAAAGAAGAGGGAATGCGAATAGCGGTAGATGAGATAAATGCTTTTCTTCTGAAGAATGACATGGAGATCTATCTGGTTGTCTTTGATGAGAAGACCACAGCCCTGGGTGGAAAGATATATCCTGACCTCCAGCAGTACATAGATAAGAACTATGTGGAGGAAAAGCAGAGAGAAGAGTACTTCGGTGCAAGCGAGCTCTCGGTGTCTTATGAGATGAACTCCGGCATAGATGGAGCCAGTTCGAGAGATAAAAGGCGCAGACTGGGTGGATTCTTTGGTAAGAATCTGAAGTCTTCAACTCCTAATAAAAAGGACTATACAGCCGGGATGGCATCTATGGCTTTCTCCGGTGCTAAGTGGTCGGAAGAAGAAGCAGAGTGTCTGGAAGATTCAGTCAGCTTTTATAAAGAACCTGTAAAGGAAGATGCGGTCGATGAGTGTGTCGATTTCGAAGCAGAGCATGCGAGCAAACTGGAAGAAAGGATGAAGCATCTGTCGGATACATTTTCCCAGTACCTGCTTTATCTGATACAGGACAAAAAAATGGAGAATGCTGATGTCTACAAGAGAGCCATAGTGGATAAGAAGACATTTTCAAAGATAAAGAATAACGTGAATTATCATCCGCAGAAGCTGACGGCGCTTTGTCTTTGTGTCGGTGCAAGGCTGAATCTGGACGAGTCCAGGGACCTTCTTGCCAGAGCCGGTTATGCGCTGTCGCCCTGTGATATGACTGATATCATTTTTTCGTATTTTATAGAAAATGAGATATATGACATGATAGAGCTGGATATCCAGCTGGAGGAGCATGGCCTCCCATGTATCATTTCGTAATACTTAAGAAGGAGGAGTTATTATGTCGAAGGTATTATTGATCAATGGCAGCCCGCGTGCAAATGGTTGTACAGCCACCGCATTTGAAGAGATGATTAAGGTTTTTGAAGCCGAAGGGGTGGAGACCGAAATCATTCATGTAGGTAATATGGATATCCGCGGATGTATCTCCTGTGGAACTTGTGGTACCACCGGAAAATGCGTTATAGACGATATAGTTAATGAGGTTGCAAAGAAGTTCGAGGAAGCAGACGGCGTGGTTCTGGGAAGTCCGGTTTATTACGGTTCGCCAAATGGAACTTTGCTTGCATTAGCTGACAGGCTCTTCTACAGCACTTCATTTTCAAAGCACATGAAGGTAGGGGCTTCGGTTGTAAGCTGCAGACGTGCAGGCAACACTGCATCCTTTGATGTGCTGAATAAATACTTTTTAATTAGTGGCATGCCCCTTGCGCCGAGTACTTACTGGAATCAGGTCCATGGTCATACGGCTGAGGACGTGAAGAAGGATCTGGAAGGTCTTCAGACCATGAGAAATCTTGCGAGAAATATGGTTTTCATGATGAAGGCATTTGCAGATGGAAAAGAAAAGTACGGCTATCCGGAGGTTGAAAGCGGAGTATTTACAAGCTTTCCCGATGGTAAGTAGATAGATTAAATAAGGGTCGCTTTCCGAGAGACCTGTTTTAAAAATTCTTTAGGTATAATGAGTCCAACAAATAAAAAAACCGAAAGGTTAGTAGAGAAAAAGGAGGACAATAATATGCGTAAAGGATTGACAGAGATAGTTTTTATACTTGACAGAAGTGGTTCAATGAGTGGACTTGAGGCAGATACCATCGGAGGTTTCAACTCCATGATCGAGAAGCAGCAGAAGGAAGAGGGAGAGGCTTATATCTCAACCGTTTTGTTCGATGATCAGACAGAGGTTCTATACGACAGAGTACCGATAGGCAAAGTAGAGCCAATGAATGACAATCAGTACTATGTACGTGGCTGCACAGCTCTTCTGGATGCTGTAGGCGGAGCCATCCACCATATCGGAAATGTACATAAGTACGCAAGACCTGAGGATGTTCCTGAGAAGACACTCTTCATAATCACAACAGATGGCATGGAAAATGCCAGCAGACGTTATGATTACAGGAAGGTTAAGAAGATGGTGGAGCATCAGAAGGATAAGTACAACTGGGAGTTCATTTTCCTCGGAGCAAATATCGATGCCATCGAAGTTGCAGGCAGATTCGGTGTTTCTGCAAGTCGTGCAGTAAGGTACGAATGCGACAGCGAAGGTACAGCTCTCAACTTCAACGTAATGTCCAACATTATAACCGGCGCCCGTAAATGTGGTTCAGCAAAGGCTATGAGTGACATGCTTGAAGAATCAAACGCACTCGAAGATATACAGAAGGATTATAAGAGACGCCACAGAGCATAGGACATAAGAAATGATATAAAATGTGATTGATTACCGGCAGGAACAAAAGAATTTGGTTCTTGCCGGTTTTTATGTTATTGTATTTATGGTTGTATAATAAAGTAATTATTTATTTTGAGAGAAAACAGATGAGTGGATTATCAAATAAACATAATAATGAATTCATAGGTGAACAATTGAGTAAACGGTTAGATTTCCAGAGTCTTCATAATATCAGGGATCTAGGAGGGATGAAAACAACCTCAGGCAAAGCTATAAAAGAAGGCTGTTTCATCAGATGCGGACATTTATCGGAGATATCTGCAAGCGATGAGAAGAAGCTTCAGGAACTGGTGGATATAATAGTTGATTTCAGATCAGATAAAGAAAGAGAAGAAAAGCCGGATAAAGTGATCGAGGGAATATCATATGTACATATCCCCATAGTAGACAGTCTGACTGCAGGTGTAACCAGAGAGAAAAGGTCGGATAAAGATATCATTGCAAGACTTGCTATGGATCCGGTGACTGCAAAGAAATACTTGTGCGAGATGTATATCGCATTTGCAGGTGACTACTCTGTATCACAATATAGTAAGTTCATAAAACTTATACTGGATGCATGTAGAGAAAAAGCTGAGAGTTCAGATGATTCAGTTTCATCATCGAAAGGGGCAGTTCTCTGGCACTGTACCGCAGGAAAGGACAGAGCGGGAATAGCTTCAGTTATAATTGAGGAGATACTCGGAGTATCCCGAAAAGATATAATTGAGGATTATCTCTCAACCAATATATACCTTGAAGCTGACATACACTTTCTTACCAACTTCGTAAAAGAACAGGCAGGAATCGAAAGCTCTATGGCTGACGAGGCATTAAGATTACTCTTCGGAGCCGACAAAGACTATATAGAGTCATATTATAAGGCGATAGAAGAAAAGTACGGAGACTTCGGGAACTTTATTAGAGAAGGGCTTGGGCTTTCTGAGAATGATATGGCCGCCTTATGTCAGTTGCATTTAGTCTAATATGTTTTTGGATTAATCTTCATTGTATAAGATTACAAAATGTTTGCGTTATTTCATATAAACACGGAGTACATGTTATGGTCGAACATGATACAGAAACGCTCACCGAAAAAACGAAAAAGTAATTAAAGGAAAAAACTAAGATGACTAAAAAAGAAATTAACGAGATCAAATCACTTTTTGATACCGTACAGGACTGCGGTATAACAAAGCTTGCGGGCTGTTATGTGAATGGAGATAAGAGCAAGGTTAAAACCTTCAGCGAGTCCTTCTATAATCTTCCTGAGGAGGAAATGTACAAATACCTGGAGATATTCAGAAAGACTCTTTCAGGAACTCCCGGAAAGAATCTTCAGGATATGAGCTTTGTAAATCCTGAAAGTGACAGTACTGCATCAGGTAAGGAGCTTTTGCAGAAGCTGAGAAGGACAGAGCTTAAGGACGATGCAACACTGGAGGATTTCTATGACAAGGTAATAAGTAGTTATGATTACGTGGGCAATTATCTGATACTTCTTATTCATCAATCCTATGATATTCCCGGAATGACCACTGACGGTATCGAGATGGATGATGCTTCGGATGAGGTATACAGCTATGTGCTCTGCAGTATATGTCCAATGAAGCTGACTAAACCGGGACTTGGTTTTGATGATGATCTGGGTGAGATACATACATTGAGACAGATATTTGCTGTGGAACTTCCGGATAACGGTTTCCTGTTCCCTGCATTTAACGACAGGAGCACAGACGAAAATGCAATCCTTTACTCAAGCAGAAAGACTGATTCACTTCAGAGTGCATTTCTCGAAAATGTACTGGACGTTTCGGCCACACTTCCTGCAAAGCAGCAGAAGGAAGGCTTCAATGAATTTGTTTCTGAGGTTCTTGGGGAAGAGTCCAGCTTCGAGACAGTACTTTCCATACAGGAGAATCTGAAGGAAACAGTAAATAACAAAAAATCAGAGCTGGCAGGCGAGACAGTTTTTCTTGATAAGAATGCCATGAGGGATGTCTTCGAGAAGAGCGGTGTATCCGGTGAGAAGCTTCAGGTCTTTGATAAAAAGTTCGATGAGCAGTTTGATATGCAGAAGATTCGTAAGAAGCAGATTGGTGAAGATGATGGGGATTATTCCAATGACTCAGCTGCTTCCGGCGATACAATGGGAAGAAGCAGTTATGTGCCCAATATCAAGGTTGAGGAAAAACTCTTCGCAGACAATGTGGCACCGGTGAGAAATATTGAGGTAAGAAATAAGAACATGGTGCTTCGTGTAAGCAGCAAGCATACGGACATAATAGACACAAGGGTAATCGATGGAAAGAAGTGTCTTGTAATCGAGCTTACCGAAGATCTTACAGTGAACGGAATTCCGGTTGAGGGGTAAAAAATAAACCGGAAAAAGAAAAAACAGATTGGAAAATAATGAAACGACAAACGATATAGGGGGGATACAATATATGGGAAGAAATCATGAGGTTACAAACAGTCAGCTTCTTCTGGATGAGAGCGGGGAATTGAGAGAGCCCGGCTGGTCCAGAAGTCAGGTACAGAAGTATAAAAGATCTATGATAAAGGCTCCTAAGTGGAGAATAAAGGAATGGGATTATTATATGGTTCTGAGTGATGGCTTCGCTGGCGCCTTTACCATCTCTGATGACGGCTATATTGGCCTTCAGTCGGTGTCGCTGCTGACCTTCGGCGAGGAACCATGGGAGCACACAGAAACCGTTTTGAACTCATTTCCTCTGGGTAAAATAAAACTTCCGGAGAATTCGTCTACCGGTCCAACCCAGTATATGGACAAGCGTCTGAAGATGAAGTTCAGCGTAGGAGACGGCTGGAGACGCATCAGATGCAGGTTCAGGAATTTCTGTGACGGCAAGCCCTTTGAGTGTGATATAAAGCTTCAGCAGCCTGAAATGGACTCAATGGTAATAGCGACTCCATGGGATAAGAAGCACGCATTTTACTATAATCAGAAGATTAACACCATGCGTGCCAGCGGCTATATGAAGTTTGACGGTAAGCTCTATGAGTTTAATCCAAAGACCGATTTCGGAACGCTTGACTGGGGACGCGGCGTGTGGACCTATGACAATACCTGGCTGTGGGGTTCAGGAAATGCAGATATCGATGGAAACAGCTTTGGATTCAATATAGGCTACGGCTTTGGTAACACAAGTGCTGCCACGGAAAATGTGATCTTCTACAATGGCAGGGTTCATAAGCTGGATGACGTAGAGTTCCATATCCCTGATAATATAATGGACAAGTGGACATTTACTTCTTCAGACGGACGGTTCGAGATGGACTTTGTTCCTGTGCTGGACAGAGCGGCATGTCTTGATTATAAGCTCATCGTGTCGGATCAGCATCAGGTATTCGGGCGCATGTCGGGTAAAGCCGTGCTGGATGATGGTAAAGTGATTGAAGTAAAGGATATAATGTGCTTCGCAGAAAAGGTTCACAATAAGTACTAGATAATATTATAAGGGAAAGGATTATGAGGGTTAAAAGTGTAAAAAGACTTATAAGCTGTGTTTTAATTACAGCTTTATGTATCACTGCCGCCGGCTGTGGTAAGAAAGAAATAGTAATAGAAGATTATGGAGATAATTCTTCATCAGATGAAAGAAAGAGTGAACGGGTTGATGATCTGGAGATTCCTCTTGGTACCGGCGAAACCCTCGAGGATATATTCGGTAAAACAGTTGCCTGGAGTGATGAATTTGCTGTAGACGGAAAAATAATAAAGGCAAATGTCACTTATGACATCCCTGAAACAGATTATCTGAATGTTTATGAAATACGATTATCACAAGACGAAAAGGATAAGGAAGAAAAGATTGTAAAAGCACTTTTTGGTGACACGGCCAAGAAGATAGAAACTCTAAAATATAAGAATAAAGAAGAATATATGCCCCTTATGTATAAGTACAGGGATATCCTTGCAACCAGTTATTCTGAGGATAGTAATGGAAATGTAATGCCGCGAGGGGATGTTTTTGATGATGAGGGGCAGTATCTTGGAGAAGATAAAGAACGATACTTGATAATCAGTTCTTCCTTTAACAAAGAATATAAATGGCTTGATGAAGACAAATTCTACATCCACATGTATGAGGGAGTCTATAATGGAATGAAATATGGTCTGTTACTTGCTTATGACGGCTTTACGCACAGCAGATATATTTTTTTTAATCCGATAAATATAAATGAACAGTATCCCGGAGGAGAGTATAAAACACTTATTATAAGGGATAAAGAGGAAGATGATCCTGAGGAATACAGTCAAAACAGCTGTAAAAAGAGTAAAACGGAAGTTACTCAGGAAGCGTCTGATTTTTTGGCGGAAAAACTCGGAATTAATCAGGCAGATAACGTGATAACAACAGATTCCCTTTCTTACCAGAACCAGTTTTTCTCAGAAACATTATCTCCATTTTATGATATGAGACATTATAATATTGTCAATGATGATGATAGTGAAATGTCGATGATCCTGTATTCTGATAAGGATTATATAACTTCATTCAATAAGCTGATAAAATATAATAGCTCAGGTAAAATGACAGATGGTCTGGTCGATTATCAGATTCTTGCTGAGCAGGAGGATATTTATAGACAGCAAATGGAAGAAGGAAAAGAATACGTCGGCGAATTCATCTATACTATGGATATTCCTGAGGCGGATCAGGCAAATTTCACACCAAATGGTTACGCGGTATATCTAGGATCCGAATTCAATATAGATACCCAGTATAGTTTATGGTTTTATCTGAATAATTATGGAACGATAAAGGTAAATGATTCCGGTGTATTTGGAGTTGACCTGAAATTAATAAATGAGATTGAAACCGTCACCACGGATGTTAAACTTATGGACTTTGATTCATTAATGAAGAGTGTAAAAAAGCAGCTTCCGGAAAGACTTAATATGGATGATGTGAATTCTGATTTATACGTATCAGAGCTGGAGCTTACATATTGTCCTTATATAAAACAGGGCAAACAAAGTTGGTTTGATATGAATAATTTTACTGTGATTCCGGCCTGGGCTTTTAGTATGAATTCGCCTGATATAAATGGAAAATCCGGAAGAGTGGTTGTTAATGCCATGAATGGCGAGATTTTGGACGCTATGATTTTTTAACAGAAGATGCTTTAAGAAGTTTTTTTGATAGAAATGAGGTTTTAAAATGAAAGTATATGATATTTCCCAGGAAGTTTTTAGTTGTGCAGTTTTTCCGGGGGATCCATCTCCTGAAAGAATAGAGATGATGAAAATAAATGAAGGTGCAATCTGTAATCTTACTGCATTTAAAATGTGCGCCCATAACGGGACTCATGTCGACGCACCTTATCATTTTATTGATAAAGGAAAGACTATCGATGAAGTTGACATGAAAAGGTTTGTGGGATATGCCTATGTTGCTTCCCATGAGGGTGATATCACAGCTGAGGATGCAACATCTATTCTTGAGAAAGCAAGACGGGCAGCAGAAGAGAAACAGAACAGTTTAAAAGCAGACCAGGAATCCTGCGACGCATATAACAGAATACTAATAAAAGGTAAGGCTGTAATGACTGAGGATGCAGCTAAGATTTTTGCTGAAAATAAGATCCTTTTGTTTGGAAATGAGTTCCAGACGGTAGGTCCCGAGGATGCTCCGATGGCTGTGCATCTGATAATGCTTGGAGAAGAGATAGTTCTTCTGGAAGGAATAAGACTGGGAGAGGTAGAAGATGGAGTATATTTCCTATCGGCTGCTCCAATAAATCTCGGTAATTCAGACGGTGCACCCTGCAGAGCTATACTTGTTGAATTCTAAAGTGTTTAATAAAGCATAATTATAATAATGTTGAATATTCATGGAATTATGTATATAATCCGTATGATATTTACATTAAATAATTGGTGGATGAGGAAATGAATGATAATAATATAGACTGCTCACAGCTTAATGCTCTTATAAAAGAATATGGCGGTGTAGACAGTTATACAACTGAGCAGGCTGCAACTATCTTTGGACTGCTTTGTAAGATGGTAAGTGAACTCGGATATAATCCTGATATAAGATCAGAATTCTTTGAAGGAGTCTGCTCTATTTTTAATCTTGAGATAACTAACAGAGACAAATATCTAAGCGGAAAGTATATTCTTGTTCCGAATCATGTCAGCGAATTTGACGGCATGTTGTTTGGTACAATCCTTTCCAATATGATGGTGGTTGCAAAGACCGACTGGGTAACAAATCCACACCTGAACAGCTTTGTTGAAAAATATTTTTCAGTGGTTGGAGTTGTTAGAAAAGAAAGCTCAAGTGGAATAACCGTATTAAAAAACTGCGTTAGACATCTGGAAGGTTTACAGGATGGTGCGGTAACAATATTTGTTCAACAGACGATAGCAGATATAGATAATACAACACCCGAAGATGTGGCATCAGGAGCATGTTTTATAGCAAAGAGAACCGGTGCCCAGATCATTCCGGTTTATGCTGAACAGATATCAACCGAATATCCAACCAGAATCGTATTTGGTGAACCTATAAGTTGCGGTGATAAAAAAGAATTTGGCGGTGAATGGCTAAAAAGAGAACTCGAACTCAGGGATTCCATCAGTAACCCTGAAGCACGACCTCCAAAACTATGTGAGAAACATAGAAAACCAATTAGCCAGAGAGGATTTTAACTAAGTAATTAGGAAATTTAAGAAAGAATCACTATGAGTACTTATGTTTTATCCGACATCCACGGAGAATATGACAAATTCATAAGAATGCTTGATAAGATCAGTTTTTCAGATGAGGACACTCTGTATGTCCTGGGTGATATCCTGGACAGAGGTCCGGAGCCGATGAAGATCCTTTTCGAGATGATGAAGTATCCCAACATTATTCCTATGATTGGTAATCATGAAGTTATGGGGCTTCCTTGTCTAAAGTTTCTCCTGAATGAGATAACCGATGATTTTGTTACTGATTTAGCTCAGAAACCTGAGCTGTTTTTTGCGTTTCTGGACTGGATGAATAACGGCTGCGACACTACTATAAAAGAATTCAGAGACCTGTCGGAAGAAGACAGAGAGATAGTGCTGGATTATCTTGGCGAGTTCAGTCTTTTCGAAACCTTAGAGATAAACAATACAAGATATATTCTCGTACATGGAGGTCTCGGCAATTTCTCGAAAGACAAGAAACTCGAGGATTACACCATAGACGAGATAGTCTGGACAAGACCGGATTATGAAGAAGCATACTTCGATGATATCTACGTAATATCCGGCCACACCCCGACACAGTATATAGAAGCCAACGATAAACCAGGCTTAATCTATCGAAAGTACAACCACATCGCCATCGACTGCGGAGCATGTCATCCTGATGGCCGCCTTGCTGCGATAAGGTTAGATGATGGTGAAGAGTTTTATGTGGAATGAGTCAAATGGATATTAAACAAATAACAAAACAACAGGCGAGGCAGTTCATCCTTTTAAAACAAGGCCTAATAGGACCTTATCGTTTTATCGGCAAGGACGGCGCCTATGGTTATATCCGACAGGCAGGATGCATACAGTATGATCCTGTGGATGTATGCGGAAAGAATGCAGAGCTTACTCTGCAGTCTAGGGTTAAGGGTTTTAAGAAAACTATGCTCCATGAGCTTCTTTATGAAGACAGGAAGCTGGTGGATTATGCTGATAAAGAACTGTCCATATGGTCGGCAGAGGACTGGCCTTATTTTTCTTCTTACAGAAAGCGAAGTCTTGATCTGGGTGAAACCTTTGAGGGTCTGGAAGAACTGAAAGAAGAAGCTATAGAATATATTAGAGAGAATGGACCGGTATGCAGTGATACGCTGCCTATTGAGGGGGAAATCTTCTGGCATTCTTCCATGCACTGGAGTGGCAACTGGGATAAGAAGTCTCCGGCTGCAAGGTCAGTTCTGGAACAGTTATATACTGACGGAGTACTTATCATTCATCATAAGAAGGGAAGCAGGAAATATTATGACCTGGCTGAGAGGTATCTTCCTAAAAGTCTTTTGGAAGCAGAGAATCCCTGTAAAGATGATGAGGAATTCATGAAATGGCGTGTGCTTCGAAGAATCGGTGCAGTGGGACTTCTGTGGGATAAAAACAGTACCGCATTTCTCGGATTATATCTGAAGGCTGAACAAAGAAAACAGATTCTTTCTGAGCTGATGGAGGAAAGTAAGATATGCTGTGTTTCTGTGGAAGGAATAAAGACACTGTTTTATTATCAATCAGAAGATGATGAGCTTATGCAGATGGTTCTTGAAGGCACGGCCGATCTGAAGGAGAGGATGTCATTTATCGCTCCGCTGGATCCGCTGATGTGGGATAAGGCATTGATCCTTGCTTTGTGGGATTTTAAGTATTCATGGGAGATATATACTCCGGCGGTAAAACGTAAGTATGGATATTATACACTTCCAATCATTTTCGGTGATCGTTTTGTCGGTCGTATCGAAGCCATTCCGGACAGAAAAAATGGTATCCTTTCTGTAAAAGGTCTTTGGTGGGAGGATGATGTACGCGTAACGAAAAAGCTGAATAATGCCTTGGAAAGAACACTTAAAAACTTTGCAGACTTCAATGACTGCACAAAAAAATGAATCAATTCAGTTTTTTATGCACAAAAACCTGAAGAAATTCATTTTTTTTTGTTTGACCAAGGACGGCGCAAGTGATAATATTCAAATTAAGAATTACAATATAACGGAGGATTCGTTATGTATAGAAAATTCTATGAAGTGCTAAAAAAATGGGAAGAGGATAAGGTTCAGGAACCACTTCTTGTTATTGGTGCCAGACAGGTGGGAAAAACCTGGCTGATAAAACAGTTCTGTGAGGATACATATAAGGATTATATATATATCAATCTAGAGGAGAGAAAAGATATAATCTCAATATTTGATGGAAATCTGACTCCGGAGGATATATTGAAAAAGCTCAGCATTCTTTTTGGAAGAAATATTGATTATAATACCGCTATTGTAATTGATGAGATCCAGCAAAGCGAGAGAGCCATCACATCACTTAAATATTTCTGCGAAGCAGAAGAGAATTATCGTATCATTTGCGCGGGTAGCCTGCTAGGTATCAAAGTAAAAAGATTTGAAAGCTCATTTCCGGTAGGAAAGGTATATATAAAGAATATGTATCCTATGGACTTTGAAGAATTCCTTCTTGCATCGGGAGAAGATATCTTAAGAGATGGAATAAAGGAAGCATACAGTAAGATGTCCCAGTTTCCGGAGGCGATACATAATAAAGCGCTTGCTCTTTATCACGATTATCTGATAACAGGTGGTATGCCACAGGTGATTATGAGCTACCTTGAAAACGGAAAGAGTGTTTTGACATTTAACAGAGAATTACTGGACTTCCTAAGACTTGCATATCTTGCAGATATGTCTAAGTATGTGACAAATGTTACCGAGACGGCCAAGATAACTGCAGTGTATGACTCAATTCCGAGACAGCTTGCAAAGGAAAATCCAAAGTTCAAATATAATGAAATAAAGGGAACGGCAATAAAAAGAGATTATTATGGCCCTATTGATTGGCTTGCAGCATCACAAATGATATATAAGATCAATAAACTCGATTCACCGGAATCACCTATAAAAGCATATGAGAATACAGATAGTTTTAAGATATATCTTTCTGATGTAGGGTTATTATCTCGAGTATGTGGCATTAATTCACATGATCTGCTTCCGGATAATCACAACATATATAAGGGAGCGGTTATTGAAAACTATGTAATTGAGCAGTTGATTGCAAATGGTAAATACTTATATTATTTCAAGCCAGCTGTTAATATGGAAATAGATATAATTACAATTATAGATGAAAAGGTAATTCCTATTGAGATTAAATCGGGCCGTCATAAGAAGTCGACCAGTTTAAACAATTATGTGGAAAAGTATAAGCCTGAGTATGTGATCCGTATATCGGAGAGTAATTTTGGAATGGCAAACAATATAAAGTCAGTACCGCTATATGCATCTTTCTGCATTTAAGAATAAAAAAACAAGTTCTGATTGACATTTTAAAAACACCTATATATACTACGAACTTGGAGAAAGCACGAATCTCCCGAAGCATAAGGCTTCAGTAACTATTAACCCAGGACGAACCAGTGCTAGGCTCTGCTATGCAGAGGCGAGCATCCTGAGAACGAAGTTCGAAGGATACCCGCGTGAAGCGCGGAGCAGTCGCGAAGCGAATGCAAGACTTCGTGAAGCGAAGGATTGGTACGAAAGGAGGACAATATGCGAAGTACTAGATTAAACAATTCAATACGTAACATAGAGGCAGTAGTTGTCCTAAGGAGTCTGTGGAGTAAATAGAAGAGTACTCTTATTTTTTGATATATATTTAGGATAACTGACACCTCTTTTGTCATCACAGTAATTGTGATGACAGGGGTGTTTTTCTGTTGCAAAAAATAAGGAGATTAAAATGAGAGATAGATTAGAACCCTGCATCTATTACGTCTGTAAGGATGCAGATTGCAAAAAGGGATTTGTAAAAGTTGATTTGAAGAAATGCAAGAATTGTCCGAAGTACAGACCTCGTAAGAATAATCAGAAGAAGGAATCTGTGAGGGATAAGAGACAGAAAGATAAGGACAGGCACGATCAATGGAAAAAGGATAAGTTTTAGATAGAAAGAAGGAATTATTTTATGATTACAATATATGGCAAATATACAAATGCTTTAGTTTATACAGTAGAGAATGAACTTTACGCTCTTGAGGATTATGCAAGAAAACAGTTACAGATGATCTGTAACCATCCAAGTGCTGAGGGTAGCAGCGTTCGGGTTATGCCGGATGTTCATCCCGGCAAGGTGGGAACTATAGGACTTACAATGACAGTGGGAGACTGCATCCTGCCAAGTCTGGTAGGTGTTGATATCGGTTGTGGAATGACTATGGCTAAGGTTAAGACCAAGGGACTTCAGTTCCAGCAGCTTGACTCTGTTATCAGGGAAAATGTACCTGTCGGCCCGAGGATACGCGAGAAGGAACATAAATATGCTGACAGGATAGACCTCTCTTTGCTCAGATGCTATAAGGGAATCAATCCAAGAAAAGCAAACAGAAGTGTCGGTACTCTTGGTGGCGGAAACCATTTTATTGAAGTAGATAAGGATGAGGAAGGAAATATATATCTTGTTGTACATTCCGGAAGCAGACATCTGGGAATGGAAGTTGTAGACTTTTATCTCAGAACAGGCCAGAAGGAAATGCAAATGAAAAAGCAGGGCTATGCTTCTTACGAGATGACCTGCCTTTCCGGTGAACTAATGGAGAATTATCTTTATGATATAAAGATTATCCAGGAGTTTGCTCGTCTCAACAGAGATGCAATCATCGATTCAATAGTAAATGGAATGAAGTGGAAGATAGAGGATACATTTACCTGCATCCATAACTATGTGGATTTCACAGGGGTTGATGACAGGACTTCAGACGAGGATAAGCCTATTCTCAGAAAAGGAGCTATCAGCGCTAGAGAGGGGGAAAGAGTGATCATCCCAATCAACATGCGTGACGGAATCATTCTCGGAACCGGACTGGGTAATCCTGACTGGAACTATTCGGCACCCCATGGAGCTGGCAGAATCTATAAGCGTTCTGAGGTTGCTGAACACCATACAGTTTCTGACTTCAAGAAAGCAATGGATGGTATATATTCCATATGTATCAATAAAAATACACTGGATGAAAGCCCATTTGCCTATAGAGGTATAGACGACATTGCAGCAGTTATAAAAGACACAGTAAGAATCGATAAGATTATAAAGCCGGTATATAACTACAAAGCCGGCGGACAAAACTAAAAAAATGTGCCTGTCACTTTTACATATATGATAAAATAGTTAATAGTTTTGTAAAGGTGACATGCACAAAAGAGTTGGTAAAACAGCTTTTTGAAGGAAAATAATAAAATGAAGACGATATATAAATCTGTTGAAGGGAAAAATAAAATACTTGAGCTTTATGATAGTCAGCTGGCTGGTCTAAGAGTTCCATTTAAAGACATATTTGTTGAGACAACATTTGGAAAGACTCATTTAGTGGAGACAGGTAATATGGATGGAGAGCCTCTTCTTGTACTTCACGGAGGAAATGCAACCACAGCGTATAATCTTATAGGCTTTGATTTCATGCTGGATGATTATCATATCTATGCTGTCGATACCATCGGACATCCGGGAAAAAGTGCGGAGACAAGTCTTTCACCCAATGGATATGCTTATGGTGAGTGGCTTAGTGAGGTTATTACAGCTCTGGGATTTGATAGTATTGCATGTTGTTCGGGTTCCTTCAGTTCAGGTATTGTTGCGAAAGCGATGTGCGTGGCGCCTGAAAAGATAAAGAAGGCGCTTCTCTATGTTCCTTCAGGAATAAAAAATGCACCTGCAATTAATAGTATTTCAATGCTGTTTCCGATGATAATGTACTGGATTACCAAGAAAGATAAATGGCTCAGAAAAACTATAATGCCGATTGCGATTACTGAAGATAACATTTCCGATGATATGTATCAGACTGCAAAGCTTAGCATTACTTATAGTAAAGTAAAAACGGGTATGCCCAGTAATGTATCCGGTAAAATGATGAAGAGATGTAAGGCGCCAACACTTGTTATGGCGGCTGAGAAAGACTGTCTCTTTCCGGGTGAAGGTGTTATAAAGAGGGCAAAGGAGATTATCCCTGACTGTACGACTTATCTTATTAAGGGACGTGGCCATTTGCATTATATGACAGATGAAGAAAAGGAAATGATCAGAACATTTTTTTTGAAATAAATGGGTGATAAGAATATGAAGTATAATATTGATAAAGAATTAAAAAGCATTTCTATATACAGTGGTTCAATGGTAGGGCGTCTGTATCCGCTGGTAAATATAGGTTATAGACTTAATAAATGCAGGTCCGACAGAGTTGTTAGTGTAAAGAAGATAATGACTCCCGGGTATCAGGGTTCAAAGATACCAACACTTATCTTTGAACCTAAAAATTCAATAGAGTCTGATGAAAACCTTCCGTGCATTATGTTCTTTCACGGGGGTGGTTTTTTGATGAGTGCTTCAGGAGCCCATTACAAGATAGCAAAGTGGTATGCATATATATTAAACGCTAAAGTAATTATGCCGGACTACAGACTTATGCCGAAATATACATATCCTGTTGCAATCGAGGATTGCTATAATACTTATATGTGGGTATTAAGAAATGCCAATAAGCTTGGAATAAATACAAATAAGATGATTGTGACAGGAGATAGTGCAGGTGGTAATATTTCCGGTGCAGTTGTAGCAATGCTGAATGATAGAAATGAGCCTCTCCCTACGGGAGTGATGATTATTTATCCTGTTCTTGATAAGCGGATGATCACTGGATCTATGAAAAGATTTACTGATACACCTATCTGGGATTCACGCTGTAACAAAATGTTTTGGGATATGTATTTAAAAGTACAGGATCCGGAAAAGGCGAAGTATGCTTCAATCTCTGAGATTGACTCATTGGCTTACTTTCCAAAAACATATGTTGAAACAGCGGAGTTCGATTGCCTTCATGATGAGGGAATAGCATTTGCGGACAGATTAAAGGCAGAAGGGATCAGTACTGAAGTTCATAATATAAAAGGAGCCTGTCACGGCTACGAAACCGCAACAAAAAGCTCCATTGTTCGTAAATGTATGAAAAGACGTATTAATTGGATAACCCAAACATTATTTAAGTGTCAGCATACATAATGTAAGTCCAAATGTGTTGTTTAATATATGTACAAAAGCAGGATTCGTAGGATTATCTGTCATTACAAGTGCTGTACCAAATAAGAGTCCTGTTACTAACTTGTCCATATTCATCATAATTTCAAGCGGAGTAAGAGCATGACAGTGAAGCAGCATGAAAAGAATTGATGAAATAATTATACAAATCACTGAATTAACCTTAGAAGATGCCTTCTTAATAAAGAGTATTCTGAATATAATCTCTTCGACGATTGGACCTAAGATTCCGGCTGCTAAAATAACCAAAATTGGATTAGTAGTTGCAGCCATATTTTCAATATTTGATGAATTAATTGTAGTTGCATCCGGCCATAAAATATATGCCGGTATATCTGCCACTGCACCAAGAATCGGATTCAGTATAATAAGTCCGATGAATACAGCTATATTCTTCTTTGGATGTTCCTTCCACTGCTTAAGTCCATCAAGAAAATCCTTTCTGATAATATATAATCCGGCTAGTCCTGCTATTATGTAAAAGGGGACAGTGATTATGTTTCTAAAGTTTTCAAAAAGACCTAAGCATTCCATCAAAACTATTTTTGTGAGATAAAACAGCAGGTATGCACAAAAGAATATGCCCATTTGAATCTTAACATTTTTGTTCTCAGTCATTTTTTTAAGATTCCTCTCTTTTTGATAATTACAAGTTATCAAATTTATCTTTCTATATATTCCACAAAAGCTTAAGTAATCCTTAACGAGGAATTTATTTTTCAATAATGAAACGAGAACATATCGTATAAAACGTTCTTTTTTGTGTAATTATCTTATGTTTTATTGTATAATCAATGTTTGAGAAATACAATTTTACTTATAGGAGCAGTAAAAATAAAATGAAGTCAAAACAGTTTATTAGCGTAGTTTTATCAATAGCAATGATTCTGTCATTGGTTGTTATCATGCCTCTTCAGGCGAAAGCGGCAGATATTAGTGAATTGGGAACGTGCGATTCGAGTAAGGTTACCGGATCTTATTCTACCAGTAGTACCGAAGATTATTTTGAATATACATTAACTGTAACTAATAGCAGTGGTTCAACTATTAATGACTGGATAGCGGTTGTTAAAACAGAAGGTTCAATTAATAATATATCGAATGCTACAGCTTCCTGGAATAATCTTTCATATTTTTATGAGGGAGATACATTGTATGTATACGCTAAAAACGGCAGCTCTATACAAAATGGTCAGTCCGTAAGTTTGGAAAAGTTTTGCTATAGCGGGCAGAAAGCTAAATCTATTGATGTTTACTACAGTACAACTGCTGATGCTTTTAAAGAAATCAAGTCTGGTTCATCAGGTTCTGGTAGTGGAACCGGTGAAATTATTAATAAAGATATAGAATATAACTACGCAAAGCTTCTTCAGGAATCTTTGTATTTTTATGATGCCAACATGTGTGGAGATAAAGTTGGAGAAACATCTGCATTTTCATGGAGAGATGATTGTCATACTCAGGATTCACATGCAAAAATTAAGACCGGTGATAGGGATAGCGCAGTATTATCTGGTGTTGAAGTAGATGTCAGTGGTGGTCTGCACGACGCCGGTGATCATATAAAGTTTTCGCTTACTAACGGATATGCCGGAACTATTCTTGGTATATCCTATATGGAATTTAAACAGGCGTTTATAGATACTGATTCAGAAGAACATTTAAAGACTATATCAAACTATATAGCAGACTATTTAAAGAAGTGTACAATACTTGAAGGCGATTCTGTAAAATACTTTGTATATCAGGTTGGAGATGGAGATGATCATAATACTTGGAGCTCTCCGGAAAGCCAGACTACATTAGACAGGATTGCATATGTTACAAGTAGTGATAATCCGGCTACAGATCAGGTTTCTATTTCTGCTGCAGCACTTACTCTTGATTATTTAAATTTTGGAGATAAGGCATCTCTGGATTATGCTAAAAAACTGTTTGATTATGCAAAGTCATTTAATAATAAAAAATGCTGTAATAACAATGCTCTGATCGATAATAATGGGAAATTTATGTATAACTCAACATCCTGGGCAGATGATTACTGCATGGCGGCAGCACTTCTATATAAAGCAACTAAAGATGCTGGTTATTTGACAGAGTTTAACAGTGCAAAATCTGATGCTGCTGGTAAATTCAATATATATGCATGGGTTTCATGGGATGATATAAGTGCTTTAGCTGATTATTATGGAGCAGATAATGCTGAATCACTACTTTCGTGTGCTAACAATATGAAAAAAAGTGAAGATGGATATAGTTTTCTTTTAGAATGGGGAAGTGCGAGATATAACTGTAATACACAGTTTTTAGGACTTTTATATGACAAGGTAAGTGATAAATTTGTTTACAAGAATTGGTCAACAAATCAAATGAATTATTTATTAGGAAATAATTCAAATAAGAATTGTTTTATTGTTGGATACAATGATTATTCGGCCCAATATCCTCATCATAGAGCGGCATCTGCTTCAAATGATGCAGCTGCTTTATCAGACAATCATCATATACTCTTAGGTGCATTGGTGGGTGGACCGAGTGATGCGAGTGGAAGCTATGAAGATAATCAAGGTAATTATCAATGTAATGAAGTTGCATTAGACTATAATGCATGTCTGGTTGGATCTGCAGCTGCATTATATTTACTTCATAAAGAAGATGATAATGTCCCTAAAACATTAATGACAACAGATGATATAAAGAATATTGAATTGAGAAAAATGTATGGAATTGGTGATGCTCCGACACCAACTCCAGAACCTACGGCAAGCCCGAGTGCAACACCAACTGCAGAACCTACGGCAGAGCCTACAGAGACACCAACCGTAGAACCTTCAGCTAGCGCAACACCAGAGGCAAGTGCAACGCCGGTAGTAACACCATCATTAGAAGCGAGTGCAACGCCGGTAGTAACACCATC
>FZRB01000022.1:0-20620 GCA_900199595.1 Lachnospiraceae bacterium | reverse complement strand
GAGCGCAACACCGGAAGCGAGTGCAACGCCGGTAGTAACACCATCGTTAGAGGTGAGCGCAACACCGGAAGCGAGTGCAACACCAGTTGTAACACCATCGTTAGAAGCAAGTGCAACACCAAGTGTAGTACCAACATCAGAAGTAATTGTAACACCAGCAGTAACACCTACTCCTACAAATACTCCTACAGATTCGAAGGATAACAAAGAAGGATTAGGAAAGGATGACTCTCCGCTTGGAGAAGGCGCTCTTGAAGAAGTGGCTGATGAAGCTATAACGAGTTCTGATTCAGATGAAGGTCCGGCAGGAGCAGTATTTGGTAAGCTTCAGGCTAAAATGAAGAAGAATACAAAAACTTCTATTTCTCTTAAATGGAAGAAAATTTCCGGTGCCAAGTACATTGTTTATGGAAATAAATGCGGAAAGAATAACAGATTTAAAAAGATAAAGACAGTAACTTCAACTTCATTTACACAGAAAAAACTCAAAAAGGGTACATACTATAAGTATATGATTGTTGCTGTAAAGGATGGAAAGGTTGTTTCAACATCCAAGACTATTCATATAGCTACTAAAGGTGGCAAAGTCGGCAACAATAAGAAGGTTACCCTGAATAAAACTAAGAAGACATTAAAAGTAAATAAAACATTTAAGATAAAGGCTAAAACAAAGCCGGTATCTAAGAAGCTGAAGGTTAAGATGCATAGAGCTGTTGCATTTGAATCAAGCAATGAAAATGTAGCTGCGGTTACCGGTAATGGTACAGTTAAAGCTGTAGGCAAGGGCACTGCGTACATATATGCATATACTCAGGATGGCGCTATGGCAAAGATTAAAATAACTGTAAAATAATCTGTATGTTATGTCATTTACATATAATGTTAATGTGAGGGTTTTGGAGAAGTTATATGGGTATTGATGAAGCAAAAATAAAGGAAATAGTAGATGCTCAGAGGAAGTTCTTCCTTACTGATAAAACGCTGGATGTTGAGTTCAGAATTAGACAGTTAAAGAGGCTAAGGGCAGCAGTAATGGCAAATGAGGACGAGCTGAAAATGGCTCTTGCCGCTGATCTGGGAAGGGATAAGGTTGAGGCATATTTCTGTGATGTGGGAAGTCTTATCTTAGAGATAAATGAGATGATAAAGGGGCTTAAGACTTGGGCGAAGCCGGAGACACATTTCAGCGGACTGCATTGTTTTCCGAGTGTAATAACCAGGGTTTATAAGATGCCCTACGGAGTGACTCTTATTATCAGTCCATTCAATTTTCCTATACTTCTGTCATTGGGAGTGCTGGCGGCAAGTCTTGCAGGTGGTAATACTGCGGTGATCAAGGCCAGCTCAAAATCAGAGCACTGCACCGAGGTCATGCAGAGGATTATCAAAGAGACTTTCCCTGAAAAATACGTGACGGTTTTAGGCGGCGGACATGATGTTGCAGATATGTGTCTGGAGCAGCGTTTTGACAAGATCTTTTATACGGGATCTCCGAAGATCGGTTCTCATGTGATGGAGAAGGCTGCTAAGAATCTGACGCCTGTGGCATTGGAGCTGGGCGGTGAAACCGGTAACTGGTGCATCATAAGAAGGGATGCTGATCTGAAGGATGCGGCGAGAAAAATCGCATTTTTCAAGGCTCTTAATTCAGGTCAGATATGTATTAATATAAATCAGGTGGCTGTGGCTGAGGAGGTTGCAGAGGACTTTCTCCAGGAGCTTAAGGCGGCATTTAGAAGGCAGCTGGGGGATGATCCTGTTATGAATCCTGAGTATCCACATCTTATTAATGAAGGTGCTTTCGATAAATGTAAAACAGAAGCTGACATTTACCGAAACAGAATAGTGTACGGTGGAAAAGGTAACAGGGATAGTCTTAGATTTTCACCGACTGTCATCTACCCGGTAGGTATAGATGAAGGTATAGTTAAGAAGGAACTGTTCTGTCCGCTGCTTCCGGTGGTTCCATATAAGGACAGGGAAATAAACAGCCTGATAAAAGAAATATCAAAACGTGAAAGAGGACTTTCGCTTTATATATTCACCAGAAATATCCGGTGGGCCGAGAGAACGATGCAGAGGATGCAGTTCGGCGGCGGATGTATAAATGAAGTATGTCTTCATATGATGGTGAAGGGGGTTCCATTTAACGGCGTAGGTCATTCGGGTATGGGAGCTTATCACGGCGCGTGGGGCTTCAGGGAATTCACACATCCACAGAGTGTGCTTATTGGTTCCACGAAGCTGAATCTTCCGATGCGAGAACATCCTTACAGCAGAAAATGGAAGGATAAGATGATTCATCTCTTTGAGAGATAGATATATTATTAAAGGATAAAATAATAAACTGGGTATTTTATTATCCATATGGGGAGGTTACAACATGAGTAAATCAAAGGTTTATTTTACTGATTTCAGAACGGTACTGGGGGTAAGTCTTCCTGCCAAGCTTCAGAAGCTGATAAAGCTTGCGGGAATTCAGTCCATTGATATGGATAACAAATTCGTTGCCATAAAAATGCATTTCGGAGAGCTGGGTAATCTTGCTTATCTCAGACCGAACTATGCCAAAGCTGTGGCTGATGTTATTAAGGAGTCCGGCGGAATGCCGTTTCTCACGGATTGCAATACCCTTTATCCCGGAAGCCGCAAGCATGCGCTGGAGCATATGGACTGTGCAAATATCAATGGTTTTAACACAGTGACTACCGGATGCCAGATCATCATAGCAGACGGACTTAGAGGTACTGATGATATCCTTGTGCCTGTGCCAAATGGAGTTTACTGCAAGGAAGCTTATATCGGCCGTGCAGTTATGGATGCAGATATCGTTATCTCCCTTACTCATTTCAAGGGCCATGAGCAGGCTGGTTTTGGCGGTGCTATTAAGAATATCGGTATGGGCTGCGGAAGCCGTGCAGGTAAAATGCAGCAGCATAACAGTGGACAGCCTCATGTTGTTACGGAAAGGTGTAAGGGCTGCCGCAGATGTTCTAAGGAATGCGGTTCAGATGCCATAAGCTACGATGGTGGAAAGGCCTGGATCGATCCTGACATATGTAAGGGTTGCGGACGCTGTATCGGCGCCTGCGCATTTGACGCAATCATGAATAATAACTGGGACGCAGCACCTATGCTGGGAAGAAGAATGGCTGAGTATACCGCTGCGGTTATCAGCGGAAGACCAAGCTTCCATATCAGTCTTATCACAGACGTATCACCGAACTGTGACTGCCACGGTGAAAATGATGCACCTATACTTCCGGATATCGGAATGCTTGCGTCCTTCGATCCCGTTGCTCTGGATCAGGCCTGCGTAGATCTTTGTTCGAAAGCAGAGCCTATAAGAAACAGCCAGTTGGGTGACAACATGGCTGATGAACATTTCCATGATCATGGTGATGTATGGCATAACAGCAACCCGAACGTTTCCTGGGCAGAGACCCTGGAACATGCCGAAGCCATCGGAATCGGCTCCCGTGAATACGAGCTGGTAACAATGAAATAGGTTTACATAAAATAAGTGACAGTTTTTCATCAGATGAAAAACTGTCACATTTTTAATTTATTTGACTGCGCCGTTTCTGTCGCACTGAAGATTGGCGTATATTTTTAGGTTTAAGGATTCTCCCTGCTTCTTTGAATCAATTACAAGGGTTGGGATATCGACTATATCATAGTATTTCTTTTCCAGCTCGTAATATACTTCGTCGAATTCATATTTAAGATCACCGGACAGTCTCTCCAGGAAAGGCTTTAAGTATTTATCATCGTATCTAACACTAAGCTCCGTAAATGCACTGTAATGATACTTTGAAACAGTCCCCATAAAGTGGAAGGTCTGAGTAAAGCTTTTAGCTTCTATTTCCTTTTCAAATGCTTCCTTAAGCCCGTCCATTACTTCGACCTTTGCTGCGTCGTAGTCGATATAAGCACTTATATCTGCCGCAGGGGCTTCTTCAGTTTTCATACTTTGCTTTCTCAGGGAATCTCTAAGTGACATGAGGTTTTTTCTCCTATATTTTAAACTTATGTCTTATAATAACATAAATGAAGAATAAAAGGTTAATCTAAATGATTTTTTTTAGAGGCTTTTTGTTGTATAATATATATATATTTTTTTTCCGGGGCCGTTATTCTGACTGCCCCTAACTTATTGAAAACGGAGGATTTCATAAATGAATAAGAAAACCGTTGCTGTAGTTCTGGAAATAATTCCAATTGTCTCAGCTGTTTTATCACTGGGGCTTACCTATTCAAATTTAGACTCAGGTGCTGTAAGAGTAATAATAATGGTTGGTATGGCTTTAGCCTTTTTTGGATTTGTATTTTTCCTTATAGGGAGAAAGCTGGCCAAGGAGGAGAAAATAGTACGAATACTGGGCATCTTTGATCTTCTGGCAACTGCAAGTATTATTGGATTCTATATTCTTGTATTTATTGCACTTGGATCATGAGTGTAGACGATATATATACAAAGGAGTTATGAATTATGAAACATGTTACATTTAGCCCACAGGGTGTCTGCTCAGTTAAGATTGATTTTGATATTGATGATGAGAAGAAGCTTCATGGCGTAAGCTTCGTTGGTGGCTGCAACGGTAATCTCAAGGCTATCGGTAAGCTGGTTGAGGGAAAGGATGCTGCTGAGGTGGCAGATATACTTCGCGGTAATCAGTGCGGCATGAGAGGAACTTCCTGCGCTGATCAGTTTTCCAAGGCTATAGATGAGGCGCTTGCATAATAATCAGGAGGCTGGGATGAAGAAGGTACTGATCGTTGAGGACGACAGAGAGATAAGAAGTCTGCTTAAAAACTTTCTTTTAGAAAATGAATTTGAAGTAGCAGAAGCTAAGGATGGAAATGCGGCCTCCACGCTAATTGCTGAGGAGGAGTATAGCATCATCCTTATGGATATGATGCTTCCTTACAAATCAGGAGATGTACTGATAAAGGAACTTCGCAGTTTAAAGGACAGTGCCCGGAGCAAGACTCCGGTTATTGTGCTATCTGCTAAGACCATGAAGGATACCAGGCTCGAGGTACTCAGAATGGGAGCGGATGATTATATCATCAAGCCCTTTGATCTGGATGAGGTTCTGGTGCGTATAGAGGTTGTTCTGAGAAGAAGTGAGAGCGAGGCAGAGGATGCAGTTGGTGAAGAGACTGATTCTTCCCAATGTCTTGAACATAACGGACTTGTTCTAAATAAAGAACTTAACTCCGTAACCTATGAGGGAAGTCCTGTGAAACTTACCCTGAAAGAGCTTCAGCTGCTGGAGTTATTTTTAAAAAATCCTAAGAAGACATTTACCAAGGCTAATCTATATGAGACGGTCTGGGAGGATACATATTATTATGAGGATAATACCGTCAACGTTCATATGAGCAATCTTCGTTCTAAGCTGAAGAAGGCAACCGGTCAGGAATTCATCGAAACTGTCTGGGGCATTGGTTACAAGCTGGCTTAAAAATATAAGGTACCTGTCATGATTAATTATGTAATTATCCTGGTCCTTTCCATACTGGTGATATTCCTTTTAGTCAGGTTAATAGTTCTAAAGGGAAATGTACGTGATATAAGAAAGGAACTGGAGAACACAAGAACTGAAGAATACAATCGTGAGATAAGGCTTACCCTTCTTGATAAGGATGCTGAGGCACTTGCTGCAGAGATAAATCAGAACCTTGATTATCAGAAATCTCTGAAGATGGAAAGTGAACAGTCACGTAGACAGCTGGAGCAGTCCATATCTGATATAGCTCATGATCTGAGAACGCCCCTTACTGTAGTTAAGGGTAATCTTCAGATGCTTGAGAAAGAGGAGCTGACGGATAAAGGAAGGGAATATTTGGATATCAGCAGGAGAAAAGCGGATACTCTTAAGGGAATGGTTGATGAGTTCTTTGAGCTGTCGGTGCTGGAAAGCGACAGTAAACCTGCCGAGCTTCGTAAGCTGGATGTGATTTCTTTCTTATCTGAATTCATTATAGAAAATGAGACGCTCATAAGGGAGAAGGAACTTACGCCGGAGATTACATTTCCCGAAAAAACTGTTTTTATACAAGCAGATAAGGCACTCCTTACCAGGGTGTTCAGTAATCTTTTCACAAATATACTGAAGTACGCGAAGGACAGCTTTGAGCTTAAGGTTACAGGTGATGATGCAGGTCTTTGCACAGTCCAGATAGGAAATAATGTGGCTGAACCGGAGACCATTGATATAGAGCATATCTTTGACAGAACCTACCGGGCAGACAAAGCGCGGCGGGACGGCAGCGCGGGGCTGGGACTTTATATAGCAAAGCTTTTGGTTGAAAAGCAGAAAGGAAGCATAACCGCAGAGCTTGAAGGAAATAAACTGATTTTTAATATAGTATTTAAAGAACAGAAGTGAAATAACAATCACTTCTGTTTTTTAGTGCGAATCCAGGTCGTTTTATAAAATTTAATTATTTAAGAAATTCTTTATATTTTCATTTTATAGTGTAGTCAGTAAAACAAACGAGAAGTTTCGCAAGAGATAACGCAGCACTCATAAAGTGATAAAAGTGAGGATAATATAATGTCAGATGTAATCGTTGATGTAAAGAATCTAAAAAAACAGTATGGTACCCAGATGGCACTGGACGGAGTATCCTTCCGGATAAAGAAGGGCAGCATCGTAGGTCTTATCGGACCAAACGGCGCAGGAAAGACAACCATAATGAAGATAATGGGCGGACTTGCATTTCCGACTTCGGGTGAGCTTCAGATGTACGGCGCCACTGATGAGAAGGGGCTGAATCATGCGAGAACTAGAATGAGCTTCATGATAGAAACACCTTATGAAAAGGAAAAGATGACCGCACGGGAGAATCTGGAGAAGCAGAGGATACAGAAGGGCATTCCGGATAAGAGCAGAGTGGATGAGGTGCTGGAGATGGTTAATCTGCAGGACACAGGCAAGAAGATAGTCAAGAATTTCTCCCTGGGGATGAGACAGAGGCTGGGCCTGGCAAATGCACTCATGGGCAAGCCTGAGTTCATGGTACTGGATGAACCTATCAACGGACTGGATCCCGAGGGTATCGTGGAGATAAGAGAACTCTTCAGGAAGCTGAATAAAGAAAATGAGATAACCATGGTCATCTCTTCACATATCCTGAGTGAGCTGTCACTTCTTTGTACAGACTATATTTTCATAAATCATGGACAGATTAAGGGAGTCTTTACGGCAGACGAGCTGAAGGCTGCCTGCAGCGAATACTATCATATAGATACAGATAATAATGAGAAGGCAAGTGCCATACTTACAAAGGATCTGGGAATAGAAAAAGTAGAGGCACTTGAGGATGGAAGCCTGAGAATATATGAAGGTCTGGATGATATACATTTCATATCGAAGACACTCTATGATAACGGAATTATCCCCGTGGAATTATCAAGGAATGAAGTTAATCTTGAAGATTATTACATGCGAATGGTTCAAGACCGGCAATGATAAGAATTATTATTCAGCCGGCTTACTAGTAAGCATAGGATGAATAATAATTCTTATCAGATGTCGAGGGTTTACCCGCGACATCGCTGAACATGAGGCTCAAAGAGCCGACGGATGCCAAGGGCATCCGGTTCAGCGATTGCCGGTATAAAAGAAAGGAAAAAACATGCTCAATATAATAAAATCCCTCAATTACTCCGCACGGCGTGATACCGTGAACTGGATTACCATATTTACTCTGCTTGTTCTGCCGGGTTTCGCCATGTATTTATCAGGACTCATAAATGGAGATTCGATAAACAAGATGACCCCCAGTGCTTATTTTGCATCAAAGGAAATGGCGACGGTTTTTACTTTAATGATCCTTGGAGTAATGATCTTTTCCTGCAAGCTTGTTTCAGGGGACGCAGGTGATAAAACCATAAATTATGAATTCATGGCAGGTCACAGCAGGACAAAAATCTTTGTGGCAAGAATGATTGCAGGACTTCTTTGGGGAGCGGGAATCATCTATATAACGACACTTCTGCCACTGGTCTATCTGAATGCTTTATATGGATGGGGAGAAGAGACTAACAGAACTGAGGTTCTGCTCAGATGTTTACTGCTTATCTTTCCACTTATCAGAAGTACGGCTCTTTATATGATGATAGCCAGTCTTGCGAGGAGCGCCGGAAAAGGCATAGCACTCAGTTATGCATCTTACATGTTAATTGCTATAGTAACCTCTGTTTTTCAGGAAGTGTTTGAGATAGATATTACATATCCCACCGGTATGACAAATGCAGCATTTCTGCTTGTTTCACAGAATTCCAGGATGGTGGTGATAAATGGTAAGTCGGTTGATCTTTTTGATACTGCTGTTACCGGGGATATGGTGTGGAAGACAATTACAGTATCGCTGGTTTTCACGGCTATATACATGACCATTGCATATATCAATTTTAAGAAGACAGACAGAGATTAGAGGTAGAGTATGAAGAATATTATGAAATCAATCTGGTTTGAAATACTTCACAGCAAGTTAATGATCAAAATATACGTGGCGTTCATTATTGTTATGGGATTGATTGCTGTGTTAAATGTAAATATCGATACCCAGAAAACAGGCGCCAGCGGGATGCTGGCATCTAATCCTGAGATCATCTATCAATTCCCCATATTTATACTTGCGTTGATTGTCGGTACTATATGCGGAGAGGACTATAAGGATAAGGTGGCAAATTATGAAGTTCTTTCAGGCCATTCCAGAAAGAGTATATTCTTTGCAAGAAGTCTTATGGGAATAACTGTTGGTGCAGTACTTGCAACGATACTTTGTTTTGTTCCTATAATCGTAGGAACTATGATCGGCGGCTGGGGAGATGAGCTTATTCTCAGTGATGTGATAATCAGATGCCTTCTGTTTATATTTCCTATGCTGAGGCTGGCAGCATTTTTCGCTTTGCTTACATTTATCATAAAGAATCCTTATATTATTATGGCAATAGGTTTTGTAGTGAGTATGTCTAACTCGCTTTTAAGTGGAATGTTTTCACACTCTAAATCAATATATATCAGTATTTTCAATATGGCGCTTCTTACAAAGTATGATGGCTGGAGTTTATACAATGTGGAACCTCAGGGAGGAATAGTTCAGTATCATTCATATATCAGCGCACTGTCTCCGGGACTTGTGATCGGAACCATTGCAGCCTCCTCGGTGATGACAGCATTTTACCTCTTTATGGGCTATGCGCTCTTCAGACGTGATGATTTAAATTGACACCCATATCATAATATGACAAATAAGGCAGACGGTTTTCAGAAGATAAATTCTGATGAGAATCGTCTGTTTTTTTGTATAAGGAAACTGCGTTTCCTATTATACAAAAACCGCTCCGCTAAGGATGCGTCTCGGCGCGCAAGGAAGATAGCTGCCTTTTGGCAGCACGCGCCTCGCGCGGAGAGTGTCGCAAGCGACACTCTTTTTTTATGCCCAAAACTGTGCAAATTTATTTAAAATATTAAGTTGTGGAGATCAATATAATAGAGTAGAATGACATAAGTGTCAAAAGTTAATGATATACCCCGGAGGTCAAAATGGGTATTAGTTTAAGCTATTTTCAGGTAATGATCTGTATAACTGTTTTGTGGATCATTTATCGCATTATTGCAGGTCTGATAAATAAATATGTGGACTGGAAATATGAATGCAAATTGCTTACAGTTTATGCAAGTATAGCTTTTGTTACCAGACTTGTTTTTTTTCCGCTGTTTGATTATCAGAATGATAAAGTTTTTATATATACAACCAAAACCGTAACGAACAGACTGAATCTGATACCATTCAAGTCGATCATTTATAAGTATGATGATTGGGAGATAAATCTTTTTGGAAATATAGCTATGTTCGTTCCTGTTGGGCTGTCTTTTCCATTTTGCTATAAAAAGCTTGATAATATCGGAAAAGTGGTTCTGGCAGGTGCATGCTATTCACTTCTTATAGAACTGTCACAGATGTTCGTATTCGGACGCGGAACAGATATAGAAGACCTTATTACCAATACACTTGGTGCGCTTGTTGGTGCGATTTTATACTTTGCTGCAATTGCAATAATACAAAAATATAATAAACATTAATCTGAAACACTTAAGAAATTCTTTATAATTATGCTGTATATTTAGGATCAGAAAGATAAATCGGGCAGAACCCTGAAAGGATACAGTATGGATTTCGTATTTGGATTGATTGAATTTGGATTAATGATCTTACTCTTTATTATAGCAAAGGTATCGGTGAAGCACGCTTCCAACAAGTGGAGACTGGTTTATGCTGCACCAACCTTTCTGGCCATAGCGATTGCGGTATTTGATGGTTTTGACGTGAATTATATCGGTATATATCTTGCGGCGGCACTTCAGCTTACAGCGCTGTTCTTTACCTTTGACCAGGTTAACAGGAAACAGTGTTTAGCGGTTATATCGGCTGTTTTGATAGTTGCGAATATAGTATTTATATCCATTTCGCCAAGCTATCACAGATGCGAGTATTATGCTGATTTTGAGAAGGCTTTTGAAACTTTGAGAGCTCACTATGTTCTGGACAAGGAAAAAGGAATCGACTGGGATGAGCTATACAGTAAGTATGAGCCTGTCTTTAAGGAGGTGGACAAAACTCAGGACCACGTGGAGAATTATAAGGCATGGCACCGCTTTTTAGGCAAGTTCTACGACGGACATGTAAGTTATTGTGAAAATAGTGAAGGACTGGGTAGGGATGCTTTCTGCAGAGCCTATGGAAATGATTACGGACTCTCTTTGGCTAGACTTATTTCGGGAGAAATAGTTGCGATAAATGTAGAGGGCTACGATAATTCTTATACGATCGACAGTGAAGAGCATGATGTCATGGGTATGCATACGGTCAAGGAGATATTCCAGCCGGACACGGCTGAGGCTGACAGACTTACCCTTAAGAATGCAGGAATAAAGAACGGTACGGTCATTACAAAATGGAATGGCAGGTCGGTGGAGGAGTGCCTGAAGGAAGTGGACTATTATATGAATCAGTATCCTGTCAGGGAAAATGAAGAGTTCTACATCCCCATATATGCAGCGGGAATCGGCAGAAATCTTAATTACGGAGATACCTATGTGCCGGAGGAGGAGTTGACTGATAGGGAAGGAAATAATATCTCAGACAATCCATCGGTTGACATAACATTTCTCGATGACAATGGAAATGAAAAGACTGTAACAGCTCCGAACCTTGGGATGTATGCTGCGAGAATGTTTGATACCATGGGGAAGATAGATGATGGAGTTAATATAACAAACCTTGAGTGGCAGGAGGTAAATGAAGATACATATATGATCCGAATAAGCTCCATGGCATATGACCGGGAATCCTACAGTGGTTCAGACTTTAAAATGGTATCTGATGAGGTAAGGGAAAAAGTTGAGGCTCTTAAAGAAGCAGGAGTAAAGAATATCATCTTTGATCTAAGATCCAACAGCGGAGGCAATCCTTATTTCGTCGAGGCGGTAGCGCAGATTTTTGCTCCGAAGGGAGAACATATAACTTATTATAATGCGGTGATAAATGAGAAGACCTCTTCCTATGATAGAAATGCAGATGGAAAGTATGAGATGGGAGTTCCATCAGCCTATGAGGGCGAGGACCTCTGGCATGATGGTAAGGTTATACTTCTGGTGAACTCCCAATGTGTTAGTGCCGGAGATGACATGACTTATATAATGGGTAGTCTGCCAAATGTAAAGGTTATGGGATTTACCAGCAGTAACAGTTCCTGTCAGGCGGTTACCGGTGTAGGTTTAGAGGAAGGCGAGATTTCATTTTCGGCAGTGCCTACTCTGTTTCCTGACGGAGAGATAGCTATAGACACTTACTCAGATCATGTGGGAAGAACGCCTTTTGATGAGAAGATACCATTTGATCAGGAAGCAATAAATGCAATCTTTGATAAGGGTGAGGATTATTTGCTCGACTACGTGGCAGAATCATTCTAATACAATTGATTTTTTGAAAAGATGACAGTTTGAATCAGGTTCAAAGTGTCATCTTTTTATAAAATTCGCCTATTGACATTTATAGGTTAAGTCTATATACTCATCAGATATAAAAACGAAGAGAAATTAGGAAAGGGAAGAATCGATGCTTAATCTTTATTCTAGAATTACATCTACTAAGCGTATGGCAATGCAGACTAAAAAGGCGCATGGCCCAGTTTTTGTTGTTCAGGAATATGTTAAAGATAAGCAATAGGTTTTACTTTGTATAATATAAGAGTTTATGTATAAAAACCACTTATCTTGTCAGGTAAGTGGTTTTTCGTTTTTATACGTGTCAGGGGAGTCCTGTGACACACAAGGAGGAAAAAGTATGAAGGCTAATCTAAAGAAAATGGCGAGTTATTATAAGCCGTATATGGGAACGTTTCTTCTGGATATGTTTTTTGCATTTCTTGCATCTCTTATAAGTCTGGTTATCCCGCTTGTAGTCAGATATATTACGACAAATGTAGTCAGGATGGATATAGATACCGCAGTTAGAAAGATTGTTATATTCGGAATCGTCCTGATCATCCTTGCACTGGTACAGTTTGGTGCTAATTATTTCATCACAAATGTCGGACATGTGATGGGCGCTAAGATGGAATATGATATGAGAGCGGATCTCTTTGCTCATTATCAGAAGCTTTCATTTTCCTTCTATGATGATCAGAAGGTCGGATCATTGATGAGCCGTATAACAAGCGACCTCTTTGATATAACGGAGCTTCTGCATCATGGACCGGAGAATCTGGCTATATCTTTTATTAAGATAATCGGAGCATTTATCATTCTTTCGAGTATCAGCGGATATCTTACATTAGCATCGTTTGCTCTGCTGCCGTTTATGTTTATTTTCGCATTCTTCCTTAATAAAAGGATGAAGAGGGCATTTAGAGAAAACAGAGTCAAGATATCTGAGATAAATACGGAGATAGAGGACAATCTGTCAGGTATAAGAGTTGTTAAATCTTTCGCAAATGAAGACATTGAAAATGAGAAATTCAAGGTTGGTAATGACGGTTTCTTAAGTGCAAAGAGTAACAGCTACTTCTTCATGGGATTCTACCATTCGGGCATGACGGCATTTACGATGCTGATAAATGTAATGGTCATCATGATTGGTGGGGTATTAATGACAAAAGGAAAAGTATCTGTAGCGGATTTTGTTACATTTCTCCTTTATATCAATGTTTTCACGGATCCTATAAGAACGCTGATCGATTTCGCAGAACAGTTCCAGAATGGTTATTCCGGATTTGAGAGATTCATGGAAATGATGGCCATAGAACCTGATATAAAGGATAGTCCGGATGCAGTGCCTCTTGAGGATGTAAAAGGAGATATTGTTTTCGATGATGTATCATTCAAGTATAAGGATACGGCTCACAGAGTTCTGAGGCATATTAATCTGGATGTGAAGGCCGGCTCCTATGTGGCACTGGTTGGGTCGTCCGGTGGTGGAAAGACAACACTCTGCAGCCTCATTCCAAGGTTCTACGAGGTTACAAAGGGCAGCATAAGCATAGACGGAAAAGACATCAGGGATGTGACACTTTCCAGCCTCAGAAAAAATATAGGAATAGTTCAGCAGGATGTATACCTTTTTGCCGGAACAGTGTATGATAATATATTATATGGAAAGCCGGGGGCTTCAAGAGAGGAAGTTATTGAGGCCGCCAAGCTGGCAAATGCACATGATTTCATTATGGAGCTTCCTAAGGGGTATGAGACAGATATCGGACAGAGGGGAATCAAGCTTTCGGGTGGACAGAAGCAGAGGATCTCTATTGCCAGAGTATTCCTTAAAAACCCGCCTATACTTATCTTCGACGAGGCAACAAGTGCACTGGATAACGAAAGTGAAAACATCGTTAAGGAGTCGCTGGAGAAGCTGGCACATAACAGGACCACATTTGTTATCGCACACAGACTGTCAACCATTCGAAATGCTGAGCAGATACTTGTGCTTACAGAAAATGGCATCGAAGAAACAGGAACTCATGATGAACTGCTGGCTAAGAATGGCATTTATGCTAAATTATATAACAGATAACTGCAAAGCAGGTGGATGAGGTGTACAAATGATAAGAAAGATTAATGGGAAAAATGTAAAGGTTACGGAAGGTCTGTTCAGAAAAAGAATGGACGTCAATATTGATTATCTGAAGGAGCTCGATGATACAGCACTTCTGCAGAATTATTATTTTGAAGCCGGAATAATTATCCCCGGGCTCATGATGATGGAGGACCCTGTGAATTCAGGACTTCACTGGGGATGGGAGGCTCCAACCTGTCAGCTTAGAGGACATTTCCTTGGACACTGGATGTCGGCAGCTGCAGCTGTAGTTGCAAATTCCGGAGACGAATTCCTGGCAGCAAAGCTTCGTCATATTATTTCGGAGTTGAAAAGATGTCAGGAGCTGAATGGAGGCAAATGGGCCGGACCAATTCCTGAAAAATATTTTGAGGTGCTTACAACCGACCGTTATATCTGGTCACCTCAGTATACTATTCATAAACTCCTGATGGGGCTTCTGGATACTTATAAATATACAGAAAATGAGCTGGCCCTCGATATTCTTTCAGGAATGGCTGACTGGTTTATTGAGTGGACTTCAGATATGAAAAAGAGAAAACCGGAAGCTGTTTTTAAGGGTGAACAGGCCGGAATGCTGGAACTCTGGGCAGACGCTTATTCGGTAACCAAAGACGACCGCTATAAAACTCTGGCAGATACCTATAAAGGTCAGGGGATTTTTAAGCTTATCAGGGCTGGTAAGGATGCCCTGACAGATGATCATACAAATGCCAGCATCCCGATATTCCAGGGCGCAGCAAAAATGTATGAAATAACCGGAGATTCAGAATGGAAGAAGATGGTTGAAGACTTCTGGGACTGCGCAGTTACACGTCGTGGAATGTATGCAACTACCGGTGCTAATGCCGGAGAATTCTGGATTCCTCCAATGAAGCTTGGAGAGTACAGAGGAGATAGAGGACAGGAGTTCTGCACCGTTTATAATATGGTCCGGGTTGCACAGTATTTGTTTAGTTGGACCGGTGATTCAAAGTATTCTGATTATATAGAAAAATGTATCTATAACGGGTTTCTTGCCCAGCAGAACAGCGATACAGGTATGCCCACTTATTTTCTTCCTTTGACAACAGGCTCCAGGAAGAAATGGGCTACAAAAAGAAATGATTTCTGGTGCTGTCAGGGAACGATGATCCAGTCATCTACCAGATATCCGGAACTGATATATTCGGCAGATGATGAGGAAAAGAAGCTTTATATAAATCAGTATATTCCTTCTGTTTTGGAGGATAGAATTGGCGGAACTGATATTAAGTTCAGACAGTCTCTGGATATGAAGATTTACGACGCACAGACGTTGTTTGATGAGCATAGCAGTCAGGAAAAATCCAGATGGAAGCTTGAGTTCGAGATATCTGAAGGAGATGAAAAACAGACGGATGAGAATGGAATTAGTGAGATAACATTTGCCTTCAGGATTCCCGGATGGGTAAAGGAGACTCCACAGATAGAAATCAATGGTGAAATAATAAAAGAAAAAACCGGTGATATGACAGGTGGATATATATGCGTTTCGGGACGAAAAAGCGGTGATGTAATTAAGATATATTTTCCATCAGAGCTTCGTGCCGAGAGACTTCCTGATATGCCTTATCAGGCTGCATTTGTTGATGGTCCTATAGTACTTGCGGGGCTTACAGATGACATCGATATGATAAAGGGTGATTTTGATAGGCCGGAAGATTTTCTTGATGCTGTATCTGAACGTACCTATGATACTTTTATCTGGCTTCAGAATAACTACAGGACAAAACGTCAGACTAAAAGTTTTAAGCTTATTCCTCTCTACGATGTGAAAGATGAAAGCTATACAGTATATTTTGAAGAAAAAGGTGACTGATGAGGTGGAAAATGATAAGACAACCTGAACTTACGACGCTATGTTATATAGAAAAAGATGGAAAGTATCTCATGCTTCACCGGGTTAAGAAAGAGCAGGATATAAATAAGGACAAATATATCGGTGTAGGAGGACATTTTGAATACGGTGAAAGCCCGGACGAATGTCTTATGAGAGAGGTTAAAGAAGAGACTGGACTAACACTGCTTTCATATAAATCTCGTGGAATCGTTACATTTATCTATGGAGACGCAGCTAAGCCTGAAGAAAGAATCGTCGAGTATATGCATCTATATACAGCAGATGAATATGAGGGTGAGCTGATCGATTGTGATGAAGGTGAGCTCATTTGGATTGATAAATCGTTAGTTTACAATCTGCCAATCTGGGAAGGAGATAAAATATTCTTTAGATTACTTGAGGAAAGAGAAGACTACTTCTCACTGAAGCTCGTATATTCCCAGACAGACGAACTGATCGATGTAGAAATAAAATAAAGGGGATTATAGGAGAATAACAAATGAAGATTGAATATAGAAAACTTACGGCAAATGATATAGAAGAGGTTATCAGATTAAGGATAAAGCAGCTGACGGAGGAATACGCGGCAGAAGGCAAGACCCCGCCTGAAGGTGTGAATCTTGAGGCAACGTTAAGAGATTTTTATGAGAGACATATGGCTGATGGTACATTTGTTTCCTGGCTGGCATTTGATGGAGACAAAATAATTGGAACAAGTGGAATGTCTTTTGTAGAGAAACCGCCTTATTTTACCTGCCCGACAGGAAGGATAGGACTCCTGAACAGTATGTTTACAGATCCGGATTACAGACGAATGGGAATTGCCAAGGAGCTTCTACACCGGGTCGTGGAAGAAGCCAGATCCTATGGCTGTGCAACAGTACACGTGACAGCCTCGGATATGGGAGTAAAGTTGTACACATCCTACGGATTCAAACATAACGATAATTTCATGATGTATAACTTTTAACTAAAAAAGATGACACTTGAATCAGGTTCAAACTGTCATCTTTTGGAAATGAATGAGAGGAAGTAGTTATGATATATAAAGAACGAAGGATTGTATTAGGTGATAATGAGTTATTACTCAGAAGTGCCAAAGAAAATGATGCTGAGATGCTTTGTGATTATATAAAGACAGTAACCGGTGAGACCAGATTTCTAATGTGTGAGCCGGATGAGATAGGACTTTCGATTGAGGAAGAACTGGATTTCATAAAAAGCCATAATGAATCACCTGATGGGATGTTGATCATGGGATTTCTTGTTAAGGAAGAGGAAGGCAGAAGGATAGAAGAATTTGTTGGAAATTGTTCATTTACCAGAATATCCGGAAGCAGAAGATATCAACATAGAGCAGGTATAGGAATTGCTCTTTTTCAGAAATATACCGGCCTTGGAATAGGAAGACTCATGCTGAGTGCCCTCCTGGAAGAGATAAAGAGTCTTGGCTATGAACAGGCAGAGCTGACGGTTATATCGAATAATGACAGGGCGCGCCATCTTTACGAGAGTTTTGGATTTGTAGAGTACGGCAGACTTCCTGATGCTAATAAATATGATGATGGGACATATTCAGACGATATAAATATGGTGCTGAAGTTTTAGAAAGAGGACTAATATATGATACAGGATATTTATCCAAGCAGATTAAACAATGAATATAAAGACTATGCTATAAAAGATGAGGATAATCTGCTGGTTTTTGATAAGGATGGGAGAATACTTGTTACTGAATCAGACGGTAAAATCGGATATTTGAAAGGTTCGGATGCAAATGAGAAAAATGTTATCTATTTTTTTTCCATAGATGATAATAAGTTTTTTCTTTTAGATGATTTCAGGAAAAATAGTGAAGAGAACGGAAACAAAGATTCTTTGATTCAGGAACATTATGTTAGGGATAAGCAGTTTGCATTTTATACAATCAGAGAGATTCGTGACAAGTTTTCCGGAAATTCAATGGTGGAGGTGTTTGCCGCGTTCACGGCATTTCATTTGTGGAGATGGTATGTGGATAACAGGTTCTGCGGGAAATGCGGAAGTTTTCTGGAACATGGTGATAAGGAACGGTCTCTCATATGTACTAAGTGTGGAAATGTAATATATCCAAGAATTAACCCTGCTGTCATCGTAGGAGTTACTAAAGGAGACTCATTATTACTTACAAGATACAGAAAAGGTTATGCGCATAATGCTCTTGTGGCAGGCTTTACTGAAATAGGAGAAACTCTTGAAGAAACCGTGGCAAGAGAAGTAATGGAAGAAACCGGCGTAAGGGTTAAAAATATCAGATATTACAAGTCACAGCCATGGGGGATGGCACAGGATATTCTGGTTGGATTTTTCTGCGAAGCACAGGGCGATGGCGAAATCCATATGGATGAAAATGAACTGAAATATGCGGAGTGGGTCAGGAGAGAAGATATAGAACTCCAGCCAAACAACCTCAGCCTTACAAATGAAATGATGAAAGTGTTCAAATATGATAACAGTGAACCAGGTTCAGATCTGTCATAAAAAGATGACACCTTAAACAAAAGTTCAACTGTCACATTTTGGGAAGTGAGCGATGATTTATATGGATATTGATAAGATAAGGTATTTGGAAAAGATCGCGGCCGATGGTCACAAGGCGCTTGAGATTAAGGAATATAAAGACTGGGAACTGAGGTTTTCTGAGGGATATACGGGACGCGCTAATTCTATAAGGATTATGGGAGCGCCAATTGAAGAGATAAATAGTGAAGTGGAAGAGAAACTCTTTTATGCTGAGAATGAGTATGCAAAGAGAGGTCTGCCCTGCATGTTCAAGCTGACCGAAATAGATAAGAAGTTTTCTGATTATCTGGAAACCCGGGGATACACGGTGGTTCAGCCGACAGATGTTATGATTCTGCCCCTCAATAATGCTGACTATCTGATCAATTTGTCAGATAATATTAAGGATATAGTAAAGTCCATCATGTCTGATACGCCGGATATCTTCTACAGTAAAGAACCGGATGGCTGGTTCGAACCCTATTTTGAATTTGAAGGGATGACCGATTCGACTCAGCAGGATCTCTGCAGGCAGATTCATGCAAATGTATCCATCGATAAGTCTTATATAAAGGTTTTCTATGAGGGTCGTGTGGCGGCGGTAGCATCCCTTGCCACCGAAGATGGTTACAGCCTTCTGCATAATGTGGTTGTGGATCCGTCGCTTCGGGGGCTGGGTCTTGGAAAGAAGCTTTGCTGGGCATCTATCTTCGAATCAAAAAATATCGGAGCAGATTATTCATATCTTCAGGTGATCGAGACTAATGATGTAGCCCTGAATCTATATAAAAAGCTGGGATATGAAAAACTATATACATACTGGTACATTAAAAAATAATTCTGGAAAATGTAATCAAAGGAGAAACATGGATAAGATTCTTTATGTCACTGATTTAGATGGAACACTTCTTAACAAACAGGACAAAATAAACCCCTTTAGCATTAAAACTATTAATGAGCTTGTGGATAAGGGAATGATGTTTACTTATGCAACAGCAAGATCGCTGGTTTCTGCATCGAAGGTAACCGAAGGTCTTTCAACCAACATACCGATTATTGCCTATAACGGCGCATTTATTATAGTTCCTTCTACTGGAGAAATTCTTTCCAAAGAGGATTTCACGGACGAAGAAAGAAAAAAGGTCAGGGAGACGCTGAATGAGCATGGAATCAGTCCGATGGTTTATTCCTATGTAAATGGAATAGAAAAGGTATCCTGGATTCCTGAATTTGAAAATGACGGCGTCAGACGATATCTCAGCCAGAGGAAAGGTGATAAAAGATTTCGTCCGGTGGATAATAATGATTCTCTCTATGAAGGGGAAATGTTTTATTTTACCTGTATCGGAGAAAAGAAGGAGCTGATTCCTATCTACGACATTTTCTCTAATGATCCAAGATATAGATGCACAATTATGCAGGAATTATATCGTCCTGAGTACTGGTGCGAGATCATGCCTGCGAAGGCTTCAAAATATAATGCCATAGTAAAATATAAGGAAATGTTCGGATGTAATAAGATCATCTCCTTTGGTGATTCAATAAATGATATTCCCATGTTTGAAATGTCAGATGAATGTTATGCGGTAGCAAATGCAGTGGACGAGGTAAAGGCTGCAGCAACAGGAATCATCGACAGTAATGAGGATGACGGAGTAGCCAAGTGGCTGTTGGAGCATGTAAGTATATAAAAACGCTCCGCTAAGGATGCGTCTCGGCGCGTAATGAAGATAGCTGCCATTGGCATCACGCTTCGCGCGGAGAGTGTCGCAAGCGACACTCTTTGTTCTATTTTTGATAGACTAAGAAGCAGGATGGATAATTCAGAGAGAAAGAAGGAATACAAAATGAATATAAAATATGATATAGCAACAAAAAATGATATCGATGAGCTTATCCGACTCAGAATAGCATATATGATAGACGATTTCGGAAGCGTTACTGATGAAGAAAGAGCCGGAATGGAAAAACAGCTGACGGACTATTTTAATAGCCTGCAAATAAAAAGTCAAGGCTAAATTTATAAAAATTGAAAATTAAATACAGGTTGGAAAAAGGTATCAAAAGAAGACCACCACATCA
>FZRB01000026.1 GCA_900199595.1 Lachnospiraceae bacterium | reverse complement strand
GTTCTGAAGAATACGGAAGCTATGCAGATGTAGTAGGCGGCAAGGCAGGAAGCTACACGGTTAAGGCGGTAGTAGCAGGTACAGATAACTACGAAGCAGCAGAATCAGTATGTGACTTTACGATAGAACCGCTTATGGTAGTACTAAAGTGGAGTGATACTAAGGTTATATATGACAAAAAGTCACATGTACCTACAGCAGATATAGTAAATATCGTTGGAGAAGACAGTGTAAGTGCAAAGGTAGATGTAGAAGGAGAAGCGGTAAATGCGGGTGAGTATTTTGCAACGGCTGTATCACTACAGGGTGCAGACGCAGCAAACTACAAGCTTCCTGAAACTGTTATCCAGACATTCTATATAGATAAATCTGACAAGGTTCTTGAAAAAGAGCCAAAGGCTAAAAAACTTATATATAACGGAAAAGCTCAGGCACTTGTAGAGGCAGGAATCGCCGGAAATGATGCCATGGAATATGCTCTGGGCAAAGACATAGCACCAAAGACCGGATGGGAAAAGGATTCTTCAAAGATAACTGGTGAGAATGTCGGGGAGTACCGCGTATGGTATAGAGTAGAAGGTGACGAGAATTACTACGCTACCCAACCGGATTATGTGGATGTAACTATACTTCAGGCATCAAACAGTGCTACAATAAGTCTTGATAACTGGACATATGGTACAACACCTGCAGAGCCTGAGATTAGGGCTGACTTTGGAGCAGAGGCAGAGGATACAGTTACCGAATACAAGGCTAAGACTGCAGAGGACTCTGAGTATCAGAAGGAAGTTCCAATTGATGCCGGAGATTATACGGTAAGAGTAACTATAGAAGAGACAGAAAATTACAAGGGTACAGTCGCTACAGCTGATTTCAGTATCGAAAAAGCACATGTGACAGTTACGGCGGATGCCAAGACCAAAGCTTATGGAGATGCAGATCCTGAACTTACATATACAGCAGGAGATATGCTTGAAGGAAATGAGATAACAGGTGCCCTCACACGTGAAGAAGGTGAAGATGCCGGAAACTATGCTATAGGAAAGGGAACCCTGGATGCCGGAAATAATTATGTGATTGATTATATATCCGCGTATCTTACTATAGAGCAGGCAACGGAAAACAGAGTGACAGTAAGTATAGAAAACTGGTATAAGGGAGATGAACCTTCAAAGCCACAGGCTAAGGCTACTTTTGGAGCCGATACTGCGGTATTCATGTACTGCGGAGCTGAGGAATACAGCGCAACGAAGAGTGCTGATGAAGCTGTGTTCTCAGAGGAGATACCTGAAAAAGCCGGAAGCTACTATGTGAAGGCAGTCATATCTGAGACAGGTAATTATGTCGGAGCAGTAAGTGAGCCGGTCAGCTTTGAGATATTAGATAGAGAAGTTGAAGCAATTGAAAAGGCTGTGGAAGAGCTTCCGGATAATGTACAGATTAAGGATGAGGAAGCAGTAAAGGCAGCCAGAAAGGCATACGATTCACTTACAGTAGAGCAGAAGGCGCTTGTACCTGAAGACACAGTTAAGAAGCTGGAAAAGGCAGAGGCAGACCTTAAGACTGCAAAGGAAGAGGCAACAAAGAAAGCAGCGGAAGAAGAAGCGGCAAGAAATGCGGCAGAAAAGAAAGCGGCAGATGATGCAGTGGCTGCTAAGAAAGTAACTGACTTGGTAAATGCACTTCCGGCTAATGTGGAGGTAAAGGATGCAGGGGCTGTAAAGACGGCGAGAACAGCATACGATTCACTTACAGTAGAGCAGAAGGCGCTTGTACCTGAAGACACAGTTAAGAAGCTGGAAAAGGCAGAGGCAGACCTTAAGACTGCAAAGGAAGAGGCAGCAAAGAAAGCAGCGGAAGAAGAAGCGGCAAGAAATGCGGCAGAAAAGAAAGCGGCAGATGATGCAGTGGCTGCTAAGAAAGTAACTGACTTGGTAAATGCACTTCCGGCTAATGTGGAGGTAAAGGATGCAGGGGCTGTAAAGACGGCGAGAACAGCATATGATGCACTTACAGCAGACCAGAAGAATAAGGTATCAGCAGAAACCCTTAAGAAGCTGGTAGCTGCAGAGGCGGCTCTTGCAGCAGCAGAAACAAAGGATATGGCTGCTAAGCAACTTGAAATAGATAAGAGAGAAGCTCAGGCAGCTATGAATGAACAGGTAACAGTAACCCAGAAAGGCAGTAAGATTGCTGTTAAATGGAAGAGGTCAACATCGGCAGACGGTTACGATGTATATGTAAGTTACTGCGGCAAGAAGGCAACTAAGCCTGCAAAGACCATCAAGAAGAATACAATTACAAAGATTACTATAACCAAGATTGATGGTAAGAAGATTTTGACTAATAAGATTTTCCGTGTATATGTAATGCCATATAAGATTATTAATGGTAAGAAGGTCGTACTCGCTAAGAGTATCGTAGCTCATATAGTTGGAGTTACGAACCCTAAGTACTGCAATGTTAAGAAACTTACTATTAAGAAGAACAGGTTCACTGTCAGGGTTGGCAAGACTGCCAAGATTAAGGCAAGTGTAACCCTTGCCAAAAAGAACAAGAAGCACATTGATAAGAGTCACGGAGCTAAGCTTCGCTACAAATCATCAAACACCGGCATTGCAACCGTAAGCAAGAACGGTACTATCAAAGGTGTTAGTAAAGGAACATGTGTTATTTATGTATACTCTATCAATGGTCTTATGAAGAAAGTAAGGGTTACAGTTAAATGATATTATAAGGGTTCGCCGGTGTCCATAAGGATGCCGGCGAATCTGCCATTTATTATAGAAAAAAGCTTCAAAAGATGGTAAACTCTCGTCTTTGACAGTTATAGAAGAGTAAAAACCCCTAAAACGGCTATTTTAGTGCTGTTGAAGGGGTTTCTTTTTGGATGAAATTGTGGCTATATTTTTACTTTTTTGTCTTTGTGCAAATTTTTTTCATGTTTCTTTGGGATATGATTTGATAGTCTGTTCTGAAGTTGAATGTTTCATGTAAACTATCGGTTAAATCTGTCCTAGTGTATGCAGGTATGTAGACAACTCCAGGACTGATCAGCATATCCATGTGTTTTAATGTATCTATTATTTCATCACAGGTATATTTCTCATCTAATTTTTTCTCTAGAATCCTATAAACAATTAAAGCTATAAAACAAGTCATGAAATGTGATGTTATTCTATCTTTCCTGCTTAAATATGCTGGACGGGCTTTGAATTCACTTTTCATTATCCTGAAGCATTCTTCGATTTCCCAACGTCTCTTATTTACTTTGATTATTGTTGATGCATCATCTTCTAGATTTGTACATACAGCATAAAAGCCATCATACATAGCTTCGTTTTCAATCTGATTTTCATTTAAAAATGTTACGGTTTTATCTGCAACTTCTCCATCTTTTGTTGAATTATTTTGTGATACAAATCTCTTAGGATCGTTTGCGTTCTTCTTGTTTATCTTTGATGGATGAGAAAGAGATGATCTTTTTGTTCCAGGTGCAAGAACACGTGAATAAATAAGCATAGAAAGGATGTTGTTCAAATCATATTCAAACATGTATTTGGAAGATATGTTATACTATGTGTATGAAAAATAATCTAATACATTACAGAACTTCGGTCTGTAACATTAATTACCATGTGGTATGGTCTGTCAAATATCGTCGAGACGGTAGTGCTTTTGAACAACAAATTTGCCAAGGCAAAGGATTTTGTTCAGATCAGAATAGATGCGGAAGATTATTACAGAATAAAGGATGCAAAGAGCAATGAATGAATACAAAATAATTCCCTTACCCAAGTCAGAATGGAAGGGAACTCCTATTATGATGAGATACACCACGGAAGAATACTTTGATCTTGAAAAGACGGAGAGCACGGATTCTTTTTCAGTGAAAATGGTAAAGAAAAAGTTTGATACTCCGATTGATGGTGACGGAGCTGTGGGTTTCGGATGAACTTCACAGGCGGGGAATCGGAACCGCACTTATGAATCTTGCAAAAGAACAAGCCAAGCTTCAGAACAGACGAGCCATCATTTTGGAGACGCAATCCTGTAATGCCCGAGCAATTTCTTTTTACCGCAGCCAGGGATTCGAATTGATGACATTGTACAGAAATCACACATAGAAAAAGACCTGTTAACAATACAATAATTCAAAAATGTGCAAAAATGTTGCAATAACTTGCATATTCCAATCACCTCTCGTATAATATACGTGAGGTGATTTTTATATGAAACTGTTTAGGCGAGAAAAGTATATATCACGAATAAGACCTTTTTTACATGATACTGACATAATCAAGGTTATAACAGGAATACGACGTTCAGGGAAGTCGAGTCTGCTGCAAACTGTTGCAGAAGAATTGATGGAAAGCGGCGTGAGTAAAAATAATATATTCTTTTATAACCTTGACAAATACGGCTATAAAAACATTAAAACTCCGGAAGCATTGGAAGAATTACTGTTTGGTGGTGAACACTCCGAGGGAATTAAGTATGTTTTTATCGATGAGATACAGAACGTTGAAGGCTTTGAGCCGGTATTGGAAGCGCTTAGACTGGAAGAGGATTATTCTATTTTCATCACAGGATCTAACTCTTACCTGTTGAGCGGCGAATTGGCGACCAAACTTACCGGACGATATTTAGAATTTGAGATTCAGACTCTTGGGTTTGATGAGTATGAAGCAATGAAGGCATTTTATGGAAAGATGATCGACACAGATATTCTAAGAGAATTTGACTCATATCTGATTGGCGGTGGTTTCCCTAAAGCACTATTTTATGATGAACTGTATGATAAGCAGTTGTATGTAAAAACAGTTCTTGACGACATATTCAATAAGGACATAAAAGGGCGGGTTAAGATCAAGAATGTTGAGGCTTTCAATATTGTAAGAAATTATGTGATAAATAATTTTGGTTCAACTGTCAGCATTAGTAACATATGCGATGATCTTAAGAAAACAGGGATAGCGATTACTCGTCCTACGATTACCAGATATATACAGGCGCTGTGTGATGCCAAGATCATCAGTGAATGTACCCGCTTTGACATGAAATCCAGACGTTCTATGAAGAATGAAAAGAAGTATTATCTGGCTGATCTTAGTATTTACTTTTCGACCAACACTGATAACAGGATAAATTATGGGCCGGTGCTTGAAAACGTGGTTTATCAATATGCAAGGTCAATGGGATATAAGGTGAGCGTCGGAAGGATTGGTAACTTGGAATGTGATTTTGTACTGCGCAGCATACAGAATGAATATGCTTATGTACAAGTAGCCTTAACGATCATGGATAGCAAAAATACAGAAGACAGAGAGTACAGGCCTCTTGAAAACATAGCAGACGGCTATCCGAAATATCTGGTTACACGAAGAGATCTGATACAAAAAAGAAATGGAATAAAACATGTAGATATCATAGATTTTATTCTTGGCCAGAAAATGTTTGATTGATTCATATTGAAAAATTCTTGCCCACGCGTCAGAACGTCGAGGTCTGTTGTTTGTTTGAGAGGCTGAGATCGGCGAAGGATCATATCGAGATTACGATTGATGCTGAGGATTACTATAGGATCAAGGATTCTGAGAAGAAACAGGATGAGTAAGTAATCGGATTGAAACAATCCACAAATAGTCCGGAGAAAGAGGTTTGTTATGAAAGTGGAAATGGACAAGGATTTCAGAGGAAATGCATATATCGTTTACAATGACGAAGTGATTTTGAGTTACAGCGGCGGATTTTCCGATATGGCGAATGAGATACCGAATACGCTTAGCACCAGATTTGCAACTGCATCCATGAGTAAGACATTTGTTGCCGTGGGGATCCTTCAGCTGATCGAAGCAGGGAAACTGAGATTTGAAGATACTCTTGGAGCTATCCTTGATATCGATCTGAAAAGCATTGATCAGGGTGTCACAGTGAAGCAGCTTTTGAACCACACTTCCGGCGTTCCGGATTATTTCGATGAGTCAGTCATGGATGATTACGAGGCGCTTTGGACAGATTATCCTAATTACAGGATAAGACATAATAAGGACATGCTCCCGCTGTTTATAGAGAAACCCATGATGTATCCCAGGGGTGAGAAATTTCAATATAATAATTCCGGGTATGTACTGCTCGCTATGATCATAGAAAAGATCACGGGGCTGGATTTCGACATATATCTGAAAAGAAATGTCTTTGATCCATGCGGGATGGATTCTACAGGATATTTCGCATTTGATAAGCTGCCTGCAAGATGCGCAAACAGCTATATCTATTGTCCGGATACACAAGACTACCGCACAAATATTTATTCTGTTGGTGCCAAGGGCACCGGTGACGGAGGGGCATTTGTGACAGTAGGGGATATCGTGAAATTCTGGAACGCCCTGATCAGACATGAGTTGCTTTCTGAGAAAATGGTATCGGAGATGTTTTCCAAACAAAGCGGTGACGGGAAGGATCCGGAAGAGGGGTATTACGGCTACGGAGTATGGATTATCGACAATCCGGACGGGCAGGACTATGTGTATATGCAGGGAGTCGACGATGGAGTGAGTGCGATCTCCGAATACAATCCTGATAACGGAATGATCACAGTCATGCTCAGTAATTACGGGGATAATGTGTGGTCGAGAATGAGGAAGATTCGCGAGGAAGTGTATGATAATTTCGAGAAATGAGAGGAAAGTGGTTAATCAACGAAACTACTGTCGAGACGGTCGTTTTGCTATCGAAGAAATAAAAATATTGTTTTTCGGTTATATAAATTAGTGTGAGTATATGAAAAAGATTTTGATTTATTACAAGCCAGAGAATATTGATGTTGCAGTAAAACTGTGTGACAACTATCTTGCGCATGGTTATGGGGAAGTTGATATTATTTCTGAAAAAGAACAAGATGATATTGAATATGCCCGAAGGATGGAATATGACGAAGCAATATTTATAGAAAATTCAAATACTGTTATTATTCACGATATCAAAACGTGGTACACGGAAAGATTGCCTATTTCAGATGTATATTTTAAAGATTAAAATGCGATGGATTATGTCCAGATTAGTGTAGATACATAGGGGGATTTGAATGAATAAGGAATGGTCGGAGAAGAATAAAGAAATACAGAAACTATTGTCAAAAGAAGCTACTTTTGGCGAAGCCATTAAGAAACTGATTGAATTCAGGGAAGAATTGTTTCAGCAAATAACATGGATAGTAGAAGGTTATCCAGAGGATGCATTTTATCAATTGCCGTTTGCGGGAGCTGAGGGATATCATAGCAAAACCCTTGCATATTCCGTTTGGCATATCTTCAGGATAGAAGACATCGTAGCTCATGAGATGATTGCAGAGGATGAACAGATTCTTTTTCGTGAAAAGTTTCTTGAAAAGACTGCATCCCCCATCATCACTACCGGGAATGAACTTGAAGGCGATGATATAGCTGAGTTTTCAAAGAAGCTGAATGTGCAGGAACTCTATCTTTATGCAAAGGCCGTAAAAGAATCAAGTGATAAGATACTTTTACAATTACAGTACAAAGATCTGAAAAGAAAGTTTGGTGAAGATACCAGGCAAAAATTGATAGAAAGCAAATGTGTCAGTATTGATGAAAATGCTTTCTGGCTGATTGATTACTGGTGCGGAAAAGATGTAAAAGGACTCATTCAGATGCCGTTTTCCCGCCACTGGATCATGCACATAGAAGCTATGCTGCGCATAAAGAACCGTCTTTAAAAAATAATTATATTACTAGTATATTTACCATCCCCATCGTTTACCATATAATTTTACTATCAACATTTAAGGAGATAGAAATATGGATAAGTATATAGAAGGAAATAAAGAAGCTTGGGAAGAAGCTTTTGATAAAAGGGATGCTTCATGGGGCGCTGATATAACAGCTCGTGTACAAAATGAAGATTATCCATTCTTCAACGAAGAAACTAAAGATGTACTGAAAAAGATAAATACAGAAGATGCAGTAATTGGTCAGTTCTGCTGCAATAACGGAAGGGAACTGCTTTCACTGGTGAAAAGTGGAAAGGCTAAGAAAGGCATAGGCTTTGACATTGCTGAAAATCAGGTGGCGTTTGCCAATGAAAAAGCGAAGGAACTGCAACTGCCCTGTGTATTTGAGGCTGCAAATATTTATGATATTGATGACCGCTACAGAGAACAGCTGGATGTGGCTCTTATCACTATTGGTGCACTCTGCTGGTTTGATGATCTGAACCGCTTTTTCGAGGTTGTTGCAAAATGTATGAAGCCGGGAGCTGTCATAGTAATCAATGAACAGCATCCATTCACAAATATGCTTGCTACAGAAGGAGAAGAACTGTTTAATCCAAATTACAGAACGGCGTGTCATTATTCCTATTTTGAACATGAATGGACTGGTAATGATGGAATATATTACATGACGCAGAAAAGCTATAGGTCAAAAACCTTTACGGACTATACACATCCGCTGTCGGAAATTATTTCGGGAATGTGTAACAACGGAATTGTTGTGACCGATCTGAAGGAATACGATTACGATCTAAGTGGTGGTTTCAGTTCACTTGATCACAGCGGATTTCCACTTTCTATGATTATTCAGGGACGTAAAACAGAAAGATAAATAAATGAAGATAACTATGACAGATGGAAAAGAGGTGACTGATTGAATAATATTTTAGAACAGGTAAAATCAATTTATAATATTGAAGACTATACATTTACTCCGGTGTCCGGCCATGAAGGTGGAAGGAACCGGATAGTTATTGTCAGCAGAAACGGGGAAAATCAGTATATTCTTCGTATTTCTGATCTTGACGACCGAAACGAGAACGATTATCTTGCCGAAACAGAGTTTGTCCGTTATCTGGCAGAGAACGGTGCGCCTGTAGCGGATGTTATTCCGTCAGTTAATGGCAAGCTGGTAGAAAAAGTTGAGGCAGATGACAAGGCAATATATGTCAGCTTGTTTGCCTATGCTAAGGGAATGCTGCTGGCGGATAATGGATACCGTTACCGGGAAGGTGCATCTCTGGATGAATACTTCTATAACACCGGTAAAGCCCTGGGCTTAATACATAGATTGTCCAAAGAATATGAACCTGCTCATTCTCGTCAGGACTATTTTGACAAGTACAACATGACATATCTGAACCAGCTGATTTCGGACGAATATGGTGGACTGAAGATGGCTATTGCCAAACGTTTGGACGAATTCCATGAACTCCCGAAGGACAAAGACTGCTATGGTCTGGTTCACTTTGATTATAGCGATGGTAACTATCATATCGACATGGATACGGGAGCGATTACAGTATTCGATTTTGATAACTGCATGAATTGCTGGTATATGTTTGATCTTGCCAATTTATGGCTCCATAATGAAGGCTGGACATGGCAGGAAAATGACCCGGCCAAGAGATTTGCATTGAGGCAGCAGTGCTTCGAACTTCAATTACAGGGATACAAAACAGAAACGGATATTTCTGATGAGATGCTTGAAAAGCTGCCGTTGTTTATCGATATGGTGCATATCGAAAATATCGTGGATGAGTTTGAGTGTGCTATCCGTGAGGGCGAAGAACTTGATTATGAAGATATCGAGGATGCTGCGCAGAGCCTTATCGAATCGATTCCTTATGCGGGATTCAGAGAAAAATAATTTGTTAGATAAATTATGAAAAGTTTTGATAAGCAGATGGAGATGGTTCTATACCATTCAGATGAGGGGATGTTTCTGTAGATGCTTATATAATGAATGATAGTTTGTGGATTACACAAAAAGCCATGGCAGAGTTGTTTGGAGTTGATAAATCTGGCATCAGCAGGCATCTGAAGAAAATATTTGAAAGCGGAGAGCTGGATGAAAAAGTGGTTATTGCAAAAATTGCAACAACCAGTCCACACGGTGCGATTCAGGGGAAAACGCAGGACAAAGAGACAATGTTTTATAATCTCGATGCCATTATTTCAGTTGGATATCGTGTTAACTCCAAGAAGGCAACACAGTTTCGTATTTGGGCTACAAAGGTTCTGAAAGAGTATATGACAAAAGGTTTTGTGCTTGAAGAACAAAACTAAAAAGGATAATAACATGAATACTATAGAAATATTGGGTGCAAACCGGTTTGAAACTTATACAAAAACACGAGATGGTAGTCGTGCAATCATTGTAAATGATGGAAAAATTCTTCTCACACATGAACTTCAATCCGGCTGGTGGCTCATACCTGGAGGTGGATTGGAAGAAGGTGAGAATCCTGAAGCCTGCGTGATTCGTGAGGTGGAAGAGGAGACAGGATTGATTGTCCGTCCACTCAGACAGTTCCTTGTTATGAATGAATATTACGAGGAATATCGCTATACGGGGTATTTCTTTATTTGTGAAGTGACAGGTAAGGGGCAGATGAAACTTACCGATGCAGAAAAACGTCGTGGAGTACAGCCTGAATGGATTTCTTTGTCGGAAGCAATCGATATTTTTTCAAAGCATGAAGCATATGCAGAGGAAAGCGAAGAAAAAAGAGGTTCTTATCAGAGGGAATACCTGGCGCTTCGGGAGTATATAAATCTCGGCTCCGAAAGGCAGATATATGAACGGTTTCCGGGGATAAGCTGCGCTTACAGGGATGCAGCAGGAAGAGAAATCTTAAAATTCAGTGGTGTTGCTGATAAAGAAAATGATATTAGGGTGGATGGAAATACGGTTTTTCCGGCCTGCTCGATATCAAAGTTTATTACGGCACTAACTGTGATGAAGCTTCAGGAACAGAATCTGGTGAATATTGATGAACCTGTTAACCTTTATCTTTCTCAGTGGAAACTGCTTACATCGGATGGGAAAGAAAGCAATGCGACAATAAGATCGATTCTTAGTCATACCGCGGGAATCATCGATGGGGAAGATTCGTTTTACGGACTTAGACGCAGTGATTCAGTTATTAGTTTGTTGGATATTCTGGAGGGCAAAACTTCATATAATAATCGTCGGGCTATGTCGGAAATGCGTCCTGGTTCGGAATTTGAATACAGTGATGCTGGATACTGTGTGTTGCAGTTGATGATTCAGGAGATTACACGGTGTAGCTTTGAAGAAGTGGTTAGAAAAAATGTTTTTGAGCCACTTCATCTAGAGAATACATTCTTTGCTTCTCTTCAGAATCCTGAACTTCGGGAGCGTGATCGAAATATGGCCACCGGATATGATGATGAAGATATAGTGATTCCGGGAAAGTATCCTCTGATTCCTGATCTTGCGGCTTCGGGATTATGGAGCACACCTTGGGAACTGATGAAAATCGCAAAGGAATTTATTGAGGCAGTAAATGGCAGAAGCTCTATTTTGTGCAGAGAATCAGCACAGGAAATGACTAGGTCAACTCATAACTTTTCATGGGTAGGACTTGGGGTGTTTCTACGAGGCGATGACACGTTGGTTACGCAAGGCTGGGGAGAAAATGGCCAATGTATGATGAAAATGAATTTTGTAACGGGAGAGATTTCTGTTGTGATGACAAATAAAAATCCGGGAGTAGATCAGACGGAGTCCGGATTAGAACAGATTATGGGATTTTAGAATATTTAGGAATGATAAAATGATTTACGAATTAAAAGATACTGAAAAAGTATTAAACTTATTCAACGGCTGGCTGAAAAACTTGGATATGAATTTGATCATGAATACACTGCATATGAAGTGTCCGGGGAAGAAAGGACACACTAAAGTGGTGATAGAAACAAAGAACTAATATAAAAAGGGAACAAAACATATGGACATTAAAACAAAACAGTTTCAAATACTGACAGATATAGGACTTGCATGGAAACTTATGACGGATGTTTATAATCATGAAGAAACAAATGGGCCGGCTGCTCCTTTTTTTGAGTATGCGATCATTAGCTCCTGGCTGGATAAGGACTATCTGAGATTAAATCGATTTTGGCTGGATGGTGATCTTCCGGTGGCATTTGTTTTTTATGAAAATCCGGTTACTTCAACATATTTTGTATTAAGACCCGGATATGAGTTTCTTGCCGGTGAGATGATTGAATATGCAGAGACTGCGTATCCGGCATTTGAGGAACCAAGAGAACTGGTTTTATCTAGTGGTCAGACAGCGCTTATTAATGAAGCCAAGAAGCGAGGATATCATGTAGAATATGAAGAGCCGGACAGGATATTTGATCTTAGGGAAGGGAAACTCGACTATCCGCTTCCGGAAGGATATCATTTTGTTGAATCAAAGAAATCCGATCCTTTAAAGTGCGCAAAATGTCTCTGGGATGGTTTCAACAGTGAGGATTTTGGAGAATTCAAAGATTGGGATGTTCCGACGAAAAATGGAGGACTCAGTCCGCATGAACTGTATCAGAATGTGCTCTGTGCAACGTTGGCACCTTCACCTCATGCAACATACGATTACACCGTTATTATAGCTGATGAAAATGAAGAGTATGTATGTTTCTCGGGAATGTGGTGGGTTCAGGAGAATAAACTGGCATATATGGAACCTCTATGTACAGTTCCTTCACATCAGCATAAAGGGCTTGCAGCGGCTGCGCTGTCACGACATGATGAGGTTATGCGTGGACTCGGCGCTGAAATCCTTACAGGCGGAGGAAATGTATTTTACGAAAAAATCGGATATCGGGGAGTGCATATGATGCTTCATATGAATAAATAATAAATCAGTCTAGTTGAGTATCTGAGTGAAATGATACAATAACGTGGTACATGAAAGGAGCGGCGTATGTTTATTAATAAGTTAAATCAGCTCTATAAACCGAAACGAATACTCTTTTATCAGGAGGCATCAATGGATCAGATTGATGACTTCTATCAGGGCGTAATACCAGAGAAGATTGCCGCTCACACAGGAGCGTTTGGTACTTATGATCTTCCCGGCATTTTCTATGTTAAGGACCTTGAAAAAGAGGTTATCGGGATTGAATACAGGATGGAAGATGAGAGGGTTAACTATCCTGCTGACCTTTCTTCTGTTATTCTGGAGGGTTCTTTTTTCTATTCCATAGAACTCGATGAGGAAATAGAAGCGGATCGGACGTTTATTGATGAGCTCTTTAGAAAAATTGCTCAGGATGACGATGCTCACAGAGTCTATACGGATCTGAATATCATGGATGAGCCTTCCGTGGTTTCCGTATTTACCAGCTATAAAAAAATCCGTATCCTTTATGAAGCAAAGGTGTACAGCGATAGAGCCAGTTATATTATACGGGATGATGTGGATTGTTTTGACAAGCAGTATTTATATAAAGCTGCATACACGGATTTTATTACCGGGCATTATACCTGGAATCACCTGGTAGGCTTTTTGGAAATGCCTATGAATGCTGGGATTACTGATTATGCTTTTGTACATTTTGATATCAAGCAGTTCCGCGTGATTAATGAAACCTTCGGTCATATTGCGGCCAATAAGGTTCTTTGCAATGTGGTCGATGCCATGAAGCAGGCGGATTTTGTCTATGCCAGTGCCAGATGTCATAATGACAATTTTGCAATGATCATAAAAGATATGCCTGAAGATGAGATGATTCAGACATTGGAACATTTTTTTGAGGAGCTTTCCCACCTGGAAGAAGATGAAAATTACAAAATATACTATCGCTGCGGTGTTGTGCCTATGCAGCGATCTATGCTGGCGGGAAACAGAGTGGCCGATGCCGGTAAGATGGCGCAGGCGTTGGGAACCGGCCGGGCCGGGACACAGATCACGGTTTATACTGATCAGATGCATGATGATGTTTCCTGGGGCAACTATATCAAGGGATATGTGGAAACGGCTATAAAGGAAGATGAGTTTGTAGTTTATTTCCAGCCGAAGTTTGATATTCTGACAGAAAAGGTAAAGGGAGCGGAGGCACTGATCCGCTGGAATTATAAAAAACGGGAATTTCTGCCGCCTTCAAAATTCATTCCGTTTTTTGAAAGGGATGGTTCCATTGGTGAGATTGATGATGTGGTGCTGAGGAAAGTATGCCAGGCACTTGCACGTTGGAAAGAGGCTGGAAAACCTCTGTATCCGGTTTCTGTGAATCTGTCGAGGGAGCGGCTCTATGAAAAGGATTTGATCACACATCTGGAGCAGATAGTAGATGAGAACGGTATTCCTCATCACCTGATCGATTTTGAACTTACGGAAAGCGCGACTTATGATAATACAGATTATATGCTCGGTATTCTGGGACAGCTCAGGGGAAAGGGGTTTAAGATTTCCATGGATGATTTCGGAACAGGATATTCATCGCTGTCCCTGCTGACTCGGATGCCTATCGATACACTGAAGATCGATAAAAGTTTTGTGGATCCTGTATCGACAGACGGTGAGAGAGAAGAAGATATCACAGTGCTTCGACATATCATTATCCTGGCAAAAGAACTTGGGTTTGTGACACTGGCAGAGGGCGCTGAGAGCAAGGCCCAGGTAGACAGACTGCGGGAGCTGGGCTGTGAAGTGATTCAGGGATACTACTACAGCAAGCCTGTGCCGGAGACAGAGTATGAGAATTATTTGAAAGTCGATCCGGAGTAAACAGAGTATAGATATATGTTCGACCGTATTACATAAAGGAATAACTAATGGAAGAAATAACACTTGAAGAATTATATAAGATGCCAAAGGACACGTATTCGCTTATAGATATACGCGATGAAGGGCTTATACTATATGGCATGATGCCTGGGGCGGTAAATATCTGCTTTGATGATCCTGAGGATGTGATTAATAAAAAAATAGAAGCTATACCAAAGGATAAAAAACTGGTGCTTTATTGTGAGATTGGGCGTAGATCGAGAGAACTGGAAGATTACAGCTGCTTATCTGACAGAGACTGCTATAGTCTAAAGGATGGTTACATAGGTTATATCAGGTCAGGCCTGACAAAAGAGACTGACTTAGAGGAAAAAAAGAAAAAGGCAGAGGAGAGTATAAGAAAGAGATTTCACAAAAAACTGTTTTCTCCCTTTGCAAGAGCCTGCAAGAATTATCAGCTGATCAATGAAGGTGATCATATAGCGGTATGTATATCCGGGGGAAAGGATTCCATGCTTATGGCAAAGCTTTTTCAGGAGATACAGAAGCATAAAAAGGTGAATTTTGAGCTTACATTTCTCGTGATGGATCCCGGATACAATAAGGAAAACAGAGCATTAATAGAAAGTAATGCAAAAGCTCTTGGAATACCGATTACTATATTTGAAAGTGATATATTTGATGCTGTAGATACAATCGAGAAGAGTCCCTGCTATCTATGTGCAAGGATGCGTCGTGGGTACCTGTACAGCAAGGCGAAGGAGCTGGGATGTAATAAGATTGCCCTTGGACATCACTTTGACGATGTTATAGAGACTATTCTGATGGGTATGCTTTATGGGGCTCAGGTACAGACTATGATGCCGAAGCTTCACAGTACGAACTTTGAGGGGATGGAGCTTATCAGACCGCTTTATCTGGTAAGGGAAAGCGATATCTGTGCCTGGAGAGATTATAATGAGTTACATTTTCTGCAGTGTGCCTGTCATTTTACAGAGACATGTACTACCTGTCATGAAGACGGAACTACTTCCTCTAAAAGACTGGAAACTAAAAAGCTGATCGCTGAACTTAAGAAGGAAAATCCTTTTGTAGAGGCCAATATATTCAGGAGTATGGAAAATGTAAATCTGGATACGGTTATCGGGTATAAACAGAAGGGGAAAAGGCATAATTTTTTAGATACATATGAAGATATATAACTATACATATGAATGAATTCATGATACAATGGAAAGCGATGTTACTGTTCTCAGTAACGACTTACGGGGTAAGACAAAAATATATGGAGGTGGTTACATGAACGTATTTACTACGGACAAAATCCGAAACGTTGCCCTTTTAGGACATGGGGGGAGTGGAAAGACTTCTCTGGTTGAGGCGCTGGTATATCTGGCAGGTATGACAAATCGAATGGGGTCGGTTGATGCAGGAAATACTCTGAGCGATTTTGATAAGGAAGAAATCAAGAGAAAAATTTCAATCAAAACAACTGTAGTCCCTATAGAGTGGGATGGATATAAAGTTAATATCCTTGATACTCCTGGTTTTTATGATTTTATAGGTGAGGCAGAAGAGGCTATATCAGTTGCTGACGCTGCAATTATCGTTATTTCAGGTAAGGCAGGAGTAGAAGTTGGTACGAAGCGTGCATGGGAAATGTGCGAGAAGAGGAATCTTCCGAGAATGTTCTTCGTAACTGACATGGATGATGACAAAGCTTCCTATAGAGAAATAGTTCAGGAATTACAGGAAATGTATGGCAAGAAGATAGCTCCTTTCCATCTTCCAATCCGCGAGAATGAACAGTTCGTAGGATATGTTAATGTAATTCAGCAGAAGGCTAAGAGATGGAATGATAAGGGTACAGTGGATAAGTTTGATGTGCCTGATTATTCCCAGGATAATCTTGCTATCTGCAGAGATGCTCTTCTTGAAGCAGTTGCAGAGACAAGTGAAGAATACATGGATCGTTATTTCGAGGGAGATGAGTTCTCAGAGGATGAGATCAGACAGGCTCTCCATGTAGGTGTATGTGACGGTTCAGTTGTTCCAGTTCTTATGGGATCAAATACTCTTGCAAGAGGTATGTATACTCTGATGGCTGATATCATCAAGTACTTCCCTGGACCGGACAGATGCAAATGTGCCGGAATCGATACTACAAGCAATGAAGTATTCCAGGCTGATTATAACTTCGCTAAGCCGAAGTCAGCATACATTTTCAAGACTATATCCGATCCGTATATCGGTAAGTATTCACTGATAAAGGTTAACTCCGGAGTTCTTAAGCCGGATGATGTTCTTTACAATTATCATCGTGGAATAGAAGAAAGACTCGGAAAACTTTATACCATTTGTGGAAATAAAGTTGAAGAAGTTAAGGAACTTCATGCGGGAGATATCGGTGCGCTGGCTAAGCTTTCGGAAAGTCAGACAACAGATACACTTTCCACAAAGAAGAATCCTATAACATATATCCGTGCAAATATCTCTAAGCCTTACGTTTACAGAAGATATGCTGCAAAAAACAAGGGTGATGAGGATAAGATATCCCAGGCACTTGCTAAGATGCTTATGGAAGATCTGACACTTAAGACTGTTAATGATGGAGATAATGGACAGACACTTCTGTATGGAATAAGTGCTCAGCATCTCGATGTTGTTCAGAGCGTTCTTTCAACAAAATATAAAGTAGATATAGAGCTTATGAGACCTAGAATCGCCTTTAAGGAAACTATTACAAAGAAGGCTGATACTGAGTATAAGTATAAGAAACAGTCCGGTGGACATGGACAGTATGGTCATGTAAAGATCACTGTTGAGCCGTCCGGAGATATGGAAACACCTTATATCTTTGAGCAGACAGTAGTTGGTGGAGCGGTTCCGAAGAATTACTTCCCTGCTGTTGAGAAGGGTGTTGATGAGGCTGTTAAGAGCGGACCGCTTGCTAAGTATCCGGTAACCGGAGTAAAGGTTGTGCTCTATGATGGTAGCTACCATCCGGTTGATTCTTCCGAGCTTGCATTCAAGGTTGCTACAAAGCAGGCGTTCGTAAATGGATTTATGGATGCAAGACCTGTTCTTCTTGAACCTATAGCATCGCTCAAGGTTGTAGCTGACGGACAGTATGCCGGTGATATCATGGGTGATCTGAATAAGCGTCGTGCAAGAGTTTATGGAATGAATCCTTTAGATGGCGGATATCAGGAAGTAGTTGCAGATATTCCTTATCTGGAACTTTATGAATATGATACAAAGCTCTTCTCTATGACAAGAGGAAGCGGAACATTCTCTTATGAATTTGCAAGATATGAGCAGGCTCCTGATGAAGTAGCTAAGAAAGAAATTGAAGAAAATAATAAACAGTAGTGATTTTTAACAAAAAAATGAGGCTGAATTATGTGTTATTCAGCCTCATTTTTGTTTTATACCACTATATGTTGTGTATAATTAACAAATAGCATTTTAAAAACAAGAAAAATAGGGTAAATATACCCAAAAAGGTGTTTCAAAATTCTGCCAAAAGTGTTATAATTAAGAGGACTTGTAATACAAGATCTTGCATAAAGGAGTGACAATATGGTTAAGAAGGAAATGATCGCAATGCTTCTTGCTGGTGGTCAGGGCTCACGTCTTGGCGTTCTAACCTCAAAGCTTGCAAAACCTGCAGTTGCTTTCGGTGGAAAGTATAAGATTATAGACTTCCCGCTAAGTAATTGTATCAACTCTGGAATTGATACCGTTGGTGTACTGACTCAGTACAGGCCTCTTCGATTAAATCAGCATATCGGTATTGGTATGCCTTGGGATTTAGATAGGAATTTTGGAGGCGTTACGGTACTTCCACCATATGAGAGTTCGGATAATGCTTCATGGTATACCGGAACGGCTAATGCCATTTATCAGAATCTTGAGTTCATGGAATATTATGATCCTGAATATGTTCTGATTCTGTCCGGAGATCATATCTATAAGATGGACTATGAAGTTATGCTTGATTTCCACAAGAGCTCTCATGCGGATGTTACGATTGCCACCTATCAGGTTCCTATGGAGGAGGCTAGTAGATTCGGTGTTGTAATCACAGACGACAACAATGTTATTCAGGAGTTCGAGGAGAAACCGGAGCACCCAAGAAGCAATAAAGCTTCAATGGGTATCTATATCTTCAACTGGAGTCTTCTGAAGGAGAAACTGATTGAGATGAAGGACGTTCCTTCATGTGATTTTGGTAAGCATGTTATTCCGTCTTGTCATGAGAACGGAAAGAAGATAGTCGCTTATGATTATAAGGGCTATTGGAAGGATGTTGGAACTCTCGGTTCATACTGGGAGGCTAATATGGAGCTTGTTGATATTATTCCTGAGTTCAATCTCTACGAAGAGTTTTGGAGGATTTATACCAAGAGTGATAATCTTCCGCCACAGTATATAGCTCCCGGCAGCAACGTTACCAAGAGTATTATAGGAGAAGGTACTGAGATATATGGAAATGTTGAGAAGTCTGTAATAGGCTCAGCAGTTCGTATCGGTAAAGGAGCTGTCGTTAAGGATTCTATCATCATGAATAATGTTGAAATAGGTGATGGAGCCGTAGTTGATAAGGCTATTCTGGCTGAAGGCGTAAAGATAGGAAAGAATGCTGTTCTTGGTATAGGCGAATCCGCGGAGAATGATTATAAACCGACTGTTTACGCATTTGACCTTGTAACTATTGGAGAGAATTCTACTGTTCCGGATGATGTAAAGATTGGAAAGAACACTGCTATTCTCGGAGAGACCACACTTGAGGATTATCCTGATGGAGTACTTCCAGGTGGCGGTTCTATTATAAGAGAGGCAGGTGAGTAAGATGAGAGCTATTGGAATTATTCTGGCAGGTGGAAACAGCAGCAGAATGGGAGATCTCTCAGCTAAAAGAGCAACAGCAGCTATGCCGATGGCAGGTTGTTACAGAGCTATTGATTTTTCTCTTTCAAATATGTCTAATTCACATATTCAGAAGGTTGCTGTATATACCCAGTATAACTCAAGATCCCTTAATGAACATCTTAATTCATCCAAATGGTGGGATTTTGGTAGAAAACAGGGAGGACTTTATATATTTACTCCCACAATAACAGCTACAAACAGCTATTGGTATAAGGGTACAGCTGATGCTTTATATCAGAATATCGGATTTTTGAAGGATGCTCATGAGCCTTATGTAGTAATTGCATCTGGCGATGGAGTATATAAGATGGATTATAATAAGGTCCTCGAAGACCATATATCCAAGAATGCTGATATCACTATTGTTACAAAGGATATCAGAGCAGATGAGGATGATATTTCAAGATTCGGAGTAGTAAAGGTTGGTGACAACGGACGAGTACTTGATTTTGAGGAAAAACCTCTTGTTGCAGAGACATCTACTGCATCCATAGGAGTATATGTTGTAAGACGTCGTCAGCTGATTGAACTTCTTGAGGCTTGTGCCGCAGAAGGAAGAACAGACTTTGTAAAGGATATTCTCATCCGATACAAAAATGTCAAGAGAATAAATGCTTACAGTCTTGACTCATATTGGAGAAATATAGGTTCAGTTGATTCATACTTCAGAACCAATATGGATTTTCTAAAGTCAGAAGTAAGAGATCATTTCTTCCGTACTACACCCGGAGTGTATACGAAGGTAGAGGATCTTCCGCCGGCTAAATTCAATGGCGAGGCAGTTACATCCAATTCACTTATAGCAAGTGGTTGTATAATTAACGGCTCGGTAGAGAATTCAGTCCTGTTTAAGAAGGTCTACGTAGGAAATAATTGTGTTATCAAGAACTCTATCATTCTGAATGATGTACATATCGGTGATAACTGCTACATCGAAAACTGTATAGTAGAAAGTAGAGATACTATTAAGGCTAATACGGTTCATACAGGTGAAGCAGGTAATCCAAAGATTGTAATTGAGAAGAGCTTTAGATATACACTGTAAATTATAATTTTGGAGGTCGCATATATGGAAATCACAGATGTAAGAGTAAGAAGAGTTGCAAAAGAAGGGAAGATGAGAGCGGTAGTTTCTATAACTATAGATAACGAATTTGTTATCCATGATATAAAGGTTATAGAAGGAGAAAAAGGACTTTTTATTGCAATGCCAAGCCGTAAATCTTCAGATGGTGAATATAGAGATATAGCACATCCGATCAATTCCGACACAAGGAAGAAGATACAGGAGCTTATCCTTGAAAAGTACGCTGAAACACCAGAAGAGGAACCGGCAGAATAAAACTTAATATAAAAAAGATGACACTTTTGAACCAGGTTCAAGAGTGTCATCTTTTTTATGTAAAAAAATACTTGCATTCTATATTTATATGTGATAGTATATCTCTTGCTGTGACGTTGATAGCGTGGAAGCGGTAGTTGCTGCTGCAGGAGCAGGTAATATCGTGGAGCGAATGTCATGATCTCAGAATCTGGCGACAAGTCACTGTACCATACCATCTGACAAAGGTCAGAGATGACGGATGTAAATCCGATTTTCTTTTGAGAGAATCGCGACACACCCGGGATAGTAGTACAGTCACCACTTGCTCGGCATTATTAAAAAGTGCGAAAAGGAGGCGGCTATTTTTTATGGCTAATCAAGTAATGAGAATCACATTAAAGGCATATGATCATGAACTTATTGATCAGGCAGCTAAAGAGATAGTTGAGGCTGTTAAGAGTTCAGGAGCTAAGGTAAGCGGTCCTGTTCCAATGCCAACAAAGGTTGAAAAGGTAACAATCCTTAGAGCTGTACATAAGTATAAGGATAGTAGAGAGCAGTTCGAGCAGAGAACTCACAAGAGACTCATCGATGTAATTGCTCCAAACCAGAAGACAATCGACGTACTTCGTAAGATTGATATCTCAGCCGGAGTATACGTAGACATGAGAATGAAATAATACAGTACCTAATTGACTGTGACATTCCTGCAAAACTTCCTATTAATAAGGAAAGTTCGTTCGCAGTATATTTAGTAAGAACATCCCCCACTGATGCAAGCTATGGGAAAACTGGTGTTCCGCTGTAAATTATTTAGTACGATTCCTACTATAATATATATGAAGGAATCCGCTGTAAATCAAATTAGGAGGAAAGAACATTGAAGAAAGCAATACTTGCAGAAAAAGTTGGAATGACCCAGGTTTGGAATGACCAGGGACAGCTCGTTCCAGTAACAGTTCTTGCTGCAGGACCTTGTGATGTATTACAGGTTAAGACAGTTGAGAACGATGGCTACGAAGCAGTTCAGGTAGGCTTCGGAGAAATCAAAGAAAAGATAGTAACAAAGGATGGTTCTGGCAAAAAGGTTGTTCGTAATCCACATGGAGCAACTAAGGCAGAGGTTGGACATGCTAAGAAAGCCGGCGTAGATGCTAAGAAGTTTGTAAGAGAGTTTAAGTTTGATAACTGTGCAGACTATGTAGCAGGTGAAACAGTTATAAAGGCTGACATCTTCGCAGAAGGTGATAAGGTTGATGTAACTGCAAGATCAAAAGGTAAGGGATATGCAGGCGGAATCAAGAGACATGGTCTTCACTCAGGTCCTTCAGGACATGGTTCAAAGTATCATCGTCATGCTGGTTCAAACGGTGCTTGTTCTGATCCAAGCCGTGTTATGAAGGGTAAGAAGATGGCCGGACATATGGGAGCTGAGCAGGTAACCATTCAGAACCTTGAGATTGTTAAAATAGATGCCGAGAATGACATAATTCTTGTAAGAGGTGCTGTTCCAGGACCTAAGAAGTCACTCGTTATACTGACAGAGTCAGTTAAGGCTGGAGCTTAATGCACATTTTACGTAAAGGAGGATTAAAGAAATGGCAACAGTATCCGTTTTTAACACCGACGGAAAAGAAGTTGAGACTATTGAACTCAGCGACAAGGTTTTCGGTGTGGAAATAAATGAAAATATAGTCCATAAGGCTGTAGTTGCTCATCTTGCTGCTAAGCGTCAGGGAACACAGAGTGCCCGTACACGTTCAGAAGTAAGTGGTGGTGGAAGAAAGCCATGGAGACAGAAGGGAACAGGTCATGCTAGACAGGGTTCTATCAGAGCTCCACAGTGGACAGGCGGTGGTGTAGTATTCGCACCAAAGCCAAGAGATTATTCTCAGAAGATCAACAAAAAAGAAGCAAGACTTGCTCTTTTCTCAGCGCTTACTTCTAAGGTTCAGGATAACAAGCTTATAGTTGTTGATGAGCTTTCTATGGAAGCTCCAAAGACAAAGAACTTCGTTACAATCCTTGGTAATCTTAAGGCTGATAAGGCACTTGTTGTTACTGAGAATGCTGATAAGAATGTAGTCCTTTCAGCTAGGAACATTCCTGATGTAAAGACAGAGGCACGTGCAGCAATCAACGTGTATGACATCCTTAAGCATGATTCACTTGTAATCACAAAGGATGCAGTTAAGGCTTTAGAGGAGGTATATGCATAATGGCAGATATAAAATATTATGACGTTATCCAGAAACCGGTTCTTACTGAGAAGAGTATGAACGCTATGGTTGAGAAGAAATATACATTCCTCGTTCATCCTGACGCAAACAAGTCACAGATCAAAGAAGCTGTTGAGAAGATGTTTGATGGCGTTAAGGTTGCTAAAGTCAATACTATCAATCAGGATGGTAAGACAAAGAGACGTGGAATGGTTTACGGAAAGACATCAAAGAGTAAGAAGGCATATGTACAGCTTACAGCTGACAGCGCTGATATAGAGCTTTTTGAAGGTCTGTAGGATAGTTTGAAAGGAGAAACAAGATGGGAATCAAAGTATATAATCCATATACACCTTCCAGAAGGAATATGACCGGTCTTGATTTTGATGTAATAACAACTGACAAGCCTGAGAAATCACTTCTTGTATCAAAGAAGAAGACAGCAGGTCGTAACAACCAGGGTAAGATTACAGTCAGACATCATGGCGGCGGAAACAGACAGAAATACAGAATAATAGATTTTAAGCGTAATAAGGATAATATCCCTGCTAAGGTTACTACTATTGAGTACGATCCTAACAGAACAGCTAATATAGCTCTTATCGTTTACGCTGATGGTACAAAGACATATATTTTAGCACCTGCAGGACTTAAGGTAGGAGATACTCTTATGAATGGTCCTGAGGCAGAAGTAAGAATTGGAAATTGTCTTCCACTTGCTTACATCCCTGTAGGTACTGAAATTCATAATATCGAGCTTGTTCCTGGAAAGGGCGGACAGCTTGTTCGTTCAGCAGGAAATTCAGCTCAGCTTATGGCAAGAGAAGGAAAGTATGCAACACTTCGTCTTCCTTCAGGAGAGATGAGATACGTTCCTATAATGTCTAGAGCAACTATAGGTAGTGTAGGAAATGGTGAGCACAGCCTTGTAAATATCGGTAAGGCTGGACGTAAGCGCCATATGGGAATTCGTCCTACAGTTCGTGGATCTGTTATGAACCCTAATGACCATCCACACGGTGGTGGTGAAGGTAGAGCACCTATCGGTAGACCAGGTCCTTCTACTCCTTGGGGTAAGCCAGCACTTGGACTTAAGACAAGAAAGAAGAAGAATAGGTCTAATAAGATGATCATCAGAACAAGATCCGGAAAGAATGTTAAGTAAGGAGGAATACTAATGGCACGTTCACTTAAGAAAGGCCCTTTTGCAGACGCAAGTCTCTTAAAGAAGATTGATGAGCTGAACAAAGCAGGTAACCATGAAGTAGTTAAAACATGGTCAAGACGTTCAACTATCTTCCCTTCATTCGTAGGCCATACAATAGCAGTACACGATGGTAGAAAACATGTTCCTGTATATGTTACAGAGGATATGGTTGGTCATAAGCTCGGAGAGTTCGTAATGACAAGAACTTACAAGGGCCATGGCAAGGATGAGAAGAAGGGCAGATAAGGAGGAGCTGAGAAATGGCAAAAGGACATAGATCTCAAGTCAAAAGACAGAGAAATGAGAATAAAGATACAAGACCTTCAGCAAAGATTTCTTATGCTAGGGTTTCAGTTACAAAGGCATGCTTCGTATTAGATGCCATAAGAGGTAAGGATGTTAACACAGCCCTTGCTATCCTGAAATATAACAATCGTAAAGCTTCTAAGATTATCTACAAGCTTCTTCAGTCTGCAGTAGCAAATGCAGAGAACAATAACGGTCTCAAGGCTGATAACCTCTATGTTGCAGAGTGCTTTGCTAACAAAGGACCTACAATGAAGAGAATTCACCCAAGAGCACAGGGTAGAGCTTATAGAATCGAGAAGAGAACAAGCCACATTACAGTAGTGCTTGACGAAAGATAGGAGGAAAGCAATGGGTCAGAAAGTTAATCCACATGGACTGAGAGTTGGTGTCATCAAGGATTGGAACTCAAAGTGGTATGCAGATACTAAGAATGATGAGTTTGCAAACAATCTTGTTGAAGACTACAACATTAGAAAATATCTTAAGAAAAGACTCTATGATGCAAACATCTCTAAAATCGATATAGAGAGAACAAGAGATAGAGTTAAGATAAGCCTCTACACAGCAAAGCCGGGTGTTGTTATCGGTAAGGGTGGAGCTGAGATAGAGAAGCTTAAGACAGATGTACAGAAGCTCACAGCAAAGAAGCTTCTTATAGATGTTAAAGAAATAAAGAAGCCTGATACAGATGCACAGCTTGTTGCAGAGAATATTGCTAAGCAGCTTGAAGAACGTGTATCCTTCCGTAGAGCTATGAAATCATGCATGGGTCGTGCCATGAAGGGTGGAGTTCTTGGAATCAAGACAAGTGTATCCGGACGACTTGGCGGTGCTGATATGGCAAGAACAGAGTCATACAGTGAGGGAACAATTCCTCTTCAGACTCTTCGTGCTGACATCGACTATGGTTTTGCAGAGGCTGACACAACCTATGGTAAGGTTGGTGTTAAGACATGGATATACCATGGTGAAGTACTTCCAGCTAAGAAAGAGAAGGAAGGAGCGAGAAAATAATCATGTTAATGCCAAAAAGAGTTAAGTATCGTAAGCAGCAGCGTGGTTCTATGAAGGGAAAGGCAACCAGAGGAAACAAGCTTTTCCATGGTGACTATGGAATCGTAGCCCTTCAGCCAGCTTGGATTAAATCAAATCAGATAGAGGCTGCCCGTGTAGCTATAAATCGTCACCTTAGACGTGAAGGTAAAGTTTGGATCAATATGTTCCCTGATAAGCCTGTAACATCTAAGCCTATCGGAGTTCGTATGGGTTCCGGAAAGGGTGCAGTAGAGTACTGGGTAGCAGTAGTTAAGCCGGGACGTGTACTTTTTGAAGTAGCTGGAGTTCCTGAGGAGAAGGCAAGAGAAGCTCTTCGTCTTGCAACTCACAAGCTTCCAATTAAGTGCAAGATTGTTTCAAAGGCTGATCTGGAAGGAGGTAAGCAGTAGTGAAGACTAAAGATTATTTAGATGAGCTTAAGACTAAATCAGTTGATGAGCTTGGTGTAGACCTTGTAGCTGCAAAAAAAGAACTGTTTAACCTCAAGTTTCAGAATGCTACAAACCAGCTTGAAAATACAAGCAGAATTAAGGAAGTAAGAAGAAATATAGCACGTATTCAGACCGTTATGGCTGAGAAGAAGAATGCTTAATGTCGGAAAGGAGAAACAAAAATGAGTGCAGTAGAAAGAAATCTGCGTAAAACACGTATAGGTCTTGTTACAAGTGACAAGATGGATAAAACAATTGTTGTTTCAATCGTCGACAATGTTAAGCATCCACTTTATGGCAAGATTGTTAAAAGAACATATAAGCTCAAAGCTCATGATGAAAATAATGAGTGCAAAAAGGGCGATAGAGTAAAGGTTATGGAGACAAGACCTCTTTCAAAAGATAAGAGATGGAGACTTGTTGAGATAATCGAGAGAGCTAAGTAAGGAGGTCGGAATCATGATTCAACAGGAAACAAGACTTAAGGTTGCCGACAATACAGGTGCTAAAGAGCTTCTTTGCATCAGAGTACTTGGCGGATCAACCAGAAGATATGCCAATATAGGTGACATCATCGTTGCTTCAGTTAAGGATGCAACTCCAGGTGGTGTTGTTAAGAAGGGTGACGTAGTAAAGGCTGTTGTAGTTCGTACTAAGCATGGTTCACATCGTAAGGATGGAAGCTACATCAGATTCGACGAGAACGCTGCCGTTATAATCAAGGATGATAACAATCCAAGAGGAACTCGTATATTTGGACCAGTTGCAAGAGAGCTTCGTGACAAGAAGTTTATGAAGATAATATCCCTTGCACCTGAGGTACTTTAAGGAGGATTAGACGATGGCAACATCTAAGATAAAGAAGGGCGATCTCGTTAAGGTTATTGCCGGTAAGGATAACGGTAAAGAAGGCAAGGTTCTTTCAGTTGATACAAAGAACAAGAAGGTTGTTGTTGAAGGTATCAACAAAGTATACAAGCATTCAAAACCAAGCTATCAGAACCAGCAGGGCGGAATTATTGAGAAGGAAGCCCCAATCGATATTTCAAATGTAATGTACCTTTACAAGGGTAAGCCTGTAAGAGTAGGCTTCAAGGGTGAAGGTAAGGATAAAAAGAGAGTAGCTAAAGTGGGCGGAAAGCTCGAAGCTATAGATTAATCTTGGAAGGAGGAAAGTACATTGAGTAGATTAAGAGATACATATGAGAAAGAAATCAAAGATGCAATGACAGCTAAATTCGGCTACAAGAATGTTATGGAAATTCCAAGATTAGAGAAGATAGTCATCAACATGGGTGTTGGTGAAGCTAAAGAGAACAGTAAGATTCTTGAGTCAGCAGTTAAGGACCTCACTACTATTTCAGGTCAGAAGCCGGTTATCACAAAGGCTAAGAAGTCAGTAGCTAACTTCAAGCTTCGTGAAGGCATGCCTATAGGTTGTAAAGTTACACTTCGTGGTGAAAGAATGTATGAGTTTACAGACAGACTTGTAAACCTTGCACTTCCGCGAGTACGTGACTTCCGTGGTGTCAGCGCTGAGTCATTTGATGGAAGAGGAAACTATGCACTTGGAATCAAGGAGCAGATCATTTTCCCTGAAATCGAGTATGATAAAGTAGACAAGGTTAGGGGAATGGATATCATTTTCGTAACTACAGCCAAGAGTGATGAAGAGGCAAGAGAACTTCTCAGACTCTTCGGTATGCCATTTAAGAGGTAAGGAGGAATAACTATGGCTAAGACAGCTATGAAAGTAAAACAGCAGAGAAAGCAGAAGTTTTCAACCAGAGAGTATTCACGTTGCAAAATCTGTGGAAGACCACATGCTTACCTCAGAAAGTATGGTATCTGCAGAGTTTGCTTTAGAGAGCTCGCATATAACGGAGACATTCCGGGCGTAAAGAAATCAAGTTGGTAGGAGGATAACAAAATGGCAATAAGCGATCCAATTGCAGATATGCTTACAAGAATCCGTAACGCAAATACTGCAAAGCATGATACAGTAGATATACCTGCATCAAAAATGAAGCAGGCGATTGCTAAGATTCTTCTTGATGAAGGATATGTAAAGGCCGTTGACACTGTTAAGGAAGGAAACTTCGACGTAATAAGAATTACACTTAAGTATGGTAAGGATAAGAATGAGAAGGTTATAAAGGGTCTCAAGAGAATATCTAAGCCAGGACTTAGAATATATGCAGATACAGAGAATCTTCCAAAGGTTCTCGGCGGAATGGGAATTGCAATCATTTCAACAAACAAAGGTGTGCTCACCGACAAAGAAGCTCGCAAGGCTAATGTCGGAGGAGAAGTATTAGCTTTTATTTGGTAAAAAATATTTAGGAGGAAAGGCGAAATGTCACGAATCGGTAAAATGCCTATCGCTGTACCTGCTGGTGTAACAGTAGATATAGCAGAAAATAATAATGTGACTGTAAAGGGTCCTAAGGGTGAACTTAAGAGGGCTCTTGCTCCAGAGATGGAGATTAAGCAGGATGGTGATACAATCACTGTAACAAGACCTAATGATCTTAAGAGAAACAGAGCTCTTCATGGTCTTACAAGAACCCTTTTAAACAACATGATAGTTGGAGTTACTGATGGATATACAAAGACTCTTGAGGTTAACGGAGTTGGATACAGAGCTGCAAAGCAGGGTAAGAAGCTTGTACTTAACCTCGGATATTCACATCCTGTAGAGATGGAAGATCCTGAAGGACTTGAGACAAAGGTTGAAGATAATAAAATCATAGTTTCCGGTATCGATAAGGAGAAGGTTGGACAGTATGCAGCAGAGATACGTTCAACAAGAGCTCCTGAGCCATATAAGGGCAAAGGTATCAAGTATGATTATGAAGTTATTAGACGTAAAGTCGGTAAGACTGGTAAGAAGTAGGAAAGGCGGAGTGTGATATGATTAATAAAGAATCAAGAAATGTTATTCGTCAGAAGAAACATTTAAAGATTAGAAATCGTTTCAGCGGTACAACTGAAAGACCAAGACTCGCTGTATATAGAAGCAATAATCATGTATATGCTCAGATTATCGACGACACAGTTGGTAAGACCTTAGTTGCTGCTTCTACAGTTGAGAAAAGTGTTTCTTCAGAATTAGAGAAGACAAATGATAAGGCTGCAGCAGAGTATGTAGGCAAGATCGTTGCTGAGAGAGCTCTTGCAGCAAATATCAAAGAGGTTGTTTTTGACAGAGGTGGTTTTATCTATACAGGTAAGATCAAGGCTTTAGCTGATGCTGCTAGAGAAGCCGGTCTCGTATTCTAATAAGGAGGAAGCATAATGAAGCATACAAAGATAGATGTAAGCCAGATGGAACTCTTCGACAGCGTTGTTGCAATCAAGCGTGTAACAAAGGTTGTTAAGGGTGGACGTAATATGAGATTCTCTGCAATTATCGTTGTAGGAGATCGTAATGGACACGTAGGAGCTGGCGTTGGTAAAGCAGCAGAAATTCCTGAGGCTATTAGAAAAGCAAAGGAAGATGCTATAAAGAAGCTTGTAACTGTTCCAATTAACGAGAATGGAAGTATACCTTACGGATATACAGGTGAGTTCGGAAGTGCCAGAGTTCTTTTGAAGTCTGCTCCTGAAGGTACCGGTATTATCGCTGGTGGTCCTGCACGTAGCGTACTTGATCTTGCAGGATACAGAAATATACGTACAAAGTCACTTGGTTCAAATAATAAGCAGAACGTAGTTCTTGCTACAATCGAGGGACTTAAAGCCATTCAGGACCCTGAAGAAATCGCAAGACTTCGTGGTAAGTCAGTTGCTGAGATTCTTAACTAGGAGGTAGATTAAAATGGCAGATACATTAAAAGTAACACTCATTAAATCACCTATTGGTTGTATTCCAAAGCATAAGAAAACTGTTGAAGCTCTTGGACTTAAGAAACTTCACAAGACAGTTGAGCTTCCAAATAATGCAGCTACAAAGGGAATGATAAATCAGGTAAGTTATTTACTTAAGGTTGAAGAGTAAGGAGGACGTGAAGATGGAATTATCAAATCTTGCACCAAATGCCGGAGCTAAGACTCGTGATGACTTCAGACGCGGACGTGGTCACGGTTCAGGAAATGGTAAGACTGCAGGTAAAGGTCATAAAGGACAGAAGGCACGTTCCGGAGCTCCAAGACCGGGCTTCGAGGGAGGCCAGATGCCACTCTTTAGACGTATTCCAAAGAGAGGCTTCACATGCAGAAATACAAAAGATATAGTAGCAATCAATGTTTCTGATCTTAACAGATTTGAAGATGGTGCTGTAGTTACAGTTGAAGCACTTAAGGATATCGGAATTGTTAAGAATTCAAGAGACGGAATAAAGATATTAGGAAATGGAGAGCTTTCTAAAAAGCTTACAGTACAGGTTAATGCAGCTAGTAAATCAGCTGTAGAGAAGATCGAAGCTGCAGGCGGTAAAGTTGAGGTGATTTAGATATGCTTAAGACCATTAGAGATGCTTTTAAAATAAAAGAGATAAGAAATGGACTTTTGTTTACATTTTTCATCTTAATAGTTGTAAGGCTTGGTTCTCTGATTCCTACACCGGGAGTTGATACAGCCCAGCTCAGCAACTTCTTTGCAAATAATTTGGGTGATGCAAATACACTGCTTGATTCATTTACTGGTGGATCATTCTCACAGATGTCAATATTTGCTTTGTCAGTAACACCGTACATCACATCATCCATCATTATGCAGCTTCTCACAATTGCTATTCCTGCACTTGAAGAAATGCAGAAAGATGGAGAGGATGGAAGAAAAAAGATAAATGCTATTACCAGAGTTGTGTCTGTTGCACTTGCAATAATTGAAGGTACAGGTCTTGCTATTGGTTTTGGCCGTTCAGGACTTCTGTATGAGTATAACTTCCTTTCAGTTGCAGTTATAGTGCTTACACTTACAGCAGGAAGTACATTTATCATGTGGCTCGGTGAAAGAGTTACAGAAAGAGGTGTTGGAAACGGAGTATCAATCATACTTCTTATTAACATTGTATCTCGTATTCCTAATGATTTTGCAAATCTTTATGAAATGTTTGTAAAGGGCAAGGATCCTGTAAATATGATCTTTGCTATAGTAATAATTCTTGCAATCGTTGTTGTAACTGTACTTCTTACTATTCTTCTTAATGATGCAATCAGAAAGATTCCGGTACAGTATGCACAGAAGGTTCAGGGCAGAAGATCAGTGGGAGGACAGTCCTCACATATTCCACTTAAAGTTAATACAGGTAACGTAATGCCTATTATCTTTGCTTCAACACTTATGTCCATTCCTTCAATAATAACAAACCTCTTTAATGTAAATGTAAAGAGTCAGGTTGTTGCAAGAATCTTTGAAGGACTGAATTCAAATTACTGGTTCAGACCTGGATATCCATGGGCATATATAGGACTTGTTCTGTATATAGTACTTGTAATATTCTTTGCGTACTTCTATACATCAATTTCATTTAACCCTATGGAGATTGCAAATAATCTTAAGAAGCAGGGTGGATTTGTTCCGGGTATCAGACCTGGTAAGTCAACTCAGGATTATTTGAACAAAATACTTAACTACATAGTAGTAATAGGTGCTATCGGACTTATAATAGTTGCTATAATTCCTATCTTCTTTAACGGAAGATTCAGTGCTGATGTATCCTTCGGTGGAACATCACTCATCATTATCTGTGGTGTTATTATAGAGACTATCAAGCAGATCGAGTCTAAGATGGTAGTACGTAACTACGATACATTTCTTAGTAAATAAGAGATTAAGATAATGATTTAGTTAGTGAACAGCAGCCTTCCCCTTTCGGGGGGAAGGTGTCGTTTGCTTTTTAAGAAAATGACGGATGAGGGTAAAAGAAAGGAGTAGCATATGAAGATAATAATGCTTGGTGCTCCTGGTGCCGGAAAAGGTACTCAGGCAGATATGATTTGCAATAAGTATAATATTCCGCACATTTCAACAGGTGATATATTCCGTGCGAATATCAAGAATGGAACTGAGCTTGGTCAGAAAGCAAAGGGTTACATGGATAGAGGAGAACTTGTTCCTGATTCACTGGTTGTTGATCTTGTTATTGACAGAATTCATCAGGATGATGCTAAGGACGGCTATGTACTTGATGGTTTCCCAAGAACTATTCCTCAGGCAGAGGCTCTTGACAGCGCACTTGCTGAGGCCGGAGAATCAGTTGACTATGCTATAAATGTTGATGTACCTGATGAGAATATAGTAAACAGAATGTCCGGAAGACGTGCATGTGTTAAATGTGGTGCTACATACCATGTTAAGTACAATGCACCAAAGACAGAGGGCGTTTGCGATAACTGCGGAAGTGAGCTTATTCAGAGAGATGATGATAAGCCGGAGACAGTTCTTAATCGTCTTTCAGTATATCATGAACAGACACAGCCACTCATTGATTACTATGAGGGCAAAGGCTTAGTTAGGAACATAGATGGAACTAAGGATTTAAATGATGTTTTTGAAGACATCGTTAAGGTTCTTGATGCTTAAGTTTATCCCGAGGATATTCAAGGGAACTTATAAAGGAGAAAAATATGTCCAAAGCTGACGAAATAGAGTGCGAAGGCGTAGTATTGGAGAAACTTCCAAATGCAATGTTCAAGGTTGAACTTGAAAATGGTCATGAAATACTCGCACATATAAGCGGAAAGCTCCGTATGAATTATATAAAGATACTTCCCGGAGATAAGGTGACTGTAGTTCTTTCACCATATGATCTCTCAAAAGGAAGAATAACATGGAGAGCTAAGTAGTTAAAAAACTACTTGCAATATAATGCATTAAATGATACAATCATTTTTTGCATGACACTTTTGGAAAGGAGAGTATTTTAATGAAGGTACGCGCATCAGTTAAACCAATTTGCGACAAGTGCAAAATCATTAAAAGAAAAGGCAGAATCCTCGTGATCTGCGAAAATCCAAAGCACAAACAACGTCAAGGATAATCATATATTACGAATTCTTGAAGGATGTACGAAGGAAGGTGTTTAGCCCACTGGATATCGCACTATCCTTGTTTTGTGCGTTTGCTACCTGGTTATGGATTTTGTATGAGTATCTACATATAAATGAAGTAATGTAAGGTAGGAAATTCGTATCTGCCATTTTTATGGTTTTAAAGATATGGACAAAACGCGATCACTGACGCGTCTAATGTCAGTGAAACTACATATCGGTTATAAACCGGTATGAGCGGCTGAAAGAAATTTAGTTTAGTTAAATCAATTTGGAGGTAGAATTAATGGCTCGTATTTCAGGTGTAGATTTACCTAGAGACAAGCGTGTTGAGGTTGGTCTTACTTACATCTATGGTATTGGACTTCCTACATCACAGAAGATCTTAACAGAGACAGGTGTTAGTTTTGACACAAGAGTTAAGGATCTTACAGATGATGAAGTAAGAAAGATCAGTGATTATATCAACGAGCAGCTTGAGGTTGAAGGTGATCTCAGACGTGACACAGCGCTTAACATCAAGCGTCTGCAGGAGATAGGTTGCTATCGAGGCATTCGTCACAGAAAGGGTCTTCCTGTACGTGGACAGAACACAAAGAACAATGCACGTACTCGTAAGGGACCTAAGAAGACAGTTGCAAACAAGAAGAAGTAATTATGATTATATTGGAGGATATATTTAATGGCTAGTAATAAGGTTACAAAGAAAGTAACTAAAAAGCGTAACAGACGTAATGTGCAGCATGGACAGGCTCACATTCAGTCTTCATTCAATAATACAATCGTAACATTAACAGATGCTGAGGGAAATGCACTTTCATGGGCTAGTGCAGGTGGACTTGGATTCAGAGGATCAAAGAAGTCAACACCATATGCTGCTCAGATGGCTGCAGAGACAGCTGCAAAGGCTGCTGCTCCTTACGGACTCAAAACTATTGATGTTATGGTAAAAGGACCGGGAAGCGGTCGTGAGGCAGCTATTCGTGCACTCGCAGCTTGTGGTCTTGAGGTTCTTACAATTAAGGATGTTACTCCGGTTCCACATAACGGATGTCGTCCACCAAAGAGAAGAAGAGTCTGATTAAGGAGGTTAGGATAAAATGGCTATTAATAGAACACCAGTTCTTAAGAGATGTAGATCACTTGACATGAATCCTGCTTTCCTCGGAGTCAACAAGACATCTCACAGAAAGAACACTAAGGCAAACAGAAAAGTTAGTGAGTACGGACTTCAGCTTCGTGAGAAGCAGAAGGCTAAGTTTATCTACGGAGTACAGGAGAAGCCTTTCCGTAACATGTTTGAAAAGGCTGAGAAGATGCCAGGACTTGTAGGTACAAATCTTATGCAGCTTCTTGAGCTGAGACTTGATAACATCATCTTCCGTCTCGGTTATGCAAGAACAAGACGTGAGGCAAGACAGGTTGTTTCTCACAGACATGTTACTGTAAATGGTAAGGTTGTAAATATTCCATCATACAAGGTTCAGCCTGGTGATGTAATAGAAATCAAGGAGAAGAGTAAGTCTCTTCAGAGATTTAAGGATATAGTTGAAGCTAATGCAGGTATCAGCGTACCTTCATGGCTTGAGGGGGACACAGAAAAGCTTAGTGGTAAGGTATTGGAGATTCCTCTAAGAGAACAGATTGATGTTCCAGTAAACGAGACACTCATCGTCGAGCTTTATTCAAAATAAAACGTAACCTGACGATTTCACATGTTTTTCGGAGGATTATAAATGTTCGAATTTGAAAAACCAAGAATTATGATGGATGAGAAGTCTGACGACAATAAGTACGGAAGATTTGTCATTGAACCGCTCGAAAGAGGATATGGTACAACACTTGGTAACTCACTTAGAAGAGTTATGCTTTCTTCACTTCCCGGCACAGCAGTAAGCTATATAAAAATTAAGGGAGTGCTTCATGAGTTCAGTTCTATCCCTGGAGTAAAGGAAGATGTTACTGAGATAGTAATGAATATCAAGGAGCTGTGCATTAAGAATAATTCATCAAGTGATGAGCCTAAGATAGGTTATATTGAAGCTTCAGGAGATACTGTAGTAACTGCTGCAGATATCCATGTTGACGGAGATCTCGAGATACTTAATCCTGATCTTGTTATAGCTAATCTGAACGGTCCGGAAGCAAGACTTGAGATGGAGCTTACAATTACAAATGGTCGTGGTTATGTAAGTGCTGATAAGAATAAGGAACAGGAACCATCTATAGATGTTATTGCCGTAGATTCTATCTACACTCCTGTTGAAAGAGTTAATCTTACAGTAGAGAATACCCGTGTAGGCCAGATAACTGATTATGATAAGCTTACACTCGATGTTTATACTAACGGTACTCTTGCACCGGATGATGCAGTAAGCTACGCAGCAAAGGTGCTTAGTGAGCATCTGAGTCTGTTTATTAATCTTTCTGATAATGTTAAAGATAAAACTATCATTACAGAAAAGCAGGAGGATGTTCCTGAGACAACAGCTAAAGATATGAGCATAGATGAGCTTGAACTCAGTGTTCGTTCATATAACTGTCTTAAGAGAGCAAACATCAACACAGTTAAGGAACTGTGCAGCAAGACACCTGATGAGATGATGAAAGTACGTAATCTTGGACGTAAGTCTCTTGAAGAAGTACTTGCTAAGCTTAAGGAGCTTGGTCTTTCGCTCAGTACAGGAGAATAGAATAATCACCACTTAAGCTGAAGTACCTCGCCGGCAAGTGTGCGGCTCGGGTGTGTTGTCCATCTCGCCTACGCTCGATGGACTTAGTAAGCAAAGTGAAGACCACGGGAAACCGTAGGTAAGGAGGAATTTTAAAATGGCAATGTATAGAAAACTCGGAAAGAAATCCGACCAGAGAAAAGCACTTCTCAGAAGTCAGGTAACTCAGTTAATCTATAAGGGTAAGATTAAGACAACAGAAGCTAGAGCTAAGGAAGTTCGTAAGATAGCTGAACATCTTATCACTCTTGCAGTTAAGGAAAAGGATAACTTTGAAGAAGTTACCGTTAAGGCTAAGGTAGCACGTAAGGATAAGGATGGAAAGAGAGTCAAGGAAGTTGTAGATGGTAAGAAGGTTACTGTTTATGATGAAGTTGACAAGACAGTTAAGAAGGATCTTCCATCAAGACTTCATGCCAGAAGAGAGATGCTTAAGGTTCTTTATCCTGTAACAGAGATTCCTGAGGAAGCTGCTGGAAAGAAGAACGGTATAAAGAAGGTTGATCTTACAGATAAGCTTTTCACTGAGTATGGTGTTAAATATGCAGATCGTAAGGGCGGTTATACAAGAATCGTTAAGATCGGTCAGCGTAAGGGTGACGGAGCTCTTGAGGTAATACTCGAGCTTGTATAAATTGTCTGAATAGACTAAAATATGTGGCATCTGCAGCAAGCAGATGCCACTTTTAAATTATAAGGGTTAATTGTATGATTCCATATATTAAGATTTCACAACTTCATATGCCTATGATTGAAAAAAGTGAAATAACACTTACCATTGGCAAGGGTGATATAGTAGGAATAACAGGAAGAAACGGCTGTGGCAAGACTACCCTTGCAGGATATCTGGCAGGAAAAAATAGACCCGAGAACATGGGAAGTATTCTTATCAATGGACTGGACACTTTTTCTCAGCTGGACAGAGAAAAGGTTCAGAGAATGAGTGGCATGGTATATCAGAATCCAAGGGAAAGCGTTGTATTTGATAATATATCCCGTGATATAATATTTGGCACGGAGAATATAGGCTTTGAACCTGAAAAGACACTGAAGAGAGGCAGCTTCTATTTAAAAAAATATAAGCTTGGTGCAAGGAAAAACAGTACCTACTATTCAATCAGTGCAAGCGAGCAGCAAAGAGCAGCTCTTTCAGGTGTACTGATTGCTCATCCGGATATTCTGATCATGGATGAACCATTCAGCATGTGCGGAAGTGAAGATGTTGCTGCATATATAAAGTCTATATTAAATAATGCTCATAAAAAGGAACAGACAGTAATTATATTTTCGAAAAATACAGATGTACTTAAATATACAGATGTACAGTATGAAATTGCTGATGGTAAAATCAGAGAGGTTGACATAACTGGTCTGGATTACATATATGGAAATAAAAATCTGAATAGAATTAGTTATTCTAAATCATATGACAAGCTTTCAATTGATTGCTTTATAAATGGAAATGCAGAAAAGTCTGATACCGGAATTAGTTTACATAATGTTTCTTTCGGGTATGATGACAGACTTATTATAGATAAAATTAACTGTAGATTTGAAGCCGGATCAGCATATAAGATCCGGGGGAAACAGGGTTCCGGTAAAACAACACTGCTTCAGCTTGCTGCCGGTATGTTAAAGCCTTATGAAGGTGAGGTTTTCAGAAGCGATAACACTAAGGTTGGTTATGTCTTTGAATATGCTGATGATGGCTTTGTAGAGGCGGCTGTGCTTGATGATGTGATGTTTGGTCCGATGAATGGTGGATTTACCAAGAGCAAGGCAAGAGAAATGGCAGAGTCAGTGCTTACATTTGTAGGTGTTGAAAGATCCTTATGGACAAGAAAGATAAGTTCTCTTTCTTTTGGAGAAAAACGAATTGTTGCAGTTGCAGGAGCCATATGTCTGAATCCGGATATTCTTCTTATGGATAATCCTTATGCAGGACTGGATCATGACAGCAGGCATCATATATCACAAATAATCGAAGGACTATGCAGTGAGGGAAAATGTATAATAATAACAGAAAGCTAGGTTCACTTAAGACCTATGACCCGAGAGTAAAACTGTATATTTTATGCATGTATTTCATCATGTGTATAATGGCGTGGAAATTAGTTCCGGTGGTAATAACAATTATTACCGGTGTTATTATAGTCCGATTAACCGGCCTTAAGATAAGATATTTATGGGATATATCTTCAAGTGCCATTCTTATAGAAATGATTATTGCATTAGTATTTTTGTTTTTCCTGAAACCTTTGGTGGTTCTGTATCTGATATTGAAGGTTATGGCATATACATTTGTTTTCAATTCGGTTATCAGATGCTTTAAACAGGTTGAACTTCTGGACGGGCTTTCATCCGGCTTCGGTCTCGGAGCTGAAATGTCCAAAAGGGTATACAGCATACTTCAGTTCTATCCTAGACTCGAGAGACAGAAGAAGAGAGTCAGAAATGCACTGAAGGCAAGAGGGGTTGATCCTGATGGCGGAGGGATGATTACGAGATTTAAAACAGAATTTATGCTGTCTTTCCCCAATAACAGAAATACCTATGTTGAATCGGTTAATCGTGAAACAGCGATGAAGCTGAGAGACTATACTTCTTCAAAACGAAGAAGAAGAGTATATGAGATGAAAATGAATCTTATAGATCAGGTGATATTGATAGCAGGAATAATTCTTATTCTTGCCGTAGTATACCTTCAGATTTTCTAAAGGAGTTTGAGATGCGGGTACTACTTGTAGTGGCATATGACGGAACCAGGTACAGCGGATGGCAGCAGCAGCCAAATGCAGTTACCATTGAGGGGATAATTAATGAAGCCCTTAAGACTCTGACAAAAGAAGATATTGAAGTGATAGGTGCCAGCAGAACAGATGCAGGTGTGCATGCTCTTGGAAATGTATGTGTTTTTGATACAGCAGCTCCTATTCCGGCTGAAAAGTACTGTTATGCGCTTAAGCCCTATCTTCCAGATGACATAGTTATCAAAAACTCATACGAGGTATCCGGGGATTTCCATCCCAGACATATGGACTCCGTCAAGACCTATGAATATAGGATATGGAACGATGCTCTTCCGGATCCGATTCTGAGAAGATACAGTCATTTCTGTTATAGAAAGATAGATACGGACAGAATGAGGGAAGCTGCCGGAAAGCTTGTGGGAGAGCATGATTTTGGAGCGTTCTGCTCCGCGGGTTCCCAGGCTGAAACTACTGTAAGAACTATATTCAGTATTGATATTACAGAGGAAAAATATCCTGACAGAGCATCCGGACAAATGATAAAGATACGGGTTAAAGGCTCCGGCTTTTTATACAATATGGTCAGAATCATTTCCGGCACACTGCTGGATATAGGAACAGGACTTATGGAGCCTTCAGATATAGACAGATGCCTTGAAACTGCTGACAGAGGTATGGCAGGACCTACAGCACCGGCTGCAGGACTTACCATGATAGGTACAGAGTTTTTGGCGCATTGACAGATATGATTTTTTTGTTGAAGGCTTAACATGTTGATGGTATACTAGTCATTGTTTTTCAAACAGTTTCTAGGTTAATGTAAATAGTAAAAAGGAGATAATCCATGGATAAAATAAATGTACCTGAACTTTTCGGATCACTTGTATTTAATGACAAGGTTATGCGTGAAAGACTTTCTGATGACATTTATAACTCTTTAAAGAAAACTATTGAAGAAAATGTAAGACTTGAGACAAATGTTGCAGATGCTGTTGCAGAAGAAATGAAAAACTGGGCTCTGGAAAACGGGGCAACACATTTTACTCACTGGTTTCAGCCTCTTACAGGTGTTACTGCTGAAAAGCATGACAGTTTTATAACTCCGGCTCCGGATGGTGGAGTTATCATGGAGTTTTCAGGTAAGGAACTTATAAAGGGTGAGCCTGATGCATCATCATTTCCATCAGGCGGACTAAGAGCTACCTTTGAAGCCAGAGGATATACTGCATGGGATCCTACATCTTATGCATTTATAAAGGATCATACACTTTGTATACCTACAGCATTCTGTTCATTTTCCGGAGAAGCTCTCGATAAGAAGACTCCGCTCCTCAGATCCATGCAGGCTATCAACCGCCAGGCAAAGAGAGTTCTGAAACTCTTTGGTAATGAGGATGTTAAATATGTCAGAACAAGTGTGGGAGCAGAGCAGGAATATTTTCTTATAGATAAAAAGGTTTTCGACAGAAGACCGGACCTTAAATATACAGGAAGGACACTTTTCGGTGCCATGCCGCCAAAGGGTCAGGAAATGGATGATCACTACTTCGGCGTTATCAAACCGAGAGTATCTGAATTTATGGAGGACCTTAATCAGGAACTCTGGAAACTTGGTATACTTGCCAAGACAGAGCATAATGAGGTTGCACCGGCACAGCATGAGCTGGCTCCTATATATTCGACCACAAATGTAGCCACTGATTCAAATCAGCTGACTATGGAGATAATGAAGAAGGTGGCTAATCGACATGATATGGTATGCCTTCTGCATGAGAAGCCATTTGCAGGCGTAAATGGTTCAGGAAAGCATAATAACTGGTCAGTTGCAACAGATACCGGAGTGAATCTTCTGTCACCAGGAAAGACTCCTTATGAGAACGCGCAGTTTCTGCTGTTCTTATGTGCGGTTATTCAGGCAGTTGATGATTATCAGGATCTACTGAGACTTTCTGTTGCAACTGCAGGTAATGATCACAGGCTTGGTGCAAATGAAGCTCCGCCTGCTATTATATCTATTTTCCTTGGTGATGAACTGTCATCTATTCTGGAAGCAATAAAGAATGATAAGCCTTATGAAGGAACCGAAGATGTAATAATGAAGCTGGGGGTACATTCACTTCCTCGTTTCAGCAGAGATACAACTGATAGAAACAGAACTTCTCCATTTGCATTTACGGGCAACAAGTTTGAGTTCAGATCCCTTGGTTCTTCAAATAGTATTGCATGCTGCAATATCATGCTTAATGCAGCTGTTGCCGAGAGCCTTCGTCAGTATGCTGATGAGCTGGAGAATTCAGATAATTTCGAAGATGATCTTCATGAACTTATAAAGAGAGTTATTACAGAGCACGAGAGAATTCTTTTTGACGGCAACGGATATGGAGAGGAATGGCTTAAGGAGGCAACCGAAGTAAGAGGACTCTCAAACTTAAGAACTACTGCAGATGCTATGCCGCATCTTCTGGATCAGAAGAATGTTGATATGCTCATAAGGCAGAAGATATTTACAGAAGCAGAGATACAGAGCCGTTGTGAGATAATGCTTGAAAATTATGTCAAGACGGTTAATATAGAAGGACTTACCATGGTGGATATGGTTCGTAAGAATTATCTTCCGGCTATGGAAAGATATCTTTACAGACTGTCTCAGACAACAGTGCTTATGAGACAGGTCAGCAGTAATGTCAAATGTAATTATGAGGTCTCAACTATGGAGAGACTTTCTGACCTTACTGATTTCATAATGGATGCTGTTATTGATCTTGAGGGAGCTCTTGCTACATTTAAAACGATAGACGACATTTTCAAGCTATCGGAATTTGTGAGAGATGAGATGCTTCCGAAGATGGAAACCTTAAGAAAATATGTAGATGAAGCTGAGATGCTTACATCCCAGAGGGACTGGCCGTTCCCAAGCTACGGACAGATACTGTTCAGTGTAAACTAATACGTATCCTAATTCCGGACTGGCATGTCGGGAATAATAAGCTATACAAAAGGAGAAAAAGAAATGTCAAACGAAATACCTTACAAAATCTATCTTAATGAAGATGAGATGCCTACTTCCTGGTATAATCTCAGAGCCGATATGAAGGTTAAACCGGCTCCGCTTTTAAATCCGGGTACAGGTAAGCCGCTTACAGCTGAGGAACTGACACCAATCTTCTGTGAAGAACTGGTTCAGCAGGAGCTGGATGAAACAACACCATTTATAGCAATTCCTGATGAAATCAGAGAGTTCTATAAGATGTACAGACCATCACCACTGGTCAGAGCTTACTGCCTTGAGAAGAAGCTGGATACACCGGCAAAGATATATTATAAGTTTGAAGGAAATAATACAAGCGGAAGCCATAAGCTAAATTCTGCTATAGCTCAGGCTTATTATGCTAAGAAGCAGGGCCTTAAGGGTGTTACTACAGAAACAGGAGCAGGACAGTGGGGAACAGCACTTTCTATGGCATGTTCATACTTTGATCTGGACTGTAAGGTATATATGGTAAAGGTTTCTTATGAGCAGAAGCCTTTCAGAAGAGAAGTAATGAGAACCTATGGTGCATCAGTTACACCTTCACCATCAGAAACAACTGAGGTTGGAAAGAAGATACTTGCTGAGCATCCGGGAACAACAGGAAGTCTTGGCTGTGCTATCTCCGAAGCTGTTGAGGTTGCTACAAAGAATCCTGGATACAGATATGTACTTGGAAGCGTACTTAACCAGGTACTTCTTCATCAGTCAGTTATCGGTCTTGAGACAAAGGCTGCACTTGATAAGTATGGAATCAAGCCTGATATGATCATCGGCTGCGCAGGTGGTGGATCAAATCTCGGCGGACTTATCGCACCATTTATGGGCGAGAAGCTCAGAGGTGAGGCTGATTACAGAATCATCGCAGTTGAGCCTGCATCATGCCCAAGCTTCACAAGAGGAACCTATGCATATGACTTCTGTGATACAGGAATGATCTGTCCACTGGCTAAGATGTATACACTGGGAAGCAGCTTTATTCCATCAGCTAACCATGCAGGCGGACTCAGATTCCACGGTATGAGCTCAACACTTTCACAGCTCTATCATGATGGATATATGGAGGCAACAAGCGTAGAGCAAACATCCGTATTTGAAGCAGCAGAGCAGTTTGCAAGAGTTGAAGGAATCCTTCCTGCACCAGAAAGCTCACATGCTATCAGAGTAGCTATAGATGAGGCACTTAAGTGCAAGGAGACAGGTGAGGAGAAGACAATCGTATTCGGACTCACAGGTACAGGATACTTTGATCTTGTTGCATACGAGAAGTTCAACAACGGTGAGATGGGCGACTATATCCCTACAGATGAAGAAATAGCAGCATCAATCGCAAAGCTTCCAAAAGTAGAAGGCTAATCAAATAATTTAGTTTACATAAAAAAGATGACAGTTGAACTTTTGTTCAAACTGTCATCTTTTTTTGAACAAAAATCCGATGCGGTATTAATAGAAATATGTTACACTATCAGTCAGCGATGATGACTGAAGAATTATTTGCTGGAGGTAAGAGTATGAGATATCCTGAACCTTTAAAAAATGGGGGAACTATTGGTTTTATTGCTCCTTCTTTCGGATGTGCCATAGAACCATATAAAAGCAGATTTGAAAATGCGATAAAAATATTTACTGATATGGGCTATAAGACCTGGCTGGGACCGAACTGCTACAGTGACTGTGGCATCGGAATCAGTAATAAACCGTCGGAATGCGGGGCTGAACTGAATGCTGCCATGGCAGAAAAATCTTCTAATGATAATAAAGACTATATCAGTACTTTTAATGATTCTGATGTGATCATAACCTGCGGTGGTGGTGAACTGATGTGTGAAGTGGTTCCTTTCATGGACTTTGAGGCAATTAAGAACAGCCGCCCCAAGTGGTATATGGGATATTCTGATAATACGAATTATGTTTTTCTTTCAGCAGTTCTGGCGGATACAGCTGCTATATACGGTCCCTGTGCCCCGGCCTTCGGAAGAGTGCCCTGGCATGAATCCATAGATGACGCATTTAAGCTTATTACAGGTAAGTTAGACAGAGTTTCCGGATATGATCTCTGGGAGAAGGATGAGGAGAAAAACCCTGAGGATATAACTGAAGAATACGTTGAAGAAAACATTGAAGAAAACATTGAAGAAAACACTGAACCGGATCCGCTGGAGCCTTATCAGGTAAATGAGAGAACTGTATTTAATTATTTCCTGCCGGATAAAATCTCCTCAGATAATAAATCCAATTCTGTATCTACTGAGCTTTCATCCGACATAGTATCCGGTGATGATTATAAATACAGTATAAAACTGAAAGGTCGTCTTCTTGGAGGCTGTCTCGATCTGCTTAACCTTCTGGTGGGTACAAAGTACGATAAGGTTAATGAGTTTCTGGAGAAATATAAGGACGACGGAATTATCTGGTTCATCGAATCCTGCGACCTGGATATGCTTTCCATGAGAAGAGCCCTTTGGCAGATGCGAGAAGCAGGCTGGTTTAAATATGCAAAGGGATTTCTGATGGGAAGACCGCTTCATTTCGGCGAGGAAGCTCTTGGAGTAAATCAGTATAATGCTGTGACTGATATAATCGGTGAGCTAAATGTACCGGTCATCATGGATCTGGATATAGGTCATCTGCCACCGATGATGCCTATTGTCTGCGGAAGCCTGGCAGAAATTGAGGCTGAGGGGAATAACATAAATATAAAGTATATATTTAAGTAGAGGAATCATTTGATGAGTGACAAGAAATATTATGCAGTAAAGAAGGGACTGGTGCCCGGAATATATACCACCTGGGGTGAGTGTAAGGAAAATGTACACGGATTTCCCGGAGCGGTTTATAAGAGCTTCAAGCTGCTTGAGGATGCAGAGTCCTTTATGGGAAATGGCTTCATAACAGAAAGTTTTCATGATGTTGCAAATGAAGTTCCTGAAACACCTGAAGTGTCAGGACCATCGGACAGTCTGCTGGATTGTCTTGAAAAAAGCAGAGAATCACAGGCAGTCGCTTATGTAGACGGAAGCTATGATATTTCTACCGGAAGATATGCATGTGGAGTGATACTTCTTTATAATGGTAATTTGACCGAGATATCAGAAAGCTTCTATGATGAAGAACTGAGTACCATGAGAAATGTGGCCGGAGAAATCGAAGGCTCCATGCATGCTATGCAGTACTGCATTGATAATGGGATAGCAAGTATTGATATATATTTCGATTATGAAGGAATAGAAAAGTGGGCTCTGGGACTCTGGAAGACCAATAAGGAAGGTACTAAAGCATACAAGAGCTATTATGACTCAGTGAGAGACAGGCTTGAGGTACATTTTCATAAGGTTAAGGGACATTCGGGTAATCCCGGAAATGATAAGGCTGACGAGCTGGCAAAGGCAGCTCTTGGAATATAATGAATAAGTGGCGACACTCTTTGTTCTGATTTAAATGCGAAAGGATAGAAGATGAATATACATGGACTGCAAAAAATGACATTGCTTGATTTTCCCGGAAAGGTTGCCTGCACGGTTTTTCTCGGTGGATGTGATATGAGGTGTCCATTCTGTCATAACTGGGAGCTGGTGGATGCTTCTGCCCCTGCGATCATGGATGAAAACGAGCTTTTTAAGTTCCTTGAAGGCAGGAAAGGACTTCTGGACGGTGTAGCGTTTACAGGTGGTGAGCCTCTTTTGAGAAACGATCTTGCAGAAATAATTAAAAAAATAAGAGACATGGGGTTTCTGATCAAGTTGGATACAAATGGAAATCATCCGGACAGGCTGAAGGAAATAACAGATGCCGGGCTTGTGGATTATGTGGCAATGGATGTTAAAAACTCCCCGGAGAGATATGGTGAGACCATTGGCCTTCCGGGCTTTGATATATCAAAGATAAAGGAAAGCATTGCCTATCTGATCAGTAACGGCGGAAATGAAAATGATGGGGCATCAGGAACTGCAGCAAAATTTGGATATGAATTCAGAACTACTGTTGTCAGGCAGTTCCATGATGAGGATTCATTTCCGGGGATAGCTGAGCTTATAAAAGGTGCAGACAGATACTATCTCCAGGGCTTTGTGGACAGGGAGACGGTGCCATATGCCGGTCTGGAGGGATACACCAAAGAAGAGATGGGAGTATTCCTGGATATAGTGAGGCCATATGTAAAAAATGCCGAACTGAGGGGCTTTTAATCAAGAAAAACCGTAAAACGATTTATTCAATATGTACAATATCTAGTATTTGACCAAAAAATTGAATACTAGATATTGACTTTTTTTTATTTTGTGATACTATCTTACTTACGAGCCTTTATAAAAGGAAATATTAATGAACGAATATAAATAAATTATTTTAGGGGAGGAACTATTAATGTACCGAGTAGTAAAACGTGATGGGGTCAATGTTGATTTTGATGTATCAAAGATAAGTGCAGCTATAGAGAAGGCATTTATCGCATGTGAGAAGCAGTATCATCCAAGTGTGATCGATATGCTTGCCCTTCGTGTTACTAGTGATTTTGAAGAAAAGATAAAAAATGATGTCATTTCTGTTGAGGATATCCAGGACAGCGCAGAGAAAATCCTTTCAGAAGCAGGCTACACAGATGTAGCAAAGGCATACATCCTTTATCGTAAACAGCGTGAGAAGGTACGTAATGTCAAGAGTGCTATGCTCAACTATAAGGATATAGTTGATAATTATCTTGAGATTAATGATTGGCGTGTAAAGGAAAACTCAACCGTAACATATAGTGTTGGTGGACTTATTCTGTCTAACTCAGGAGCTATCACAGCTAATTACTGGCTCAGTGAGATCTATGATCAGGAGATAGCTGACGCTCACAGAAGTGCAGCAATCCACATCCATGATCTCAGCATGCTTACAGGTTATTGTGCAGGATGGTCACTTAAGCAGCTTATCCAGGAGGGACTCGGCGGTGTTCCGGGTAAGATCACATCTGCTCCTGCAGGACATCTGTCTACACTTTGTAACCAGATGGTTAACTTCCTTGGCATTATGCAGAATGAATGGGCAGGAGCTCAGGCATTCTCTTCATTCGATACATATCTTGCTCCTTTCGTAAAGATAGATAATCTTACACAGAAAGAGGTTAAACAGTGCATACAGTCCTTCATCTTTGGTGTTAATACACCTTCAAGATGGGGTACACAGTCACCTTTCACAAATATTACCCTGGACTGGGTTGTTCCTAATGATATGAAGGAAGAAAACTGCTGGGTAGGTGGAAAGCAGGTTGACTTTACTTATGGTGACTGTCAGAAGGAAATGGATATGGTCAACAAGGCATTTATCGAGATCATGATCGAGGGTGATGCCAACGGCCGTGGATTCCAGTATCCTATTCCAACATATTCTATAACAAAGAACTTTAACTGGGATGAGACAGAGAACAATAAGCTTCTCTTTGAGATGACAGCTAAGTATGGTACACCTTACTTCTCAAACTATATCAACTCAGATATGGAGCCAAGCGATGTTCGTAGTATGTGCTGCAGACTTCGTCTTGACCTTAGAGAACTTCGTAAGAAATCCGGTGGTTTCTTCGGAAGTGGAGAATCAACAGGATCAGTGGGAGTTGTTACAATCAACCTTCCACGTATAGCTTATCTGGCTAATGACGAGACAGATTTCTTTACTCGTCTTGACAGACTTATGGATATATCCGCTAGATCACTTAAGACAAAGAGAACAGTTATCACAAAGCTTCTTGAGTCAGGACTCTATCCATATACAAAGAGATATCTGGGAACCTTTAATAACCATTTCTCAACTATAGGTCTTATCGGTATGAACGAAGTAGGCCTTAATGCTAAATGGCTTCATAAGGATCTTACAAATAAAGAAACTCAGGAATTTGCTGCAAAGGTTCTTAATCATATGAGAGAGCGCCTCAGCGATTATCAGGAGCAGTATGGTGATCTCTATAACCTTGAGGCTACACCTGCTGAGTCAACAACCTATCGTTTTGCTAAGCATGATAAGGAGCGTTACCCTGAGATCATTACAGCAAATGAAAATGGTACACCATACTATACAAATTCATCACATCTCCCTGTTGGATATACAGAGGATATATTTACAGCACTTGATGTACAGGATACACTTCAGACACTTTATACATCAGGTACAGTATTCCATGCATTCCTCGGCGAGAAGCTTCCTGACTGGAAGTCAGCAGCTACACTCGTTCGTAAGATAGCTGAGAATTACAGACTGCCTTACTACACCATGTCACCTACATATTCAGTATGTAAGAATCATGGTTATATCACAGGTGAAGTTTATGTATGTCCTGACTGCGGCGAGAAGACAGAGGTTTACAGCCGTATAACAGGTTACTATCGTCCTATCCAGAACTGGAATGATGGTAAGACTCAGGAATATATGGATCGTAGAGAATATGATATCATGGTAAGCAAGCTTACACATGAGGGACCTATGAAGGTTGCTGAATATACAGCACCGGAAAGTGCTAAAGAAGCAGATAATGCAGAAGAACCTGTAATTGCTAAGAGTGAAACAGTTAGTGGTGGAACTTCCGAAGCAGGAATTCCTGTTATGTATGTAAAGGATCACTGCCCTAAATGTAAGGGCGCTGAGCAGAGATTCAAGCTTGCAAAGGTTCAGTATAGCGAAGTAAACTGCTCAGAAAATATGGATATAGCAAGAGAGCTTGGTATCCAGCAGACACCTACAATCATTGATCCGGATGGAACAAGATATGTTGGAGACAATGCAGCAGCTGAATGGCTTAAGGCTCACAGCGCATAAGAGGAATAATATATGTACGATATTATTATAGTAGGCGGCGGCCCTGCGGGGCTCACCGCAGCAATATACGGACTTCGGAATGGTAAGTCCGTATTTGTTATAGAAAAATCAGTTTTTGGCGGTCAGATAGTTAACTCACCTAAGGTTGAAAACATCCCTGGTTTTGATTCAATCAGCGGAGATACATTTGCAGACAAGCTCCTGGATCAGGCCATGGGTCAGGGCGCTGAGGTCACTCTGGAAAATGTAACCTCTGTGGAAAAATCCGAAGATGTTTTCACGGTTAATACAGAAGAGGGTGGAAGCTACGAAGGAAAGACCGTTATACTTGCAACAGGTACAACCCACAGAACTCTCGGACTTGAGGGTGAGGAGGAGCTGATCGGAAATGGTATCAGTTTCTGTGCAGTCTGTGATGGAGATTTTTACCGCGATAAGACTGTTGTTATGATAGGTGGAGGTAATTCCGCATTTGTAGAATCAAGCCTTCTGGTGGATATAGTCGGTCATCTGACTATTCTTCAGGATATGCCGTTCTTCACTGCAGATAAGAAGATTCAGGATGTGGTGATCACCAGGGATAATGTTGAAACCCATGTAGGCACAAAAATACTTGGATATGAGACAGAAAACGGAGCGATCACCGGGGTAAGCTACGAAGAAGACGGAGCTGCCAAAGTAGCTAAATGTGACGGAGTATTCTTAGCAGTGGGTCTTGTACCGGAGAATGGGGCATTTGCCTCACTGGCGGAGCTGGATGAGAGAGGATACTTTGTACCACAGAATATCTGTCATACTAAGACACCGGGGCTTTTTGTGGCGGGAGACTGCTGCAGTAAAACCCTTCGTCAGGTTGCAACTGCGTGCTCAGATGGTGCTTATGCAGCTATAGGAGCCTGTGATTATTTGAGGTAATTCCAAGATTCTAAAAGGTGGTTTGTATACTATTTATATATAATGAGTTATAAGTGCTATGAAAAACCTTGAAAGTTTGAAAAAAAGAGGAGTTCCAATCAGAAAACTGAATACCGTAATGTTGATTGTTGCTATATTTGTTTCATTGATATTGTTTGTTGCCATGCAGATGACTAATTCAATATATAATGAAACTAAAGATGCTACAAGTAAACTGCTTACCTTGAGAAAGGATGCTTATAATCTTCAGATTGCTTCTGATTATCTTACAGAACAGATGCGCTGTTTTGTTGTTTCGGGAAAGAAACTCTATCTGGATAATTATTTTAAAGAAGCATTTGAGACCAAAAGACGTGAGAGAGCTCTTGAGGATATAAAACAGTATCATGATAATGCAAATTCATACAAAGAGCTTAAAGAAGCAATGGATGAATCTGTGAAATTGATGGATGTTGAGTATTATGCGGCAAGACTGGCAGTTGAAGGATATGGTTTTGATCTACAAGCTTATCCGGAGGCTGTAAGAAATGTCGTTCTTTCTGCTGAGGATGACGCATTATCTGAAGAGGGTAAGAAAAATAAAGCGTGTGAGTTAATGTTCAATGATGAATATCTGAATTCCAAGAATAATATTTCCTCAGATATGGATGCCTGTCTGGCTAATCTTGAATCGGAAATTGATAAAGAACAGATTGAGATGGCGGATAAGCTCCATGGTCAGGTATTTATAGAACATTTATTAACAGTGTTGCTTATATTTATAGTTCTTGGAATCGTAATAGTAACATCAGTTCTTGTATTTCGACCGCTTAATAAGTGCGTGGCTTTTATGCGTAAAGAAGAGGAAATACCGGTAAATGGCGCTTATGAGATAAGATTTCTGGCAAAGAATTATAACCTGATGTATTATACCAATATCGAAAGTAAGAAGAAGCTGGGTCATGAAGCTACTCATGATAAGCTGACAGGTCTTTATAACAGGAGAGGTTATGAGTTTCTTCTGCAGAATGTAGATATGGAAACTTCCACACTTCTGATCATTGATCTGGATGAATTCAAATCGATAAATGATACACATGGACATGATGTAGGAGATGAGGTATTAAAGAAGGCGGCAAAAACTATATTCAACAGCTTTCGTACTCAGGATTATATATGTCGTATAGGCGGAGATGAGTTTGCGGTTATAATGATAAGGTCCGACTCTAGCATGAAGGATCTCATAGCCAGAAAGATAAATATGATAAATGAGAAGTTATCCGTTTCCGATGAAAATGATAATCCTCCTGTTTCGTGCAGCGTTGGAGTTGCCTTTGGAAGGATAGGTCTTAATGTAAGCGATATGTTTAAGAGAGCGGATACAGCTCTTTATGAAACAAAGAAAAATGGCAGATGCGGCGTTACATTTTTTGGTAACGAGAAAAGTGCCTGAAAATCAGCAAATAAATAAAAAAGTGATTGACACACCATAGGTTAAGGAGTATTATTAACTTCTGTGCGACCTATGGTGTTTTTATATCAGGGAAACACAGTCAGAAACAAATGGAGTCGAAATAGGTGGAGTACACCAGAGTAGACTACTCTGTCAAAATAGTTTGGCAGACGAAGGGAACAGTCGTGAGGCTGTCCGGAAAAAAGGAGGAACAAAAGATGAAGAGCTACATGGCTACAGCATCAACCATTGAAAGAAAATGGTACATCGTTGATGCAGAGGGACAGACACTTGGACGTCTTGCATCAGAAGTTGCAAAGGTGTTAAGAGGAAAGAATAAGCCAACTTATACACCACACATTGACACAGGTGATTATGTTATCGTTGTTAACGCTGAGAAGATCAGAGTATCAGGTAACAAACTTAATGACAAGGTTTATTATCATCATTCTGGATATGTTGGAGGACTTAAGTCTGCAACACTCAGAGAAAAGCTTGAGAAAGACCCTACATTTGTTGTAGAGCATGCTGTTAAGGGTATGCTTCCTAAGGGACCTCTTGGAAGACAGATGTACAAGAAACTTTTTGTATATGCAGGACCGGATCATAAGCATCAGGCACAGAAGCCTGAGACCTTAGAGATCAAGTACTAAGAAGGAGGGAACTTATAATGGCAAAGTCTACAAGATATTATGGAACAGGTAGAAGAAAAAGCTCTGTTGCCCGTGTATATGTAACACCGGGAACAGGTAAGATAACAGTTAACAAGAAGGATATTGAAGAGTACTTTGGTCTTGAAACACTTAAGGTTATCGTAAGACAGCCTTTTGCAGTAACAGGTACAGAAGGAAAGTTCGATGTAAATGTTAACGTATACGGTGGTGGTTTCACAGGTCAGGCTGGTGCTATAAGACATGGTATTGCTAGAGCACTTTCAGAGGCTAGTGAAGATTACAGACCAATCCTTAAGAAGGCAGGATATCTTACAAGAGATCCTCGTATGAAGGAAAGAAAGAAATACGGACTCAAAGGTGCAAGAAGAGCGCCACAGTTCTCAAAGAGATAAAGTATTGTTGCGAATACAGAAAAACAGAAACGGCATATGCAAGTTTACTTGCAATATGCCGTTTCTGTTTTTCTGTATTCATAAGAATCTAAGAGAATGGTCACACAACTGCTTGCGAAGCAAGCGGTAGAGCTGCGAAGCAGCGAAGTTGTGTGAACGTTTTCTTAGGTTCGCAACAATACACGAGCGGGACACTCAGCATAGCTTCGTGTTATACATCAAATTAATAAAAAAACCCCTTTTTGTTTTACCATTTTTCTGTTATTATATATAGGTGCAAAAAAAGGAGTTACAATTCCTACCACAATAAAATATAAGGAGGATCATATGATTTACTCAACAGAAGTTAAGAACATGTGCCCTGTACATCAGGGAGTACATCATGGCGCTGCTCCTATTCCGGAGGAAGCTAAGTGGGTACAGGCAAAGAAGGTTGAGGATATATCCGGCTATACACATGGTATCGGTTGGTGTGCACCTCAGCAGGGATGCTGCAAGCTTTCCCTTAACGTAAAGGATGGTATCATCCAGGAAGCATTAGTAGAGACAATCGGTTGTTCAGGAATGACTCATTCTGCAGCTATGGCTTCAGAAATTCTTCCAGGACTTACAGTACTTGAAGCACTTAACACAGACCTTGTTTGTGATGCTATCAATACAGCTATGAGAGAGCTCTTCCTTCAGATAGTATACGGAAGAACTCAGAGTGCATTCTCAGAGGATGGACTTCAGATCGGTGCAGGTCTTGAGGACCTTGGAAAGGGTGCTCGTTCTATGGTTGGTACAACTTATGGAACACTTGATAAGGGACCTAGATATCTTGAGCTTACAGATGGATATATAACTGAGGTTGCTCTTGATGAGGATGATGAGATCATCGGTTACAAGTACATCAACTTTGGTAAGATGATGGACTTCATCAAGGCAGGTGATGATGCTAATACAGCTATCGAGAAGGCATCAGGTCAGTATGGTCGTGTAGCAGATGCTGCTAGACTTATCGACCCAAGAAAGCAGTAAGAGGAGGAAAAGAATATGGCATTATTTGAATCATATGAGAGAAGAGAGCCTCAGATCCTTGCTGCACTTAAGGAGTATGGCATCTCATCTATAGAAGAGTGTAAAGAAATCACAGATGCAGCTGGTATCGATGTATATCACCTTATCGAAGGTATCCAGCCTATCTGTTTTGAAAACGCTAAATGGGCTTACACAGTAGGTGCAGCTATAGCAATCAAGAAGGGCTGCAAGAGAGCAGCTGATGCTGCTGCAGCTATCGGTATCGGACTTCAGGCTTTCTGTATTCCTGGATCAGTTGCTGACAGACGTAAGGTTGGTCTTGGACATGGTAACCTTGGAAAGATGCTTCTTGAAGAGGATACAGAGTGCTTCGCATTCCTTGCAGGTCATGAGTCATTTGCAGCTGCAGAGGGTGCTATCGGTATCGCTGAGAAGGCTAACAAGGTTCGTCAGAAGCCACTTAGAGTTATCCTTAACGGTCTTGGTAAGGATGCTGCTCAGATCATTTCACGTATAAATGGTTTCACATATGTTGAGACAAAGTATAACTACTTCACAGGTGAAGTTGAGGAAGTATTCAGAAAGTGCTACTCAAAGGATCCTGAGTCACCAAGAGCAAAGGTTAACTGCTACGGTGCAAACGATGTTCAGGAAGGTGTTGCTATCATGTGGAAGGAAAATGTTGACGTATCTATCACAGGTAACTCAACTAATCCTACAAGATTCCAGCATCCAGTTGCAGGTACATATAAGAAGGAAAGAGTTGAAGCTGGCAAGAAGTACTTCTCAGTAGCTTCAGGTGGTGGTACAGGACGTACACTTCATCCGGACAATATGGCTGCAGGTCCTGCTTCATATGGTATGACAGATACTATGGGTCGTATGCATAGTGATGCACAGTTCGCAGGTTCTTCTTCAGTTCCTGCTCACGTAGAGATGATGGGACTTATTGGAGCAGGAAACAACCCTATGGTTGGTATGACTGTTTCAACAGCAGTTTCTATTGAAGAGGCTGCAAAGGCAGGTAAGTTCTAATTCAGATTAGACTGATTGTGTGTCAAAGGGTTTCGGCCCTTTGACACATTTTTAATGTAACTATTATAAGTATGTATTTTAGAGATGAGGTAACGATTTATTATGGAAATGCAGATGCAGTTTATACGAAAGCTTCCAACACCACAGGAGATAAAAGAGGAATATCCTTTAAGTGAAGAAATAAAAGAAATAAAGGAAAAAAGAGATCAGGAAATAATGGATATCTTTTCCGGTAAGAGTAATAAATTCCTGATGATCATAGGTCCTTGTTCAGCAGATAATGAGGAAGCTGTAGTTGATTATATGCATAGACTCAGAGAGGTTCAGGATCAGATAAAGGACAAGATATTTATTATTCCGCGTGTATATACAAATAAGCCGCGTACTACAGGTACAGGTTATAAGGGAATGCTTCATCAGCCGAATCCCGAAGGACATGAGGATATGCTTGAAGGTATAGTTGCCATCAGAAAAATGCATACCAGAGTTGTCAGAGAAACGGGTTTTACCTGTGCAGAGGAAATGCTTTATCCCGGTAATCACAGATATCTGTCAGATCTTCTTTCCTATATAGCAGTCGGTGCCAGATCCGTCGAGGATCAGGAACACAGAATCGTTGCTTCAGGTGTGGGAATTCCTGTAGGAATGAAGAATCCTCCAAGTGGAGACCTTACAGTTATGATGAATGCGGTTACAGCTGCCCAGTCGCCTCAGGATTTCATATACAGAGGATGGGAGGTAAGAACCGAAGGTAATCCTTATGCTCATTGCATAATGCGAGGATATATAGATAATCTCGGACACAGTAAGCCTAATTATCATTATGAAGATCTGAGAGCAGTATATGAGGAGTATCAGAAGAGAAATCTTATGCATCCGGCAATTATTGTTGATACAAATCATGCCAATTCCAACAAACAGTATATGGAACAGATCAGAATAGCAAAGGATGTTATTCACAGCCGTCATGTATCAGGAGATATAAGAGGAATTGTGAAGGGGCTTATGACTGAAAGCTATATCGAGGACGGAGCACAGAAGATAGGCGAGGGTATATATGGAAAGTCCATAACAGATCCGTGTCTTGGATGGGAGAAAACCAAAAACCTTCTTCTTGAACTGGCAGAAATCGTATAACTGGAACTAAGAAACATATTCTTTAAATACGAGTGATAAATGTATGAAGTATACCGGACTAAAGAATAACTACATAGATGTGGAAGGTTCCTTTGGCGGAAATCAGGAGTGGCTTAAGGAAGAAGGCCGACCCTGGAAAGGCCGCGCAATAAGTGGTTATGGCTGCGGACTGATAGGCGCTTCAGACCTTCTGCTCCATGTTCTGGGCCGGGATATAATCAGTCAGGGAGCAGTTGAGAAAAGGTCTGAAAATGAAAAAGAGAGTACCTCTGGATCAGCAGACATTTCGCTGATTGAAAGAGAGAATTATATTCGTTTTATCCAGTTTATGGAGAGAAGATATTTTCATATATTCCCAAAGCTTGGCCTTTCAGGAATACTTCTTGCCCTAGGACTGAATCTGTATTTTCTGATTCACAGAAAAATGATAAAACAGCAGTCAGGATGCACTTATCATGCCAGATGGGCAGTATGGCCATCCAGAATGCTTGATACGATCAAATCTATGCTGGATGATGATATTCCGGTAATCCTTTCCATCGGCCCCGGTTTTTTCAGGAAGAATAAGCTTAAGTTTTACAGGAAGAACAAAAATGCTTCCGGGGAGGATACATATAAGGCAGTAACTGAAACAAAGGATCATTACGTAACGGTAACCGGTGTAATAGAGGCAAAGCTGCAGGATAAAAATGATATAACCCTTCTGGAAATATCCTCCTGGGGGAAGAAATATTATGTAAACTACTCAGAATATCAGGCTTTTGTTCGAAAGAATGATAATTACTATTTCAGCAATATATTGTATATTAAGAAGAAACCCTTAAGTTAAGTAACATTTTACTTGATTTAAGGGTATATTTTTGTTTCTTTATTCATATATTCATGTTACAATCAAAATAGTGGGGTTAGGGGACATCTGTTAGTATTGGAGGGATTAAAGATGTTTACCTGGAATTTTCAATTAATATCAAAAGCACGACTTGCTGAAACACTGGGACAGCTGAAGCTGGATACTTCAAGGGGTGATGTTCTGGTAAGAATTCATACGGCCTCTCATCTTCCTGATGAGGCAGTTGATCTTGCCCAATACATAAAAAGAATAATTCCCGGTGCCAGGATATTCGGAACAAGCACGTCTGCAATCATACTTAATGGAAAACTGATTCCAAATCAGTGTCTGATTTCTGTAACACAGATGAGCACCGGAAGTATCAGAACAGCCCGTCTGTCTAATTATGATGTGGAAAAGGGTGAAACTGTAGCTGCTGATAAGCTTACGTCAGATGTAAAGGCTATGGTTTTCGGACCTGACACTAAATTTCTTCTTACATTTATTACAGTCAATTATCATGATGTATATGATTTCGTTGAAGAGTGTAATAAAGAATTTCCTAATGTCAAAATGATGGGTGGACTTGCCGATGGTGCAAACAGCAATCTTGAGGAATTGCCTAAGAACACCTTTGTTTTTGATGAGAAAGGCTGGACAGATAAGGGAATAATCGTTGCATCCATTGGTGGAAATGACGTCGACACATGCTGCTCTTATGCAACAGGTGTCGAAGCTATCGGTGATGATATGGAGGTTACGGAAACTTATGCCAATACAGTTCTTACTATCAACAATAAGTCTGCGGCTGCTGAATATAGAAAGGGAATAGGAGATGAGATTTCTGCACATCCGGAACTGTCCAGTCTGTTTCCTTATGTTTGTTCTGATGCACCGGAATTCCCTGTATTTTTCCATTATATAAAGAATATTAGATTATCAGATATTTATCCTGAAAGTGACCCGAATAATAAAGCATTCTATGATACTCATCCGGATATTGACAAGGATCAGGAGATGGAAATTATCAATTCGAATTTCCATATAACTCCGGGAAGAAAGGTGAAGAGGGCGTTTATTTATGATCGAAAGATAATAAGTGATAATCGTTCTATGTTCAGGAAAATGGAATCCTTTGAAAAGTCGGAGACCATATTTGCTTATTCGTGTATTGTCAGATCAATCATTTATTCCAACTGCGTTAAGTGGGAATTGTCTGCCTATGAGAATTCAAATATGGGCGGCTGTATTACCTATGGTGAGATTCTGAATGATGACGGCAGAAACCGATTCGTAAACGGTACATTTACCGTTACGGCAATGGGTGAAAAACCTGCTAATCAGGAGTTTAATCCGTATACATTTTTATATACAGAATCCCTTGCAGATGATAATGAAGAGCTGCTTAATTATCTGACCTTTGTTGAGATGAATCTTGAACAGAATGAAGAAATGTCTTCCGCCGAGTCCATGAGAAGCTTTGTCAGGGACTGCGAGTATAAACTCCTTTATGCTGATAAGTATGGTATACCAAATGTTGCAGCCCTCAACATCGATATGAAGCTGAAGGGAATAGACAGATTATGTATCATTGATGTATCTGATACCACAAGCATGAAAAGTGTCTTTTCTGAACAGCTTATACAGCTTACATTTAAGAATTATTTATCTAAATGTGAAAAGTTTGCTCAGACCAGGAATTATCATATGTATATGATCCAGAACTGGAGAGTGGCTATTGCTGCTGAATCTTATATGGTATCTCTGTCACAGTTTGCAGAGGATATGGAAGAGCTTCAGAGAATTCTCTTTGAAAATACTGAGGATTTTATAGCCATAGTTCCGTATTTTTCAGTTCTTGATAATTGTACAAATGAAAATTATAACAATGCATTTAACTCATCAAGAGTAAGAATGTGGCAGAAAAATATGCAGTTTATCGTCTGCGATGCTACGGATAACCAGCTGGATGAGGATGCTATACGCGATAAGTATCATTTGGTAAATGTGGTCAATTACGCTATAGCCAACAATAAGGTTATTCCACAGTATCAGGGAATATATGATAATAACTCCGGAAGCATTCATCACTATGAAGCTCTTATGAGAATAGAAGACGAAAATGGTAAGATGTATTATCCTAACAGTTTTCTGGAAGTGGCGAGAGCATACGGACTTCTGTATGACGGTCTGTCCATGCAGATGATCAAAAAGGTATTCGATAAATTCAAGGATTCAAAGAATAACAGTGTCAGCGTCAATCTCGGAATGAGAGACATCCGTAATAAAGAAATCACAGATTTTCTTTATGATTTTCTTTCGGTTGCAAAATATCCCGAAAACTTCATATTTGAGCTTCTGGAAAATGAGGATATAGATGATTATCATCTGATGGTCGAGTTTGTGGATAAGATACATGAGCTTGGAGCTAAGATAGCTATAGATGATTTTGGCAGTGGATTTTCAAATCTGCAGCACATAATCAATCTGCAGTCAGATATTGTTAAAATAGATGGTTCTATTATTAAAAACTGCTGCATAAACAGTGGTGCGGAGAATCTTATAGCACTTATTTCAGCGTGGAAAGGTCTGACCGGTTCGGCTATTGATATAATAGCTGAATATGTTGAGAATGAAGAAATTCAGAATAAGCTTATGAGTTACAGTATAGACTATTCACAAGGATATTATTTTGCAGAGCCTGTGACTGATATTTCGATATCGTAGTATGACGTAAAAGGTTATTAAGAACAGGAAATACTTATGAATGATAGCAAAGACAGGGAAATCTTAATAGGTCTTATTGTAGGTGGAATAGCCAATGAGTTCTCTAAGTCCGTGATAAAGGGTATAGTAAATGCCATTCCCAAAAACAAAAATATCAGACTGGCTGTTCTTCCCGGAGAACTGATGCTTGAAAACTTTCAGAGTAAACAGATATCCCAATACAATTATATGTGTAACAGCGTATATAATCTGGGAAATGTATGCAGGATGGATGGCATTATCATAGCCATGGGAAGTATAGGCTGGGCTCTTAATGAAGATAAGACAAGACATTTTCTGGGACTGTATTCAGATATTCCCACTGTTCTTATTGCGTCTGATTATGAGGATTATACCACTGTAAATTATGATAACAGAATGGGTATAAGTGAAGCTGTTGAGGTCCTGATAGGAGTATATGGTATAACTGATATCGGAATGATCGGTGGATATACCGAGAATATAGATTCGGCTAGAAGAAAGAGTATATTTATTGAATGCCTTGAGGAAAATGGAATTGACTTCAGAGACAGTCTTTATGAGGCATCTGATATGTCTGAGAATTCTGAAGAGGCTGCTGAAAGACTTCTGGATAATAATCCTCAGATGAAAGCTATTTTCTGTGTAAATGATGCAACAGCGGTTGGTCTGTACAGAGTTCTGAAAAAACGAAACCTGGTTCCCGGAAAAGATATTATGGTATTTGGGTTTGATAATACCCGTATGGCAGCAGAAATGTCTCCGCCGCTTTCATCCATTGGTGCATCCTCGATTACCCTGGGGCAGAAAGCATTTGAGATGCTGCTTGATAAGATAGAGGGTGAGAAAGTAACCTCACAGTTTATTCCGACAAGTCTTTATGGAAGAGAGTCTCTTAGATATGATAAGTATGAATATTCATTAAATGATCTAAGCCTAATTAATGAAACTATAATTAATAGAATGTTCGATGACTGTTTCTATAGGTATAATACAGAACATATCAGCAGTGAGAATATAAATCTTAAACGTCTGTTTTATGAGATACTTAACAGGATGTTTAAGGGAATTAAGAGAAGATATATCGGTATAGACGAGTTTAATGAAATAGGAAATCTTATAGATATTTTCTTCCGGAACGGTGCTATGGATTATACCGATGTATGGAAGTTTTTAAAGAGCGTGACACTGCTCCAGACAGGAATAAACAAGCAGCTGCGTGGAAGAGAGAATACATTTGTTAACAGACTCTTTCTCAGAATGACGGATGATGCGCTTGTTGCAGTGTCAGAATCAAGGGCAAGAGAGAATAACGAAAACAATAATTCAAGAGTCAGGCTTCGCAGATTCCTTATAAAAGGAATGAATTATGCCAATGATAAAAAGAAGACCTATAATGAATTTATTAATTCACTGGATATTATAGGATTAGATAATGCGGCACTTTATCTGTTTGAAAAACCGGTTACCAAAGAAGAACTGGAAAGATTGGAATATCCGGACACGATAAAGCTTATAGCTGTAGTAAAATCGGGAAATGTATATGTGATTCCTGAGTCTAAGCAGAAGAGACTGATGGCAGATATTTTTATCCAGAGAGAGATAAAGATATATAACAAGAAATTTGTTACATTTCCGCTGTTTTATGAAAATACATTCTATGGATTATTCCTGTGCGAACTGAACAATGAAATCTATAATAAGGGGGCATTAATAGCAAACGAGCTCGGAATGATTATCCACATAATCAATATTTCTTAATTTAGTTTACATAAAAAAGATGACAGTCTGAACCAGGTTCAAACTGTCATCTTTTTTGTTTTACAGCATATGTGCTCTGATTTCTTCACCGCTGAGTGGTGAGAGGAGTGCAGGTGCTATATCAAATACTGTCTTGGCGCCTGACTCTCCATTTTTGTTCATTCTGTAAGCTGCCCTTGCATAAGCAGTCAGTACTGAACCGGTGAATTCTGGGTTTGAATCCAGCTTCAGACTATACTCTATTACATGGGTTTTATTACCGTTATCAGTAGTTCCTGTATATATTACAGAACCGCCATGAGGAAGACCGCTATGGTCTTTTTTCATTTCTTCGGCAGTAATGAAATTAACAGTTGTGTTGTAGTCGGCAAAATAGTTTGGCATAGTAACTATTTCATTTTCTATACGGGCTTTATCAGCACCTTCCTCAGCAACAACATAGCATACTCTGGTGTGCTTCTGTCTGGTTGTGAGCTCAGGATTCTTTCCGCTTCTTACAGCTTCAAGAGCTTCGGGAACAGGAACTGTATACTGTCTTGCGTCGATAACACCGTCTATTCTTCTGATGGCGTCTGAGTGGCCCTGACTTACACCCTTGCCCCAGAAGGTATAAGCACTTCCTCCGGGAAGAACGGACTCAGAGTAGAGACGGTTAAGTGAGAACATGCCCGGATCCCAACCGCAGGAAATGATGCCTATCTTGCCAGCATCCTTAGCGGCTTTATCTACATTTGCAAAATGTACCGGTATATTTGCATGTGTATCAAATGAATCGATAACATTATACATAGCAGCGTATTTTGGAGTCATTTCAGGAAGGTCTGTAGCACTTCCGCCACAGATGATGAGAACATCGATATCATCCTTCATATTCTCAAGCTCACTTACATTATATGCTTTTGCACCTGAGTCTATGGATACATTTGCCGGATTACGTCTTGTAAAAACACCAACGAGCTCCATATCATCACAATAATTTACAGCCTTTTCAACACCGCGGCCAAGATTTCCATAGCCGAGGATACCTATTTTGATACTCATATTATTTCTCCTTTTATAACGTCATCTGATATAGTCATTCTGAGCGAAGCGAATAATTAACTATAAAAAAATATATTAATCCTTCACTTAGCTTTGGATAACACAATGAAGAGTATAGTATATCAAAACATCAATTACAACTGAAAAAAATAACAATATATTTTACA
>FZRB01000016.1 GCA_900199595.1 Lachnospiraceae bacterium | reverse complement strand
TGTGACACGAATGCACCCTATGGTGAAACAACCTGCATAAAACGAACGCTGCTAATGAGGAGCTGGTTATCAGTCTATTATACGGACGCAAAGTCCATGGAAACTGCCGATATACCTATTGCCCCATCATTATACAGCTTAAGCAATAAGATAGATAATATCTTAACTGGATGTTAAGAATATTCACTATAAAATCATTGTAGTAGGAAACTGTGTTTCCTATTATATAAAAAACGCTCCGCTAAGGATGCGTCTCGGCGCGATAGGTAGATAGTTGCCTTTGGCAACACGCGCCTCGCGCGGAGAGTGTCGCAAGCGACACTCTTTGTTCTTTGATCAGTAAACAGGGACTCGAACAGCGAGGCCGAACCTCGAAGAGGTTCGAGAAGAATCCGGTGGATTCTTCGAGCCGAAGCCGGCCTGAAAGGTGGCGAAGCCACCGGTGGGAGTCCCGTTTAGTTTATATTCTTTTTGTAAGCATTTAATTTCTCCATCTGCATGAAGAACCGCAGGGCAGTACAAGACCGCTTTCTCTAACTGGAAGACCGATGTCTTCTGCTTCAACCTGTCCGCCGTGAGACTTACATACTATGGATGAAACCATGTAACTCATGACTGCCGGAGACAGACCTGTAGTGTACATATTTATAAGATAGAGAATAGCATCATCTGCAAGTATCTGATTTGTTTTTTCTATCAGTTCATATATACATTCTTCGAGCTTCCACAGCTCGCCCTTGGGTCCTCTTCCGTAGGAAGGTGGATCCATTATTATTGCGTGGTATTTGTTTCCGCGTCTGATCTCTCTTTCAACGAACTTCATACAGTCGTCAACAAGCCATCTGATGGGAGCTTCTTCCAGACCGCTGGAGCGGGCATTTTCCTTAGCCCAGGTCACCATACCCTTAGATGCGTCCACGTGAGTTACCTTTGCACCTGCAGCAGCAGCGGCAAGAGTAGCTCCTCCCGTATATGCGAACATATTCAGGACTTTGATCTCACGGCCCTTTTTAACTTCTTCGGATATAGTATTAAACATCCAGTCCCAGTTAGCAGCCTGCTCAGGGAAGAGTCCGGTATGCTTAAAAGCGAATGGCTTAAGGTTAAAGGTCAGCTTGTCTGTTCCGTTAATAGTGGTATTGGGAAGCTGATAATGAATCTGCCATTCCTGAGGCAGATCAAAGAATTCCCATTCACCGCCGCCTTTTTTGCTTCTGTGATAATGTCCGTTCAGCTTTTTCCATTCCCGGGCGGTTTTCTTTGTATTCCAAATAACCTGAGGATCAGGTCTGAGTAATATATATCTACCCCAGCGCTCAAGCTTTTCGCCCTGGCTGGAGTCAAGTACTTCATAATCCTTCCATCTGTCAGATATATACATCGCAGATATCCCTTTCGAAATAATAAATATGTGTGTTTCAGAGTATACTACATGAGCGCGGTGGGTGTCAAAAAATCTGTTTTTTATCTTGATATTGTATAATTTCTATAATAAAATAAACGCAATTAAAGGAGCTGCAAAGTTGTTTGTAACTCTCTGATTTTTTACTGCTGATTAAGTTCAGTAATAAAAAAAAGGAGACAATGCAACACTTTGATGCTTTTTTTAGAAGAAAAAATAATACGTGCACCTCCATATGTCAAATGTTTTGGTGATAATTACATTAGACATTCAGGAGGTATAAAATGATAGATATAAATAGTATTACGCTAAAGAATAATGCAATGTTTAACATTGTTATGCGAAGACCAAATCTTTGTAAAATGTGCCTGGAAAGGATTTTGGACAAGAAAATATCAGAGATAAGCTATCCGGAATCAGAAAGAGTAGTGGATTATGATCTGGCTGCTAAAAGCATAAGACTGGATATTTATTGTGAAGATGAGGATTCAGTATATAATGTAGAACTTCAGAATGGTATATATGAAGATCTTTCGAAGAGGAGCAGGTATTATCAGGATCTTATAGATATAGATCTTTTAGAAAAGGGGCATGAATATGTTGATCTGAAAAATAATATAGTGATATTCATATGTACATTTGATCCATTTGATTTAGGAAGACATTTGTATACATTTGAAAATATATGTCTTCAGGAAAAGAATATCAGACTTGATGATAAGACTTCCAAATTGTTTTTAAATACTCAGGGGATTATAGATGATATACCGACACCACTAAAGAATTTTTTGAAGTACATAAATGATGGTGAAGTTACTGATGATTTTACTAAGCAATTAGATGAAACGGTTGTTGAAATTAGGAAAGATAAAAGATGGAGAAAAAGAATTATGACTGTTGAACAGCTGATAAAAGATGAGACAAAGCTTGCTAAAAAAGCCGGAATAGAAGAAGGAAAGACTTCCGGAATGAACTTGATTAATGAATTAAATATGCATCTTATTCAGGATAATCGCCTTGAAGACCTAAAGGCTGCTACAACTGATATGGAGTTACAGAAAAAGCTGTTTAAAGAATACGAAATAGAAGTTTAAACATTTATGGGGCTTCCTTGGAAAAGGAAGCTCTTTTCATGAGAACGGAGCAGATAATGAAAAAAATTGATCTTATTACCGGTTTTCTGGGTTCCGGTAAAACTACTTTTATAAGTGAATATGCGGATTTTCTGGTTAGAGCAGGTGAAAGCGTAGCGATTATCGTAAATGATTATGGAGCAATAAATGTGGACCGGCTTCTGCTGGAAAAAACTCTTGGAGATAAATGTCATCTGGAAATGGTGATCGGTGGTGATCCGGACTGCACCAGGCGCAGACTTAAGACAAAGCTTATTACTATGGGGCTGGCCGGTTATACAAGAGTGATAGTTGAACCATCAGGTATCTTCGATGCAGATGAGTTTTTTGATCTTATATATGAAGATCCTCTGGAACGTATGTTTGAGCCGGGAAATGTAATCACTATTGTAGATGCCTGCTTTATCAATGAACAGATAAGCTTCGAACAAAGCGAAAACAAAGATACAGAAATACGCTATCTGCTGGCTTCGCAGACAGCAAAGGCAGGAACAGTAGTGCTCAGTAAGATGGATAAAGAGATGGCAGATAAATCAGATGATTCTGTTAACATAATAAAAAATTATGTTAACAACTGCCTTAAAGAATTCAAATGTGCAAGACAGATCAGTGATCTATACATATGGAAAACCGGAGCTGTAACAGATCAGGACTTTTCGAAGATTTTCACCTCCGGATATCATAGTGGTGAGATGATAAAGCTTCCTGTTACGGACAGTAACAGCTTTAAATCTATATTCTTTTTCCATGTTAAAACAGATGTAAATAAACTGGAGGACACCATAAAAAGAATATTTGATGACAGTAAAAACGGCCGGCTTATCAGACTTAAGGGGTTTATACAAAACACAGATGGTAGCTGGCTCGAAGTAAATGCCACATCACGAATGGTTAACATAAGTCCGATAACCGTAGGTCAGGAGCTGTTTATTCTCATAGGAGAGAACCTGAATCAGGAAAGAATAGGCGGTTATTGGGATGAATACAGAAATACACTATGATGTGCTTTTTTCTTGTAAATAATAGTGATTTTGTGGTATAGTGTGTGAGTTGTAAACAAATATGTCAAAAGAACTATTGACACCAACATCATTTTAATGAAATGAGGAAATTATGATGGACAAGTTTAAGGCAGTTATTCTAGCAGCCGGTAAAGGAACCAGAATGGAATCAGATCTTCCAAAGGTTCTTCATAAGGTATGTGACCAGACTATGGTTCATTATGTAATTAAGGCGGCTAAGGATGCAGGAGCTACAGACGTTATCGTTATAGTAGGCTATCAGGGACAGCTTGTTAAGAGAGAAATAGTTGATGTTGTAGACTTTGTTGAACAGAGAGAACAGCTGGGAACAGGTCATGCAGTTAAATGTGCAAAGGACAAGATAGGTACTGAAGGAGACACTGTTATTCTCTGTGGAGATACCCCGCTCATTACAGCTGAAACAATCAGGAAGCTTCGAGAGAAGCATAAGCACGAATCAAATGGAGTAACAGTTCTTTCAGCTATGGTAGATGATCCGACAGGCTATGGACGTATCATCCGTGATGATGAAGGAAATTTCCTTAGGATTACTGAGCATAAGGATTGTACAGAGGAAGAGCTTAAGGTAAATGAAATAAATTCGGGAATGTATGTTTTCAACTCAGAAGCATTATCCTTCAGTCTTGAAAAAATAACTAATGATAATTCTCAGGGAGAGTATTATCTGACAGATACCATCCAGATAATCAAGAAGTCCGGGCTTAAGGTAAATGCTATGCCGGTTAATGATGTGGATGAAATCCTTGGAGTTAATACTAAAGCGCAGCTTGCAGAAGCTGAAAAAATCATGTTATCAAAAGTACAGTAAAAAATCATTTCAAGAATCATGGTGGAATATGAAAATTATTGTAGGTCTCGGAAATCCGGGAATTAAATATGCGGGTACGCGTCATAATATGGGGTTCTCGGCTGTGACCGCCCTGTCGGATAAGTACAACATCCCTTTCAACAAGAAGGAATGTAAGTCTATGACAGGTCATGGTTTTATTGATGGTGAAAAGGTAGTCCTTGCTCAGCCTCAGACTTATATGAATCTGAGTGGTGAAGCTGTCAGAGCTCTTATGGATTTCTATAAATGCACTCCGGAGGATCTGATAATTATATATGATGATGTGGATCTTGAGGTGGGCAGAATACGTATAAGAACTCACGGAAGCGCCGGTGGTCATAATGGAATTAAAAGTATCATAGAGCATCTTGGTACTGAAACCTTCGATAGAATAAAAATCGGAGTAGGTGGAAGACCTGAGGACTGGGACATGGCTGACCATGTGCTTAGCCGCCCGTCGAAGGAGGAACTTCCGGCCATAAGAGAGGCTGTTGACAGAGCAAGGGATGCAGCCATAGAAATATTAAACAATGGTGCTGATTCTGCAATGAATCATTTTAATTAGTAGTAACTAAATATTTCAACTTGAGTGTATTAACTGCTGAAATATGAGGAAGATATGGAAGCGCTCAAAATTCCCTTCAGGGAAACTAACAGTCTGAGTACCCTGTCAAAGGAGTCCTGTCCGGTAAATGTCTGGGGCATAACACGAAGTGCCAGACCTCTTGCTGCGGAAGCTGTAAGGTGTAATAGTACATTTTCGCTTATCATTACTTATGATACAGCCAGAGCTGAAAAGCTTTATGATGATTATAAGTTTTATGATAGAGATGTATATATGTATCCTGCCAAGGATGCTCTTTTCTATTATGCGGATGTTCATGGAAACCTGACCGGTGCGAAGAGACTGGAAATCTTAAAAAGAATATATAAGAATGAAAGAACAGTTATTATCACAACGATAGACGGTGTGATGGATAAGCTTCCTGACATGGAGTATTTTAAAAGACATATTTTTACTCTGTCAGTGGGGCAGGAAGCAGAGCTGAGTGAGATCAAATCAAAACTCATTATGCTGGGCTATGAAAATGTAGCTGTTGTTGAATCAAGAGGGCAGTTTTCTGTAAGAGGAGGTATTCTTGATATATACCCCCTGACAGAAGAGTGTCCTTGTCGTGTTGAGTTTTTTGGCGATGAAATAGAGTCCATCAGATTTTTCGATGAGAGTTCGCAGAGGTCCATAGAACAGTGTGAAAGTATTGAAATCCTGCCTGCTACGGAATATGTACTTAGTCAGGCACGTATCAGAAGAGGAATAGATAAGATAGACGAAGAAACTGAGAAAGTGGCATCAGTTTTCAAAAAGAATTTCAAGACAGAATGTTATGCAAGACTTACATCATATATTAAGCATATTAAGGAAGAAATAGTAGAGTATAATTCTACTTCCGGACTTGATAATCTGGTTGATTACTTCTTTGGAACCACGGTATCCTTTATAGATTATCTGCCTGAAGGAACTCCGATTTTTATAGATGAACCCGCAAGGGTTATGGAAAGGGCATCAGGCTATGCTAAGGAATTTGCCATATCTATGCAGGCTCGTATAGAGAGTGGTTATATACTTCCGGGACAGGCCGGAGTCTTAAGAACTGCAGAAGAGACTGTAGCCAGGCTTTGCGCTGAGAAGCTTATCATGTTTTCTGAATTCTACTCAAAAGAAAAGGAGTGGAATGAAAAAACATCACTTCATATAGAAGCAAAAAAAACCGAGGATTATCTGGGGGATGTAGAAAGACTCAAGAAGGATATAATAAAATGGAGAGGCAGTGATTACAGAATAATAATCGTTTCGTCATCCAGGACGAGAGCGAAAAGACTGGCGGATTCCTTTATGGACGAGGGAATCCCGGCGTTTTTCTCTGAAAGCAGGACTAGAGAGCTTCTTCCGAGAGAGGTTATGATCACTACCGGAAATCTTCCGTCAGGGTGGTTCATTCCTGATTCAAAGCAGGTGCTGATCTCAGAAGGAGAGATATTCGGAAGAAACAGAGAAAACAGGAAGAAACGTCTCCCGAAGAAATACGAGGGAGAAAAGTTTAAAACTCTTGATGAAATCGGAGTCGGAGATTACGTTGTTCATGAGCGTCATGGAATCGGTATATACAAGGGTATAGAAAAAGTTAAAACATCCGATGGAAGAGTCCGTGACTATATTAATATAGATTACGCAGGTGGTGGCAAGCTGTTTATTCCTGTAGAGCAGCTCAGCCTGATAGGTAAGTATTCAAATAAGGACAGTCGTCCTCCGAAGCTGAATAAACTGGGAGGAGACAGCTGGAATAAAACAAGAAGCAGAGTAAAATCTCATATAGATAATCTGGCTGATGAGCTGATTACTCTTTATGCGGCGAGAAGCAGCAAAAAAGGTTACGCATTTTCCGAAGATACAGTATGGCAGAGAGAGTTTGAAGAACTGTTTCCGTATGAGGAAACTCCGGATCAGCTTCATGCTATTGAAGATACTAAGAGGGATATGGAAAGCAGCCGCATAATGGACAGACTTGTCTGCGGAGATGTTGGCTTTGGTAAGACAGAAATAGCCATACGTGCTGCGTTTAAGGCTGTGCAGGATGGTAAACAGGTAGCTTATCTGGTGCCGACAACTATTCTTTGCGAGCAGCATTATGATACATTTTCGGAGAGAATGAAGGGGTATCCAATAAATGTAAGAATGCTTTCAAGATTCTGCTCCACTAAGGAAAAGAAGGAAATTATCGAGGGTCTGAAAAAAGGATCTGTTGATATTGTGATCGGAACTCACAGGCTTCTTTCAAAGGATGTGGAGTACAAGTCTCTTGGTCTTCTCATAATAGATGAAGAACAGCGCTTTGGTGTAAAGCATAAGGAAACAATAAAACAGCTTAAAAACACGGTGGATGTTCTTACCTTAACAGCTACTCCTATTCCCAGAACACTTCACATGAGTCTGATAGGAATAAGAGATATGAGCCTTCTGGAGGAACCTCCTGTAGACAGACGTCCTATACAGACATATGTTATGGAGTATGATCCGGAAATCGTAAAAGAGGCTGCATCCAGAGAACTGTCAAGAGGCGGTCAGGTTTATTATGTATATAACAGGGTTGATGATATAGCCCGGGTTGCTATGGAGCTTCGTCAGCTTCTTCCGAATGCCAGAATAGAATTTGCGCATGGTAAAATGAATGGCCGGGAGCTGGAGGATATCATGCACGCATTTATTGCAAAGGATATAGATGTTCTGGTATCCACAACCATCATAGAAACAGGTCTTGATATACCAAATGTAAATACAATCATTATTCATAATGCAGATAATTTCGGGCTGGCTCAGCTGTATCAGCTGAGAGGTCGTGTCGGAAGGTCTGACAGATCCAGTTATGCCTTCCTGATGTACAGAAGAGATAAGGTAATAAGAGAGGTTGCTGAGAAACGTCTGTCAGCAATCAGAGAGTTTACAGAGCTGGGGTCGGGTTATAAGATATCCATGAAGGATCTGGAGATACGTGGGGCAGGTAATATCCTTGGTTCCAGTCAGTCCGGACATATGGAGGAGATAGGTTACGATCTGTATGTCAAACTGCTCTCACAGGCTGTTAAAAAGAGGATGGGAGAAACAGAGGAAGCTGACTTTGATACCTCTATAGATATTCCCGTTGATGCATATATACCTGAGGAATATGTAAGAAATGAATATCTGAAGCTGGAACTGTATAAGAGAATATCTCATATAGAAGATGAAGAGGATGCAGATGAGATCCGTGCTGAGGTAGAGGACAGATTTGGAGCGGTTCCAAAACAGGTCATTACCCTGCTGGAGGTTGCTCTGTTGAGGGCAAAGGCCCATAATGCATGTCTGTCATATGTAAGATATAAGGATGGATGGGCTTACTATATAATTCATGATACATCCAGATATAAGATTGATCAAATAGACAGTTTCATTAAAAAATACAAAGGCAATATGAGAATTGTCGCAACAAAGGAATCAGGTTTTATGGTAAAAACCTCAAGCCTTATTCAGGAAAATATGATAAAATCAATCAGTGATACCATTGATGACATCAGGAGCTTGGTAAATGATGAAGTTCAAGATAAATAAAAAATATATAGCTGCTGTTCTAACTCTTATCTTCTGTCTATCTACGCTATCCTGCGGAAGAAACGAAGCTATGAAGGCATCGCCTGAGGATACAGTGTTTACTTTTGCAGGGGAAAATATATCTCTTGGTGAAGTCTATCTTTATGCCAATACTGTAAAAGAGGATTATGAAGCAACCTATGGCAAGGATGTGTGGAATATAGATGTTTCTGTTGCCAAGGATAGCAGTGTAAATATGGAAGACGTTACGAGGAAGGATATAATCGAGGATATCATCCATGTTAAACTGCTGGCTTTAAAGGCAAATGAATATAAATGTGCTCTTACGGAAGAAGAGGCAGGTAAGGTAGCCAGCCAGACAGACGCATTTTACAGCATGCTGACAGATGAACAGATAAGGACTATGGATCTCAGCTATGATATGATTCAGAGTGTTATGCAGGAAAATGCCATAGCAAAGAAGGTATACGATCTGATCATAAGTGATGCGGGAATAGAAGTGTCTGATGAGGATGCAAGGGAGACGACATTTTACGATCTGTATTTTGAATGTTATACCGTTGCTTCCAGTGGTGATGTGACGAAGCTCTCTGAAGATGAGAGAGAGGCTCAGTATGAAAGGGCTCTTCAGGCATATAATACTCTGATTAATCCTATAGAAAGCTCATATAATGACGGAACCTCCGACTCAAATCCTAACAGTACAAATATTGAGGGTCTGGCTGAATATTATGGTTTACATAACTCGTCGTATTATACCATGACACCATCAGAGATTGAGGGAATATATGGTAAGGATATAATGACAAGCCTGTATAATCTGGATGATGGTTCGTACAGTCTCGTAACGGAATCTGAATATGGCTATCATATATTTTATATGAAGGCACTTACTGACAGAGAGGCTACAGATAAGAGGAAAAATGAGCTGATCGTCAGTAAAAGAAGACAGTACATAGAATCGCACTATTCAGAGTGGCAGAAGGAGGCTGATCCTAAGTTTTCCTATGAGGACAGTGTAGACTTTGATGTATATGATTCAATAATTTTTAATTAGGCTTTAGGCTCTTCAGGGGAAACTGAAATGGCAGAAGAGTATGTATTAATTGATGATATAATAAAAAATCATACTGAAAGAATGATGAGTCTCAGAAAATATTATCCGTTTTTTATGATTACGGATGGCTCACTTTCGCAGTTTAAGGGCGGAGAATATAAGGACCTGGATATGGGATATCTGGTCCTTGCTGTTCTGCGCTTTTTTATAAATGAAAACAGCTTTAATGATAAACCGGTAACCTATAAAGAATATGAGAGTTTCCTAAGGGGAATCCTGCGATCGGCATATAAACTGGAGGGGGATCTGGATGAACTGATCAGATATATATTTGATAAGATCCGTAATTCAGGAAGAGCTTTCGAGATGCCTTTCTTCGATCCTGTTGAAAGGGAAATGAAGATAGCCAGGGTCAGATTTATTGACAGCATAGTAAAGGAAGAAGATGTAGTATATACAATAACTGAAGAAGGTATCGAATTCTATCTCTCAACGAAAGAGGTTAAAGATGAAAGCACTATTACGACAGAACAGCTTCTTCTGGAGAAGCTGATCCGCTCTGAAAATTTCAGAGGAAGTATAGATGTAATAGAAAGAATCAATATCGAAGTAAGCCAGCTGGAGCAGAAACGTCGGGAAGTTATGAAGCTTCTTCTCACAGATGTTCATGCCGGAAGCAAAGCAGTTGATGAATATATGGATAGAACAAGTGTCTGGTTTAGTGAGGAAAGGAAATCCTTTGCCAAGAACAGAGAGCTGGTGGATAAAGCCGTGAAAAAGGCCACCTATAGTGGAGGGTCTGACACTATTAGAGATGTTAACAGACTTTCAAACATGCTGAAGCTGACCATAGAAAATCACAGCATGCTAATTGCCGCTACCGCAGAACTGTCCCGTTTCTCTGATGAAATGATAAGGAGAAACAGAACCAGAAGTCTGAAAAACGCTTTTGATTTTGAAGGACTTCTCAGAAGACTGATGGATACAGACAGACCGGAGCTTATGTCAGGGGTAGTATCACCATTTCTGCAGATAAGAAGAGAAAAAAGTCTTCCGATATCCATAATAGATAATGTAGCCACATCAGTGACAGATGATGGACTCAGGGGAGAAAAGAAGGAAGAGCTTAAGGCAGATCTGAGCTATAAATATGACGATGAGCTTCTGAGTGAGGAAATAGGCCGTAATTTTGCCAAGCTTTTCAAAGAGCTGCTTATCAGGATAAACAGATGGAAGAAGGTTACACTTGAGGAATACCTTGCCATACTTGAGGTAAGATTCGGAAATGATATATATAAAAACAGGGATCTTTACGCATTTCTGATACATTTGTCAGAAAAGAAATACTATGATATCAAAGAAATGATCAACAGTCAGGAGACCTTCCTAGAAGAAATGACAGTAGATAATCTGGGTGAAGAGCTTTATGATTATTCAGAGCTTTGCTTCGAGATAGAGTACGGAACAGAAGAGATCGAGATCAGCTGTGGGGAAAATGAAGTCGCAAAGCTGACAACACTGACATTTGAAAAAAAAGCTGACAGAAGTGAACCAGGTTCAGAAGTGTCATCTTTTAAAAAACCGGCAGAGGAGAATTAGAATGGATAAAAGTTTGGAAAAGGCTTTAGATATATATACGGTTCTGGCTACGGGGAAGAGTCTGTCCTCGAAGGATAAGGAAACCAGCGAACTGTATAATGCTTTTTATGCTGATTCTGAGGTTTATGATATAACCATGTCGATCGTTAAGAGACTGGGACTTAAGCTTTATGAATACAATGATTCTATATTTGTATCTGCAGGACATGGAAATAAGGTTTTTGGTTATACAAATGATGACCTGAAAAGAAAAATGGGACTTCGTCTGAATAAGGAACTGTATCTGGTTTATTTTATTATTTATGAGGCACTTCTTCAGTTTTACAAATCTTCAGATACCTATCAGATCAAAGATTATATAAGGACAGATGAACTGATAGAAGCCGTTACAAATGATCTGAAAGCTTTCAGTACTTCCATAAGCGCAGCAGAGGAGGCAGAGGAGGATAAGGGCTCCTTCAGGGAAATAGCAATTCTGTGGGACAGTCTTCCGCCTATGATATCAGAGGATAAGGACAGAAATAAAGCATCCCGCGGTTCCCGCATGGGTTATACTAAGCTTGCATCAAACTTCCTGGGAGGTGAAGGCATTTTTACCGCAGTGGATGACAGACTATATCCTACAGACCGTTTTCATGCTATTGCCGAAAATTATTTTGAAGATAATGGCAGTCTTATATATGAACAGTTAAATGGAGGAAATGATAATGCCGAGCATTAATCGCATAAGAGTTAATAATGTAAAATATAATTTCGGCACACAGGGATATGATGATTTCTCCATGAGAATGTATGGCCGCAATACACTCTATGATCTTGCAAATGGCGGAGGCAAGAGTGTTCTTATGCTGCTGCTTATGCAGAATCTGATCCCTAATTGTACACTTGATGATAAGCAGCCTATAGAGAAGCTTTTCAGAGACCCTGGCAACACAGTGATTCATTCCCTCATTGAATGGAAGCTGGATCAGTCGGATATAAAAGATGGTCTTAGATTCATGACCACCGGCTTTGCCGCAAAGAAGGCCTCAGGATCGGAAGAGGCTGAAGAGGAACATACGGCTCAGATCGAGTATTTTAATTATGTGCTGTTCTATAGAGATTACAATAAAAATGATATCATTAATCTTCCTCTGGAGAAGGATGGAGAACATATATCATATAAGGCTCTGAAAAACTATCTGCATGATCTTTCAAGAAATGATAAGAATATGCTTGTTTATGTATTTGACCGTAAGGGTGAGTACCAGAAATTTATAGCAGAGTATGGTTTATATGAGAGTCACTGGGAAATAATCAGGGGAATAAATAAAACAGAGGGACATGTCAGGACTTATTTTGAGACTAATTATAAAACTACCAGACGTGTTATCGAAGATCTGCTTATCGAAGAAATAATCGAGAAGGCTTACGTTACAAAAACCAGCCGTGAAACCGGAAAAACAGAGAGTACTGCAAGACTTCTCATGACCATTCAGGATGAGCTGAAAACCCTTTCAGAAAAGAAAAAGGATATCCGCGTATATGATTATGAAAAGGAACTTCTTACTCTTCTGATAGACAGGATAGAATCTTTTGCGTCACTTTATAAGAACAAGGATGAGATTGCTCAGGATTTTGCCAGAATATATGTCACGCTGGAAAATGAGAAGAAAAACCGTGAGAGCAGACTTGAAGAATTAAAAGCAGACATGGAAGAGTCTGAGACTGATGTGAGAGATGCAGAAAAAAGACTTGAACTTCTGAAGATACTAAAGGATATATTTGCAGAAGAGGAACTTAAAGAAAAAATCGATACTGAAAAAGCTCATAAAAATGAGGCAGATAAAAACATATTCATGCAGAATTCCCTGCTCAATGAGAAACTCGCATTAAGGGAATATAAGCTTCTCAAGGAAGCAAGGTCAGAACTACAAAAACTGGATAGTCTGAGAAATGATTCTGACCAGAAGAGTGATATTTACTGTGTTGTATCCAATATCTACAGAATCATTATGTCTGAAATCGAGGGGAATAATAAAAAACAGTCTGAGATAAAGAAGAAGCTGGAAGAGCTTGATAAGGAAGGTCATATCAGAAATAAAGAGCTCTCAGAGGCATATACCGAAATAGCGGTGCTGGATAACAGACGCGAATATCTTGATGCGGATATTAAGGGCTATGATGAAAAATACAGCAGACTTCAGGAGTCACTTTCAGCTCCTGTTATAGGCAGTCCGGTTAAGATAATCGAAAAAAAGCAGAGTGAGATTCAAAGCCTGGAAACAGACATTAAAGAAAAGGAAGAAAGAATAAGTGCTCTGACAAAAACTGAGAAGGAGTGCGAGGAAGGCCTTAAGGATATTCTGCTTGATATAGGACGAACAGAACTTAGGAAGAAGGAGCTGGAGGACCTGCTGGAGGAATACAAGACAGTTAAGGGTAAAAGAAAGGCCATAAGTTCTATATATACCGGAAATGCGTCTTCAGATATGACACAGGTCGAGGAGAAACTGAAGGAGCAGAGTGCCGATCTCATCGTTAAGCTTCATGAAATGAAAAAGAAGCTTGGTACATTTGAAAAAAGAGAGAATGAAATAAGAAACGGGAGACTGATGGCTCCTACAAAGGGAGTTGAAAGGCTTCAGGAATATATAGCCACAAGACATGGAGAAAGTGCCATGTTCGGTATGGATTATGTGTCCAGTCTTCCGGAGGATATGAAGAAGGAACTGCTGACCAGAGTCCCGGGAATTGCTTACGGACTAGTGGTTGATGAATTGGACAAGCTGATGCAGGATACAGGTCTGACAGAGCTGGATATAGATGAACAGATCGTTCTTTATGACAAGAATACACTATCATCATTAAGACTGGGGGAAGAGCCCGGTATTGGAATAGTGCGTCATAACAGAGATTTTTATATGAATCTTTCTTCAGTACAGTCAAGGCTTGGTACACTTGGTGACGAGATGAAGCTTCTGGAGGAGGATATCAGAAGCAGTCAGTCCATGCTGGAAACTCTTCGTGAGGATATGGATTTTGTAAGGCTTTATATAGACAAGAATTATGATAATCTGGAAGCTGATCATACAGATATTGTGAAGAAGCTGGAGAATCTGAGTGAGGAAAGAAACAGACTTATAAAGACGGGAACAGACTGCAGTGCTGAATTAGAAAAAGAAAGAAAGCATATAGAAAAGCTTACTCAGGATATAGAAGTAAGGCTTGGTGATATAGCTGTATTAAATGAGATAGCTACGGCAGATGATAATATAACCAGGCTGAAAAAGGGAAAAGTAGAGATCTCGGATAATAAAAACTCACTGACCCAAAGGATAAAGGATGTAGAAGAAGCTCTGGCAAAGCTTAGTCTTAAGCAACTGGAGTGTTCCGATCAGATAAAATCTTTTGAAATGAAAAACAGTACCCTTATGGCTAAATGGGAAAACAGATATGCCATGTACTATGTCGAGGGTGGCAGCTTTGAAAGAATCAATCGGGATCTCAGTTCTTTGGAACTTATGTTCGATAAGGCTCTGGGAGATGTGTCAGAAGGAAGAATGGCCCTCGAAAAAGAAAAGCTCCTGAGAGATACTCTGGTAAGTAATATTGAACGTGAGACAAGGGCTATAGAGGAACTTGGTGTATCCCTTACATACCTTGAGGAAGCAGATAATAATAACACTCTGGTTATTCCGGGAGATGAATTAATACAGGAAATAAGGAAAACTAATGATAATCTGCAGGATAAGGCAAAGCTGATTGATAAGAGACTGAGAGAGCTTGAGGCCGAAGCTTCCAAGCTTTCGGGAAAGCTTGAGTATGCCAGAAGAAGATTCATAGAAAGATTCGGTGAAGAAAAGCAGGATGAACTTGAGACCGTCAGGGAAGAGCTGAATGCTTCTCAGGATAAAGTTGTAGATGACACTATCAGAGAAACAGAAAATATTCTGGAGTATAAAAAGGCTGAGCTTAAGAGTCGTAAGGAAGCTCTTAACAGTTATATGAATGAAGAAAAGGGAAATGAAGATATTCTGAGACTTTCTTCACGTATAGTTCAGCCTGACAGATATGATCTGTCCGGTATCTTACCTCTTGCCGATATAAGCGGAATCAGGGAAAACTTTGACCAAATGCTTATCACTCATGACAAGCTTGTCAAGGATATTGAAAGAGCTAAGGCAGATATGATGAAGGTTAAGCTGAAGGTCTATGATTCACTTACAGAAATGAACCGTAATGAGCTTGCAGCTTCTATCAGGGACGATGTTACAAATCCGGAAACCTCTAAAGAAGCATCAGAGCTTACTGATAAGCTTCGTGAGGTTGTAAAGCTTATTGATCTGGAGAAAGACAGACTTGAGAAGAGTCTTGTTGGAATGGAGAAGCTTAAGGACAGCTTTATAGAGGAATGTATAGAACGTTGTCTGGATGTAAGAAGTGAGCTGGACAAGCTTACAAGACTTTCAGAGATAACTATGGATAACACAACTGTTCAGATGATCAGACTCACAATTCCTTATGTTAAGGACGAATTTATAAAGGACAGGATGTCTGAATATATCGATTCAGTAGTAACCGAAATGGATAAGAAAGAAACAGAAAGCGATATGCAGAAATTTCTTAACAGCAGTCTTTCCATGAAGAAGCTGTTTTCGGTTATAGTTACGGACATGTCAAAGATCCGTCTTATGCTGTATAAGCGTGAAAGAATTAAGGAACAGAGCCGTTATCTGAGATATGAAGAGGCTGTAGGAAGTACAGGACAGTCACAGGGTATATATATACAGTTCCTGATATCTATAATTAATTACATAGCGGGAATGTATTCTACGGGCGACACTAAGCAGAAATCAAAAACACTGTTTATCGATAACCCCTTTGGTGCTGCTAAAGATATATATATCTGGGAACCTATCTTTAATCTACTCAAGGAAAATGATTGTCAGCTTATTGTTCCGGCACGTGGTGCTACACCGGAGATAACAGGTAGATTTGATATCAATTATGTGCTCGGGCAGCAGATGACCGGTAAACGGACTACTACAGTTGTGACAAGCTTCAGCAGTAAGACGAAGGGCGAGGAGCTGGAGTATAAAGAGCTTGATTATGAGCAGCAGTCCTTCGATTTTATCTGATGTATAAAAACTTAAATTGTTAGACAGGAATGTGTGGATATGTACAGAATCGAAAGCGCAACTATATTAACACCGCAGAATGGTCTCAACATTTACAGAGGCCGGACTGAGGATTCTATTACTCTGACTGAAATCAGGGGGCAGGATCCGATGGATGTGGGTATAAAATACGGAGCAGATGAGCTCCTTGCGGCGACTCTTAAGAAGAGGCGGGGCAAGGGGATGATTCTGATGGGTAATCTCGGTGATCCGTATAATAAATGGGAGTCTGAACTCGGTCTGACACGAAAGACCCTGATGGTTATTGAAAACTTTGATCATGGTGTCTGTATTAACACACATCAGTCTACCATTACCAGAGATCTTGATGTTTTGTCCGGTATAGCTGCTAAAACAAAATGTATAGTTGATATCAATATTCCGACTTTTGATGAGAATAAGCTTGAAAGACTTGATGGAAGTGATACAATGTCTGTGCATGAAAGGCTTGAGCTGATTAAGACTCTTCTGGGAAGAGGAATCGATGTAGTTGTTAATGTAAGTCCGATCGTTCCTTATGTAACTGATGATAAGGAAAGTATTTTATATATGATCGAGACGCTTTCGGAATATGGCGTAAGGTATATCGATTTTCTGGATTTCAGAATGAATATACAAAAGGCTGTCAGAGATTTCTTCTATACTGAATATAAGAAACGTTTTCCTGAAGAGTATGAAAGATACATGACTGATGGTAACAAGGATGGTGAACTTCTGGCAGTAAACAGAGGTGAGCTGATCAGTGAAGCCGGCAAACTATGCAAATCAAAGAAAATGATGTATGATACCAGACAGATAAGATTATGGAGCAGACAGTATGAGAATAAAACAGTGGGAACTCAGCTTTCACTGTTTGATATTTAGGAGGAAAAAACAGATGGATTACAATCAGGCAAGTCTTAAGATGCATGAGGAAAATCAGGGAAAGCTTGAGGTTAAGCTTAAGGTCCCTGTAGAAACAAAGGAGGATCTCTCCACAGCCTATACCCCGGGTGTGGCAGAACCTTGTATTAAGATTCACGAGAATCCGGATGATGCTTACAAATATACATTAAAAGCAAATACGGTTGCTGTAGTTTCTGATGGAACAGCAGTTCTCGGACTGGGTGACATAGGTCCCCTTGCAGCGATTCCGGTTATGGAAGGAAAGTCTGTACTATTCAAGAGATTCGGTAATGTTGACGCATTTCCAATATGTATTGATACAAAGGACACTAAAGAAATAATTGAGACTGTAAAGAGACTGGCACCTTCCTTCGGTGGTATCAATCTGGAGGATATATCTGCTCCGAGATGTTTTGAGATAGAGAGAAGACTCAAGGAGGAACTGGATATTCCGGTATTTCATGATGACCAGCACGGTACTGCTATCGTAGTTGCAGCCGGTCTTACCAATGCTCTTAAGATAGTTGGTAAGAAATGGGAGGATATAAATGCAGTAATAAGCGGAGCAGGTTCTGCAGGAATTTCAATCTGCAAGCTGCTTCAGAGCTTTGGAATAGGAAATGTGGTAATGGTAGACAGTAAAGGTGCTTTAGTTGAAGGTGATCCACGACTGAATACTGCCAAGCAGGAGATAGCTGCCGTAACCAACAGAGATAAAGAATCGGGAAGTCTGGCAGATGTCCTGAAGGGAAAAGATGTATTCATAGGAGTTTCCGCACCGGGACTGGTTACTGCAGATATGGTAAGAACTATGGCAGAAGATCCTATTATTTTTGCCATGGCTAATCCTACACCGGAAATAATGCCTGATGAAGCAAAAGCAGGCGGGGCAAGAATTATAGCTACAGGAAGATCCGATTTCCCTAATCAGATCAATAACGTACTTGTATTCCCCGGAATCTTCAGGGGAGCTCTCGATGCCAGAGCAACAGCTATTACCGAACCGATGAAGGAAGCTGCTGCCAGAGCAATAGCTTCAATAGTCAGCGAAGAAGAGCTTTCAGAGGAATATATCATTCCTGACGCATTTAATGATAAAGTGGCTAAGGTTGTTGCCAAGGCTGTTAAGGATGAAGCAGTAAAATCGGGAATAAGCAGACTGTAATATAAGTTTTAAAAGGATAAGTATATGTCAGTAGAACTTTATGAGAAAGCACGAAAGCTGGGAATTAAGGTTTATAAGAAAAATATATCTCAGGGACGTTACCCTTATCTTCCTGTTCTTGATGATATAATCAATAAGGATGATATAACAAGTGAGGTTTCTATGGGACTGGTGGATATCCCGCTGGACCGTATAGTAGGTACCTCCACTGTAGGCAGAACACAGGCCTTTGCATCAAACTTTATGCCGCTTATGGATAGTAATACGGAGTTCGGTGCAAAATGGTCTGCTCTTTCTGATGCTCATTTATCTGAAGGTATTCGTGATGCGATTAAGGTATATGAGTATCTGAATTATTATTATGTAGTTGAAGGAAATAAAAGAGTCAGTGTACTTAAATATTACGATGCTGACTCTATTCCTGCTTTTGTAACAAGAAAGATCCCGAAGCTTACGGATGATCCTGAAATCCGGATATACTATGAATTCATGGATTTCGATAAGAAAACCGGAGTTAATTTTATATGGTTTTCCCAGGAGGGAAGCTATAAAAGACTTATAGATCTTGTGTCAAATGCGCCTGAACACGGGGGTGTTATTAGTGAAGAACCCCTCGTTACCGAGGTGAGCGCAGGCGGGGATTCGGCTGACGGAACAGGAACGGCCATAAGAGCTGAATCTGCAAAGATATGGAGCGAGGATACCATACTTGAGCTGAAGGCAGCTTACAGAAGATTTGAAAAAGCATTTAAGACCAAGGGTGGAAATCATCTGGAGAATGTTACTACTGGTGACGCATTTCTTGCGTTTGTGGATGTATCCGGTTTTGACAGCGTATCTGATATGAGTATAGAAGATATTCAGTCGGGTATCAGCTCTATGTGGCAGGAATTTCTTGTTATAAATGAGAGATATGAGGTAGAGGTATCTCTGAATCCGCCTGAAGAAAAGAAAAATGTAATATCACACCTCATTTCAAGAAAGCCTTCAGCAGAGAATCCGCTTAAGATTGCATTTTTATATAATGGAGACCCGCTTCAGTCAGACTGGCTGTATCAGCACGAGCTGGGAAGAAATCATATAAAGGAAATCTACGGAGATAAAGTAATTACATTAAAAGTAATCAATTCTGCTGATGAAGAAGAAACAGTGGAATTGCTGGAAGACCTGATAGAACTGGAAAAAGTTGAGGTTATCTTTACAACAACGGCGGATATGATAGATGCGAGCCTAAAGTGTGCTATAAAGCATCCTGAGGTTAAGATACTTAACTGTTCGCTGAACACATCACATAGATATATAAGAACCTATGAAGCAAGACTCTATGAGGCGAAATTCCTGTCCGGTATGATAGCAGGAGCACTTACAAAAACTGACAGAATAGGCTATCTGGCCGATTATCCAATATTTGGAATGACGGCGAATATCAACGCATTTGCTATTGGTGCAAAAATGGTTAATCCTGATGCGAAGGTAGTACTGAAGTGGAGTACATTAAAGGACAGTGATGATATAGAGGATATCTACAGATCCTTCTATGCTGATGGAATCGATTTTGTTTCTGATCAGGAAATGATCACTCCTAACAAAGCCTCCAGACGCTTTGGATTATACAATGTCAGCAATCAGGACATAGTTAATATGACTATGGCGACTTACAACTGGGGAATCATGTATGAGAAAATAATCAGTATTATCATGAGCGGAAACTGGGGCAGTGCAGATGCCGAGAGTGAAAGCAAGCCTATCAATTACTGGTGGGGACTCAGTGCAGGAGTAGTCGATCTGATTCTTTCCGAAAAGGTTCCCAAGAGTACAAAAAAGCTTGTAGAGCATATCAGGGAACTGGTTATGGAAGAGAAGCTTCGCGTATTTGAGGGAGAAATCATTTCCCAGGATGGCGAGGTTCGTGCTGAGGAAGGTGAAGAACTTGAAATAGATGACATCATGAAGATGGACTGGCTGGTGGATAATGTGGAAGGCTCTATTCCGGTAAAGGAGGAGCTGGAGGAAAATGCACAGCCGATAGTTGAAATGAAGGGCGTTATGAAGGAGTCGGAGAGTTGAAGATTCTGGTTTTGGCAGACATTGAATCTAAATATTTATGGGATTTTTTTGAGAAGAGCAAGCTTGAGGGGATAGACCTTATTCTTTCTGCCGGTGACCTCTCGGCTGATTATCTTGAATTTCTTGCGACTTATGCCATATGCCCTGTTCTTTATGTGCACGGAAATCATGATACCAAGTACGAAAAGAAACCGCCGCTAGGATGTATATGCATTGATGATGATATTTATGAATATAATGGAATAAAAATTTTGGGGCTTGGCGGCAGTATGTGTTATAATTATGGATTGTTCCAATATACTGATAAGGAAATGAAAAAAAGATATACTAGGCTGAGGCCTAAGATCTGGAGAAAAAAAGGAGTTGATATACTATTAACCCATGCTCCGGCTCTTGGGGTAAACGATGGTGAGGATCTTCCTCACAGAGGCTTTGAGATTTTCAGAACCATAATGGATAAATATGAGCCGAAGCTTTTTGTACATGGCCATGTACATCTTAACTACGGCAGAGAGCATAAGAGAGAGGATACCTACAAGAACACAAAGGTTATTAATGCTTTTGAAAAGTATATAGTTGAGATATAGATGGAGGAAAATGCAGTTGAAGGAATTTGCAGAATTCAGAAAACTAACTGAGAAATACCTTGATCACTACGATAAGGAAGGAACAATAGATAAGTCACTTTATACGAAGTATGATGTAAAGCGCGGACTCAGAGATTCAGATGGACGAGGTGTCCTCACCGGTCTTACGGAGATATCTGATGTTTCAGGTTTTCGTGTTCAGGGTGATGAAAGAGTTCCTATTCCCGGAGAACTGTTCTATCAGGGCTATGATATAAAAGAACTGGTCAAGGGCTTTCATGGAAATAAGCATGGTTTTGAGGAAACCATATTTCTTCTGCTTTTTGGAGAACTTCCTACAAAATCACAGCTGGATGATTTTATGGAACTGCTTGGAATATTAAGACCGCTTCCGGAGAATTTCAACAGAGATATTATAATGAAGCAGCCAAGCAAGAATATAATGAATATTATGCAGAGATGTGTGCTTACACTTTATTCATATGATGATAATCCTGATGAGATAAGTATGGAGCATGTTCTTGCTCAGTCCCTTAGTCTGATAGCCAGATTCCCTGTAATTGCTGCTTATGGATATCAGAGCTACAGACATAAGTTCATGGATTCAAGTCTTGTAATTCACAGACCTAAGCCTCATCTTTCTACAGCAGAAAATATACTAAGGCTTCTTCGTCCGGATCCTACATTTACTGATCTGGAAGCACAGGTGCTGGATATCTGTCTGGTTATTCATGCAGAGCATGGTGGAGGTAACAACTCATCCTTTACAACACATGTTATTACAACAACGGGAACAGATACCTATTCAACTGTAGCAGGATCCTTAGGTTCACTTAAGGGACCGAGACATGGTGGTGCGAATCTTAAGGTTCAGCAGATGATTGCCGACCTTAAGGCAAATGTAGAGGATACGGATGATGATTCTCAGATTAAGGCATACCTTACAAAAATCCTGAATAAGGAAGCCTTTGACAGAGCCGGACTGATATACGGAATGGGTCATGCTATATATACACTTTCTGATCCAAGAGCTGAGATCCTTAAAGAATATGCCCGTCGACTGTCAGAAGCAGAAGGATATATAAAAGAGTTCGAGCTATATGACAGAATAGAAATAATCGCGAAAGAACTTATAACAGAGCACAGAGATATGCAGAAACCTGTATGCGCAAATGTAGATTTTTATAGTGGATTTGTTTATTCTGTATTAAAAATTCCTGTTGAGCTGTTTACACCTATGTTTGCTATATCACGTATAGCCGGATGGTCAGCTCACCGTATAGAAGAGATAGTTAATAAGGGTAAGATAATAAGACCTGCATATAAGTACGTCGGTACTCACAGAGAGTACAAACCTATAGAAGACAGAGTATAGAAAGGATTCTTATGGACATATTATCGATATTACAGCTATTCGGCGGAATAGGGCTTTTTCTCTTTGGAATGAGCAACATGAGTTCTTCATTGGAGAAGCTGACCGGTTCCGGACTCGAAAGAATGCTGGGGAAGGTAACTGCAAGTAAGAATAAAGCGGTAGGAAGACTGAAGGGCTGGTCCTTCGGAGCAGGAGTTACTGCTATTATCCAAAGCTCTGCAGCAGTAACCATTATGCTGGTCGGTTTTGTAAATGCCGGAATTATGAAGGTTGCACAGGCTATGCCCGTAGTATTCGGTTCAAACCTGGGTAGTACAGTAACCGCACAGATCCTTCGTTTGGGAGATATTGGATCAGATAATCTGGCACTGCAGCTTATAAAGCCGGCGTCGTTTGCTCCCGTGCTTGTAGGACTCGGAGCTTTCATAATTGTTTTTTCAAAAAATAAGAATACAAAAAATATAGCCGGAATAATGGTAGGACTCGGTATGCTTTTCTATGGTATGACACTCATGGAAGAAGTGTTCGCTCCACTTAAAGAAAATAAGACCTTCCAGTCATTCTTTACATCCTTTGAAAATCCTCTTATTGGTATTTTGACAGGTATAGTTATAACAGTGATCCTTCAGAGCTCAAATGCTTCTGTTGGTATCCTTCAGGCGCTGTCTGCATCAGGTACTATATCTTATGCAGTTGCTATTCCAATCATCATAGGTCAGAACATAGGAAAATGTTCAACAACGATCATGGGTGGAATAGGTGCAAATAAGAAAGCAAAAAGACTTGTAGTCGGATATGTTTTCTTTAATTTATTTGGAGCGGTATTCTTCTCTCTGATCATATATCTGCTTCATTTCACTGTGGGGCTTCCCTTTATGTCCCACGTGGTTAACAGAGGTAGCATAGCAACAGTTCACCTTCTGTTCAACCTTCTGACAAGTCTGATACTTCTTCCTTTCTCAAAGAAGGTAGCAGATTTTACTGGAAAGATAACAGGAGATACGGAAGAAAGTCTTGCAGATGCGGAATTAGCAAAGCTGGACGATATGCTTCTTAATACTCCTACCATAGCACTGGAGCAGTGCAAGGCTCTTATCAATAAGATGGGAGAAGCTATCCTGGAGAACTATAAGCTGGCAACTGATATGATATATCAGTACAGCGAAGAATTGCTTCCGAGGATGGAGGAAAATGAATCTTTTATAGATAAATGTGAAACTGTTCTTTCTACTTACATAGTAAGGATAGACAGAAAGAGACTTACTTCAGATGATAAGCTGACGGTATATGAGATACTTAACTCCATAGGAGATTTTGAGAGAATGGGTGACTATTGCATGAATATAGCATATGTTGCCAAAGACAAAAATGAGAAAGAGATACATTTCTCACCATCCGGACATAAAGAGACAGAGACAATCATCTCTGCTGTTAAGTACACTATAGAAACGGCAATCAATTCTTTTGTAAATGATGATATCAGTCTTGCAGTAAGGGTAGAACCTCTGTCAGAGGCTATCGACCAGCTGAAGGAAATCATTAAGGATCATCATGTAGAACGTCTGCAGGAAGGAATCTGCAGTATCGAAGGAGGTGTATCACTCTTTGATCTGGTAAACAGCTTCGAGAGACTTGCTTCCCATGCAGCAAATGTTTCCCTTCATGTTATTAAGAAGGTAAGACGTGATAAAGAATTTGATGAGATGCATGGTCATGCTAATGATACGCAGACAGAAGAATACAAGGCTTTGTATCATTACTACGAATCGCAGTACATCGAACCGATACTTGTACATAACGGAGATAGTTCATACAGTACTGCGATAAATGCTATAGATGAAACAATTAAGAAGAACGAGAAGCAAAAATCTGAGGAAAAGAAGAAATCCTCAGCTAAGGCAGATAAGATGAAGTCTGATAAGGGTGCTAAGTTCATCAAAAACGATAAAAATGAAAAGACCGGCAAGACTGACAATAATGACAAGACTGACAAGAACAAAAATAACAAGAGTGATAATACAGTAAAAACAGAAAAGACTGGTAAAACTGATAAGACCGGAAAAACCGATAAGACCGATAAAACAGATAAAACTGATAAAACAGATAAGGCTGAAAAGAATATAGACGATAAAAGTAAGTCTAAGAAGACCGATAAATAAGGAGAACAAAGAAAATGGATAAGTTTCAAAAGGAAAGCAGTATAAATCAGGAAGAGTTTAATTATGCCCAGGAGGTAATAAAAAGACTTTCGGATTATTATGATGGAAAGGTTGTGGGACAGCAGAATCTGAAGTTCGCTCTTGTATCCTCTATTATAGCGGACGGACACGTTCTTATTGAATCCGTTCCGGGACTTGCGAAAACAACAGCTGCTAAAACAATCTCAGACGCAGTAAATGGAAAGTTCTCACGTATTCAGTGTACACCGGATCTTCTTCCGAGTGATATTATCGGTACTCAGGTTTATAATCAGTCAACCGGTAAGTTTGATACAACTCTCGGTCCAGTATTTGCCAATTTTGTACTGCTGGATGAGATAAACCGTTCAAGTGCAAAAACGCAGAGTGCCATGCTTGAAGCCATGCAGGAAAGACAGGTTACTATCGGTGGTCAGACCTATACCATGCCGGGGGATGTGTTTATAGTTATTGCTACCCAGAACCCAATCGAGCAGGAAGGAACATATCTCCTTTCTGAAGCACAGACAGACCGTTTCCTGATAAAGGAGAAAATAACCTATCCTACACCGGATGAAGAGGCAGAGATTCTTAACAGAATTGAATCAGGAGCAATCAAGAAGACTCCTCCGGTTCTTTCGATAGAAGATATAGACAGAGTACAGGATATAGCGGCAAAGATATATGTAGATGCATCAATCAAAAAATATATATCCTTTATAGTTGATGCAACAAGACATTCAGAAAAGGTCCTTCCTGAGGAACTCAGCCGTTATGTAAAGATGGGTGCCAGCCCAAGAGCATCTATAGCATTCATGAAGATAGCGAAAGCAGTAGCGCTTATATACGGAAGAACCTATGTTACTCCGGACGATGTAAAGCTTCTTCGTCATCAGGTACTCCGTCACAGAGTAGAGCTCAGTTATGCAGCAATTGCTGATGGTGTCACAGAGGAAACCATCATTGACAGAATCGTGGGTGCCATTCAGACACCTTAGTGCGTCAAAATAAACAAACAGGGTAACCGCACTGCGGTATGATAAGGAATAATATGGATTACGATTATTTAGCAAGAATTAAAGCGTCCATACAACTTTATACAAGAAAGAAAACTTCAAATATTCTTGATGGTGAGTTTGGTTCTATATACAGAGGACGAAGCTTTGATTTTGATGATTTAAGGGAGTATGTTTATGGTGACAGTGTGCGTGACATTGACTGGAAATCCTCATCAAAAACAGGCCGGGTTCTGATCAGAAGATATATAGCCGAAAAGAAACATAATATTCTGTTGATCGGTGACTCAGGAAAAAAACTTATGGGCGACACTGATGCAGGTGAATCCAAATCGGATATTGCAATGGATGTTATCGGAACCATCAGCTATCTGGTAAATGATCACGGAGATGATTATGCGCTTCTGACCCATACGGATCAGGGTTATGATTTCAGCTTTTTTAAATCAGGAAAAATACATCTTGAAAATCTTCTTCTCAGGTATGAAAAATGTCTTCTTAAAGAGGAATCCAAGTCTCTTTCGCAGACTCTTGAGTACGTAGCAGAGCATCTCAGGAGAAAAATGATTATTTTTATAATCACGGATATGGATGGAGAAGCAAATATAAGTGATAATCTTCTGAAGAGACTGACAGTCAGAAATGATGTTATGGTAGTAAGCATAAATGATGCGTATCTTACCGGTTCGAAAATATTTGATCTGGATGTGGATTCTTATGAAAAGGAGTATATGCTTCATGATAAAAGAATTCACGAGGCTGAAGTAAGTGACAGAATGAAGAGAAAAAAGGAAATCAATGAATTATATAAGAGATATATGGTCAGCCGTGTTGAAGTTAGCAGGAAGTCGGAAATAGTTGATAAGATAGTAGAGCTTTTTGAAAAGCATAGAAATGAGAGTATTGCACGATGAAAACATCAGTTGAATTACAAGGACCTTTTATGTACATGATAATCTGGCCTATTCTTGCTTTATTATTTATAGCTCTTGTTGTTGCCGGTCAGATAATTCTGAGGAAAAAGCTCGGTGACAGATTGAAAAGAGCTAAGCAGATAAGGATAAAAAAGATATCTGAAGCAACCCTTGAAGGAAAAAAGAAAAAATATATCGGTGAGCTTATTTATATAGAGTCAGATCTTGTAAATAACCGTATAACCATAAGGACTGCCTATCATAAAATGAGCAGGTGTATACGTGGTTTTGTGCGGGATGTGACCGGTCTGAATGTTGATAAGTACACGCTTTCGGAAATAACCTCAGTGGGTATTCCTAATCTTACTAATCTTGTTCGTGAGTATTATGAGCCTGAGTTTGCCCGTGAAACCAGGACAGATGTAAGAGGCTCGATTATGAGAACAAGAATGACTATAGAAGGATGGAGAAAATAATATGCACCTGATACATTCTATGGTACTGAAAATAGGACTGGTAGTTCTCGCAGTACTTGTAGTTATAATGCATATACTAAAAAGAAAAATATACTATAAGGGTGGAACCAAAGCTGCCAACACTTATTTTATAAAGAATCTTGATATATACCAGAGAAGAAAGAGATTCTATAAGATAACCTCCGTAATACTGGAGATATGTCTTATTACCAGCGTGGTTGCATCTCTTGTTCTTGTTGCCAGACCTGCAAAAAAAGAAACGGTTAATAACGGAACCAAGAAGAGAGACATCTTCTTATGTATGGATGTTTCATATTCGATATATGATCTGAATTATGATCTGGTGGAAAGACTTGAAGGCGTTGTTTCAGGACTTGATGGAGACAGATTCGGAATCTGTATATATAACACATCTTCGGTTCTTTATGTTCCGATGACAGATGATTATGATTTTGTAAACAGTAAGCTGGAGGAATTGAAAGAGTATTTTGTACTTCAGAAGCAGTACATGGATACGTACTATGATCCGGCAACGGGATACATCAGATATGACCCTGATAACTATGAAGAGTATCAGGAACTACAGGAAAAGCTGGATTATTTTGACGCCGGAACTCTGGTAAAGAATTATATAAAGGGAAGCTCACTCATAGGTGAGGGACTGGCTTCCTGTATGTACAGTTTTCCACGACTGGATGAAGAGGACAGAACACGAATTATTATAATGTCTACTGATAATTCTCAGGAGAATCTGACAAAGCCTCTTGTTGAACTTGATGAAGCAACGGATATCTGTAAGAAGAACTCCATAAAGGTCTTTGGTATATTCCCGAATCAGGATAACTGGAGCTGGCTTAATACCACTGATTATACTCAGGACGAGAGCGAGTTTAAAGCAGCTGTTGAGAAAACAGGTGGAAAGTATTATAAGCAGAGTGATACTTTATCCGTAGATGATATAGTAAATGATATTGAAAGAGAAGAGGCACTTGAGGTTGAAGAAGTAACTATTACAAAGGTAAATGATCAGCCTAAGGTATTTGTATATATACTGCTTGCTGCTCTTATGGTGATGCTTGTAATAGGAATGGTGATGAAAATATGATAACGAAACCGATAATACCTCTTTTTGTAGTGATTCCGCTGCTTCTTGTTGTGCTTGTTATATACATTATCGGAATTGTTCAGAGAGAGGATAAAACTTTATATAAGATTCTGGGAGTTATCAGAATCATAGCAATAGTTGTATTGGCATTTCTTGTCAACCTTAGAATTATGGACAAAAAATATAATGCGACTATTGAGATGAAGAATCTCGATGTCCTGTTCGTCGTTGATACCACCATCAGTATGTGGGCTGAGGATTATAATGGTAAGAATGAAAGAATGGAAGGGGTTCAGGCAGATGCTGAATACATAATAGATGAACTCTCCGGAAGTAATTTCGGACTTATCAGATTTGATAACCGTGGGCAGATACTTGCTCCATTTACCCAGGATCATGAAACTGTTAAGGACGCATTTTCCACAATAAAAATGCCGGACAGATATTATGCAAAAGGCAGCTCCCTTAATAACTCCTATGAGGAACTAAAGGAACTTCTGGATTCTTCAAACAAGAAAGCCGGAAGAATGACCGTTCTCTTCTTCATAAGTGACGGAGAGACTACTGACGGTTCAGCACTTATGTCCTTTAAAGAACTGGAGCCTTTGATCGATGCAGGTGCTGTGCTTGGTTACGGTACTGAAGATGGCGGAAAAATGAAGGACACCTATGGCGGATATATACAGGACTATGAAACAGGAAAAGATGCTATATCCAAAATAGATGAGGAAAGCCTTAAGAAAATAGCCGGTGAAATGGACATTGACTATATCCATATGAATAGCACTGCAAATGTAAAGTATCTCGTGGAGTCCATAAAGAATGGAAGCTCGCTGACTGTTGAAAAAGCAGACTCGGTAAGCTATGAAGATACATATTATATATATGCGGCGATTTTACTTGCATTATTAGTTCTTGAAGTAGTTCTTTTCATAAGAAGAGGTAAATTATAATGACGAAGAGTGAACTTCGGACAGAAAAAAGAAAAAAGAAAAAAGAAGAAAAGCTGAAGGATAAGGCTCGTATAGCTGCTGAGAAGAAAAAAGACAGAGAAGAGTTTTTTAAGATAGATGATCCCATTGGTTTTATGAGAATTATAAATATAATAAGTGTCATACTTATTGTATTTGCTCTGTTTCTTGGTATAAGATATCTGATCAATTCTGTTTTTGTTTATAAGTATAATCATGAAGGCTATACTGCCGGGAATTATAACGTTAAGCTGGAAGAGTTCCTGTCTAAGTTGAATATTCCCGAGGGCTATGTGCCTTTCTATAATGCCGGAAATGCTAATTATATGAACGGCGATTATGATAATGCCATATCTGATTATAAGGCTGCGCTGGAATCACATCCCACTGAAAAGAAGGAATGCGATATAAGAGTCAATCTGGCGCTTGCCATGCTTAAAAAGATAGATTTTGAGCATCTTGATACAGAAAAGCAGATAGCAAATGCTGTCAGACAGCTTCAGTCAGCCCGAAATGTTCTTGTTGAGAAGGGCTGTGCAGATCCTTATGGTACAAACGGACATGATCCGGAGGCTGAACAGTTAAAGCAGGACATAGATAAGATGCTTGAAGAACTTGGTGCTGAGCCTGAACCACCTGAAGAGGACGAAGAAGAACAGCAGGGAGGACAGGGCGAACAGGAAGAAAAGCAGAAATCATTCCGCGAGGAGCAGCTGGAAAAGGATCTGAAGGAACAGAAAGAGGATTCGATGAAGGAGCGAAGGGAAGCGGATAATCAAAAACAATATAGAGACAATTCTTCTTCTTCCCAGTCCGGAGACGGTGGAAGTGATGATCTGAATGAGAAAAACTGGTAGGATTATTCTTGATGAAAAAGAAAAGAGTCTACAATTTAAAATGGGATAAGCTGGACAATACTGCCCAGCTTTTTCCGGTTATAGCCAGAGAAGGAATGAGCAATGTTTACAGAGTAGCAGTTACGCTGAAGGAGGAAATCGATGAGACTACTCTTCAGGTTGCTCTGGAAAAGGTCCTTCCTCATTTTGATGTTTTTTGCATGAGCATGAAAAGAGGAATTTTCTGGTTTTATTTTGAAGAGAACAAGAATAATGCTCCAAAGGTAAAACAGGAATATACCTATCCGTGTATGTTCATTAATCAGTACAGTAACAATAATTATCTTTTCAGACTAACCTATTATAAAAACAGAATCAATCTGGAAGTCTTTCATGCGCTTACTGACGGTAACGGGGCGCTTACATTTCTTAAGGAAATAACTTATCAGTATCTGAGACTTAAACATAGTGATGTTTTAGGCTCTGTTAGTAATTCTCTTGGAGTAGAGACATCTCTTGATACTTCAGACAGTTATATCAGCAATTACAGAAAAAAACAAAAGAAAAGCTATAAGACAAAAAGGTCTGTAGTTATAAAGGGAGAGAAGCTTCCCATAAATCAGTTTGCTATTATCCATGGTACAATGCCGATTGATGAGATAAAGAAAGCAGCTAAATCCTATGGTGCAACTATAAACCAGTATCTGGTTGCGGTTTATACCTGGGCTATATATATAAATCAGTTAAAAAGAAAAAAATCGGAAAAACCATTAACGGTTTGTGTTCCGGTTAATCTAAGACCTTACTTTGAATCAGATACTAACAAGAATTTCTTCGTAGTCGTGACCTCTGTATTTGAACCGGTTAAGGATGATTATACCTTTGAAGAGGTAGTTGAGATAGTAAAATCAAGTCTTTCCCAGCAGATAACGAAAGAGAATCTTGAAAGACTGTTTTCATATAATGTCTCAAATGAGATGAATCTTCTTTTAAGGGCGATACCGCTGTTTCTAAAGAACATAGCCATGAAACAGGTGTACAATGCTTCAGCAAAGGCTAATACAACTACAATTACAAATCTTGGAGTTATGAAGGTTGCTTCGCCTTATGAGGATTTTATAGAAAGATTTGAAGCCGTACTGTCTATGTCAAAGGGACAGAACATGAAAATGACGGTTCTTTCTTTCAAAGACAAACTCACTCTGACCTTCAGTGCATGTGTCAGAGAAAGTGAGATACAGAAGATATTCTTCAGAAAGCTGAGTGAAGAAGGTATCAATATAGAAATAGAAACCAATGGAGTTTATTATGTCTAGAAGATGTATCAGATGTAATGTAAATATAATCGATGATGCTATAGAGTGTCCTCTTTGTCATGGTGTACTTGAAACGGGAGAGGGTGACGAGCATAAGATAGGTCAGGAATCCGTATCCGTTACCTATCCCGATGTAACTGCTTCACTCAAATGGATGCAGATTGTCATTCGTGCGGTTATTTTTGCCGCTTTAGTTGTGACTGTAACGGTGCTGATTATAAATTATTATACCTTTGACGGAGTATACTGGTCACTCATAGTTATAGCGGGTCTGGGTTATGGTGTTATGACACTGCTTTATTCCTTCAGGGAACGAAAAAGTATTCAGAAGATCATCGTGGGGCAGATGATTTTTGCCATACCGCTGCTTATAGCTCTTGATTCACTGACTGGCGGAGATGATTGGGCCTATATGTATGCTCTTCCGATTCTGTTTATGGCAGTCGATGTGGGTGCGCTGGTTCTTATGATCGTTGGTATAGACGGCTGGCAGAATTATATCATGACAGAAATAACCACACTTCTTCTGAGCGTGGTGCTGATCATTCTGCATTATACCGGTCTTGTAGAAACCAGTTATCTTGCACTTATAGCAGTGATGGTAACGGGATTTATATTTCTGGGAACCATAATGTTTGGGACAAGAATGGTCTCCAACGAAATAAAACGTAGATTTAAGATATAACAACCACTTCAGATATGAGGAAAAGCTATGCCCGAAGAACTCAGTAAACGCAGTAAAATTATAAAAACTCTGGTTGCCGAATTCAACAGCAGTAAGTATTTTGCCGATATGCATAATGCTGATGTGGTTGGAATCAGCGAGCTGGAGAAAACATTTTCATATCCGGAGCATCTTGAATCAGAGATAGTTGAAATGGATAATTTCAAGATGGAGGTTCTGAGGTGGAAGGAATCTGAAAGTCCATGGGTTATCATGCAGCTTCATGGCGGCGGATATGTGGGTGCTTTCAGAAGACATTATAAAAAAATGGCAGGTCTTTATTCCGAGGTGGGCAGTGGTGCAACTGTAGTATCAGTTGATTACAGAGTTGCACCCGAGAATCCATTTCCGGCAGCGCTTGAGGATGCGATAGATGCCTATGACTGGATTCTTGACCAGGGCTGGCATCGGGATCAGGTGGTTCTTGCGGGGGATTCAGCTGGGGGTGGTCTTGCCATGGCGCTCTGTCATACACTTAAGTCAAGATGGAGAAGACTGCCTGCAGGAATTATAGCCATGTCGCCCTGGACTGATCTTACTGCAAGTGGAAACTCATATAAGGATAATTTTGATATTGATCCGGTTTTCGGAAATGAAAGATCACATCTGATATTTGATAATCCATATCCGGGAGATGCAAATCCCAGAGATCCAAGAATTTCACCTGCATTTGGTGATTTTACCGGATTTCCGCCTATGCTTATACAGGTGGGGAGTGACGAAATGCTTCTCAGCGATTCAGAGATAGTCGCTGCAAAGGCCAGAGCTGCAGGAGTAAAAGTGAGGTTCACAAAGTATAACGGAATGTTCCATGTGTTTCAGATAGCCGGGACGTTAATGGATGAGTCTAAGCATGCCTGGGTCGAGGTCAGAAAATTTTTAAATGAAATATATTGATTTATATGAGATTTTTACAGGGGGTGTAAAAATATGCAAAATTTCAGGGGAGATATATGGAGTGATGGGGAATATAACTATGCAGCGGCTTATGGTTTTATTCCCAATATATATGCTTATCTGCATGATGATGACGAAAACAGAGACTGTTTATTGATAGCACCCGGAGGAGGCTACTGTATGTGCGTGCCTCATGAGGGTGAGCTGGCAGCAAAGGTGTTCTTTGACATGGGTATGAATGTATTTGTGCTTACCTATACCACAGATATCACCATGTCGGTTCCACTAAAGCTTCAGCCGTTAAATGATATATCCAGAGCTGTGAGGTTTTTAAGAAAGAAGGCTGAAGAATACCATATCTCCGGGAAGAAGCTTATTATCATGGGATTTTCAGCTGGCGCTCATGTATGTGGCAGTCTTGCAACACATTTTGCAGACGTGAAGGATATCAATCCTGAATATGCGGATATATCCAACAGACCTGACGGGGTTGTCTTATCTTATCCGGTCATTACATCAGGAGAGTATACTCATATATATTCGTTTCAGACTCTTCTGGGATATGAACCTGATGAGAAGGAGATGGAATACTTTTCACTGGAAAAACAGGTCAGTGAGAATACGCCGCCATGTTTCTTATGGCAGACACTTACGGATGATCTTGTTCCGATTGAGAACAGCTATCTGTTTGCAGATGCATTAAGGAAAAAGGCGATACCATATGCACATTATGTTTTTCCGTATGGAAGACATGGTCTGAGTGTGGCAGATCCGGAGAAGCTTGCTTCATTCAGGGGTGGGGAATATACCATGGAGCAGGTGGAAAGAGCAGTTGAAGCGGTAAGGCGAAATGAGGGCGTGAATGTATCTGAAAAGAGAAGGCAGGAGCTTATCATTCAGTTCTCCGTTGAGGAGATGCCTCCACAGGAAGAGGAAAAAGACAGTCAGGACTTAAAGGATGTGGCTGAGTGGACAAAACTGGCAAAGATATGGATAGACAGACTGTGAGATTTTTAAATATTATAATAGATTTATCACTGATTCTATTGTAAAATATATAAATGGGGATTTAAAGAAAAACAGTATTGGAGGTTGCTAATGGAGAAGAAATTTACGAATATGAGAGATATTGCCAGAAGCTTTGCCAATGCAATGAATCTGCTTCGTCCGGAGACAGAGAATTACCATCAGAGAGTGGCATACCTTGCCTACAATATAGCCGGAGAAATGGATTACAGTGCTGAGGATAGAAAGGATCTTCTGTATGCGAGTCTTCTGTTTGATGTCGGTATAGTTCTTATGCCGGAGGAAGAAAACGGAAAGAGGTATTACTTCAAGGATGTTGCTGGAGCCGGTCTTTCAATAATAGGGGATGTTCCGAGACTGAAGCCTGTCTGTGAGATAATGAAGATTGCAAGTCCTGAGGATGAGACGGATGAATCTTTATTCGACATAGACAGATTCAAGGATTTTGCAGAAATAATCGATCTTTCAGACAGAGTATCTACCATGCTGGATTCAAGAGATGCAGCTTTGAATCAGGTGGCTGATATATGTGATACGGTTTCCGATCTTGCAGGTGAGGAGATAAGTAATGCTGTAGTTGAAGCATTCCTCAGATTTGCCGGTAAGGAATATGTATGGATGGAGGTTCTTCATCAGCCAGAGCTGTTCCTTACACACATATCGGATGCAAATATAGTAACACTTGATGATATGATCGAGATGTCAAGATTTATGTCACGTATAATCGATTTCAGAAGTTCCTATACCACGATGCATTCTTCAGGAGTTGCAGCTACAGCAGTAAGACTTGCTGAGATAATGGGAATGTCTGAGGATGAATGCAAGATGATGATGGTTGCAGGATATCTTCATGATATCGGAAAGCTTAAGGTTCCTAAGAGTATTCTTGAGAAGAATGACAAGCTGACAGATGCTGAGTTCAATATAGTTAAGGAATATGCTTACTATACAAATCTTCTGCTTAAGAATGTGGCAGGTTTTGAGCAGATAGGAAGATGGGCTTCACTTCATCATGAGAGACTGAACGGATATGGATATCCTTTCAGACTGTCTGCAGATGATATACCGATGGGCGCACGTATCATAGCAATAGCTGATATATTCTCAGCTGTAGCCGAGATAAGATCCTATCGTAAGGGTATGAATAAGGAAGAGGTTATCGCAACCTTAAGACAGAATGTTGAAGACGGGGCTATGTCTGGATACATAGTAGATATGCTTATCAATAATTATGATAATATCTACAGCATAAGAGAAAGAGAAGTTACAAAAGAGGGTGCTCGTTACTACGCAGGAGTAGTTGATGCAGAGGAGGTTTAGTGATATGAAAAAAAGACTTGTTACAAGAAGTGATTTTGATGGACTTGTATGTGCAATGCTCCTTAGAGAGATGGACATCATAGGAGATATAAAGTTTGTTCATCCAAAGGATGTTCAGGATGGAAAGATTGAATTATCCGAAAATGATATTACAACAAACCTTCCTTTTGATAAAAGAGTAGGAATTGCCTTTGATCATCATGAAAGTGAGCTTATCAGAAATAAGAAGGAAGATTATGAAGGCAAATATATTATAGACGGCAATGCTAAGTCGGCTGCCAGAGTAGTATATGATTATTATGGTGGAAAGGAAAAATTCAAGAGAGTTTCCGACGAAATAATGATAGCTGTAGATAAGGGAGACAGCGCAGACTTCAATGAGCAGGAAATACTTAATCCTGATGGCTGGGTACTGATGAACTTCCTTATGGATGCCCGTACCGGACTTGGAAGATTCCATGATTTCAGAATATCAAATTATGATCTCATGATGGAGCTTATTGATTACTGTGTTGATCACGACATCGATGATGTTCTTAAGCTTCCTGATGTTAAAGAAAGAGTTGATCTGTATTTTGAACAGCAGGAGCTCTTCAAGGAACAGCTTAAGAGGATTACCAAGATCTATGATAAGGTTGCTGTAATCGATCTCAGAAATGAAGAGACTATATATGCAGGAAACCGTTTTATGGTTTATGCTATGTGGCCTGAAATAGAGCTTTCAGTACATGTTGCTTGGGGCTTCAAGAAGCAGAATACTGCTGTTATGATTGGAAAGTCCATAATTAACAGAAACTCTGATTTTAATATCGGAGAGCTGTGCCTCAGCTATGGTGGCGGCGGACATGCAAATGCCGGAACCTGCCAGCTGGATAATGATAAAATAGATGCCGAGCTTCCGGTTATTATAGATAAGCTGAATGGCAAGACACCTGTTTGATTTTTGATAAGTTTCTGCCCTTATAAGCTGATTATAAGGGCAGTATTTTGTTATTATAAGAGTCTTTTAAGGGGCGCATCCTGAGCTGAGCGAAGGATTTATTGTGGGGGAATGTACAAGATGTCCGAAACAGACGGACAATTATATATTCGATTTCTCAATGATGACAGTGAAGAGGCTTTACGCATACTTTTTGAGAAGTATAAGAGCAGTCTGACAATGTTTCTGTACGGAATTGTGGGAAATGAAGACGATGCGGAGGAACTGATGATGGATACCTTCGCTGTTTTGGTGTCAAAAACTGCTCGTTATTCTGTCAGAAAGGATGCTGAGTTTAAAACATGGCTTTTTGCTGTAGCCAGAAATCAGGCAAGAAATCATCTGAGACGCAGGAAAAGATTCTTTGATATGACTGATGATGCTCTGGAAAGTCAGCCGGATGATTTTCAAAATCAGCCGGAATATGTGATTCTCAGAGAAGAGAAGAATCAGAAACTGTGGCAGGCTTTGAAGGTGATTAATTCAGATTACAGACAGGTTTTATATCTTATGTATTTTGAAGATATGCAGCTGGATGAAATAGCCAGGATCATGAAGAAAACAAAAAAGCAGGTTTATAACCTGTCTGCAAGAGCGAAGGCTTCGCTAAAGAAAACTCTGGAGGAGATAGGATACAAATGAGTATTACCGAGATTTTTGAAATATCCATACAGCTTCTCCAGGTTTTTGTTTTGTTTTTTGTTATTTATCTGTCTTCAAAGCTGATGGTTATAGAAGGGAATGGACCATTCCCGGCTTTTTTTACATTTGCAATGATCAGTTTCTTATTAAGCGGCTTTTACAGCAGTATATATACCATATTAAGACCTGATACCAGAATGCCCTTTGCAGTAGATGAGATCGCCGAATGTGCATCACTGCTTCTTATTTCTGCGGGTTTGGAGGCCGTTGCGGGCAAAAATCAAAAGTTTAACATAGGTGCGTTAATTTTTTCATTTTTATTTATCCTGGTCAACATTGCTCTGTGGATCGCATGGTCCGGAGAATGGGGACAGGATATTATTTTTGGTATTCCGTATATTTATATTACTTATCTTTTGCTGAGAGGTATGTTTTATACACATGCAATCAATATGGCTGAAAGATATATAGCTGCAATCGTCAGCTCGTTTCTTGTGCTTTTTCATACCATAAGATTCTATGTATCTGGAACAGCTGCAACTGCAGTAGATATATTCTGCGTGGTTTTTGAATATGGTATAGCCGGATGGCTGTTTGCAAAATGTATCTTTGCCCTTAGACAGTCCGTTGATGAGGAGAAGTCTCTTTATCTTACATGTACGCTGTATCTCTGGACTATACTTATTTCATATATGAGTGCCGATGCGCTTTATGATATAGCGCTTTTCATAAATACCATGACGATTCCTCTTATGCTTATGGCGGTTAAAAAGAACTGCAGACTGGGTGTAAGAGAGGATGATGTTCAGAAAGGGGAGAGTCAATGATATATGCTGAAAATGTACTCATATGCATAGCGGTTCCGCTTATTATCTCCCTTCTTTTCATCAGAGGTGGGGCGAGACGTTTCGTGCTTTCGTTTCTTGCCGGTATGGTGGCGTGTCTTCTGGCTGCATATGTGGGAGGATTTATAGAAAATGCATCGGGAATGAAAGCAGAGGATACATCTGTTTTTATTTCTCCAATTATAGAAGAGGTGATGAAGCTGATCCCAGTATTGATTTGTCTTATGCTTTTTGAACCCGCAGATGATAAGCTGATATCCTTTTCTGTCGGAATAGGAGCGGGCTTTGCTACTTTTGAAAACTGCTGCTATGTTCTTTCCTACAGCGCACAGAGTCTTCCCTATGTCATGATAAGAGGACTGGCAGTAGGAGTAATGCATCTGGTCAGCATGGTGGCTCTAGCTATAGGTCTTAATCTTCTGAGACGTTATAAGGTTTTCAGATTCCCGGGAGTTCTTGGAGCCCTGTCGCTTGCCATGACATTTCACGCTACATACAATCTTCTAGTCTCAAAAACGGGACTATCTTCGATTATGGGATATGCACTGCCGATATTCACAGCTCTTTTACTCTATTCAAAGGGAAAAATATTTTTTGAAAAAAAGTAAATTCTTATTGAGTAAAATGAAGTGTAGACGGTATTAATAGATATATGGATTTATTTATTCAGATTCAGGAGAGTGAAAATGAAGTATTCTACGGAAGAAGCTCTAAACGAAATAATGAAAAGAGGCGCTCTTGTCAGAGAAAAAAAGGAGAAGCAAAGGACCAGGATCCTTACAGCTTCTGCTTTTGTTGTCGGAATAATGCTGATGTGTGTTCTCAGCATATATGCAGGAGCTGCGGCTCGGAGTTCAGAGTCGGTATATGGTTCATTTCTTCTTCCGGCAGAAGCCGGCGGGTACGTACTCACTGCAGTACTTGCTTTCACACTCGGAGTAATCATCGCAGTTTTAGTACGTTCCTACAGAAAGAAAAACAAAACTGACTCAAATAAGTCCAAAGATAAGTAGCCTGTTAATCAGGTAAATACCGCTACAGAAAGGAGAGGTTAAAATGGTAGCAAGAAAGAAGATATTAGCTATACTTTTAGCCGCGGCGATGGCCACCGCAACAGTACCATATGGTGCAGCGGCAAAAGTGCATGCAGAGGGGGAGGATTCACCGGCTCAAGAATCATCAGAGCAGCAGACTATTGACAATATTCTAAATCCTGGTGATCCAGATGGATACTCGGAAGATGACACTTCAAATCCTATGGGTTATCAGAAGGATGTTCCGGTACAATATTTTGAGGATGCGGAATTCTTTAATTATGTTACAGATCCGGGAAGCAAAACCAAGAGTTCAATAATATATGATAAGTATAATGATGATGCCAGTACACCGTTTCTGGAAAAGGATCGCTGGGTAAGTGCTGAGGATTTAAAGATTTCTTCTGAATCAACTTATACCGGTGATATCAGTAGTCACTGGTTTGTTGATGCTGTTCCTATGAATATAGGTAATAATGAAACCGGACGCAGAAACTGTGTTGCATTTATAGGTGCAAAAAAGCTTACGGGTGTTTATGATGTGGATGTCTGGATTTATGATACATTATCAAAAAAATTCAGCAACATAGTAAAAATAGGAGAGATAAGCGGTATCGGTATTGATGATTCCAAAAATCAGACTATGCAGTATCAGATGAGGAATTTCATTACAATAACATCAGGAGATTATAATGGTGATGGTAAGGATACAATTGTTGCATACGCTGCATTCACTACAGGCCCTGCTCTTGTTGAATTAAAGGCTGAGGGTGATGGTAAGGCGGCTCCGACTGTAACCAAGGTGGATAGCTCCAGCGATATGCTTCATGAAGCTTATATGCAGAACAGGAAAGCTATAAATGTTAATGATAGTGCTGTAGATGGTCGTTATAAGCTGGGATGCTCTCTTGCATCAGGAGATATTAATGGAGATAAGACAGATGATCTGGCTGTATTATCATACACTCAGAATCTGTCTGATGGAAATGTCAATAAATATGGAGACAATATAGTATTATCAGAGCTTGCAGTGAGCTTAGGTGGAAAAAATAAAGCGGGAAAAAATCTTTTATCTGATACAAGTAAAAAGACCTATGTTGCCGGAGATTATCAGAATATGAAGGGAAAATTTCCTCCGGGACAGGAAGAAAAAGAGAGGCTTACAGTTGCAAGCCCTACTGTAACTATTACAAAGATTGATTATCCTGATGATTACAGGCTGGTAATAGGTGGATATAGAAAAACAATACAGAGATTTATATCCGATAATGCATTTAATATGTGTGAAACAGATCTGGATAAAGCTTCTGTTTTTGAGTATCGTTTAGATGATGATAAATTAGTACGTGATAAAGCAGATGGTGATTCAGTTGAAGTTTCCAAGGCTTTAAGACAGTTTAACGGAGATTCAAAAACATTTCCGAAGTTACCGGTTGAATCGGTAAGCTTTAACGGTAATATTTCCCCGGACTGGGTATTTATCGGCGGAAGCTTTTATGATGTTTCCGGAAATGCAATATCAAAAGAATATGAAGTTCCTTGCTTTGATAATGAATATACCAAAGAAATTGGTGATGCATGGAAAAGTGGTTATGAGCTTGAAACAGTGTTTGTTGATGATATGTCATCTCAAAGTCTGTCTATGGTAGGCTGTAACTATAATGCTCTTGCTTTTTCGATGGTATTCATATATAAGAAGGGCAATTCTTATAAAAACTACTATCGTGCAGGTGTTTCCGGTCCGATTGTAGACAGTGATGCCGGAGTTGTAGACCTAAAGTACGGCTCTGTTGTTGGGGCTATTCAGAGTAGTTATATCAATGATACAAGGGGCGTTCTTGACGGAGTAGACTATAATGTGACAAATTCTGATTTTGGAATTAACTATGTTATGTGCCCTGTTGATTCTTCAGATGATGATGGTGTTTCTGTAAGATTTTCGCAAAAGCATTATATATATGCTGACCCAAAGATATTAGCAGTTCTTCAGGCGGCTCCATATTTTGGCGAATTGGGAAAGAGATATGGTGAGACAGAATATGAGTTTGGCTGGGAATACAATTACACTAATGAAGACTCGGATACCTTCAGCTTTAGTGCTGCTTTTGAGGGCTCATTCGATTTTGAGTATGTGGAAGCATCCTTCGCGGCGGGAGCTAAGGAAGATATAAAGACTTGGAATGCAAAAGAAAAGACAACAGGCTTTACCCGTTCATTTACTGCAGAGGAGCATGATGTTGTTATTATATATCGTCTTCCGATTGTTTATTATTCATATGATTTGTGGAATAATGAAACAAAGCAGTGGGAAGAAGGAGCTGTTGCATTTAGCTATGTTAAGCCGGCAAGATATGAGACTCTTTCAGTGAATGCATACAATTCTTTTGTTGATCAGTATAATAATGAATTTAAGAAAAAAGGACTTAAAGAAGGAGAATATACTGCATTAAAGAAGCTTGAAGGTAATATCTACCTTGGATGTGAAGGTGATCCTACATTGTATTATCAAGGCAAGGAAGCTCCTAACGGCTACTTTGAGATGGATAAATCGAATATGTCACTTAGCTATGCCGGAGGAAAATCGTCAACCAAGCTTATCAGATCAGAGGGCAAGGAACACGGAAGAGAGCTTTCAGAAGGCTGCACCTTTGAACTTGAATTTAAGGCAGGCACACCATTTGCAAAAGCAGGTATTAAAGAAAGTATTGAGTCAATGTCTGGACACTCTGTAGCATCAACAAATACAGAGGAAACCGGTATAATGAATACAGTAGCCAATATCGATGAGGATGAACTTCTTGAGAAAGGTTATACTCAAAAGCAGGTAGAAGCTAATAAATTCACCTGGAGACCGGCTATGTGGGATTCAGGACTACAATACGAGTATAAGAATGAAGATGGCGAAAAAGTTGTTGAAAGAAATATCCCTATATATGGATATGGTCTTGGTGGTGTTGAAAAATCAATTAATTTTGATAAAGCAACCATCACTTTAAAACAGGATACCTTTGAAAGAACTGGAGAGCCAATAGTTCCAAGTATCACTGTAAAAGTAAATGGAAAGACTGTTCAGTCGGGTGAATACAAGGTTTCATACATGTGTGATAACAAGGTGGTGGATAAGTGTATTGAACCTAATACATACTTAGTTATTGTAGAGAATGCCGATAAAGGAAAAAATATAGGAAAGACCTCTGCACAGTTTAAGATTGTTGAAAAGCCAAAGACAGATATTAAGGATGCAGTTGTAGAACTTGAATCTAAAGAGTTTGAATATGACGGAACTGCAAAAACGCCTAATGTTACTGTGAAGCTGGGAGACAAGACACTTGTTGAAAATACAGATTATGTTCTTGAATATGCTCAACCAGGTGGTTTCCTTAAAGCAGATGAGTGTATTAATCCGGGAACATATACAGTTATTGCTGATGCAATAGGTAATGATTATACCGGATCAGCTACAGCCAGATTTGAGATTAAGGAACCTCCGCTGAATCTCTCGGATGCAGAAATTACTCTGGATTCAGACAGCTTTGAATATGACGGAAAAGCAAATTATCCTGCAAATATTACTGTAAAGATAAATGATGTTAATGTCGACAGAGATGAATATACAGTAACTTATAAATGTGGCGAAAATGACATTGATAAGAGTTCTTGTATAGATGCGGCAACATATACAGTAGTTATTAAAGGACAGGGAAATAATACCGGAGAGAAAACTGCTCAGTTTACAATCAAACCGGCTGATTTTGCAGCTGCAACCATAGCTCTTGATAAAAACGAGTTTGAATATGACGGAACAGCTAAGGCTCCTAAGGCTACTGTTAAACTTGGTGACAAGACACTGGTTGAAGGAACAGATTATGAACTCAAATTCTCAGAATCAGAGTCTATTATTCCGGGAACATATACTGTAACTGCAGAAGGTAAAGGCAATTATAGTGGAACGGCAACGTCTTCAGCACAGTATACAATCAAGCCTGCTGATCTTAAGGCTGCAACTATAACCATTGATCCATCAAGCTTTGATTATGATAAGTCCGCCAAAGTTCCGGCTGTTATAGTTACGCTTGGAGGAAAGACACTTACTAAAGATACAGATTATACTTTGACTTATTCGTATTCTGCAACTGAAGATGTGCCTACTGAATTTATTGAACCGGGAACCTACACTGTAACCGCTTCAGGAAAAGGTAATTACAGTGGAACTAATTCAGCTACATTTACTATTAAGAGAACGCATCTCACAAATGCAACAATTTCTGTTACACCTAAAGAATTTGATTGGGATGGTAATAAGAAAGAACCTGAAGTAACGATTAAACTTGGTGAAAATACATTGGTTAATGGTACAGATTATGATCTCACATATTCCAAGTCAGGAACAGAAGTTACTGAATGTACTGATGCGGGGACTTATGTAATAACAGCTGTCGGCAAAGGCGATTTTGTAGGAAGAATATCCGAAACATTCAAAATTAAACCGGCAGACATATCAAATGCTGAGCTTAAGCTTAATAAGCAGGAATTTGAATATACAGGAACAGCTGTTAAGCCTGTAGCATCTCTGACACTTGGCGATACAATTTTGGTTGAAGGAAAGGATTATAAATTATTATATTCACAGCCGGGAGGATTCCTTGATGAGTGTGTTGAACAGGGAACCTATGAAGTTGTCGCTGAAGGTATGGGAAATTATACAGGAACAGTAGTAGCCGAATTCACTATCAAATATATAGATGTTAAAAATGCTGAATTAAAGATCAACCCTGCAGCATTTGAGTATGATGGAACAGCTAAGACACCTAAGATAGTAGTAACACTTGGTGATGCAATACTTGTTGAAGGAACCGATTATGATATGACAATAACACAGCCGGGCAGTACTTCTCTTAAAGAGTGTGTTAAACCTGGGACTTACACAGTAGTTATTGAAGGAAAAGGCATCTATGGCGGTTCTAAGGAAGGCACCTTCAAGATCAATGATCCAATCGATCTTAAGGATGCTAAGGTAGTTCTTTCAGCAACTGATTTCACCTACAATGGAAAGGTACAGAAGCCTACTATTACATCAATTGCAGGTAAGACACTTAAAGAAGGCACCGACTATAAGGCTGAGTGGTCAAACAGCTCATCTACAGAAGTTGGAACTTATACAATCTCCATTACTGGAATTGGTAAATATGCAGGAACAACAAAAGCAACATACAAGATTGTTGCAAAGGCCGGAACTCCTACAGTAGCACTTGATAAGACTTCATATGTATATGACGGAACAGAGAAGACTCCTGTTGTAACAGTTAAGGATGGCAGTACAGAGCTTAAGAAGGATACTGATTATACAGTTACTTATGATGCAGGACGTACAAATGTCGGAACTTATAAGGTTACAGTTACTCTGAAGGGTAATTACTCAGGAACAGTTTCACAGTCATTTACGATTACCAAGGCAGCTAATACATTAAGTGTAAAGGCTAAGAAAGTAACACTTAAGTACAGCAAGGTAAAGAAGAAGACTCAGACACTTAAAGTTACTAAGGCAATCAATTTCAAGAATAAGGGACAGGGTAAGGTTACTTATAAACTTAAGAGTGTAAGCAAGTCTAAGTTCAAGAAGTATTTCAAGGTTAATGCAAAGACCGGTAAGATCACAGTTAAGAAGGGTCTGAAGAAGGGAACCTATAAGCTTAAGATTAAGGTTAAGGCTGCTGGAAACGGCAACTACAAAGCTTCTAAAGAAAAGACTATAACTGTAAAGATCAAAGTTAAGTAACAAAATCAAGTAACAAAACAAAAGATGACAGAAACGAAGTAAGGTTCGCTTCTGTCATCTTTTTCTGTTGTACCTTTTTTTATAAAGGTTAAGTTGTACTAACTAACCCGTTTCTTGTATAATGATTATATCTGATTTAAATTTACAAAAGGAGGTCGACACATGGCTAAGCTTAATGCCGCTGCGGTGGCAAAAATCGAGGAAATATGCGCCAGATACAAGGATGAAAAGACTCCTCTCATGATGATTCTTAGTGATATTCAGAATGAGTACGGCTATATACCTCTCGAAGTTCAGGAAATTGTTTCAAAGAACACAGGCATTTCTGTTGCAGAGATTTATGGGGTAGTAACATTTTACTCATTCTTCTCTCTTACTCCAAAGGGAAAGTATGTTATCGGATGTTGTCTGGGTACAGCCTGTTATGTTAAAGGCGCTCAGCAGGTTATCGATAAGTTCTCAGAGTTAATAGGAATCAAACCTGGTGAGACATCAGAGGACGGACTGTTTACACTTGATGCCCTCAGATGTATTGGTGCTTGTGGTATAGCACCGGCCGTTAGTATAAACGGAAAAGTTTATCCAAAGGTTGAAGTTAATCAGGTTTCTGAAATAATCGAATCCTACAGAAAGGAGGCATCAGCATGAGTAAGATAAATACAGTTGCAGAGCTTGACAGCAAAGTTACTGCTTGTACAAAATGTCTGGATGACAAGCTCGCAGGTGCAGACGATAAGCGTCATATAGTTCTCTGCGGTGGTACAGGATGTCTCTCAAGTAACTCAAAAGAGATAACAGAAAAGTTTGTACAGGTTCTTGAAGAGAAAGGCCTTTCAGATAAGGCTACAGTTAATCAGGTAGGATGTTTCGGATTCTGTTCACAGGGTCCTTTCGTTAAGATCTATCCTGAAGATACTCTTTATCGTATGGTTTCAATTGATGATGTTGAAGAAATCGTTGAAACAGATATTAAAAATGGTGAGATAGTAGAGAGACTTCTCTATGTTGATCCATCATCAGGCGAGAAGAAGGCAAAACAGGAGGATATCAACTTCTACAAGAAGCAGCGTCGTGTTGCTCTTCATGGATGTGGAGTTATCAATCCTGAGGATATAGAAGAAGCACTTGGAATGGGAGCATTCCAGGGACTTAAGAAGGCACTTTCAATGACACAGCAGGAAGTTCTTGATGAAGTACTTGCTTCAGGACTTCGTGGACGTGGAGGCGGCGGCTTCCCAACAGGAAGAAAATGGCAGTTCGCTTACAACGTTGAGGCTGATCAGAAGTATGTTGTATGTAACGGTGATGAGGGTGATCCGGGTGCATTCATGGATCGTTCTATCCTTGAGGGTAACCCACTTGGAGTTATCGAGGGTATGATGATTGCAGGTTATGCTTTCGGCGCTTCAGAAGGTTACTTCTATGTACGTGCTGAGTATCCTATCGCTGTTAATCGTCTTAAGATTGCTATCAATCAGGCAAGAGAGATGGGACTTCTCGGTGAGAATATCATGGGAACAGGCTTCAGTTTTGATTGCCACATCAGACTTGGTGCAGGTGCTTTCGTTTGTGGTGAGGAGACAGCTCTCCTTAACTCTATCGAAGGTAAGCGTGGTATGCCAAGACCAAGACCTCCTTTCCCTGCAGTTAAGGGACTTTGGGGCAAGCCAACCTGCGTTAACAACGTAGAGACACTTGCTTGTGTACCATATATTTTACGTGAAGGCGCTGCTAAGTTCGCAGAAGCTGGTACAGAGAAGTCAAAGGGTACTAAGGTATTCGCTCTCGGTGGTAAGGTTAATAACGTTGGTCTCGTTGAGGTTCCTATGGGAACAACTCTCCGCGAACTCATATATGATATCGGTGGTGGAATTCCTAATGGTAAGAAGTTCAAGGCTATCCAGACAGGTGGTCCTTCAGGCGGATGTCTTACAGAAGAGTTCCTTGATGAGCCAATCGATTTCGATAACTTAGTTCAGAAGGGATCTATGATGGGTTCCGGTGGAGCTATTGTTATGGATGAAGATAACTGTATGGTTGACGTTGCTAAGTTCTACATGGAGTTCATCTGTGATGAGTCCTGTGGTAAATGTTCACCATGTCGTATCGGTACAAAGAGAATCCTTGAAGTTCTTACAAAGATCACTGAGGGTAAGGGAACTATGGAAGATCTTGATACTCTTGAAGAACTTAGTAAGACAATTCAGAAGAACTCACTTTGTGCTCTTGGACAGACAGCAGCTAACCCGGTTAATTCAACTCTTAAGCATTTCAGAGATGAGTATGTTGCTCATATCGTTGACAAGAAGTGTCCTGCTCATGTATGTAAGAGCCTTATGCAGTATAAGATCGATAAGGATAAATGTATCGGATGCGGACTTTGTGCCCGTAATTGTCCTGCAAGCTGCATAGAGAAGACTGACTATATCGCAGAAGGTCATAAGCTTCCATCAATGCAGATCGATCCTGATAAGTGCGTAAAGTGCGGACTTTGTATGAGTAACTGTAAATTTGCAGCAATATCAAAAGAATAAGGAGGTAACTACTATGGCGATGGTAAATATTAAAATAGAAGGCATCTCCTATCAGGTTGAGGAAGGCTTAACTATCCTCGAGGCTGCTAAGAAGTGCGGATATGAGATCCCTTCACTTTGTGCATTTAATCACGGTGAGTGCAATCAGGGTTCATGTCGTGTATGTCTCGTTGAGGCAACCGGCGCAAGAGGCCTTGTAGCATCATGTGTATACCCTGTAGCAGAGGGAATGGAAATAACTATTTCTTCTCCTGCAGCAACAGCAGCTAGACGTCAGAGCGTTGAACTGCTTCTTTCAAATCATAATAAGAACTGTCAGCAGTGTGACAAGAACGGCCAGTGCGAACTGCTTCATGTAGCCAATATCACAGGCGCAAGAGAGGGCGCTTTCGAAGGTGTTCATTCAGAGACATATTTCGATGAGATAGCTCCTGGTCTTGTAAGAGATACATCAAAATGTATCCTTTGCGGAAGATGTATCGAGAGATGTAAGAACGCTCATGGTCTTGGAATCCTTGGTTTCGAGAACAGAGGTTTCAGTACATTTATCGCTCCTGCTGAGAACAGATCTTTTGCTGATTCACCATGTATTCAGTGTGGTCAGTGCGTAAATGTATGTCCTACAGGTGCTCTTATGGAACATTCAGAGATAGATAAGATCGATGCAGCATTTGCTGCCGGTAAGGTAGTTATCGCTCAGGCTGCACCTGCAGTTAGAGCTGCACTTGGTGAAGAGTTTGGCTTCCCTATCGGAACTCCTGTTACAGGAAAAATGGCAGCTGCTATGAGAAGACTTGGTTTTACAAGAGTTTACGATGTAAACTTTGGTGCTGACCTTACAATCATGGAGGAAGGTACAGAGCTTCTCGGACGTCTTACAAATGGTGGAACTCTTCCGATGATCACATCATGTTCACCTGGATGGGTTAATTATGCAGAGTACAACTATGGAGATCTTCTTCCACACCTTTCATCATGTAAGTCTCCTCACCAGATGCAGGGCGCTATCATCAAGTCCTACTGGGCAGAGCAGAACAACGTTAAGCCTGAAGATATATTCGTAGTATCAGTTATGCCATGTACAGCTAAGAAGTTTGAGAGACAGCGTGACGTTATGAACGTTAACGGTAATGATGATGTTGATGCTGTTATCACAACAAGAGAGCTTGCTCGTATGATCAAACGTGCTGGTATCCTCTTCAACAGACTTCCTGATGAAGACTGGGATCAGGACATCATGGGTGATTACACAGGTGCCGGAGTTATCTTCGGTGTAACCGGTGGTGTTATGGAAGCTGCTCTTCGTACAGTATACTTCAAGCTTACTGGAAAAGAGTCAGAGCCAATCGAATTCACAGCAGTTCGTGGTCATGACGCAGGTATCAGAGAGGCTTCTATCGATATCAACGGTACTACAGTAAATGTAGCAATTGCTTCAGGTATGAAGTCAGCTAAGGTTCTTCTTGATGAAATCAGAGAAGGAAAGTCAAAATATCAGTTCATCGAGATCATGGGATGTCCTGGTGGATGTATCAACGGTGGTGGACAGCCATACGTTCGTGAGTGCTTCCTTCCAAATGAGTCTGATGATATCATGGATACTTATAAAGAGAAGAGAGCTCAGGCTCTTTACACAGAGGATGAGAGACAGACACTTCGTCAGTCACACAACAATCCTCAAATCATTGAGCTTTATGAGAAGTTCCTCGGCGAGCCTAACAGCCATAAGTCACATGAGCTTCTTCATACAACTTATGCAGCAAGAGAAGGCTTCAATGAAGTTCAGTAATTCTTTACAATAATAATGTAAAAGGATATAATAGCTAGCGGATGGGTAACCATCCGCTAGTTTGTTTTATATAGTAAGGAAAAAAGTTATGCCATATGAAAGTTATAAGACGGTAGAAGATTCCCGCACGGAATGGATGAAATGTATCCAGCACGAGGATATAAACGGAAATGGACGACTCTTCGGAGGACGTCTGATGGAATGGATGGATGAGGTTGCAGGTATAGCTGCTACCCGCCACTGTGGAGGTTATGTTACTACAGCAGCTATTGATAATCTCCAGTTTAAAAAGGGCGCATTTATCAATGAGATAATTGTAATAAGAGCAAAACTCACGTATGTTGGAAGAACTTCCATGGAGGTTCGAGTGGATGTATATGTGGAGGAACGTGATACAGGAATCCGCAGAGTGATCAACAGGGCATACTTCACAGAGGTTAATGTGGATGATAACGGAAAGCCCCTTCCGCTTAAGTACGGTCTTACTCTGGAGACAGAGGCTGAGAAGGCTGAGTGGGAAGGTGCTAAGAAGAGGCTTGAAGTTAGACGACAAAGAAGAGTAGAAGGTTTTTAGTGTTTTAGGAGGAAAATAATATGAGTGATTATTACACAAACAATAATTCAAATTCTAATCAATCTCCATTCGGCGGTCAGAATCCATACAAGGATCAGCTTATGAATGGCAGTCAGAATCCGTATAACGGACAGCCGCAGAATAATGGACAGAATCCATACTATGATTCATATTATGATCAGATGTATAGTGCGCAGCAGGCACAGATGCAGACAGGATTCAACCTGAATGGTACAGCAGGTCATGGCGCTGCTCTTGGAATTGAAGCTCTTAATTCCATTTTGGGAAGATCTTTCCTGTATATGTTTATTGCACTTCTGCTTACAGGTATTACTTCGATATTTGTTGTTTCTTCTCAGGAACTTTTAGCTACAATATTTGCATTAGGAAGAGTTGGAATAATAGTTATCTTTGTGATGGAATTTGCTGTGGTAATAGCTTGTACTTCAGCCATGAAAAAAGATAATGTAGTTCTTGCTGCAGTTCTTTTTGCGGCGTATGCAATAATAAACGGACTGACTTTCTCAGTTATTTTTATGGCATTTGAGTTATCCTCAATAATAAGTGTTTTCTTTACTACATCCCTTGTATTCGGAATCATGGCATTTCTCGGTGCAGTAACAAAGAGAGATCTGACCAGTCTGGGAAGTATTCTCATAGCCGGACTGATGGGTATAATTATTTCATCGGTTATAAACATTTTTATTGGTTCATCAGCAGTTGATTTTGTTGTAACCATTATCGGCGTTGCTGTATTTATGGGATTTACAGCATACGATGTTAACAGAATCGTTAAGATGTCACAGTCTTATTCAGGGCTGTCTGATAATACGATTGCATTATATGGCGCTATGCAGCTGTATCTTGATTTCATAAATCTGTTCCTGAAGCTTCTGAGACTCTTCGGAAAGAGAAAATAGGTTGTTTTAAGATAAAGAATGCGTTATAATCTTAGGTGCGACTTAAGTGACGGTTAAGGTAATCTAACAATGGCCGTTATTAAAATATTATTTACGGAGGTAACAAAATGTTAGTTTCAGCTAAAGAGATGCTTGAGAAGGCAGTTGCAGGCGGATATGCAGTTGCACAGTTCAACATTAACAATCTCGAGTGGACAAAGTCAATTCTGCTTGAGTGTGAGGAGCTTAAGACTCCTGTTATACTTGGTGTATCAGAGGGTGCAGGAAAGTATATGACAGGTTTCAAGGTAGTTGCTGCTATGGTTAAGGCTATGGACGAGTCACTTGGAATTACTGTTCCTGTAGCACTTCATCTTGACCATGGTTCATATGAAGGTGCTAAGGCATGTATAGAAGCAGGCTTTACATCAATCATGTTTGATGGTTCTTCACTTCCAATCGATGAGAACATCGAGAAGACTAAGGAACTCGTAGCTATCTGCAGAGAGAAAGGAATCTCTATTGAGGCAGAAGTTGGTGGAATCGGCGGAGAAGAAGATGGCGTTTCTTCAACAGGTGAGTGTGCAGATCCTGCAGAATGTAAGATGATAAATGATCTCGGCGTAGATATGCTTGCATGTGGTATCGGAAATATCCATGGTAAGTATCCTGATAACTGGGAAGGTCTTCAGTTCCAGGTTCTTGAAGCTGTAAAGGCTGAGATAGGAAATACTCCACTTGTACTTCATGGTGGTTCAGGAATTCCTGATGAGCAGATCAAGAAAGCAATCTCTATGGGAGTTGCAAAGGTTAATGTCAACACAGAGTGTCAGCTTGTTTTCGCTGCTGCAACACGTAAGTACATCGAAGAGGGTAAGGATCAGCAGGGTAAAGGTTATGATCCTCGTAAGCTTCTTGCTCCTGGAGCACAGGCTATCAGAGATGAAGTTAAGGATCGTGTAGCTGTATTCGGTTCAGCAGGCAAGGCTTAATTATAGAAAATATATGATTTTATCAGGAGGCATCGTAGTTTTCGGTGCCTCCTTTTATGTTTGTAAATGATTTGTAAATCTTTTGTAAAACTTTTACAAATAAATATATGTTTTTTGTATGAAATAGTGTATAATATTAACGTTATGATTTATAGGGGAAACTAAGGAGAACTGATATGATTCTACTTCAGACACAAAAGGAAGAGTTTTCGAGATTAAAAGATGTTCGAATATTTGGAAAGGAAGAACAGGGAGAAAAAATCAACGGAGATCTTCTTGTAGTAGGACTTGGCGGAATTGGCGGCAAGGTTGTAACAGCACTCAAGGGAATGCTGAAGGATGAAATCAATTCCGAAGATAATATACATTATTTATTAATAGATTCTGATATTCCTGAAATGGAGGAAACCATAAAGAGCAGCAAGGATGGACTTGGACTCAATGCACTTGAAGTAATGAGTATCTATAGACCGAATCTTGAGGATATACTTGAAAAGGGATATAATAATCAGCCGGTTCAGAATACACTTGCTAAGTGGATGAGACCTGATTTCCCTAAGCTTCATATAGGTACTGAAGGAGCGCAGGGTAACAGACAGATAGGTCGTCTTATGTTTTCAAATGCATATGAAGATATGCGTATACTGCTTTTTGAGAAGCTTGAGGATCTTTACAGTGATTCTGTAAGTAAAAAGCTTGATGTTATTTTAGTATCCAGTGTTTGTGGTGGAACAGGAAGTGGAATTCTCGGAGATGTAACTTATAATATAAGAGCTTACGCAAAGTCCCGTAAATGGGATAATTTCAGAGTGGGCGGATGCCTGCTTATGCCGGATGTGCTTTTTGCAAATCTGGAAATTTACCAGAATGATGAGTTAAGAACTCTTCTTCTGGCAAATGGTTATGCAACTCTAAAAGAGGTTTCTGACTATATTCAGGCTGCATATGAAGGAAAGAGTTATGTATTTGAAAGTACTTCTCACAGACTGAGTATGAGCGAGAATATATTTGATTCATGTATGCTTGTTTCAGGTAAAAAGGATGAGCAGGGATATATCCCGGAGGGTGTCATATACAATGATACAGCATATTTCCTTTCAAAACTGGCACACAATAAGTACATAGATGATGCCGATGAGAACGGAAGACGTAAGCTGCTTCGTGATTCCTTCTTTGAAAAGAGCAAGCTGGGATATTTCAAGGTTATAAATGAAGCGGATTATAAGATTCCTATACAGGGAATTGAGAATATAGTTGAATACTCCGTATTTCAGGAGGCATATGCGAGACTTAACAGAATGCCTGCCAAGGATGAAAAGATGGAGCAGGATATTCAGGCAACCTTTGGAGAAATGCGTAAATTCCTCGAAGGTGCTCCGGGTGATGAGATAGATCTTTCTGTTAACGGACTTATTAAGACGGGACAATATTCCAAACCATTATATAAGGATATTAAGAAGAGAGTTGACCGTCTGAGCACTGCACTTCCACAGGCGCTTAATTCAGTACAGACCGATATACCTGTTATAGTAAAGTCTCTTCGTATCAAGATGTCTCAGGCACTTGATGCTAATATTGAAAAATATATGAGATCCTATGGACCTTACATAACGATGAGAATCATCGGAGCAAAGGGGATAGGCGGCTGCAATCAGGATGATGGAATGGTAAAAGAAGCCAAGAATCTTGAAGCAAAGCTGTCACAGTATACGCCTACTACTGAATATGAAAGAATTGTAGATTCTATACTTCAGATAGTTAAAAAGAGATTCTTTACATTTCCTTCTGCAAAAAGAGAAACAGAAAATGGATATTATGAAGCGTGCCTGAAGAATGCTCTGGCAAGGGAGAGAACCATGCTGGTGGATGAGCTTAATGCTCAGGACGTTTTCGGTGATATTATCAGACAGCTCCGTCAGCGAGCAGAGCAGTTAAGTGATACTTATGATCAGTTTGGCCAGGATCTTAAAAATGCAGTCGAGGATCTTGCAAACAGAGGAAGACAGATAGTTGACTATACTCTGACAGATGCTAAGAGACATGAGTTCCTTCCATCTGATTATGTTACAGAAGAACGTATAGAACAGTTCAGAACCGGAATCATCAACATGATGGTCAACCATGAAGCTGATATCAATGGAGACAGAGCTGTTCCAATTGCTTCAGATATGGAGCATGTTTATAAAAACTTCCTGCTGGGACTCGGAGTATATCCGAATGAAAAGGTTATAGCTGTAGCATTTGCTGACAAGCATCCGACTATGCAGGATATAAATGCAATGTTTGTTTCATTTGACAGCGAGGTAAGACGCGGAGTTATGAAGAGCGCTGCACATGCATTTGTTACAAATGCCATGGAGAAGACAGCGAAGAAGAGATTATGTATCTTAAAGGATGGCTTCCAGAGTAAGGTTATCAGCCAGAAGTACATATCACTTCCGGATTCAATGCCGCATTTCTCATCTGCCATGAAGGAAATCCTTACAGCAGAGCCTTACAATGAAGAGGCAGATTCAATTACAACAAATATAGGCGAGCAGATAATAACTACAGATAATATCTATTCAGGCGTAAGAATAAATATGCTTGAATCCGCGATGGATATGGAAATGGCTTATGGCCAGGTTCAGGCAAGAGGTACCTACTTCGGTCTGCATACCCAGGGATAGGTTAACATAAAAAGATGACACTTTGAACCTGGTTCAAAGTGTCATCTTTTTATGTTAACCATATTATCTGGTTCCGGTTGAACCGAAGCCCCCTTCGCCACGTTCGGTATCTGATAACTCTGTTACTTCATTAAATATACCTTTTATATAAGGGGTGATCACAAGCTGGGCGATTCTTTCGCCGGGCTCTATTATTTGCTCTTCCTTAGAATGGTTATGAAGAGATACCATTATCTCACCTCTGTAATCAGAATCAATAACTCCGACCTTGTTTGCAGGGGCAAGTCCTTTTTTTGTTGCGAGACCGCTTCTCGCATATATTAATCCTGCATAGCCGGTGGGAAGCTCCATTTTAAGTCCTGTTTTAACAAGAATTGTTTCGTTCGGAGCGATAGCTATGGGAGCGTCCAGGCATGCATAGAGATCAGCACCTGCGGAGTATTCTGAGCCATAGGTAGGGATAACAGCATTTGGATTGATTTTTACAATATTAATTTGTGAAGAATTGATCATAGTTTTTTCTCTTTTCTGATGCTTTATAATGCTACAGTATAGCATGATTGTTCTGAAAAAACACCCAAAACACTAAAAAATGCCGTATTTAACAATATTATCACAAAAATTGCTTTATTTTTAAAAAGTAATGTGTTATTATCATACGGTTGAAAAATGTCATTACAATGAAAGGATGAGATTATGAGAATCAGAAAGATTAGCGCTGTATTGATTGGAGCTATGGTGCTTTCAGTTCTTGGAGGATGCGGAAAAGCAGAAGAAGCTTCAATAAAGGATAAGCAGAGTAAATATTCCAGTTACGTTACTTTGGGAGAATATAAAGGTGTTGAATATACTCCGGCTCATACAGAAGTAACTGATGACGACATTCAGTCAGAAATCGATAGTCTTGTATCTGATAATACTATTGAAAATAAAGAAATGAACAGAAAAGCTTCTATGGGAGATGCTGTTAATATAGATTATGTAGGATCTATAGATGGTACAGAGTTCAGTGGCGGAAGTACACAGGGTGCCGGAACAGAAATCACTCTTGGAAATAGTGGTTATATTGATAATTTTGATGAGCAGATAGTAGGACATAAGCCAGGGGAATCATTTGATGTTAAGGTTACATTCCCTCAGGATTATGGTAATGATGAGTTAAATGGCAAGGCTGCTGTATTTGCTACTACTCTTAACTATATAGTTGCAACACCTACAGTTCCTACATATGATGATAAGCTTGTTTCATCTGCAACTGAATATAAGACTACTGCTGAATTCGAAAAGGCAAAGAGAGAAGAGAAGGAAAAGGATAATGCAGAGTCAGATCTCGAGACAGATAAGTCTACATTAATTAATAAGGTACTTGATTCTTCAAATGTTTCAGAATATCCTGAGCAGGAAGTAACAGATCGTATGAATAATCTTATCGAAAGTGTTACTTCTTCAGCAGAATCAAATGGAATAGATCTCGGAACATATCTTTCATATTATGGATATGATGAAGAATCCTTTAAAACACAGGTTAAGACATCTGTAGAGGATTATATACGTGAGAAGATGATCATTCTTACAATAGCTGAAAAAGAAGGTATCGCAGCAGGTGATGATGAGATAGAGGCTAAGAAGCAGGAACTTCTTGATCAGACAGGAATGACAGATATCGAGCAGCTTAAGCAGACTTATGGATATACAGATGAAGATTTCTCTTATGAAATAATATATAAGAAGGTAGTTGACCTGGTTTATAATAATGCAGTACAGGTTGAGGCTTCAGATACAGACGCAAAGGATTCAACAGACGGAAATACCGAGATGGTTGATGATTACGGAACAACAGAAGAGAAATAAATATCGTCTTTACTTTGTAAAATAAAATAAATAAATTTTAATAGCCACTGAAAGGTTGACACTTTGAATTTGAAATGTTACAATCGTTCAGTGGCTATAATATGCAGATGTGGCGGAATTGGTATACGCGCATGATTCAGGTTCATGTCCACATTACGTGGGTTCGGGTTCGAGTCCCGTCATCTGCAAAAAGGGAATTAGTATTTGTAGTAGCTGAGATTGACAAAAAGCGGACTGGGAGCTTGCTCACAAGGACGCTTTGTGGCAAAATCAGCGTACCTGCGAAGCAGGAATCGAAAATGCATGAAATGAAGCGTCTGCGTAAGCAGACAGTAGAGCGCGAAGCGCGAGCTTCATGAATGCGTTTTAGATTACTACAAAGACGTAGTGAATGCATTTTGAATCATTACGAATAATGTGGATTGTGTATAAGATTACTACAAATCCTCATAAACCATGTATATCCATGAAAGGAGAACTCATCATGGCAGAAGAAAAGAAAAATATTCTGACCTACGAAGGTCTTAAAAAACTCGAGGATGAATTATCAGATCTCAAAGTAAACCGCCGTCGTGAAGTAGCTCAGAAAATCAAAGAAGCACGTGAACAGGGCGACTTATCAGAGAATGCTGAGTACGATGCAGCTAAAGATGAGCAGAGAGATATCGAAGCTCGTATAGCTGAAATAGAGAAAATACTGAAAAATGTTGAAGTTATCGATGAGGATAATCTTGATACAGAGTCAGTAAACTTTGGATGTACAGTTCATTTTGAAGACATGGAATCAAAGCAGGAATATACCTATAAGCTTTCAGGTTCCACAGAGTCAAACATTTTGGAAGGCAGTATATCAAATGAATCTCCGATTGGTTCAAAGCTTATTGGTTCAAAGGTTGGACAGGTAATAACAATTGATGCACCAAGCGGAAAATACAGTTATAAGATTCTTGATTTCACAAGAAACTAATTTAGATCATATGAACCGCTGGATTATTCCGGCGGTTTTATTTTTAATAATAATCATATTTGGAGGATTGATTATGGCAGATCAGAATAATCAGAATAATCAGGGCGCACAGCAGCAGGATTTAAATCAGCTTCTTAAGGTTCGTCGTGAGAAACTTGCCGCTCTTCAGGAAGCGGGAAAGGATCCTTTTGTAATAACAAAGTTTGATCAGTCTTATCATGCTGAGCAGGCCAAACAGGAATACATCCAGCTTGAAGAAAAGCTTCTTGCAGGTAAGGAAATGCCTGATACCGAAGGCATGGATGAGGCAGAGGCTAAACAGGTTAAAACCGATGCATATAATGAGAGACGTGCCATAATGGATGCAAATCCTATCCAGGTTAGTATATCCGGTAGAATGATGTCCAAGCGTGTAATGGGTAAGGCTTCATTCTGCAATGTACAGGATAAGTCAGGTAATATACAGGTATTTGTTGCAAGAGATGTAATAGGTACTGATGCATACGCTGATTTCAAGAAGTTTGATGTGGGCGATATCATAGGTGTAAAGGGATATGTATTCCGTACTATGATGGGTGAAGTGTCTATACATGCTGACAGCGTTCAGCTTCTGACAAAGTCACTTCAGGTTCTTCCTGAGAAGTTCCATGGACTTACTAATACAGATATAAGATATCGTCAGAGATATGTTGACCTTATCATGAATCCTGAAGTAAAGGATACATTTATCAAGAGATCACAGATCATATCAGCTATAAGAAGATATCTTGATACACAGGGCTTCATGGAAGTTGAAACTCCTATGCTTGTAGCAAATGCAGGTGGAGCAGCAGCTCGTCCTTTTGAGACACATTTCAATGCACTTGATGAAGATCTGAAGCTTCGTATATCACTTGAGCTTTATCTGAAGAGACTTATTGTCGGTGGTCTTGAGAGAGTATATGAGATCGGTCGTGTATTCAGAAATGAGGGTGTGGACACTCGTCATAATCCTGAGTTCACACTTATGGAGCTTTACCAGGCATATACAGATTATTATGGTATGATGGATCTTACTGAGAACATGTACAGATACATAGCTCAGGAAGTTCTTGGTACTACAAAGATAGTTTATAACGGAATTGAGATGGATCTTGGTAAGCCGTTTGAAAGAATAACAATGGTTGATGCCGTAAAGAAGTACAGTGGCGTTGACTGGAATGAAGTAAAGGATCTCGAGCAGGCTCGTGCTCTTGCTAAGGAGCATCACATCGAGTTCGAGGACTTCCACAAGAAGGGTGATATCCTGAATCTCTTCTTTGAGACATATGTTGAAGAACATCTCGTTCAGCCTACATTTGTCATGGATCATCCTATTGAGATATCTCCACTTACAAAGAAGAAGCCTGAGAATCCGGAATACGTTGAGAGATTCGAGTTCTTTATGAATGGCTGGGAGATGGCAAATGCGTACTCAGAGCTTAACGATCCTATAGATCAGAGAGAAAGATTCGCTGCACAGGATGCACTTGCAGATGCAGGTGATGAGGAGGCAAACCACACAGATGAAGACTTCCTTAACGCACTTGAAGTAGGTATGCCACCTACAGGCGGTATCGGATACGGAATCGATCGTCTTGTTATGATCATGACAGACAGCCAGGCAATAAGAGACGTTCTTCTATTCCCGACACTTAAGACCGAGAAGAAATAAACATAGAGTTTATGCGGGTTCCGAAAGGTTTTGTGAGAATACTGACACAAATCTGACACAAAATGAAGAGGTTTATTTCCTAAATATTCCTAAATGTGCACTCTGCACAGATAGATAGTCAATCGAATATTTGTAAATCAAGGACACTTTCTAAAAGTAATTTTAGATAGTGTCCTTTTTTGCGTTATGGTCGTTACTCGTTGTTTTGATATAGATAGTGGAGGTATTGAAAATAGAAAAAGAAACACAGCGATATGGCAGCGTAAGCTTTGACATCTGCCTGACAGAAATGGAGGATTAAATGTTAAAGATCAGACTGCAGGGTACAACAAAGGATCTGAAATGGTTCTTAAAGATGCTGGCACGAGATAAGCGATTCGTAGCTAATAAGCCATCTGAGCCAATGGATATAAAAGGCTCAAATAAATATAAGAGAGTTTACACAGAAATATTTAGAAGTGAAGAGGATTGTAGAAGATACAATGATTCTCTTCATCCAGTAAAGCAGAACCTGTATGTGGGTTCAGGAACAGTATTCGGTGTTTATCCGAATCGAAGAAATAAAGGCAAGAAATAATACAGCGGAAAGGCAGGTAGATGGAAATGTGTAAAGTTTACGCAATTGCTTCACAGAAAGGTGGAGTAGGTAAGACAACAACAGCGGCTAATTTTGGTATTGAACTGGCTAGAGAAGGATATAAGGTGCTTCTGATAGATGCGGATGCCCAGGGTTCTCTAACAGCAAGTCTGGGATATACGGAACCGGATAGACTTGATGAAACACTTGCAACAGTTATGGGAAATATCATCAAGGAAGAGCGTTTTGATAAAAGACTTGGAATTCTACATCATCAGGAAGGGATAGACCTCTTGCCATGCAATATTGAATTATCAGGTATAGAGTGTTCGCTAGTAAGCACATTCTGCCGAGAGGTGGTTCTGAGTAAGTATATATATCATATCAAGCATGATTATGATTATATCATCATAGATTGTGCACCTAGTCTCTCTCTAATCACTATAAATGCTTTTGCAACGGCTGATAAAGTGATTATTCCAGTACAGGCGGCGTATTTGTCCCTCAAGGGATTAGAACAGCTGATTAAGACAATTAGCAAGGTCAAGGGTGGACTTAATACTAAACTAGGGATAGATGGAATACTTATTACAATGCTCAACAATAGAACTAATTATGCACGTGAGATAGTAACTCTTCTTGATGAGGCTTATGGAGGAGCTGTCCATATATATGACAGCAAGATTCCATTTTCTGTAAGAGCTGCTGAAAGATGATATGGATCATGCAACAATGGAAAGTATGGTTCAGGAAATCAATTCCGGAGTGGTAAGTGCTGAGGATAAGCTTTCGGATCATGTATTCCAGTATGACTCTGAGAATCATGAGCTTGTGCGTATGGATAAGATGGAAGAGCGTAAGCAGGAGAAAGAAGCTGCTAAGTCAGAGATAACAGAAGAAAAGACTGATAAGGCTGAGAAGACGGATAAAGCGAAGAATGACAAGACAAAGTCAGAAAAGGCTACTCCTCAGAAGTCTTCATCTCTTCAGGACAGAATCTCAAAGAAGCAGACAGAAGTAGATAATAGAGAAGCAAACAAACCACAGCCATCCAAGAAAAGAGATGTAGCTTTGGCATAAGTTTCTTCATTGAGTAAGGGGGTGTCTTCGGGCATCCCCGCTTACTCTTTTGGTAAATGTTCCGTCTGTGATTTAATGGATTTGTATGGTATATTGAATTTATAAAGCTCAGAATGGAGGGATAAACTTGTTAGATATATTTTCGATTTACTTTAATATAGATATGGAATGGCGTAATCTGGACTATTATTTGGGAAAACGCATGTCAGAACTTGTTTCAATAAGAAATGAATATATTACAAATTCATATATATCTGAATTTGAGAGTAAATATGTAATCCCTGATATGAAGAGCAGTAGGGACGGATATGAAGATCCAGGTCCTGATTATGTATATAGGATTAATCTGGAGGAATTAATTACGCTTATCAAAGTAATGGAGTATAAAGAAACCTGTTTTCAAAGATATTTAAATAGGCTTTCGAGAGATGAAGAAATGGCTCCAATAATCAATGCTATGATTAGACACGAAATAGAGGTTCATCATAGAATATCATATGAAGAAATTATTGCTTTAGATAAAGATGAAGATATAGCTACTGAATTAGAACATATGATTGAAAATAAGGAAATCAGAATGGTGCCTCTTGCTAAGAATACAAAGAAGAATCCTTATGCTGAGCATTACTTTCCTACAGTTTCTTATCCAAAGCTTAAGTGGGAGATAATAAATTAAACATATCTAAAGAGGTCATACATGATAAATCTATATATCAAAGATATCAGAAAATCATTGGAAAATGAGTGCTATTATTCATCTTTATCACTAGCGTTAATGCTACCTGATATTTGTGGAATGGTCGAATATCCAAACAAAGATGTAGGGGAAAGATACATAAAGTGGTGTGATACCTTTTTATGTCCATTTTTATATGGAGATGGTAATAAAGGTATGTCTGGAGAAACAATATATAATTTACGAAATGTATATATGCATCAAGGTTCATTTAAACTAGATTCTGGTAAAGTGAAGAATAAAGAAAACAGAATTGATAAGTTTATACTGGTAGTTGGAAGTAGTGAAAAAATGTATGAATTCACTATCAGTTTATCTGATAAGAAAGGTAATAATCTTCACAGGGCAGAAATGATAAATGCAAACTATTTATGCTTGTCTATCTGTGAGTGTGTACAACAATACTATGATGCGAATATGGAAAAGTTTTCGTTTGAATATAATGTGATTCCATCTGAGATATTGTTTCCTCCTGCTTCAAGAATAAGAGATAATAATTCAAAGATATTAAAAACAGATGATGAAATAGTTGAGTTTATTAAAACAAATCCAGAGATACATAATATAATTCAGAATTATGTAGATAATATTGATATTGATTTATCAGATAATATTCTGGAAGAAACAAAGAAAAAAGATGTTACAAAAGAACCTAAGAAGACAAAGTCTAAAGAGACTAAAAAAAATACTGCACCCAAAAGAGAAAATCAGATTAGATCTTTTTTTGGACAACATTTCAAAAAGCAGTTTTATAGGGATAATAAGGAAACAATAATTTATGCGGTTCTTAAATCAAAGACAAAGCAGCAGGTGAATAATAAATTACAGAAGGTTTTTCCAAATAAAGAGGCAGGTGAGATATATCAAAAACTATTGCCACTTATTAAAGATATGCCAGGAAGATAAAATGATTTAGGAGTTATACAATGTTAAGTGATAATGAATTGGCTGAAATAAAAAAAAGAACAGAAAGTGCAACAAAAGGACCATGGAAAGCATATATTGAAGATAGGGATTTTCAATGTGGTTCGAGCTTTATTCAAACTCAGGGAGAGGATATCGAACTAACAGGAGCTACGGAAGCTGATTACGATTTTATAGCTAATGCAAGACAAGATATACCTAAATTGCTTGATGAAATAGAAAGACTTAAAAAGAAATAGGGGGACTGGAAATGGATGTTTTTAATCAGATTGAAAATGTTACAGATATGGAATCCTTTGTACAGTTCTTAAATAATCTGGCTCAGGATTATAAAGACAATCATAATGAGTGGAAGAATTTGAGTATTGATGATTACTTAAAGAGTATAGCTGCTTGGATAGATGATTGGACAGATTTGCATGGAAATGAAGAATTTGAACAACTTGATTTCAAGGAATTTGCGAAAATACTTTATATGGGAAAAATATATGAATGAAGATCAAAAGATTAACAATTTCCTGAATTTGCTAAAACAACGAAAGAAATCTTAGTTGAATATAAGGATACATTGGATAAAGGAATGGCGGCAAACCAAGAAAGCGTAAAAGTATATTATGATGTTTGTAATTCTATTATTGATTCCCTTAAGCAACAATTAGAACAGGATGAATTATCATTTGAAGAGAAAAAAGAAATAATAGAGCAGATGAAGGAAGTTGCTGATAAAATCGGAATGAAAGATACTGAAAATAAGAAGTTTATTTTTGCTCAGTGGGCTTTAGTCTTAAGTGCGGTAGTCGCAGGGCTTGGTGTTCTAGCTGCTGCATTAGGAGCAAATACTAGAATAGATAATTCTGATGATGAAGAAGAATAGAAAATGAGATTTGAGTAATAGTCTACTGAATTAAAGAGAGTGACAGTTATGTTGCTCTCTTTTAAATTGTCTGTGATAACATATTAGTGAAGAGATTATTGCTATGGTATAATACATTTGAGCGCAATAAGATATGTTGATTGTGAGGAAGAATATGCCATTAAAGATTATCCGTAATGATATAACAAAAGTCTCAGCTGATATCATTGTCAACTCCGCCAATCCAAAACCTAAGTATGGCACCGGGACTGCTCATGCTATATATAACGCTGCTGGTATTGATGAGCTTCTGGTTGAGCGAAAGAAAATAGGAAGTATTAGTGTCGGAGATATAGCAGTAACTCCTGCATTTAATTTGAATGCTAAATATATTATCCATACAGTAGGACCTATATGGTTTGGTGGGAATCGTAGGGAGTTGGAATTACTTAAATCCTGCTATATTAAGTCGCTGGAGAAGGCTGCAGAGCTAAAGTGTGAAACTATTGCTTTTCCACTAATATCTTCTGGTGCATATATGTTTCCAAAGGATAAAGCTTTGCAGGTGGCTATGAGTTCTATCACAGAATTCCTGTATGAACACGATATGACAGTATATATTGTAGTGTTCGATGAGAAATCCTTTGAGCTTTCCGGCAGGATATTTGCAGATGTAGATAGTTATATCGATAATACTGCTGTAATGGATAGTCAGAGTAGTGAATATTCGGCATTTCTAGAGTATGTTGATAAGAGTGACAGAGCAAAAGTACTGGAGAATATCTCGCGTCTGTCTGGAAAGGAAGAGATAAAGAAGTATCTTAGTAGTATAAGATTAAAGAATTCTGAAAAGTATCATAGTATATTCAATACTTCTAGGATTCATCATGGATCTTCTAGTGATTCTTCGAGAGATAGAACAGATGACCTTGAGAATATTATAGCCGGAGATAAGAAAACGTATCAGAAAAGACTTCTTGAACTTATTGATGAAAGTGGTATGACAGATCCAGAGGTTTATAAGAAGGCAAATATTGACCGGAAACTATTTTCCAAAATAAGATGTACGCCGGAGTATAAACCAAAGAAGAAAACGGCTGTTGCATTGGCACTTGCTCTTGAACTGGATTATGATACTATGGTTGATCTCTTGAAGAGAGCGGGGATAGCATTCTCGCCAAGCAGTACATTTGACAAGATAATAGAATATTATGTGATACGTGGAATCTATGATGTTCAGACCATTAATCTTTCTCTGTTTGAACATGGAGAAGAGACTTTGGGTGATTGATATTTTTTGAAGTGGTGAAATGTCGCTTGACTTTCGACCACTTCTTTTTTTGATAGTTGTATTATATAGAAAAATACAAATCCAGGAGGACAATGATATGAATAAAGATATAGTTAAGAAACAGATTTATATGAATGCAAAGAAAACCGGATTCTTTATACTTAGTAAAATGAATGGAACGGAACTGAATATCATTCGGGCTAACATAGGATTTGTTCCAATTACACTCTCAGTAAAAATAGGTAAATAAGGAGGGCTTTGCAATGATAGGAGCAATTATAGGTGATGTAGTAGGTTCAAGATTTGAATGGCATAACCATAAGTCAAAAGATTTTGATCTATTTAAAAGAAAGTGTCATGTGACTGATGACAGTGTTATGAGTCTTGCGATAGCTTTATCAATTATGCAGTGTGAAGGGGATTATTCAGATCTTTCCGCAAAGGCTATAGAGAATATGCAGGGCTTGGGAAAGATATACATAAAGGCAGGATATGGCGGCAATTTTATCAAGTGGATAATGTCTAAGAATCCTAAACCATATAACAGTTATGGAAATGGATCTGCTATGAGAGTAAGTGCCTGCGGATATGCTGCAAAGAGTATTAAGGAAGCTAAGGAACTCTCTGCCAAAGTTACAGAGGTGACGCATAATCATCCTGAGGGGATGAAGGGAGCAGAAGCCGTAGCAGTAGCTATATTCCTTGCAAGAAAAGGAAAGAGTATGGACAAGATAAGGAAGCATATAACAGAGAACTATTACAAGATAGATTTTACTCTGGATGAGATCAGAGATGGATATGAGTTTGATGTATCTTGTCAGGGATCAGTTCCAGTGGCATTTGAAGCTTTCTTTGAATCAACAAGTTTTGAGGATGCAATCAGAAATGCAATCTCTGTTGGAGGAGACAGTGATACTATCGGGGCAATAACCGGATCTATAGCAGAAGCATATTATGGAGTCCCAGAAGAGATTATCGGAAGTGTTATAAAGAATCTTGATAGTCTTCAGATGAAGATACTGTATTACTTCGAAGGGAATTATCCATCGAAGGCAATCGTAGAAGACCACGATAAAGTAGATGTGTTCACTATACTCGACATGTATGTTGATAAAATCATTCCGGAAGGTGCACCAATAGAAGTAAGTGAAGATTTGGGAAATGGTGTGGTCAGAGCAAATGTAAATCCACAGTATATGGTTCCGGATTTCAGTTCGTTTGATAAGAAAAAGAAGTGGTGAATATAGTTCCATAAAGTAGGGAACAGAATAACATATTTGAAAAGACTGGAGATAGAGAAAACAAGTTCTTTATTCTCCAGTTTTTTTGTTCTTTATTATTTCACATTTACATATACATGTTGTTGAAATGCAAATATAGCTGGCATTCTTATGGGACACACGTTGATTTAGAATGATGATTATAAAAGTAGAATAGGGTGGATTTTGATTCCGTATGGTTTTGCCTGGCAGTAATGTATTCGAGTGTCCTGAGCAAAAAAGAATTGGAACGTGAGATCGGGATCCGTACTAAGCTCCTTGATGAATATGAGAAAGGTACTTTAGAGAACAAGGAGATAATGCTTAAATATGATGTTTCTTATATTGAAGTATGCGCAATAGACAGGATGCTTCAGATAATACGGATGGAAAAAGAAACACTGAATAATTTTTCCGGGCAGTCTATTTGAAAAAGAACAGTTATTGAAATAAGAGGACAGAGTAGTGGAAGAGAAAGAACTATATAAAGAACTTGGAGTATTAACGAAGGAAAAGAACAAATGGAAAGAAAACATACCGTATGTGTCATCCCTTCTTGATCATCAATCTGTAAAAATACAGGCCAAAGCTCTTTGGCTGCTTGCTGAGATGGGGCTGGAATATACTGTGTTGGTTAAAGATGCGATACCGGATATCGTTTCCTTTTGTGACAGTCACAATCCGCTTCTAAGAGAACGTGCTATTAATGCGCTTGGAAGGATTGGAAGAGGAGACTATACTTTGATTGAATCGTATTGGTCAGATATGTTTCGTTTCGCTACAGACGAAGAACCCAGGGTCAGATTGAGTTTTATATGGGCTTCCGAGAATATCGCGACAAACAATCCCGACTTCTATAAGAGCTACATGTCAGTATTTGAGAAACTCCTATATGACCCGGATGACAAGGTAAGAATGGAAGCACCGGAGATTTTTCGTGTTCTTGGTAAACGCAGACCTGAGTTTGTTTTGCCATATATTGAATTGTTGCGAAAGATATCGGAGTCAGATGAGAACCGAGTTGTTCGTATCCACAGTTTAGGTGCGATTAAAGCAGCAAATTTTGAAAAAAGTAGGTTTTCCGTAGGTTTTTGGTACCAGAATAGTACCGTCTGAGTATTTTTTTCAAGTATAGACCGTGCTATAGTTATGATGAACCGTAAGCGACCGCAAATGACCGCAAATGACCGAAAGTTCACCGCATATGACCGCAGATGCACCTTTATCAGCGATTTATAATGATTGCTGAGTTTGCTGTGATTTTGGAAACTACTGTTGAGTACCTGGTATGTGGCGCGATAAAGGAAAGTGTGCCGGATGAATCTTCTGCGGAGATGCTGCGCCTGTTTTCTTCTATGGACGAACGTACGAAAGAAATCATGCTGATACAGATGAGAGCTCTTGTAAGTGCAAAAAGGTGATGCTGAACCCTATGGCAGCCGGAGTCAACTGAACGGGGATTTGAGTAAAAATCCAAAAAAAATGAATGGGGATTTGCGTTAAAATTGTATTTACACGAATGGGGATTTGCGTTATACTCGGTTTGAAAGGACGGATGAAGTATGGAAAAACCGGTATTTAGAAGGAAAATCTATAGCGAGATTCTTGAATGGAAGGAAAATCGAAGTGATAAGTACGCATTGCTGATTAAGGGAGCGAGACGAGTCGGTAAATCGACTATAGCGGAAGAATTCGCTAAAAAAGAGTTTAAATCATACATCATGATTGATTTTGCCCATACCAGCAAGGCAATCAAGGACTTATTTGATGATACTTATGATCTGGATTTCTTCTTTTTACAGTTGCAGCAATTGACCGGAACAAGATTATTTGAGAAAGAATCTGTGATCATTTTTGATGAAGTCCAGTTGCTTCCCAAGGCAAGGCAGGCAATAAAGTATCTCGTAGCCGATGGCAGATATAAATACATTGAGACAGGGTCACTTATATCAATCAGGAAGAATATGAAGGATATTCTGATCCCAAGCGAAGAACATAAAATATCTATGTATCCGATGGATTTTGAGGAATTTTTGTGGGCAATCGGTGATGAGGTTTCTACCGGGACGATCAAAATGCTTATGGAGAAAAAGAGACCTGCGGGGAATTCTGTCCACAGGAGTCTCATGCGGACATTTAGATTATATATGCTGATCGGAGGAATGCCTCAGGCCATAGAAACATATTTAGAACAGAATAATCTGCAGGCGGTAGATGAGATCAAAAGAGACATAGTAGATCTTTACGAAGAAGATTTTACAAAAATCGATCCTTCCGGTTTGGCGGGGGACATATATGATGCGATACCCGCAAACTTAAGCGGCAATGCTTCGAGATATGTATTATCAAGCGCGAGAGAAGGCACACGTTCCGGACAGGTACGTGATCTGTTGCCGGATATGCTTTCTTCTTACACGGTCAATATAGCGTATCACGCAAATAATCCCGGAGTCGGTATGGCGTTAGAGAAGGACGCGGGCAGATATAAATTGTTTACTTCCGATGTAGGTTTGTTTGTGACGCTTGCGTTCAGGGATAAGAATTATACCGAGAATACAATTTATAATAAGTTGCTTTCCGATAAACTTGAAGCCAATTTGGGCTATGTCTATGAAAATGTCGTTGCCCAGATGCTTGTTGCCAAAGGTGATAATCTGTTCTATTACACGATGGAAAGTGATTCATCAAATCATTTGTATGAGATAGATTTTCTGACTTCGGTGGGAAACAAGATTTGTCCTATAGAGGTGAAGTCGGGAAATTACAGAGGACATAAGTCGTTGGATGTGTTTTGTGATAAATTCAGGAGTCGTATATGCGAAAAATACGTTGTTCATACGAAAGATTATAAGAGGGAAAATGGTATTAGTTATATCCCGGTATACATGGTACCGTTTTTATAAAAGGTTGTGACATTATAGCATTGAAGAACTGTTATATTAGGATTGCATGGATGGGCGCTTGCAGAGAATGCAGGCGTCTTTTTTATGTTCGATATTTTCGAACCGAAAGTTCGAAATCCTGTGGAACGACTTTTTACATAGAGTTCCGTAGAATTGCATGTGTAAGCAAGAGGTGACGTAAGCCGGCAAGCCTAACCTCCAAGAAAGAAAATGGAGGTGCGAACATGGCAGTGTTATAGGAATACCTTTTCAATATTTTTTGCCTAAAATAATATAAATACCATTTACAACAACTTTTATCCCATTCGCACCAGATTTGATATATGTATCCTCGGCTTGGTGTATTATCCAATCATCGAAGCTACCGATTACAAAGTAATCGGTGGTCCGAGTGAAACGAGGATGCGTTCTGCAAAGCAGAACCAAGACTTCCATAGGAAGGATTGCATATCGCTGAAAGCGATATGGCACAAGATAAATCAAAGCGTTTGAATCGCGCAAATATATAAAGATTAGTGGAGGATACGAAAATGGCAAAGGAAATTAAGGAAACGAAAGAAACAAAGGTTACATCAGCAAAGGTGTGTGCAATACTTCATTCAATAACAACAGTTCTATGGTTATTCAATGCAGGAATGGATCTGGTAGGTTCCAGATCTTCAGGTAATAAACTTGGCTGGAACTTCTGGTCAGATATAGCAATCGCAGTAGTGTTTGGAAGTATTGCTGTAGATTACTTCATTAAGTGGAACAAAGAAAAAAAGTTAGAATCAGTTAATACATATATTGCATAGTATAACAGTGAATTATAATGAATAATCGGAGGTAGAGAAAATGGTTAAAGTAAAAGGTTATAAAGACTTACCAAAGAGTGCGGTTGTAACATGGACTATTTCCGTAATCTTATGTTTGATAGGACTTGGATTGATGTTTCTAGATATGGCTAATATATTCGTGACAAAGACATATATCCAACTTTCATTTATATTGGTTGGACAGTTCATAAATATATTTAACATCATAAAATATAAAGAGCATATTCAAAAATAAAAACAGCGATATGGTGTCTATGAGTAGGAATACTTGTAGGCTCCTTTTTTTCGTTGAAAGGAGGCAATATGTGGAGCATGGATCAGATTATTAATCTTCCAGTATCAGTAAAGGTCATAATTCTTGTCGCGGGGATGTGTATAGGAGTTGGCTTTTTACTATTCGAAGAGGCTAATGATAAAAAGAAAACGAAACTTCTGGACGAAAGGCACTTACTTTAGAGAAATCTAGAGTAGGTGCCTTTTTTCGTGCTTGGGGCAACTTGTAAACATTTTTTCATTCGAAAGGAGGCTCATGATCATGGCGAAAAGATCGAAGGAAGAGCGGGAAGAAGAAAGAAAAAAGGAACTTCTTGAGCTTCTTGCTGATTGGAAGAAAAAGAATGAAGAAGCGGAAGGGGGATGAATACAGCGTGGTTTTATACTACACGTATAATGACAACCAGAACGGCAGATATTATAATAACGTGAAGTGTTATTTTAAGAAGGATTATATAAGGAGTAAATAAATGATGAGAAGAAAATATCCGTTTATAGATATGCTCCGGACTGGACAGAATATCAAACGTATAATGCAGGCAAAGGGACTTTCGGTAAAAGATGTACAGAACTTTCTGGGATTCAGTACACCCCAGGGAATCTATCACTAGTTTGACGGAATGACAATGCCTACTTTGGACAACATATATGCACTCAGTGAACTTTTTCGTATGCCTGTAGATGCAATAATGCGAGGTAACAGGAAGTTTGTGTATGTACCATTCTGCGATCCGGCTTGTGCTCGTATCTACGTTTATTATGAAAGAATCAAGCAACTGCGAGCCGCATAAGAAAGAGGATGGTTACTTTATTTGAAATACGATATAGAGAAGCCGCTTTTACCACAGGTCAAAGAAAATGGAGCCAAAGCGCTCGGCATCGTATCCGGCATTGACGATATGATGAAAATGTTTGGACATTATAAGATAGTGAAAGGAATAGAATTATGAGCAGAAAACTTGCAAGCATACAGAGAATATGGAAAGTAGAACCGATAGAAGGAGCAGATAGAATAGAGTTGGCACACGTTCTCGGATGGCAGTGTGTAGTAAACAAGGGGCAATTCAAACCCATGGATCTGGCGGTGTATTTTGAGATAGACAGCTTCCTGCCGATTCGTCCGGAGTTTGAGTTTATGAGAGCATCCAGCTATCGAAAGACGGATATTATGGGAGAAGGATTCAGACTTCGGACCATGAAATTCCGGGGACAGATATCACAGGGACTATTGCTTCCCATCAATCAGTTTCCAGAGTTGCCTGTAGATATTGAACTCGGAGCAGATGTAACAGAAATCCTTGGAGTACGTAAGTGGGAAATTGAGGAGAAGGTGACTACCGGCGGAACTGTGATTGGAACACTTCCAATCGATGTGCCGCATACCGATGAGACCAGGGTTCAGGCTGAACCGGATCTGATCAGAGATTTTGCAGGCCTGGAGTATTACATCACTACAAAGATGGATGGTTCTTCTCATTCAGTGTCCATAGATGAGGACGGCTTCCATGTGACCGGTCATAATTATGAGTACAAGGATGATGGTAAGAGTGCATTTTATGATCTGGTTAAGCGTGAGGATATTGAAAGCAAGCTTCGGAAGTATTATGAGGAAAACGGCCTGCACTTACTGACCATACAAGGAGAACTGTGTGCTCCGGGAATCCAACAGAACAGATTGAAGCTGACAAGACCTGAATGGTATGTGTTTACGATACGTATCAATGGAGAGAGAGTAGGACTTCGTAAGATGCAGGAAATCTGTGACTCATTAGGATTGATGATGGTTCCGGTTGAAGAGGTTGGTATGGATCTGCCATCAAAGTATCCAACAGTGGAAGTATTACTTGAAAGGGCAGACGGAGAATACCCAAAAGGTGGAAAGAAGGAAGGCATTGTAATACGTCCAACGGAACCGGTATTTAATGAAAGAATCAGTGCTGCTCTTTCCATGAAGGTTGTGAGCAACAAATACCTTTTGAAGAACGAGGGATAGTAAATGTGTTTTAAGCGAAAAAAGAGATTACCGGAGCGTACCTTAAACATATGGAACCGTCACGAATTTGCTATGGCAGGACTTGGTGAAAAGAGTAGGATAATTGCGATGATCAAGCATTTCGGGAGGTGCTTGAAATGGAGCAGACAGAGGGTTGTCCGAGGGTATGCAGATTGTGATGTATGGAGTATGTTTTCATATTTGCAGGAACTGATGCCTGACATGTTCCGGCATTTGAAGGATAGTCGCCATGGTTCACCGGGTTACTTTGGGGAGAATTATACAAATGAAGATGGGATCCTTATGAATGATACCTGTCATGACGAATGGGATAAAATACTCAATCGGATGATTTTTCTTTGGAGGGAAACCGACGAAGAAACCTGCTCCAAAAAGAATCCGTACGAAGATGAGTATATTAATGCGTTCTCTGAATTTGATGAAAAGTACGGTTTTCTTGGCGAAAAGCTACAGACGAAAGCTGAACTGGAAGAAAACAAAAAAAGAGGTGGCGGAGGAACAATCCATTTCATGGATGAAATACCTGAATACAAAGAAATCTATGAGAAGCATCGGGTAGAGGACGATAAGCTTGAAAAATATAGAGAAGAATGCAAGGACGAGGCAATTGACATGTTGAAGGAATACTTTTTTTCTTTGTGGGACTGATATTTGTAAGTTCAAGGGGCGTTATGTATGAGCAGAAAAGGTGAAGCGAAAAAAAGAAAAGCTGAAAGGCTAAGAAACAAAAAGTTGATAGAACGATATCCATGGATATGGCCTGTGGACTGGCATTGGAAGAGAATCCAAAGCTATAATTTCACGATGTATGACGATGTTCCGACGGGATGGAAAAGAGCTTTTGGTAAGATCATGCTTGAAGAATACAGAGAGGTGCTGATCAGAAATAATTATCTCAATCAATTCCAGTGGATCCAGGTAAAGGAAAAATACGGAACATTGAGGCTATACTCAAATGCTGCGCCGAGAGAAGTGTCAGATCTGGAATCTAAATATGATCATATTTCCGGTTATTTTTGTATCGAATGCGGTCGTATGAATGTACCGGTGCTTACCGGAGGATGGGTAGAACCATTGTGTGAAGATTGCTATAACAAGAGGATTGTAAGACAAAAAAGATGGCATGAAAAGAATCATCCGGACCGGGAGTTTAAGTATACGCCCTACAAGAATCTTAAGAAGGAAGAGCAGAAGCTTGACATGATCGCAGTATATAAACACTTTTCTGCAGATCGCGGAGATTATGAGGAAAAACGCGATTTCTCGGATACCATAAATAAGATCATCGCAAGACAAGAGAAACTTTTTGGATAGATACCTCTGACAGCTTTTACAAGCATGCTTTCTATAATAAACAAGAACAAAGCGTTTGCGATTATTTACGCGAAACTCGTAATTAATGATTGGCATAATAGGCATCGTCGTATAAAATATCGGTGAGTAATTACGCCAAAAATGTAAATAATACAAAGCGAGGTTAAATATGAGACTTTTAAGAATTGTTTGTTCCGGATATCCTCTTTTTAAGGAAAGCGAAACGATAGATCTTTTTGCATCACAGAGAGTTACGGAAGAAGACAGTGATCAGATGACATCTCTGTTTTCAAATATATATTCAGTATTCATCGCGTGACAATAGATCGTGCTGTGGAAAGGAAGATGAAACGTAATGAGTAAGGTTTTTGTAATCCCGGATGTGCATCTGAAACCTTGGATATTTGATAAGGCAGAAGAACTGCTTTCTCAAAACGAATATGACAAAATCGTCTGTCTGGGAGATCTCGTAGATGACTGGGATCAGGAAAAGAACCTGAGATTGTATTCGGAGACATTTGATGCGCTTGAGAGATTTATAAATCGACATCCAAATTTTCTGTTTTGCTACGGAAACCATGATGTGAGTTACATCTGGGAGGCTCGGGAGTCAGGGTATTCTGATTATGCAAGACAGGTAGTGCTTGAAGGAATATCAAAACTTGAAAAGCTTTTACCGGCAGGGAATATCGCTTATATTCATCGAGTAGATAAGGTTCTTTTCAGCCATGCAGGTTTGACGGAGATATTTGTATCGCACTTTCTGCCGAATTATGGCGGTGATATAGATGAACTTCTTGAAAAGATCAACAGCTTCCGAAGAGATGAACTGTGGTGTGATGCATCACCGATTTGGGTAAGACCACAGGATGGCAGAATTGAAATGTATCCGGTGGGATATCTGCAGGTGGTAGGACATACACCGGTTAGGAAAACAGATTTCTTTGGTGAATTGGTTACTGTAGATAATTTTTCAACATACCGTAATGGGAATCCTATCGGAGACCAGCGATTTATCTGGGTAGATACTGTTTCAAAACAATGGGGATTTGCAGATGGTAACGGTGAACCGGAGAAGCAGCCAGATCCCAGATTGGATATCAGGAATTATAAAGTAGGTGACCGGGTCAAGTTCAAAATCAGATATCACGAATCTGACCAGGATGAGATCCGTGATGGCACAGTGGAAATCATAGATCATTATCCGGGCGGTCATGTATCAATAGATGTCATGAGCGGTGATACATTATTTAAGCATCTTTCCCTGACGGATGTACTTGACCATAGTGCGGAAGAATAATAATTTTTATACTACGAAATTCTAAACCCCTCTTGACCAAACTTGTGATTTTGTTAGAATAAAGACAGATGGAGAGTCCTGCCGTAAGTGGACGTTCAAAAAGCAGTGATGCCGCTGCGGTGGCATCATATTTCATGGGCTATGGTAACATAGCCCTTGTTAATTGTGAAGGGGAAAGTTGTGGATGGAGTGTGAACCATTTCATGTCTATTGGATAGATATGAAGTACATAAGGCGACTTTGTTCGGAAAGATATCAAATGTAAATTGATATCCTTCCGAATAATGTTTATACTGTAGGAGATGATAGATGAAAAGGGGGTATGTCCATATGAAATCCTGCAAGCAAATGGCTGCGTTATGGGGAATATCGGAGCGTAGAGTAACGGAATTCTGCAAGGAAGGTATGATTCCTGGGAAGCAACCTTTGCAAAGATCTCCGGGTTGCTGCAGGAAGAATTCGGAAGACATTCTGAACTACAAAACAGTGATAAACTCGAAAAGTATGAGAAAGACTATTTTGAGAAAGTATTAAACGGACAGGCGAATGAAGTAGAGCTTTCGGCTTCTCTTCAAAAGCTTTCCAAAATGCTTGCAGCTCATTACAAAAAAGCTCCGATCATCATCATTGATGAGTACGATACTCCGATCCAGGAAGGGTATTCGAAGGAGTTCTATGATGAGATCATCGGATTTATGAGGAACTTTTTTTCCGGGGCGTTCAAGGATAACAGCAACCAGTCATATGGATTCCTGACCGGAATACTTCGGATAGCGCAGGAGAGCATTTTCAGCGGTTTATATAATCTTACTGTTAATTCAGTGATGGACGAGGAGTACGATGGTTTCTTTGGATTCACTGAATCGGAAGTGAGAGAAATGCTTGCTTATTATGGAGCATCCGATAACGAGGAAGAACTTCGTAACTGGTATGATGGATATTTCTTCGGGAGCAAGGAAATATATAACCCGTGGTCAGTGATCAATTACTTGTCAAGAGGATGCCTGCCGCAGGCATACTGGGTGAATACCGGAAAGAACGAAGTACTGGAAGATGTACTGAAGGTGGCAACGGATGATATCACTGAGAAACTGTATTCCCTTCTTCAGGGCGAGCGTGTGATTGCCAGGATCGATCAGAACGTGGTGTACAGATCGCTTGCAGAAGATCCTGCGAATATATACAGTCTGCTTCTAGTATCCGGATATCTGAAGACACCAAAGAAGGAACTTCAGGACGATGGAGCATGGCTGTGTGAGGTTTCGATACCGAACCGCGAGATAGCTGCAGTATATAAGAGTGAGATCCTATCGCATCTGATGCAGATCGGCGCAATGGGGAGAGCTACAGCCAATAAGATCGCTGAGAGTCTTTTTTCACAGGATACAAAGAAACTGCAGGACGGAATAGGAGAATACTTAAAGAAGAGTATCAGCTTCTATGATGCCGGAGCAGAAGGGTTTTATCATGGGCTGGTTCTTGGGCTTATTGCTTTGATGGATAATCAGTATCAGATCAGGTCAAACAGAGAGTCCGGCGACGGACGATATGATATCAGCCTGTTCCCCAGGGGAAATAAATATCCGGGAATGATCATGGAATTAAAATGGGATAAAGATCTGAACGATGAGGAACTGGATGCCTTATCTGCAGAAGCTCTTGATCAGATCAATAAAAAAGGGTATGACACAGAAATGCGTGAGGAGGGTGTAGCGGATATCATTAAATTTGGGATAGCATTCTCAGGAAAAAAAACCATATTTGCTTTTAAGAACAAGATACTTATGTTAGTATAAGTATGGAAAAGAGTTTTTATAATAATTTAATTAGTGGATAGGTATTTTGTGAGAGTGAGGGGAGATACATGATTAATAATCCAGAAGTATTTAATCAGGTGGCTTTTTCATTGGCAAAACATTATGTGTGTGTTTATTATGTTGATCTGGATACAAATCGTTATTTTGTATTTAATGATACTATTAATGCTGGGGCTTCGGGCTTTCCTAGTGAAGGAGAGGATTTCTTTGCTGATTGTCTTAAAAATGCTGATAGATTTGTACATCCTGATGATATTCAGATGCTGGCGGAAAGCTGTAGTAAAGAGAAGATAATAGAGGGATTTTCTGATAGAGGGGTTTTTAGCGTTTCATTTAGATCTATAGCAGAAGGCAGTGTCAGGCATATGAGACATATATTTGTCTTGTGCAATGATAAAAAGCATATAGTATGCTGCCTTGATGATATCGAGAAAGAATTCAAGGAAAAAGAAAAGCAGAAAAAGAATCTTAAGTCTGCTGAGATTATGGCTAGACGTGACGAGTTAACAGGTGTTAAGAATAATCATGCATTTAAGGAATATGTGGATGCTCTAGATGAAATGATTAGTTCTGATTCTGAAGGCACCGAGTTCAGTGTTGTAATGTGTGACATAAATGATCTAAAAATTATCAATGACACGAGAGGACACAGTTATGGAGATGAGGCTATTCAGGCAGCATGCCGTCTGATATGTGAGACTTTTCAACATAGTCCTGTGTTCAGAGTCGGGGGCGATGAGTTTGTTTCTGTATTAACTGGACAGGATTATGAGAACCGCGATTATCTGATTAGAACGATAAGAGAAGAATCCGAGAGCAATAGAAAATCTCGTTCTGGTCCTGTTATAGCTGTCGGTATAGCGTCATTTGGGGCAGAAGATAAGACTTTTTCAAATGTTTTAGAGCGTGCTGATCAGCTGATGTATATAGATAAAAATACAATAAAGTCGCAAAAAACAGTTGAAGGCCTGAAAAATCTGGATATGATAGATACTCCAATCCCACCAGAAAGAAAGAGGCTGCTTGATGCATTTTTTGGCGCTCTGGTTACGGTAACAGGAGGTGGATATGTATATCTAAGTGATATGCGCTATGATTTTTCCAGATGGTCATTATCGCTGGTTGATGACTTCGGTTTTGAATCGGAATATATGTACCATGCGGACAAGATATTCCGTGAAGTTGTTCATCCAGAAGATATTGAAGTGTTAGATTATGGAACAAAGTCTGTACTGAGTGGAAAGGCAGAAGTACAGCCGATTCATTACCGCGCTCGTAAAAAAGACGGCACATATATAGTTCTTCACACCAGAGGATTTGTATTGACTGATAGTAACGGTAATCCAGATTATTTTGGTGGTATTATAGTTTGCGATTAAGATGGATTGAATATATCTGGAAGGATTCACTATGATTTGTTAAAGAGTTTTTTTATTTCGTCAAGATATATACTTGCTGCTTTTCCAAATATTTGATTCTTCTTCCAGATGACGTACATATTTGCTTTTAGACCAGGTGTTATTGGTCTGAAGACCAGACCGGAACCGGTAGTTGTATTAAGGATGTTATCGAGTGCAAGCATGTATCCAAAACCTGTTTTGACAAAGACAGATGCATTATATGCAAGATTATAGGTTGTAACGATATTTGGAACAACTCCGTTTTCCTGAAACCAAGACATAATCTCATTGTTATCAGATGCCTGGTGTGATAATAGAAGAGGCTTGTCTATCAGTTGATTGGAAGAGATTTGGTCGTATTTAGTAAGTTCATCGGTCTCCTTCATAATGATTCCCCAGCGGTCAGAGACAGGAAGCTGAATATAATCATATTTTTTGATGTCAACAGTTCCGATTACAAGTCCAAGGTCGACAAGACCGTTGTCTATTTTATCGTTTACATACTTTGAATCACTACTATATATTTTATAATGGATGTCAGGGTATTTTTGATTCAGTGATTTACCTATTTCGGCTAGAATAGAGATATTTTCTGTTTCGCCAGCAGCAATTAGAATATCACCGGTTATGGATTCTTCATAAGAGTTTAATTCATGCATAGTTTTATCCATTAGAGCAACTATTTCTTCAGCTCGTTTTTTGAGTAAAAGTCCATCTTCAGTTAGTGAAATCTTTTTACTTCCACGAATGAATAGTTGTTTGCCGAGTTCTTCTTCTAAATCTTTTATTTGTCTAGAGAGAGGCGGTTGAGTCATGTTAAGTGATTCAGCTGCTTTTGTTATGCTTTCTTCTCTTGCGATTGCTAAAAAATATTGAAGTGTGCGTATATCCATTATTATCTCCCGAAACTTAAAATTATTTTAATTTGGGTGTCATTCTGATATAGGTGTCATATTATACATATTATATAACATACCTTTTAGGTATGCAACCTCATATAAAATACGTATTTGATATAAAAGGTTTTGAAAGTTATAATGAGTGAAAGATAGAAAAATAATGTGAGAGATATGAACATTTAGGGAGAAGAAAATGGTATGAATGTAGAAGATATTATTGCGGGATTCTTATCAGAAGAGGATGAAACTGAAGAATATGAAGAAAAGACAGAAAAAAATCTAAATCTTGATGAGAAATACTAATAAGCATTAATATGAGGAATGGAGGAGCTGTATGAAAAGGATAATTATAAGCGTTTTGTTGATAATGGCGTTACTAATGTTTCAAGGCGTAGAGGCATCTGCCAAAACAGACCCATGCTTGAATTTTAAAACAATATCTATAAAAAAAGGACAGACAGTTTCCTTAAAAGTTCAAAATAACAAAAAGAAAGTAAAATGGATTAGCGAAAATAAAAAAGTAGCAACTTTAAAGAAAGGGAAGGTTACTGGTAAAAAAGCTGGTACTACAACAATCAAAGCAAAGATTGGTAAAAAGACCTATTCTTGTAGGGTAGTGGTTTCTGATGGAAAGAAAAAAAGCCTGGTAGTGTATTTTTCACACAGTGGAACAACTAAAAAAGTTGCAAAAATTTTGGCAAATGAGGCTGGGGCAGATATAATTGAATTATGTGAGAAAAAAGCATATACACAGAATTATAACAAGCTTTTAAAAGTTGCAGAAAAAGAACAGAAATTAGATGCACGTCCTGAGATTGTAACACAGATTAAGAATATAAATCAGTATGATACAATTTATATAGGATACCCAATCTGGTGGGGAAAAGAGCCTATGGTTATCAGAACCTTTCTTCAGAAATATAACTGGAAAGGTAAAAAACTGATTCCGTTTTGTACCAGTGGCGGTAGTGGAATAGAAGGAAGTATTCCTGGAATAAAAAAATATGCAAAGAAAGCAACCGTATTAACAGGAAAAGATTTATCGGATATGTCGAGAACGGAGATTTCAAATTGGGTGAAATCAATTCTGAAAAATAACATTGATGTGACTACAGAAGCTAAGCAAGAAAATGAAGATAAAAAGAAAGGAGAAGGACAATGAATTATACAAAACTTGGAAATTCAGATTTGAATGTTTCCCGTATCTGCATGGGATGTATGGGATTTGGTGATGCAACGAAAGGACAGCATAGCTGGACAATCGATGAAGAGCATTCGAGAGAAATCATAAAAAGAGGTATTGAGCTGGGAGTTAATTTCTATGATACAGCGATAGCCTATCAGAGTGGAACCAGTGAACAGTATGTGGGACGTGCGCTTAAGGATTTTGCAAAGAGAGAAGATGTAGTTGTTGCAACCAAATTTTTACCAAGAACACCTGAAGAGATTGAAAATGGAATAACAGGTCAGCAGCATATAGAAAATATGATAAACACAAGCCTTCAGAACCTTGGTATGGACTATGTGGATCTATATATATATCACATGTGGGATTGGAATACAGATGTTTACGATATCATGGATGGTTTAAATCGAATCGTGAAGGCAGGGAAGGCCAGATACATTGGCATTTCAAACTGCTTTGCATGGCAGATCGCAAAGGCCAATGCACTGGCAGAAAAAGAAGGATTTGCCAAGTTTGTTTCAATCCAGGGACATTATAATCTGATTTTCCGTGAAGAAGAGCGAGAGATGGTTCCATATTGTGAGGAAGAAAATATCGCACTCACCCCTTACAGCGCTCTGGCAAGCGGAAGGCTTTCCAGAAAGCCGGGAGATGGTGAAACAAAGAGAGCCGCAGAAGATACATATGCAAAGTTCAAATATGATGCTACTGCAGAACAGGATGCTATAATCATAGGTCGTGTGGCAGAACTTGCTGAGAAACATGGTGTAACAATGACGGAGGTATCCCTGGCATGGCTTCTCACAAAAGTTACATCACCTGTAGTTGGGGCAACTAAGCTTCATCATATTGAAGGTGCTTCAAAAGCGGTAGATCTGAAGCTTACGGATGAAGAGCTTGCCTATCTTGAAGAACCATATGTTCCTCATTCACTTGCAGGTGTTATGGCTCAGAACAAGAGAAACGATGCATCAAAGAAGCATGTATGGACAACCGGAACGCAGAAAATCATAGGAGGAGATAAGTAAATGGCAGAGAAAATCGTACAGACAGCAGGAAGAAATCAGCTCGGTGAATTTGCACCAATGTTCGCACGCTTAAATGATGATCTGGTGGGGAGAAGAGCCTCGTATCATGGATACATTTAAAGAAAACTAACACCATTTATAAAAAAATTAGCACTCACCTCTTGACAGTGCTAACAATTAGTGCTATAACATAGTCAGAACAAAGGAATAGAGAAGATTCCGATAAAGAATCCAAACGCTCCTTCCCTTGCTCATGAAACATATTATTATATATTTTTCTTGAGAAGGAGGAATGACTTATGTTACTACCTAGTATTTTTGGAGAAAACTTATTGGATGATTGGATGGATTTTCCAAGGTTTGATTTCGGTGATATTGACCGCAAGCTTTATGGAAAACGAGCTGCACAGGTCATGAAGACGGATGTGCATGAGCATGATGACAAGTACGAACTGGACATTGATTTGCCAGGATTTAAGAAAGATGAGATTAAGCTCACGCTTGAAAATGGTTATCTGTCAGTAAGTGCTGCAAAGGGACTTGATAAGGATGAGAAAGACAAGAAAGGCAAGATTATCCGTCAGGAACGTTATGCAGGTGCTATGCAGAGAAGCTTCTATGTAGGAGATGCAGTTAAACAGGAAGATGTAAAGGCTAAGTTCGAGGATGGAGTGCTAAAGCTTTCAATTCCAAAGAATGAAACAGAAAAACTTCCAGAAAAACAGTATATAGCCATTGAAGGATAATATGTAATTAATGGGATATCGTGGTTGTACCTGATTGGTACGGCCGCGGTATCCCGTTTTTTGTTTAAAAATATTCATCCATTATTTCATTCAGTCTGTTATAAACGACTTCGTAGCGCTCGTGGCAATACATTCCTTCGTTATCATCGGTTATTTGATCTCTTTAAGACAGTCCTGGGATGAGCAGCAGAAGTAAGTTGGTGTTTATCAGCTTTTTTTGTTCATTTTTAGTGGTTGCGCTTTTGTTGCTATTTGTATGTTAGTATAATACTTAGCTAATTATCTGAGAAAGGAGCTTTGCCATGAAAGAGGTAGAAGGTGAAAATAATGTTATAGATAATATGGGGCCAGAAGTTCAGCAACGTTTTGACAAGTATACCGTGTCGCCGGATCATAATAATGTTTTTTATGGGGATAAGCATAATCGTGCGGAACTTATGAGCAATAGTGGTTCTATATCCGTAGACAGACAGGGCGGAATGACAACAGCCATACTTTCCATGTTGATTGAGGAAGAGAATGGAAAGCCTAAATACACAATTGATCAGTTGCTTGACACGAACCAGTTTCAGAAGGAAAAGCAGGAAAGATTTGATGAGATTGTAAATCGTTCGCGTAAGACGGCGAATGATAAGGATAAAACCATGGCCGAGTCAGAGGATGGTAAATGGCTGGTTGAGACTTTGTATAAAGGAATGAAGCGTCTTAATGAAATAATTGATGAGACAGCTGAAAAAATAGATTTTACTAAGGATAATTTTATTTATTCGGAGGAATTTGCCAAGGTAGCAGGCCTCTCGAGTATTGCTTTTGATGCATGGCAGGAGATTAATCGTTTTGAAAAAATGATGCATGAAGCAGTTCAGGCAGACCGACCGGAGCTTACCACAGAAGAGTCCAGACGTAAGCACGTTGACAACATGGTGATCCCTTTATCCACCACATATCAATATATGCAGAAGTCTTTCGATTACCACAACAAGGCACAAATTGACGATATAAATGTATCATCATATATTTTAAATGCACTGCATGTTAAATATGTTGAGAATATCATGCGTGACTGGAAGAATAGTGGAACGAAGCTGTCGCAGTATATGGCTGATAATAATATCTCTCATAAAATGGACCAAAATAGATTTGCTGCCACCATGGAAATGGGTGATATGTCAATCAGATTAGCAACACTCCCGAACATTGTGGCAGTGGCTGACAGACGTATACAGGATGGCAGCTTATTAAAAAATGTTGAGTATGATGATGTTAATGAAACCTTCACCAATTTTCCTAAACTGAAAAATGATAATAGTGATTTTGATGTTGAGGAGATGGAAATAGAGAAAGCGGCTGCCCCCAAGAAGGAGCCTAAAACTGTTGATCAAATTATGGCTTCAAAGGGAAAATGGGACCATGTTGCTGATAAGATTGCCAGCAACTTGATGGCTGTTAATAAAAATCTCAATATGTTAGATCCAAATTATAATGCTTCAACACAATTAGTTCTTGGATTAGTTGGAATGAAGTCGGATGCATCGAAGTGTATTCCTACAATGAAGCACCTGGAGGAGTTCTTACAGAAGAAACACGAAGGAGATAAGACCTTCTATGAAACCATATCTGAAGGAATGAAACCGGGAGAGTTTTACGGCCTTATTAGCGAGTTAAATGATGCATTCGGTGATGTCATAGATATGGATAACATAGGTAGACTTAAGCCTATGGATAAGGCTGTCTATGATGCTGTTAAGAAGGAAAAGATGAATACCTTCAAAGCGGGTGATGAATATTCAAAGAAAGTAGATAAATACGCTTTTTCACTAAATAGAGAGCTTAAACAGAGTTTCCTTGGAGATAAATATACTCCTGAACAAGTTGAAAAAGATCCGAAGTTTAAAGGCGGCTCTATATCAATTGACCGAACAGGCGGATATTCAATAGCTGCACTTCATATGCTTACAATGAAGGAAAACGGCAAACGTAAATATTCTATTCAGGATGTATTTGATCCTAAAAAGTTTCGTGATAAGAAACTGGAATTGTTTGACGAGGTTTTGGATAATTCCTCCAAAGCAGGGCCAAGATTACAAGGCATAAAGAATCAAAGCTCAAGATGGCTGGTTGATACAATATATGAATCAATCAAGGGGACTGTCGATTTGATTGATGAACTGGCAGAAAAGTTAGATTTTAATGATGAAAACTTTGATAAATCAGAGGAATACTTTCAGATCAATCTTCTTGGAAACATAATCCATGATGCATGGCAGGAGATATGTACATTCCCTGAACTTATGGATGAAAAACTGAAAAAAGAGTATCCCAAACTTAAGAATAACAAGCAGAGATATGATGCATTTCAGGATATTGTGGGACCAATCAGTGATATCGGCGGTGAGATGATCATTCTGGATACTGAACATAACAAACTTGTGAATCAGAATCCAGATCAGCCTATGCAGGCTTCAAAATTCCTATATGCCGCGATTAAACAAGGACCTGCTCGCGATATGTTTAGGCAGTGGCATGAGAACGGTAATGGTAAAACTCTGACACAGTATTTCAGAGACAATAATCTGGGTGCACAGTATTATGCCATGAATAATGCCATAGGAGCGGCCAATGGTTCACTTGAATATAACTGTTCTGGATCTTATGAACGTCAAAAGAAAATAGATAATCTTTTCATGAATGGCATTTTGTATAAGGATCTTACATATACACCTGGTAAGAAAGGAACGGCGGGAGTATTTAATAATGCGCCTACATATGATGAGGAAAAAGAACAAGTTGTATTTCCAAAAGTAAAGCCTGAGAAAAAGGTTATAAAGAAGACAGAGAAGAAGGCTGCAAAGAAGACTGTGGCGACTTTCAAAAACAGTAGCGGAGAAAATATTCCGGTAAACGAGTTAATCGATTATCTCCAGGTACTTAAGCAGACAGCGGGAGAGGCGAGAGGAGTATTCGCTGATTCTGATGAATATATGGACTTCTATATGGCCATAGACGATGTTATGAAAGCCGCAAGAAATCTTAAAAAGACGAGTAATAATATATTAAATGGAGATGTTGACAGGCTTAAAGAATATAAAGAGGCTGTAAACAACCTTAAGGATTGTGCCGAGGTTTATGAGGTCTATAAAATGAAAGACCATACCAAGGACAAGTCCAAGGAGCCGAATAAGAAAGCTCTTAATAGTGATGACAAGAGAAAGCTGAAGATAATGAGCAGAGTTCTTCATAATAATCGTTACTTTAATGTTGATACTCCTAAACTGACAAATGAAGAATTTCTTGAAAAGTCAGATCGGGCACTTTTCCGTCTGAAACAGGGAGATTATAAAAATAGGAAAAATTACATACAAGATTCTGCATATGCTTTATATGGTCAGATGTACCGTGTTAGCGGGGGTGATGATAAATCCGTAGATCTTCAGCAGATAATGCAGGAAAAGATAGCTTCGGGTGAATTTGAGAAAACCCTGAAATCCAAGAAGGATCCGGATAAATATATAGCTCCGACCGAGGTTGCCAAAAAGGCACTAAATGAGGATAAGATGAAAGAAATGGCAAATACTGTCAAAAAAGAAGTGGCTGATAATAAGAATATCATCCGTGAGGTTCCGAGAAAGGGAACAGTTCACCAAAAGGGTAATGATATTGATAAAATGCCTAAGCTCGTGTAATTGATAATACTTATACATCGACAAAGCGTCTATGATTAAAATCATAGGCGCTTTTATTCTGTTCAGGGTATCTATAATATGTTATATTTGGAAAGTAGAACTGCCAGAGAACATGGATGGGCAGAAAAACATTTTACTATTGAGGTTAAAGAAAAATGAATCAAAGAATTGGAACAATTTGCAGGAGTTGATAAATGATACTGTTGTTTTTTGAAATCACTATCGAATTTTATGATATAAGAAAGTGAGGCAAAATGATTATTATCATAACAGGAGCATCGCATACCGGAAAAACGGTTTTAGCTCAGAAAATACTTGAAGAATTAAAATATCCTTATTTATCAATTGATCACTTAAAAATGGGACTTATTAGAAGCGGCTATACAGATCTTACACCATGTGATGATGATAAACTAACTGATTATCTCTGGCCAATTGTTAGTGAGATGATTAAAACAGCAATTGAGAATAAACAGAATCTAATTGTTGAAGGTTGCTATATACCAAGTGATTGGCAATCTTCTTTTGATGCGGGATACTTATCACAGATTCAATTTGTGTGTCTGGCAATGACAGATTATTATATCGATTCACATTTCTCGGATATTATTGGACATGGTTCGGATATAGAATCAAGGTTAGATGATTCTGATTGTACTGTTGAATGGATTAAAGCAGAAAACAGAAGGTATATAAATGAATTTCAATCTAAAGATAATCATATCGTTATGATAAATGACGATTATGAAAAAATAATAGATTCAATATTGTTGCAATGATATATTAAAATGTAACCTTACTGAGAAAGAAAATCGAAAACTTGAGTATATTAAATGTAGAGCATCTAATACGAAGACACTATTTTGGAAAATGTAGATATTTGGAAGGATTGAGAAAAAAGCAATATGAATGATTATATTATTCCTGAAAGCATACAGAAGCTAATCAATGGAAAAACCTATGAGGTTGATGACATCGGCAAGTCTGATTCGAAGATTCTGATCTTTGACGATATGGTTCTTAAGATTCAGAAGTGTCGTTCTGCAAACGATTCTTCGGTTGAAATGATGCGTTGGCTTGAGGGGAAAATACCTGCGCCGAAGGTAATCTGCTATGAAACTGATGGCAGGTATCAGTATCTGCTGATGACCAGAGTGAAGGGCATGATGTCATGTGATAAGTACTATATGGAACATCCTAAGGAGTTGTTCAAGCTTTTAGCTAAAGCATTGCATATGCTATGGAGTGTTGACATTTCGGATTGTCCGGGTATCAGAGATTTAGATGCAGATCTGAAAGAGGCAAAAATCCGAGTTGAAAATAACCTGGTTGATATTAGTTATGCCGAGCCAACTACATTTGGTGATAACGGCACCTTTAAGAACCCGGAAGAGTTATATCAGTGGTTGGTTGATAATCAACCTGATTTCGAACCGGTGCTTTCCCATGGTGACTTCTGTCTTCCTAATATTCTTTTTGAAAATGAAGAAGTAAGCGGATTCATCGATGTTGGTGATGCGGGTATTGGTGATAAATGGAAGGATATCGCTCTTTGCTACAGAAGCCTAAAGCATAATTCAGATGGGACGTTTGGTGGAGTTGTATATCCTGATTTCAAACCCGAGGAATTATTCGAAGTGCTGGGGATAGAACCAAATTGGGAAAAGATTAATTACTTTATTTTATTGGATGAGTTATTCTAAAATGATAAATATAGATGCAGAAATATATAGTGAATTTAAATGTAAAGCAGATAAGTGTAAGCATAGCTGTTGTAAGGGCTGGGAGATAGATATAGACGAAGATACACTTGGATATTACAAAAGCCTTGACACGGAATTGGGAAATGAGATAAGACAGAACATTCATGAGGGAGAGGATACATTTTTCAAGCTGACTGATGATAAGAAATGCCCATTTCTAAAAGATGACGGACTATGTAAGATAATAAAAGAATTAGGAGAGGATGCTCTTTGTGATATATGCAGACTTCATCCCAGATTTTTTGTTGAAATAAATGATTATAGTTTGGCCGGCGTTGGGTTAAGCTGTGAGAAGGCTTCAGAGTTACTTTTTGAAAAGAAAAGTCTTAACTTTATAATCTGTGACAGTCAGAAGACTATCAGTTTTCAGGAACTTCTGAAAATGTTAGAAATAGAAATTTCAAAGGACTATTTGAACCTTACAAATATAATTCCCCAGTATCTGGATGAAGCTAAGGTTGAAAAAATCCTGGATATCTTTTGTATTACTGAACCTATAGATTCTAACTGGAAAAATGAAGTTTTGCTGATAAAAAGGTATTATAAAGACTATCTGAATAATCTTGAAATAAAAAAATATGAGTTTATTTACCAATATATTCTTTTCAGACAGCTTGAGCTGACTCTAAAACATGGAATTAAGAAGATTATAGATTATGCGGTTTATAGCATTATTTTTATAATGCTTTACGAGAGATTATATCATGATGATATAGAGGCTGTAAGGAGATGGTCCGAGCAAATAGAATATAATGAAGATAATATTGAAATTATTCTAAATTCATAGGAACGGAGAAAAAATTATGATAGATTATAAGATTACAACAGAAGAGGATATCGACCTTCTTATGGAAAGCAGGCTTGTAATGCTTAGGGAGGTAAATGACTTATCCGAAGATTATAAATATTCCGAAGATTTTATTGATTATTCCAAAGATTATTTTTTGAGTGGAGATCAAACGACAGTATTAGCTTTTGATGGAGAACAATGGATTGGTTGTGCTTCTATAAGCTATATCAGGGTAATGCCAACATTTGACCATGTGTCAGGGAAGAGAGCTCATCTGATGAATGTTTATACACGTCCGGAGTACAGAGGAAAAGGTATCGCTTATAAAATGGCGGATTTGTTGATAAAAGAAGCCTGGGAGCGTGGTGTTACCGAGGTTAGTCTGGATGCTACTGAAGCAGGCAGACCACTTTACAGGAAACTGGGATTTAATGATTCTACGGAATGTATGGTACTTACAAAATAGTTCAAGGCTTATTGAGGAGGTTGGTAGAATGATAATACGAAAAAAACCAAAGAATGATATTATTCCGTTTAATCCTGAAAAACAATATGCCGTGATTCGTAGTTCCATATGTACAGGTGAAAAAGTGGCAGGTTTTAAAAATAAAGATGATGGGCATTTTATAGAAGTTATGCTGATACGTTCGCAGATGGATGAACAGCGTTTTAAAGAATTATATGGGATTGATAAGATAAAAACAGAGTATTAATAAAATGAAATATATGTTTAGGGGGAGAGATGATAAAGACTAATAGAAGGTTATGATATTCCGTTATGTGTTAATATCTTAATTGCTTTGCAACTTGTACATGCGAAAGTGCAACTTGTACATATTTGAATACGCGTGTTTCTTATATCTGATAAGGTAATGCCATCAAAGAAAAAGGAGCATTACAAAGATGAAATTATTAAAAAGAAAACACGAATTAACAGTTGAACAAAAAAGGCTTGATGTTAATCTTTGGATTATTGCACTTGCATCAATGCTGGTATATAGCGTTTATGCCGTTATCGGAAGCAATATAATGGCTTTTTGTAAGGACAGCAGCATTTCAGTATGGCCGCGTCTATTTGCTTCAGCAGCGATGGAATATGGGGTGGCAGGACTTGGGATTACAATAGTTTGTCTTCTCAGAAGAGAGTCGTTTGCAAGCTATGGTTTAAAAAAGGAAAATGCGTTAAAAGCTGTTGTAGGTGCAGTGATCTGTTTTATCCCGTTTATAGTATTTAAGATGGTTTCAGGTCAGTTTGAAGGATATAAGCCACTCAGTGTGATGGTTACAAATGATCTTCATAAGGCAGGAATCATCAGTACTATAATCGGTACTCTTATAATAGGTCTGGTATGGGGATTCTTTGAAGGCTTCAATTATGCAGTCATCGCTGAGATTATTTCCAGAAGATATCCTACAGAAAATAAGTTTTTTGACTGGGGTGTTCTGGTTGCTGCTGTTATGGGAATTTTATTCCATCCAATACATTTTGACACACTTGGACTGATTGACTTAATCGTAACATTTATCGCATTATATGGTATGCTTATAGTTAGAAAACATACAGGTAATTCATGGGGATGCGTTTTTGCCTTCATCTTTATCTGGAATGCATTCTAGAAGGAAATGACAAAATGAAACTTAATCTTTTTGAGGATAAAAATTTAAAAGAAGAGCATGTGGATCTGTATTATACAAATATGCGTCCGGTCATAAGCCAGATTATAGATACAGTAAACTCGGAACGTCCTTCATTTTCAGGACGCCCGGCAGATGAGGATCTGGATGACTGGGAAGAAACCATACTTAATCCGGGAGATATATATTATTTTGATTATGTAGATAGAAAGCTCTTTGCGTATACAGAGACAGGTGTGTTCCGGCTGATGAACACACTTGTTTCTTGTGAGGAAATGCTTTGGAATTATGGCTTTGTAAGAGTTTCAAAGTCCAATCTTATTAATATATATAAGATTAAGCAATTAAAACCGGATATCAATATGAAGGTTTATGCCTTCTTTGATAACGGAGAAAGAATCTGTATAAACAGAAGTTACAAGAAAGCATTTAACGAGTATCTTCAAAGGATGAGGAGGATAAAACAGTGAAAGAGTATATAAAAAAGCTTTTATTGGAAATATGTATAAGTTATACTTCTGTTTCTGTAACCGGTGCTGTGATTAATGCTATAACCGGAATGAATAATGACAATTCCAATACACTTATAATGTTTGCATTTTGTGTAATAGCGTCTATAGTTTTATCGCTTTATTCACTTTTTGAAAATATAAGTCCGCTGGCAATGATGATAATTCAGTATGTTGCTTCGTGTTTCTTCTGTGGGCTGTTTCTGCTGGCAGTAAGCAGGCTGGATCCCATATCTCCGAGAGGCTGGTTTGAATATTACAGATCCTTCACGATACCATATATCATTATAGCCGGAATATTCTACTATTATCTTTTCAGGGAAGCTAAGGAACAAAGCAGGATGATTCAGGAGCTTCAGGAGAAAAAATCATTATAGATATCTCTACTATGAGTAGATTGTGCATTGACTCGGGTTTGAATTACAATCTGTACAGATTAAGTACAGGAGGTAAGAAATATGAACCAATATGTAACAGGCGCAGTTATAAGAGAACTTCGCGAGAAGAATAAAATGACACAGCTTCAGCTGGCGGAAAAACTGGGAGTGAGCGACAAGACAGTATCCAAATGGGAAACCTGTAAAGGCTATCCGGATATTACACTGCTGGAGCCTATAGCAGAGGTATTCAGGATTTCAGTAACGGAGCTGATTTCCGGTAATACTATTTTTAATGCAAATGTGTCTGCCAATATGCTGCGGTCAAAATTCTATGTCTGTCCGGTATGTGGAAATGTGATTCACTGTATGGGAGAGGCGGCTATACATTGCCACGGTATACAGCTTGCGCCTTTGGATGCAGAACCGACAGATGAGCATCACATGATTTTCATCGAGCGAATAGAGGATGAGTATTATGTACAGATAGATCACAGCATGACAAAGGAACATTACATTTCTTTTGTTGCAGCAGCATCATCTGATGATATACAGATGGTTAAACTTTATCCGGAGGGAAAAGCCGAAGCACGGTTTAAAATAAGAGGAGTCAGAAGGATATTCTTTTATTGTAATCGAGATGGTCTGTTTTCAATTGAACCGGTAAAAGGAATTGACGACAAAGAAAGTGGATACGATAATTACCAGGAACGAAAGGAACTGGAACAAGCGGCAAAAATGCTGTTTGGATAGGATAGGTTTTTAATCATGACAGAAAAACAGAATTCAAAAATTGGCCCGGTCTTTATTATACTAGCTGGATGTTTTTGGGGTAGTATGGGTATTTTTGTAAGAAGGCTGGGTACATATGGATTCAGTTCGATTCAGATTGTTTCCATACGTGTGACGCTTGCAGCGCTGATGTTTGCATTGGTACTATTTATCAAGGATCGTTCGGGATTTAAGATATCACTTAGAGATATCCCCCTGTTTCTTGGACTTGGTTTTGGAAGCATACTTTTTTTTACTGTCTGCTATTTCAAAGCTATTACAATGATGTCACTTTCAACAGCAGCGATACTGCTTTATACCTCACCCGTATGGATTATGATCATGTCAGTATTGTTCTTTCATGAAAAGTTAAGCAGAAACAAGTTGATAGCTTTGGCCCTTGCTTTTGCAGGCTGTGTTCTGGTATCCGGAATCTCTGGTGATGGAATGACAATAACCGGGCTGCTTGTGGGCCTCGGTTCCGGGATAGGATATGGATTATACAGTATTTTAGGTACGATTGCATTGAGGAAATATTCTCCGTATACGGTGACGACGTATACATTTATTTTTGCAGCAGCCGGTTCCTGGGTGATATGCCGTCCTATAGATATGTTTTCAAAGTTTTCAGCCTCTGCTGATTTAGGATTTCTAATCTTGTTCTGCTGTCTGACTGCTTTGATTACTGCAGTGATACCATTTCTGGCGTATACTCTTGGACTTAGAAGTGTAGAAGCCAGTAAAGCGGGGATTATTGCCACTATAGAACCAATGGTGGCAACCGTGATAGGAATAATAGTTTTTTCCGAACCTTTAACTGTTATGTCAGGATTAGGAATTCTTCTGATCTTGTCAGCTGTAGTAATATTGAATTTGAAAAAAATGGTTCGTCCGGATGAATAAGGAAGTGAATATGGAAACAAGTAATAATAAAGATAAAGAGCATAAGAGAAGAGTGCATTATTCCGGAAAGTATCCCAGAAGGTTTGAGGAGAAATATAAGGAGCATAGTCCTGAAAAGTATCAGGATATTGTTGAACATGTTATAGCAAAGGAATCAACTCCTGCAGGAATGCATATATCCATAATGGTTCAGGAAATTCTGGATTTTCTTCAGATAAAGCCTGGACAAAGGGGACTTGACTGTACTCTGGGTTATGGTGGGCATACAAGAAAAATGCTGGAGTGTCTGCAGGGTAAGGGTTGTATCTACGGATTGGATATAGATCCGATTGAATCAGAAAAAACAGTGGCAAGACTTCGGGATGCAGGTTATGGAGAAGATGTCTTTCAGTTCAGACTTATAAACTTTGCAAATATAGATAAGGTTTCTGAGGAGGCCGGTAGATTTGATTTTGTACTGGCTGACCTTGGAGTGTCATCCATGCAGATAGATAATCCGGAGCGGGGGTTTTCCTATAAGACAGATGGACCACTGGATCTGAGACTGGATCCCACTCATGGCGAGTCTGCGGCAGAGAGACTCCATGCCATTACAAGAGATGAATTTGCCGGTATGCTTATTGAAAACTCTGATGAGCCATATGCTGAAGAAATAGCTGATAAGGTTTTTAATCTTATTAGAAAAGGTAAACCTATGAATACTACCAACGAATTAAGACAGGCTGTTGAGGAGGCATTATGGAAGCTTCCCAAGGATGAGAAGGATCTGATGGTAAAGAAAAGCTGTGCAAGAGTATTTCAGGCGCTTAGAATAGACGTAAATAGTGAATTCGAGGTTCTTTATTCATTTCTCGAAAAACTGCCGGAAATCTTGACCCCAGGTGGAAGAGTTGCGATACTTACATTTCACTCGGGTGAAGACAGACTAGTCAAAAAAGCGTTTAAAGAGTATTATAAAAATGGTATATTTAATGACATATCTACGGACGTGATCAGACCTTCGGCCGAGGAATGCAGGATTAATCCGAGAAGTAAATCCACAAAGATGAGATGGGCTGTAATGTCTGATCAGTAAAACAGCAGAGGGAAGGAAGTAACAAGGTGAGGAAAAGGAATGGTAAATTATTAAGGATCATTGCAGGATGTATGACAGTGGCAATGATTATCGGAGGAGAGGCAGATAAGGTTTGTGCAGGTACATTTGTCGATGGCGATGCGAAGCCTGTGGTAGAAATCGATAAGACTAATTTTCCGGATGATAACTTCAGAGCGGTGATTTCAAGCTCAGATTATGATCGTAATCAGGATGGAATCATTGATGAAGACGAAAATATATATTTAAGAAATATCTGGTGCGTTGGCAAGGGTATTAAATCTCTCAAGGGTATAGAGTATTTTACTGAGCTGCGTGGTCTTTATTGTATGGATAATAAGATAAAAACCATGGATCTAAGTAACAACAAGCTGCTTATAGGTGTATGGTGTTCCGGAAATCTGTTTACAGAACTGGATTTTACCCCGAATCCGGATCTGGAGTGGTTATACTGTTTTGATTGCAAGATTACTTCACTGAATGTTGCTAATAATCCTAAAATGTCATATTTAGAGGTGAATTCCAATCCATTGAAAGAACTGGATGTATCCCGTAATCCTTTGCTGGAGCATCTGACCTGTGGTGATTGTGGTCTTACAGAACTCGATTTAAGTAATAATCCAAATCTTCAGCATCTGGATGCTATGCGTAATAAGTTTAAGAAACTGGATGTGACCTGCTGTCCGAAGATGAAGCGACTGGACGTGTGGGACAATCATGAACTGGGAAGTATCGATGTCAGTAAATGCACGGGACTACAGTATTATAACTGTGCTAATAACGGAGCTACGAGTGTTGATGTAAGTAAGAATCCTCAGCTTCAAAAGCTTATTTGCAGTTACAATCATGAAAAACTTCAAAAGCTGGATGTATCTAACAATCCAAAGCTTCTTTATCTTGATTGTGCATGTAATGAAATTAATAAACTTGATCTGTCAAAGAATACTGAACTATACTTTTTGCAAGCTTTTACCAATACATTTAAAACACTAGACATAAGTAATAATCCTTTCCTTATTCAGACCTATAAGAAAGGCGCAAAAAAAGATGAGTCAGAGACCTGTAAGGGACATTCCTGGACGCTTGATTTCGGTGGGGATGATTCTACGGGAGGAGATAATAAATACTTTCTCTGCTTTGATGATGCAGTGAAGCTTAAAATTAATGCTAAGACAGCTGAAGCAATGATGAAGATCAAAGACAGAACTGGTGATGAGGATGATCTTCCTGCTGAAGGCGAGAGAGTTACGCGTGAAATGGTTGTACAGACCTTGTATGAAATGGCCGGAAAACCCAGTGTCAAGGGATTAAAGTCCAGATTTAAGGATGTGGTAAAGGGTTCATGGTATGAGGATGCTTTACTCTGGGGTGAGAAAAACTCTATATGCGTAGGCTATCCTTATGTTATTTCTGATAACTTTGGTGTAGGCAAATGTATTCAAAGACAGGATATGGCTCTCATGCTGATGAGATACGCAGAGTATATGAATTATTCTAGAGCTATTGATTTTGGAAGAACTGATGAATACATCGATTATTATGATATCGATTATTATGCATGGGAAGCTCTTACCTGGGCAGTGACCTGCAACATCATGGAAGGTAAGGGAGAACCGGGGTCTACGAAGGCACAGCAAAAAATAGATCCTCACGGAAAGGTAACTCGTGAAGAACTGGATGTTACGATTAAGAGAATGCTGGAAAAAAACAATACTTCTGTATCCCAGATACCTATTCCAAAGTATCCAGTGTCTAAGGATGGTGTAGGTACTATATCACCAGATGGAAAAGAGCTTATAGATACTGATGGTGATTTATATGTTGTAGCAGAAAAATATAAGGCAAAGAAACTGAAAAAGAATCTCATCATAGCTGATAAAGCTTCAGGTGGAAAATATAAGATAACAAAGCTGACTAAGAAAAAAGGAAAGGTAACCGGAGGAACGGTTACTTATATGAAGCCTTATAACAAGAACAGTAAGACAGCCAATATAAAGGACACGGTAAAAATATGCGGTGTTAAGTTTAAGGTTACTGCAGTTGGAAATAAAGCATTTAAAGGCTGCAAATCACTTACCGGTGTAACGATAGGTAAAAATGTAAAATCAATCGGTAAGAGTGCATTTGCGGGCTGTAAGAAGCTTACTAAGCTCACATTTAAAACTACAAAGCTTAAGGCTAAAAAAGTCGGAAAAAATGTAGTAAAGGGAGCATCAAAGAAGCTTAAGATATCAGCGCCGAATAAGGTTAAAAAGCTATACAAAAAGATATTTAAACCAAATTAATATATCATTAAACATATAACTTACGGATTCCTGCCAGTGCTCATAGGAGCATTAGCAGGATTTTTTTTACTTTCTATGCTGAAAAATATTTTTTCGAATTATATGCTGAAAAATATTTTTTCGAATTATATGCTGAAAAATATTTTTTCGAAATATATTGACAAGTGAAAAAATTTAGAGTATTATCTGTATTACAACAAGTAATACAAACAATACAAGTGATACAAACCCTGATAAAATGATATTCAAAGGGTTTTGAGAAAGGATATAAAAATGGATAAGAAGAAGGTTATTAAATTCATAGGAATTACATATGCAGTGTCTTGGACTATTCAGATAATAGTATCAATCTTATTTCTTAAATATGGCGGTATGAAAGGAAAAATGATATTCCAGGGAGGATTATCAGTATGTATGTTCACACCTCTTATAGCAGCTCTTATAGTAAAGGCAGATATGAAGGGCATGGGCTGGAAGCCTAAGTTCAAGGGTAATATCAAGTGGATCATTTATTCCATAACAGTACCAATGGTTATTACATTATTAGGATTTGTCTGCTTTTTCATTATATTCCCGGATCTGTTCAGTCTCGATGGTGTATACATGTATAACACAATGAAAGAACTTGGAATGAATGATGCAGAAATAAAAAAAGCACTGGGCATGGCAGGACTTGATATGAAGAAGCTTTTACTGATAACTATTTTACAGGTGACATTTGAAGCTCCTATTATCAATATGTTTTTTGCCATCGGTGAAGAGGCCGGATGGAGAGGCTTTCTTTATCCCGAGCTTAAGAAAAGCTTCAGCAGAGTTAAGACATGGATCATCGGTGGAGTCGTTTGGGCAGCATTTCATTTTCCATGCATGTTACTTGCAGGTTATGAGTATGGTACAAACTATATAGGAGCACCGGTACTTGGAATAGTGACATTTTCAATCTTCTGTGTAATGCTCGGAATTATTGAAGAGATAATATATGACAAGACAAAATGTATATGGTATCCGGCCCTGTTCCACGGAGCAATCAATGCAGCTGCAACAGTGTTCCAGCTGGTGATAAACGGAAATGAAGCAGAAAGAATAGAAAAGCTTATGATCTTCGGTCCTGCACCAAATGGACTGATTGCCGGAATCCCACTTCTGATAGTGGCAATAATCATGGCAGTAGTAGTGTTAAAGAAAGAAAAAAATGCATAAATTATTCAAGGTGACAGGCACAATAAAGAATGAGGTTAAATATGAAAACAAATAATATGTTGGAAATTAAGAATTATACAAAAGTATATGGCGAGGGCAAGAAGGCTGCGGATAATGTAAGTATTACTGTGGAGCGTGGCGATATCTATGGATTTATAGGTCATAACGGTGCCGGAAAGTCAACTACCATCAGAGCTGTTGTGGGAGTTATGGACTTCTCTGAAGGTGAGATATATATAGACGGTCATTCGGTTAAGGATGAGTCCTTGGAGTGTAAGAAGGTTACGGCCTATATACCTGACAATCCTGATCTCTATGATAATTTCACGGGCATTCAGTATCTGGATTTTATAGCAGATATATTTGGGTTAAATGCAACTGACAGAACTAAGCGTATCGAGGAATATGCTGATAGATTTGAAATCACGGATTCACTAGGAGACCTGATAAGCTCTTATTCCCACGGTATGAAGCAGAAGCTTGCAATCATATCGGCGCTGATACATGAGCCAAAGCTTATGGTGCTGGATGAGCCCTTTGTAGGACTTGATCCGAAGGCTTCATTTACATTAAAGCAGATAATGAATGAGATGTGTCAAAAGGGTACTGCAATATTTTTCTCGACTCATGTGCTGGAGGTGGCAGAGAAGCTTTGTAATAAGGCTGCGATCATAAAGCAGGGAAGAATAATTGCATCGGGAACTATGGAGGAACTGACACATGGAGAGTCTCTCGAAGACATATTCCTTGAGTCTGTTGACGGTTAATTAATACTTAGTAAATGGTGATATGGAGGCTATTATGAACAAGGTCTCAATTTTATTAAAAGGATTACTTCTTTCCACAAGTCAGTGGAATATATATAAAAACTGCAAAGATAAGAAGAAAAAGGGAAGGATAGTTGGCAACACCATCGGTATGGTTATTCTTTTCATCACGCTGATAGGCTACTGCATAGCTCAGTGTGTGGGTTATGGAATGTATGGTCTTACAGATTCTATTCCGGTTATGTGCGCAATAGTTGTTTCAACCCTGGGATTTGTACTAACCTTTTTCAAGACCAACGGCTATCTGTTTAACTTTAAAGAGTATGATATGCTGATGGCACTACCTTTTAAGCCCGGAGAAGTGGCTATGTGCAAGTTTCTTTATATGTACATAAAGAGTCTTCCATGGTATATGAGTGTGTCTCTTTCGATGATGGCAGCATATGGAGTATATGCTAAGGCAACGTTACTTACGTATGTAGTATGGGTAATACTATCATTAGTTCTGCCTCTGCTGCCGATGGTTGCTGCAACATTTATAGGGTTTATTATTGCGAAAGTGGGTTCCGGATTTAAGAATAAAACTATGGTACAGACCGTAGTAACATTTATCTTCATTTTTGCAATATTCGGTCTTAGATTCTTTATAGAAAAGATGTTCAGAACCGATAAAACTGCTGAAGTAGTGCAGACTGTTTCTGAGAAAACGGAGCAGGCAGGTAAGATATATCTTCCTGTTAAATGGTTCGCCGGTGCAGTAAATGACATGAACGTATCATATATACTTCTGCTTATAGTAATATCAATAGCTGTTTCTGCAGTAGTATTTATGATAGTCGGAAGATCTTATAAAAAGATCAATTCAGCACTTAAGTCACATGCGGCTTCGAATAGTTTTGTCATGGGCGAGCGTAAAAACAGAAGTGTTATCGGTACTTTAGTTTTTAAAGAATTCAGGAGAATGACAGGTTCCACAATTTATATGACAAATGCTTTGGTTGGTCAGGTGATGTGCCTCATAGCCGGAATAGCCGTAATCTTCGTAAATGTAGATGATATTCTGGAAAAGATGCTGATGGGGGCACCGCTTACAAAGGAAATGCTGTCTCCGGCGATACCTTTTGTTGTATATTTCTTCGTCGGTATGGTGGCTACTACAGCCTTCACTCCTTCCCTTGAAGGAAAGAATTACTGGATCCTGCAGAGCCTGCCGATAACTAAGAAAACCATGTATCAGGGGAAAATGTTATATAATATGCTGCTTACTGTACCATTCGCAGTTTTTGCAACCATTACATTTTCCATATCAATGGGAAGTTCTTTATTGAGCAGCTTGCTGAGTATAATTCTTGTAACCTTGTTATGTGCATTTTCCACAGCCTGGGGATGTGTGTGCGGAGTAAAGCATATGAGACTTGACTGGGAAAATGAAGTTGAAGTGATCAAGCAGGGAGCTGCAGTGGCAATTTATCTGTTTCCGAATATGCTCAGTACTATGGCACTGATAGTTCTTACAGTTTTCCTTGGTACTTTTTTGAACAAGGATCTTATATTATTGATACTGATTGTGATAGTTGCTGTATTAGCAGGATTTAGCTATAATATGGTACTGAAGCTAAGTAAAGAGCAGGCACCATAAAGAGGAGAAGATATGGTTATAAAAATAGACGAATATTCGGATGTCCCTATATATATGCAGATCCGAAATCAGATAGTAATGGGAATATCATCAGGCGAGCTTGCTTCAGGTGAACAGCTTCCCACAGTAAGGTCGCTTGCTCTTGAGATGGGTATCAATACCATGACGGTAAGTAAGACCTATCAGATACTGAAAAATGAAGGATATATAACAACGGACAGAAAGAACGGAGCCAGAGTAAGGGCAGAGATAAAACAGTCCGGAGTTATAAGCGAGGAAAATAAAGCCGAGCTTCGGAGAATAGTTTCTGAGGCGAGGCTTTCCGGCGTATCAAAGAATGATATCAAGAACCTTATCGACGAATATTATTGATGAATAGATACAGTTTGGGTTTCAGAAAGAAGGATTAAGATGAATTTAAAACTTGGTTTGATAATGTTTATGTGCCTCGCCCCTTTTCTGGTTATTATGTATTTTGTTCTATATCCGAAGAACTGGATAAAGAAGAAATATATATTCGGAGTAAAGAATCGTGAAGAATTTAAGATGGGCGAAGCAGAAGCAAAGGTAGAGGAGATAGTTCAAAGGAACAGAAAGATGTCTTTGTGGGTAATTATTGTGGAAATAATTATTGGAGCTTTGCTTTTACTTATTCCGGATCTGACTGTTATGATGATTACATATACGGTCTACATATTGCTGGCTTTTGTAATATGTAATTTTCCTTATGTAAAGGGAAATAGCGAGCTAAAAAGTCTGAAAAGAGAGTTTGGAATTCAATCGAAGGGTATTAGAGTGGCAGACCTGAAGAGCATTAGTTCATCACATGCTCTTGATATGCCCATGCTCTTACTGCCGAATATACTCGCTGGAGTATGCATGATTCTTGCTCTTTTATATGATTTTGATGTGCTTAACATTTCCCCCAATAGTCTTCAGGGCTCTTTTGCAGCAACACTGATGGCCGGAAGCTTTCTTATAATGGGGATTCTTTTTGTTTTTATAGCTCGAATGATGGACAATATGCGTAATGAAGTTATATCGGAAGAGAGCGAAGTGAATGCAAATTATAACCGCGCTAAGAAGAAGATATGGAGTGATCTCTGGATACAGATGAGCTGGCTGAATACCGCCATGATAATAATCTTTATGATAATTATTCTGATTGAATGGTCAGAGGCAGGAGTTATCATATCCAGTATCATATATATGGTGGGAATATTTGTGATTCTTGCGATTCTTGCAAGTAAAACTGCTCTGCTTAATGAATGCTATAAATTCGAGAATGAATATAGTGACGATGATGATAACTGGATATATGGTATGTTCTATTATAACACCAGGGATGGAAGGGTTAATGTTGAAAGAAGAGACGGCATGGGAGCAACCATTAATCTGGCGCATCCTGTTGGTAAGATAATCACTGTATTGGTGGCATTAACGCTTATAGGAACTATTGCTTCTCTCGTTTGGGTTGGAGCTATGGATGCCACATCCATAGATGTAAGGGTGGAAAATGGATATATAATCTGCCATCATCTGAGAGATGAATATGTTATCCCTAAAGATGAGATAGTAGAAATATCCACCGGAAATGGTATAGAACAGCTTCATCCTGTAAGGATAGCCGGTGTTGGTACTGAAAAGCTGCTTAAGGGACTATGGAGTGTCGGTGAGGATAAAAAGGCAAAAATGTTCATGAATCCGGAGGTTGATGAATATATCAGGATTAAAACAGAAAACGTTGTTTATTACATTAACGATAACACTTTGGAAGAAACCAGAGAGATTTATAAAAAGTGTGCTGAAAAGTAACGTTGAATCACGTTGAACGAGTCACTTCCGATTTTTCT
>FZRB01000017.1 GCA_900199595.1 Lachnospiraceae bacterium | reverse complement strand
TAATTTTCAATTTTTATAAATTTAGCCTTGACTTTTTATTTGCAGGCTATTATATAAAAAAATAAGCTCCTGACGGGACTCGAACCCGTGACCTACTGATTACGAATCAGTTGCGCTACCAACTACGCCACAGAAGCTTGAAATAAAATGTCTGTATGACATTTACAACTCTTGTATTATAGTATAAAGCGCACCTCAAATGCAAGGGCGTTTTTTATCACAAAGTGGCACTCACAACTGACGTGGCTGTCACATTTTAATGCGAAAGGTACAAATATAATGGAATACAACTTTTTTGCCACTATATCCAGGATGAAATATATTAACAGATGGGCACTTATGCGTAATTCAAGAAGCGAGAACCTGAGCGAGCATTCTCTCGAGGTTGCAATGATAGGACATGCACTCTGTGTCATAGGAAATGTACGATACGGAAAGAATCTGAATGCTGACAGAGCCGCTCTCATTGGTTTATATCATGATTCTTCTGAAATAATTACCGGTGATATGCCTACACCTGTGAAATATTATAATCCTGATATCAGAGATGCTTATAAACAGGTAGAAACTATAGCAGAATACAAGCTTCTTGAAAAGCTTCCTTCAGATCTTCAGCCTGCATTTATGGAAATATATAAAACTGATAATTCTGCTGATGATAAATACATGAGAAGACTTGTTAAAGCTGCCGATAAGCTTTCCGCTTATATCAAATGTATCGAAGAGGAAAAAGCCGGAAACACAGAATTCTCAACTGCTAAGGAAACCATTGAAAAATCCTTGGATAAAATAAAGAAAGATCTGCCTGAAGTAGAGGATTTTATTACTGAATTCCTTCCAGCCTATGGAAAAACACTGGACGAACTCAGTTAACATCGAGTAGGATACCTACTCGATGTTGCGGGCTCGCCAAGCTGAATATCAAGTAAACTTGAATTTAGTTTAGCTCACCTTCGCACATAAAAAAGATGACAAAGTGAACCTGGTTCATTTGTCATCTTTTTATATTTTTATTGCCAAGGCATAGGATTTTCATCACTTTGATCAGTACTGTTATCTGATTCATCTTTATTAGAATCATCTTTACCGGAAACTGAATCTGATGATGAAGCCTCTGTAATATTTTTGATTTCTGCGATTTCTTCACTATCGAAGTCTTCTGCTATCATCTGTTCTTCATATGAATCTTCTGATTCTGTATCATCTGAAAGCAGCTCTTCTCTTTTCTTTTCGAACTCTCTGCTTGCAAAAACCTTAAGCTTCGAACCGGATGTTTTTTTTACTTTTCCGTTTTTTTCTGCTTTCTCAGCTTTTTTTCTGGCTTTTTTTGCTGCCTTTTCAGCAGCCTTGTCAGCCTTTTCCTTTGCCTTTTTTGTCTTGGCTCTTTCCTTCAGCTTCTCTACTGTATCGGTTTCGTTCCAGGTTTTTCCGCTTGAAGTGAGGGAAGTACTCATATCGATCTTAGGATATATACCGCCGGTCACCCGGTTAAAGATATCCATAAATTCCTTACCTGTTATAGACTCATGATCTATCAGATAGAGTGCTATGGCATCAAGGATTTCTTCATTATCAGAAAGAATCTTAAGAGCTCTTTCATAGGCATTCGCTATGATGATACGAACCTCTTCGTCTATCATGGTTGCTGTCTGATCTGAGCATTCAAGAACTCTTCTTCTATCAAGATATTCTCCTGTTATACCCTCAAGCTGTACCATACCGAATCGTTCAGACATACCATACAGAGTAACCATAGCTCTTGCTTCCTTGGTAGCCTGCTCTATATCATTTGAAGCTCCTGAAGTTACTGAAGGGAACTTAAGTGCCTCTGCAGCACGTCCACCCATAGTTATTACTATATGAGCTTCCATCTCAGCCTGAGTCTCAAGATATTTCTCTTCCTCAGGAGTCTGCCATACATAACCCAGCGCACCCATGGTTCTCGGAACAATTGTGATTTTCTGTACCGGCATAGTATTCTTCTGAAGCACTGTAAGAAGCGCATGTCCTGCTTCATGATAAGCTACAATACTCTTCTCATCAGCTGAAAGTATACGATCCTTCTTTTCTTTACCAGCAAAAACAACCTCTACCGATTCCAGCATATCATTCTGGGATACAAATTTTCTGCCTTTTCTTACTGCAGTAAGTGCAGCCTCATTTATGATATTTTCAAGGTCAGCACCTACAGAACCGCTGGTTACATTTGCCAGCTCGTGCAGATCAACTGTTTCATCAAGCTTAACATTCTTTGAATGAACCTTAAGTATATCCTCACGTCCCTTAAGATCAGGTCTTTCAACTATTACTCTTCTGTCAAAACGCCCCGGTCTCAGAAGCGCCTTATCAAGCACCTCAGGACGGTTGGTTGCAGCAAGGATAATAATACCCTTTGATGAATCAAAACCATCCATTTCTGAAAGCAGCTGGTTGAGTGTCTGTTCTCTCTCAGAGTCACCGCCCATATGTCTAGTATCACGGCTTCTACCTATGGCATCTATCTCGTCAATAAATATAATACACGGTGCCTTGGCATTTGCCTGTTTGAAAAGATCTCTTACGCGGGATGCACCTACACCAACGTACATCTCAACGAACTCGGAACCTGACATAGAGAAAAACGGTACACCGGCCTCACCGGCAACAGCTTTGGCAAGAAGTGTCTTACCTGTTCCCGGAGGTCCTACAAGAAGTGCACCCTTAGGAAGTCTGGCACCAATATCAAGATATTTTCCAGGATTTTTAAGGAAATCAACCATCTCTGTAAGTGATTCCTTAGCCTCCTCTTCTCCTGCCACATCAGCAAATGTAATTCCTGTATTTTTTGTCATATCATACAGCTTTGCATTTGATTTTCCGACATTCATGATTCCACCGGAACCACCGGATATTCTCCTGAAAAGCATCATGGTAATAAAATACATTACCGCAAAGAAGATCAAATAATAAAGTATCTGTCCGAGGATTGCATTTCCACCCTCATCAACAGCGGTAAACTTGACTTCTGATTTTTCAAGTCTGCTTATAAGATCATAATCATCTGTTCTTATTACGTAGTAAGTTACATTCTGAATCTTTGTGTCTTCCTCATCCGGAATAAATTTTATTCTTTTCTCATAGATCTTTACATCCTTGACCTTGCCTTCATCAACCATCTGAATGAATTTGTCATAGGATACCTCCTTCTCTCCGGAGGTTCTGTAGTTATTAAGTGCCATTATAAATATAATGGACAAAACAACTGCAATTATAACGACCCCGATGGTATTGTTAAAACCACCGGGACGCTTACCGTTATTGTTATTATTTTGATTGTTATTCTGATTGTTATTATCTTCCATATTTCTTTCTCGTAGATCTAAATGTATGTCTTATCTGTAAAGTGGATACTTATCTGTAATACTCTTTACAAGGGCCTCAGCCTTAGCACTGTCCTTATCAAGAATAGCAGCCTTAAATGCGTCTGCGATGATGTACATATCCTCTTTTACAGCACCTCTTGTTGTTACTGCAGGTGTACCTACTCTGATACCGCTTGTAACGAATGGTGACTGAGGATCGTTAGGAACTGTATTCTTATTAACAGTAATATGAACTGTGTCAAGATACTTCTCAACCTCTTTACCTGTAAGACCTAATCTCTTAAGGTCAACAAGCATAAGGTGGTTGTCAGTACCGCCTGAAACGATATCAAAACCTCTTTCAATCAGAGCATCTGCAAGAGTTGCAGCATTCTCAACAACTCTTCCCATATAATCCTTATAATCCTGAGAAAGAGCTTCCTTGAAGCATACAGCCTTACCTGCGATTACATGCATCAGAGGACCACCCTGGATTCCAGGGAATATAGCCTTATTGAAATTATACTTTGCATTTACTTCCTCGCTGCAGAGGATAAGTCCACCTCTAGGTCCGCGAAGAGTCTTATGTGTGGTTGTGGTTGTAATGTCTGCATAAGGGATTGGGCTCATATGATATCCTGCTGCCACAAGACCAGCAATATGTGCCATATCAACCATAAGGATAGCGCCAACCTCATCAGCTATCTCACGCATTTTCTTAAAATCTATCTCTCTTGCATATGCAGAAGCACCTGCTACGATAAGCTTTGGACGAGCTTCCTTAGCTATTGCCAGTACATTATCATAGTCAATGCGTCCCTCATCATTAACTCCGTAAGGAACACAATTGAAATATTTTCCGGACATATTTACCGGTGAACCATGTGTGAGGTGACCGCCGTGGTCAAGGTTCATTCCCATAAATGTATCGCCCGGCTGCATGGTTGCAAAGAATACTGCCATGTTAGCCTGAGCTCCTGAATGAGGCTGAACATTTGCATACTCAGCACCGAACAGTTCCTTAGCTCTGTCTCTTGCAAGATCTTCAACTACATCAACATATTCGCATCCACCGTAATATCTCTTTCCCGGATAACCTTCAGCATACTTGTTTGTAAGATGGCTTCCCATAGCTGCCATAACAGCCTTTGAAGCAATATTTTCAGAAGCAATAAGCTCCAGATTGTTATTCTGACGATTAAACTCGTCAGTCATAGCTGAAGCCACCTCCGGGTCAACCTTTACGATTTCCTCAAAATCAAACATTTATTTTTCCTCCATATATATAATGATTTTTATTAACTATGATAATGAATAATTAAGTCTGTCATACTTTAATCTGAGAGAAAACCTCTCCGATTTTTTCTCTTATAATTATATCTGCCTCAGCATCACGTGATGTGGAAGCCATATTTAACACAGCAAGATGTTTGCCGTGGAAATAACTGATAAATCCCGCAGCAGGATAAACCACCAGTGAAGTACCACCGATTATCAGCATATCTGCCTTTGAGATGTGCATAACTGCTCTGCTTATAACATCATTGTCCAGTCCTTCTTCATAAAGAACAACATCAGGTCTTACAAGACCGCCGCATTCTTTACCGTTTACTATTTCCTTACACTTCGGAACGCCGTCACTGGCAAGTATATACTTGATTCCCGCATTTACATCCTCGGGAGTACTGCTGTAAGTCTTTCCGCATCTGGTGCAGTAATTTCTAAGCACAGAACCGTGAAGCTCAAGTACCTCCTTACTTCCTGCAGCCTGATGAAGTCCGTCAATATTCTGAGTTATGACAGCCTTCAGCTTTCCGGCAGCTTCCATTTCAGCCAGCTTCTTATGTGCAGCATTGGGTTTTGCATCAGGAGCAAGCATCTTATCCTTATAAAATTCAAAGAACTCTTCCTGCTTATATACAAGAAATGTATGGCTTACGATTTCTTCAGGCGGATATTTATATTTCTGATTATAAAGTCCGTCCTGACTTCTGAAATCAGGAATACCGCTTTCTGTTGATACACCTGCTCCACCAAAGAAAACTATGTAATTAGACTCATCAATTGCATCCTGTAATTTTTTAATGCCTTCTGTATCAGTAATCATCCTAACACCCCCTTGATCATATACTTCTTCCAGAATGACGCTACTGTTTTTCTGAAATACTAACAGTTACCGTGTATTTGTCTGAAATAGTCAGCTTGTCATTTTCATCAAATACAACCTGCAAATCATGTTCTCCCGGTTCCAGATTCTGAACTGACATACGAGGATTAAATGTCTCTATGGATATGTTATTCATATCCTCCTGAAAACCTACAACCTTAATCTTGAGAATAGCAGGCTTACTTACCTGATATTTGTAATCATTCTTCTGATTTGTCATTTTGATAGCTGCAGTGCTAAGTGTAAGTTCCTTGGTCACTACACTGCCTATCTCAACATTTATGGCTATCTCAGAAGTATCATCTGCTATATAGATATTTGAAGGTATATAGTCAGCCAGAGAGACATTAGTCTCTATATTATCAGAAGCGTCTGTAACAGATATATCATTTATATCTATTGATCTTACCTTTGAAAGTTCTTCTGCTTCACCTGTAATGATAACCGTTGATGGTTCAAAATTGATATTTCTGACACCGTAACCCTCAGCAGGATTACCAATCGTATTTACATTTACCTGAACTGTCTTGGTTCTGTAAACAGGTATCGTTACTCTGACCTTCTCTGAAGAAAGTGATATGTTGTCCTTATCAACCGCAGCTCCATAGCCGTCTATACATCCTACCCTGACCGTTTCCTCTATATCACTTTCGGCATTGCTTACATCAACTACTGCTCTAGCTTCCACTATGTTTGAAAGCACTGATTCCGGTCCTTTTATAGTGATCATATTTGGCTGAGGAGCAGGGCTTCCCAAAGCATGACCGGACTTGACATTTCCGGTCGTTATCACCTTGACCGGAACACTTTTTTCAGTTTCCTCTTCAATTGTAACAGTCACATATTCGTTGAGCGTAGTAATGCTGATAAGTCTTGCATCATTAGGGCTGATTGTATCATTGGTATTAACGCTGATACTTGTGGAATTAGTAACAGACAGATGACTGAGATCAGCATGAGCTTCAAAGTTTGAAGCCTCAAGATTCTCAATAACCGATCTGGGGCCTTTAACCATTATATCTACATTTTCGCCTTCAGTGACATCATACACTCCGCCATTTTTAAGGATTGTATCCCCATTAAGCATCTCAACAGGTATATCATATACCGTCTTCGTAATTACTGAATCTTCTATATTCATGACAACGAACCAGAGAACAAAAGCAAGTGTCAGAGAAAGAAGTTTCAGACCCATATGATCAAAAACAAAGTTTTTAGCTCTACTGAACATTCTTTCTACCTCCTAACTTTAGAACTCTTGTCCCGGAGGTTTTTTCATCCTTTACATCCTTGAGCTTGGTAAGCTGTTTTCTCAGTCCATCCTCATCAAGCTCCTGGTAAAGTGCTCCTCTGTATGCAATTGACACACCACCTGTTTCTTCTGAAACGATGATTGTCATACTGTCTGTCGACTCGCTTATTCCCAGGCCTGCTCTATGCCTGGTTCCCAGTATTTTATCAACATCATGTCTTTCCGTAAGAGGAAGATAGCATGTAGCAGCAACAACTCTGTTGTCCTTAATTATTACGGCGCCATCATGAAGAGGCGTATTCTTCTCAAATATATTGATCAGAAGCTGATGTGATATAGAAGCATCTATAGCAATTCCGGTATTAATATATTCACCAAGCGGAGTCTCATGTTCAATTACAATAAGTGCTCCTGTCTTATCCTTAGAAAGACGGGTGCAGGTCTTAACCAGCTCAAATATTGACTTATCACTTAGACTTGACTCGTTAATCCTTCTGTTATCAAAATTCAGGAATCTTGAAATAATCTTCTTTCTTCCAAGTTCATCAAGCGCACGTCTGAGCTCCGGCTGAAAAAGAATAATAATTGCAATAAGGAATACATTAATAAGATTTCTGGCTATCCAGAGAATTGTATTAAATCTGAATATTACCGCTATAACCAGAAAAAGAGCCACCACAAGAACACCCTTCAGGAGCGTCCAGGCACGACTCGTTTTTATCCATAAAAGTAGACGATACAGAACATATGCAATTATGATTATATCAAGTATATCCGACCAGCCGATATCAGGAAAATAGATACCGGCAAACTCGGACTTGATAGTCGTCCAGAAATTATCCATATTATTCCTTAATTATCTGCTTTCTCATTTTTCTCAGAGTCAATCTTCGGAACTGCCTTCACATAATAGAAATAATCATCATCCTCAAACTGAACTCTTTCTGTATGTTTATAATCCAGAAGTCCCTGTCCTACTCTTATAATCAGAGCAATGATTATTCCAATAAAGCTTCCAATTAAAACCTTGTCCATAGGCACATCCTGTCCAAGTACATAACCTGCAAGAATAGCCGAAAAGATATTTACTATAACTCCTGCAGCTATAGCAACATATATGGCAAATGGATAGCTGAATTTCGCCAGAACAGAAATGATCAGAACAGTTATAGCAAAGATAATAATAGCAGCATACATTTCTTTATTCTGAATAAGTACTTTTGAAAGCTTCTGAAAAGCCTCTATCTCATTTTCAATATCCTCAGTTGCAAGCAGTCCGCTGACTACTTCAACGCAATCTGAGAAATAGTATAAAACTACTCCCATTACTGCAGGCACCATACCACCGATTCCTGCAATCAGCGCAACAACAACCGGTGCAGCATAAGGTATACCCAGCAGATAAAAAATCGGAACGATAAACATTGCATAAGCATACTTAGGGAAAAATCTTACGTATACGCAGTACATGATTATGTAGAGAACTACAAATATTGCCCCCGCCTCAAGTGATACCGAAAATGTATGAAGAGCAATCAGAACGCCTGCCATAACAAACATAAATGCATCCGGAAGAAGTGCTGTCAGAACAGCCAGCAGAATGGTTACCTCTTTCTTGGAACCGAGATCAGAATAATGAAACATTTTCTGTAAGGACGCGAACACCATCAGACACCATATAAATCTAAAAATAGGAGCTGTTATTTCATCCTGTTTTCTTAAAAAAGACCTAATCTTATTTTTTACACTTAATATGCCTGTCATTCGCTGAGTTCCTCCATATCTCCGCCAATATCAGAATAAACCTTTACCCTTCCACTCTTTATCTGACTTTGAACTTCTTCTTTTTCATATAGCTTTATTAGCTTACCGAGATCCCTGTTATATTTGATTATTCCGGGCTTCGCTTTCATATATTTGAAATTATAAACTATAAATGCATATATATAGAATACAACCATGACCAGTACATATCCGCCCATAAGACGTGATATAACCTTGAAATAATCCATGGTATTCAGATCATTTAAAACCTTTTCGAAATTAATGAGAACATAAACTGCAATGCAAAGCCAATAGCAGATTGTGGTGGCTATAATTGTTTTCAGACACCCGAACTTAACATAGTCCTCCCTGTAGTATCTGCTGAGGGACAGATCATTTATCTCCTCATTTTTTTCATATATTGATATCCTGGTCATTAGTTTTATTTTTTCTTCATCCAGCATATTATAATACTTTCCCCTTTATACTGTTTTCCGGTGGCATTAACCTTCATAGGAATCTATCAGTTCAAGCGAATGTTCCTTAATCTGCTTCCTGCATAACTCAACAAAAGCATCAAGAGGCACACCGTTCATCTGCTTATTTCCTCTTACATTTACGGATACTGTTCTTTCCTCAGCTTCTTTGTCTCCGAGAATAAGTATATATGGCTCTTTATATTTCTTGAAGCCTTTAATCTTTGTCTTCATATTCTCATCGGAATAATCAGCTTCTACACGAACGCCGGCATCCTTTAATATCTCAACTATTTCCTTTGCGTATCCATTATGCTCCGGACGGATAGGAACTACACCTACCTGATATGGTGACATCCAGAACGGGAATACACCCTTGAAGTTCTCTATAAGTATACCAATGAATCTTTCAAATGAACCAAAGATTGCCCTGTGAATCATTACAGGTCTCTTCTGTGATCCATCTGCTGCTACATATCTCAGATCAAAATTCAGCGGAAGCTGGAAATCGAGCTGGATAGTACCCATCTGCCACTCACGGCCGATGCAGTCCTTCATCTTAAGGTCGATCTTCGGACCATAGAAAGCTCCGTCACCTTCGTTAATCTCATATCCACCTTCTCCATACTTCTTATCAAGAATTCTCTTAAGCGAAGCCTCAGCCTCATCCCAAAGCTCAGGTGCACCCATGAAATCATCCGGTCTTGTTGAAAGCTCAGCAGCATATGTAAGACCGAAGGTCTCATAGATATATTTTGCAATATCCATGATATCACCGATCTCATCTTCGATCATTTCCTCTGTAAGGAAAGTATGGTCATCATCCTGATGGAACATCTGTACACGGAAGAGTCCATTTAACTCACCACTCTTCTCACGTCTGTGAATTACCTGTGTCTCGCTGTAGCGGATAGGAAGCTCTTTATAGCTGTGAAGTCCGTTCTTATAAACATTGATAGCATTCGGACAGTTCATAGGCTTTACAGCGTACTGAACATCTGTATCTATTACTTCCTCATCAGTTTCCTCATCTACATTTGCAGTAGTAATAAGGAACATATTTTCCTTGTAATGGCCCCAGTGACCTGAAGTCTCCCAGAGTCTCTTATGATTAAGTACAGGAGCAAGTATCTCCTGATAACCATGTCTTTCATGAAGATCTCTCCAGAACTCAAGGATTGCATTATACATCTTGAATCCTCTTGGAAGCCAGTAAGGCATACCAGGTGCACTCTCATCAAACATGAAGAGTTCCTGCTCAGGTCCGATCTTCTTATGATCTCTCTCCATAGCCTCTTTTACAAAATCAAGATGCTCCTTAAGTTCCTGCTTGGAAGGAAATGCATACATATATATACGCTGGAGCTGATCATTCTTCTCATCACCTCTCCAGTATGAACCTGATGCTGACTTAACCTTGAATGCAGTATTCATAAGTTCCTGGGAATTCTCGATATGAGGTCCACGACAGAGGTCAACAAAATCATCACCTGTATAATATACAGTGATTCTTTCATCCTCAGGAAGATCTACGATAAGTTCTTCCTTATATTTCTGACCTTTAAATATTTCAAGCGCCTCAGCTTTACTAACCTCTTTACAAATCCAGTCTTCACGACGCTTCAGTATATCGCGCATCTTATCCTCTATGGTTTTGTAATCATCTGTAGTAATAGCTCTTGGCAGCATAAAATCATAATAGAAACCGTCATCAATCTGGGGTCCGATTGCTATCTGAACGTTTTCTTTACCAAATATTTCCATTACAGCCTTTGCCATAATATGTGCAAGGGAATGTCTGTAAACACTTAAAAAGTATTCCTTTTTCTCGTCCTTATCCATGTTAGTTCTCCTTATGTATTTATCATAATGTTTCAAAATAAGCCTTTGAACACCTATCCAATCATTATACTCCAAAATAAACACTTTGTCACAAAGTTTTTATAGCTGACCTATTCTTTTTACAGATAATCTTGTACGGCTGATCAATTCCTCTGAAGCAGTGTCTCCTCTGAAGCGTACCTTGTAATATTCATCAAAAATCTCTTTTAGGTCAGCACATACATTTTCATCCTTGATAAATCCAAGATAATCCATGACCGAATCTGTCTTTTCTCCCTCAGGAAGCAGACGATCCAGCTTCTTTGTAAGAAGCTTCATATTTTCTTTCAGTTTATCTTCAGGTTTCATTCGGATATAGATACATGTTCTTATTATTTTATAAATGGCAAATAAGCTCAGCATAAAAACAATCATGATCAATATGTATCTTCCGAATCTGATAATCAGTTCTTTATAAAAATCCGAATCCTTCTTCTGGTTATTCTTTTCAGAAGCCTCTTTTGACAGATCATTAAGAGGTTCTCCATAACTCCCCCTATATCTTTCCTCCATCATTTTATAGTATTCCTCATCCTCTATATCAAATCCGGATACTTCAGATGTTTCATCATTCTTAACCTCTAATCCCCAGGTCAGACCTTCAGCTCTTTTCATTACTCTTGTGGGTTCCATCCTTACCCAGCCCGTTCCCGGCATATACGCTTCAACCCAGGCGTGAGCATAACTGCCTGACAGATTTTCCGTACGTTCATTCTTATCGGAAGGCTTCATATAACCGTTTACGTACCTGGCAGGAATATTGCAGCTTCGGAGCATGAGCACCATTGCCGAAGCATAATGTACGCAGTATCCGCTGCAGGTTTCAAACAGAAAGCTTTCTATATAGTTATCACTTTTTCTAAGATCTACTCCGGTATCATATTCGTAGCCGCGCAGATATGTTTCAATGGCTTTTGCCTTTTCATAATCTCCATCCAGCCCCTGAACTACTTCTTCAGTAAGCTCTTTTATCTTCGGAGTCTGCATTGATAGATCCAGATAATCATTTATCCAGGACTTTCTGTTACTGTAATAGCTGACAGCTTCTTCATATTGTTCGTGTGAGAGAAATCTGTCCATATTTACACCATAGATATCTTTAACATATTGCTTTATTGTTCCATAGGATTCATACTCTCCATCACCCTTTTCAATCACCTCAAGAAAGTACGGACTTCCGTAATCAATTGCCATATAACGCACGGAATACTGAAAGCCTTTACCATGTTTCTTTGAATTGATCTGATTTTCCTCTTCAATAAGGATAGGTTTTTCAGGTATGATAACATCTTCTGTTCTCAGATACCTGTATTCTATATCCATATTTTCCATCTTGGAAAAGCAGGCTGCTTCCTTATCATCTATACCAGCCCTGTACAAAGCATTAATAAATTCAACAAACCACATATTGTAAGGACTGTCAGTTTCAACCTTATCCTTAAGGCCTGTTTTCGTTATAGTCTTATAATATGCACCGGTTAAATATCTGCATTTATTATTCTTTGTAGAGCTGAGAATAAGTTCATCTTTCCCTTCTCCGATCACCTTTCCTGAAAGCCTTGCATTTCCGGAATAGCCTCTGTATCCTCCACCTACATTGGAAAGACCTTCAAATAAATACTGGGTTTCATAAAATGCGCCCCTTACTGTACCATCAACTAAGGCCACAGCGCTCTTTAGGGTCTTCCACTGCATAGGCTCCTCTCCCGAGGGGAGAAACACCATAACAATACCTATCAGAATGATAAGGTAGGCATGGTACACATACATTATATCTGTAAGCCTGAGAATCGAATAAATCATTGATACCAGCAGTGCTGACGCTGCTATTTTAGATGGATTACCTGTATAAATCCAAAGAACGAGTTCTGCCGAAGCCAGAACAATCCATATAAATCTGCTGATTTTTTCATTTTCTATCAAAGTGTATATGATAACAGATATAAGCGCTGCAGCTATATTCCAGGTAAGCTCTCGGTCTCTGAAAATAATGATCAGCAAAACCGCACTTAGTATTCCCACAGGAATAAAGAGCCTTTTCTTATCTGACACTACAAATATAAGTCCAAGCAAAAGAAACATCAGCATATAGCACCAGAAGTATAATCTGTTTACACCGGCTCCTGTAAAGGTGATTATATACTCAACAACAGGTATAAGCAGACACACAAAAAACAGAGCAGACTGAAAATATATAATTGTATTCTTTTTCAGTTCTGACATAAAACCATATCCTTTTCTCTGAAAACTATTTTTCTGGAAGCAGCACTTCCCCTTATATCAGCCATCCCCTCTTCCTTATCTGAAGCGGGTTTTGACATGATTCTTTTTATCACATCATAATATGCTTTCTGAAAGCTCTCATAATTATCGATGATACATCTTCTGATATCTGTATCAAAGTAAACTATTTCAAGAGGTTTTTTATTCCTTGCAAAATAATTCATAATGGAAACTATATACTCCAAAAAGAAGTCCCTCTTTTTCAGACTTTCCTCACTGCCATCTATATCAGCCTTAATTATAATAAGACTCATCATCTGGGAAGACTTCAGCTCAGGAAGTCTGACATACATATCCCCGGTACGCGCATAATTTTTCCAGTGAATAGTATTCACGGCATCACCCGGAGTATACTTACGAACATCATTTCCAAGGTAATTCTCATCACTGTTCATGATGATATTTCCTGTTCTTACATCCGCCGATTCATAGGCTCTGCTGAGTTCTTCTACAGCAGCATCCGTAACAGCAGGAAGTACACTGACTCTGAGCGGTGTATCAACCTTGTAGGTCACCTCTACTATCTTAAACGGATCCCTGAACTCTATAGCTGTTATTCCTGTTTCATAGCTTCCGGCATATCTGCAGGTCAATTCATTTTCTATCTTAATGGATTCATGCGGAAACAGACTGTACAGTCTGTCAGTAATATCCATCTTATAATCAGCAGCAACACCTGACATAACAAAAGAAACCGAACCTAAGGGAAGAAAGCTGTCATTTTCAATATGTATCTTATAAGACTGAACAGTCCCCTTTCGGAACATTCTTTCCCGAACCTCCTGGGATAATCTGACCGCTTTAACAGCGTGTATTATAGTGAAAATTGCAATCGGAATATATAATACATTTCCATAAAAGAAGACATAAGAAAATGCTCCGCCTCTATTACTTACTATAATTATCGATGCTATCAAAAGGATCATATAAATAATAAAACGAATATATCTCTTATGTCTGTTTAATGATATTTTTATTCTCTTTTCATCTGATTTGGATCTGTTATTTTTCATTTAGGTCTTGAAGTCTTGTCCAGCACCTCAGCCAGGAGCTGGTTTCCTGTATATTTATTCATAAGTGACTGAGTGGTAAGAACCATTCTGTGAGGAAGCACCCTCTTGGACATAGCTATCACGTCCTCAGGTATAACATAATCTCTGCCTGAGATATAAGCCTTGGCCTTCGATGCGATCAGAAGATCCAGACCTGCTCTCGGACTGAGTCCATATTCAAGTTCAGAAAGTCCTCTGGTCTTATCAACTATTACGAGTGCATATTCTATTATCTCATCAGTCATGATAACTGATCTGACATCCTTACGCATTTCTATTATTTCATCAGCCTTAAGAACCGGTTCTATTTCCTCATCAAGTACACCATCCAGATATTTTTTTGCAAGAAGCTTCTGATTATCCATATCAGGATATCCTATCGAAAGCTTCATCATAAAACGATCCTTCTGAGCCTCCGGAAGAGGATATGTTCCTATCTGTTCCGAAGGATTCTCTGTGGCTACGACCATAAAAGGCTCCTGCAGAGGAAATGTTTTTCCATCGATAGTAACCTGTTTTTCTTCCATAGCCTCAAGAAGTGCAGACTGAGTTTTTGGAGAAGCTCTGTTTATCTCATCAGCAATAACAATCTGATTATGGACAGGTCCCTTAACAACCGTGAACTGAGAGCTTTTAGCATCAAATACCGACACTCCGACTATATCGGACGGAAGCGTATCCGGCGTAAACTGAATTCTTGCAAGACTTGCATCAATAGAACGGGCCAGAAGCTTTGCAAGGGTTGTTTTCCCGACTCCCGGAACATCCTCTATCAGAACATGCCCCCCCGAAAGAAGTGCCACGATAATATTTTCCAGAAGTTCTTCCTTCCCGACAAATCCACGAAAAATATTATCCTTTAATAGTTGTATTCTGCTATTCATATTTTATAACCTATCCTTTTGTATCTTAATTCGCTACTATAACAGAGGCCGGTCTTAAAACCTTGCCTTTATACATATATCCTGCCTGCATAACCTGCTTAACTGTATTGTCCGGAAGTTCCACATCCGATACATGAGCCACTGCTGTCTGAACATTGTAGTCAAAGGGCTCGCCCTCTCCCATAATAATCTGTACATTATTGTCGCTTAATATCTGCAGAGCCTTGTTATAGGTTTTCATAATTCCCTGTATATATGGACTATCTGCATCCTTGGTATACTTTATGGCATATTCCAGATCATCAACAACCGGAAGGAACCGGGTAATAAAGTCTTCAACTTTCTCCTGAACCACCTCTTCCTCCTGACCATCAAAAATATCATCAGGAACATGAAGTATTATCGAGTTATCACCTAACACAGCAGTAATCTTAATTTCAAGATGTCTGCATATATCGGAAGCGACAGAAAGCTTGATCGGTTTTCTGTATAACAGCTCAGCCTTCTCTTTTGGAACGTGCATACAGCATATTTCCGTAAAGCCCTGAATTCTTCTCTCATACAGTCTTATATCATCATATGGTTTATCAGATTCAGGATACTTTTCTATCTCTATTTCTTCCCTTGTGGGTATCACACTATCAGCATTGATAATCGGGTACATCTCGCCGTTTATACTGACAAGAAGCTCATAAGGCGAAAGCGTATCAATCTCTTTGAGTCCGAGAAAGGCTTCTCTCATTTCTATCTTACCGCACATAAAGCCTATTCCCTCTATAACGGCCTGACTGTCAACCATCTGGAATTCTATGTCTCTGTTATAAAATGTATTGGTTGACGATATATAATTCTTTAATGACTGATCAAAGTTCAGACATCTGTCCATGGTTCCCGCACAATAAACGATCGGAGAATCCGTGACATCAAAAAGCCTGTTGCTTAATGGATTGATAAAGGCAGCCTTCTGGATAGATGAACCATTCCATCTGCCTGCTATATATGTATCAAGCCTCTCAACCGTCCCCTCATCCATATAATAATCTGCCACACTCAGCTTTGCGGGAGATGCAAATGCCATAAGAACCGGACCGGCCGCACCAAATTCAACATAAGAATAATATGCCATAGCCATTGTTTCAGTTACGGTCTTTACGATCTCTATACCGCACTGAGCTGCACTTCTGTAAAGTCCCTGGATTTCCTTAAGACCGGTATCATCAGAGATGCAGATTACAAGACCATAATCACTTATTCCCAGATTCTCCTTAATAAATGTATCGATTAATTCCAGAGCTTTTTTAATGGCAAAATCACTTGCCACAATATTCAGCCTTTTTATATCAGACGGAAGATCTATCGCCGCTGTACTCACAGAATCAGCATCGCAAAGCGAGAGTCTCGCCTGTCTTTCCCAAAAATGTACCCCTATTACACTTTTCATAATACTTTTCTCCTGAGAATAGTTTACAATTTGCCGGATTTAAACAATCTAAACTACATTGTACCATATAAATTCAATATTTGTACCTTTTATTTTTTTTAGATTGCGTATATACTGTTAGGGATTGTTACTATTCCCCTTCAATAAGAATAGTAACAAACGATAAAATCAGAGGAGCATATTTATGGATGACTATATAATCAAAGGACTGGCGGCAGGAAATGAGATCAGATATATCGCCGGCTATACTAAGAATACCGTGGAAGAGGCAAGACGGATACATAATACCAGCCCGCTCTGCAGTGCCGCTCTTGGAAGACTGCTTACCGGAGGAGCACTTATGGGAGCTATGTGCAAAAATGATACCGACGTTCTGACTCTCAAGATAAATGGAGACGGCCCCATAAAAAGCATTACTGTAACAGCCGACGCTGCCTCAAATGTAAAGGGACTCATTTATAATAACGCTGTACAGCTTCCGGCTAAGGAAAATGGACATTTTGATGTAGGAGGAGCTGTCGGCAGCGGTATACTTACTGTCATTAGAGATGAGGGTGCAAAAGAACCATATGTTGGTCAGACCAGTCTCGTAAGTGGAGAAATAGGCGAGGATCTTACTTATTATTATGCCGAAAGCGAACAGATTCCTACTTCTGTAGGTCTAGGTGTTCTTGTTGACAGAGACACAAGCATAAAGCACGCCGGAGGCTTTATCATCCAACTGCTGCCATATGCCTCAGAGGATACCATCACTAAGCTGGAAAACAGTCTGGCAGAGTTGAGTTCCGTAACAGACTTCTTTAATGACGGGTTATCAGTTGAAGATATGATGAGAAAAATCATAGGAACAGAGGTATTCGGTACAGATATAAGTATCGAAGAAAAACGTCCGACAGCTTATCATTGCAACTGCAGTCGGGAACGGGTTACAAAAGCACTTATAAGTATTGGAAAAAAAGAACTGGAATCCATGATAAATGATGGAAAGCCTGTAAATCTTCACTGTGATTTCTGTAATACAGACTACGAATTCACCATTCCTGAGATAAAATATATATATGAGAATTCATAAACCACTTAAACTTCGGAGTTTTTTCTCCGAAGTTTTTCTTCATGATCATGTTTTGAGAATACGCACCCACAATAATCCTGTCTGTACAGATCATACTCCCCGGATAATTCAATGGAACGCTTGTAGCCGTTTTTCTTTTTAAAATCACTGAAAAGAAAAATCGGATATTTGTTTTTATCAGGATTATTCTCCCGTAACTCTCTTTCCAGATTCATTCCTATTTCATTGATCCACTCTGCATTTTTGTAGGGGCTTATTGATAGTGTTGTTGAAAAATAGTCATATCCATTTTCCAGAGCATATTCTGTAGTTTTCTTAAGTCTCAGCCTGTAACAGTCATAGCATCTTTCGCTTCTCTCAGGAAGATTCTCCCTTCCCTTTGCCATTTCGTAGAAGACCTCCGGCTCATAGCCACCATCTATCACTTTTACTTTTTTGGCAAAGTCCGCAACTAAGGTAAATCTTCTCAGCTCTTCTATACGTTTACTGTACTCTTCTAGTTCATCTATATTGGGATTATAGAAATATACAGTAATATTAAAATATCCCTCCAGCACCTCAAGACAATGAGAGCTGCAGGGGGCACAGCAGGCATGAAGAAGCAGTTCAGGTTTAATATTATCTTCACTAATTTTTTTCAGCTGTTCATCAAATAACTTAAAATAATTATTCATATCCGTTTTATCTTATTCTTTTGTCAATTTTTACAGTTTTGTGAATTATTAACAGTTGACTTTGTGCATATTATACCATATACTTTATTTAGATATTAGATATCTTTCAGGTGAAGGAGGTTTTGACATGACTGTAGAACAAGCAATAAAAAAATATAAGTTAGAACCGGTTAATGTATATACTGCAAAGGTCAAAGCCCAGGAGCTTAATGTTGATGAAGTATTATACATGAATGTTCAGAAAAACAAGTATGCCTATATCATCCGCGATGGCAAAAGGGGTACCATGCTTTATAAGGATGAAAAAAGCATGTATACCAAGATGTATAAAGGTCTTAAGATGATTCCTCTTGACCCCTGATTCCTCCCTTACGATATTTATATTTGTTTACTTCAGCAGGTGTATTAACACCTGCTGTTTTTTTATAAATTGCACTTGATTTTGAAAACAGTCTTCAGATGATCTACGCATTTATCATTCAGATCCAGCAATGTTATAGTCGCTTTTTCTCCTTCTCCACTGTATACTGCCACAAGCTTGCCTTCATCTTTGCTTCCAAGGAATTTTTTAACCTTAATTTGTCCAAGGGACAGATCATTCTTTACCTGATCTGTAGATGCATAATCAATTTTAGTAACATTTGATGCTTCAATTTCTTTCATCAGCTTACGACGTTTTTTTGCTACTATTTTAGAAATCTCTATATCACCGTTTGTTATTATATATTCATATTCTATATTCAGACCATCCTTTGTAAAGGTTATCAGAAAAACTCCCAGCGCAAAAATAATAACACCAACAGACGGTATCAGAATGAGCAGAGCCAGGCCAAGTGCTGCAACAAGTATTGAAAGAACCAGCCATACAAAGCTGATCACTTCTGTCTTTCCTTTTATAATTCTTTCATCATATCTATCCACTCTGTTTTTCTCCTTTAATGCTTATAATTCCTCTAAAAGTGCTATGGACTGACAGGATATACCAAGTCCTTCACCTGTAAATCCCAACCCTTCTTCTGTAGTCGCCTTGATATTGACTCTGTTTTTATCAATATGCAGTGCATCTGAGATTATCACTCTCATATCTTCTATATAAGGTGCCATCTTAGGCTTCTGGGCGATGATTGTTGCATCTATATTTCCTACTTTGAAGCCACTGTCCTCAAGCATTTTCTTTACCTGCCTAAGAAGCATTATACTGTCAGCACCTTTATATCTTTCATCAGTATCAGGAAAATGTCTTCCGATGTCTCCAAGAGCCGCAGCCCCCAGAAGACTGTCCATAACTGCATGTGTAAGACAATCCGCATCAGAATGACCCAGAAGACCTTTTTCATAAGGAATATTAACTCCTCCTAATATCAGATCTCTTCCTTCCACCAGTTTATGAACGTCATAACCCATTCCGATTCTCATATCATTCCTCCCAGACAACATCAGTTCCGTCATCTATATATTTTCCGTCTTTGTAAACTCTTATAACAGTAATAACATTTGAAATCCCCAGAGCCAGCATAATTATTCCGACTATGATCACAAATGCCTTTGCTGCGCTTATAGGCATAACAAGAAGTACAATTCCCAGAACAAGTGTAATGATATCATTTATCACATACATCTTAAACTTATCACTGACTCCCTTTATCTGATAAGCATCATGTAATCTGAATGCAGCATTAATGAGAATAATAATACCAAGAAGCTTGATAACAAAAGCCGCTACAGCTGTTGATGCCGCAATACATATTATTCCGAGAGCTATCAGTACTACAGAAATAGCAAGCGTAACCTTTGAATATGCGGCAATAAGTGTCCCAGACATAATAAGTCCTATTACAGCAAATATAATACCTATAATCCTCACAGTCAGCCCTATAGCTCCTCCCGGAAACAGAATAAACAGAAGTCCTATTGCTATCATAGCTCCGGGAACTGCAAGAGATGAAAGGTTTTTGGACATAAAATCCTTTATAGATTTATTGTTCATAGAAAAATAAGTCTCCTTAGTTATTTACATTCTAAACAGTATACATTTTTTTATTTATTAAATCAAATGATGTTTCAATATATTCACCATAACCCCGCCTGAATATTCGCTATAAGCGAAACGAATTTCGCTTTCAGTCGATTCAATTTTCACTACATTTACTATATTATTTATATCAGGGTCAACTGTAGTTTTTGGTTTTAGTCAGGAGAAATGTGTTATGGATTTTGAAAAACTCCTCAAAAAAGAAGATGTCCTTGTTAAAATAGGTGAAAGACTCGGAAATGCCCGCAGAAGGCAGCATATAACCCAGCAGACCTTTGCTGAAAAGGCCGGAATCAGCGTTTCCTATCTTTCAGAAATTGAGAATGGGCATAAAGACCCCAGTACATCAGTCTTTTATTCTATATGTTATGAAAACGGTATATCAGCAGATGAGCTTATCTATGGTCCCAAAAAGGAATCATCTATCATGGATATAATACGTGAAAAATCCTCATCTCTTACTCTTAATGACGTAGAGCTGCTCATTGAGTATTTTACAGGTTATAAAACTATTATAGAAAAAAGCATGCAATTGGAAGAGCAATCATAGTTTTTCCACTTCTTTTAGTATATTGTCTATACTGTTTCCTTTGCACTCACCCATATATTTCATACAAAAGTCTTCGTAATCCTGCTCACTATAATCAAAATAGGTTTTATTTTTCAGGATTATCTCAAGCTCCTCCTCTGTCTTTGCTATTGGTGCCGGGAATTTTTCTATATCAACATAGAATCCCCTGGTTTTTTTATAGCTATCAATATCCGGAGTATACAAAATAAACGGTCTTCTATATAAACAATAATCAAATAAAACAGATGAGTAATCCGTAATAAGAATTCCGGTTACAGGAAGAATATCCTCGGTGGAAATAGAAACAGAACGTTCACTGAAGTATTCCGGATATTTATTCCTAAGATTCGGATGAAGTTTTATTATCAGAAAATACTTATCATCTATTCTTTGAAAAACCCTTCTTATGCCTTCGATGCCGGCACATTCCGGATCAGCTGCATTACCACTGAAGGAGGGTGCATATAATACTATACGTTTTCCTCTGGCATCAGGATACAGATTATAGAATTCTTCTCTTTTTTCATAGTTCCAGTCATCATCAAAATATATATCGGTCCTGGCAAGACCTGTAGCCTTTGTAATACCCGCAGGAAGTTTCAGCGCTCTCTCCCACACTGGAACACATACTTCAGAGCTCACAGTGACAAGATCATAATTTGCCGTTACATTTCCCTTATAATACTCAGGAATATCGTCCAGCGTATCATAGCCCATCTTTTTAAGAAGTCCGCCGGAATGCCACAGCTGAATAACCTTTGTTTCAGGTCGTTTATCGCATGAAGAAACAGGAAGAAAATAGCTGCAGATATATACATAACCTGCAGCCGCATATTCCTTCATAAATGCTTTGAGAAAAGCAACCAGCTCACGGCCGGACATTTTCCTCATATCACGGCAGTATATGCTTATTTCACGTCCTTCTTTTTTTAATCTGTCATACATTGCACGCATGCTGTATGGTATTTTATCGCTGTGAAGATCTGCAAATATGACTTTATTACGGTTTACAGACGTGTGTTTTACTGCCGATTTGTATATCTGTGGAAGATATACATTCTGAACATACATTTTTATATATTGTTTTATCCTAAAGAAAGCATTACTCATTATTAATAATCCCCTCTATAGAGTCGGCGTCAATTCCTATAACATTAGCATTATTTCTTTCTGCCGCAGCATTAACACTCTGACTGGAATTCTCATCACGGGTAACACCTGTCGAAGATGTTTCAACTCCGGGAGTTTCCTTATTATCTGTTGCTAAGGCTGACATATCCGGTGCAACCATACCGCCGCTTTCGACTGTCTTTTTCAGAATATCTACTTCCGAATTGAGACTTTCGATTTTCTTTTCCATGGATGACTGCTTTGCAGCATAATCAGCATTTTTAGTGGTAAGACCCTCAACTTCAAGATTCAGATTTTCTATCTGATTGTTTTTGGTAGAAATAGTCTGATTATATGAAGTTTCCAGTTCTCTCACCTTTTCGTTATAATCATTTTTCATATCTGGCGAAAGCAGGAAATAAAAAACAAGAAGACCAATTACAATTCCGGCTATCATGTATATATTTGAAAATCTTGCAAGACTCTGATCTTTATATCTCTGAAGTCTGAGTATCCTTGTTTTCTTCTGCTCACCGGGAACTATTTTCCTTGCCGGGCGTCCACTTCCGGAATCCTCAACACCGTAAAAACTAAAAAGCTCCGATGCATCATTCATACCCTCTTCGGCTAGTCTGCTGATATCCATCTCAGACTCTCCCATTTCTCTTAAGAAATCGAGTGCTATAGGATTAGATCTGTCGATTGCTATAACCCTGGATATATACTTTTTTGCAACTCCCTGTCTTTTCTGAACATAGGAAATAAGGCTTAGCAAAAGGTAAGCCTTTACATACTTGGGATTTTCACTGATACATTTTCTCAGCTGAATCACTGCAAGATCAAAATCATGATTTTGTGCCAGTTCAAGACCCTTGTTAAAGTCTCGAGCCAGCTCACTCGCCTTGACCAGAGTCTCCGGATCATCACGAAGCTCCTTCAGGTATCTCACTGCCGGATTATCCTTCGACTTATAATTGACACTGATAACCCAATATTTAAGCGCCTGAACTGTTTCACCCATTTCATAGTAAACAAGTCCCAGCAAAGTGAGTGCATTTGTATTTGTTTTGTTATAGCGAAGAGACATCTTCAGTGACTCTATAGCACCGCTCAGATCTCTCACCCCGATTCTGTCCAAAGCTATATTGTAATAATACTCCGAGGTATTACCGGCCTTCCATAAGAAGCCCTGTCCGAGTCCACAGGATTTACAATACCCATTTACACTGACCATTTCTCCGCAGTAGATACAATTTCTTCTACCTGCCATTAGTAAAGCTTCCTCTCAAATCCTCAGTCATCTGCATAACTATGTCAGTTATGTCCTTCAGATCATCCTTATATATATCTTCCTCTGCCTGACTAACCTCAAGGCTTGGGGAAAATCTTTTAATCTCTTCATCAAAGTCTATCATCACACATCTCCTTTTAGTGTAAACAAAACCATTTCTATGAGATTACTACAAATCAATCATATAGTCAAAGAATACTTAATTCTTATTCTCTTCAAGAGCAAGAATCTCTCCTGTCAGATACAGTGAACCAACTGCTACCAATAAGGTTTTTTCATCTGCTTCACTTTGGGAAAGCTGCCACATCCGACCAAGATCAGTGCTTCCCACCACATCAAAATGCTTTTCTGAAGGAAGATATTTTTGAAACAGCTTCATTATTATGCTGATATCCTGTCTTCTGTCAGAATTAATCTCAGTCACATATACATCTTCAACAGGAAGCTCCTCTGAAAGAATTTTAATAATACTCTCATAATCCTTATCACTGGATACCGCAAAGAAAAGACTTACTTTTTCAAAACCTCTTATCTTACATATATGGTTAACAGACTTTGTCAGCTGTATCACCGCATCTTCATTATGTGCGCCATCAATAATGACATTATCAGAAAGCCACTGACACCTTCCTGGCCAGTCAAAACACTCAAGAGCCTCAGTCACTATCTCTCTGACAGTTTTATTACCATTATATCTTTCCCTTTCATCTATAGCACCTATACCCTCAGCTATCAGGAAAGCTTGGATAGCAGTCGCTGCATTATCATACTGATAAAGAGGCTGTCTGTCTATAAAAATATCTGAAACAATATCCGGACAATCCATAATCTTAATTGCTTCTGATTTCAGTTCATGTGCCTTTTTCTCAATAACACTATCAGCCACATCCGATCCAGTATTATATACTACAGGGATACCCGTTTTAATAATCCCGGCCTTTTCACCGGCGATATCTTCTATGGTATCTCCCAGATACTGCATATGATCCATGCCTATAGAGGTGATAACAGATACTTCGGGCTGTGTGACATTTGTGGCATCAAGTCTTCCTCCCAGCCCAGTCTCGTATACAACATAATCACATTTCTGTTCAGAAAAATATAACGCAGCCATAACAAACAAAAACTCAAAATAGGCCGGATGCTGAAAATCATATCCATTCTCTGATACACCATGATCTAAAAGATTTCTGACAGTGTTCATTACCTTATCAAATAAATCCACAAAATCGGCATCACTTATATAATTACCATTTATGGATATTCTTTCATTCATCTTTATCAGATGGGGAGAAATGAAAAGACCAACTTTGAAGCCTGCCTTCTCCAGCATCAGGGCGACCATCTTTGATACAGAGCCTTTGCCGTTTGTTCCTGCGACGTGAATCACTTTAGTGTTCAGATGAGGATCTCCAAGATGCCGAAGGATGATCCTAGTATTCTCCAGATCTGTCTTCGGGGCAAAGCGGGGGATTCCGCTGATATACTCTATTACGTCATTGTAATTTGTCATTGTAATACTCACTTTATTAATATAGTCTATATCCGCGGCAAGTAAGATAAGCTTGTGCGAAAGTATGAGAGTAGAGTCTCTCAGGCATATCACCTCGTACCTGCGAGATACAGCTCGTCGCGGAAATCCCTAAAAAAATTAACGATTATCGATGGGTTCGGGGTTCATGTCGTGATGTGCGAGTCTGTCCCACGCAACTTCCTCCCACTTAGTTCCCGGACGTCCATAGTTTGCATATGGATCTATGGATATTCCTCCTCGTGGAGTAAACTTTCCCCATACCTCGATATACTTAGGATCCATAAGTCTGATCAGATCCTTCATTATCTTGTTTACGCAGTCCTCGTGAAAATCTCCATGATTACGAAAGCTGAACAGATACAGCTTAAGAGATTTGCTTTCAACCATTTTCACATCCGGAACATATGATATATATATTGTTGCAAAGTCAGGCTGTCCTGTGATCGGACAAAGACTTGTAAACTCCGGACAATTAAACTTAACAAAGTAATCATTATCCTGATGCTTATTCTCAAAGGTTTCAAGCACATCAGGGCTGTAATCCTGTGGGTAATTTGTTTTCTGGTTTCCGAGTAAGGTAAGTCCTTCTTTTTCCTTCATAAATCGCTCCTATCTATTAACATATTAATATGTGTCTTCTTAGACTGAAAGAAAGTGGCTGTAAAAAAAGTCCCCTGAAAAGAATCGAGTAAGAGGGAGTGATATGTAATATGCCTCCTGACTGGCTAAATTATTCCCTATTTAATGCATACTTGGTCCCGCTGGAGCCGGTCCTGCCAGAACCGATCCTTCCGGAACAGGATTCTGACCTGGATTCGATACCTGATTTTGACCTGGATTCTGTACTGGATTCTGCACCATATTCTGTCTGGCTTGAATTATATTTTCGTTTTTAACCTGTCTTTCTGCATCATTCCATTTCATCTGTAATGCATTCATATCTCTTCTAACAAAAAGGTTCGGGATTTCCGGATCTGTAGAAAACCTTTCATATGCAGGATTCTTATATAAATTATCAACCCTGTTTCTGATACCTTCTCCGTTAATTGTCACATCATTATTCTTAAGCTTGACTGCTTTAAGACTTATAAAAAGAGCTTTTGCTATATCCGGTTTTTTCGCATCCGGAGCAGCATTCTCATATGCTGCCCTCATCCATTTAGATTGATTCTGATAAGTATTCTGAGCCATATACTCCTCGGTCATCGCTCCACCATGGCCGCGACCTGCTTTCCTGATAAGTCTGTTTAGTACCTCTTCCGGCATGTAGGAAAGATAGTCCTCCACATCTTTAGATATTTTAGAAAGCTTCTTTGGATCAAGTGTATCATTCAGTCTGTCATCTCCGCCAAATATATCTCCGCGAACAGCTTCAGTCAGCTGACGTGCAGCAATGATTTCGGCAACGCAGTGGAGTTTCTCCTGCATATTCTTTGCGGTTTTCAGCTTTTTCTGCATGCTTTCAATTCTCAGTTTTGCACTTGGAAGCTGGTTTTCCGGTGTCTGCTCCGGAATCGCATCCATCTCAGATGCTTTTTGCTCCATAAGCTTCCTGTAGCTTTCCTGAAGCTTACCACCATGGCCTTCAGCTGCAGCCTGATAAAGCTTAAAAAGCTCATCATCCTTTAGATCATTTAATAATCTTGTTTTTATCTTATGCGCCTTATCATATATCCGGTCATTCATTTTCACATTCATGCGGTCGTCTCCTCCGGGTATTCCCGGACGAACCTGTAGGACCTCCCTTGCCGCAATAATTGAAGACAAAAAATTTGCTGTTTTATTTTTCCAGCTAAATAAAGTTATATCAACTGGATTTAAATTACTACGGATTGATTTCGTAATGGCCTCAATATGTTCGCGTGCAGTCGGCTGAAGAGAGGCATCAATATTCTTCATTAATTCTATGTCAGTCCTACAACCCGGAATTGATTTTTTTATAGCGTCTTCAAGAGTCTGTCCTGATTCATCCTGAAGAAGACGAAAATTTTTAGCGTCATCTCCTCTATTTTGATATGAATGATCAACAACTTTATTATAAGAAGAATAATATTTTTCCCAGCATTTGTTCACATCATCTACTGTCTTAAAATTCTCAGGATGTTCCGTATATTCCTTACATACCTTTCTTGACAAAAGCACTTCAACCTGAGCATCTTCTATATCATCTCTATCTATCGCTCCTGCATTAAATAGATTTCTGCGTTTTGAAAATTCTGCAATCTCCTCAATACGGTCTTCTACCGTCTGAGTATTCATTCGTTCAAGCTCGGCATTACGATCCGCAATTGCCTTATTATAAATATTCAGTAATTCTTTTTCGTTTCCGGGTGTCCTTACAAGAGAATACAGCTTTTCAGACGATAAAAGATTCGCAATACTCATATCTCTTTCACCAAAACTTGCATTCAATTCATCCATACGTTTTTTAAGCTGATTTTTATCAATTTGGACTTTTTTCCAGTCAGCTGAGCCCCTCACCTGCTCATAAAAAGCTATTCTACCAAAAAATGCATTGGCATATCCGGCATCACCAACAGCCTCATTTAAAGGCTCTACTCCACCCATCTGATGAAGCAACATGTTTTCTGCAGTTCCCTGTTCTGGAAAATTCATCTCATCATAGAATTCTTTGAACTTAGGGAAGTCGTCATAAATATGTTTCTTATTGTCTGTTGAAAAATAGGTATTGTGACAGAAACAGAATCTTTCACGAAAAAGTTCTGCCTGCTTTATAAAGTTATTCTTATCCTCATCTATATTAAATAAGGCTTCTTTAAAATCATCCAGTCGATTATATAAAACATTTTTATCACCCAAAGTAACATTAAGCGCTTTAAGGAAATCCGGATTACTTAGCTCGTTTATAGTTTTTTGGAAATTTGCAAGAGCCTGCGGATCAGACATCAAACGATTATATAGATTGATTGCCCATGGGTCACGCTGAGCCTCCATCTGTTCGGCACGATCATAGGCCTCCAGCAACTCCTGCCCTTTCTCCGGATGCTTTGGATCAACATTCTTGAGAATATTCATAAATTCCTTTTCAGACATGCTCTGTACAAATCGGTTATAAACAAGGGAATTCTGTATATTTTCAACCTCATCGATCATATCGCCGGCCTTAGCTTCAGAGAATTCTTCGTCAGTCATATTCTGATGTTTTAGCAGCCAAATAAGCTTTGCTCCAGCCTTATGTGCATTTTCTGCCTGCAAATCTTTTAAAGTTTCCTGTACCTGCAACATTTCTCGAACCACAGCAGGTTTTCTGTATGGTTCCAAAGCTTCCTGCATTGCACCGCCAAACGTAATGCCTTGCATCCTCCGATAATGCTCCTCAAGAATTTCCGACGGTACTTTTTTCAATTCTTCATCAATTCGATCAGCTTCTTTGGAAACATCCCCCGGAACGTATCTGGCACTTAGTGTCCAATGCATAGAAAAGGCAGAACCTCGTCCCGCTTTCACCGCTTCTCTTACAGCCAGAATTTCAGCCAGTGCATGTCGGCGTTCATCAGGTGACTGATATTTTCCTTTTTTCATGTTCTCCTTCAGCTGCTGAATACGATAAGAGGCCTTGATTTTATAGGGACTTTCTAAATTCTCGGGGAAACGATCCCTGTCGGCTATATATATTTTAAAATTCTTTACAAGCGTCTTATCATTGTCATTATTTCTCAAAATGCTTTGAATCTTATTCTGACCTAAAGCATTATAAAACTCTGCAGCAATAGCTTTATTTTTTTCATAATTTCTCTGCCAGCACGCTTTCACCTTTCTGTCTGTGCAGAGATCCTGAAAAGATGCATTTTCCATTACCTGCCATGTTAAAAGTGCGGCAATAGCATCTATCTGTGCATCTTTTGTCATCTCCTGATTCTGTCTTAATCTCTGTCTTAAATCATTGATTTGGTTTTTGTAACTATCTAACTGACGTCTTGGCATAACCCTTCTCCTATCTTTTATCAAAATTATATTTTTAATCCTGAGGTAAAGCTGTTATGGTGCTTATTCACAAATTAGTCTCCCTGTTTATTTAGGATTTCAATATACGTGAACATTATATCGTAGTATACAGAAAGTGGCAAGAACACCACGAATTCTTGTAATTTGCGTTTATATTGTATTTATTATATGTGAACAGTTTTTAGTCAACCAAAAAGCAACTGCCCTCACGCCACGAGATAACAGTTGCTCTTTGTAACAACTCTATTTCAGGGGCAACCGTCTATCGGTAACACCCTCTTCATCATTTATAATAACACTAAGTTGCTAATGTATCAAAATAATATCTGGTACAAGTACAAGACAAAATTTACGTCACTACCAAATCCCTATTTAAACCTATATAGTTCTTTACTCTGCAGCTGGATTTGTAGTATAGAGATCCGGTGCACCTTTTGCACGAAGTACCCCATCGTCTCCCATATAATATACAGTACCTGAATTTGTAACCCATGTACCTTCATCTACATTATTTGTAACAGTCTCTTCGGTTCCATCCTCATAATAAACTGTCATGGATTCTCCTAATGACTGATTTTCCAGTTCAACTTCTTCATCATCATCTTCATCAGTCTCTTCATATACAGGTCTCTCAGTATAAAGGTCTTCATATCCCTTTGCTCGAAGTATTCCATCGTCTCCCATATAGTAAACGATTCCATCATTTGTGCTCCATGTGTCATCATTATTATGAGTAACAGATACCTCACCACCATCCCCACTAAATACTGTTATGGTAGTTTTGGAAAGCTGCTCTTCATAAGTACCTTCCTCTTCTTCAATAGCAACGATCAGATGAAGATCTTCATGTCCTCTTGCACGAAAAACTTTGTCTTCTCCCATATAATAAAGAACTCCGTCATTGGTGCTGTATGTACCATCGCTGTTTTCTAAAAGGGTAACTTCAACACCATCATCATTATATACAGTTATTGAATTTCCTGTTGGCTGAGGCTCTGATGAATCCTCTGCTTTTTCTGTTGCAGCCTCTGTTGTTTCACCACTTCCATCTGAAGCAGCAGCCTCTGTTGTAGCATCACCAGATTCCTTTGATTCTTTCTTTTCTTCTTTAGATTCTTTCTTGTCCTCCTTAGCCGCTGACTTTGATGTTGTTACTTCATTCCCTTTGGAATCTGTCTGCTCGCTGTCAGAGCCACACGCTGTAAGTGCAAAGCATAGACTAAGTACAATCAATAAACTAAAAAATTTTTTCATAATGTCAATATCTCCTTATATTTAATTGGGGCTGTAAAAAAAGTCCCCTGAAAAAGAAGCAAAAAAAATCGCTTAGACCGTGAGGTTTAAGCGATTTTTTGGTATAATTAATTATGCTAACAAATAATAATACCAGTGGTAATTATACACTCCGTCAGCTTAAATTGCCACTAGAAATCGAAAAACTAATTGATATTTCTGACCCGGTATACACTTTCTGTGAGGTGATGGATCACATTGACCTATCCAAATATTTTGTAGAGAAAGGCTGCAAAACAGGTCGTCCCAAATGTGATGTCCAGAAACTACTTAAGGTTATACTCTTTGCTTTTATGGAACATGGAATCAGTTCCTTGAGAAATCTCAAAAAACTCTGTCGAACTGACATCAGGTTCATGTATCTTCTTGATGGCATGAAAGCACCATCATTCGCCACATTTGGCAATGTTATTCGTAATGAATTAACCACTTCTATTGAGCAGATATTTACTGACATCAACAGGTACATTTTCGAAGCAGAAAATGTTGATTTGAATCATACATATATTGACGGAACTAAAATTGAAGCGAATGCGAATCGCTATACATGGTTTTGGAAGAAGTCATGTACTACAAATCGAGACAAGGTATTTGAGAAAGTTTCTGTTCTTATTGATGAAATAAATGAGACGCTTTCATTTCAGGGAATAAAAATCGAAAAGCGAGAAACTTATGCGATTGAGTATCTTGAAAATATTTTGATTCAATATCAAAAGGTAACTGGTATTCAGCCAGCGCAGTTTGTCTGTGGACGAGGAAATCGTAAAAGCCCAGAACAACGGAGATATCAAAAACTAGAAGAATACAAAAACAGACTCAAAGCATACGCAAACCATATACAAATATGTGGAGATCACAGAAATAGTTATTCAAAAACTGATCATGATGCAACATTTATGCGAATTAAATGTGATTACATGGGGAATGACCAGTTACTACCGGCATATAATCTTCAGGCGGCTATTTGTGATGAATATATAGCAACTGTAGATGTTAAGCCGTATGCATCAGACATGGAATGTTTTGTTCCACTTATGGAAAAATTTAATGCTACATACGGGCATTATCCTAAATATCCAGTAGCAGATGCAGGATATGGTTCATACAATAATTACCTGTATTGTAAAGAACATGGTATGGAAAAATATATGAAATTTACTATGTTCGAAAAAGAAACAAAAGATGATAAATATCACAATGATCCTTATAGAGCAGTAAATTTTCAGATGGATGAAGATGGTAATCTGATCTGCCCGAATGGAAAGAAATTCATTTTTAAATATAGTAAGCCTGTTAAAGGAAACAAATACGGCCGAACAGAAGAAATATATGAGTGTGAAAATTGTGAAGGCTGCCCGCATAAAAATGAATGTTGTAAAAGGGCTTCAGGAAACAGAACGATTCGTATGAACCAAGAGCTAACATCAATTCACCATGAAGTAATAAACAATCTAGAATCCATTCATGGCGCATTGTTGTGTATGAATAGGAGCATACAGGCTGAAGGCGCGTTTGGAATAATTAAATGGGACAGATCTTATAAACGTCTCTTCAGGAGAGGCAAAGAAGCTGTAATATTAGAACTAACACTAATATCGTGTGGTTTCAATCTATATAAATATCATAATAAGAAGCATCGGGAAGCATTAGTAGCATAATGAGGCCTATATAATAAACACAAAAACAGCCTGTTGAACAGCAGGTCTAGTTAATGTCTGCAAAAAATAGTAAATATACAGGTTGGAACAGTAGCTCAAGTAAAAAATAAGGATGAAACCACCTTGCGGTGATTCCATCCTTATTTTATGGCCGTTTTTTTACAGCCCCTTATATCATAATACCAAGGTCTAAAAATCTTTTCTACTGATACGGCTGAAATGTATCATCGTCATTCTGCGGTGGTACCGGCTGCTGGTACTGTGGCTGCTGTGGCTGTACCGGTGGTTGCTGGTACTGCGGCTGCTGTGGCTGTACCGGTGGTTGCTGATACTGCGGCTGCTCCGGCTGTACCGTTGGCTGCTGTCCATACTGATCCATCGGTGGCTGCATTGCGCCGTACTGATTCATTGGCTGCTGTCCATACTGATCCATCGGTGGCTGCATTGCGCCGTACTGATCCATTGGCTGCTGTCCATACTGATTCATTGGCGGCTGCATTGGAATATTATTATTTTTGTTGTTTGCAGCTACAATTATAGCAATTACCACACCAATTATTATCAGAACTGCAATAATGATTCCGATTATAAGCGGCCAGTTTATAAGAACAAACTCAGCATGAATTCCTTCGTCCGGCTTAAGTGCCAGAAGATCCCATTCAAGTGTTCTTCCACCATCTGAAACAGTAGTTGCATTACTGCTCTTTGCCTTCACAGGAACCTTCAGAGTAAAGGTCATGTATCCACCTTCATCTTTTATGCTCTTAGCGTATTCAGAGCCTTCATCCTCGTCAGACCCTGCATACTCCCAATCAAATGAATATACAAAACCATTCTTAGTTATCTTAAAATCATTACTGTCCATTATCATGGTGTCTTCTTCAGTAGCACCCATCTGCTCAGCAAGATTTTCAAGATCAATATCTTTCTTTTTGCATATTACGCCATAATAATTATCTTCTTTATAATTCTCACATACCCAGCCTTCTTTTTCCAGCTCTTCAAAGGAAGTTGATGTATCCTCCTCGGTTCCATCCTCACTCTTTGCAGCTAAAAGCATGGAAACATCTACCTTACCATTACTCTTAACCTCAATAGTAGTATTAAATCTCATACATCCTGTAATACAGAATATACAAATCATCATCACTACTAATAATTTGATCTTTTTCATTCATAGTCTCCCCTCGTAAATCACTTTTACACCGGTAACATGTACATTTTAACATCAAAGGCTGAATAGTGCCATATATTTTAAAGTCCGAGCTGGCTCTGGCGGTTTTCCACCTCCATACGGTTGATCTTTATATCTTCTGCCTGAGCTGCAAGACCGGCTTTACGTTCTTTATCTTTTTTATTTATGACATCTATCTGTTTATTACAGGTAACCTTATGACCTTCAAATCGAATCTCAAGATCATAAATGACATCCTTTTTCTCAATCATTTCGCCAAGAGTTTCAAGAGTTTGAGTTATACCATCTCTTGCTTCTTTTGCAAGCATATAACGTTCATAACCATTGCTGCTTTTTGACAGCTTCATGATTTTCTTCTCATCTTTGGTTTCCAGATAACTGTTACATTTCTTTAGAGCATCTTCAAGTACTGATTTATATATATTTATATTATCTTCACTTATAGTTACTCCACCATTATACTTCGGTTTCGCAAGTCCGTTTTCTACAAATTTATATCCTTCTTTACAGCTTTTAAGTGCGGCAATCATATCCTTGAACGGCTGGTGACCATTATGTGTTTTTCTCTCTGAAGCTTCCATGGCATCTATCTGTTTTTCAATGATAACAGCATTAGCAATAACACTATTATTATTCTTATATATTCCTTCTTTTGCTACCTGCATACTTAGATAGATTCCATTTGCTACTTTTCCCACTTCACCTACAGAAGCAAAGAGATTTTTATCATTTCGTCCCTGGATATCTCCCTCCATAGTCCCCATTCTCTTTCCTCCTGCAAGATCTCCATAAAATGAAGCCGCAGCAAGCTGTTCATCGTCCATTATTCTGATTCTGCCATCCTCAACATACCCCAATGGCATATCTTTATAGTATTCCATATCATTTTCAATCTTTTCTTTGAGCATATCCAGTCTTTCCAAAGACTTGTTTACCTCTTCTGTTGAGAGATCATAGCCGAAGAGCATATTTTTAAACTCTTCTTTGCTCATACTCATAATTCTGTCAGCAGTTTCCTTTGTAATTACACTCATGTTTTCCAATGATATACCATCATTCTCCAGGAAGTGATCCTTAGAACCAAAGGAAAGATCATTATCTATACCAACTACTCCGGTAATATTTCCTGCTTCATCGAATTTGTAGAAAATATTATGAAAATGTCTGTCAGGATTGCCACATAACCAGTCCAAAATCTGTAAATTTGCTATATCCTTTTTAAGTGAAAGACTATTCTGTATCTTTTCAGGAGTCAGCTGGTTGAACTTTTCCATATCTTCTATTTTATCACTATCTCTGTCAATTCCTTCAGCATGCTCCATCAGAGTACCACTAATTATCTTACCGGTTTCAGGATCCTTTACCTGCAGGGTAGATGCAGGCGCGATCAGTCCCTTACAGCCTATAAGGTCTGCAACCATAGACATAGCGCTGTTACGCTTATCCAGCTTTGAACTTGAATTGACACCCAATTTATTATTTATATCTTTTGTACTATCTATCCTGTCAGCTTCCTGCATATATTCAAGAAGAGATATTATCTCACCGGGCTTTATTTCTTGTATCATATCCGATAGAAACTTTGCTGTTTCAGGTGATATTGTTTCTTCATCCTTTGCTTTATTCACGACCTCAATTAGTTCTTCTTTTACATCTCTTCGTGTACTTCTGAAAGATGCCCTGGTAACATATTCATCAAAACCATCATGAATTTTATCCTCAATTTTCTCATCCTTAAGCAGCAGTTCGGCAAGAGCAGCCATCTGCTTTTTGTTCTGGGTATTAAAAATCGATTTATTACCATATTTTTTATTTATCTCATCAATAACCGCATCCTTCTTCTTACTTACAGAAAGCCCCTTTTTTGACACAGTAAAGAAACCATCCTTTTCAGGGGTGGTAATTCTATATCTTGTACTGGTTCCACCACCATACTTCTTTGCTTTTCTCAGGTCGTATTCCAGCTTCTCAGAGCGGGCACTTTCGTAGAACTGGGTAATATTCGGTCTAGGCTCAAGATTAAGCTTTTTACAGGCACTCACTGCCTTAAGGTCCTTACTGAGCGTTTTACGCAGCTTTGTATAATAATCCAGCTGATTCTGCATCTTTTTTCGGGTTGATATAAGCTTCTTACCCGTAAGATTCAGCTTCGACATATTATCTGACAAAGACTCCATCTTATTATTAAGCGTATTGATGGTGGCTGCGTAAGCATTATACATTTTTGTTAAATCCTCTTCTTCCAGAGGAGTCGTTCTCTTTCTCTGCGGAATAGCTCTGTTAAGCTTGCTGAATGCATCATACAGCTCCCTGTCCGACTTAACCTTCTTTATTGCACTTCTGTATGTTTCTTTTCTTTTTGTAACCTGATTCTTTTCACTCATGGCAAAATCCTCTCATGAATCTTATCTACATTTACACTCACATCTTAGCAACAAAGGCATAACAAAGGCGCAACAATAGTAATGCTATATTAAATGACAGCTACTTAGTGTTATATTCTCTCCACTCAGGATAATGCACTTCACCAAATCTTGTGGAATACAGGATTACATCCTTTACCGTTTTTCCGGTCAGTTTCTCCAGTGTAAGTGCATATAGGTACATCTGCGAAGCATATCTGTCCAGAAGTTCTTTACCGTCCTTTACGTTATCGGTTTTATAGTCTACAAGAATAATATTTTCCTCATCGTTCTCATCTTTTTCATAGAAATATGCATCTATAATTCCCTGAACTACAGTCAGATCTTCATCTGATTTCTCCGAACCCTCAACTCTATCTTCACTATGCAGGTTTCTTCCTGGTATCTCTGAATTAGTGAGACCTACTATAAACTGCTGCTCTCTGAAGAGCTTATCCGATAAAGCTGCTTTTTTCATTCTGCTGAAAAGGGAAGCATCTGAATCACTAAAGAAACCGGAAAGCCTCTTCACATTTATCAGTCCTCTATCCTCATCAGTATATCCTTTTCCCGAAAGCACTCTCTTAAGTTCATCCTGAAGAGTCTCTTTTGAAGTAACTCTGTTATAATCCAGCTTTTCAAAAAGTGAATGTATGATGGTACCTCTCTGGGCAGCTCTCTTTCTCATTTCTTCCATGCTGTCAGTTGAAGCTGCTTCTGCCGGTATATCACTGGTTTCTAGCTCAGTTTCATTCGGTAAATTATATGCTTCAGCATTATCTATGAGAGAAAGGTTCTTCTCCATCTCACTATGCTTTATATCAGAAACAGACATCTTGGCTCCAACTCTGGTCAGCTCTTCGTACGGATATACAAAGCTGTAAGGATCAGCAGACTCTACTTTCTCGGATTCCTTATCCAACAGCTCAAGAAGTCTTATCATATCCTCTCCGTAGTCGATGCTTTTCTTGATATATAATTTCTTGAATTTACTTTCAACCTCGTACATGGACAGATTTCTGACCTCCAGATATGCATCAGGTGTTTTCTGAGACATGGCATATCTGATATAGTCCATCATGCTACTGCAGGTCAGCGGCATGGCAGGGACAGATTTGGAATAACAGCCTGTCATTATCAGCTTTTCCTTTGCTCTTGTCATGGCAACATAAAGAAGTCTCACCTCTTCAGTTTTTATCTCCTTCTCCGAAAGGAGCTTGACCACATCTTTCTTTAGGCTGTTTCTTTTGACCATGATTCTGTCACCGACATAATAATATTTATTCATTGCTATATAATAATCATTGTCGACGACAACATTTTCAGACATCTCTCTTAATCTGAATTTCTGTCCAAGCCTGGACACAAAAACAACAGGGAATTCCAGTCCCTTACTCTTATGGATGGACATAATAGTTACTGAATCACCCATCCGTTCTGAGAGAGATGCTTCTCCGAAGTCTATATTATGTATCTGACATTTATTTATATAATTTAGGAAATCCAGCAGACCGTTATTTCTGACTGACTCAAAATGATTTGCCCTGATCTTGAGATTCTTCAGATTGGCAACTCTCTTTTCTCCGTCAGGCATAGCAGCTATATATTCATCATAGCCTGTATCTGCAATTATCCTATCCAGGAGCTGTGCTATGGAAATATATGGTCTGAGCTTTGACCATCCATCTATCAGATTTCTTATTCTTTGTATCTTTTCAGCTACTCTTCCTGCTTCTGAATCATTTCCAAGATAGCCTTCCTCAAATGCAACCATTTTATCCGCCAGACTGATGTATTTATCCTCAGAAAGACTTACGATAAGTGCCAGCTCATCATCACTGAAACCCCCCATTCCTGAAAGCAGCACTGATGCTAACGGGATATCCTGCTGGATATTGTCTATAACTCTGAGCAGTGAGAGCATAGTTACAACTTCCATAGCATCAAAATATCCACTGCTATCCTCTACAGTAACAGGTATACCCATCTGCTCATAAACTCTTAGCATACCGGAGGAACCACGAACCTTACGCTGCAATATTACTATATCGCCGAACCTTACCGGCCTATAAACAGAGTTATGCTCACTTACCGGTCTTTTTGGATTATAGTTTTCATTTTTTACCATTAATGGCTCTTTATGATTTTCCTTATCACCATATACAAGTTCCAGAATTCTTTTTCCGATAACTGCCGCTTCCTGCTCTTCATTCGAAAGTTCTATATCTTCTTCTGTATCTTCATCCTTCTCTGTATTAATCATAATAAGCTCCGGTTTCCCGGATATTTCCTCTTCAGACACAGGAAAGCTTTCGTTATATGCATCTATATCAGGAGTATGAAGCTCAGCTGCCTCATCATATTCTATACCGCCGAAGTTCTTGCTCATCAGTTCCCTGAAGATGTAATTTGAAGCCTCAAGAACTTCTCTTCTTGAACGGTAATTCATGTTAAGAGTAATAAGTCTTCCCCCTTCTCCACCGCTGTATCTTTCAGCCTTCTCGGCAAAAAGATCCGGTCTTGCCAGACGGAATCGATAGATACTCTGTTTTATATCACCAACCATGAAAACGTTATTTATATTTCCTTCTTCGTCTCTTCTGGCAACAGCATTTATTATATTTTCCTGAAGGTCATTACTATCCTGATACTCGTCTATATAAATATATTTATATATCTCTGCCATCCTTATTCCTGTATCGGTAGGCATCCCCTTCTCTGTATCAAAAAGAACTCTGTAGGCTGCGTGACTGATATCACTGAATTCATATTTACCCTGCAGCTGTTTTTCCTTTAGCAGTGCCTCTCTGAATTCCAGAACCACATTTACAAGACATGACACATATTCAGCCGATGACTCTATCTCCTTAAGAAGGTTCTCCTCACTGTAGATAGACTTAACCGACTGCTTTATCTTATCCCTTTCATCAGCGAGTTCCTTCATCTCGTCATCACCCAGAACCTCTGACACAGGTTTTCTTGGAAAATTAGGTGTCCATTTCTCCGGAACTGCCTTTGCCATATCCCCTGATGTCCCCTGCTCAGATATAGTTCTCATTATCATAGCATCCGAAACATACATTTCATAGAGCTTCTCAGCTGTACCGGAATTGACCGGAGCTATCTTCTCCATTGCACCGTCAGCCCGCCTCATTAAAAACTCATAATAACCTTCAGCAAGAGTCCTTATATAACTCCTGTAATCTTCAATCCATTTTGTGCTTCCGGTTTCCTTCAGCTGCTTTACTTCTTCTTTTGCTCCTAAAAGCCATTTCACGGGATCGGCAAAGCTTTCGGAAACCCTGAATATATTAAGTATGTATTCTCTTAAGGATTCATCATTCAGATTCTTCTTCATAAGAAATCTGGCAAGATGTCTGAAGGATTCGTCATTTTTATAATGTTCATCCATTACCTCATCCAGCACATCCTCAGTGAGAAGAACTATTTCTTCTTTATCATAGATGTCAAATGCGGGATCCACTCCGGCTATCTGGAAGTTTTCCTTCACAATCTTATGACAGAAGCTGTCTATGGTCATTATATCCGCTGTCTCTGCCAGCATCAGCTGTTTTGCCAGATCACTTTCCGGTTTTTCGGATACCGCTTTTTCCAGCGCATCTATTATTTTAGCTCTCATTTGTGAGGCAGCTGCCCTGGTAAATGTAACCACAAGGATTTCATCTATATCAGCCTTCCCTTCCAGAACGGTTCTTATGATACGCTCCACAAGAACAGCTGTCTTTCCGGAGCCGGCAGCTGCAGAAACAAGTATATTCTGTTTATCATTTATACTATCCAGCACTTCCTGCTGGCCCTTATTCCACTGTGGCATCTTTTAGCTCCCTTATCTGATCTCTGACAGTACCTGCCGCCTTTGGTATTTTTCTTTCCTGACCTGCATTTTTACCGAATCTGCATACAGGTTTATAGTCGCAGTAAGCACACGCATTTTCCTGCTGACCGCTGAACCTTATAGGACTCTTATCAAAAACTCCGGCAAGTATCTTATCAGTACCCTCCTTCATCTTCTTCATACTGTACTGTCCTATCGCGTCAAAGCTCTCCTTATCTGCAACTACAGCGCCAACCTTATAAGTACCATCCTTGGTCACCCCAACAGGAACAATCGTACTGTCCCTTAATATCTGTCCCGAATCCTCACTTACAAGATCTGCTTCATGCAGGTTAAGAAGCGTTTTGGGATCTGCTTCTGAAACTCCGCTAAGCTTAAGCTGTTTTGCCATTTCATCATTTTCAGCCTTAATCTCATCGCCTTTATACTTTTTCTGAAGTGTAGAATCAGTCGGTGCATCAACCACAGGATTAGCTACATGATAATAGTACATACCAACCGGAATGATCTCACTGTCTTTCAGTTTATCAGACAGTATCCCTTTTATGATATGTGTATAAAGAGAAAGCTGAAGCTGCGTACCCTCTCTGATCCGCTGCGGATCAAAGCTCTGGGAGCCTGTTTTATAATCAATAATTCTTATATAGGTTTTTCCGTTTTCACTCTTCGTATCTATCCTGTCAATGATTCCAAGAATGGTTATTGGCACCTTCTCACCATCAGGTCTCTGGGCATCAAACTGTACCGAAAACTGCTGCTCAGTATACTGTGGAAGAAGTTTTCCTTTTATTATGTGATCTCTCAGAGTAAGTATGGTTCTGTCTGAAAGAATTTTGAGATTATCGGCAACTGCAACAGTTTTTCCATTTAAATCATCACTAACCTCGTTACTTCTGTATTCCTTCCAGGCTTCGTCAAAAAATCCAGCCATCAGAGATTTAAGCTGTTCATCACTTATGCTCTTCCAGTTATTATCATGTTCCTTTATTACGGCACTTACAGTTCTTTCCAAAGCTTTGTGGATTATATTTCCCACATCAAAATATTCAAGCTTCTTTTCAGGTCTGTCCTGAAGTCCCAGAACATACTGCATAAAATATGAATAAGGACAGGACATATAGGTTTCCATTTTAGAAACGGAAAGTTTCAGGGTAAGATTCTTCATGGTATCCGGATCTATATTTCCGGCAGTATTCGAAAAATCAAGTCCCTTCTTTATATCATCAGTAATTCCTTCACTGTACCTGTCGTAAACTGCAAGTTCTTTAAGCTTATCACTGCTTTCAGAAGACAGTTCATCATTTTCATTATCATGAAGTTCTTCCAGAATTTCTCTTAATCCGAAGATATAATCCAGTCTGTCAGATTTCACTGTTCCTGAAAGAGGAGTTATTTTTTTATGTTTTAGTTCCATTCCCGGAAAGAGTCTGAGTATTCTTCCTATGATATACGAAGGCGGAGTTGCGGTTCCATCCATATCCTTAGTAGGACAGCTGAGTCTGAGATAATCTGTCGGCTTGGACATAAGCTGATAGATTATAAAAAGGTCTTTAACCTTCTTCTCAACTCCGTGATCTGAAAGACGTTTTTCAGACTGAGTTTCTTCAAATATACTGTCTATAACCAGCTTATCCTTTTCGGAGATCAGTCCTCCGGAAGACGATGGAGGCGGTACTACTGCATCTGTCATATTTGCAAAGAACAGCACCTTTGTTTCCAGTATCCTTGATCTGGTCATATCCATGATCATCACACTGTCAAGTGTAGGTGGAATAACACCTATGGAGATCTCATTTATTCCTGACTGGATTATCTCACTGAAATCATGGATATTCATAGCTGTATCACCAAGAAAATCTTCAGTTTCATCCAGCAGCCTGTTGAGTACACCCCAAAGACTTCTCATAGCCTTTGCATCACCGTATATACCGCATTTTTCAACAAAATCAGACGAAGCCTCAAGCTTCTCCTCAAAATGGCAATGCTCCATGAAGGTTCTTATGGCAGTTATATATTCCTTTACCTTATGCTCCTTAGACTTTAGTCCTTCAAAGGGCTTCAGGATATCGATAACGGTTTTTCTGACTGAGTTCATACCCTCATACTTTGCCAGCACATCATCGCTCTGATTCTTTCCCTTATATATGATTTCCTGATTCCAGAGCTTACTGCCTCTTATTCCGGTTCTGAGCACGTAATTCTCCAGATTATCAGCAGCATACTCGTCTATATCCAGAACTCCCGTCTTTATGAGACCGAATACTCCCGCATAATCAAAGTCTCTGTCCACTATATCCAGAACCTTCACCAGAGCCTGAGTAAATGGATTCTTTTTCAGCTTTCTGTTATAGTCAGCAAAGTATGGTATACCATACTCTTCAAATATTCCTCCTGCCAGATCATCAAAGCTTTCGATATCTCCTGAAACAACGGCAATATCCTTATATCTATAGCCCTTCTTTACAAATCCCAGGATATCCTCAGCTATGATTCTGATTTCATTTTCCATATCCAGGGCATAGTTTATCTGGAGTGAAGCATCCTCTGAATTGATATCCTCTTCACCCTTGTATTCTTTAACTGGGAAACGGAGCATATTTTTTTCCAGATGATTAAGGCTGTCAGGTCGTTTGGGTCCGCCTTCGCAGTATATGATCTGAGGTTTTACTCCCATCGACTCCTGAAGCTGTCTTAAGGTATTCTGACTCTGATAGAACAGGTCATGATTCTTAAGATTTATATTTTTTCTAATAATGTCAGATTCTATTACAAGGCTGAAAACCATTTCCTTAGCTCTTTTGGAAAGAGCCCCTATCACTTTAAGCTGATCAGGTGTATATCCTCTGAACTCATCAAAAACAAAGACTGTTTCATCGGTTATCGAACACACTTCATTACTACTCAGAAGCCTTGCAAGAAGCTTAAGTCTTTCTTCAGAAAGTCCAGTATTTCTCTCTGAAAGAAGCTCCAGGAATTTGCTGTAAATAAGCTTTATATCCTTAAGCTTTGCCAAGAGGGCAGGATTCATCCTGTTACTGGTCTCAACTTCAGTCAGCTTATCTATATCCTCCGGTTTAATATCATATTGAATAAACTCAGATACAAGAGACTTTAGTTCCTGAACAAAACCGCTTCTGTCTATGCTGCTTCTGTATACCAGAAGCTCATCGGATTTTTTTCCCAGAACAACGCGAATAAGCATGCTCTTTTCATACTCCTCAAGTACAGAAGTAACAGGCACGCTCATATCTTCAAATATCCTGAAGGCCAGACGGCTGAAACCGATCACATCAATATTCATGAATCCGGGACGATCATACAATTTTCTGTTCATCTCGATCAGTTTCTTCTCGTACGCATTTCCCATCTGGTCAGGAACAACAATTATATAATTTTGTCCTGGATTCTTATAAGCCCCCTCAAGCACATCCCTGCAGAGCTTATAAGTTTTGCCGGACATGGAAGAACCGGCCAGAACTTTGAAATCTCCACTTTTCATACCACTGTTTATCCTTTTCCTTAACAAAAAACACTATCCATATTTTGATTTTTGACACTTATGTCATTTTATCATCAAAACATGGACAGTGCTATACTAATTTCTATAAAACCACTTCAGTAAATCAGTAGTTTATTTTGTCTTAAACTTGATTGTTTTCTTATTACCCTTGGCATCAGTAACAACTAACTTATTCCATTTACCTTTTCCTTTAAGAAGTTTTTTACTGGATTTAAGCTTAATGGTAATAGTCTTTTTGTTCTTCTTAATCTTAATACTCTTTCCGTTAAGGGTAATCTTCTTGATTTTATCTTTATCTTTAATCTTTATTTTAGCTGATTGCTTAACTACCGCCTTATTTTTTATACTGAATGTAGTCTTGTTTTTATCCGCTGAATCCTGTACGGGTGTTGGTTTTACAGTTGATGTTGCTGGATATGTTGTTGGTTTTACTGTCGGTTTCACTGTCGGAGCTAATGTTGGCGTAAACCCCGGTGTTGTTGGTATAGAAGTAGGATTAACTGTAGGCGTTGAAACAGGTGCTTTTGAAGGAGTAGGAGTCGCAGCAGATTCTGAACCTCCAAGATTTACTATTTCACCAGTTTTCAAATCTGCCCAGATAGCATATAATGTCATATCCCCATTTGGAGTAAACTCCCATTTAGGTTCTCCGTTTTTACTTGTACTCCATCCCTTTATATAATATTTATCTTCAACATAAATCCTATAGCTTATAGTTTCAGTATTAAGCAAATATCCTTTCGATGTCATCATATCAATAGTATAGTATCTTTTAGGCTTATAATAACCTATATCATCACTGTATTCATCAGGACCATATATAAAGCAATCATAATGATCATCCCCGTCAAATCCATGATAATCATAATATCCACCGTTGAAATCCATTGTAATAGTACAGGTTTCAGCCCAGATAGCTTTAAAAGTCAGATCCTTATCTGATTCAATACTATCATAATAGCTCGTATATTCACTGTTATCATCAACCCGTCTCCAGCCTTCAAAAATATAACCATCTTTATGCGGGGAATAACGTGGTAAAGGAAAATCAACTTCCTTTCCTTTAGGAATAAATTCTGTATGGAGGCCATTTTCATTTATATAATCCTCTTCATCATCATATGACCATTCTCCACCATTAGGATCAAAATAAAGCGTCGCCTGTTCACCCCAGACAGCTTCAAAGGTAGTATCACCCTCTACATAAAATGACCTTTCATATAATGTATCACTATCTGAACCCTTTTTTCTCCAACCATAAAATACCTGTCCTTCTTTTTCGAGGTCATCACTTCCATATAAAATAGTCTCAAATGCATATTCATTAACTCTCGGATCAGGACCTTCACTAAGATAATAATCCCTTTTTTTATGTGTTGACTGATGTTTTTCTGTCTCTGTCTCACCGAAACAAGGTATATAGTCCTTAAACCTGCCTCCATTTGCATCGTATGTTATCAGTGATCCCTTCTCCCATACAGGTACAAATGTTACATCCTCATCTGTCAATAAATAGCTTGTTCTATATATTTCATCAGAGGATCCCTTTACTTTGAAGCCTGTTAATATATATCCATCATATCTTCTAGGCAGCGCATGGGCTTGATATATTCCATCATCTTCAGGATCTGCTTCTTCAGGCAACACATAATCAAATTTATCATTATCGTAATCATAATCGTAATCATTATCGTAATCATTATCATCAGCATAATAATCATATTCTAATCCATAATCATATTCACCATCATTAGGAAAAAACCATCTTGAGTTTTTCTTAAATAAGCCTGTACGTTTAGTAATTCCAACACCATTAAATGTACGCCCAAACCAGCCTTCTCCTTCAGTATCTATTGTAACTATAACACCTTCATCCCATACAGCTATCAGTGTTATATCTTTGTCTAAATCTATTATATCTCCAGGCTTATATATAGTATCTCCTTCACCCTCAATTTTATATCCCTTAAAAATGTATTTTCCATATGTTTCAGGAAGCTGATCATGTGAATAATTCAGAGTATCATTATATTCCGGATCTTCATCATATTCATCTGTATATTCTTCAACAAAGGAATAAGCATTAACCTTATATTTTCCCTCAGGAAAAACTCTTAAAAGAGTTCTATAGTTTTTACCTTGATGTTTATAACCGCAAACATCTGTATGCATAGTAACGTTACACGCTTTTTCCCATACAGCATCTAAAATAATATCTTCATTTATCTCAAGTTTAAATATCTCGTCTTCATATTTATAAATCGTTTCATCTCCGCCCCTGATTTTCCATCCAACAAAAACCATTCCATTTGTTGCCCCGTCTTGTAAACCGCCAGAAGTTACCCCAAAATCACTCTTAAAATACCAATACTTTCCATTCGAAACGCAACTATGTTTAAATCCATATAAGCCAAAATATGGAAGCTCTTCATCATAGCATTTACATGTATTTGTATCTGTTAACTGCCCATCAACCAAAAAATGGCTATATTCTGTTTTGAATGTTACAGAATACCCGTCATCACCATCCGCTCTTGCTGATACGCTATGCATTAATCCCATAACTATAATGATAATTAATAAAATAGCAAATTTCATAATAGCACAATTTCTTTTTGTCATTTTTTTACCCTCTCTTCTCATAAAATAAGTTTCAAAAATAAAAGAACAAAAATATAATATAGCGGTATTGCTTTTATTCTCCTGGATATTCTCCTACTATACAGCTCTTCTTGCAAAAGCAGATTCCATAAGATTTAGCTCCTGCATATCCGTCGTCCAGTACACCTTCTGCATACTTTTGGTCATGTATCTGTTTAAAAGCTTCTTCTAGACCATCCTTCATCTCATTGAATTTCTTCCTGACCTTAAGCTCAAAAATAATGGCCGAATCTTTTGGTTTGTTAGGATACAAAACTATATCAGTTCTTCCATTCCCCTCTTCACGGTTTGATCTTACCGAATATGACGGAACTCCATAAAGAAGAGATAGGAAGAATCCATGATAAAAGCTTTCTTCACTATCGAAATAACTGATACTTTTTTCAAGCAGACCACTTAAATAGTCTGCCATTGCTTCAGTATCTCCTGACAAAATAGCTTTATACAATACTGAGTGATCTGATGCTTTTACAATTTTATCAAACCAGCCTCTAATCTGATTTTTGTATATACTCCTTATCTCCACATTAGGGATACTCATAGTTATATATACATCTTCGCCTTCAAGTCTTTCAGACACTTTTTTCATATAGCCTGTAAAGAACAGGAAATTCCAAAGGTTATCCTCTGATTCATGGATATCTCCATAGGTTATATCCTCATGTATTTTCTTTTCTATTGTTCCACCGGATATCAGAGTATCAAGTTCACTCTTCATGGTTTCATCAGCATTTAGAACCATATCCTTTATTATCTGATTTGATGATGTATTTGCCCAGTATGGTTCAGGGAACTGTCTTTTATCTATTACCTTCGAATAAACATAGCTTATGACACTCCATGGATTATATATCTCCTTTTCACCGAATATATATCCGTTATACCACTTTCTTACCTCTTCTATTTTATCGTCTATGCCATAATCTTCAAGCATCTTCTCAGTCTCTTCTGGTGTAAATCCAAATCCTTCAGAAAAGCCATAATCTCTGATTGAATTAATCTTCAGATTATTCATACCTGTAAAGATACTTTCTTTACTTATTCTAAGGCATCCCGTCACAACAGCAAACTCAAGCGCATCATTTGTCTTAAGGGCAGATTCAAAAAGTGAGCGGATAAATGCCACCATTTCATCATAGAACCCAGCATAATATGAATTCTCAAGAGGAACATCATATTCATCAAGAAGTATAATGACATTATTACCATGATGCTTTTTTAAATAACCTGATAGATCCCTTAGTGCTATTGCAAACCTACCCACTTCTGATTGAAGTTTTTCAGAACTATCGATTTTAAGTTCATCCAGAAAAGCTGAGTATTTCTTAAATTCCTGTCTTTCTTCTTCATTCAATACCGAAGAATTCTTAAGATAATCGTGTCTTCTGAATTCATGTACTATCTCACTTCGGAGCTTGAGAAAAGCAGTTCTGAAATCGACCTGTTTTGCTGATTTTAGCGAAAGATTAATAACCGGATATTGTCCCATCATGGATAAGATTTTGTCACCAGCATCCATAATCTTCTTACATTCAAAATATCTTCTGTTATCAACAACATTTCCAACAGAATCATACTCAAGTTCAAAGAAGGTTCTAAGCATGGAAAGAGTAAGCGTCTTTCCAAAACGACGTGGACGGGTAAAAAGTGTTACCTTGCCACCCTTTTCCACAATATCCCTAATAAGAAACGTTTTATCTATGTAATACATATTCTTATCAATAAACTCTTTATAGTTTTCATACCCAATTCCTATTTTTTGCATAAGTCACCTTCATAGATTGAATATCTCATATTATATGAATAGTAATTCACCTTCCATATTTTATCATCAAACCATAGATAGTGCTATATTATTTTTCCATATAACAAAAAACCATTTTTTAGTATATTTGAATTCGGTAGGTTCTTGTAAATATTCAAAAATGTTAGTATAATCTTTTGTGGGTGTATTTATACCCAATGACATATGGATTAGAAGTTTATTAAAGGGGGTTTATAAAATGCAGACTTTCAAGATTAATTCTCCATATAATAACCTTATCAATCTCAAGGTTATTCAGGGACATTTTGCAACTACTTCTTCACATATCAATTACTACATTGATCTTACAACTCTTAAGGCCAGAGCTAACGAGGCTAAGGCCGTTGCTAAGTCAATGAGTCAGGAATATCTTGCAACAACCATCGTTGATACTATCGTATGCATAGACGGAACAAATGTAATCGGTGCTTATCTTGCTGACGCACTCACCGAGTCGGGAATCATGTCCATGAATCAGCATAATACCATGTACATCACAACTCCTGAAGTTAACTCAGTGGGCCAGCTCACCTTCAAGGATGACGTTATTCCGATGATCAGAAACAGACACGTACTTCTGCTTCTTGCTACTGCTACTACAGGTCACACCACAGGTCAGGCTATAGAGTGTATAAAGTATTACGGTGGCTCCATTGCAGGTATATCTGCTATCTTCTCAGCTATCGAGAATGTTCAGGGATATGATGTTCATACAATATTCCACTTAAAGGATATTGAGGGCTATGCATCCTATAATTCACATGAATGTCCATTCTGCAAGGCAAAGGTACAGCTGGACGGCCTTGTATCCGCAGGTGGTATAACAGGAATGAACTTTACCTACGACGGAATCGAACATCTGTCATAGAATTTAGTTAAAAACATTTCGGAATATGGTTTACATAAAAAATATGACACTAGTGAACCTGGTTCGCTAGTGTCATATTTTTAGTTTAGTTTTTTCAGATCTTTTTTCTCTGTAAGGACAAGGAGTGTTATATCATCCTCCAGCGGTTTCTTTGGATCTACGAAGGAACTCATCTTGTTATCATCCTTTATTGCCACTACGTTTATTTTATACTTTTCTCTAAGGTTCAGCTCTATGAGATTTTTGCCCAGCCATTCTTTCTTAGGCTTCATCTCCAGTATACAGAGATTGCTGTCTATATCGAAGAATTCCATAAAGGAATCTGATGTCAGTATCCTTGCGGTTCTTTCACCGGTCTCCTCCTCAGGATATATGATCTTATCTGCACCGATTTTCTTTAGTATTGCACCCATTCTTTCATCGGAAGCCTTCGCAACCACATACGGCACGCCAAGTTCCTTTGAAACCATAACTGCCATGATGCTGGAGGTCAGCTCTGAGCCGATTCCCACAACTACCGTATCCATATTCTCGAGGCCCAATCCTTTAAGCGCCTCTGCATTAGATATATCTGCTCTTATGGCATAGGTCACACTGCCGGATATGTTCTCAACGATATCCTCATTTTTATCCACTGCCATAACGTCAGCTCCGTTTTCATATAAACTTACAGCCAGCTTTCTTCCGAAGCGGCCAAGTCCAAGTACAGCAACCTGTTTCATATTATTTACTCCTATCCTACGAAGTAGTTACCCTTCGCAAAGCTTATATTGTTTCTCTCTTTATTTCCACCCTGGTTGAAGAACAGAGCCATGGATATAGGACCTATCCTTCCAAGGTACATCGCAATTATAACTATCAGTCTGCCACCGGTATGAAGTGAAGGTGTAAGGCACCTGGAAAGACCTACCGTAGCTGTGGCACTGAACATCTCATACGATGCATCCAGCAGATTCACATCCTCTGCACAGACAAGCAGTATCAAAAGTATAAATGTAACCAGCACGCTCACTGACACAATGGCCGATGCCTTATGTATCATATCTGAGGTTACCTTTCTGCCGCAGACAACATTTTCATTTCTGTTCCTGATGAATGAAATAGTATTTAAGAAACAGAAGAAAAATGTTATGGTTTTTACACCACCTGCAGTACCCACAGGAGAACCACCTATAAACATCCAAAGCAGACCCATAACACAGGTTCCCTCTGTAAGCTTATCCTGCGGTACAGCCGCAAATCCCGCTGTCCTGAAGGTTATGGACTGGAAAAGACTGTTCATGACTTTTCCGCCAAAGGACATATTTCCTATAGTATCGGGATTCGAATATTCCATCAGGAACACTCCGAGAGCTCCCACCAGAATAAGAAATGCTGTAACCTTAATGACAAGCTTGGAATGCTCACTTACTCTTCTGAATATAAGATAAAGTGAATAGCCTTTTTTAATTCCCTCACTGATGCCCTTTGAAAAATCAAACCACACTACATATCCGAGACCACCAAGTATTATCAGAAGGCTTGTATTGATAATGATGATTGGATTCATGTTGTAGCTTATCAGGCTGTCCGGCCCAAGTATATCTATACCTGCATTACAGAACGCCGATATAGATGTAAAAAACGAATACCATATACCCACAGGGCCGAACTTCGGCACAAAAACAATCATATAAATAAGTGCACCGATTCCCTCAACTAAGAAGGTTCCTTTGAAAACACCCGCGAGAAATTTCATAAGTCCCGACACAGTACTGAGGTTAAATGCGTCGTGAAGAACTATAGACTGTTCAAGAGAAAATCTCTTATGAATAGCCAGCATGAGTATCGATGTAACGGATATGATTCCCAGACCTCCCAGCTGAATCATGATCAAAATGATAATTTTTCCAAAGAGTGTCCAGTGTGCAAATGAATCTACCACCACAAGACCTGTAACACATATAGATGTTGTAGCAGTAAACAGAGCCGTCACTATATCCGTGCTCTCTCCCTCAACCGTGGAGAACGGAAGCATCAGAAGTATAGTTCCGACTGCGATAGCCAAAAGAAAGCTTAAGGGTATCAGCTGCGCCGACTGCATTTTCTTTTTTCTTTCACTTATAAAATCTTTCTGCATTTTTTACTTTTTTCTCCAGGTATTTGGTGACAGCATAATAAGTATCGGGAACAACTCCAGACGGCCTGCTATCATATCAACTATCAGCACCCATTTCGAAAGAATACCGAAATTAGAGAAGCCTCCCAGTGGTCCTACCTCTCCCAGTCCGGGTCCGATATTATTAATGGTTGCCGCTATAGCCGTAAAGGATGTTATAAGATCAAATCCATCAAAGCTGATGATTATAAGAGAAAAAACAAACAGGAATACAAATGCCATCAGGAATACATTTGCGGTCCTGATAGTTTTATCATCCACTACCTTACCATCAAGCCTTACCTTTGTAACAGCATTCGGATGTATGAGCCTTTCAATCTCGTGATATATCTGTTTATTATAAAGTATCCATCTGGAAACCTTGAGACCGCCTCCGGTACTGCCGGCACAGGCTCCGATAAACATAATAAATACCATAACTGCCTTAGGCATACTTGCCCACAGATTAAAATCTGTAGTTGCATAACCGGTGGTTGTCATGATGGAAGCTACCTGAAAAGCAGAATGATGAATAGCTTCAGAAAGCTTATCAAAACCTGCCGCTCCGTCCCATCCCAAAGAATTAATTAATGTATTAAAGGTTCCTATGGAAACTAAGATTGTCGCTGTAAAATATATAACCAGATAACTTATAACTTCTTCCGAATGTAAGATATCCTTGAATTTTCTCATAACTATAAGACAGTACAGATTAAAATTCACACCAAACATAACCATTCCTATGGTAATGATTGTCTGACATGCGTGACTGTAGCCTGCTATACTGTCGCCATGAACACCAAATCCTCCGGTACCTGCTGTTCCAAAGGACAGGCAGACACTATCAAAAAAAGGCATACCTGCAATAACAAGTGCAAGTATCAGTACTACTGTCATAACAAAATAAATACTGTACAGAATAAGAGCAGTCTCTCTTACCTTCGGAACCATTTTTTCTACTGAAGGTCCCGGGCTTTCTGCTCTCATGATGTTCATTTCATCGGCACTTGATGGAATAAAAATCAGCATAAACATAAGTATTCCCATTCCACCTATCCAGTGAGTCAGACTTCTCCACATCAGAAGACATCTTGGTACAGCCTCCAGATCAGTAATGATGCTTGCACCGGTAGTTGTAAAGCCTGAGGCCGTTTCAAAAACCGCATCTGTAAAAGAAGGGATTGCACCTGCAAAAATAAAAGGAAGTGAACCAACTATACTAAGAATGATCCATGTAAGACCTGTGATCACCAGTCCTTCTCTTGCACGAATAGACTTTTTTTCAGGCGGCTTGATACTGAGTAAAAAGCCCGCAGCAACAGACAAAAAAGCAACTATACAAAGACTTATAGTTGCTTTCTCTGAATAGTAAACACCGAATAGTATAGGTATAACAAAAAGAAACCCTTCAAGCTTGAGTATCTTTCCTATGGTATATACAATTACCTTCGAGTTCATCTGTCTACTTCCTTACAATCTCATGAATACTGTTAAGTCCCTTATTGGTTGTAACAACCACAACACTATCACCTATCTCAAGACTATCACGTCCACCGGGTCTGATGATAGTTCCCTGTCTGTTTATACAGCATATCAGAGTATTATCTATTATATCAAGATCCTTCAGCTCTGTTCCTGCATATTCAAAATCCTGACCAACCGCAAGCTCCAGCGCTTCCACTTTATTATTCATTATCTGATACAGTGCTTCCACCTCACTGCCTATGGAATTCTGCATAGACCTTACATATCCGGCTATATAATCAGTAGTAATAGCCTTTGTACTGATTATATTTCCAACAGGAAGCTCTGTAACAAGATCCTCATATGAATTTCTGTGAACACGTGTAATAACCTTTATCTTCGGATTAAGCTTATCCAGGAACAATGAAAGAAGTATATTAGCTTCATCCTGATGCATGAGGCAGCATACTGCATCCATGCTGTCTACTGACTCCTGAAGGAGAAGATTCTTCTCTGTTGCATCTCCGCATATGATCATTGCCTTAGGAAGAAGTCCTGCCAGCTCTTCACATCTCTCAGAATCCTTTTCAATTATCTTAACATTTATCTTATGTGATATCAGTTTCTGGGCAAGATAGAAACCGGTAGTTCCACCACCGGCTATCATAACACTTTTAATCTTCTTTGCACGTATTCCTATTTTATTCAGGAAATCACTTACCTCCGGAAGAGGCAGTGTAACCGACATTTTATCTCCCGCTGAAAGTACGGTATCACCATTAGGTATGATTATCTCACCCTCATGCTCCGTAACACATATAAGCGCATTGGATGTAACCTTTTTGGACAGATTCTTTATCTGAAGATTGTCCAGCACAGAATCATCTGGAATTCTGATACCTATCAGACTTACTCTTCCTTTTGCAAATGTGTCCACTTCGAGAGCTGATGGAATCTGTATCAGCCTTGCCATTTCAGCTGCTGCAACCCTCTCAGGATTAATAGCCATGGACAGTCCCAGCTCTTCTCTTATATAACCAATCTCATCAGTATACTGAGGTCTTCTGATTCTAGCTATAGTATGCGTATGACCTGTCTTTCTTGCTATCAGACAGGCAAGCATGTTAATCTCATCGTCACCTGCCACTGCTATAAGGAGATCAGCCTTTTTTATTCCTGCATCAAGCTGAGTTTTAATACTTGTACAGTCTCCCTGATAGCCTATAACATCGGCACTGTTAGTCACAGTCAGCATAGCATCCTGATTCTTATCAATAACAGTTACTTCATGACCGCTGTCGGTAAGCGTCATGGCAAGAGCCTGACCCACCTTTCCGCAGCCTGCAATTATGATTCTCATTTTATTCTCCGTTTGTCACTATCGTTCATCATAGAGATGTTTTAAATATAGTCTTTGGAAGGCATCGTATTCACCGAGCCCTTTAAAAATCACTTCCACATCATAGTCTTCTTCCCTGAGTCTTTCGATCAGCTCCGGAAGATTCCTGGATACTTCATTTTCTATGGTTTCTCCTGCAATAAACTCCAATGGAACAAGGACTATTCTTTTCTTCCTGCCATCCTCTATGGAATTAATCTCTTTAATTACCTTATAAAGCTTTCTTTTTCCGCTTATGGATGCAACATAGCTGTTCTTAATAAATCCTCTGAGAGATTCCTCCAGACATTCAAGAGGCTTATCAAATACCTCATCCATTAAAAAATCATTTTCCTGATCTTCATAAACAGTCCTGTCATCACAGGCGATTACCACCAGATGATCGTCGCCTACTGTCTCATTAAATGCACTGAAGAATGCTCTTGCAGCCAGATCAGAATCCTTCTTATCTGAGAGAAGCGGCTTAGTTATTCTTACATCTCTAAAAAGCCCCGCAAGGGAGCTTACCTCTTCTCTGATCTTTTTATGACCGGAATCCTCTATCATATCAGTGGTAATAACAGATAAATGTGTCACACCTCTTTCTTTCATAGAAAGAACAGCGGCTTTTACATTCTGTATCTTCTCACCGCTGATCTCACGAAGCTTGCGCCTTACTTCACCATCAGTGTAGGCACTCGATATATCTGCATCCTCAAATCTGTCTCCTATAGACAGCATGAACTCTTCTATGGTGTTCTGACGAGCATCAAAATCTGAAGTTCCATGGTTTACTACTATGATTCCCTGCTTCATATCCTATATCCTTTACTGTTAGGATGAAACTTAATCTCCTACATAGTTATAATGCGGAACCGGGTTCTTGTCAAATATATTTAGTCAACCGCCTGTCAGCTTGACAATATATTTTGTCAACCACCTGTCAGCTTATAAATAATATTCATTATCACATGATTACCCTTTACACCAACCTGGACATCATCCGCTATATTGGAAACTATTGACTTTTCCAATTCATCCCAGTATTCCTTATGCTTCTGCGGATTCTCATCTGCTTCCACACTATTCCGATAATCCTCCAGTGTCCAATAAACATTATCCATCAGCTGTCCTGAATATGTATCTATCGGCATACCCATCATCATGTTTGATGTACAGTAATCTGAAAAGGCTGCTCCGGTCGGCATCATAAAGGCAGTTTCAAAAACATCCCTGATTTTTCCCATGATTCCGACTGCAGAAATATTCTTTCCTGAAGCTGATAAAGAAAGGATATCTTCCTTTTTCAACATGTTCATTTTAGTATCCGTTTCAACCTGTATAATGCACTCATCATCCTGATTGATAAATGATATGGTAAGCACAACCTCTCCCGTAAGAGTACGGATCATGGACATGGTTTCTTCAGCTAAAAGTCTTACTCTTAAAGCATCTTTCTCTGATAGATTGATGCTTCGGGAAAAATCTTCAGCTTCATTAAATATCTCCAGCAGGTCCTCACCATTACTTACTATTTTAATTTCCTGAGATTTCTTCATTTAGTATTACTCCTCTATAGTCAGAATATCTGAAAAACCTGTCACTTCAAAGATTTCTATTATATTATTTGAGCAGTTTCTTATAACCATGCTTCCCTGCTTATTCATTATCTTCTGTGCAGAAAGAAGCACTCTGAGACCTGCAGATGAGATATAATCAACTCCTGCAAAATCAAATGCAAGACTTTCTATTCCTTCAAGATTATTCTTTACTTCAGCTTCCAGCTCAGGAGCAGTTGTTGTATCAACTCTTCCTGAAATTATCAGATCTAAAGCTTTCCCCTCTGTTTTCTTTTCGATATTTAACATATAAAAACCTCCTTATTGTTTAATTTAAAGTATGACATCCGAGTTTCCCCGGATGTAGGCACTATACCCCATTAATAAGATACTATAATTTGTACAACAAAAGTGCAACACTATTTTTTCTTAACGTAATATGGTTTAGTTTTATCAAAGATAATATGCATCTGATTCTGATTACGCACGCTTTTTACCGCATTTGTATACTTTACCACATAATCAGAAAGCTTATTCATGTATTCCTGTTCAGTAACACTTCCGTCAGCGACTCCCGTCAGTCCTTTCTCCCAGCTTGCTGTAAGATCTGCTCTCAGAAGACCATTAATTGAGTAAAGTACAACATCGTATATTATTTCCCCGAGGAAAGTCGGAGAAAGCACCTGAGTCTTCTTGTTGAGGCTTATATATTTGTTGTTTACCAGCTTAGTGATGATCGAATCTCTTGTAGCTGAGGTTCCTATTCCACTTCCCTTTATCTGTTCACGAAGCTCTTCATCCTCTATCAGCTGACCTGCATTTTCCATGGCAAGGATCATGGAGCCTGAAGTATATCTCTTTGGCGGACTGGTCTTTCCTTCCTTTATTTCAAAACCGTTACAGGAAAGCGTACTCCCCTTTCTGAGCGAGGATATATATTCCATAAGTTCTTCACCCAAAGGCTGATTATCCTCTCCCTTATCTGAATCCGTATCTTCCTGAGATGCTTCCTTATCATTGGAAGAAGTTTCTTTCTTCTTTCCATAATTTGGATCAGCCACCATCAGATATCCGGGTTTCACAAGAAGCTTGAAGGAAGCACTGAATTCCTCTGTTTTTCTCGTCAGGACTATACTCACCTTCTGATACTCTGCCGCAGGATAGAATATAGAAATAAATCTCCTGGCTATAAGTTCATACACCTTGACCTGAATAGAGCTCAGCTTGCCAAGCTGTCCAAGCCCCTGACCCGTCGGAATAATGGCATAGTGGTCTGTTATCAGCTTATCATTAACATATTTTGATTTGACAATCCCTTTATATCCGCCCTGGTTAATTATATTCTGAGCAAAAGGTGCAACCTTGTCATAATTACAAAGCCCGCTTAAATTCTTATGTATCTCCTTTGCTATAGCCGTAGAAAGAACTCTGGCGTCCGTTCTGGGATAAGTGACCAGTTTCTTTTCATAAAGTTCCTGAACTGTATTCAGAGTTTCTGTAGGGCTGATCTTGAAAAACCTGGAGCAGTCATTCTGAAGCTCTGCCAGGTTATACAGCATCGGAGGATTTTTCTTCTCTGTCTTCTTTGTGATACTCTTTATCTTCAGCTCAACCGGAACAGGATTATCAAGATATTCAATCAGCTGTTCGGCATCTTTTTTATCCTTAAAGCCATTTTCCTTATACAGTTTAGGACTGCCATAGTATATGCTTCCCTCAACTGCCTTCCACTCAGCTGTGAATAATGTTGTATTATCAGCCTCCTCGGGTTTCTTTCCAACCTTTGCTATGACCCTGTAAAAAGGTGTCACCTCAAATTCTCTTATCTCGCGTTCTCTCTTGACTATCATTCCCAGGACACAGGTCATGACACGTCCCACTGCGATGACACATTTGTCAGTACCGAGATACTGCTTTACGGGATAGGAATACTTAAGGGTAAGCGCCCTGGAAAAGTTGATTCCCATCAGATAATCTTCCTTGGCACGAAGATATGCTGAGCAGCCCAGATTATCGTACTCTGAAAGAGGCTTTGCCTCCTTTATTCCTCTCAGGATTTCCTCCTCTGTCTGTGAATCTATCCAGACCCTTCTTCTGTCCTTATCAGCGGGAACCTTTGCCTGCATATCCACAAGTCTATATATGTATTCTCCCTCACGTCCTGAGTCGGTGCAGACATATATGGTCTCAACATCATCTCTGTTGAGAAGTCCCTTTACAACATTAAACTGCTTGCTTACAGCCGGAATCACTTCATACTTATAGGTATCGGGAATAAAAGGAATCGTATCAAAAGACCACTTCTTCAGAGCCGCATCATAAGCATCGGGATAGCTCATCCCCACCAGATGTCCAACACACCAGGTCACTATGTAATTATCATCCTCCAGATAGCCATCCTTCCTTGCACCCTTAACCTTAAGGGCATCGGCAAACTGCTGTGCCACTGAAGGCTTCTCGGCTATAAAAAGCTTTTTCATATAATCAGATTATCCCCTCTTTTGAATTATAGATAATTTATAATGATATCCGTTATTGTATCTTCCGTCAAAGTATTTTATAAAATATTTCTTATATATCATCTTTTTCTCATCTGCCATCCAGTTCTTTTACATATAGTTTTAACTATTTTTCAGTTGGAACTTTGGGGTATAAATGGTACAATATCATAAGGTTCAAATATAAAACATTCCTGCTTTCAGGAATATTTTCCAGGAGATAAAAATTGAAATTTCTTAAAAATCTTAACAGAAAAATCAGATCAAATATATATGTCAGCACTGCAAGTCTTTTAGTTCTCGCTTTTTTAGTTCTTGCTGCCACTGTCGGACTTATTGGATATTGGGGTTTTATGACCTCCTACTCTCAGGAATATCTTGATTCCACATATAAATCAGCTATGGTAGCTTCTCAGAATGTAACAGGTATTGATAATGTAGATTTATGGAATGCCATGGGAGCTGACCTTCTTGAAAAACTATATCACTTTGAAGAAACTGTTTGGCCTGAGCTTACGAGCGAGGACTTTGCATCTGAGGATTTTTACAAAAATATGATAGATAAAATGGGAGTTACAGATGAGGAAATCAATCAGATTGACAAAGAAAAATTGTTAAATGCACAGTATTTGTTAAACACTGTATTTCCTGATAAAAATGACAAGGATTACTACGAAGAACTATATTCCTTCCTTTATAATACTTATTCTTATGATTACGTCTTCACTAAGAGTACTTTAAGAGAAATTATGAAGACGCAGAAACTCTCAGCCTACTATGTGATAATTCCGGATGATGACTACAAGAATTACACCTTGATTATTGACTGTCCAAACCCATCCTTAAACCGGGAAACACGAAAACTAAATACAAGATGTAAAACTGCTTCAGATGATTTTGCGAATGCATATAAAAGAATATTTGAAGGAGGCTCAGAAAAGGAAATAATACTTCCAAAAGGAGATGCCAGCAATTTAGACGCCTATGTTACTGCTATGGTCCCAATATACGGAACAGACGAAAATTACAAAAAAACAGATAAAGTTACATGTATTCTATGTGCTGAGAGAAGCATGAGTGAATTCTTACTTTCCAGAAGAAACTTTATCCAGGGTGTAGTAGGAGTTACTATTATATTTCTTATAATTATTACTTTCATATGCCTGTACCTTATAAAGAGAAGAATTATTACACCTATCGAAGTTGTTTCCAAAGAAGCAAAAAGATTTGCAAGTGAAACAACCAAAATAGACGATCTCAATCTTCGTAAAAAAGTCGGACCGATAGCTGAAATAAAAGAACTGGCATCAGCTCTTGAGAAAATGGAATCAGATACAATAAATAATATTAACGAAATCACAACCATGACCAGAGATAAGGAGAGAGTTTTTTATGAGGTTTCTCTTGCATCACAGATACAGCAGGGAATGCTGCCTGAAAAGGATATAATCATTAAAGAAGACAGGCGATATGATGTGCAGGCTAAGATGTTTCCGGCTAAGAATGTCGGTGGCGATTTCTATGATTTCTTTATGATTGATGATAATCATATAGCAATACTTGTTGCCGATGTATCAGATAAAGGAATAGGTGCAGCCCTGTTTATGGCAATAACTAAAACTCTGATCAAATCCCGCGCAAGACTGGGTGGAAGTGCATCAGAAATCCTTTCAAATGTTGACGCAACTATATCAGAAAAAAATCCTACGGGAATGTTTGTAACGGTCTGGCTTGGAATTGTGGATCTTGAAACCGGTGAAGTAAATGCATGTAATGCAGGTCACGATTATCCGGCCATCATGCATAGCAGCGATGATTACAGAATCGAGAAGCTTCAGCATGGTTCTCCAATCGGCTTCTTACCGGGAATGGAATTCCCTGAATATTATTTCACGTTGAAATCCGGTGATCGTATATTCCTTTACACTGATGGTTTAGTTGAAGCGAAACGAAGCGATGGAGCGCGTTATACAACAGACAGAATGCTTACCGTACTGAACAATAATAAAGCAACTGAAAACGGCGAGCTGATAAGTATCATGAAAAATGATGTGGATGAATTCGCCGGAGATGAACCTCAGTTTGATGATATAACAATGCTGAGTTTTGAATATCTTAATAATCCTTCTTAGATAATAATCCTGAATAGAAAAAAGTGCCTGTTTATATTACAGGCACTTTTTTGAGTTATATACTTTTCTTTGATTCCTCCAGAGCATTTATTACCCTGTCACACCACTCATCAAACTCAGGATCTTCCACCTGACACTCAGGATGTGAAAGAACATAATCGAGAGCTATTCTTACTCCCTGATCGAATCTTACTGTGGTCTTCATATCGGGAACTGCCCGCTTCAGCTTGCTGTTATCAAAAACAACCGAAACCGACTTATCTCCGGTAAGGCTGCCCTCAAAATCAAAGCCATACTTATCTCCCACCGAACTAAGGTATTCAGATGCAACGTAGTAAGGCTTCAGTTCAACATTCAGAGCATCTGCTATAGTCTGATATATCTGATTCCAGGTCAGAGTTTCATCTCCGGTTATCTGAAAAGCTTCACCTATAGCATGTCTGTTACCCATAAGCCCCGTAAAGCCGATTGCAAAATCCTTATTAAAAGTAACAGTCCAAAGTGATGATCCATCTCCCTGAATAATAACAGGCTTTCCTTCCATCATTCTTTTAATGACCTGATAGAAGCCCTTCTTTCCATGAACGCCTAATGGCACATTTCTCTCATCATAGGTATGACTTGGTCTTACTATGGTTACTGGAAATCCTTCCTCACGATATTTTTCAATAAGAAACTGCTCACAGGCTATCTTATTTCGTGAATACTCCCAATGAGGATTTGCAAGACTTGTCCCCTCTGTAATGACATAACTTGCAGCCGGCTTATTATAAGCAGATGCAGAGCTTATATATATATACTGCTTTGTTTTTCCTTGGAAAAGCCTGTAATCACGTTCAACCTGATCCTTTGTAAAGCCGATAAATTCACTTACCACATCAAACTCCATATTATTAAGAGCCTTCTCTGCTGCAGCCTCGTCGGATATATCACAAATGATCTGATGAACCCCCTCAGGAACAGCTTCTTTTCTGTTTCCTCGATTCAACAGCCAGACCTCCCACGCCGGGTCTTCTGACAGTTTTTTTACGATTGCTGTACTTATAGTACCTGTACCACCTATGAATAATGCTTTTTTCATTTTGCTACTCCTTATTAGACCATCATCTTATATATTTCAGTGCAGTCATTCTCATTCAAAGTTACGAAACCGGATATAGTGCCCGGACGTCCGTCTCCACGGCAAAGTACATCAACAAGCTTTGAAATATCTTCTTCCTTAGCTCCCAGCTCTTCAAAATTCTTAGGCATACCAAGAGCTATAAGAAAGCTTCTGAATGCTTCTATTCCCTCAAGTGCTGTCACCTCGGGATGATCAAAATCCATCTGGCAGCCCCATACACGGACAGCTACCTTTGCAAAGCGCAATATGTCATGATTCATGACATATTTAAATACTGCCGGCATTGTTACTGCAAGTCCTGCTCCATGAGCACAATCATAAAGTGCAGAAAGCTCATGCTCTATATTATGACTGTTCCAGTCCTGACTTCGTCCGACTCCACAGGAATTGTTATGAGCCATCATACCTGCCCACATAATATTTGCTCTTGCTTCATAATTATCCGGATCTGCGATCACTCTTGGTCCTTCATGTTTCATGGTAAGCAGGAGTGCTTCTATAAGTCTGTCGGTCACTTCAACTTCTTTTGTGTTCGTAAGATATCTCTCATATAAATGTGCCATTATATCTGTAATTCCTGCAGCGGTCTGATAAGGTGGCAGTGTCTGGGTAAGGGCAGGATTCAGAATACTGAATTTTGGACGGATAGCATTTCCGCTGGCCCCTCTTTTAAACATACCCTCTTCTTTGGTGATAACTGAATCAGGACTTCCCTCACTGCCTGCTGCAGCTATGGTCAGAATCGTACCAACGGGAAGCGCATTTTCAATCGGCTTTCCACTGTAGAAATCCCAGAAATCACCTTCATAAATAGTTCCGGCAGCAATAGCCTTGGATGAATCAATAACACTTCCTCCACCAACTGCAAGAATAAAATCCACATTTTCTTTTTTACAAAGTTCTATTCCCTCATAAACAAGTCCACTTCTTGGATTCGGCTTAACTCCGCCAAGCATAACATAAGGTATTCCTTCATTTTTTAATGATTCCTCAACCCTGTCCAGGAGGCCTGATTTTTTTGCACTGCTGCCGCCGTAATGAATAAGCACCTTGCTTCCACCAAAACGCTTTATATATTCTCCGGCCTGAGTTTCCGTATCCTTACCAAAAACAAAAAATGTCGGTGAGTAAAATGTAAAATTCTCCATATATCATAATCCCCTTTCATAGTCATATAACTCTGTAATAAAACTTACTTCAAAACTGATAAGAATAAAAGTATATAATTACTCTGTTTTGACCGATTTTTGTTTTCATAAATATAAAAATTATTCGTTACAGATTTCTGTCCTTTTTCTTCTTAAGAAGAGCAGCGGTATCCAGAGTATCCGGTACCGTTTCTTCTTCATTTTTCTTATTCTTTTTCTTTTGCTTCTTATTAATTGTTCTGCCTGTCTTATTCTCTGAATCAGCTGTATCAGATATGTTTCCGATAATATCTTTGTCCGAATCATCAATCACGTCATCGATTATCTGATTATTTAAATCAGTTTTCATTTTTTCCTTCTTACTAACAGCTGTTTTCGTTCCTGCTGTTTTCGTTCCTGATTTCTTTGTGTCTGCCGTTCTTTTTATTCCCAGCTTCTCTACAAGAGATCTTACCTTGGCAGCTACCGCAAATCTTCTGAAAACAATATCTATAATGAGCAGGATTATTGAACATACTATAAGGAGAAATGTGATATTCTTCCTATTGCTCTGTTTACCCTTAAGCCTGGTAAATACATAATCATCCTTCTCCAGGATACGCCCACTCTGCTTTATGAAATTCACAAGATTCTCATTTGATATATCACGTCTGTATTCATCCGAGAATTGAACTGCCATCACAGCTGTACTGGAGGCCTTCATCTCATCACCCTCGGTTCTGTGTATATTTATACTGTAAACACCCATTTCATCAGCAGGAACAGAGGCGGAGTATTCTCCCGGATTATCGGAAATAAGACTTATTTCCTTAGTTTCCCCCGAAGGAGTTGTATATACACCTGTTACTTTGGAGTTTTCTGAATATTCGGCCGCCTGATAATCTATCTGAAGCACGCCTCTTCTTTTATTAAATGTGAGGGTATCATTTCCGGCATCACCTTCCATGCTGGCCATATCGATCATTCTGCGCCACATGGCGGCGTAGTCGTCCATTCTGATAAGAGATTCATCCCAGCTTCCTGAGGCATTACTCATCCAGCTTATGGCTGTCCCCAGTCCGTACTGCCATGAAGAAAGCAGCGGATCATCCTCATCCGTAGATATAACCTCTCTGGCACCTGTCTTTGTCGAAGCAGCGATATATCCGTTTATATGCGGAAGCCCATCCTGATACAAACCTTCTATCAGCTTACTGCTTCCATTCTGACTAAGCGTAAAATCACCACTTTTAAAATATGTATCCCCTGACAGATAAACCTCCTCAGTAAATATCTTCGGAATATCTGTTGATTCATCGCTGTAGTAATACCTTCCACCGCATTCATCTGCCAGATTCTCAAGAAGTCTGGTATCAGAATCACTTCCTACTGCGATGGTGGAAAGCGTAATATTATTATCGTTTATCAGCTCGATGGCATCCTCGAAGTTAGTTGTTTCACCTTCTCCATCGGTAAGAAGCAGGATATGCTTTACTCCGGAATCCACGCCTTTAAGGCTGTTTGCAGCTTCTATCACTGCCGGCTTGATCACTGTTCCGCCCTGGATACCTATTCCTTCTATAGCCTTTTTAACCGCATCTTTATCACTTAGATGAACTATAGGCTGTCTCCAGTTGTAATTATCACTGAAGGTAAGGACTCCTACCTGATCATCTCTGTTCATGGCATCAACTGCTTCCTTAGCAGCATCAACAGCAACATCTATTTTAGAACGACCTGAACTATCAGAAGAAGACATGGAACCCGAACAGTCAATTATCATAACCATGGCAAGGGCAGGAGCCTCATTATATCCCTTAGGAAGGCAGTCTACCGGAAGTATCTTCTCAAGTGCGGTATCCTTATAACCTCCCGGAGCATAGCTCTCCTTACCACCGGTGGTAATAAGCCCCCCACCGTAATCCTTGACATAGCTCTGAAGATTTTCATCGAAGCCCTTTGGAAGATCATCTATATGACAGTTATCAAGTATGATCACTTTATACTCCAGCATTTCTGCCAGGCTGTCAGGCGTATTTACTGCAGAAACTGTTTTTAGATCTACATTGAGGGAATTAAGAAGATTTTCAAAGCCGGCGCTGTCCTCACGAAGTCCGGATATAAGAAGTATCCTCTTCGGCGCATCAACAGTAGCTGCTGCAACAACAGAATTGTTTTCCGTAACCTCATCACCGGCTGCCTCAATGGTCACCAGTCTCTTCTCTATGGACTGATCCCCTGCTGTATCATTGATCACAAATGTATTCTCTCCGGGAGTGAGATGAACCTGTGTCTCTGACCTGAGCTCACTTTCTTCAATAACCTTTAGTACTGCATCTGTTTCAAAGGTACTGAAAACCGTAACCTTCAGCTTATATTCATCTCCTGTGGAAAGTATACGAGGCATGTCTGCTGCCTGAATATATACATCCTGAGCTTCTATTGACTCAAAGGACTTAAAGCATAACTCTATCTCATCTTTCTCAAGAAGGCTCAGAGTTTCAGCTACATCACCAACTGTTTCCTTACCGTCAGACAGGATCACTATACGTGCATACTTATCATCCGGAACAAGTGCCGAAGCATATCTTACAGCACCCTCTATATCTGTAGCGTCCTTGTTTGGTTCTGAAGCAATACCCAGATACTGTGCATCTGAAACTACAAACTGATCCGTTATGGCATCACGGCCAAATGTAACGATTCCAAAGGAGTCTCCATCCGGCATCCCTGCTATGGTTTCCTTCAGATATTTTTCCATCTCGGGAAGACTCTGACGACTGCTGTCAGACATATCCACAAGAAAAATAGTAGCACACCCTCTCTTCTTTCCCGGAAGACTTATGCCGGCTATGGCAAGAATAACAAACAATATAAGGCATATCCTTACTATAAGCGGAAGCTTCTCATAGAAGCGGTTTCTGAGCGCATAAATAATAAGATCTAATATGATCAAAAGGAGTGCTATTATAAGACAGAAACGTCTAAGGGAGCTATAGCTTATACCAAAGTCCCCATCTGCTGCTGATGCAAAGGACTCTTCAAGAATTGTTCCGTCTGATTCGACGGACGGATATCTTACCACCAGATGCTCATCAGCTAAGCTATATATTCCTGCGTAGTCAAAACTCTCGTAGAAGGACTTATCTATGTCCTCAGCAGGTCTCGTCTTCGGTACATTTCCGGCATAAATATAGGTATCTGCAAGAACACTTTCATCAGCAAGATAATTCATTGCATCAGCAATAAATATAGGAAATTCAGCCATAAGAGGAAATTCACTGTCTCTTACGTCAAAGCCGAGAACGATTTCCCTTATTCCATCATGTTCTCCAAAATAACCAACAGTTGCCTCTTCTTCGGTCCCTTCATTCACTGTCATAAAAGGAACTGCCCACTCAGGAGTATTGAGTTTTTTCAGATTTGATGCTCCGAAGCTGAAGTCGGATATGCTTCCAAGCAGTCCCTGGGAGCTGACATATACAACTCCACCCTCCAGCTCCTTATCACTGTCACCGGTATAGTTCAGAAGTATTCTTGAATAGCTGCCAAGAGCAAGTCTGGAATCATCATAGACAGCCACCAGTTTCTTATTATCTTCAATATCTGCCTCTGAGGTAACCTTGATCAGATTATCTCCCGTGGCAGCCTGGTATGCCTTCTCAACAAATACATTTCCCACACCAACAAGATATGCATCATACTCAGCTTTCTGCGAAATCACTGCATAGGCAGTATTATCTGCATCCAGACCATCTATATATGAGGTTTCTCCATCTACGTTAAAGCTTACCTGGGATACCTCACCTCTGACGTAGCTTCCACTTACTTTCTTATCAGTAAGCAGTATTGATCCGCTCCCCGATTCCTCAAGCTCTATAGTACGGACATCAAGAAGATTGTTTTTCTCATCATAGACTGATATGTCAAATGCAGTCTTATGCTTTCCGTAATAAGCATAAGTAACTGATATATCATACAGTCCGTCATCAGTCTGCTTCATGGACATCTGGCTTATAGAAACATTGTCAGTCTCTGTTCCATATACATAAATATCCATGGGATATCTCTGACTCATTTCTTCCAGCTTTGATGCACCTTCTCCATCAGTAAAAACATATACCTTATCGACACTGATTGACTGTATCAGACCTTCAGTTTCAGTCAGGCTGCAAATGGTATCTGTGCACTTAACAGATGTAAGCAGTTTTTTGAGTCTGGACTTATCTTTGCTGGAATTTATGATCAGTTTATTTTCAGAAGCAGAAGTGATCACAGACATATAGCCTGAAGACATTTCCACCAGATCCTTTGCATCCTTTATGGCCTGATCAAATCTGGTTTCATTCTCACCGGTCTTAAACTGCATACTTCCGGAGGTATCGATGATTATGAGAGAGGCTTTCTCCTTGGGAGCGCCACCTCTTTTAATTGCCGGCGACATAGCCGCAAGCATCAGAAAAAGAAGAGCCGCAATCTCAATGAACATCAGGATATTCCTGATCAGCTTCCTTGAGAAGGTCATGCTCTTTTCATTTCTCTCGGCGTTTTTCCACAGCAAAAGAGAGGGTATCACCATGGGTGTACCCTTGGGCTTCATCAGATATATGATTATGATAATCGGGATTCCTATCAGAAAAATGAGAGGAATCAGAGTACCAAATGTCATGGAAGTACCTCATACTTATAATACATTAGTTACCGTTTCTTCATACATGATTTGTGATTATATACTCATGAATCACGCTAGTGATTTTCTAAATTCTTTGAGATACCTTCTGCGAGTTAAAAACTGCTCGGCTTTAACTCGTCCAAATGCCATTTATCATATAAGGAAGGCATTTGGACTTCAAACAATTTCGCTCGCGGTATAACTCGCGAAGCTATCTCTTCGAATTTGACGAAAATCAAGCTATCGATTCATTGAGTATATAATCACAAATCATGTTCTGCATATCGGTGCAGAAACAATTATAAACGCATAATATCATATATAGTCTTTCTAAGAGGGATATCGGTACGACACAAGTGATACATCGCACCATATCTCGTAGCCACCGCACTTATATCATTGATGTATTTTTCAAGTTCCTTCGTGTAGCTTCTCACCACACTTCGTTCCAGGGTCAGCTTCACGTCCTTTGACTCATCCTCACTATCTATGAACCTGAATGAGCCTGTATACTCTATTTCCATTTCTTCCTTCGATAGTATCTGAAGAAGTCTGACCTCCATCTTTCGATAATTCATGAGTCTCAGTATTTCTTCTTCCTGACTCAGAAAATTTTCATCCATGAAATCGGAAATTATGAAGCTGAGTCCTCCTCCGGTCCTAAGGGATTTCTTAAGTGCATCTGCAAGACTTATCCTGCCGTTTGGAGTTATATCCTCCAGCCATCTCTGCAGCATTTTTACTCCCATATTTCCCGGAGGAACCTTGAAGGGCGCTGCAGGTCTTGAAAGATCAGTTACATATACACTGTCCCTTCCTGAAAGTGCCACATAGCTTATAGCCTGTGCAAGTTCAGTCATAAGGGTACTCTTCAGTTTGCTGCCAAACTGCATGGAACGGCTGGTATCCAGATAGATATTTACCCTGCCTTCTCTTTCCTCCATATACTCCTTGATATAGAGCTTATCCAGACGAGCATAGGCATTCCAATCCACATATCTCATGTCATCTCCAGGTATGTATTCCCTGTAACCTGAGAATTCCGCAGAACGCCCCTTTGCGTTGGATCTTCTGAAGCCTTCGTTATAGGAAACGGTTCTTTTAATATTCAGTTTTAGGTTTCGAAGCGCTTCCAGCTCCTGAATTTCTATAGTCTGCATGTATTACATTACCTCATTATTTCCCTGATCACATCATCGGCACTGACGTTATCCTGGACTGCATCGAAGCTGAGTATTATTCTGTGGCGCAAAACCGACGGTGTAACGGCTTCTATATCTTCAAATGCGACATTAAGTCTTCCATTCATAAATGCTCTGGCCTTGGCAGTCCTTACTATGTGCTGTGCGGCACGGGGACTAGCACCTTCTCTGATATATTTATTATCCTCATGGGTTTTCATCACTATCGTAAGTGCTTTATCGAGAACTGCATCTGCTATAGGAATCTGCTGTATCATGCTTCTTATAGCTATCAGTTCCTGTGCTGTAAGCATCTTATGGGCAGGCTCCACGCCAAAGCCTTCTGTAAGTGTAACTATTGCAGCCAGCTCTTCCTTTGTTGGATATTCCACCAGAAGCTTCATGGCAAATCTGTCCAGCTGTGCCTCCGGAAGCGGATATGTTCCTTCCTGTTCTATGGGGTTCTCTGTTGCAATAACAAAAAATGGATCAGGAAGTGCATAGGTAGTATCTCCCACTGTAACTGTATGCTCCTGCATGGCCTCCAGAAGTGCAGACTGGGTTTTGGGAGTAGCACGGTTTATCTCATCGGCAAGGATTACATTTGCAAATATAGGACCTGCCTCGAACTTAAAGCCGTTCCCTTTTTCATCTCTTACCATGATATTTGTTCCTGTTATATCTGCAGGCATAAGATCGGGAGTAAACTGTATTCTCTTAAATGACATCTCAAAGACATGACTTATGGTCTGTACCAGTCTGGTCTTTCCAAGTCCTGGCATACCTTCAAGCAGGACATTCCCCCCTGTAAGCAGTGCCATAAGAACCATATCTATGGTCTGCTTCTGACCTATTATCTCCTTAGATATTTCTTTTTTTACCTCATTGATTCTTGAGGCAGCCTGTTCAAATTCTGTCATTTTTCCTCTCCTTTTTGTTATCTAGGCACTTTGTGTCGTATCCCAGAGCTTATTCACTGAGTCCTGAGAAATAATCTTTTATTATATTCGATACTGAACCGGGATATTTCCCCTTTTCTATACTGTCATAAGCATTTTTTTTATAATCATTTATTACAGAATCATAAGGAACCTTTTCACCATCCCAGGCAAGTCCGTTCTTTTCCTTTGAATACTGTGAATTTTCACTGTCATTATATTTTCCGGATATATTTTTATTTATACTTACATAATCATGATTATGGTCTCTTGCTGTTTCTGAACTGCCACTTCCCTGACCGGAGCCCTGAGAACCCTGTCCATTCTGGCCATTTCCACCATTTTGACCGTTCTGGCCGTTTTGACCGTTCTGGCCGTTCTCTCCATTCTGGCCATTTTCACCATTCTGGCCGTTTTGGCCGTTCTGGCCGTTTTCACCATTCTGGCTGTTCTGTCCATTCTGGCCATTTTGGCCGTTCTGGCCGTTTTCACCATTCTGGCTGTTCTGTCCATTCTGGCCGTTCTCTCCATTCTGACCGTTCTGATTATTTTGATTATTGGAAGCCAGAAGTTCAGAATTCTTCTGATTCTTTGCTATTTCCTCAGCAGATTTAATACTCTTAAACGCATTTCCTGTTTTACCATTAGCTATACTCTCAAGCTTATTCTCCACATCACTAAGTTTATATTCATACCCGCTTTTAGCTGAGTTCAGTTCGCTCTTAGTTTTTACTTTCTTAAAATTCTCCTTTGAAAGCTCCAGAGACTTCATCATTTTTTCCAGTGACTTAATCTCTTCCTCACTAAGTTCTCCCTTATCTATCTTCTCTAATGCCTCAAGAAGCTCACTTACCTCTTTAGCCGCCTCTTCTGCCTGTTTCCTTGCCATATGCATTTCATTTGCTTTATTTCTGGCAGGAGTATCCATCACGGAAACAAGTAATATGCATATGATGAGCAGCATATCTATGGCCATATGAATCCAGGGAATATCATTTCTTACTTTTACTACAGCCTCATTTGCTCTAAGGGTTCGTTCGGCATCCTCTCTCTGAAGCTGACATACCCTGTCTTTATATTTCTGATTCTCGTAAGCAGTAATGATCTTCTCCTTAAACCCGAAGCTGTCTATATAAATCGCTGCCTGTTTATTATCAACTCTTCCTTTTATTCCAAGAAATATACCTGCGAATACAAAAAAGATAACAATGAAAATTCCATAATACAGTGAATAATAGAAAGGAACAAATAGACTTATGCTTTGAATAATAAGCATTGAAAGAAGCCCCCACAGGATAGCTTTTATCAGGGAGGCTCGTAATTTGCGACTGTTCAGTTTAAGTCGCACCTTATTAATGAATAGATTGATATATTCCATTTATTTCTTACCGGGTTTTATCCTCATAGCAGCAAAGCAGACAAACATTGCAGTCAGTCCCAGCTGAAGCAACTGAGACATGGTTATATATACACCTTCTCCAAGAATAAATCCCAATAGTCCCCGGGAGTGATTAAACAGTTCTTCGGGAACATTGTAGTTAGACATATCACCTGTGAAGAATACCACAAAAGTAAATACAGGATTTATCATTAATGCAAATGGTGTCAGATAATATTTCGTTCTCTGTATATTTACCAGATATTCCAAAAGCCAGATAACAAATGGCAGTCCATATATACCAAGGTAAATTACGTAAGAAAGAATTATTGCCGTTATAGATTTTCTGCATACCGATGAAGCAAATATTCCTACACTTCCTGCAAAGCATGCAAAGAAAAATGCCAGCAATATATATTTAAAAAGTGTCAGCCATGAAAGGCCCCCAACAAGGAATGATAAAGAAAGAAGCGGAAGGCTGGCTATGATAAATATCATAACTCTTATTACTGCAGAACCTATCTTTCCGAGAATAATAGCAGGGGCTGAAATAGTTGTTGTAAGAAGAACATCCATGGTTTTTCTTTCACGTTCTCCAGATATGGAGGAAGCGGTTATGATTGGAACAATAAGCGCAATAATGATCAGCTCCGTCACTCCTACTATAGGAAAGAAATATATATATCCTGAATAAATATCAACGTTCGAACGTATACCCATACTGTAACTGGAGGTTATATTCATAACACTTAGACTCATAAGAAAAACCACTGTAAGAACTGCTTCATAAGCAAAGAGTCCCCAGGAAAACTTCATACTTCTGGATATAACCTTCAGGTCTTTTTTTATTATGGGACTTGTAAATGGATTAAACATTTGCTCCACCTCCCGCCTGCGTTATAGTCATAAAGATATTCTCAAGACTCTTCTCTTCTCTATGGAAACCTCCAACGATAACACCATGAGACATCATATACATGATCAGCTGATTTGATCTGGCATCATCTGCAACTCCGGCTATAACGATCTCATTTTCCTTTATTGACTCTATGTTTATTTCAGGATTCTCCTGCAGAAGTCTTACTGCCTGCTCCATATCAGAACGAATACTGATTATCAGCTTGCTGGAATCAGTACCTCTTTTAAGTATATCCTCCATCTTACCGGCAGCGATAAGTCTTCCGTGATTCATGATTCCTATCGCATTACACATCTCTGATATATCTGCCAGAATATGTGAGCTGATCAGAATGGTCTTGCCCATGGACTGGAGATTCATAAGCAGCTCCTTCATCTCAACTCTCGCCACAGGGTCAAGACCCGAGGATGGCTCATCCATAACCAGAAGCTGAGGATTATGAAGAAGTGCTCTGGCAACACAGAGTCTCTGCTTCATACCACGTGACAAAGTATCTACATAGTTTTCTGTCTTATCCGAGAGATTAACCAATGCCAGAAGGTCCTTTGAAACCGACTGGATATCCTTATAGTTCATTCCGTTAAGAGCTCCGTAGAATTCCAGATATTCTGACACTTTAAGGTTATCATATACACCAAAGAAGTCCGGAACATAACCTATCAGTTTCTTAAGCTTCTTCATCTCATCATGACTTGAGCCACGCCTCATACCATTTACCGATACCTCACCGGAGGAAGCCTGGAGCAGTCCACATACTATTCTTATTGTTGTTGTCTTTCCTGCACCGTTAGGTCCAACAAAACCGAAAAGATCTCCCTTGGGTATTCTGAGTGTCAGTCCCTGAACTGCAGGAAAATTACCATAATATTTGTATAAATTATCAATATACAGCATAAGAAACCTCCTTAATACAGCTCACTAACGGTTGAGTAACAGCACATCCAGGATTTCTCATCCTCATCAGTAAGACTGTCCTGTTCTCTGACTCCTATAACCAGCAGTTCTGAGATATTATTGTTCATGCTGTTTCCTATGGTTTCATATGCAAGTGCCAGCGCCGAAAGTCTAGCAGAATCATCATATTTCTTTGCCTTGTACGGCTTTGATGCTAAATCCTCATATATTTCCGAAGAATAGGTATAGGTCACCTGGGAATCAAGCAGAATATCCCTGGATTCACCGTTTTTTAAACCTTCTATCAGCTGATATTTGTATCCAAGACAGACTATTACATAATCAAAGTTCATTCCCGTGTTGTTAGTTACAGTGCCCGCCAGATGATCAGCTATCATAGTGGCCTCAGAGGTATTTGTTGAGCTGCCTGATATGGTCAGATCATCATTAAAAAATGTGTTCGCATCCACCCGGGCATCTATATCGAAACGCCCATCAACCAATGCCGGTGCCGAATAATTAAATGCCCCCATATCAAAAGAGTCCGAAGGATAAAATGATAGTTCATTGTCTCCGCCCATTTTAACTGAACCGACAACACCTCCATCATCCCTGAAGCCTGTGGCTGTTGCTATTACATTTGCTGTCTTATATGTATTTTTTGTTTTTATATTCCATTCACGAGGTCGAGGATTATAACCCATGATATACGCATTTTCAGACTGCGTATCCAGATTCACAATGGAAACTGACCTTAAAATAAGGCCTCTGACTTTTACAGAAAAGCTTAGTATAAATACAAAGCCCACAAAAAGAAGTGAGATGCAGGGAATCACATACCATATAATTTCCTGCTTCTTCATAGCTTTTAAGATAAGATATATAACTGGTCCAACCAGAACAACATAAACTATCAATATGATGATAAGAACCGGAGCACTTGTATTTGCCGGCTTCTCCATATAACTCATCATGTTTTTCATATCATATATACTGATGTTGCTTGAGTAGTCCGAAGTATCTTCTATTCTGGCAGCCAGAATATCATTATAATAAGATGGGATAATAACATTTGTCGCATCCGGATCTTCCTTATAATCCCGTAATCTGTAAGGAATGACAGCGATACATCCTGAAGCCGTCGTACTTATCAGAGCACTGTAATTTCCATAATAAAAACTTGGACCCGGTTCAAAAAATGCATAGTTAAAAAGATCATTCGTCTGCTCCCCATTATCTAAAGTATCTCCTGTATACTCGACATCCAGAAACGAGGAATCAAAGCCTGATATAACTTTCTCTGCTGAAGAACCTGTTCCGAGAACCAGCATTCCGCCATTTCTGGTCCAGTTTTCTATTTTTGTAATCGTTGATTTTTTAAGAGTTGATGTATCATAATCATCTATAATGAGCATCTGAAGATTATCCAGCTCTTCGTCAATATCCTGAGCGGATACTTCTATAAGCTTTATTGACTGTTTATTCTGGGTATCATTTCCAACCTTTTTTCCGCCCATATCCATAAAACTGAGATCGTCCGGTCTGTCAGAAAGAATACCGGTACTGATAAATCCTGAATAGGAATTAAACACACCTCTGAAGTCATCTTTATATTTTGTCTTATGAGTTTTATCCAGTATCAGCCCCTGAACATTCTCAGCTGTCATAACATCTTTAACCGGAACACTTATGGTATATTCCTTTACACTCCCCTTAGGGATAGAAATATCAATATCATAACCCACCCTGTTATAGTTACTGTTGGTAACAATAATTCTCAGTGTTCCTGAAAAATCCGAACCATTATTGGTTATGCTGGTATGAATCTCATAAACACCACCGCTGATGGATTTTGTAGCATAAACATCCATCTTAAAGCTGTCTGCTGCATTTACATCCCTTACACTGACAACAAAGATCATAATAAAAAGCAGCAGAAAAGCGGTAAAAGCTTTTTTCCTATTCATTATAAATACTTATCCTCCATGGTTGTTTGTTTTCCCCCATATGGCCCTGTTGTTTTGTTTTTCCCCCCATATAGACCTGTTGTTTTTGACATCACCACTTACCTGTGTTAGAATTCCAAATGCGAGTAGAACAGGTAATCGCGCTTAGTTCACTTTACGTCAGTAAAGTGAACCAGTTACAAAGCAACAAACAGATGCACTAGGTGCAGATGGTTGTTGCTAGACTGGAAACACCTTACGTAAAATGAACTAGGTGAGGAAAGTCCGGGCTTCACAGGGCAGGATGCCGGATAACGTCCGGTTGAGGTGACTCACAGGAAAGTGCAACAGAAAGTATACCGCCTCACTCCCGTCGCCACAGGCGGCGGGAGCAGGTAAGGGTGAAATGGCGAGGTAAGAGCTCACCGCCTGGCTGGTAACAGACAGGGCATTGTAAACCCCATCCGAAGCAAGACCAAGCAGGAGTGCTGACGCGGCCCGCCGAGCTCCAGGTAGGTTGCTAGAGCCATGCAGTAATGTATGGTCCAGATAGATGATTACCCCGGAGGATACATACCCTCTATGACATAACCCGGCTTATAGTTCTGCTCGCTCACTTTGTTTAATTTACTTAGCTCAGTCAGAAACATATCCTTCTCTCGACACTGCTCTCGCACAGGCGCGGTGCCCTAGCAGTACTAAGCTCTCAGCCATCCTTCGGACGTCTGAATCGCTAAGTGCTGAGACCGCTTATGGTCTCGAGAAGGATATGTCGCTGACTGAGCATTTATTTTTTCTCAACCCTCACTCCGTTCACTCGCACGGATATATCTTCAGACTTTAAAACATCCTCCTCCGATAAACTCTCTCATAAGTGAATTCTGTGGGATGAGTGATATATCAATTCCAAGGAAATAATCAAGAAACTTAAGCAGTCTCTTTGCTTCGTAATATTCGTCACTATCCTCCGGCACTCCGAACAGCAGCGGTTCTGCAAACTGCTTGATTGCCGATAATTCATATATCATCGCAGAATTAAACATAGCATCTGCTTCTTCCTGGAACGGGAATATATTCTGTTCTTCTCCACGTCTTACGGACTGCCACATACTTATAGTCTTTGTGGCACTGTTTCCTCTTGTTCTTGCATCTCTTACTATTCGTCTGAGAAGTCTTGTATCTGTTGTGGATATTCTGTTATGTTCATCTATATTAAGCTGAGTAAGCGCACTTATATATATCTTAAAACTGCTGTCCTTAGGCAATGACTCTGTGGATAAAGGATTAAGTGCATGTATTCCTTCAACTACGAGCACATCTCCCTTGTTCAGCTTAATGGTCTTTCCGTCATATACTTTTTTGCCGATCATAAAGTCAAAGGTCGGCATAGGCATCTCCCTGCCTTCCAGAAGTCCCGACATGGTATCATTGAAAAGCTTTAAATCCATTGCCTCAATGCATTCAAAGTCGTATTTTCCGTCTGCATCCTTCGGAGTATCCTCCCTCTCCTTAAAGAAATTATCCATAGCTATAGGATATGGTGTCATACCGAAGGTTCCCAGCTGAACACTGAGTCTGTTGGAAAATGTAGTCTTTCCCGAAGAAGAAGGTCCTGCTATAAGTATTATCCTTCTGTCTTCCTTTACTATGGTCTCTGCAATATTGGCTATCTGCTTCTCCATAAGCGCTTCCTGCATGAGTATAAGATGATTTCCCCATCCGGAAACTATAAGATCATTCAAAGCACCTACGCAGCTGATATTCAGCTTGTTTCCCCAGTCCTCTGACTGTCTGAGCACATTATAAAGCTTATCAGGCGCCTTATATGGATCATCCATACTGAAGGTCTTTCTATCCGGAATAACAAGAACAAAACCATCATCATATTTAACAAGATCAAAAAGCGTAAGGCAGCCTGTTGACGGAACCATATACCCGTAATAATAATCTTCATAATCATCCAAATAGTATACATTTGTCCTTGATGCTCTTCTGTACTTAAGAAGAGCAGCCTTGCCCGGAAGGTCTCTCTCTAAGAAACGCCTTCTCATATCCGGAGTATAAGCTATACGCTTTCCAATAGGAATGTCCTTTTCTACCAGCTCCTTCATTCTGTTTTTTATTTTTTCCAGAAGCTCTTCTGTAACCTCTGTCTCAGCATCGACCAGTCTGCAAAAGAAACCATTTGCAAGCGAATACATAACTTCTATTCTGTATGAACCTTCTGATTTACATAAAACATCTTTTGCAGCCTTAAGCATAAGAAGAACTACACTTCTTTTATATAAATCAAAACCAATTACTGATGTTTTGGAAAGAAATTCAACCTCAGCATCCTTATATACCTTCCAATTCAACTCTTTCAGAGTTTTATTCAAAAACGCAGCTACATAATCGTTTTTATTTTCAATCTGAAAACTGTCAATTATCTCTTTAAGAGTCACCCCGGACGTAAATGTCTTTTTTTCATTTATCTGATCTGCTATCTTAACATCTACGCTTATTTGCTTTTCCTTACCCATATTTACTCCTTTCCATTTCTACATCAAAAGATGACAGTTTGAACCAGGTTCAGAGTGTCATCTTTTTTATGTTAACTAAAAAAGTTGAGAGCTGATGCCGCAAGCTCTATCTCTGTTCTGAGACTTGTCAGGCGTTTTATGGAGCCCTCTGTAGTTTTCTTTGAGAGTGAGCAGAAAAGCTTCTCCTTCTTTTCCAGCTCTTTCTCAAGATATTCCCTTAACACGGGAGATTTTTTATATAAAAGTATCTGACCATATCTGTCATATACTTCTGTTTCGCCGCTACTCTGCATACCCTCTGTTTCAGTATTATTAGCATCATCAGATGTACCTGCTGCTTCTCTGTTATTTCCAAGGAAAACTGTCTTAATTATATTATAGTATTTACCATCCTCTGACAGCATTTCTTCATCTGATATGGAGAAATCGTTTTCTCTGAGGAACCGCCTCACCATAGGTACATCCGACTGTGGTGACAGAATCAGTTCATATCCAGGCGCTATTGCAGAATTATGTAAACCAGCTTTTATAATGGAAATAATTAGCTGGCCACCCATTCCCGCAATCACGGCAGCCTCAGTTTCCCCCGGAGAAACAGCTTCAAATCCATTTGACAGCCTAAGTTCGATCCTGTTATTAAGCTCAGCCGGCAGCAGCTGTCTGATATTATTCTTCGCTGACTCAAGGGGACCTTCTGCTATATCCATGGCAATTACTCTTGGTGCTATATTATTCTTTAGCAGATAAATAGACACCAGACCGTGATCACAGCCTATATCAGCCGTGACACGCCCCGGTGTAATCATGTCTGCTATCTGCTTCATTCTTTTGGATAGCTGAATATTCATTACTCAAGAAACTCCTTAAGCTTACGTGAACGACTCGGATGTCTGAGTTTTCTGAGTGCTTTTGCTTCTATCTGTCTGATACGCTCACGTGTAACATTAAACTCTTTACCTACCTCTTCAAGTGTTCTGGCTCTTCCGTCATCGAGTCCGAATCTTAGTCTGAGAACCTTCTGCTCTCTGTCAGTCAGTGTTCCAAGTACCTCTACAAGCTGCTCCTTAAGTATCATGGAAGCAGCAGCCTCTGATGGTGCCGGAACATCATCATCAGGAAGGAAATCTCCAAGATGACTGTCCTCTTCTTCACCTATAGGTGTTTCAAGAGAAACCGGCTCCTGTGATATCTTCTGTATCTCACGAACTCTGTCCACCGGAATATCCATTTCCTCTGCAATCTCTTCGGGACTCGGCTCACGTCCAAGCTCCTGCAGGAGCTGTCTGGATACTCTTGTAAGCTTATTAATTGTTTCAACCATATGTACAGGAATACGTATGGTTCTTGCCTGATCAGCTATAGCTCTGGTAATAGCCTGTCTGATCCACCAGGTTGCATAGGTTGAAAACTTATAACCCTTTCGGTAATCAAATTTCTCAACTGCTTTAATGAGACCCATGTTACCTTCCTGAATAAGATCAAGGAACAGCATTCCACGTCCCACATATCTTTTTGCTATACTGACAACAAGCCTGAGATTTGCCTCTGCCAGCTGCTTCTTTGCAGCTTCATCGCCCTTTTCCATTTTCTGGGCCAGCTCTATTTCCTGATCGGCATTAAGAAGAGGCACTTTACCTATCTCCTTAAGGTACATTCTTACAGGATCCTCAAGACTTACACCTTCAGGAACTGACATATCTATATGCTCAAGATCAATCTCTTCTTCATCTGAAAGATCGATCCCCAGATCATCATCATCCAGATCCGGTTCATCATCTGAGAAGTTAAGTACATCAACATTATTCTTCTCAAAGAAATCAAGAGCTTTGGCCATATAATCAGGAGTAAGAAGAGACTGGGTATCTTTAAGTGCATCAATGATATCATCATCCTGAACAGTACCCTTCTTTTTTGCTTCCTTTAAAAGCTTCTTAAGCTTGGAATCAAAGATTTTCTCTCTTTCTTCATCTGTCAGACTATCCTCAGTGTCTGCATTTGATTCATCGATAAGCTCACCTGTTGATGGCTCATCATCCATATCTTCAAGACTATTTTCTTCCAAAAGCTGATTTTCTGTTTCGATTTCCTCCTCTAATATCTCCTTCTCGTTTTTTCCTTTAGTGTTTACCTTTCTTGAAGCCATTTTCATACCTCTTTCTTTTATTTCTTTTGAATAAATATTTACAGCTTTATCTTAAGCTTTTTTATTTCACTTTTTTTCTTAGCCAGCTCTATACTGCTGAGACCAGTATTGTTTTTCAGCTGCCGGTCTATATTATTTGATTTTATCTTTATTATGATATCTGTCAGGGCTTTTTCGAGTACGGAAGGTGTTGTATCGAATTCAAGCTCTTTAGTAAAGATACCACTTACCTTTTCCTGAAGCTCAGCATCTTCATATCTGTTCAGGATTTTTGCAGGATTTACTTCTCCGGTTTGTCTGTATTCACTGAAAGCACATTGGGCCACGTCACTTATATAGTCTACCGTAAAATCATCCTCAGAAATAATATCAGATAATCTTTCAAACAGATACGGTTCGTTGACCATCATTGTAAGCAGATATTTCTGATCATCCTCCATAGGATCTGTCTCTACTCTGCTCCGGTTTTCCCTCGTCTGATAGGCTGCCATATCAGCAGCATTTCCCGAAAGCCCTACAGCACTTACCAGCTTCTTCAACTCATCCTTGTTCAGATAATACCTTGAAGCTACGCTGTCTATGTAATTCTGTCTTTCTGCAGAATCCTCTATTCCAGCCAGAAGCCTGGAGGCCTCCTTCATAAATGAAGTTTTTTCTTCAGGATTATTCAGATCATAGTTTTCTACTATGCTGTTAATCTCATAGATTCTTCCTGTGAGCGCATTTCTCACTCTTTCCTCATATTGCTCAGTACCAAGATTCTTTATGAATTCATCCGGATCCTTATAGGGTTTTAAATCTATGACTCTTTGAGTCATCTCCAGATTCCTCAGTATCTGGATTGCCTTCATCGCCGCCGCTCGTCCGGCTCCGTCGCTGTCATAAGCCAGATAAACATCATTTGTATATCTCTTGATCAGATTAGCCTGTCCCTCTGTAAATGCGGTTCCAAGTGACGCTATGGCATTATCAAAGCCCGCCTGATGCATGGCTATGACATCCATATAACCCTCACAGAGAATAACCCCTTTTTTTCTGCTGTGCCGTGCTATATTCATGGCAAAGAGATTACGACTCTTATTAAATATATCGGTTTCCTTAGTATTTAAATACTTTGGTTTTGCATCTCCGAGAACACGACCGCCAAATGCGATTATCTTACCATTAATATCTGTTATCGGAACCATAACCCTGTTCCAGAACTTATCTCTCGGACCATTTCTTTCATCGAAATCAACCAGTCCGGCATCCTTGATAATAGAATCCGAAAAGCCCTTATTTTTCAGGTATTTGTATAAATCATCCCTGTATATATCAGCATAACCAAGTCCGAACTTAGCTATGGTTTCGTCAGTAAATCCTCTTTCCTTATAATAATTATAACCCAGCTTTCCCCGTTCGGTTTTTGTCAGAAGAAAATGAAAATATGCTGCAGCACTCTTGTTGACATCAAACATCTGCTGCTTTCTGGAATACTTCTTTTTATCTTCAGGACTCATTTCCTTCTCGGGAAGGGTTATTCCTGCCCTTTTTGCCAGAAAATCAATAGCCTCCGGAAATGTAAAATTCTCGTATTTCATAATAAATGTGTATACATTTCCACCGGCACCGCATCCAAAACAGTGATACATCTGTTTTTCTCTGCTCACTGTAAATGATGGGGTTTTCTCACTATGAAAAGGACAGCAGCATTTATATGAATTACCCGCTTTTTTAAGCCCTGCATATTCTGAAATCACATCCACTATGTCATTTCTGGATCTGACCTCTTCAACTATATCATCTGAATAAAACATTGTTTTTCCCTAGGTATCTTTCAAGCTTTAATACACGCTCCACGAGCGCGGTATGTATATACTTTCAAAGTTTTCTATTGCATAATTATCTGTCATTCCTGCTATATAATAGCAGACTATATCTGATCTGCTGAGACTTTCATCCGTCATCCTGATAAATTCCTCAGGAAGCAGATCTATATTATCCATATAGTATTCATAAAGGATCTCAATTATTTTGAAAGCCTTTACTTCCTCTCGTTTCACTATCTCATTAGTATATAAGGTATCAAACATATATTTTCTAAGCTCGATCAGAGCATCCCAGTAAGGTTCAGACATGCGAACCCTGTCTGAATCTATAGAATTTTCGACCACATTTGTGATCATTCTGTCTATCCGCTGTCTGGTGGAATGTCCCAGAATATCGGTAAGCTCCTTCGGGATTCCCTCCTCCGAAAGTACTCCTGCCCTGATTCCGTCATCGATATCATGGCTGATATATGCTATCTTATCGGATACTCTGACTATATCCCCCTCCAATGTTGCAGGTGTAAGTGAGGTTTTATGATTTAGTATTCCATCCCTCACCTCCCAGGTGAGATTGAGACCTTTTCCTGCATTTTCTATCTTCTCTACAACTCTTACGCCATGCTCATTATGACTGAAACTCTTTCCGCTGGCCTTAGTAAGTGCACGTTCTCCCACATGACCAAAGGGTGTATGACCTATATCATGTGCAAGTGCTATGGCTTCGGTAAGCTCTTCATTACACCTGATAGCCTTGGCTATAGTTCTTGCTATCTGAGAAACCTCCAGAGTGTGTGTCAGTCTTGTTCTGTAATGATCTCCATAAGGAGCAAGGAAGACCTGGGTTTTATGCTTCAGACGCCTGAAGGACTTGCAGTGAAGCACTCTGTCTCTATCCCTCTGATAGACTGTCCTGATATCACTCTCCACCTCCGGAACATCACGTCCTCTCGACTCATCACTGAAGGACGCAAACCGGCTAAGCGTATCATGTTCACTACGTTCATATCTTTCCCTTATAGTCAGTTCTCTATCCATAATCCCCATTCTCCGATTCAATTCAATGGACTAACAATGCACAGCGTACATTATATTATTATTGAAGCAGACAAAAAATCCTTTTTTTCCACGAAAAAAAATGACACTTTGAACCTGATTCAAAGTGTCACCTTTTTTGTTAAGCCATTATGGTTTTTACTACGTCACGAACTATGTCAAGTCCTTCTCTGAGAACCTCTTCTTCTATAGTAAGCGGAGGCATAATCTTCAGGATTGCATCCTTTCGTCCTGCTACCTCCAGGATAAGATGTCTGTCAAAGGCCTCATGAACGCCTTTGATTGCAAGTGTGGTATCGATTTCTGTAAAATCAATTCCCCATATCATTCCCAGACCTCTGTAACTCAGTTTATCATATCCCGAGCAGATATCCTTCAGTGCTTCTTCGATGATTTCTCCATTCTTTCTGGAAACCTCATCCAGTTTATTTTCGATAAAATAATCTATAGCTGCCTTGCCACCTACAAAGGCCAGATTATTACCTCTGAAGGTACCATTATGCTCTGCAGGTCTGAATATATCAATTTCAGGTCTCATAAGGAGCAGTGACATTGGAAGTCCAAAGCCGCTTATTGACTTGGAAAGCACTACCATATCAGGAACTATTCCCGCTCTCTCAAAGGAGAAGAAATATCCGCTTCTTCCGTTTCCAACCTGTATATCATCTACAATAAGCAGTATTTTGTTATCCGTACAGAACTTACGAATACCCTTTAACCACTCTATACTTGCTATATTTATACCGCCCTCGGCCTGAATAGTTTCAAGAATGATTGCTGCCGGTTTATCAACACCTGAATGATCATCCTTAATTATCCACTTCAGATAATCAAGAGCCTGAACCCCATCTGAACCATCATAAGGAGCAAATGTAACATCATCGAGTGATACTCCTGCACCCTCTCTGCTGATTCTGTCTGTAGTACATGCAAGACTTCCGAGAGTCATTCCATGAAATGCACCACCAAAGGCTATTACATTTCTTCTCTTGGTATTCTTTCTAGCCAGCTTAAGAGCTGCCTCAACCGCATTGGTTCCTGTTGAACCACAGCACATGATCTTGTAATCAAGTCCTCTGGGTGCCAGTATCTTATTATAAAATGTATCGATAAAGCCTTCCTTGGCCTTTGTATACATATCCAGAGAATTAATAATATTATCTTCTGAAAGATAGTCAAGAACCGCCTTTTTGATATACGGATTATTATGTCCATAATTCATGGAACCGGCTACTGACAGAAAATCAACATATCTTGTGCCATCTTCAGAAAACATTTCTGCATTCTTTGCTTTTGAAAAAACCACAGGATACTTCCTGCAATAAGAGCGAACCTCTGATTCGTGCTCTTCAAAAATATTGGACATTATACACGCTCCTTTCATCCTATAATACCAATTTCTTCGACTCCGTAGAAATTCATAATATCTATTATACCTTGATCTATTCTCTCACCTGCTATAACAGGAGTTATTGCAGGCGGACATCCTGTAAGATTATCTGCAGCTATCTCTCCAACAAGAGCATCACTAACCTTTACAAGCTTCTTCTGCATAAATATAGTTTCATATGGCTGATATACAACCTCCGGAAGGTTGAATCTCATATGTCTGAAGCTGCTGTTGTTTCTTTTTTCTATATCCTCAGAGGAAGCCTTGTAAGAATCCTTCACCTCAGCTACTGCTTTTAAGAATCTCTCACAGTCCTCAGGATATTTATTAAATGGCGACCACATGGTAACCACAAAGTCAGGCTCGCCATATTCACATATTATTTTCTTTTCTCTGAGCGCCGTCTTAAGATGATTTCCATCAATCTCAGAATCTCTCAGATCGAGTGTAAGCTTAAGAGGCTCCTTGCCATAGGTTTTTAATCCTATACTATTCAAATCCTGCTTCAGCTTTTTAAGATGCTCAGCACAAGCCACATAATCAGCGGGCTTCACTCTTTCTAAAGCCATATCCATGGATTTCATTATCTTGTAGGACGGACTGGTTGAACCAAACAGAAGAAGCGCCTGTCTTGCAGAATTCTCAAGACCTTCAGGTGAATTCTTCGAAACATGCAGATAAGCACCTCCGGTCAGAACCGGCAGAGTCTTATGAGCAGAGTCCGTAGTCATATCCGCACCAATTGATATCGGATGCATATCACCACCCACAAACTTTAGATATGAACCATGAGCATTATCACATATCAGTAATGTAGAAAACTCATGGGCAACCTCAGCAAGACCCTTAACATCAAGCATATTTCCGAGATAATCAGGACTTGTTACAAAAACAGCTGCAAGAGTTTTATCACTTCTCTTCTTATACTCAGTAAGAAAACTTCTGAGTCCTTCAGGAGTTACACTGCACTTACATATGCTGTAATCCTCATCCTCTGATGGCAGCCATGCTATATCAAACTGAAGAAGCATTGACGCATTTATAAAAGACTTATGTGCATTTCTTGATGCAGCAATAACATAGTCTCCTCTGGAATAATCTCCTGTCACCTCACTTGCATGCTTTATAGCAAGGTAACACATAGCCTTAATTACCTGTGATGAACCCTCGGTACTATAAAAGGTTCTTCTGGTTCCGAAGAGTTCTGAAGTCATCTTCTCACTCTCATATATAATAGAATCAGCTTCGTACAGACTGTCAGCACCATAAACCTCTGTTATATCATCACAGCAGTCTTTAAAGCTCCCTTTATGTCCCGGCATATGAAGTCTGATAATATCCTTATCAGCATCATACTTTTCCAGAAACTCTGAGATTGGTAATTTCATATTTCCTCCTATAACGAGAAAGGACCGCTTTGTTTAAAGCGGACCCTCTGCTTAAACATATGAATACTATCATAAATAAGCCTTTATTGCAAGAAATACTTATTTACCGGCAGCTTCTTCAGGCTTTTCTTCTCTATTCTCCAGCCTATCATAAAACTTAACCAGAAACATCGAGCATACATAAGCAAAAAGAGCTGAAAGGATCATCCCCCAAAGGAACCATGAGTATACGAAAAGATTCGGTCTCAGATAATAAAGCGCCATAGGGAACATCCAGATAAAGAACATTCTAAACCATACTCCAAGATTTGTAAGCGATAAAACCAAAGCATTGAGCATGGTTCTGAAGGTTGTATTATCATACCTTGCCAGAAGCGGAAACTGCAGTGGAATAGCAAACGCAAGCAATATGAATTCAAAACCCATGAAAATAAAAAGATACTTGGTTATCTGGTTATCATTATTCAGATAATAAATGTATTGAACGGTTACAAAAACAATAAACAAGATATCTGCTAACCATATAGCAGTTGCCTGTTTGAAATTCGCCTTAAAGGCCTTAAAGTACTCCTGACCTATTGGTCCATCTTCGTTCTTTACCATCTTATTAGTTACAGTATACATAGCTGTAAAGGACGCTCCCAGAGTGATTATGGGAATGCTTGTGACAAAGAAGAATACATTCAGAAAGAAAAGATCTCCAAATATGTCAAACTTACTCAGAAACTTTTGAGCTCTGCTCATAGGAACTGCAGGTTCCTTTTCTGCCTCCTTTTTATCCTCAGCCCTAACTTTTTCTGCTGTAGTCATAGTGTTCTCATCGGAAGCTCCCTTTTGAGGCGCTTCCTGTGTTTTACTTTGTGTGTTACCTTTGTTGTTTTTATTACTCATTAAATAATAGTCCTTTTGATTTTTTTAGCGATATTATGGAATCTCGTAATACCCTCTTGACAGACGTTCTTCAAATTCGATATGCGGAATAGGCCTGTCAAACAGGAAGCCCTGTGCATAGATACAATTATTTTCACGCAGAATTTCCAGCTGTTCCTGTGTTTCCACGCCTTCTACTATACACTCAATTCCCATTTCAGATGTCATGGAAATAACATGCTTAAACATGATTCTGCTGACTCTGTCAGATTCATCCCCCTTAACATTCAGGAAGCTTTTATCTACCTTGATAACATTCCACGGCAATTCTTTAATCAGATTCAGAGATGAATAGCCCACACCAAAATCATCCACTGACGTAAATATACCCACCCTCTGAAGTCCTGTAACAACTCTTTTCAGATCATTGAACTCCACATCTGTAGTTGTTTCAGTAAGCTCTATCTCCAGACAGCTGTGCGGAACACTATGCCTGTCTACTATTTTGAGAAGATTATCAAGAAGGTTTACATTTATCATGTGCTTACGTGATAGGTTAACAGATATTCGAACAACCTTTTTACCCTGGTCAAGCCATTTCCTTATATCACTGCATACATGATCCAGCATATAAAAATCTAGTTTGCAGATATCACTGGTCTCCTCAAGCACAGGAATAAACTCACCGGGACTTATCATCTTATCGTCATGGAACCAGCGGCAAAGTGCCTCAGCACCGATTATCTCACCGGTTCTGATATCAACCTTAGGCTGGTAATAAACTCTGAATTCTTCATTACGAAGAGCCTCAGGAAACAGCTGTTGCACCTTTTTGGCAGCCTCTCTATCCTTATCTACTCCACCCTGATAGAATAGTATTCTGTCCTTGCCGCCATTTTGTGCAACATGGAATGACTGAGTAATAGGCCCCATAATCTCACCCGGGTTATTTATTATCAAATCAGCAGGAATTCTGAAAACGCCTGCAGATGTTGAAAGATTTACACTTTTATCTTCACTCTCATCATATACAAGCTTTGCCTCTGTCAGATAAGACAGCACTTGTCCAAGAACCTCATTGCCACATATACCGATGAAATTGTCTCCTCCAAGACGACATATTATTCCACTATCGCCAATCATACCTTCCATCTGTGAAAAGTGCTGTCTCATAAGTTTATCACCCATATCTTTTCCAAGGTCCTGATTAACAAGCGAAAAATGTCTGAGATTATATCTGAACGCTACCCTTCTACCCAGATTCTCCCTGTTCTGCATGATATATTTCTGGAAGCTTCTGAAATTCTTGTAACCATCAGTATCATAAAATGTTAGACGTTCTACCATTCCTCCCAGACGATTTCTGCTTATGAACATAATGGTGGTTTTCATGACAAGGATCATCTGTTCCCGCTCTTCTTTAGTATGTGGTTTTTCATTTGGAGACATGTATGTAATCATAGTTGCAATAGAATTGAATCCACTTACAACTCTGAGCCTGTGAATCTCTTCTCCTTCAATTCCCAGATCGTAACAACTAAGCGTTTCTCCTTTTCCCTCTGCCTCCTCCTGAGGATTCAGGTAAACATATGTAATAGCCTTTGAAAGCCTGAGATGTGAGCATATCTTTACTAATATATTTTCAATAAGCTGAACATCTCGTTTCTGTGAATCAGTCATAGCATTAAGTAGCTGCATAAAAAGATCAAAGAAAACCCTCTCATGCTTATATTTCTGAATCATTAATGCATTTTCAACAACATTCTGATCAGTCTCCTGATAATTCTTTTTATCAAGATACATAGCCTGATCAGCTCTCTCAAAAACATCCTGAACTCTGTTATCAAGCTTTGGCCTGAAATCCGAGATACCAAAGGCTACAGTAGCAAGATTCTTTTCTTTATTCTCTTTCTGTATTTCTCCAAGCTTTTCTACGAGTTCGTCACGATTCTTATAATCTTCACCCTCAAGAATTACAGCGACTTCATCTCCACCTATACGAAAAACAGTACTGTTTTTAAAAACATCACATATAGTTGTGCAGGCATCCTGTATAAACTGATCACCGGCCTGATGGCCTTTTGTATCATTAATCAGCTTCAATCCATTTATATCACAGACTAAAATGGAGAAATTAAGTACTCCTTTTTCTTCTATAATACCATCAAGCTTCATTTCTGTCTGTGCATAGTAACGTTTATTCTTAAGACCTGTCAGAGGATCATGATTAGCCATATCCATGGCATTTCCAAGAGCATCCTCAAACTCAATTTCCATACGTCTGGTTGAATCAATATTTGCTACAGCTATAATGATATGGTGGGAATCTTCCTTTGGTCTAACAGCAAAAAGGGTAACATATTGAGGTCTTCCATCCAGCATAAGTCTATAGGTAATCAGGAATTTTCCTGTTTCCTTCAGACTCTTCATAAGATATTCCTTTTTCATGGCAACAGACATCATCGGATAATCATCAGGATAGATATCTCTCTTCATATTCTTCTGAGTTTCACCAAAGAAATCACTGCCCCTGGCTCCAATATCAAGCTTTGCATATTTTTCACTTGAACTATATTCGATATATTCGTTAGTAAGCACATTTACGTGATAAATAACTTCGTATCTCTGAGCCAGAGCCATGGATATCTCACTGAAGGTCTGGTTTTCAGCTCTTATTATCTCCTCGCGTTTCTTCTGGGCATCTATATTTGTAACGCCCATTACAAGATGTCTTTCATCATTTTTAGGTCTTACAACCATCATAGCAACATACTGGGACAGCCCATCGAGCATCTGACGGTAAGACATAGTTAATGAACCCTCGTGAGCCAGAATTTCAAGAAGGTGTTCCTTATTTATTACCATAAGAACTCTGTCTTTATCATCCCTATGGATATATTTATTTATGTCAGAATAGGCGTCTTTAAAAAAGTCATTTCCTTTCTTTGTTGTTCCAAGCTTAGCATATTGATCACTTGCACTATACTGTATATATTCATTTGTATCTACATCTATATAGTAGATAACCTCATAACGACTGGCAAGAGCCCCTGCTATATGACTATAGGTTTCGACATTTTCCTCCTGTCTTTTTTGCTCGTCTATATTACGAATACCTATAACAATATGGTCATCATCAGATTCCTGTTTAAAGGCTATCAGGTTCAGATACTGCATTCTGCCATCAAAATACTGTCTATAGACAAGAGAATACATTTTCTCGTTTTCCAGTTTTGACAGAAGATTGTCCCTATCCAGTTCCCTCACAAGCATTTCACGGTCTTCTTCATATATGTGAATCTGTATATCATTCTTAACTTTTTCAAAGAACTTTTCACCGCCACTATCTATCCCAAGATCAGAAAAGCTTTGGGTAGTATAAAACTCCGTATAATTTCCAGTTTTAAAATTTATATGATAGATAGCTTCAAACATGCCAGCCAGAGAATCAGCTATCTCAGAATAAATATATCTCTTTTCCCTGTCCTTCAATTCTCTTCTGGTCTGTTTGTCAACATTCCGAACACCAATAACAATATCCGTATCATTCATAGGAATAGTCTTAAGAAAATAATACTGCGGCTTTCCACTTATGACCAACCTGTAATTAAGAGAAAAAGACTCACCGCTTTTCAAAGAATCCACAATATCTTTCTTTTGAAAAGCTTTAAGAAAACGTGCCTGATCTTCAGGCCATACCAGCTTTTTACAATTTATTAGGGTATCAGCATAAAAATCCTCTCCCTGTGACCTTACTGAAAGAGTCTTATCTCCACCTTCAGCTGTATATTCTATATAACTGTCATCAGTAGAATCTATGACATAAATGCTTTCATAATCATTAGCGAGTGCAAGAGCAAGCATTGAAAATGTTGTATTTTGTTTTTTTTCTGCCATTGTCACCCCTCCCCAAATAAAACAATAGAGACGTTGAAATATCAACGTCTCTATTATACTTTAATATATAGATTATTGCAAATATCTTAACCTTTAACAGCTCCAACTGTCATACCGGCAACGATATTCTTAGCCATGAAGATATATACTATGATAACAGGCAGAATAGCAAGTGCTATGAACATATAAACCTGACCCATATCAAACTTCAGGAAGTCAGCTGAACGAAGAAGCGCTATAAGAATAGGCAGTGTCTTCTTTGTATCTGACTTAAGTACAAGCGCAGGAGTAAAGTAATTATTCCAGCTTGTAACGAATGAGAATATAGCCTGTACGGCAATAGCCGGTTTCATGAGCGGGAGTGCAATCCTGTTAAATATCAGGAACTCATTTGCACCATCGATACGGGCCGATTCCATAAGTTCCAATGGTATATTCGCCTCCATATATTGTTTCATATAGAAGAATACTGCAGGAGCCGCAATAGCAGGAACTATAAGCGGAATAAATGAATCCATAAGATTGATCTTTCTCAGAAGGTTAATAAATCCGAGAGCAGTAACCTGCGTAGGAATCATCATGATAGCCAGTATAAATGTAAACATAAACTTCTTAAGTTTGAAATCATATGCATGTATAGCAAATGCTGTCATAGTAGAGAAATATGTACTAAGACCTGCTGTACAAAGAGCAATGAACAAACTGTTTAAAAGACCTCTTACAATAGGAAGATTACTATTATGGAAAAGACTATAAAGATTCTTTCCAAGAAATCCTCCCGGAATAAGTGTAAATCCTTTTTTAAGAGCAGAATTGGATCTAGTTGCATTGATAAAAAGAACATAGAACCAGAACAGACACATAAGAGTTACTAAAATAAGGACTACATATGCAACAATCCTACGGGTATGAACCGCCATACCATTTGATTTTTTATCTTCCATGTATACGCCTCCTTACTTATCGCCCTGCTGATTAAACTTGAATACTATAAGACTCAAGATACCAGTAATAATAAACAACATAACTGAAAGCGCACCACCCATACCATAGTTCTTACTGTACAGATGCTTATTAAGATACATAATAAGTGTCATTGTAGTTCTTGTAGGTGAACCTTCACCATTTGTAAGAATCTGAGGTACATCGAACATCTGAAGACCACCGATAAGTGATGTAATCATAACGAATACAAGGATTGGTCTTAAGATAGGAAGCGTTATTCTAAAGAATATCTGAGTTGCTGTAGCACCGTCAACCTCAGCTGCTTCATAGTAGGTTGTATCGATACCAAGCATACCTGCAAGAAGCAGGATTGTAGTGTTACCAAACCACATAAGGAAGTTCATGAATGCAACCAGCCATCTGGCACTGGATGTATGTGAAAGGAACTTATATGGTTCTTTTAAAATATGCAGATTCATCAGAATAGAGTTGATAGGTCCTATATCTGAGAACAGTGCAAAGAACAACATTGCAAATGCTGATGCCATAATAAGGTTTGGTAAATAGATAACTGACTGGAAGAACGGACGTCCCTTAAGACGAAGTGAAGGATCCGAGAACCAAGCAGCCAGTAAAAGAGATACGAGGATCTGAGGAACGAAGCCCATGATCCACATAATCATTGTGTTAGCAAAATATTTAAGCAAGTCACCATTAGAAAACAGTGTCTTATAATTTTCAAAACCAATTAATGTTGGTCCAACCTCAGTAAGACCGTTTTTAAAATAATGTTCAAAGAAACTGTTGTAAATTGTGGAAACCAGTGGAATAAGCTGGAATGCAATGAATACTACAACAAAAGGAATCAGGAAAAAATACCCCCAACGGTTATAGCGTACAACACTTCCATTTTTACTTTTATTCATTCTGCTACCTCCGCTATACCATGTTTAATAGTGTATTAAAGTTAATTAAAGTTAAATATTGCGTGCCTCTCGGACGATGCCCAAGGAGGCACGCAGTTATTTTTAATTATCAAGACCTAATGGTCTTCTATTAAGCAATAGCTTAGAATGAATTAGTGAGTAAGCTCTGGATACTTCTCTGATACTGATGTGTAGAATGCTTCAAGAGCTTCTTCATATGATGCAGTATTTCCTTCGAAGTAATCCTTCATAGCAGCCTGGAATGACTCGTTACATCCCTGATCATACTCACAGATGTTAGACTTATCAATCTTGTTAGCTCCCTCGCAGAACATTGAAAGCGCATTCTGTCCACCAAGTACAGCATCACCATAAGATGCATCTGCTGCCATAGCTTCCATAGCTGGCTTGTTGTTTACGAAGTCGTTATCCTGCTTAACAATACCTGTCATGATTTCTGTATCAACAGTAAGCTTTCTGATGATATCAGCTACGAGTGTAGGATTGTCTGTTCCGTTTGCAGCACAGATCCATGTACCACCCCATGAGAATCCCTGAGGTCCTGTTGTAGCTGCCCAACCACCTGCATGAGCGATTGATGACTCATCATCAGCTGCCATACAGAAGTCGATAAGCCAAGCTGGTCCAAAGTAGCAGAATACTTTACCATCTGGATAGAAACCTGCTGACCAGTCATCGCCCCAAAGGTCGCCTGTACCTGTATAACCAGCATCTACTTCTTCCTTAGACATATCAACCCACTTCTTGATGTTGTCGTCAACAATATAAGTCATTTTTGATAATGTCCTATTAAACCACAAATGAAAATGTCCCGATATGGTATACTATCCTCTCGCAAGAGAGGAGGACATGATGAGGAGAATTGATTTAACTATGAATGAACAAAAGAAATATGAAGTGATCAAACGACTGGTTGACGAGGGTGGTAACAAAGATCGCGCCGCTCTAAATCTAGGTATTACTAAAAGACAAGTTAACAGACTTATCAAAGCCTATAAAGAAAAAGGTAAAGCCGCTTTCTCACACGGTAACAAAGGACGCAAACCAGCAAATACCATTCCCGATAACATTCGGAAAGATGTAATCACTCTTTATAACAACAAATA
>FZRB01000003.1 GCA_900199595.1 Lachnospiraceae bacterium | reverse complement strand
AGTGGTATGGAACGATACCTTATTGTGAACTGCCGGTATCAGTTAAGAAACGTTTCGCGATAAAGAACCATATCTATAATTTATAGATCGTGGCGCGGGAACGTAGTCAAGTGACAGTACGCTGGATGCGAAGCATCCGGGCAGCACTTGACGGAGTGACACGGATAACCCTTATGTTCCGGAAACAACAAGAGTTGTTTCCCTGCCTTCCCGACGAGGGACGGGTCTGGGCGGAGCCCAGTATTGCAAAGAAGTTAAATGTATAGTAAAATCAGCGCATCTAATAGCTGAGCACTCAGCTATCTTTGGTGGGTTCCCACATTTAATTTCCGAATGTAAATTTACGCTGTCCCCATGTAACAAAACAGTTGGTAAGAGTACAGCAGAAATGTTATAATTGCAGTAGATATATCGTTTTTCGGGGGAAGCTTTATGGGGAATAAAAAAAGCCGCAAAAAACAAAACAAAGTAAGTTTTTTTCTATATAGTATTTTAGCTGGTCTTATTATAAATATCTTAGGTTTATTCATCTGTACATTCTTAAATCTTCCTATATGGGGAGACTCAGTAGGAACAATTATAGTTTCCGTAATTCTTGGTCCGGCCGCCGGCATGATTGTAGGCTCTATCACTGCGCTTATAACCTGTCTACTTGGAACAGCCCCCTGCTTCTGCACTGTTGCAGGTATAGCTGTTGGTCTTATAACAGGTCTTCTTCTAAGCCAAAAAACAAAATACGATAATTTCGGTCTTGTTACTGTAGCCATGCTTTCTGCATTTGTATCTGCAGCCATCTGTACGATCATAGATGTTGTCTATTTTGGATCAATGGTCGGAAATAACTGGGGGTATAACCTTCAGCTCATGCTTAATAACTATGTTAATAACGAATATGTGATCATAGCTCTGGCTGAGCTTTTTGTATTCATTCCCGACAGAGTACTATCTATCATTCTGTCGTTTATGCTTGCAAATGTCTTCAGGAAAAACCTTTTACATAATAATCAGAAAAAAAGTAAAAAAGCTGAAGGAATCACTGCTGCCCTATTAGTCCTTTGTTTTGTACTTTCCCTCGGAAATGCCGCATTTGCCCAGGATTCCTCCGATACAGCCGACTCTTCCTCGAGATATACCGACTTTGAGATTAAAATCTTCGGATACGATTCAGGACTTCTTTCCAGTCAGATAAATACAGTTATCCAGACCAGAGATGGCTATATCTGGATTGGTTCATATTCAGGTCTGTACAGATATGATGGCATCAAATTTGAATATGCCAATATTGATGACAAGATAAGAAATGTAATGTCTCTCTATGAAGATAAAGAAGGCAGGATGTGGATAGGCACTAACGACAGCGGTGCATTCTGTTACGATTCTGATACCGGAGAATGTGTCAGATACTACAAAAATGAAGGACTTGACTCCGGTTCCATCAGAGGAATCTGTGAAGATAACGAAGGAAATATATATCTTGGCTCTATGCTTTCTCTTGCAAAGGTTACACCTTCAGGAGATATAAAAGTATATGATAATGACAATCTTACGTATTCCAGATATTTATCCGGATTAGAAAATGGTGGTATCGTAGGTGTTACCTCTTCAGGCATATTATATGTTATCAGGGATGATGAGGTAATAGATATGATTGACTCCTCAGAGCAGGATGTTGTGTTCAGGGAAGTTGAATGCCATGGTAATGAGATCATAGTCGGAAGCAAATCCGATGTTGCCAGTGTTTATGAGCTGGTAAATGACAAACTGAAGCTGAAGTATACATTTTCAATCGGACCGCTTGAATATACCAATGATCTTTTATACTGTCCTACTTATCACGGATATTTTGTTTGCTGCAGAAACGGAATAGGCTTCTTTGATGAAAAGGAAAAGAAGCCGACCGCTATTGAAAAGGACAGCTTCAAAGGTGAGATAAATGCGGCAATAGTAGATAAACAGGGAAATATCTGGTTTGCATCCAGTAAGGATGGAATCATCAAATATTCCAGAACTCCATTTGAAAATATAATCAGAAAAGCAGGGCTCACAGGCTCTGTTACTAATTCAATTCTTGTTAAGGATGATGAGATTTATATAGGAAGTGATGATGGTCTTCAGATAATCAATAAAAAAACGAATGAACCGATAGACAAGGAAATCTGCGACACACTGAGCGGAGTAAGAATCAGAAATCTATATAAGGATTCCAAGGATAACATATGGATATGCACTTATGGCGATGACGAACTCATAAAGTACGAACCGAATGGAAATATAAAAATATTTGATGATAAAAAGGACGGGCTCAATGGAAAAAATATGCGTCAGGCGTTAGAGCTATCTGATGGACGTATACTTATTTCAGGTGGAGACGGGCTTACATTTTTAAAGGATGACAAGGTTGATAATACTATCGGATACGAGGATGGACTTGAGATACCTACTATCCTTTCTCTTGTTGAAAGAGATGACGGAACTATCATGGCTGCATCAGACGGCGATGGGATCTACCTGATCAAGAACGACAAAATAACCGGACATATCGGTGAGGCTGAGGGACTGGAAACAGAAGTCGTGCTGAGAATAGTAAAAGGCTCCAAAGGATATTTCTATGTAACCAGTAATGCTATCTATTATGATGATGGGGCCAATATAAAAATGCTGGATACATTTTACTCTAATAATTATGACATAATAATTAAAGACGGCAGATGCTGGATACCATCAAGTGCAGGGCTGTATGTCGGCGATGAAGAAAGCCTTATGGCAAACGATTGTTTAACATATATGCTGATGGATTCCAGTTGGGGACTCACAACTATTTTCAACGCCAACTCCTGGAACGATCTTAACGAAAACGATCTCTACCTATGCTGTCTGGATGGCGTGAGAAGAATCTCCCTGGATGATACAGGTGATGTAAATTCTGATTACCAGATACATTTAAAAAGCATATCAACGAACCTTGGAGACATTAACAGAAAAAACGGCAAATATGTTATTCCCGCAGTTGAAGGTCGTATAGATTTTAATATAGCGGTTAACAACTACACCCTCTCAAATCCTTATGTCTTCTATTATCTGGAGGGCAAAGAGGATGAAGGCGTTATAGCCAGACAGGATGAAATAGTTCCGCTTACATATTCAAATCTCCGAGGAGGTAATTATACACTATGTGTAGTAGTATATGACTCCAAAACCTTTGAGCCCAGCATAACAAAACGGTTTATAATACAAAAAGAGAAAATGACGTATGAAAAGCTGTATTTCCATATATATATTCTTCTGGTAACAGCATTCTGTGTCTTCTATATCGGCTGGCTGTTCTATGTTATCAATAGAAGAACCCGAAGAATTGTAGGTCTCCAGAAGGAAATGACTACCGATCCAATGACCGGAATTCTCAACAAAGCCGGCTCTCACAGAGCTCTTGAAACAGCCTGCAAGGAAGAGACAGGAATACTCCTGATGATCGATCTGGACAGCTTCAAGCTGGTAAACGATCTGTATGGTCATGATATGGGTGATAAGATTCTCATCAGATTTGCTGAGCTTCTTACAGAGGCTTCCAATGAAGATGACATCTGCGGTCGTCTGGGCGGTGACGAGTTCGTTGCATTTATCAAAAATACCATAGATGAAGAAGACGTAGATAAATTCACCACATTCATGAATAGAGAAATAGTCAAATCAGCGAAGGAATACATGGGCGATGATATGCAGATTCCACTGGGAACATCCATCGGTGCTGTGCGTGTTCCATCTGAAGGAACCGATTTTGAGGAATTATTCAAACTTGCAGATAAGGCACTATATGTGGTTAAGCAGAATGGAAAGCACGGCTATTATATCTATCAGAAGAAGGCAGATAATACGAAGAGCTCCGATGATTCCGGCGATAATCAGGATCTGAAGCACATAAAGAAAATAATCGGCGAAAGAAACGAAGGCAAGGGTGCTTATGAAGTCAATTTCGACAAGCTCCAGACTCTGTACAAATTTGTAAACAGAGACGATAAAGTTGAAGGTAAAAAATCAAATATAGTACGAATACATATCCACAGCGACAGCGAAAACACGGACGAGGCTATAGAAATCTTCAAGGATTTACTTATCCGTCAGTTAAGCAAAAATGATGTGGTCAGCTACTACTCCGGAAGCATCTACGCACTTATCATGAGCGACTCACCACAGAAAAGAATCGATGATATAATCACTTCATGGAAGCAGGATACAAAATACGAATCCTACATCGTCGATATAGAAGTCGCTTCCGTCGGAGAATAAAAAAAACATGACAGCAGTGAACCAGGTTCACTGCTGTCATGTTTTTTATTATGCTATTGCATTTAACGAATATACTGTTCCAAAGCCTCTATCCAGAGGTACAATGCTTACTGCACTGTCAAGATCCTCAAGACCTATATCTGCTGATGCTACATCAGCCTGTCCTGATATATCTACGATGATTTCTGCTTCAAAACGTCTGGAAAGATCGCTCATATTAAGACTCAGATCATAGAAGGTTTCTGAACTCAGTTCATATTCCAAAGAAATGATATCGAACTTCTTTCCACCTGAAACCTGGAATCTGTTGAACCATTTTTTTGCCGCTTCATTATCTGTACTGTTCTTTGTACTTATGATCACCTTACATTCAGGTGCTACAGCTTTTACTGCATTTATTACTGCATTGACCATTCTTGTCTGCTCTTCAAAGCTGAGGTTTATTCCCTGCAGCTCGTCAAAGATTCCTGAATTAATCTGTGCAAATGAAGGCAGTGCTCCATTTTCTGAAAGCCTGGTAAACAGCTTATGTATATTCTCAAAGCCTCCTCTTTCAGCTTTTCTTACAAACATTCTGTTATCTGCACCGGTTTCGGTTTTAACCTCTTCATAAAGTGGAAGCAGGTTAAGTCCGATACTCCATTTTAAGCCTGCGCCCTGAACATCTTTTCCGGACTTAATTATCTGATCTGCACTGTCGTAAATTCCATTCTTAATTTCTACATGACTCATTATGGCACTAATTCCCTTAGCCTTAATACCATTTATGTCCCCTTCTGAACCGCATGATACACTAATTATCTTGCACAAGTCACTCACCTTTTACCCTCTCTGTTTAATATTTTCATAACTTAATGTTCACGCAGTAAACCTTATTCCCAATTGCTTATAAAGTCAATTCCTATAACTTAACAAAAATACATCCTGTTTTTGTGAATAATATACATTATCTCTTATTTGACTTCCTCCATATCTTTCTTTCCTGTGCCTCTTTGATCAGTTCTTCCCTGAAATCCGGGTGTGCTATGGATATCAGATCCTCTGCTCTCTCCCAGGTTGACTTACCCTCGAGATTGATTACTCCGTACTCGGTCGCTATAAAATATACCTGACTACGTGGAGATGTAATTATATCACCATTGAACTGAGGTCTGATTCTGGAGTGATAGGTACCATCCTTTTCCTTATATCTGGAGTACATGCAGATAAATGCCTTCCCTCCTCTGGATGCCGAAGCTCCGGCCAGAAAGTCCAGCTGACCTCCTGTTCCGCTTATCTGTCTCGAACCCGAGCTTTCAGCGGCAACCTGCCCATACAGATCAACGGCAACACATCCATTTATTGAAACCATGTTATCAAGCTGTGCTATGACACTTGGTCTGTTAACATACTCCAGCGGATAAGCTGCTATTCCGTGATTATCATCCAGCCATTCGTAAAGTTCATTTGATCCGACTGCGCAGCCGAAAACTCCCTTACCTTTATCTATATTCTTAAGGCGGTTAGTCAGCTTGCCGGAACGATACAGTTCCAGATAAGCATCAGTACAGAGCTCAGTATGCATTCCCAGATCCTTTATATCTGACTCAGAAATAAGCTTGCCCACAGCATTTGGAATACTGCCGATACCAAGCTGAAGGTTTGCACCATCAACAATATACGGAATGATGTGTGAAGCTATCTGTATATCTGTTTCACTCGGCTTAATAGGAAGCATATCCCTGAATGGCATATGTATACCTTCGACTATATAATCCACATCGGATATATGGATGCACTCATGATAACCGCCATGAATCTTCGGCATATTCTCATTTACTTCTACTATGACAATATCAGCTTTCTCACAGATCGGACCAGCCACGCCTGTATTAACCGAAAAATTAAAATATCCGTGCTTATCCATGGGAGATACGCTCACCATGACCACATTTACCTTGATGAAATATTCATAGTAGGCAGCATTATTATGAAATACCATAGGGATATAATAGCAGAGTCCCTTATCGCAGAGCTTCCTCTCATAGGAAGAACAATGCCAGCTATGGTATATAAAATGTTCCTCTGTACCGTCACACTCAGCAACCTCTATAGGTCCCGGAAGAAGATTTCCTCTTATCTTAACATCATGGAGTTCTTCCTTTCTGGCTGCAAGGGCCTTATCAAGAAGAACCGGCATACCAAGAGAACTGGTATAGTCAACCCAGTCACCATCCTTTACAACCTTCACAGCTTCATCGGGTGTGCGAAGCTTATCCATATATTCTCTGGTGTAGTCTATTAACATATGTAATTCCCCCTAAACAATTAACAATGATACCCATGACAACAATGATACCAGGGTCAAACTGTCATCTTTTTCAGTCCTGATGTTCTGCCAGGTTCGCTTCCGGCACTGCCATCATGGAATAGTTCGTGTGATATATCACGTAGCCGGGATTTGCGCCTGGTGGTTTCTTCAGGTTCTTTCTTTCTGTATAATCTATCTCAACCTTTGGAGCATCCTTTGCTGAGCAGTAATATGCTGCAAGGGAAGCCGCTTCCTCAAACACTCTGTCCGGAAGATCCTCCAAACCTTCTTCTCCGTCCTTAAGCTTTACTATAACATGTGAGCCGGGAACTGACTTGGCATGGAACCATATATCCTTTCCAACTGCTATTCCAAAGGTCAGCTTCTCATTCTGGATATTATTCTTTCCCACATATATATCGTAGCCATCGCTGGATATAAAATGCAGTGGCTTACCTGCCTCTGTCTTCCTGTCTCCCTTATTCTTCTTCTGTTTTTTCAGAATATTCGATGAGACAAGCTCGCTTCGTATCTCTTCTATATCTGCTTCATTTTCGGCTATCTCCAGACCATGTTTTGCTGAAAGCAGGTAATCAAGATCACTCTCAGTCTTTTTTACAAAATCAGTAAGCGCCTCGTAGGTTCTCTTCTTTTTATTGTATATATTGAAGTACTTTACTGAATTCTCTCTTACACTCAGGTCCTTATCCAAAGGAATGGTGATTTCCTGATTGTCATAGTAATTGATGCACTTTAGGGACTCCTCGCCCTCGCTCACATTATATCCATAGGTGTTCAGAAGCTCACCATATATTCTGTACTTATCCCTGTCCTCTGTGCTTCTCAGCTGTTCTCTCTGCAGATCAAGCTTCCTTGAGGTACGCTCTATAGCGCCCTGAAGTATCTTTCGCATATCCTGGGATTTTGCCCTTATATTTATACTCCTTTGCTTGTTGCTATAGAAATATACAAGAAGTGATGACATCGGTCTGTCTTCATCTTTTGCCTCACCGGAAAACTCTTCTGCATTATACATAGATAAAAGCAGACTGTGATAATCCTTTGGCACTCCATCTACATATGCAATACATGGCGCGAAGCTGCCGGCTCTTATATCCTCTATGATTTTCTGAATGGTATCAAACAGACGTTCCCTCTCAGATGAATCCAGTTCGGCCACATTCTTACGTCCGTCTATTCCTGCTCTATATATAAGCTCCTCCGCAAATGTCTTCGAAAAACCTGAAAGTGTACCAAACACCGCTTTGACAACCGGTCCACTCCTTGCAAGAACGATACTTTCAAATGTATCTCTGTTAAAGTCTTCCAAAGGATTGATCTTTCCCTGTGAATCCGGAGCTGTATATTCCTTTCCCGGAAAAAGAATTCTCGCCTTCCTGTCATCATTTGTCTCAAGTGCAAGGCTCAGGTCCGGAGTCACTCTCTTCAGACAGTCTATTATCAGATAATCATTATCAGTGAGAATGACATTGCTCTGTCTTCCCATTATCTCAACTATAAGATGTCTTTCAGACAGGTCTCCCATCTCATCCATATGTTCAAATACAAAATCAAACACTCTGTCATATCCGGGCTGTCTCACTTCGATAAGTCTCCCATTCCCGAGATGCTTTCTCAGAAGCATACAGAAAGCCGGAGCCTGAAGCGGCGCCGTCGGCAGAGTATCTGCTATATAAACTATGGGCAGAGACGCATTTACGGAGATATATATCTTAGTCTGCCCTTTGAAGCCCTTTACGGTAAGGGTTATGATTTCTGCCTCAGGCTGCTGGAGCTTTACACATCTGCCGCCCTTACAGGCATTATTAATTTCATTTATTATGCTGCTTACTACTATTCCATCGTATGCCATTTTTTTATTTCCTTATCCAACTTCGCAGCCTTAGCTACCTTTAACACCTTCCGCTTAAGAGGAAGGCTTATTAATCAAAGAAAGGCCTCCTCAGAGAGGAAGCCTTTAAGCGTCTTTTTAAAGCTGTGAATATAATTCTTCGTATATTTTTGCACTCTGATCCCAGCTGTAATCCTGCTCCATAGCTCTCTTCATCATTGCATACCAGTCGTCCTTCTTATCGAAGTATATCTGCTTAGAATAATTAATGGTATTCAGAAGCTCCCTTGCATCATAATTTGCAAAGCTGAAGCCTGTTCCTGTTCCATCATACTCATTGTATGGCTGAACAGTATCCTTGAGTCCTCCTGTTTCACGAACTATCGGAAGCGATCCATACTTAAGTGCCATCAGCTGTGTCAGACCGCATGGCTCAAATCTTGAAGGAACAAGAATCGAATCACAGCCTGCATAGATCTTATGAGACAGCTCATCGCTGAAATAAATATTTGCTGAAAGCTTAGCAGGATGGAAGCCCTGATAATACTTGAACATTTCCTCATAACGCCTGTCGCCTGTACCAAGAACCACAAGCTGGGTACCATCTGTCATAATATCATTCATTATGTGATCGATAAGGTCCAGACCCTTCTGATCAGTAAGTCTTGATACGATACCCATTACATAGGCATTTTCATCCTCAGGAAGCCCCAGTTCCTTCTGAAGAGCAAGCTTATTCTTAACCTTGTTCTTCTTATAATTACGAAGATTATATTTGCAGGCTATCTTTTCATCCTTTGCAGGATTAAATATGTCATAATCTATTCCATTTACTATGCCCCACAGACTCTGCCATCTTGCCTGAAGCAGTCCGTCAAGTCCCTCGCCGTAATAAGGTGTCTGGATCTCATGAGCATAGGTATTTGAAACTGTAGTAATCTTGTCAGCGTAAACAAGACCACCCTTCAGCATGCTTGCATCCTTATTCATCTCAAGCTTATCAGGTGTGAAAAGATCACCCGGAAGTCCGGAATACTCCTGGACTGTCTTGATATCCCACTTACCCTGGAACTGAAGATTATGAATAGTCATAACCGACTTGATACCCTGATAGAAAGGATTACTTGCAAAAAGTGTTTTGAGATATACAGGTACAAGACCTGCCTGCCAGTCATGACAATGAACTATGTCAGGTCTGAAACCGATGCTTGGCAGAATGGAAAGAGCTGCTTTACAGAAATAGCAGTACTTCTCTATATCCCATTTAACATCTCCATAGATATTGAAGCCGTTGAAGTAATACTCATTATCTATGAAATATACCGGCACGCCTTCGTATTCCATATACATTACGCCAACGTACTGCTGTCTCCAGCCAATGTCCATATGGAAATGTGTAAGATATTTCATCTTACTCTTATACTTCTCCGGAAGACACATATAGTTGGGCATAATGATGCGAACATCATATTCATTTCTATTAAACTTCTTCGGAAGAGTTCCTACTACATCTGCAAGACCTCCGGTCTTGATAAAAGGAACACACTCTGAAGCTATATATGCTATCTTTTTCATACTGCACCCCTCCGTATGAGTTTCTTGCTTTAATATGTAAATTATAACAGATAATCCACTTTTTGAATAGGCAAAATGCGTAAAAAAGTCAATACATTATTCAATCAATAAAGTCCCTGCTTTATCTCGATAAACTTCTTTATCAGATCAACGCATCCACTTATTCCAAGCATTGATGTATCAAGCGATAGATCATAATTCTTTATGTCCGTCCACTCACATCCCGTATATTTGAGATAGTAATCTGCCTTTCTTTCATCTACCTTTGCAAGATAGTTTCTGAGTTCATTTTCAGGCATATAATGCTTCGAAGAAGCACGCTTCAGTTTGAAGCCTATTGGCGCATGAACAAATACATTTACAGCATCAGGATTGTTTCTTAAGATATAATTTGCGCATCTTCCGACTATAACACAGGATTCTCTGGACGCTAGCTCAGTAATAATCTCTGACTGATAGTCGTAGAGATTCCTTATAAGCGCAATATCATCCCCTTCAAATGTAGTCGTAAGCACATCATCTATCTGAGGCGTAGGAAGCGGATCATGATATACCTCCTTTGCCACATCATAAAGGGATGTGTCCTTGATTCTGTCATCATGAGAGACTTCGTCATCCTTCATATTCTCGTTGTTCGATACGAGTCTGAACATCTCACTGTTATAGCAGTTTACTCCCAGCTCGTCTGCCAGACGCTGTCCTATCTTCTGACCGCCTGAGCAGTATTCCCTTGCTATAGTTACTACAAATCTGTTCATATGCCGTCCCCCTTTTTATCATTTTTTACTCAACGTTTGTAAATACGTCCTGTACGTCGTCGTCTGCATCCAAAAGATCGAGGATTCTGTCAAGATTCTTCTGGTCCTCTTCTGAAGCTACAGATACATAATTCTGAGGAATCATTGTTACTTCAGCTGAAGCCATCTTGATTCCTTCCTTCTCAAATGCATCTCTTACTGCTGAGAAGCTTGCAGGATCGGTGATGATTTCATAGGAATCCTCCTCATCTGAGAAATCCTCAGCACCTGCATCAAGTGCGAACATCATCATATCGTCTGCTTCCATATCTGTCTCTTCTTTATCGATGATGATCTGTCCCTTCTCATCAAACATATAGGATACGCAGCCTGTAACTCCGATGCTTCCTCCACCCTTTGTAAATGCGCTTCTTACATTTCCGGCTGTTCTGTTATTGTTGTCTGTAAGGCACTTAACAATGATAGCGATTCCGCCCGGGCCGTATCCCTCATAAGTGTTATAAGAATAGTTTACATTTTCAAGATCGCCGGCAGCCTTCTTGATACCTCTTTCGATTGTATCGTTAGGCATGTTGTTTGCCTTAGCCTTAGCGATTACATCACGGAGTTTTGCATTGTTATCGGGGTTTGCTCCGCCTTCTTTAACTGCTACTGCGATTTCTCTTCCTATTACTGTAAAGATCTTACCCTTAGCAGCATCGTTCTTCTCTTTCTTAGCTCTGATATTAGCAAATTTTGAATGTCCTGACATTTATTTTTCCTCTTCTTTCTTTAATATATTAATCTGTTTAAAGTAATATTTTATTCTTCTTTATCCGACAGTTTTGTAATCCTGACAGAACTGATAAGCCTGTCTTCGATTTCAAGCACCTCAAACAGATAGCCTCCGTAATCTATCTTGATGTTCTCATTCAGCTTCGGAAATCTTCCCAGTTTATATAAAAGAAATCCATTCAGTGTTTCTATATCAGTATCCGGAAATTCCAGATCCTCTATCAGCTCCTCGAGATCGTGAAGCTTGATCATGCCATCCACCAGATAACCATCACCATAGGTCTCACTAACCTCTTCTGTTTCCTCATCATGCTCATCCCAGATATTTCCGACTATTTCTTCAAGAATATCCTCGAGGGTAACTATTCCATCTGTCTGTCCGTATTCATCAAGAACTATGGCCAGATGATTCTTCTCCTTCTGCATCTTTTTCAGAAGCTTGGTAATATCATAGGTGGGATGTATATACATAGCCTCGTCAATAACATCCGTTACCGGACTGTCTGGATTCTCCAGATACTGAGCGGTCATGTCCTTAAGATGCAGGACTCCGATTATGTTGTCGATATCCTCATCATATACCGGGTATCTTGAAAATCCGCTCTCGAGACATTCCTCGATTATATCTCCTATGATGGATTCCTTAGGAACTGCATATATCTTATTTCTGCTGGTCATGATATCCCGGACTATCTTGTCATCAAGGTCCAGGATGTTGGAAATCATTTCCGCCTCCTCTTCCTCAATGAAGCCCTGTTCGTGACCTTCTTCGACCATGGATAGAATCTCTTCCTCTACCCGTTCTTCGTCTTTCTTTTTAAACATAAAACTCCTTATTTAAGATAATTTACTTCATAAACTTCTTCGTTATTCCTGAAATAAACTCTTGGAACACGACGGCTGATATTACATACCTCTTCATAGTTGAAGCTGTTTGCAGGCTCTGCCACCTCTTCTACAGGGATGTTATTATCACCCTGACTGCCGAAGAGTATTACCTCATCTCCAACCCTTACTGTACCATCTCTGCGCTGTCCGCCTGTTCCTGAAGACGTATATTCTGTCTCTATATCCGTCACATCCACCATTATCTGATCCATGCATACCCTTCCGATTATAGGCGCATACTGTCCGTGGATCAGAACACGGCCCTTATTGGAAAGAGCTCTCGGATAACCATCAGCATAACCCACAGATACAGTAGCCACTTTAGTGGGTTTCTTAGTCATAAAGCTCCAACCGTAACCGACACCTCTTCCAGCCGGAAGTTCCTTTACATGAATGACTCTTGCCTTAAGAGACATAGCCGGTTTTATCACAACTGATTTATCGATTTCTTCTGATGGATATAAACCATATATTACTATACCAAGACGCATCATGTCAAAGCCATCTGAATGAATTTCCATGGCTCCGGCACTGTTATCTATATGCCTAAGTCTGAAGGTTATTCCTCTTTTCTCAAGGCCTTTTACAAACCACGAAAATCTGCCATACTGGATCATTGCATCGGACTTATCCTCATAATCCGCCTTTGCATAATGAGTGAAGATTCCCTCAACATCCAGACCCTCAAGTTTAGAGAGTTTATAAGCTTCATCAAGTCCGGCATCATCGCATTGAAATCCTATCCTGCTCATACCGCTGTCAACCTTGATATGTACCTTAGCCTTTTCGCCCATTTTTAGAGCTATATCGGAAAGAAGCTTAGCCCTTTCATAATCATACTCAGCAGTAGTAATATCCTTTTCGATCACTGTTTCGAATTCTTCCACATCAGTATATCCAAGTATTAAAATAGGCTTTGTTATATCTGCATCACGAAGCTCAACAGCCTCCGAAACAGCAGCTACGGCATAATAATCAGCCAAATCATCCAGCTGCCTTGCCAAAGTAACAGCACCATGTCCATATGCATCTGCCTTGATAACCAGACACACCTTTTTATCAGCAGGATTCAGTGCCTTCACTGTTTCTATATTATTTCTTATTGCATCCAGATCTATATCTGCTTCGATACGTCTGTAACATGACTCTTTCATTTATTTCTTACCTCATTTATCGGTATTTTAAATCTAGATAATTAATGTATTATTCAGGACATACAGTCGCTGAATACATGCGGTATACATTCTATTATATCACCGGCAAGAAGCGAATGCTCACCCTTATGAGTCTTCGCACAGTCTCCGGCTCTTCCGTGCAGATTTACCGCAAGACAGGAGGCCTCATAGACTGTCATCTGCTCTTCGCTGTTCTGGGCAAGAACTCCTGCCAGAATACCACTCAGTACATCCCCCGAACCTGCAGTGGACATACCGCTGTTTCCTGTGGTATTTATGTAGCAGAGCATCTCCTTCTTATCTGAGAGATAGCCTGTGCAGCTCACAGCTGTACGTGCATCCTTAAGTATGCATATGCATCCATATTCATCGGAGAAAAGCTTTGCCACGTCAAAGGCACTATCTTTTATATAATCTATTTTACTCTCATATCCTGCCTTCTTTATCTCTTCATCAAAGGAAGTTTTATCTTTAAGGCTTCCTCTGAGTCTGGACATTTCCATGATATGAGGAGTTATTACCACATTTTCAAAACCAAGTTTTCTTGTAAGAGGAGCGAGAATCTCTCCCACATCTTTCCTTGAAATAATATTCAGGGCATCCGCATCCATAATAAGCTGCTGTCCTGAAGCTATCTTTTCTATAGCATTATTAAGAAGCGTCTCTGATACTTCACCGGTTCCAAGTCCGGGACCTGCAAGAATCACATCTGCCCAGGCAATGGCTTTATCGTATTCCTTTATAAAATCAGGTGTAATGTCTGCCTCACTGTCATAGGCAAGGCACATTGCTTCCGGAAGCTTCTCTGATAAAACTTCCTTGTTTCTGATATCCGTAACCACCTTTACCAGTCCGGCACCGATCTTAAGGGCAGCCGCCGCTGACAGATAAAGAGCTCCGTATACCTCTTTTGAGCCTGCCAGTATCAGAACCTTTCCATAGCTTCCTTTATTGGAAGAAGCATTTCTTTTGGGAATCCTGATTGCTATATCTTCATCATCATATTCATAAATGATCTTCTGGTCACTTAAGTCTTCTATATCAAGCACCCTCTTCATATCAGAAGCGGTATTTACAGTGAACAGTCCGATATCTTTACAGCTTATCTCACCTGAATATTCTCTGCCTTTATTTAAAAGCATACCATACTTGGTATAGTGAAATGTAACGGTCAGATCACATCTGACAGCATTACCAAGGATCTTACCGGTGTCAGCGCTTACACCGCTGGGGATATCAGTTCCAACCACATAACATCCTCTCTCACCGGCGCTGTTTATCATATCTATAACAGCGCTCTGAATACCCTTTACCTCACGGCTGAGACCCACGCCGAATATGCCGTCCAGAATGATCCTGTAACCGGATAAATCTTCCTCGTTAAGAGGTTCCTTAACAAACTTAACTCCGGAAGCTGCTGCTATCTGAATCTGCTTCATATAGGAATCCGTCTGTCTGGATATGCCGTTTATTTCGTATATATAAGTATCATAACCCTTTGTTTTAAGGATTCTCGCTGCAGCTGCGGCGTCTCCGCCGTTATTTCCGCCCTCGACTATGGCAAGGATCTTATCCCTGTCCTTCCTGAAGCCGTAGAGCTTATCTGTCTCACAGCAGTATTCTTTTTTTTGTCCTGCATTATCACAGATGTCTTTATTCTGTCCTGCTATTTTGCAGCACTCTATCTTATTTATTATCTCATCAGCCAAAGCTTCGGCTGCCTTTTCCATCAAAACAAGCCCGGGAAGTCCTATGACCTCCTGGGTATATTTATCAATTATCTGTGCCTGTTTTCCTGTTGGATAAAAAATCATATTGCTTAATCTTAGCTAAAACTAATACTAATAAGCTACTCCAAATCCATAGATGTTATCTGCTTCATTTCCAAAGACACTGAAAGGCCAGTACTTTGTACTTCTCTCATAAGAACCGGGATCATTAACCATGAAACCGTTCTGGTTATATCCATAAACAACTATGAAATGTCCTGCCGCCGAGTGGGTGAAATTACCATAGTGCATGGCCAGGATAAGCATTTCACCGTTATCAAGATGTGCCTTCATATCAGTTTCTGTAACTGAAACCTTTGAACAGTAAAGACCGAAATCCGGAGCACCGCTTGTAAAAAGAGTATGGGCAGTTCCCTGATTCGGAACATAATGGCCGTGGTTCATACTGTAGGTAGCTACCATAGGCGGTGACGCGTTGCTTATGTTAGTTAATCCCGTTATGACCATTGACAGACTGGTGGGACCGCAGGCTGATGACTGCATGGTTCCAAGTCCGTAGGGATATGCAGCCCATCTTGGATCATACTGAAGAAACAGCGGATGTGGCGCATTCAGCTCGGCATCGGTAAGACCGAGAACGTACTGTCCATTCAGAGCAACCTGATTCATACCGGTAACGATACTGATTCCGTTATAATCAATAGCTGAATAGCTGTTCTTCCTTGCCTCTTCCTCCAGGGATGCTATAAGAGCTTCATCCTCAGCCGAAAGTTCATCCTCTCCGTATACCTCGCTTCCGCCTGACACGTCGCTTGAATCGGTTCCGTCTATCATGTCATCGTATTCTGCATCATCCTTGGAAAGTACCGGTGCTTCTGTAGTTTCTTCAACAAACTCTCTGGTAGACTGTGATTTCTGATATTCTTCAAGGAGCATGGCATTAATTCGTTCTTCCCTGCTCATTTCCGTTGTTGAAGATTCAGTACTGGCTTCTTCTGACGATCTCTTTTTTTCATCCAGATACATAGATAAAAAAAATACCGTCACGAGCGCAACCGGTAAAACTGCAAATATTAAAATGTACTTGGTTTTTTTGTTCATTGTTTGTCCTTTTTATGAGTTAATCATACCTCATCAGGCGCTATACGCCGCCTTCCCTTTTCAGGGAAGGCTATATATATTAATCGTGTAATTTTCTCTTATCTACAACTCTTACTGCTTTGCCTTCGCTTCGAACGATCGACTTAGGTGGAAGAAGATGCATCTTAGGTCTGATACCAAGCATCTGAACCATGGCACCTGTAAGAGCCTTTCTTGCCTTCTCAAGATCCTCGTCTTCCTTCATAGCCTTGAACTGCTCCTCAGAAAGCTCAACATTTATATCAAATGTATCCTCACTTCCGATACGATCTACCATTATCTGATAGTTCGGTGTATATCCGGTCTTCAGAAGAACTGTTTCTATCTGTGAAGGGAATACATTTACACCGCGGATGATCATCATATCATCTGAACGTCCCTTTGGCTTGCACATCTTGATATGTGTACGTCCGCAGGAACATTTCTCTCTCTTGAGAACTACAAGGTCTCTGGTTCTGTATCTGAGAAGTGGAAATGCTTCCTTATCAAGTGATGAGAATACAAGCTCACCCTCTGTACCTTCCGGAAGAACCTCTCCAGTCTCAGGATCTATAACCTCTGCATAGAAGTGATCCTCATTTATATGCATACCTGACTGTTCCTCACATTCAAATGAAACACCAGGTCCGCTTATCTCTGTAAGTCCGTAGATATCATAAGCCTTGATGCCGAGACTCTGCTCTATGGTACGTCGCATTTCCTCTGTCCACGGCTCTGCTCCAAAGATACCTGCCTTAAGATTGATATCATCAGCAGTAAGTCCCATATCATGAAGCTTTTCTCCGATGTATGCCGCGTAAGAAGGTGTACAGCAGAGAATTGTTGCATTGAGATCCTTCATAAACTGGATCTGTCTCTCTGTATTACCTGATGACATAGGAATTGTAAGACAGCCGACCTTATGAGAGCCGTCATGAAGTCCTGCACCACCGGTGAAAAGACCGTAACCGTAAGCTACCTGAACAACATCCTTCTTAGAACCGCCGGCAGCAACTATTGCTCTGGCGCAGCACTCAGCCCAGAGGTCCAGATCGTGCTGAGTATAAAATGCAACTACTCTTCTTCCTGTAGTTCCGCTTGTTGAATGTATACGTACGCAGTCCTTTACCGGTCTGCTGAGAAGTCCGTACGGATATGCCTCTCTAAGATCATTCTTGGTTAAGAAAGGAAGCTTACTGATATCTTCCATACATTTGATATCCTCAGGTTTTACACCTTTCTCATCCATGAGATTACGATAATATTCATTATTATCATAAACATATTTTACCTGTTTAAGGAACTTTTCTTCCTGAAGAGCTTTCAGCTGTTCAACAGGCATAGTTTCGATTTCTTCCTGAAAGAACTTTTTTGCCATTTTTTATTATCCTCCATTCCTACTTAATTATTCAGACATAGCTGCATTCCCCCTTAAATGGAACTCCGGGGGGTATACATCCCCTATGCCGAATGCAGGAAAGTCCAAAACAAAATATCGGTCAGTTGAAAAACAACCAACCGATATTTTATCACATTTCTTTAAAATATAAAAGGGTTACTTGATCTAAGCCTTATTAAACATATCCTTACTTAATCCACAGATCGGGCATACCCAGTCATCAGGTATATCCTCAAATGCTGTTCCCGGTGCAATACCGCTGTCCGGATCCCCAATAGCCGGATCATACTCATAGCCGCAAGGGCAAACATACTTGTCCATAGGTTGTACCTCCTCAATTATTTATACACGTATATTTTACTATAATGTGACATTCGTGTCAAAACTGAAAAAGATGACTATTTTCTAAAGACCAGCTGGCCGTCTTCGGTGTCGATTAAAACGGTGTCTCCCATAGCGAGCTTGTTGCTGAGGATTGCTCTTGCAACCAGTGTCTCCACATTCTTCTGCAGGAATCTCTTAAGAGGTCTTGCACCGTAAACAGGATCGTAACCGTTTTCTATAACGTATTCTCTTGCCGCATCTGAAAGCTCGATCTTAATCTCCTTATCAGCCACACGCTTGTTAAGATCCTTCATAAGAAGCTCAACTATTCCGGCGATATTTTCTTTAGTCAGCGGCTTGAACATGATTATCTCATCCAAACGGTTCAGGAACTCCGGTCTGAAATGTAGTCTAAGCATATCTGTAACCTGCTTCTCCGCCTCTTCCTTGATATTTCCATCATCATCTATTCCTTCCAGCAGGAATTCAGAACCGATGTTTGAGGTCATGATCAGGATAGTGTTCTTGAAGTCGACTACATTTCCCTTAGAATCGGTGATACGTCCGTCATCCAGTATCTGAAGCATGATGTTGAATACATCCGGATGTGCCTTTTCCACTTCATCAAAAAGAACTACCGAGTATGGACTTCTCCTTACAGCGTCCGTCAGCTGTCCGCCTTCATCATAGCCTACATATCCCGGAGGCGCTCCGATGAGACGTGATACGCTGTGCTTCTCCATATATTCACTCATATCAATTCGTACGATATTTGATTCATTATCAAAGAGAGCCTCTGCCAGTGTTTTTGCCAGCTCAGTCTTTCCTACTCCGGTAGGTCCCAGGAACAGGAAGGAACCGATAGGCTTTGTAGGATCCTTTATACCTGCCTTGGATCTGATAATAGCCTCGCTTACAAGGGATACGGCGCTGTCCTGACCCACAACTCTCTTATGAAGTTCATCTGCCAGATGGAGAGTCTTATTCCTCTCTGACTCCGAAAGCTTGGCAACCGGTATGCCGGTCCACTTGGAAATGATCTTAGCTATCTCTTCCTCTGTTACATTTTCGTGAAGCAGCTGTCTTTCCTTAACTGCCGAACTGTTTTCAAGTGCTTCCAGTTCTTTCTGGAGTTCAGGAATCTTACCATACTGAAGTTCTGCAGCCTTATCGTAGTTACCCTTTCTCTGGGCTATCTCCAGGTCATCCTTTGCATTTTCTATCTCTTCACGCAGGGTTCTGACACGCTCCACCTCAGCCTTTTCGTTTTCCCAGGTAGCCTTCATGGAATTTGACTTATCCTTAAGTTCTGCCAGCTCCTGCTCAATACTGCTAAGCCTCTCCTGAGACAGATGATCATCCTCATTCTTAAGTGCAGTTATTTCTATCTCCAGCTGCATTATCTTACGCTCGATCTCATCCACCTCTGCCGGCATGGAATTAAGTTCTGTCTTTATCATGGCGCAGGCTTCATCCACCAGGTCAATGGCCTTGTCTGGCAGGAATCTGTCAGTTATATATCTGTTCGAAAGAGTTGCTGCAGCAACAAGGGCATTATCACTTATCTTAACACCATGGAATACCTCATATCTGTTCTTGATGCCACGAAGTATGGAAATGGTATCTTCAACGGTAGGCTCATTAACCTGAACAGGTTGGAATCTTCTCTCAAGAGCCTTATCCTTTTCAATATATTTTCTGTACTCATCAACTGTAGTGGCACCGATGCAGTGAAGCTCTCCTCTTGCAAGCATAGGCTTAAGCATATTTCCGGCATCCAGCGAGCCATCAGTCTTGCCGGCTCCTACAATAGTATGAAGCTCATCGATAAAGAGAATTATCTGACCATCGGACTTCTTAACCTCATCCAGCACAGTCTTAAGTCTTTCCTCAAATTCACCACGGTACTTTGCACCTGCGATGAGAGCCCCCATGTCCAGGGCAAAAATCTCCTTATCCTTCAGGGAATCAGGCACATCGCCCTTTACGATTCTCTGAGCCAGTCCCTCAATGGCAGCTGTCTTACCAACTCCGGGATCACCGATCAGAACCGGATTGTTCTTCGTCTTACGGGACAGGATTCTCACAATATTTCTTATTTCCATATCACGTCCGATAACAGGATCAAGCTTTTGCTCGCGAGCCTGCTGCACCAGATTATATCCAAACTTCTCAAGAGCATCATAGGTGTCCTCGGGGTTATCGGACTCCACTCTCTTGTTACCTCTTACCTCAGCAAGAGCCTTCATAAAGTTATCCTTCTTGATGCCGAACTTCTTGATAAGTTCTTTAACAGAGCTGCTGCCCTTATCCATAAGACCTATGAAAAGGTGTTCAACAGAGATATAGTCGTCACCCATTTTCTTGGCTTCGGTCTCTGCAGTAAGTACAACCCTGCTTATATCCTGACCCATGTAGATATCCTCAGAAGAACCTGTTACGTGAGGTCTTGCCTTAATAAGCATCTCGGCCTCATCGATAAATGCGCTGGTTGCTATTCCCATTTTATCCAGAAGCTTCTTAATGAGACTGTCATCAATAGTAAGAAGGCTGTAAAGCAGATGCTCAGATACAACTTCCTGATTATTATATTCCATACATATTCTTTGGCAGCCTTCTACTGCTTCAAGTGATTTTCTTGTAAATTTATCAGCATTCATAATACATCCTCCTTTCACATTGTTAGCACTCTCGTCTAGTGAGTGCTAATCTATTTGAGTATGTTATACCACTTCACAAAATCAATGTCAACACGAAACTAAAAAAGATGACAATTTGAACCTGGTTCAACTGTCATCTTTTTATGTAAACTAATTTGTCTATACGAGCTTATACGAATTTAAACGAGCTTTGCACCGCAGTTAGGGCAGAACTTTGCGCCGTTTGTAGGTGTACCGCACTCCGGACAGAACTTAGGACCTGCGCCTGCTGCTGCCTGTGGAGCTGCCTGCTGTGGAGCCTGCTGCATTGGCTGTTGTGCATAACCCTGCTGCTGCATTGGCTGCTGTGCATAGCCCTGCTGCATCTGCTGTTGCTGTCCCATACCCATGCTGCCCATCATCTGGTTAGCCATGGTTGCGCCCATCATCATCTCTGCCATACTTCCCATGGTTGAATTGCCACCACTGAGTTTTCCGTCAGCCATAGCATCTACCATAGTCATCTGAGTATATTTACCAACATCACCAACCATAGACTGAGCTGCAGCCTGATTGATCTTCTGCTGAATCTCTTCCGGATAGTTGAAGTTATTGATGCTGAAGCCTGTTACTGAGATACCGTCCTTGCTGATTTCCATATCCAGATCTTCCTGGATACCCTTTGAGATATCAAATGAACTGGCCTGGAGATTGAACATATCCTTGCCTTCTTTTGATATCCACTTCATAAGAAGCTGATCAAGAATAGTAACTATACGAAGCTTAACATCCTCTATTGAATAAGACTGCTTAACACCTGCAACCTTATCGATGAGTGTCATATAATCAGAAACCTTTACATTTGCAGTTCCGTTTGCTCTTACAGGCATACCACCAGGAAGGCCAGGAGCCTGAAGCATTATAGGTCCCTTTGTTCCCCACTTAATAGTGAATTCCTTTGTATTGATGAAGAGAACCTCTGCTCTGAGTCCGGAATTAAATCCAAACTTGAAGCCCTTAAGTGTTGAAAGGAAAGGAATGATCTTTGATTCAATATCATAATCTCCCTCATCCTTAAAAACTCCTTCTACTTTCCCCTGATAAAGGAAGATAGCATCCTGTCCCGGACGGATGATAAGACGTGACCCCTTCTTAATCTCCTTGTTAGTCCATTTCCAGAAGATAAGACTATCGTCAAACTCTTCCCACTCAACTACATTTGCAAATTGATTTGATAAAATACCCATAGTTACCTCCGTTTATAATTTATTTGAAATTACAAAATATCAATCGTACCATCATTAGGGTTTTCTTCATCCGGAGCAGCAGTCAGATCTACTGTTCCTCCAGAAAATGTATCACCCATGTTATCATATTTTTCAGCCAGATCCTCAACCTCGCTGAAGTCTCTTACAGGCGATGCATGCTCAAGCTCTGCCATGGCATTGGCTCTGTCGAGGATGTAATCTGCTTTTTCATTCATCCTGCTGAACATCTCATCAGGGTTAGCAGCCCCTGCCTTTTCAGCCATCTGATTCATTTTCTGCTGAGCCTTTGCGGCTTCAACCTTTGACTTGATCTCTGTCAGCTTTCCTTCAAGAGTCGTAATATCAGTGCTGAGCTTATCATTCATGGTAGCCAGCTTATCGAAGCTGTCCCTGGCTTCATTATACCTCTGTTCAAGTCTTACACCGTCCTGATTTACTCCATCAAGCTTGCTGGAATATATCCCTGCATCAGCTGCATTTCCGGCCTCATTTGCCTTTTCAATATATCTCATAAGCTTTGCAGCCTCTGCCCTGTTCTCGTCATAAGACATCTTAGCACGTCTTACTTCTGTTTCATGGGCAGCGGTTTCAGCCTTAACCTGACCGAGATCCGTACGAAGCTGCACCAGATATTTCTCTATAGCTTTTTCAGGATTCTTCTCATCCTTTTTGAAAACGGCATTAATATTTGATGCCATTATATCCTTAAATCTTGATAAAATTCCCATTTCCCTTCTCCTGTAAAAAGATGACAGTTTGAACCTGATTCAAGGTGTCATCTTTTTTATGTTAACCACGGCTCCACAGATACAGATAGGCCTGTGTACGCGCGGCAAAACGTTCTTTTTTTAGAAGCTCACGAACTTCTTCCCTAGTATACCACGCTGCCTCTATCTCTTCAAATGAAGAATCACTTTTTTGAATATTTCCTTCACAGCATCCCACGACGCAGACATTCATCTCATTGGAAAATCCTATGGCACTGTAGCTGAGTCCAATGATATCATCTACCCTCTGAAGCTTAAGTCCTGTCTCTTCTCTAAGTTCTCTGGCCGCAGCCTCCTCAGGTGTTTCTCCTTCGTCTATAAGTCCGGCAGGAAAATTATAAACCCACATCCCGGCTGCCATGCGAAATTCTTTGTTGATCAGAATTCTGCTTCCGTCAGGAGTTGTCATTATCAGTACAACGGCATCGGGACTGTCTCCATGAAGAGTTTCATAATCATTAATATCATTATTACGGCTGATCATTTCGTAGATCTTTTCTTTACCGTCCTCTGTTTCATATTCCACATCATAACGGGTAATGAATTTACCCTCTTCTTTTTTTGTTATCTTTCTAAAAAGCATACCTAAACCAGCTCCCTGTAATTTTGATTTCTGTATTCCTTCGGTGTAGTTCCGGTAACCTTTTTAAATACACTTATAAAATAGCTGTGGGATGAAAATGATAGGTCTGTCGCAATCTCTATACTTGTTTTGTCTGAATATTTCAGAAGCCAGCATGCTTCCTCTATCTTTTCATTTCTTATGTATTCACTTACTGAGCAACCCATCTCTTTTTTGAAAAGCTTGGAAAGATAAGTTTCATTAAGAGCCACCTTTTCAGCAAGCTCAGTTACGGTAAGATTCCTGTGAATATTTGAACGTATATAATCCACACACTGAAGAATCTGCTTTGACTGTACTGCCAGCTTGGAGGACTCATGCATATACTCAGCAAATGCCTCTACAGTCTCCATCTGAACTCTGTCGATATCCTCAACTCTGCTCTGCTTATCAGCCTTTCTGATATATACATCACTCAGCTTATAAGCCAGATCCTGTGGCATACCCTTACTAATACATACTCTTGTAATAACAGCCGTCATAGCCACATGATGATACATAGCATTTCTGAGAGGATTATCAGACAGAACACCTCTTATTTCATCATTCGGTTTTGGCTGATTAGCCATCTCTCTTTTCGCTTCTTCAATCTTCCCCTCAGCAACAAGATAATACAGTCCCATCTCACTGTCATAAGAGGGGTGTTTCATATCGTTCTCTCTTTCGAAAAAAAGATCTCTTGCGATTTCCTTTTTTACTTCAGTCATTTTTCCCCCTTTCTTTAGACACTTTTGAAAATCTGTCTAATTTTCACAAAATTCCACATTTTTTTAACATTAAATGCAATATTCTTGTATAAATATGTATAAAAAATCCATATACTGTAAACAATAAGACAAAGCCCCCTGTTAAAGAAGATAATATCTTCTTTAATCATATAAATACTTTTAACCTTCACTAATGGTAAAAGGACGGATTCGCATGGATTCGTCCTTTTATCTTTTTAACCTACACTAATCAATTATACTATACCGCCAGCAATATGTGCAAGGGTAAGTTTCTTTTAATCAGCAATTAAGTAACGCCTTACAGAATAACCGTAAATGTTATCTGCGGCTTTTTGTATGACACATTTATCTTCCCTTTAAACATCCTTACCAGGCTGTCTGCCATGGAAAGTCCTATTCCGTACCCCTTCTTCTCACTGTTATGCGATTCATCCGCTCTGTAGAATCTGTCAAAGAATTTTGAATAGTCCTCTCCCTCACCATCTGCATAATCATTTGAAACAGTGAGGACGGCGGATTTGCCCTTCTGGTTCAGAGTAAGCTTTACGGTTCCCTCTTCGTCACAGTATTTTACGGCATTATCCATTAGGATATTAATCAGCTCATGTATTCCTTTTTCATCAGCCTTTACTATTATGCCATCAGTCACAGATGTTTCAAGCTTCTTTCCCTGCGTCTCCGCTACACTTCTGAAGGACGTAAGAACCTTGTTCACCTCATCAGATATATTTACCTCTGTCAGGACTATATCTTCTCTTTCCTCAAGCTTTGAAAGCACCACCAGCTGCGATATAAGCTCTGACATCCTGTTAACCTGCTTGATCGTACTTTCAGTCCATTCATTTTTACCACTCATCATTTCGATAACTTCTGTGTTAGCCGAAATAACAGCCAGAGGAGTTTTCAGTTCATGACTCGCATTTGTTATAAACTGCTTCTGAGCCTCGATATTACGAACCATCGGCTGAACTGCCTTACGCGCGAAAATGGATAAAAGCAGGATAAGCAGAAGGATACTGAGTGCTCCTATATAGAAAGAAAACTTTACAAAGAAATGTACCATAGAAAGATTCCTTGTACAGTCCATTATAGTTATCTTAACATTCCCCTGCTTCTGTCTTACCTTCATAAATGCGTAGGTAAGTCCATCGTAAACAAAGATTCCCCTCTGTCTTCTGGAAACTGTTACGAAGCTGATAAATTCCTCTATCTCTGATTCATCTATCGCTGCTATATGCTCATTATTATAATTGATAAGGCCGTTATCATCATTGACCGTTACTGTAATATATCTTGTTTCATACTGAGTTTCGGGGGTTATTTCAAAATCCTTGAACTTAATAAGCTCACTCTCATCCAAATAGGAATCACTGTGCTTGGAAATGAATTCCAGGGTATTAAAAACCTCAATAAGTGCATTCCTGTAGGTGATCATATTTACAAGAAAAAGAACCATACCAAGAACAAGCAGCATGGATAAAGTTGCAATTCCTATAAATTTGAGCCTTAGTTTTCTAAACATAAAAACTTACCCCGCTATTATCAGTGAAAAGCTTCCGCCTCTTTCTCCTTCTATAAGAACATCTCCCGATATGGATCTGAGCTTATTTCTCAAATAGGATACATAAACCCACACCACATCTGGTCCCATCTCATCTTCCTTCCAGAGATGCGTGTATATCTCTTCAGTAGTAAATTCCTTATTTGGATTTTTCATAAAGAACTCCATAAGCTTTGCTTCCATACCTGCAAGTCTTACAGAATTCTCCGATATAAGCTCCTGTCCGGTTATATCAAGAATTACAGATCCAAACTGAAGCTTCTTAGGTGAATAGTCCGCATTTCTTCTTGTAAGTGATCTTATCCTCGCCAGCAGTTCAACCATGGCAAATGGCTTGGTAAGATAATCATCCGCTCCGGCATCAAGCCCCAAAACCTTGTCATCCATTTCAGCCTTTGCCGTAAGGAAAAGTGCCGGCGTCGTATCTCCTGTCTCCCTTATCAGCTTAAGAGCAGTTATTCCATCCATCTTAGGCATCATTATATCAAAAACCATGCAGTCAAATGCTTTTTCCTTAGCCTCTTTCACGGCTTCCTCTCCATCATAAACAGCGGTAACGCCGTAGCCGTTATGCTCAAGTACCGCTACAAGAGCGCGGGAGAGATCCCTTTCGTCCTCAGCCAGTAAAATATCCATATATATCTAATCTCCTTTTAATAATGAGCCAATATTAACCGTCCCTATAGACTCATTGACTCAATTCTCGAACTGACTGTAATACAGTTCTTTATAGAATCCGTTCTTTTCCAGCAGTTCCTCATGTGTTCCCTGCTCAATTATATTTCCATCTTTCATAACAAGTATCATGTCTGCTTCGCGTATAGTGGAAAGTCTGTGAGCTACTATAAAACTAGTCCTTCCCTGCATCATTTTGGCAAACGACCTCTGAACTCTGTGCTCTGTTCTTGTATCTATGGAAGAGGTTGCCTCATCAAGTATCAGCATGGGCGGGATCCTGAGCATGACTCTGGTTATACACAGAAGCTGTTTCTGTCCCTCTGACAGACTGCCCCCATCCTCTGACAGAATTGTATCATATCCATCCGGAAGCAGCTTTATAAATCTGTCCGCATGTGTCAGCTCTGCCGCTCTCTCAACCTCTTCATCAGTGGCATCTTTAATTCCATAGCATATATTATCTCTTACGGAAGCTGTCTTAAGCCAGGTCTCCTGAAGCACCATGCCGAAGCATTCCCTTAAGCTCTCTCTGGTGACATCCCTGATATCCCTGTCTTCGATTCTTATGGAACCTTCATCCACCTCATAGAATCGCATAAGCAGATTAATAAGGGTGCTTTTTCCGCTACCCGTAGGTCCGACTATGGCTACTCGCATTCCCGGCTTCACACTTAAAGAAAGATCCTTAAGAAGCTCCTTATCCTTATCATAAGAGAAGCTGATATCATCTATCTCAACAGTACCGCGTCTATCCTCCGGAAGACTGTTCATGATCTCTGAAAGCTTCTCAGCTCCATCCTTATCCGCAGTTTCCTTTTCAGCATCTATAAGCTGCATAACTCTGTCGGCACAGGCAAGTGCATTCTGAAGTTCAGTTAACACATTTGATATCTCATTAAAAGGCTTCATATACTGATTTGCATAGGAAAGAAATGTAACCAGATTTCCGACCGTTATTCCTGAGGACAGTGCAAGAAATGCGCCCACAACCGCAACTGCAGCATAGATTATATTGTTTACAAATCTGGTGGCAGGATTAACTATTGAAGAATAAAATGTCGCCTTAAAGCTTGCCTTTGTCAGCTCTTCATTTAATTCGTCAAATCTTTCAGCCGCTTTTTCTTCATAGGAAAATGCCTGGACAACTTTTTCATTTCCCACCATCTCATCTATCAGACCTGTCAGCTTTCCTCTTCTCTCGGACTGACTTGCAAAATACTTATGTGTTTTCTTTGAGATAAAACCGGCAACAAACAATGAAAGAGGTGTAAGCAGTATAACCATAACAGCTATTTTTACATCCAGCCTCATCATGAAAAATATGGTACCGATAATTGTAATAACTCCGGTAAAAAGCTGTGAAAAACCAAGAAGCAGTCCGTCAGCGAACTGGTCTATATCTGTAGTAATTCTTGAAACAACATCTCCTGCAGAATGCGAATCTATATAACTGAGAGGTGTGTTCTGAAGCACATCAAAAGCTCTGACTCTGATATCTCTGGAAACCCTGTTTACCACAGCGTTGTTTATCAGTGACATAAGCCACTGTGCACCACCTGCAAAGCCGGCACACATGATTGCATAGCAGCAGTACATAAGCAGCTTGTTTTTGGCAAAATCATCACCTGTGCTTATCATATCTATAGCTTTTCCGACATTTACCGGTATTTCCAGTTGGAAATATACTGTAGCAACTGCAGCAACAATTGATATTATTATAAGAGGAGTATATTTCAGGAGATATCTCATGATCTTCATGATGCCACCTCCTTCTCGTCCACCTGGGATCTGTATATCTCCCTGTAAACGTCGCAGCTTTCCATCAGTTCATCATGAGTGCCTATACCTGCTACATGGCCCTTCTCCATAACTATTATCCTGTCAGCATTCATTATGCTGCCTATTCTCTGACTGACTATGAAGAATATCTTCTCACTCTTCATCGAACCTATAGCCTGTCTTAAGTTTTTCTCAGTAGCAAAATCAAGTGCGGATGAACTGTCATCCAGAATAATGATCGGAGAATTCTTTGCAAAGCATCTGGCTATACATAGTCTCTGTCTTTGTCCACCTGAAAAATTTCTGCCTCCTGCAGCCACTTCATACTTAAGCTTTCCTTCTTTTTCTTCAAGAAAAGCTTCCGACTGGGATAAGCTTACTGCTTCAGACAGGTTTTTATCAGATATATCTTCCCTGCCCATTTTGAGATTATCCTCAACACTGCCACTGAAAAGGACATTATGCTGAGGTGTAACTGCTACAAGACCTCTGATAGCCTTCTTGGAATAATCTCTGATATCTTTTCCGTCTATTTTTATGGAACCTTCAGTAGCCTCGTAGAATCTTGGAATAAGGTTGACAAGAGTAGATTTTCCTGAACCGGTTCCACCTATAATACCTATCACCTCTCCCCTGTCAGCCCTGAAGCTTACATCACTTATGGCAGGAGCTTTTGAGCCCTTATAGGTCATGGAAATATTTTCAAAAACAACAGAACGTCCGGCAGTTTCCGGATCTGCCTCAGCATCACCATAGGTCAGATCAGGCTCTACAGACATTACATTTGCAACTCTTCTTGCGCTTGCAAACATTTTTGAAACAGTGATTATAAAATTCACGAACTTAATAAGCTCTATCAGGATGTATGACATATAGTTATATAAAGCTATAACCTCACCCTTATGCATGCCTCCGGAATTCACCATCAGTCCGCCGTTATAAACAATACATGCTATTCCTGTATTAATTATTATAAGGGTTACCGGATTCAGAAATGACGAAACTCTGCCCACAAAAAGCTGCATTTTCATAAGAAGCTTAGCAGACATATGGAATTCCTCTGATTCCTCGTCAACTCTGTTAAATGCGCGGATAACTCTCGCTCCTGTGATATTCTCTCTTGTATGAAGGGTTACATCATCCAGTCTTTCCTGAACCCTTCTGACCAGGGGGATTGATACAAAAACAATTAATCCTACAACAATAAACAGCGCAATAAGGACATATATAAAATATCTGGAAACCTCAGCATTTACCCTGAATGCCATAATGGTCGCTCCGAAAACAATGAACGGTGATCTGAGCAGAAGTCTGAGTATCATATTTACTCCGGTCTGCATCTGATTTACGTCGCTGGTCATTCTGGTGATAAGTGTTGATGTACCCAGCCTGTCGATATTACTGTAGGACAGATTCTCTATATGTCTGAATAGTTCTCCTCTTACGGTTTTACCGAAGTCCATAGCCACTCTTGCTGAAAAATACTGAGCTGTTATGGCCGCTGCCATTCCCACTGCAGCAAGCACAAAAAGAAGGATGGCAGAAACAACTATGCTGTTCCTGTCACCACCCTCTATTCCGACATCCACAAGCCGTGCGATCACAAGCGGCACCAGAAGCTCGAAGGTTGCTTCAAGCATCTTAAAAAGAGGTGCAAGGATACATCGAAGAGTATAAGGTTTTAAATATGGGAGAAATCTTTTCATCTTGACATCTTATCCTATCAGATCGCGGATGGTCTGCATCGAAAGGTCGCAGGAGGCCAGCTCATCTGCAACCCTTTTTAATTCTGATACAAGAAGCTCCTGATTAGGAATATCTCTCTTGTATTTCATTTTATGTTCAAGAGAAGCCCATGTATCCATCGCTATAGTTCTTATCTGCATTTCCACATAATAGGTTCCCGGATTATTTCCATATACATCCTCATACGGAACTCTGACCGCCAGAATGATGTGATAGCTTCTGTAGCCATTTGGCTTCGCATGACGTATATAATCCTTTTCTTCTACTATCTCAGTATCGGGAATGGTTCTTATAAATTCAATAACTGAAAAAACATCATCAACAAATGAACATACGACTCTTACTCCGATTGCGTCCTTCAGTGTATAGAGAGCCGACATATCATCCTCAGGAAGTCCCTTTCTTCTGCACTTCTCGCGCATGCTCTCATCTGACTTTATTCTTATGCTCAGATGTTCAAAGCCTTTATCATTTGTCTTCTCGAAAATGTCCTGCTGATAATCCAGAAGTGCCTTTTCTATTTTATCCTTTACTATATCAAGAGTATTCTCATAATCTCCATAAATACTTGACATTTAATATTAACCTCAACTTATATAATGATGCGAGTATCAAATAACACTTTTAAGTATACCACAGTATACAAAAAAAATCTTAAAAAATACTGTATTGCAGCTTATCAAACATTAAAAAAATATCCCGACAGGAGTGCCTGTCGGGATATATATGATTAGACATTTTATTATTTACTTCTTTTTCTTTCCAGTATTTTTATCAGCTTCCGGCTGAGCCTGCTGAGCCTGATTTGCCTGCGGCTGAGCTTTCTGATTCTGCTGAGCCTGTGGCTGACCTGCCTGGTTCTGCTGAGCCTGTGGCTGAGCCTTCTGGTTCTGCTGAGCCTGTGGCTGACCCGCCTGATTCTGCTGTGCCTGCATCTGATTCTGCTGACCCAGTGGCTGCTGATTTACAGGCTGCTTTCCCTGAGCATACATAGCCTGAGGATTATATCCCGGATACATACGTGCCAGCTTTTCTTCTTTTCTCTTCTTTGCTTTCTTTATTATTTTTCTGATGATAAAGATGATCAGGAAGATAATTCCGAAGAATATCAGGAGTCCCCATATATTTGCAACTATCCATATAATAAAGTTCTGGAATCCGTATCCAAAGTCATACCAGCCCTGCTTAACCTCTTTTGTAAATCTTGTTCCGAAGGTCTCCTCAGTATGCTCTACTATTTCCTTTACTTCTCTGATATTTATATCGACATAGCTGTATGCCACATCATTATCGATGGTGTTTAATCTTGTCTTTATCTGATTTATTCTTGTGCTGACAGAAGCTATCTTATCACTTATGAGGATTACATTGTCCATATCCTCAAGCTTCTTTGCTTCCTTAAGCATTTCCATGTAATCCTGCTTCTGAGCTTCCAGTACCTCCATCTCAACTGAAAGATCTGAATACTCCTGAGAAACATTTGTTACATTCTGTGACTTGTTGGTAAGAGTTCCTATACCACCTGTCTCATTCACAAAATCCTTATACTTACTGGACGGAACCCTGACGGTTGCTGTATAGACACCAAGTCCGCTGGAGCCATAAGACACCGAACCGTCTATATATGTATTTTCACTTTCTATAAAACCATCATACTTTGTAATAAGCTTCTGGAATTCATTTACTGTATCGTTAAATCTAAGTGTTTCGAGACTGATATTACATCTGTAAATCAGTTTCTCCACATCCAGCTTATTTGTTGTATTCTCATTATTTGATGAGTCCCCTGATGAAGTATCTGAGTTATCATCGATCGCCAGCTCTTCTGCAGCTTCTTCATAAGCCACATCATCGTATGCAGCAGCTTCAGTGGCAGCATAATCATACGAATCAAATGAATCAACTGCACCTGCTGTATTAGATGCAGACTTCTTAACCGGAGAGTCATACATAGCACTGGAATCCGATGACTTAGATCCGCATGCGGTAAGTCCCAGACAGATAGATACTGCAATTATACCTTTAAATAATTTCTTCACTTATAAGCCCCCTTTCGATTCGGCACCCGCTTTGCGAGACCTTCCTCTATAATATATACGAAATATATAAATTATTCAATCATCTAATAAGTATCAGAAATATATTTATCTGTTGCATATATTTTATAATTTAGTCTGGTTATTCTGAAATCGATATACTAATTTTCCAGATCAACTTCAGGCATCATCTCATTATATATCTTCTTAAGAGTATTGTTGAATATCTCAAATTCCTCCGGAGACAGATTGTCCTTCAGACGATTCTCTACAATATCAAGATATTTCTCATTGATATTGTAATACCTGTAATACTTCTCAGTCACATCCAGATAGAATTCTCTCTTATCCTTGTCGGACTGCACCTTCTTGACATATCCCTTTTTTATCAGCGAGTTAACTTTATAGGTCGCATTTGGCGAAGAAATACCTATGAAATTAGAAAACTCCTGAATAGTAGGATTGCCCAGATTGTGAATTATCTCAACGCAGTAAACCTCAGTTGTTGTAAGAGACAACTCTCTGCTGTTTATCCTCTTAAAAACATCCCTGTAATAATGCACTCTGAACTTTGAATAAAGTGCCGAAAGAGGATTACGCTCCAGCCTTTCCTTAGGTGTGAGTGCGGCCATTTCCGCATAGGTAAGTTCCATATTTTCTTCAGAACTGTTTTTCATACCATTCACCTTCTTTAAATACTACTCGTCTTTACCTGCTCCGATTGCAAATGAGATTTCTGCCTGACATGCTACCTTTCCGTCTACCTTGGCAACACCTTTTCCGAATCCGAGAGGACCTCTTCTTTCGGTTATCTCACATCTGAGTTCCAGTACATCCCCCGGCTTCACCTGCTTACGAAAACGGGCATTCTTGATGCCGCCGAAAAATGCGATTTTACCTTTAAACTCATCAGATGAAAGGATTGCTACAGCTCCACACTGTGCAAGAGCCTCAACTATGAGTACTCCGGGCATAACATGCTCTTCAGGGAAATGCCCCTGGAAGAAGGACTCATTTACGGAAACACATTTGATTCCCTCAGCCCATACTCCCGGCTCAAAATCTGTTATCTTATCTACCAGCTGCATCGGATAACGATGCGGTATTATTTCTCTTATCTGATTCGAATTAAGTTCCATGTTAATACCTCATTTAAAAACTATTATATGATTATCTTATGTAAACTAATTAATTAGTCGTTGTATTTAGCAAAAAGTACAGCTGCATTGTGTCCGCCGAATCCAAGTGAATTTGAAAGAGCGTACTTTATGTCAACTTCTCTCCCCTCGTTAGGTACGATGTCGAGATCACACTCAGGATCAGGTGTCTTATAGTTAATTGTTGCAGGAACAAACCCATCCTTAAGAGCCATTGTTGTAAAAATAGCTTCGATGGCAGCTGCTGCTCCCATAAGATGTCCTGTCATAGACTTAGTTGAGCTGACCATAAGCTTATAAGCATAGTCACCAAATACTGTCTTGATAGCCTTTGTCTCACCTGCATCATTAAGGTGAGTTGAAGTACCATGAGCGTTGATGTAATTAACCTGCTCCTTCTCAATACCTGCATCTTTGATTGCCATTTCCATACAACCTGCAGCACCTGCACCTGTTGGATCCGGTGCTGTTATATGATATGCATCGCAGCTGGCACCATAACCTACAACCTCGCCGTAGATCTTAGCACCTCTTGCCTTAGCATGTTCAAGTTCCTCTAAAATAAGGATACCGGCACCCTCACCCATTACAAATCCGCCTCTTTCAGCGTCAAATGGAATTGAAGCACGGTTAGGATCAGTAGAAGTACTGAGAGCCTGCATAACAGTGAATCCACCAACTCCCATCTGGCAGATACAGCCTTCAGCACCACCTGTGATCATCACATCCTGATATCCGTCACGAATCTTATGGAAAGATTCGCCGATAGCATTGTTACCACTTGCACAGGCAGTTACGATACACTCGCAGACACCCTTGAAACCGGTGTCGATTGCAATCTCACCTGCACACATATTTGAAATAGACATAGGAATATAGAATGGAGATATTTTCTCATATCCCTTTGTATATCCCCTGATAGTCTGATCGGAAATTGTAATAAGACCACCAATACCGGATGAAACTATGGTTCCACATCTGAATGGATCTTCCTTCTCAATATCTATACCGCTGTCCTTGATAGCCTCTCTTGCAGCGATCATACCAAACTGTGTATAACGATCCATCTTACGAGCTTCTTTTCTGTCAAGATAATCGGCAGGATTATAATCCTTAACTTCACCAGATACCTTAACTTTGAAATCTGTTGTATCAATCTGCTTTGTGAAGTCGATTCCACAAACACCTTTTTTTACATTCTCCCAAGCTTCCTCGAGATTATGTCCTACGGGGTTAATAGTTCCAATTCCTGTAATAACTACGCGTCTCATATTTTTCTCCTAATTCTTTTTTATCTGTGTGTAATATTCTTCATATGGGATTCCATTTTGAAGAGAATATTCATACATCTTTTTTCTTTCCCATGTTCCAAGCACATATATCAGTGCCACCAGGGACCATACCAATGTAAAAAGTATCGCCGGAATGATTCCGGTAAATCTCGTAAAGCAAAGACTAAGTACCAGCCCCAGCCCTATTGCAACTATGTAAATCTTTTTTGTAATAGTATACTCATCTTCAGTAACTACATACTTTTTCTTAAGACCAATCAGCCTTAGCAAAATCATTGGAATAACAGTTGCAACTGTTTCAAGAACCATAAACACAAGCATAAGTATCACAATGGCAACAATGATGGCTCCATTTGCTGCCAATCCTAACAGACGTACTCCCAGGGTAACATCACTTCCATCAACGTAAATATCATTAATATCAGAAACATCAACCATGTTACTTGAAAGCCCGTTGGTTAATCCTCCTCCGCGGGAGATTTCATACGAAAAACCAACTCCCCAGTAAAGACACCATATAAGGATGCAGACAAATAAAATCAGTCTGATTTTACCTGCTTTATCTAAGTTCTTAAAACTATCGATCATAAGTCCCCCTTAACAGCTCATGCCGCCGGCGCATTCGATGACCTGGCCGGTTACGTATTCTGCTTCGTCTGAAGCAAGGAATGCAACAACCTTTGCTACATCTTCAGGCTGTCCAGCTCTTCCCAGGGCGATGTTCTTAACCATAGCAGCCTTTACTTCCTCAGGAAGTACCTTTGTCATGTCTGTTTCTATATATCCGGGAGCTACAGCATTACATGTGATTCCTCTGCTTCCAAGCTCCTTTGCGATGGACTTGGTCATTCCGATAACTCCCGCCTTACTAGCTGAGTAATTAACCTGTCCTGCATTTCCGTATACACCCACAACACTGCTTATATTTACTATACGACCGTAACGAGCCTTCATCATAGGTCTTGTTGCTGCCTTCATCATGTTGTAGGTTCCCTTAAGATTAGTTGCGATAACAAGATCGAACTCCTCTTCCTTCATCTTCATAATGAGATTATCTCTTGTTACACCTGCGTTGTTTACTAAGATATCAACCTTGCCAAACTCTTCGATTGCCTGCTTAAACAGGTTCTCGCAGTCTTCCGGAAGGGTTACATTTGCCTGGTAAGCAGCTGCCTTTACACCCTGCTCTTCTATAAGCTTTATGGTCTCCTCTGCTGCTTCATTTATAACGATATCGCAGATGACTACATTTGCACCCTCTGATGCAAGCTTCACACTTATGGCACGACCGATTCCACGTCCGCCACCTGTAACAATCGCTGTTTTTCCTTCTAACCTCTTGCTCATCATTATTTCCTCCTAAAAGTATGTCAGTTCAAATATCGTCAGTTTATTTAACTGCCTCTAAAAGCTTCTTTATATCCTCAACTGTTTCTACTCCGTATACCGGAATATCAGGTGTGGTCTTCTGGACGAACTTGGAAAGTGTCTTGCCCGGTCCGATTTCCACAAATGCATCTATTCCCATTTCAGCCATGGCTTTGATGGTATCATCGAAATAAACCGATTTCTGTACCTGCTGCTCCAGAAGTCCAGGGATTGTCTCGCTGTCTTCCTTTGTTCTTCCGATACAGTTGAATAGTACAGGAAATGCCATCTCTCCGAAGCTTTCTTCCTTGAATCTCTCAGCCAGAGCATCACCTGCAGGCTTCATGAGTGATGTATGAAAAGGTCCGCTTACCTTTACAGGAAGGCATCTCTTTGCACCCATTTCCTTAAGAATCTCTGCTGCCATATCAACAGCCACTGCATCACCTGAAACAGTTATCTGTCCGGGACAGTTGAAATTAGCAGGCTCTGCAACCAGAAGCTTTCCTTTCTCATCAACCTTACCCTCAGCTTTTAGCTGATCACGTACCTTATTGCAGCCTGCGAAAACTGTGTCCTTATCCAGACCGAGAACTGCTATCATCTTGCAAGCTCTTCCCTGAACTGCATTCTGCATCGCATTTCCCCTGAACTGCACAAGTGGGATAACCTGCTGTTCTGTGAATACGCCCGCCCCGTAGAGTGCACTGTATTCACCAAGGGAAAGACCTGCAGCACATACAGGTTCTATTCCAAGGTTTTTAAGCACCTTTGTCATACCAACTGCAAATGCCACCATACATGGCTGTGTATATTTTGTCTCATTCAGAGTCTCTTCCGGTCCCTCGAAGCATACCTTCTTCAGATCAAAATCAACTCCCGATACATTATCAAAAGTCTCCTTAAATTCCGGATATTTCTCGTAAAGGTCCTGTCCCATTCCTACCTTCTGGGCACCCTGACCTGCATACAAAAATCCTAACTTCATAATCATTCCTCACTTTATTCCCAAAGATGACAAAGGAACCCGGTTCGTCTGTCACTTCGTTTGTCACGTCTGTCGCCAGACTTATGTAAACCTAGTTGCTAAGTATTTTCATACCTTCGTTATACATGTCTGCAAGGATATCTGCTACAGGGCGGATCTCCTTCAGCTGTCCACATACCTGACCTGCCATAACTGAACCTGTCTTCATGTCACCGTCTGTTACGGCGCGGCGGAGTCCGCCGAGAGTTATCTGCTCCAGCTCCTCACGGGATGCTGCCTGAGCCTCAAGCTTCAGATATTCACGGGCCATCTGGTTCTTTATTATACGTACAGGTGCATTAAGACTGCGGCCTGTAACTGTTGTACTGTTATCCTTTGACTTAATAAGCTCCTGCTTGTAGTTATCATGTACCGGACACTCTTCACTTACGAGAAGACATGTACCTATCTGAACTCCCTGGGCACCAAGACACATAGCTGCTGCGAACTGTCTTCCGTCAGCTATACCTCCTGCTGCTATTACAGGAATATCCACACAGTCAACTATCTGGGGAACAAGAGCCATGGTGGTCATATCACCAACATGTCCGCCGCTTTCGCCTCCCTCTGCTATAACAGCATCAGCTCCCTGCTTCTCCACACGGCGGGCAAGAGCACTGCTTGCAACTACGGGGATAACGATAGCTCCCATCTCTTTCCACTTTTCCATATATTTACCTGGTGTACCTGCACCTGTAGTGATTATCTTGATCTTCTCCTTAACAAGAAGGTCTGCGATATTATCCACATCAGGATTAAGAAGCATCAGGTTAACTCCGAAAGGCTTATCAGTTGCCTGTCTTGCATCATAGATCTCCTGCTCTATTCTTGCTGCGTCGTAGCCGCCCGAACCGATAAGTCCGAGGCCGCCTGCATTTGATACTGCAGCAGCAAATTTACCCAGAGCGATATTTGCCATACCACCCTGAATTATGGGATATTTTGTACCAAGTAATTCGTTAATCATTTCTTTCCCTTTCTGTTTTCAAAATGAGTCAAAACCTAATGTTCTCATTAACTCAAAATACTGATCGATCGATGTGTCTGAACTTCTCGTATCTATCACGGGCTACTTCGCTTCCGGACTTTCCCTTAAACTTACGAAGTTCCCTTACGAGCATCTCATCTATATCACGGTAAACCACCTCAGGATTATGATGTGCTCCACCAAGTGGTTCTCTTATTATTCCATCTATTACGCCATATTCCAGAAGATCCTGGGCTGTAAGCTTCATCAGCTTGCATGCTTCATCGGCACGACTGGAATCCTTCCAGAGGATAGTTGCGAAGCCCTCCGGTGAAAGCACGGAATAAATCGCATTTTCCAGCATAAAGACTTTATTTGCGACACCTATGGCAAGAGCGCCGCCGCTGCTTCCCTCACCTGTGACTATTGCTATCACAGGAACCTTGAGAGCACTCATATCAGCCAGATTTCTTGAAATGGCCTGGCTCTGTCCATGCGCCTCTGCATCCAGTCCCGGATAAGCACCCGGGGTATCTATAAATGTAATGATCGGACGTCCGAACTTCTCTGCCTGCTTCATCAGTCGAAGTGCTTTTCTATAACCTTCAGGTTCAGGCATACCAAAATTAAACTCCATATTCTCGTTAAGATTCCTGCCCTTTCTGTGTCCCAGAACAGTAACAGGAACACCGTGAAATGTTGCGATGCCTCCGAGTATACTCTTATCTTCTTTATTCAGCAGATCACCTCTCTGAACAAAAAAATCTTCAAAGAGATGATTTATATAATCATCTATCTTCGGTCTTTTTGCATGCCTTGCAAGAAACACCTTGTCGTGGGGTGAAAGGTCCGTAAGCAGTTCAAGAGTCTTATCGTATTCGGCATGAAGATCGCTCAGAAGTTCAAGATGCTGCATAGTGTCCTTGAGAGCATCCATCTGCTCTTCCAGGGCGGTGAGCTTATTATCCAAATCTCTTATTTCTGCCATGTTTTTCTCCTTTTCTCGTGGAGTCTGAGTATCTGAGCCAGCGTATCACGAAGCTCACCACGCGGAACTATTCCGTCAACAAATCCATGTTCCTCAAGATACTCGGCTCTCTGGAATCCCTCCGGAAGCTTCTGACCAATAGTCTGTTCTATAACTCTCGGTCCTGCAAAACCGATAAGTGCTCCGGGTTCAGCAAGTGTTATATCCGCAAGTGTTGCAAAGCTTGCACTTACTCCGCCGGTTGTAGGATGCGTAAGAACTGATACATACAGTCCTCCGTTCTCACTGAATCTTTTTGCTGCAGCAGAAGTCTTTGCCATCTGCATAAGTGACAGGATTCCTTCCTGCATTCTTGCACCACCGCTGGCCGTAAAGATAATTATCGGAAGATCCATCTTCTCTGCAACCTCAAATGCTGAAGTAACCATTTCTCCTACGGCAATACCCATGCTTCCCATTAAGAATTCACTAGCCATTACAACTACAACCGACTTATATCCCTCTATCTCACAAACTCCTGAAAGTATACCCTCATCAAGGCCGGTCTTCGCCTTAAGTCCTGATATCTTCTCAGCATACTCCGGATAATCCAAGGGATTTCTAAAAGGAATATTGTTTTTTATCTTTCTAAATGTACCGGGATCAGCCAGGCTGATTATCCTTCTTCTTGCAGAAAGTCTGTCATGCTTTCCACAAGCCGGACAGACATATAAGGCCTTCTTCATTTCCGATAACAGCATTTCATTTCCACAGCTCTTACAGGTGTACATCTCACCGGAGCTGTCAACCTTTTCAGGTGCGGGAGCCTCTGCCTTCTCAAGCACAGGCTCATTATTTATATCATTAATCATATCTGTATTATTTTTTTCTCTGATATGATTACTAAACAATTTCATCTGCTTTCCTCCGACTAATCAAAGAAGTCGAACTTCGGGAACGTACCCCCTTCGTCCGACTTCTGATTATACTTTAAATATGTTCTTACTTGTGTGACTCTACGTAATCTACAAGATCCTGAACTGTTTTAATATTTGGAAGATCTTCATCAGCTATAGCTACTCCAACTGCATCCTCAATAGCCATTCCGAGCTCAACAGCATCAAGTGAATCAGCTCCAAGGTCATCGGTAAGAGAAGCCTCAAGAGTTATCTTGTCCTCATCAACACTAAGTGTCTCAGCAATTACAGCCTTGATTTCATCAAACATTTCTTTTTCTCCTTTTTTGTTTTTTATTGTCCTTTTAAAAAAGTTAAAAATATTTACTTAAAATTTTTTAACCTTTTTTATTATAGACTTTTTACACCAGTTGTCAATAAAAAAATGAGGACAAAAGTATCATACTTTTGTCCTCATTTTTTTATTGATTATTGTTCGTTTTTCTTCCAGTCTTTATTCTTGATTTCTGCACGTCTGACCTTACCGCTGGTTGTCTTTGGAAGTTCCTCGACAAACTCTACGATCTTAGGACGTTTATAGGATGCAAGATTACTCTTCAGATACTTCATAGTATCCTTTCTGAGCTTATCTGATGCAGCCGTTCCCTTTGTAAGAACTATGGAAGCCTTTATAGCCTGTCCTCTCACAAGGTCGGGAACACTTGTAACCGCACATTCCAGAACATACGGAAGCTTCATTATCTCATTTTCTATCTCAAAAGGTCCTACTCTGTAGCCTGCTGTTTTGATAACATCATCAACACGGCCTACATACCAGAGATACCCGTCCTCATCCATATATGCGCTGTCGCAGGTATGATAGAGTCCGTCATAAACTACGCTGTCAGTTTTTTCCTTGTCCAGGTAGTAGCCCATAAAAAGACCATTTGGAGGATTCTCTCCTATACGGATACACAGCTCACCCGGCTCATTTATCTCAGCTTCTCTCTCATCGTCAGCCATGAGCACCACATCGTACATAGGGCTTACCTTACCCATTGAACCCGACTTCGGCTTCATACCCTTCAGGTTAGCCACAACAAGTGTAGTCTCTGTCTGTCCGAAGCCTTCCATGATACTGAGTCCGGTATGCTTCTTAAACTTACTGAACACCTCAGGATTAAGTGCCTCACCCGCAGTTGATACATTTTTAAGCGAAGACAGATCGAACTTGCTCATATCAACATGAACAAGCATTCTGAAAACTGTAGGCGGAGCACAGAAAGATGTGATTCTGTACTTTTCGATCATACCCAGAATATCCTTCGCAAAGAATTCATCATAATCATATGTGAAAACCGGAGCCTCTGAGAGCCATTGTCCGTAGAGTTTGCCCCAGAGTGCTTTTCCCCAGCCTGTATCACTTATAGTAAAATGTAATCCATCAGGATTTACCTGATGCCAGTATTTTGCCGTAATATAATGTCCCAGCGGATATTTATAGGAATGCATAGCCATCTTCGGATAAGAGGTGGTTCCCGAAGTAAAGAACATCAGCATCGGATCATTTCCACCGGCAGAGTTAGCAGTTCTTTTCAGACTTCCCGAGAAGAATCTGATATCTCTGTTATAGTTAGACCACCCCTCCATAGAGCCGCCAACCAGAATCTTTATCTTCAAACCATTATAATTCTTTGTTGCCTTTGTTATTTCATCTGCAACAGTTCCATCTGCTGTACAGATAACCGCGCTTATATGACCCGCCTTAAATCTGTATTCAAAGTCCTTTCTCGTAAGAAGAAATGAACATGGAACAGCCACAGCTCCAATCTTATGAAGCGCTATAATAATAAACCAGAACTGGTAATGACGTTTTAAAGAGAGAAGAACTCTGTCTCCCTTTCTTATTCCAAGATAATGAAGATAATTCGCTGTTTTGTTTGAATAGGTCATCATATCCTTGAAGGTGATTTTTCTTTCCTTTCCTTCTTTGGAGATATGAAGCATAGCAGTCTTATCAGGACATTTTGCAGCAAGCTCATCAACTATATCAAAACCAAAGTTGAAGTTCTCATCGTTATGAAAGTCAATAGCCTTGATAAGCCCACTGTCATCTACATAACTGGATATATATTTTCCTGCCACTCCGCTTTCCGGCGTAAGTTTATAATCTGTCATATTATCCTCACATAAATAATAAATGATGCTGAACACTGATACAGCATGGCGTAAAGATACCAGACGTGGTTTTGAAAACCACATCTGGCGCTATTATACTTATGACTTCTTTATAAATCAAGTTAAATTTTAATTAAACCATTAAATCACTTATAAGTGCTTCTTTATAAATCAATATCAAGCTCTACCGGACAGTGATCCGAACCGTAGATATCTGTATGAATACCGGCCTCGGATATCTTATCCTTTATATCATCTGAAACCAGGAAATAATCTATCCGCCACCCCGCATTTCTCTCCCTGGCATTAAATCGATAAGACCACCAGGAATAAATGTCCGTCATATCAGGATATAATTTCCTGAAGCTGTCTGTAAAACCGCTTTCAAGAAGCTCAGTCAGCTTACCTCTTTCCTCATCTGTAAAACCGGCATTACGATGGTTTGCAGACGGATTCTTCAGATCTATATCTTCATGGGCAACATTCAGATCGCCACAAATAATGACCGGCTTTTCAGCTTTAAGATCATTCAGATATTTTCTGAAATCATCTTCCCATTTCATTCTGTAATCAAGTCTTTTAAGCTCATTCTGTGAATTAGGAACATAGACGCACACGAAGTAATAATCTCCCATATCAAGAGTGATAAGTCTTCCCTCCTGATCATGCTCCTCTATTCCCATTCCATAGGTAACTCCCAGGGGTTCTTTCTTTGTAAAGACCGCTGTTCCGGAATAGCCCTTCTTCTTGGCATAATTCCAGTACTGATGATATCCGGGAGTCTCAAGGATCAGCTGATCCTTCTGCATCTTACTCTCCTGAATAGCGAGAATATCCGCATCAAGAGTGTTAAATGTATCCATAAAGCCTTTATTCACACAGGCTCTTATTCCATTTACGTTCCAGGAAATTAATTTCATACAGATCCTTTCTGAGATTCTTCTCTTCGCTCAGAATGACATAGTTTTCTTACATTTCTCTACGACGACGTGCTGCTGGCATCTTTGCCACATGAACCATTCCAGCGGCAAGCATAAGCATATACCCAAAAGGTATCATTGCAGCAGCAAAATCAACCAGATAATAAAGCTTGGTAAGCTTTAAAAGCTCTCCTATACCAAACATAATCAATGGATTAAAGAGAATACATATCTTGCTTACCTTTACTCTGTCATTGATTATGAAATACATAAATGATATAGAGGTTCCTGCCAGAGAAAATACGAGATAGGCAAATACAGGAATAGCAAAGTAATAAAACAGACTTTCCACTATCGAAATAATATCTGCACCCATAAGCTTCGTATTGAACAGCAGCTTATATGTGATCGCAATAGCAGTAAATACTCCCTGAACAAGAGGCAGTCCTATTACAGACAGATGCATGCACATATCGAACATTTTAGCCATCCTGAGATCATTTATGCTTCTTCTCCTCCGGGAAAGTCTCATGGCCTTTACCATTTCCTTTGCACCGAGATAAAAGAGAGGCACTCCGAGGGATATCAGAATAATGGATATTTCAAATCTGATCATTGGCATCTTAGGCCAGTTGGTCATGATCATACCATTTCTGTCATTATCCTTTCCACATGCCGAAGAAAGCCACATAGCTGCCATACATATAGCAGCACCCAGCATTCCAAAGAGCATATTTCTCATTGCCTTCCCTTTATTTTTCATTACATAAATATCCTTTTATTTTAGGAATCCCGAAGCCTTAGACTCCGGGATAGATTTAAAACTAATATTCTATGGGATCAAAAAGCCTGATAGCATCCTCAAGCTTTGTACCCTCCTGAAGAGTAAAGGTTATGAGCACGATCAGACCATCGTTATCAATGGCAAACTGTGTTCTTCTTCCTACCTCCGCTTCTTCCTTTACATCCAGACACATATATTTCTTTTTAAGAAATGTAACCTTAGTCAGAGAATAATTCTCATATCTTGAAGAAACCATCTTAAGAAAGCTCTCACTGTTATAATCCGGCATCAGATATGCTGTTGGATTAACGTAGGATATGATAATATTCGAACCGTCCTTAGTATTATAAATAATAGCACCGTAGGATACTTCTTTATCCTTTGGAGAACGGTATCCGTGCCAGAGATTATTTATTTCATCAGGAGTCGAATCTGTGACAGATGCTACTCCCTCTGCATCGTAAAACTTCCAGGTCTCATTATCCACTGTCACCTTAAAACCGGCAAGAGTGTTATAATATGAATTTCCTTCATACATTCCCATTTCACCGGCATCATCAATAGATGCAGGTAACACTTCCGTAACTGCATCGGTACTGCTGGCATCTGACATAGTGGCTTTAATACCGCCCTTCATGATTGCATCAGTGATACTTGCATCTGTTTCAGATGACATCTCCTCTGAGTATTTCTTATCCTTTTTTTCGGAAAAATTAGGCGATGAATATGAATCTTCCTTTTTATTTCCGCAGGATACAAGAGACAGTATCAGAATTCCCACAAGAACAGCTGCTATATATCTTTTATAATGGTAGACAGTATTCTTCATTAATTATTTCTTCTTTTTACCAAGCTTGGAATTAGTTTCTTCTTCAACCTCTTCAGGTTCTTCTTCTACAGCATCAGCACTTTCTACATCTGCTATAGCTTTCTTATGCATAGGTATACGACAGTTCTTGTTGTTACCAAACTCAACAATAACTGTGTCCTCATCTATTCCGATAACAGTTCCATAAAAACCGCTTGTAGTCATAATGCTGTCGCCGGGTTTAAGTCCCTTCATCATAGTTTCCTGCTGCTGATTCTGCTTCTTCTGGGGTTTTACAAACAGCAGATAAATAAGACCGGCAAATATAACTATGTAAGCAATCATAAAGCCAATGCCCATTCCACCACTTTGAGTCTGTCCGGTAGTTCCTGCCTCAGCAAGTATCATAAGACTAGATATCATTTTTTTCTCCTCTCATTCATGACATACGGATTACTCCGTTTCCTATGCCATAATATATTAAAAAGTATCTTTATGCAACACCTTTATTCCTGAGTATTACTCATTCCTTCAAGCTTTTTATTCTTGTAAGCCTTCCATTCATGCTTTTCTATAGCCGTCCTTATCTCCTCCATCATGTTATTGTAGAAGTAAAGATTATGCATTACAGCAAGCCTTAACCCCAGCATCTCATCTCTCTTTAGAAGATGTCGGATATAGGCTCTGGAATATCTCTTACATACCGGACAGTCACAGGTCGGATCGATAGGGCTGTCGTCAAGCTCATACTTCTTATTCTTAAGATTCAGCTTTCCCTGATTGGTATAAACCTGTCCATGTCTTCCGTTTCTTGTAGGATATACGCAGTCAAAGAAGTCTACGCCTCTGTCAACTGCCTCAAGAATATTCTCCGGTGTACCCACTCCCATCAGGTATGTAGGCTTTTCCAGCGGAAGATGGGGAACCGTAACATCCAGTATATGGTACATTTCCTCATGACTCTCACCTACTGCCAGACCACCTATGGAATAACCCGGGAGATCCAGCTCAGAGATTCTTTTTGCATTATCGATTCTTATATCGTCATATACTGCGCCCTGATTAATTCCGAAAAGCATCTGCTCCTTATTTATTGTTGTGTCAAGACTGTTCAGCTCTTTCATCCTGTCCACACATCTGAGGAGCCATCTCTCGGTCCTTTCAACAGACCTTATGACATACTCTCTCTCTGCCTTCGCCGGCGGGCACTCGTCAAATGCCATGGCTATTGTGGAGGCCAGTGCAGACTGAATATTCATGCTCTCCTCCGGTCCCATAAATATCTTGCGTCCATCTATGTGTGAACTGAAGGTAACGCCCTCTTCTTTTATATTTCTGAGCTTTGCCAGGGAGAACACCTGAAATCCTCCCGAATCAGTAAGAATAGGCCGGCTCCAGGTTGTAAACCTCTGGAGCCCGCCCATTTTATAAACTATATCTTCACCGGGACGTACATGCATGTGGTAAGTATTACACAGCATGACCTCAGTTTTTATTTGTTCCAGGTCTGTTGCAGAAAGAGCACCCTTGATTGCCGCTGCTGTTGCAACGTTCATAAAAACCGGAGTTTTTATGACGCCATGCGGAGTTTCAAAATCAGCTCTTTTTGCAAGCCCGTCTCTTGTTATTAATTTATACATTATCTTTCCTGTTCAAGTGTGGCCTCGATGGTGGTCTCAGCATAGTTGCCCATAGTATCAGCCCTGTATATCTTCAGCTCGACCTTATCTCCGACCTCATATTTCTTTAACTGTTTCTGGACATCCTCTAGAGTATATACTTCCTCACCATCAATTTCAACTAATATGTCACCATTATGAAGACCGCATTTCTCTGCAGGCGAATTCTCATATACCTTTTTGATATATATACCTTCAGGGAATCCGTAGATCATGGAATACTCTCTGCTTATTCCTTCACCTGATATACCCAGGTAAGCCTTGCCCTTCTGGGTGCCTTCGATTATATCGTTAATGATACTCATTGCACTGTTAATAGGAATTGAGAAGCCCATTCCTTCTACTGTGCTGTCTACATATTTAACTGAATTAATACCTATCAGCTGTCCGCTTGAATTGATAAGCGCACCACCACTGTTACCGGGATTGATAGCTGCATCTGTCTGGATAAATGTGCCATCTGTATCTTCTATGCTTCTGTTAAGTGCACTTATATATCCAACTGTTACAGACTGTCCATAACCCAGTGCATTTCCTATTGCTATAGCAGGCTCACCAACCTGAAGTGTATCTGAATCACCAACTGTTGCTACTGATATAGCTTCCTTTGTTGATTCCTTCATATCACTCTTATTGACCTCTACTACAGCTATATCCGCATCTTCATCATATCCCTTTACAGAAGCATTAACCATTTCGCCATCGTTAAAGCCTACATTTATCTCCTCTGCTCCTGATATAACATGACAGTTAGTAGCAATAAATAATGTATTGTCATCCTGACCTATGATTATTCCTGAACCAGCTCCGGTTACTGACCTGTCATAGCTTTGGAAGAAATACTGTACTGATTCGGTAGATGCTGTTGTTATAGAAACTATAGATGGCTGTGCAGCCTTCACTATATCAGCAACATCATATGAAAGAGTTTTGCTTCCTGAAGAATTAACTACAGGCTGTGTTTTTACACCATCTGTTGAACTGCCGGTATCTACTGTTTCTTCAACGCTGTCCTTTGAAGCGTATTCTCTCAGCTTATCTGTTCCGATATCTATTCCCTGGAATACTCCACCGGCTACAAGTCCGAACACTGCAGCTACAACTGCTGTTTTTGCAACCTTTCCTCCGAAGGAAGATTTATTTTTATTTTGAGTTTTAGTTTTTTCTGTTTTTTGTACATTGGGTCTAACATCTTTTCCAGGAGAGTCTGACTTTTCACTATGTGGATATGGTGAGGAATAATTATATCCTGATCCCTGATAAACCGGTGGAACCTGAGTATAGTTCATTCCACTCATATTTGAGCCCTCACCGTAATAACCGTTATTTGAACTGAGATTACTCTGTCCATTAATTCCATTGTTGTTTTCATATTCTGACATTTCGAACACTTCCTCTCGTTTGAAATTCTTAGTTTTTTCTTTATGTCATTAAATATAATACCCGATTGTGTCATCAATGTGTTATACTTGTTGTACATTTTTTAACATTTTGTAACAAAAACCGTTAATAGTTTTGATGCAATTCTGACGCACCAAATATAAAAAAAATCCAAGCAGCCAGGCTGTTTACGGAGGTAACATGTTTAGAATCTGGGGAAAGATAATCAAAGAAAATCATCTTATCAAGGACAGTGTCATATGTCTTGAAGGTCATGATATGACACGAACTCACAAGGTTTACAAGGCTCTTGAAATGCTTGCTGACGAGTTTGATCTGGCTGTACCTGTATGGCTTGATTCCAATAAAAAGGAATTCATAAATCACGCCAGGACCCGCTTTGACAAGAGCTGTTTTATGGAGCCTATTGATTTTGATTATCTGGATTTTCAGGTAATTGAAGAAGATCATGTCTGGGAATAATACATCCTGTTTCTGATTTTCTTAGATCAGATCACCTTTTTATCCAGCAGCCGAAGCGAAGCTCTTCCGGCTGTTTTTTCAGTTATCTCATGAAGAACCTCTTCTGATATTTCTTCAGGTATCGTAGCAGTGATTATTACTGACGCCTGATAATCTGTTTCCATCAGGACTCCGTCCTTATTCTCAAGTATAAATCTAACCTTGTCATAATCTGAATATTCGAGGCTTATCTCATATATACAGCACAGAGCAACCTTCTTTACCTTTGCAGCTTTTACAGCTTCCGAAGCCGACTCTGTGTATGCTCTCACTAAACCGCCTGTACCCAGAAGTGTTCCACCAAAATACCGCACTACTGTTATCAGGATGTTTTCTATCCCGGAGTTTGTGATAACGTCCAGGATTGGTTTTCCGGCTGTACCGCCCGGTTCTCCATCATCCGAGAATTTCAGTCGGGGATTCTTATCTCCAATGCTATAGGCGTAGCAGACATGGCGTGCGCTGTAGTGTTCCTTACGGATGTTGTTTACTATAGTGGCTGCCTGTTCTTCAGACTCGACAAAATGGGCCGTACCAAGAAAGCGGGACTTCTTTATTTCAACTTCTGAATATCCTGTTTCAGTTATTATTTTTCTATCCATATTTTTTTCCTATATAGAAAAGACCTGCGGATGCAGGTCTCTTTGTCATTAGTTGAGTATCTTGGATATTTCATCCATGAATGTGTTTACATCCTTGAATTCTCTGTAGACTGAAGCGAATCTTACATATGCCACGCCATCCAGATCTTTTATCTTATCCATTACTATGCTTCCGATTATGGAGCTGTCTACTTCTCTTGTCTCCATATTATAGATTTCTGACTCTATCTCGTTTACACAGGTTTCTATTCTTTCCATGGAAACCGGTCTCTTATGACAGCTTCTGATGATTCCCTGCATCAGCTTCTCTCTGTCATAGGGTTCTCTGGACTTGTCCTTCTTTATAACCATAAGAGGTATAGCCTCAACCTTTTCATAGGTTGTAAAACGCTTTCCACATACATCACACTGACGTCTGCGTCTTATAGCAGAATTATCATCTGCCGGTCTGGAATCTATAACTCTTGTATTTTCATCACTACAATATGGACACTTCATGAAGGCCCCTCCTTAATCAATGTTCTTCATTTTTTCGAATTCAAAATCATTACTGATTCTATCGAAACAGCCATTTCGCATTGTACCACAATTTGCGTAAGCTTTCAACCCAAACACTAGATATTGCGGAGAGTCCTGTGTGCAGTTTTTTATATTTTATCCCTCCTCATCATCCTCATCATCAATAATTCCCATGATGTAGGACGAAGCGAGGGAAAATGATCCCGCTGCCCTGACAGGATCAACTGAAAAATCATTCTCAGACACATACTTATTTACTATCTCTTCTGCCTCATCTGAAAAGAAAGCTAAATACTCATCCGAATCATAATCACTGTCCTCTACCAGCTGAAGCAATACATTAATATATGCTTTATTTATACCATGCAGAACCTCTGAATAAGAGAAGTCTTCCCCATAATGCTCGAACAGCTGATCCAGGATATACTGAGCTATTCCATCTGATACTTCATCGATATCTCTTTCTTTATCCTTTTCTTCTGCATCATATGCTTCTCTCAGACGAGCTCCATCAAGAGCCTTACTTTTAGATTGCTGAGGGAACTCAACCACATTCCTATTGTCCTTCTTGTTTTTTGATTTCTTATTCATATATATTCTCCTTTGAATAATCAGGCATTTTTACGTGCAATTATATCATTTCTATTTTACTTTTCAAGTTCATATGTAAAAACGGATAGGGTTATAGCCCTGTCGCATATTCAATCATTTTAAATATGTTATTTGCATTATTTCTGATTATGCTTTATAGTGACATAGGTGCTATAAGCCAATTATATTTCTCAGAGGTTTTATCATGATTCTTTCATGTCAGAATATATCAAAAAGCTTTTCAGACAATACTGTTCTGAAGGGCGTAAGCTTTAATATAGAAAAGAATGACAAATGTGCCATAGTGGGGATAAACGGAGCCGGCAAGTCCACTCTTCTTAAGATTATCCTTGGTATCGAAGAACCTGATGAAGGTATGGTAAGCTTATCCCGGGATATCAGACTCGGTTATCTCTCGCAGAATCAGGATACTGAACTAAACAGCACCATATACGAAGCCATGAAGGAAGCTAAGAGCTACCTTATTGATATGGAAAAGAGGATTCGTGAGCTGGAAATCGAAATGCAGCATCTTACCGGAAGCGAGCTGAACTCTGCTCTCGAAACCTACAACCGTTTATCCACGACCTATGACAGAGAAAACGGATATGCTTATGAAAGTGAGATAGCAGGTGTCATATCGGGACTTGGTTTTTCCAAGGAGGAGTATGACCGCAGTATCTCCACTCTCTCCGGGGGACAGAAAATGAGGGTTGCCCTCGGACGTCTCCTTCTCAGTCATCCGGATATCATCATTCTGGATGAGCCTACAAACCATCTGGATATGGCTTCCACTGTTTGGTTAGAAGGATTCCTTTCCTCTTATCCCGGTGCAGTGATTGTTGTAAGTCACGACAGATATTTTATAGATAAGGTTTCTAATAAAATAATAGAAATAGATCAAGCTAAGTCTGAAATATATAACGGCACTTACTCTTATTACAGCGAGGAAAAATCCAAGAGACGAAAAGCTCTTATGAATGCTTATTTAAAACAGCAGGCTGAAATACAACACGAGGAAGCTGTCATTACCAAGCTGAAGCAGTTTAACCGTGAAAAATCGATCAAACGCGCAGAGAGCCGTGAAAAGAAGCTGGATAAAATAGACAGACTTGATAAGCCTACTGAAGTGAACTCTGAAATGCGTCTCACTCTCACACCTGTATGTGAGTCCGGCGAAGATGTTCTGCTGGTTGAAAAGCTTTCCAAGGCATACGATGATAATGTTCTCTTTACTGATATCAATATAGATATCAAAAGAGGCGAGCATGTAGCTCTTATAGGCGCCAACGGAACCGGAAAAACTACCATACTTAAGATGATCAACAGACTTGTCAGAAAGGACAGCGGCAGTATCTCCCTTGGTTCCAAAGTACGTATCGGATATTTCGATCAGGAGCACCATGATCTCGACACCTCAAAAACCATATTTGAGGAAATGTCAGATTCTTTCCCGGATATGAATAACACCAGAATCAGAAATACTCTGGCCGCATTTCTTTTTACCGGTGAGGACGTATTTAAAAAGATAGCTGACCTGTCAGGCGGCGAAAGAGGACGTCTCTCACTTGCGAAGCTTATGCTCTCTCCGGCAAATTTCCTTGTACTTGATGAGCCGACTAATCATCTGGACATCCCGTCAAAGGAAATTCTTGAGGATGCCATAAAAAGCTACAGCGGAACTGTTTTTTATGTAAGTCACGACAGATATTTCATCAATAAAACCGCTACCAGGATTCTGGAACTTCGCGATCATGTCCTTACTAATTATAAAGGCAATTACAGTTATTATGAAGAAAACAGAGACAGACTGTTTTTCCTGCAGAATACTGCTTCTGATGGTTCCAATCCGAGTCCCGGAGAAACTGCTTCTGAAACAGGCAAATCCAGTGCAAGGCTTGATTACGAATCAAAGAAGACCGAATATGCAAAGCAGCGAAAACTTGCTAACGATCTGAAGAAGACTGAAAAACAGATACAAGAAACAGAGGCCGAGATAGAAAAAACAGACGAAGAGCTGAACGATCCGGCCAACGGCACAAACGCCTCACTTCTGATGGAGCTGTCCCAGAAGAAGGAAAAGCTGGAGGAAAAGCTTCTGGAGCTCTACGCCCACTGGGAAGAACTGCAGTAATTTCAATAGAAAAAGTTCAATAAATAAACAATGGGAAGAGTTCTGTAAATAATCTTGACATCATAATAATATTTGATATACTTTAGCTCTGGGATACGGTTCGAAGAACCGAGGGCTCCCAGAGTCCGAGCAAAGCGAGGATGTGCTGCACGAAGTGCAGCCATGACTTCTTTAGAAGTCATGCATATTGATGAAGTCAATATGGCACAAGAAAAACGCGTCATCTAAACGGATATATATGGAGGAATAATAAATGGGAATGAATGTTGCATGTCTTGATCTTGAGGGAGTTCTTGTTCCGGAAATATGGATTGCTTTTTCTGAAGCAAGCGGAATTCCTGAACTCAGGAAAACAACAAGAGATGAACCCGATTATGATAAACTGATGAACTGGAGAATAGGTATACTGAACGAGCACGGTCTCGGACTTAAAGAGATTCAGGATACTATTGCTAAGATAGATCCGCTTCCGGGCGCAAAGGAATTCCTTGATGAGCTCCGTGATGTAACTCAGACTATTATTATAAGTGATACCTTTGAGCAGTTTGCTAAGCCTCTTATGAAGAAGCTTGGTATGCCTACTCTTTTCTGTAACAGTCTCGAGGTAGCTGAGGACGGAAAGATCATCGGCTTTAAAATGAGATGCGAGAAGTCAAAGCTTACTACTGTAAAAGCTCTTCAGAGCTGCGGCTTTGATACTATCGCAACCGGCGACAGCTTCAATGATCTTGCAATGATTCAGGCAAGCAAGGCAGGCTTTCTCTTCCGCTCCACCGAGCAGATAAAGAAAGATTATCCTGAGCTTCCTGCTTACGAAGAATATAGTGATCTGCTTGCTGCATTCAAGGCAGCACTATAATAAAAAAGATGACAGTTTTTCATCTGATAAAAAACTGTCACCAAATTCAAAAATCCAAAAAGGTGACAGTTTGAACCTGATTCAAAGTGTCATCTTTTTTTAGATAGCATCAAGAGCTTCACGGATATTGGATACGTAGTGTATATCTGCATCCATCTTGTCCAGTTCTTTTGACTGGTTTGATTTTGGAATAATGAGTTTTTTGTAACCCAGTTTGGTCGCTTCTTTGATCCGCTGGGTTATATTTCTAACTCCTCTTATCTCTCCGGCCAGGCCTATCTCGCCAATAATGACTGTATGTTCATCCACGGGTCTGTCTCTGAAGGAAGACGCTATGGCCATCAGCACTCCCAGATCTGCCGAAGGATCATTCAATTTCATTCCGCCTGCTATATTTACGTAGCAGTCGCAGCCTGACAGACTTATTCCGCCACGCTTCTCAAGTACCGCTATAAGCATGTTCACTCTGTTATAATCTATTCCCACACTGGTACGTCTCGGCATATTAAAGCTCGAATCTGTGCAGAGCGCCTGCAGTTCAACCAGCAGTGCTCTTGTACCTTCTACTGTACATACAACCACAGAGCCTGATGCATCTACCGGCCTTCCGCTCAGGAAGAATTCTGACGGATTACTTACTTCTTCAAGTCCTGAATCCACCATATTGAAAACGCCGATTTCATTTGTTGAACCGAATCGATTTTTATTGGCTCTTAATAGTCGGAAGCCTCCGCTTTCATCCCCTTCAAAATACAGAACACTGTCTACCATATGCTCCAGAGTTCTGGGGCCTGCTACTGTTCCTTCCTTGGTTACATGTCCGACTATGAATACCGCAGCGTCCTTCTGCTTTGCTATCTGAAGGAGTCTTGAAGTAACCTCTCTAACCTGAGTCACAGTTCCCGGCGCATTGTCAATATCAGCTGACATGATGGTCTGAATGGAGTCTATGATGACGACCTCTGCCTTGAGCGCATCTATCTGGCTCTCTATATTATCTATATCATTATCGCTGAGAAGCATGAGTCTTTCTTCCATCACTGTTCCGGCAGTGATTCCAAGTCTTACAGCTCTGGACTTGATCTGCGAAACGGATTCCTCTCCCGACACATATAGAACCTTAGTGTCTGTTTCCACAAGATTCTTACACATCTCAAGAAGAAGTGTTGATTTACCTATGCCCGGATCTCCTCCCACCAGAACAAGCGAGCCTTTTACTATTCCTCCACCGAGGACTCTGTCCAGCTCTCCGATTCTTGTAAGTATCCTTGACTCTTCTGATGAAGATACATTTTTTATACTTGTTGCTTTCGGTCTTTCGGAAACAGGTATGGTCTTTCCTGTTGTCTTTGACTTAACAGTTACCTTTTCCTCGACAAATGTATTCCACGCTCTGCAGCCCGGACACTGCCCCAGCCACCGGCTCGATTCATATCCGCATTCCTTGCAGAAAAAGACTTGTTTTTCTTTACCCAATTTATATCTCCCTCTCAACCTAAAAGTGCGAACACTTATATGTTCGCACCTTTCAGTATAGCTAAATAACTAAAATCAGTTCTTTTCAATAACTACATTTATGAGATCCTTATCCTCCAGCCCAACGCTGAGGCTAAGCTTTCCACCCAGATTGGTCTTCATCTCTCCAACTAAAGCATCATCCACATAAACCTTGTACTCTGTTTCAGCTTCCAGCTCAAGCGTTACCTGTGCATCAGCTTCACCCTCTACAGAAAACATAACCTTTTTATCATCTGCTCTGAATTCATGCACAACAGTTCCGGGTACTGATTCATATACGAACATTCCGTTTCTTTCAAGCTTTGTTATCTCATTAAATGTTTTGATCTTATAACTGTCTCCGTTATATTCAAAACCATCTTTCTTGGTTTTTTCTGTCAGCTCATAGTTTCCGAAGCTCAGCGAGCCATTTTCTTCTTCACGTATGAGTTCATCTATTACTGCCATTGATATTACCTCCCGGGCATTTTTTATAAATTAAATATAACAGACTTTTGCATCATTTTCTACTCAAACTTATAGAGAATTCTCATTTTTTATTTTAAAATCCAGTTTGCCTCTGCTTACAGAAATGCTTACTGTGTCATTCTCTGAAACCTTCCCTTTTAAAATGTATTCGGCAAGGGGATCCTCTATATAATTCTGCACTGCTCTTCTGAGCGGTCTGGCTCCAAACTTCTTATCATAGCCCTTGTCAAAGATATATCTCTTAAGTCTTACTCCATAGCTTATATCTATCTTAAGATTCTCCCTGACTCTCTTCTTGAGCTCAGCCAGCTGCATTCCTGCTATTTCCAGAATTTCATCTTCACTCAGCGTTTTAAATACTATTACATCATCAAGTCTGTTCAGGAATTCAGGTTTGAAGGATTTTTTAACTTCCTCCATAACTCTGGACTTCATATCCTCAAATCTTTTTTCATCGCTGTCATCTGTAACAAAGCCTATGTTCTTTGGATCGACTATCCTGTCTGCTCCCAGATTTGAAGTCATGATAATGATAGTATTTTTAAAATCAACCTTTCTGCCCTGAGCATCTGTTATGATTCCGTCATCCAGCACCTGAAGCAGTATGTTATACACATCCGGATGTGCCTTTTCTATCTCATCAAATAATATGACACTATATGGATTTCTTCGTATCTTCTCAGAAAGCTGACCGCCCTCATCATAACCTACATATCCCGGCGGAGAGCCAATCATTTTTGATACGCTGTGCTTCTCCATATACTCTGTCATATCAACTCTTACCAGATTCTTTTCATCTCCGAAAAGTGTTTCCGCAAGAGCCTTGGATACTTCTGTTTTTCCTACACCTGTAGGACCAAGGAAGAGAAATGAACCAATCGGTCTGTTGGACTCCCGGAGTCCCACTCTGCTTCTTCTGATAGAGCTTGATAAAGCCTTTACAGCTTCATCCTGACCAATGATCCTTTTATGCAGAGTTTCCTCAAGTCTGAGAAGACGGGACTGTTCTGACTCTGACAGTCTGGAAACAGGAATCTTTGTCCATACTGAGACAACTGCTGCTATATCGTCAGCTGTTACCGGCCGCTGTATCTCTATCGGTTTCTTTTCAGACTCTCTCTTCTTATTCAGGTCCTTGCGAAGACTGCCAGCCTTTTCCAGATCACCTGTCAGAAGTGCATTGTCAATTGCTTCACCCAGAACCTTTTCATAGTTTGAGCCTATATTATCATTAAAATCTTCAGGAATGGTTCCCATTTTAATTCTGGAACAGGCCTCATCCATAAGATCGATAGCCTTATCAGGAAGAAATCTGTCGTTGATATATCGAACAGACAGTTCCACAGCAGCCTTAATGGCATCCTCTCCGATTTTTACATTATGAAATCTCTGATAATTAGCGGAAAGCGCTTTTAGTATCTCTGTTGTTTCTTCCGGAGTCGGTTCCTCAACAGTCACCGGCTGAAATCTTCTCTCAAGGGCCGCATCTTTTTCTATATATTTTCTGTATTCTTCTATGGTAGTAGCACCGATAACCTGCAGCTCACCACGTGAAAGGGCAGGCTTGAATATATTTGCGGCATCATGAGTTCCCTCTGCTCCGCCGGCTCCAATAAGAGAATGGAGCTCATCAATAAACAAAATTATATCTGGATTCTCTTTAAGCTCATCAAGAGTTTTCTTAAGTCTTTCCTCAAAATCTCCTCTGTATCTGGTGCCTGCTATCATTCCGTTGATATCAAGACTGATAACTCTCTTATCCAGATAATCTGCAGGAAGCATGCCACCTACTATCAACTGTGCCATACCTTCTACTATAGCTGTCTTTCCTACTCCCGGTTCGCCTACCAGACATACATTATTCTTAGTTCTTCTTCCCAGTATCTGAAGAACTCTTACCATTTCATCATGTCTTCCGACTATCGGATCAAGCTTACCTTCACGAGCTTCCTTCGTAAGATCCCTTCCGAATTTTTCGAGCATTGTTTCAGATTTTTTCTTTTCCTTAGTCGACTTGATCTTTACTACATAATCCGAACTGTATTTCTCTGCTTCTTTTTTTGTGAGTCCCACTGACATAAGAAGCTCTACACACATAGACGTTATATTTACATTCTTGTCTTTAAGCGTAGCAAAAACATCATTGTTCATATCACGGAGGATAGAAAGAAGCATAAGCTCTGAACCGACTGTGTTAAGATTAAGTCTCTTTGCATCTTCTGCAGCCTCTTCAATCACCTTATTGGTCCTGTCTGTAAATTCTCCACCGAAATCAACCGGCTGAAGTTCAAGACTCTGCTCTCTGATAACTGCAGCAAGTTTCTGAAAATCCTCTGCTCTAAGACCGAACTTAAGCATCACACTGTAAGCCACTCCCCGATGGACTATATAAAGTGCCATGAAGATATGTCTTGTGTCCACATAGGAATTCCCCAGTCGTCCCGCAAGTACTGATGCCTCCTTTAAGACGATTTTAATTGTATCGGAATAGTTAATATCTGTCACTGTTCGTCAATAGCCTTTCCTATATCATGTCTCATATATTTATTATCAAAATCTATCAGCTCAGTAGCCTTATATGCATTTGCTCTTGCCTCGATAAGATCCTTTCCAAGTGCTGTTACGCCCAGGACTCTTCCTCCATTTGTAACAACCACTTTACTTCCATCTTCTTTCTCAGCAAATTTAGTACCTGAATGGAATACATAGTATCCATCCTTATTCTTGAAGCTGTCGAGTCCGCGAATCTCAAAGCCCTTCTTGTAGGAAACAGGATAACCGTCAGAAGCAAGCATTACGCAGACTGCCGCATTATCTTCAAATTCAAGATTGATCTTATCAAGAGTTCCGTCTGCGCAGGCAAGCATTACTTCAACGATATCATTCTTGAGTCTCGGAATAACCACCTGAGCCTCAGGATCGCCAAAACGTGCATTGAACTCAAGCACTCTCGGTCCATTTTCTGTCAGCATAAGTCCACAGAAAAGAACCCCCTTAAACTCTCTTCCCTCAGCAGCCATTGCATCAATGGTTCTCTGGTATACATTTTCCTCGCAGAACTTTGCAACTTCATCAGTATAGAACGGACTTGGAGAAAATGTACCCATTCCACCTGTGTTAAGTCCTGTATCTCCATCACCTGCACGCTTATGATCCTGTGCTGAGGTCATAGGAAGGATAGTCTTTCCATCTGAGAAGCAGAGCACAGAAACTTCACGGCCTGTCATAAACTCCTCTATAACAAGCTTATCTCCCGCATCTCCGAACTTCTTATCTATCATTATTTCCTTTATTCCATCCTTTGCCTCTTCAAGATTCTGGCAGATCAGAACACCTTTGCCAAGTGCAAGTCCGTCAGCCTTAAGAACATAAGGCGGCTTAATAGTCTCCAGATAAGCAAGTGCCTTATCAGCATCGTCAAAGGTTTCATAAGCTGCTGAAGGTATATCATACTTCTTCATAAGATCCTTTGAAAATGCCTTCGATGCTTCAATTATCGCAGCATTCTTACGTGGTCCGAAGGTTTTGATTCCTTCATCCAGAAAAGCATCAGCTACTCCTGCTGCCAGAGGATCATCAGGCGCAACAATCACAAAATCAACCTCATTAGCTTTAGCAAATTCAACCAGTTTCGGTGCATCCATAACAGATATGTCCACACACTCAGCCAGCTCAGATATTCCGGCATTTCCGGGCGCTGCATACAGCTTGTCACATAAAGGACTCTTTGCTACAGCCCATGCTATGGCATGTTCACGACCACCGCCACCTACGATCATTATCTTCATAAATATTCTCCTCGTATACTATAATTTCTATCAGTTTCTCATATCTGCCATTTTTTCATACTTCACTTTTCCTTCCTGTATCAGGGCTATTGCCTCCGGAAGGATCTTCCACTCTGCTTCTTCCATTATTCTCTGCTGGAGTGTCTCTGCTGTATCTCCGTCCTGAACATATACAGCCTTCTGAAGTATTATCGGGCCTGTATCAGTTCCGGCATCAACAAAATGCACTGTCGCTCCGGATACCTTTACCCCTCTTTCAAGAGCAGCCTTATGAACTCTGAGACCGTAATAACCTGTTCCACAGAATGATGGGATAAGAGAAGGATGTATATTGATTATCTTTCCTTCATACTTGTTTATAACTATTTCAGGAACAACTACAAGGAAACCGGCCAGTACTATAAGATCCGGTCTTTTCTCATCTATTTTCTCCAGGAGTGCCCTGTTAAAGGAGGATCTGTCCGGATAATCCTTTGGCGAAACAACCTCAGAACTGATTCCTGCTTTCTCGGCTCTCTCGAGAGAATAAACACCATAGTTGTTGCTTATTACACCTACTATTTCTGTATCCTTTATGGTACCATCCTGAACTCTGTCTATTATAGCCTGCAGATTGGTTCCACCCCCGGATACAAGTACAAGTACTCTGAACATATACCCTTTCTCCTTTTATACTAATTCTACATTTCCGTTACCGGATATAACCTCACCTATTACATAAGCCTTATCTCCGGTGGTAGCAAGTGCCTCTATTACCTTATCAGCATCAGCCGGATCAATAGCAAGAACCATTCCGATTCCCATATTGTATGTGTTATACATCATATGCTCTTCTATATTTCCCTTTTCAGCCAGAAGTTTAAAAATAGGAGGAATGCTGTAGGAATCCTTTTTGATGCTTACACCTAATCCATCAGGAAGCATACGTGGGATGTTTTCATAGAATCCACCACCTGTTATGTGACTACAGCCCTTTATTGTAACTCCTGCATTCTTAACTGCTTTAAGACCCTTCACATATATTCTTGTAGGCTCAATAAGCGCCTCACCAAGAGTTTTTCCAAGCTCATCATAATATGTATCAAGAGACTCTCTTGACATATCGAATACCTTTCTTACAAGAGAAAAACCATTGCTGTGAACACCTGTTGAAGCGATACCTATAAGTGTGTCGCCGGCCTTTATATTTTCTCCTGTGATAAGGTCCTTCTTATCTACTACGCCTACTGCAAATCCAGCCAGATCGTATTCATCCTCAGGCATAAGTCCGGGATGCTCAGCGGTCTCACCACCCACAAGTGCAGCTTCTGACTGTCTGCAGCCTTCAGCAACTCCTGATACGATGCTTGCTATCTTCTCGGGATAATTCTTTCCGCAGGCTATATAATCAAGGAAAAATAATGGCTCACCTCCGGAGCAGGCTATATCATTTACGCACATAGCTACAGCGTCTATTCCTATGGTATCATGCTTATCCAGAACAAAAGCAAGCTTAACCTTGGTGCCGCATCCGTCGGTTCCGGAAAGAAGAACAGGTTCCTCCATCTCTTTAATAGCACTGAGATCAAATGCGCCTGCAAATCCACCGAGCCCTCCGATAACTTCAGGTCTCATGGTTGTCTTCACATGTTCCTTGATCAGTTCTACTGATTTGTAACCGGCTTCAATATCAACTCCTGATTTTTTGTAGTCCATTTTTTCCCTCCTAAGATTTATTATTAACACTATTACCGACAATTGATTATAAGATATTTATCCCTCTTTGTAAACAAACAAAAGTGTTTGTAATAGCACTATTAGACTTTTAAATAAACTCTATATATGGTAAAATGTAATTTATACTTGTTACACAAAATATATTTGCGAAAGGGGGTTAAGCATGAACGATAAAAACAGACCTAATATAGGTTTTTTTACCTGTCATCTTGATAATGATTATGCCTTTGAGATATGTAAGGGTGTCGAATACGCTGCCGAGGAAGCCGATGTTAATCTGACTATATTTCCCGGTATGTTTCTGAACGCATTTTACAATGATCCCGTAAATGCAAAATATGATTATCAGTATAATTCCATTTTTTATTATGCTAACAAAAAGTCTCTCGATGCGCTGATCATTTCAATAGGTTCTATAGGAAGCTTTCTGTCCGCAGACGACAAAAAATCGTTTCTTGAATCTTTTGATATTCCGGTCCTTACTATCGAAGCTGAAATCCCCGGATATCCATTTCTTTATACTGAAGGTGCAACAGGAATGCGCAGCTGTATAGAGCATCTGATAAAGGATCACGGATGTACGGATGTAGGTTTCGTCAGCGGCCGGCTCGAAAATGCCGATGCTCTTGAAAGATTTAATATATATAAAAAGATTCTCGCAGAAAACAATATCCCATACGATGAAAAGAAGGTTGCTTACGGTAATTTCTCTGAATTCACCGAAGAACTTGTTGACAAGCTGCTTGATGACAACCCGAATATGCAGGCTATCGTTTTTGCAAACGATACAATGGCCATCGGCGGATACAATGCCATCAAACGAAGGGGACTTGTTATAGGCAAGGATATTCTTGTTACCGGCTATGACAACACTATTACATCCCTGTCCCTTACTCCTCAGCTTACCACGGTAGATAACTGCATCATGGATCTCGGATATAATGCCGTATATCAGGCCCTCGAACTGATAGAGACAGGCGAAACCTCCAAGTCACTTCTGCATTCAGCCCTGATAAAGAGACTTTCCTGTGGCTGTAATCCGTCTACTGATGAGAACATGCTGCGTGAAATAAATAGTTCTATAGATACTTATGATGCTGACTCTATTATCAAGAAGTTCAAAGATTATTTTATGAGTCACTATTACAATACATTTTATTCAAATCATCTCTTTGATGTACTGGACAAATATTTCAAAATATTCACAGATGTGATCTATAACGATAAGAATTATTCATCAGACGAGCTGATATCTGCTACTGAGGAAGTACTTAACAACGATATCATCATTTACTATTTCTCTCACAGCAAAATGACTTATTTGATGACTATATTTTCAAACTTTATGCTGAACCTGAAGCTGTCTGAAGATCAACACCTGAAGCTGGAATCTGTATTTAATACGATTCTTTCACACCTGTCCTTCTATATCTCCAACGAATATGTTTCTGAGGTAAAGAAGAATAAGGAAAGCGTTTGGCAGTCTATGAGACTTACCCGTGATACACTTCTTACCGCTTCCGACGACGAAAGATGCTTCAAGCTCATAGCTGAGAATCTTTCCATTTTCAGCGGTTTCCAGAGTGCTTACGTGTATCTCTATGATGAAGTACCTACACTGATGAACGACGGCATGTGGAACATTCCCAAGTACGTTCTTCTTCAGACCTTCTGTAAGGACGGTGTAGCGAAGGTGCTGAATGGCACTAAGAGAATCATGCCTTCATATCTGATATTTAATAATAAATATACGCCGAATGAAAGACGTCATACCATGGTATTAACACCGCTCTTTACAAATGAACAGCAGCATGGACTTCTGCTCTGTGAAACAGACATATCCAGATTCAACAATGTTTACTCTACTTCGCTTCAGCTCGGTACTTCACTTAAGTTCCTCAGCCTCATGAAGCAGGAAATGGCAATACAGACCCGTCTGGAGCAGACAATGAATGAGATTCGCGATAAGAATGATCAGTTAAATGCAATCTCAGTAACAGACGAGCTGACAGGTCTTTATAACCGACGCGGATTCTTTGAAGCAGTTAATCAGCTCATGTCCAACCGGAGCTTCTATGGTAACAACGGTCTCATCGGTTATATAGACATGGATAATCTGAAACAGGTTAATGACAGATTTGGACATAAGGAAGGCGACTATGCCCTTACCAATATAGCTAATACGCTTAGAAAAAGTTTTCCTAAGGGTACCGTAATCGCCCGGATCGGCGGCGACGAATACGCTATATTTACTCCTGACATGAAGGATGTAACCATTAAGAATATCACCGAAAGCATGACCTACTATCAGGACAGACTGAATGAAACAAACAACAAGCCGTTCTATGTTGATTTCAGCTATGGTTTTCAGGAGCTGGTGATAAATGATCACCTTAATATAGAATCAGAACTGATAAAGGCCGATACCAGACTGTACGAAGATAAAAAGAACAAACGTAAGGACGTTACCAAAACCCTGTAACATAAAAACATGACAGAAGTGAAGTAAGGTTCACTTCTGTCATGTTTTTTTAATTATCTCTATCTCGTTCAACTTTTTCAGAAGATCTGTCCATCACCTTTATTCCGATGGAATCTTCCTTGTCTGTCTCAAGTTTGACTGCTGTTCTGTCAGCGTTGATAGCGGGTCTTGCATTCTCCATTCTGGCTCCCACTGTTTCCTCAACAAGCTCGAGTCTCATCTGGATACGTTCTTCTCTCTCTAAGGCCTTAGCCTTCTCACGTTCTTTATAAAGCTCCATGGAAAGAAGATCACTCAGCTCAAGGATCTGTGAATATCTGTCGTTAGCCTTAAGACTGTTCAGATTACTCATCAGCTCAGCTTTATTCTCAGATATATCTTCTATCTTCTTTCTGAGAGTGCTTCTCATACGGGCATATTCCTGCTCTATTTTCTCGTAGGATTCCATTACCAGATGGTCTACCTCTGTGAGCATCTCATCTGTATATATAAGTGAAGCCGCATATATATCCGATGCAGTACGAAGATACTGCTTTTCATCCTGACTAAGCTCTGATGGTCTGAATGAAGGTGGTTCATCACCCTTTCTTTTTGTTACTCTGATCCTGCTGGCTGTCTTTTCTGCTCTGTAAAGGATTTCCTCAGCCTGTTCCTTTGCCTCTTCAATGATACGAGCCTTCTTATCATTTGTTTCTCTGTAAGTCTTAAGCTCGTTTTTTACGACCTCAGACACATTATCTATTACTTTAAGAAGCTCCTGTCTGTCCAGAACTGCTTTTTCAGAATTAAATGTTGCCGAAGGCGCATCCTGAACTCTGGTCCTTAATCCCTCCAGCAAAAGCTCAGCTCTTCCTTTTTGTTCCATCTCTATCTCCTCATATCAAACTAATAATCTAGCTGTCAGATATATTTTTTTATTCCGAAAAATGTATATGTCACCATATGCATTATACTTTCCAAAAATCCCAGTCCGATAAATCGGTATACTTTAAATGTCATCACAGCTGAACGAAGCTTATTTCCCGACTTGCTGTCATGGGCAACTCTGTAGTTAATCAGAGGTCTGTTTATTCCGGCTGCATATCCGCCATTCTTAAGTATCCTGAGCCATACAGCATAGTCCTCATGCATTTTTTTCCCATCCGGAAATGGATTCTTAAGCGCTGTTTCTCTGGACATAACCACAGACGAACAGTTTATCTGATTACTTCTGAGAAGTCTTTTATAGGTTACATGACTGTCACAGCCTACATAACCACCTTTTTTGATCTTGTTGTTTTTTTCATAAAAGAGTCTTCTGCCTGTAAAACAGATAACCGGTTTATCACTGTCATCATAATTATTTATAAGCTTAATCTGAAGCATAAGCTTATCAGGCTCCCAGTAATCATCTGCATCCAGCAAAGCTATATAATCACCCTTTGCTTCCCGGATACCTATATTCCGGGCATTGGAAACACCCTTGTTCTTTTTCAGACTCACTACCCTGAGTCTTGGATCCTGTTTCATTTCCGGCAATGGATTTCCGCCATTCTGAACAATTATAACTTCAATATTCTGATAGGTCTGATTTAACACAGATGAAACAGCTCTTTTAATAAACTTCTCGCTGTTATAGCTTGGTATGATAACACTTACAAGACTGTTCTCTTTCTGTTTCTGCATACTTTTTTATAATCCTTTTATTTTAAAAGCCGGCTAGCATCAGCCGCCGGCTTAATCATAAGCTTTATCCTCTCTTAAGGAAATCAGGAATCTTTATATTCTGATTCGAGCTGCTCTTTACATCAAAGGTATCAACCGGAGTATCATTACTCTCTGAAATCTCAGCCTTCTTAGCACCAAGATTAAGTGGTACTGCTGCAGCCTTCTTTCCTCCACCCAGTGTAGGACTCTTAAGAGTTTCTCCAAATGTAGGAGGTGTAGGTGATGTCTTCTTAGCTACTGAAGCAACCGGAGAGATTCCTTTGTCTGAATCTTCAAGACCTGTAGCAATAATTGTAATGCTTACATCCTCACCTGCTACATCATTATCAACTGTACCGAAGATAATATTTGCCTCTTCGCCGGCAACTTCTGAAAGATATGTAATAGCATCATATGCTTCAACGATACCAACATTTCCGGAGAAGTTAACGATGATATCTGTTGCACCATTAACTGTTGTTTCAAGCAGCGGTGACTCCATAGCTGACTTGATAGCATCAACTGCTTTATTATCTCCACTTCCGTGTCCGATACCGATATGAGCGATACCCTTGTCACGCATAACCGTCTGGATATCTGCAAAGTCAAGGTTGATAAGACCCGGCTTATTAATAAGATCTGTAACACCCTGAACACCCTGCTGAAGAACCTCATCAGCCTTCTTAAGAGCATCAGGAATACTTGTTCTCTTATCACATATCTGAAGAAGCTTGTCATTTGGAATAACGATAAGCGTATCTACATTTTCACGAAGCTTTGCTATACCATTCAAAGCATTATTCATACGAGGCTTACCCTCAAATGAGAAAGGCTTTGTAACAACACCAACTGTAAGTATTCCAAGGTTCCTTGCTATCTCTGCAACTATAGGTGCAGCACCTGTTCCGGTTCCACCACCCATTCCGCATGTAACAAATACCATATCAGCATCCTTGATGATATCGTTGATCTCTTCTCTGTTTTCTTCAACAGCACTTGCACCAACCTCAGGCTTAGCTCCTGCTCCAAGACCCTTTGTAAGCTTTTCACCGATCTGGATCTTTGTAGTAGCTCTGCTGAGTGATAATGCCTGTTTATCAGTATTGATAGCTATAAGTTCAACACCCTCAACATTCTCATCAATCATTCTGTTTACTGCGTTATTTCCTGCTCCACCTACTCCAATGACCAGGATTCGTGCAGGATTCTTCTCATCATTTGATTTTATCTCAAGCAAGGTTCCTTCCTCCTTAATTAATATACTTCTTTAAGCTTCATCTAAAAATGCATACTTCTATTGCATTATCCTATATAGTTTATAAAACTTTTAGAAAAAAATCAAGACAAAGTTATGTTAATTAGATAATAATTTATGTAAATTAGTTATTCTATCTCACTTTAAAGCTGGCGGTGGAGTTATCCGAATCAAATTCTTTCATGTAAAGTACTCCGTTTTTACCTTTAAGCTCTTCAAGAATGTTACCCAGATTCATCATCTGAATAGGAAGATTGTCTCCTTCGCCCAGCTCGATCTCTATATTATCATGGCGAAGCACAATTTCGCCATCAATGGTAAATTCTATTCCTTCTATCTTCAGACTGTACTTGTCTATAAGCTGGGTAATCGTGAGTATATTGTCAAATCTCTTTTTATTCTCTAGAGGCAGCTCTTTCCCAAGCTCCCAGTACTTCACTGTAATACCCTTAATATAGGGAACATTATCATATCTCTGCTTTGAGGTCTCCAGAACTATACCATCTCTGTCAAAATAGACATAACTTTCCATATATTCAATACAGCCGGCAACAGACTTTTCATATACCTCGACAGCTATTGTGTTCTTATCTACAAAATCATAGGAAAGCTTAGCAACAAAAGGAATATCCTCAACAGGCTTGAATTTGTTTTGGATATAGAAGGCTATAGTGTTTTCCATTACCATATTGTCTTCTATAGCAGCCCTGATCTCTTTTTCCGAGGAAAGAACACATCCGTTTATTTCTATTTTTTTTATGTTAAATGTGCTCGCATAAAAGAGAGCTCCAAGTATTATCAGAAGGACAATACCCGGTACGATCAGTTTTCTCATTCTATACTCTCCGTTTTACTGATAGGCTCTATCTGCCTTGATACAGACAGTACGATTCCTATTTCTATCAAAAGAAATACCAGGGAGGTACCACCATAACTGATAAATGGAAGGGTAACACCAGTATTAGGAATCAGATTGGTTACAACACACATATTTATAAGTACCTGAATGCTTACATGTGAGATCACTCCGACAACAATAAGCGAACCATATCTGTCCGGAGCACCTTCTGCTATAAATTTGAATCTCCATATAAGCATAAGAAATACCACTATAAGTCCAACAGCCCCGAGAATACCCATTTCCTCACAAATAATAGAAAAAATCATATCGTTCTGTGCTTCCGGGATAAATCCCAACTTCTGAATACTCTGTCCGAGACCTCTTCCAAAGAATCCGCCTGAACCTATGGCATAAAGTCCCTGCATAGTCTGATAACCGTTTTCAGCTTCCTCAGGATGCAGCCACGCAGTAATTCTGTCACTACGATAGCTCTGAAGCATGATCAAAAGCGGCAGAGCTGCTGCTCCGGCTATCATAACAACAAACAGATATCTTATCTTCGGGGTAACTACCCACCATATACATACCATGATACCTGCACATATTATGGCTGTACTGAGGTTTTCGATGGCTATTATTCCTATGAAAATAACCGCAGGAAGCATGACCTCAGCTGTACCCTTAATGGATTTCAATGCATTTACCCTTGTAGAACATGCGTGGGCCATATAGAAAACAATTACCATCTTTGCTATTTCAGATGGCTGAAAGCCTATAGGTCCTATGTAAATCCATCTGGTAGATCCATTGGTGGATTGTCCTACTATAAAAACCAGAATCAGCAGAACAAGCTCAGCAACATACATTACCCAGGTCAGGCCTCTGTAAGTCTGATATCTGATTTTTGAAACTACAAACATCATTACAAAACCCAAAATAGCAAAAAAGAACTGTCTCAGCACATAATGTGCACTATTTCCGTAATCTCTGTTAGCAACAAAGGAGCTGGCACTATAAACCATAACGAGTCCGAAACACACCAAAAACACCACAAAAAACAGTGATGGATAATCAAAATATGTTCCTCTTATAAACAGACTCTTTCTTTTTGCCACCAAACTACTCCTCAAGACTATCTACATATAATTTGAAAAGATTGCCTCTTTCCTCATAGCTTCTGAACATATCCCAGCTGGCACATGCAGGAGAAAGAAGTACATCATCTCCTGGTCTTGCATGTGTATAGCAGAATGTAACTGCATCTTCAAGTGAATCCACTAAAACAACCTGATTAAAGCCATGATTCTTACAGCATTTCATTATCTTCTCTGCTGTTTCACCGATAAGCACAAGATATCTTACCTTTCCAGGGAAGCATTCAACCCACTCATCATAATCCGACTGCTTGTCGTATCCTCCGCCTATCAGAAGAGTTGTTGATTTCATAGCTTTTATAGCCTTAATAGCTGCATCAGGATTCGTACCCTTTGAATCGTTATAATATCTTACGTCTCTAACCTCGCGAACAAACTCTATTCTGTGTTCAACTCCCTTAAAAGAATAAACCACATCTCTGATTATATCCGTAGGAACATCCATAAAGACTGAGATAGCAACAGCGGCCAGTACATTTTCAAGGTTATGCTCTCCCAGTATCTTAATTCTGTCTACGTCAAGTACATATTCCTCTATTCCGTCCTTTCTGACATATATCTTACCATCTCTGACAAATGCACCCTGCTCAGGTTCATTCTTATGGCTGAAATAACAGATATTGGTTTTGATCTTATCAACCCTTTTCATAATCTCAGGATCGTCCATATTCAGAATCACATAATCCTCTTCTGTCTGATTCTCTGCTATCCTGAACTTGGCATCCACATAATTATCAAATGTATAATGTCTGTTAAGGTGATCAGGTGTCAGATTGAGAATAGCTGATACATGTGGTCTGAACTCATGAATCGTCTCAAGCTGGAAGCTGCTTATCTCTGCAGCGATAAATGTATTCTCTGTGGTAGAATCAGCAAATCTGGTATATGGAAGTCCGATATTTCCAACAACCAGACTATCCTGTGAATATGCCTTAAATATCTCACCTACAAGAGTTGTAGTTGTAGTCTTACCATTTGTTCCTGTTATAGCAGCAAGCTTTCCCTTACTGAAATAATAAGCCAGCTCTATCTCTCCCCATATAGGAATTCCGGCCTTTTTAACCTTCTCAACAAAAGGAGCATCTACAGGAATACCGGGACTTATTACAAACAGATCAGCCTTTCCAAGAAGTTCATCTGTAAGCTCACCAACTACGATGTCAACATTTCCCGAACCAACAAAATCACTTAATACAGCTTCTTTATCAAGTTCTGTGTTCTCATCATAAAGTGTTACTCTTGCACCATTTCTTATAAGAAGTCCTGTTGCTGCTACACCGCTTTTTCCTGCACCGGCAACAATTACATACTTACCTTTCATGTTGTCCTCCTTATTGTAATTTCTGAACTAAATTACAACTCTTTATTCATAATTTTCATAGGTTTCATCATAGCCCTCAGTTTCAAATACCGGAGCTCTGTAGTTTTCATCATATACGCTGTCAGTCTGTTCTGTCTCTTCTGTTTCCTCGGTCTCTTCCAGCTGCTCAGGATCTACATTTTCTTCATAAGTGGTTCCTGCTACGCTGACGTCAGGTGCATCTCCATCAAATACCGGAACTGCAACCTCTTCCATAGCCGCATCTGTAGGAGATGCATCTCCTGTTCTGTATACGTTCATGTATGGAAGAAGATCTTCTGCTATCTTATTAAAGAGAAGCGTTCCTGCTCCTGAACTTGCCTGATCAGGCACTCCCGGCTCATTTACTACGCAGTAAATAACTACCTGAGGATCGCTTACAGGCGCAAACCCTATAAATGAAAGAATATATTTTCCGTTTCCTCTGGGAAGTTTCTCTGCCGTTCCTGTCTTGCCACCTATCTCATAGCCTTCTACTATAGCCTTCTTACCTGTACCCTCTTCAACAACCTCTTTAAGAATCTGTCTCATCTTCGCTGAAGTATCCTCTGAGATGGTTCTTCTTACAAGTATCTTGTCATAGCTTCTGACTACATTTCCATCGGAATCTAGTATCTGCTTAACCACATGAGGCTGATAATAATATCCGCCGTTTACTACTGAGCAGAAGGCCGTTCCCAGCTGCATCATAGTAACTGTAACACCCTGTCCAAAAGAGGATGTGGCAAGCTCTACAGGATTAAGTGTATCTTCATGATAAACCATGGAATAGAGGTCCTCATCACTTGCTTCTCCGGATATATCAATATTTGTTTTCTGACCAAATCCATAAAGAACCTGATATTTATCAAAAATTGTAGAACCTTCCAGCGCCGCAATCTGCATAAGACAGTCATTACAGGAATACTCAAGGGCTTCGGACACTGAAAGCATTCCATGTCCGTATACATTATGACAGTTTATATCATAATCAGCTATATGCTGAACGCCATCACAGAAGAACTGCTCGTCACCTGATATGATTCCGTCCTCCATGGCTCCCGAAATGGTAAATGGTTTAAATGTGGAGCCCGGTTCAAAGGAATCGCTGACTACGAAGTTTCTCCAAAGCTCATTAAGTGCATTCAGCTTATCCTCATCCTTCATGGACTCAGCCATGGATTTAAATGCCTCATCTGACATTCCTGCAGCTTCTTCGAACTGATACTTTGTAGGAATCATGGAATATGCATTGTTACAGTCAAACTGATGACTGTTATACAGGGCAAGAATCTCGCAGTTCTTAGGATTCATTACAAGAACTGATATATTCTTTGCACCCTTCATTTCAACTTCAAACTCTTCGCAGTTCTTCTGAACTATTCTTTGAGTTTCTGTATCTATGGTAGTTACAAGACTGTCTCCATCAACAGGAGCCTCAAGACTCTTCTGAAGATTGTTATCCTTACCAAGATAGGAATATGTTCTTCCGTTCTGTCCGTTAAGGAAAGAGTTATAGCTTCCCTCAAGACCACCGATTCCTTCATTTCCACTTACAACAAAACCAAGCATATGGCATGCCAGTTCGTTACTAGGATAATTTCTTTCGTACTCATCCTGCAGCCATACGCCTGTTACCAGACTTCCTTCACTTGTTTTGACATATGCCTGATAATCCTTTACCTCATCATATGTCAGCTTCTTTCTGACAACCTCGTACCAGGATTCACTGTCCTTCAGATACTCATTCATTTCTTCAGAGGTTATGCCAAAATACTTATTCATAGCCTCTCTTGTTGCTTTTTCAGCTCTGCTGCTTGACAGTATGTTCTTAGGTTCCAATACAAGATTATAAACCTTGGTACTTGTTGCCAATATCGATCCGTTACGGTCGTATATATTTCCTCTCTTAAACGGAACCGATATGCTTTCATAGTTATTCTGACTAAGTACTCTCTGAGAATACTTATCTCCTCTGACGAAGTTATAGTACACTGTAGCACCTATAACAACGATAAACATCATACTAAACAATAAAAGCAAAACGAGAAGACGCTTACGCATCCTCCCTGTAAATACTTTCCTTTTCCTTTTTATGATTGTTCTTCTTCTCATAATTATCCTGATATAAGTCCCGAAGAAAATCCGGGACTTATTTCCTAATCAACTGTTTTTGGCACATCCGAATACTGTTTTACGTAATCATCCTCCTGTTTGTCGTAACGGATTATCTGACCATTCTGAGAGTATACCATGCCTAGCTCACTTGTTGCAACCTTATATATATCATCAAGTGAATACATGTTGTTGAGAGAGTCCTCAAATGCGTCATTATCAGCCTGAACTGACTCCAGTTCTCTCTGTAAGCTTTCGATATTACTTTCCTTTGTTTCTATATTTCCCTGAACTGACAGCATAACAACACAGGATGCTATCATAAGAATAAGCATAACAGAAAGTACTATCATGTATCCCATGTCAAATCCAAGAGAATTCTCAGCCTTTACAGCTGCCTTACGATATGTTTTTGTCTTTTTGGTTCTTACAGGTCTTTTGACTCTCTCAGGAGCCGGAACCTCAACCTTTCTAACTGTACTTCCATCTACATAGTACATATCTCTTGCTCTAGCCATATTCTTCCCCTTTTATGTCTTCTGTATTATTTCTATGACTTCTCAAATATCCTCAACTTCGCACTGCTGCTTCTTGGATTAACTTCCAGTTCTTTTTCATCAGCAACAATAGGTTTTCTGGTTATGACCCTTCCCTTTGATTTCCTTCCACAGGTACATACCGGAAATTCAGGAGGACAGATACACGGATTCTCAGCCGTTTTAAACTTATTTTTTACTATTCTGTCTTCCAGAGAATGAAATGTTATTATTACCAGCCTTCCACCAGGATTAAGAGCATCTATCATGTCGTCCAGAGCATCCTCCAGAACTGTGAGCTCTTTATTAAGTTCTATCCTGATTGCCTGATAGGTTTTCTTTGACGGATTACCACCCGTACGTCTTGCTGCCGCAGGTATAGAGGCTTTGATTATTTCATTTAATTCAAATGTAGTCTCTATTCTTTTGGTCTCTCTCGCTTTAACTATGTTTGAAGCGATTCTTCCGGCGAACTTCTCTTCTCCGTACAGACTGATTATTCTTCTAAGTTCTGCTTCAGAATAATCATTTACTATATCCTGAGCCGTATAATCAGCTGACTGATCCATTCTCATATCCAGAAGTGCATCCTCCCTGTAGGAGAAGCCTCTTTCATAATTATCCAGCTGATATGATGAAACTCCTATATCAAGGAGTATTCCGTCCACTCCGTTTATTCCAAGTTCGGATAGAACGGACTTTATATTTACATAGTTATTTCTGACTATGTGAATATTCTTAAAACTCTCAAGTCTTTCGGTTGCTGCCTTTATGGCATCTATGTCCTGATCTATTCCGATCAGACTACCTTCTTCCGAAAGTCTCTTTGCTATTTCTGAAGAATGTCCTGCTCCCCCGAGCGTTCCATCCACATATGTTCCGTCAGGCTTTATATCAAGTCCCTCAAGAACCGCATCCAGCATAATAGGTATATGTTTAAATTCCATTACAACTGTACCTTGTATTCTGCAATCTTCTTTGCCAGCTCTTCATCGCTGTATGCATCATCACCGAGGTCTGCTTCATATCTTGCTCTGTCCCATACCTCAGCCTTGCCACCATTTCCAATTACAGCAACTTCTTTAGTTATTCCGGCGTAATCTCTGAGTGACGGTGTAACTATGATTCTTCCCTGAGAATCTATATCACAAACACTTGATTTTGCTGTCAGCTTTCTGAACATCTGTCGTCCATCAACTGTACTTGTGTCTATCTGCTCTTCCAGGCCAGCTACAAAAGCTTCCCATTTTTCAAGTGAATAAAGTCTGAGGCACCTTTCCGGTCCCTGGGCTATTACAACAGTTGTTCCAAGAGCATCTCTGAATTTTGAAGGAACACTAAGTCTGCCCTTAGCATCTACGTTATGGAAAAACTCACCAAACATACTAAGTGCCATATGCTGTTCCTCCTTTCTTTAATACTCTCGATAATTGATTTTTGTTGATAAATTTGTTTATAATGTTGATAATTTCCCACTTTATGGAGTAGGTATGGAAATATCCGCCACTTTCCCCCACTTGGCATTAATATTAACCCACAAGAGTACAAAATGCAAGGTTTTTTTATCAAAAAACCTAGATAAACAGCCAAAAAAAGAGACTGTGAAGCATCTGGCTTCTCAGTCTCTTTTTTTATAAATACTACATTTATTTGATATCATTATCTAAAACACTATATCTAGTATTTTCGCCCATTATTCAGTTTTTTCGGTATTTTCCCCACTTTCCTCCACATTTACAGTTTCAGGCAGCAGAGCATTCTTTGCTTTTCTTCTATTTATAACAATTATTACGGCCGCGCCCACTACGCAGAGTACAGCAACAACCTGACTTACCTTCAGGGGACCGATCATAAGGGAATCGGTTCTGATTCCTTCTATAATAAATCTTCCCACTCCATACCCCAGAGCGTATGAAGCAAATATCTCACCATTGAACTTTTTCTTCTTCCTGAAAATAAAGATAAGCACCAGCAGAAGAACATTCCAGAGTCCTTCATATAAAAAGGTAGGATGAACCGTAATACAGGATACGCCGTTTATCACTTCCTGATGAGCAATCATCTCGTCAGTAACTATACCCGAAGATGTCAGATATTCCATAAAGCTCTTGCTGTAGTAATCAACCGGAATTCCCATTCTGAAGATGCCGTCCGTATATCTTCCGAACACCTCTCTGTTGAAGAAATTGCCCCATCTTCCCATTATCTGGCCCATAAGGATACCCATGGTAATTGTATCAAGCACCAGAGCAAAGCTGGTTTTTTTATACTTTGCAAAAATCACTATGGTAATAGCACCGACAATAAGGCCTCCGTATATAGCCAGTCCTCCGTTACGGATATTAATCATATCCTTTATAGTTGCTCCCACACTCTTTCCGGGAGAAACAAATTCCTTCAGGTTAAACAGTATATAGTATATTCTTGCACCAAGAATTGAAGGAATGACCAGTGTCAGAAGAAGATCCAGATAATCCTCCGGATTCTGACCCGTTCTCTTTGCTTCAAGAGTAGAAAGAAAATATGCAAATATAAAGCCGAACATGATGATCATTCCATAGAACTTTATTTCAAAGCCGAAAACAGAAAAGCCGGACAGTACTTTATCAAAAAATATTCCAAGCCCCGGAAAATAGATTCCGTCCATATTTACTCCTTTATATTTTTATAGCAAATCAGCAATCGCTGAAGTAGCTGCTTCGCAGCTACTGTTCAGCTACTTCCACTTTTTAGCAGTGCTACAATCGCTGAAGTAGCTGCTTCGCAGCTACTGTTCAGCTACTTCCATTTTTTAGCAGTGCTACAATCGCTGAACCCGCTGCTTCGCAGCTACTGTTCAGCTACTTCCACTTTTTAGCAGTGCCGCAATCGCTGAAGTAGCTGCTTCGCAGCTACTGTTCAGCGATGATAGGGCGTTCCGCCCTATATCGACAGGGAAATAAGTATGCATAATCGCATAAATGTGATTATGCATACTTATTCCCCTGTCACTGCACTGCTTAATGCCTTCTACACGTTGAACTTAAACAGTACCACATCTCCGTCTTTCATGACGTACTCTTTGCCTTCCTGACGTACAAGACCTTTTTCCTTTGCAGCTGTCATACTGCCTTCACGAATCAGATCATCATATGCTATAACCTCAGCCTTGATGAAACCTCTCTCGAAATCAGAGTGGATCTTACCGGCCGCCTGAGGTGCCTTTGTACCATCAACTATGGTCCAGGCTCTTGATTCCTGAGGTCCTGCTGTTAGATAGCTGATTAGACCAAGCAATGAATAGCTTGCCTTTATAAGTTTATCAAGACCTGATTCCTTAAGTCCAAGATCATCAAGGAACATCTTTCTCTCTTCATCATCAAGCTCTGATATCTCTGCTTCCATCTGTGCACATACTGTAAATACCTGAGCATCAGTTTCAGCTGCATAATCACGAACCTTCTTAACAAAGTCATTAGAAGCTCCGTCATCAGCCATATCGTCTTCGCTTACATTTGCTGCATATATAACCTTCTTATCTGTAAGCAGGAAATAATCATGTATCCATGCTTTTTCATCATCGTCAGCTTCATTTATCTCGAAGGTTCTTACAGGATTACCTGCTTCAAGATGAGCCTTTATCCTATTCTGGAAATCAAGCTCCTTGGCAGCCTGCTTATCATTTCTTGACAGCTTAACAGTCTTGGATATTCTTCTCTCAAGAACCTCCAGGTCTGAGAATATCAATTCTATATTAATGGTCTCTATATCTCTTATAGGATCGATAGAACCATCCACATGAACTACGTCCGGATCCTCAAAGCATCTTACAACATGGACTATCGCATCACATTCCCTGATATTTGCCAGGAACTGGTTTCCAAGTCCCTCACCCTTGCTTGCGCCCTTTACAAGACCTGCTATATCAACGAACTCAATAACAGCAGGAGTGGTCTTTTCTGAATCATACATCTTAGTCAGCACATCCAGACGTTCATCCGGTACAGCAACTATACCTACATTGGGATCAATGGTGGCAAATGGATAATTTGCCGCAAGGGCTCCTGCCTTTGTAAGTGAATTAAATAATGTAGATTTACCTACGTTGGGCAATCCGACTATACCTAGTTTCATAATAATTTCCTCTTTCCTTTATTTATTGGGGTTTCCAGACTTCCAATTTGAATTTTACGCCATTTTTTACGCCATTTCCGTGGCGTAAGCCTCAAGTTTTTGTATCTCTTTTATTTTTTCTTCGTCACTCACATGAACATACAGATTCATTGTGATATTAATACTTGAATGCCCTAGTATCTGCTGTAAAGCCTTGGGACGCATTCCAGCTTCAATACATCTAGTAGCAAAGGTATGTCTGAGTGTATGCATTGAAAAGTTTTCTATCCCAGCCTGCTTAGTAAGCTTGGCTATGTTGGCATCATAGGTTGAATTCCTTACCTTTCAGTTTTTTCCCATTTTCTCAGCTCCTTTCCTTGTCTAAACAACGTAGAAAAGAGCTTAGTACAATTGTGTAATGATACCATAAAAAAGTGTACTTTTCAAACCAAAATGGCGTAAAACACAGCATTTCTCTTATCTTGACTGGTTATTCTTATGAAAAAAGACCACCTATCCGAGAAAGATAGGTGGTCAATAATTGATAATACTAAAATAATCTATTAGTCCACGCACGCTTTTAATCCCAGAAACTTACATACTAAATCCAGACCTTTCACTAGTCGAAGTAGTGCTGATTTTAGTGCGACGTATGCATTTACAAGATTAAACTTACGCACGAATAAACTCCTTATTTCGTATCTGTCAACACCAAATCTTTTATATTTTATTTGACAAATGAACTCTCCAATCCACTGAATAAATTCGATCTTATCACTACTATTCTATCCAGAGCTCTCATAAAACCTCAGAGTTTCAGCTTTTTTTGAACCGGTAAGCAACAGGTCGTCATAATCCAATGCTTTACAACATTTCTCTTATTTTCTTTTTAATCTCTAAAAATTCATCTGTTATCATAAAATCATGAGTTTTGGGCTTTGGAGTACTTATTACCAATTCCCCATCAATAACAGCCGGGGACCCCTTCATGATATATATTCTATCAGACAAAAGAATCGCCTCATCAATATCATGTGTGATAAACAGAGTTGATAGCTTTATTTCACTCATAACAGAAAGATACCAATCCTGAACCGAACTTCTTGTGATAGCATCAAGTGCACTAAATGGTTCATCCAGCAGTGCAACCTTCTTATTGCAAAGATAAGTTCTTAGAAGTGCTGCTCTTTGACGCATTCCGCCTGACAACTGAGATGGATATTTTTTCTCAGTACCTTCAAGTCCAAACTGATCAAAAAGCTGTGAAGCCTTATCTCTTGCCTCTTTCTTTGGAACCCCTGAAAGAGTTAATGGTAGAGCCACATTATCTACCACTGTTTTATGAGGAAGAAGTAAATCCTTCTGAAGCATATAGCTAAGCATGCCCCTCTTGCCTGTGATATCTTCATCTTCCAGCACTACTGTTCCAGCATCCGGTTCTATTATTCCGGAAAGCACATTAAAGAGAGTTGTTTTTCCAACTCCACTGACACCAAGAATACTGACCAGTTCGCCTTCATTTAATGTGATGGAAATATCTGCAAGCACAGCCTTATCACCATAAGATTTTTTTATGTTTTCAGCACGAAGTATCCCTCTCATATTTGTACCTTAAATTATTATTCTTCCTTTGGAAGATATTCATTAGTAAATCCATATCCGGCAGGAATCTCATCTGAAAGATTATTGTCTGATAACCATTTGAAGAATGCATCCCATCTTGCCTGATCGATATAGCCCCACCGAGCAACCTCAGCCTTATACTGACCTGAAATCCACTCCTGGCTCTCCTTTACTAATTCCTTATCAAGCTCAGGAACCTGCTCACAAAGTATGTCAGCAGCCTCATCCGGATTAGCTATAGCAAATTCATAGCCATCCTTAGTTGCTTCAAGGAAAGCCTTTGCTATATCAGGATTTTTTGCTGTCCAATCTGAATTAGCAATGATAACAGGACTATAATAATCAAACTCAGGAGTAAGATCTTTAAAATAAAACATATTGGTATCAAGTCCTGCCTGCTTACATGATATACCTGCCCATGCATAATATACCCAGATAGCATCAATATCCTGCTGAAGTGCTGCCGGTTCATTCTCAACATATTCAGGAATAAGATTTACCTTTGAAAAGTCACCACCATCAGCCTCTACGATATTCTGCATCATAGCTTTCTCTACAGGCAGATCCCATGTTGCATAATTTTTTCCTTCAAGTCCCTTAGGAGAATCGATACCATCTTCCTTAAGAGAGATAATACCGGATGTATTATGCTGCAGTACTGCCGCAACTGCGACTACCGGCACCTTTTCATCAGATGTGAAAACCGGCGGCAGATAATCCTGAAAATCTATACCAAACTGTGCCTGACCTGATGCAACCATGTTGGTCGCTCCATCCTCAGGTGGCTGAATAATATTTACTTTGAGACCTGCATCTTCAAAATATCCTTTAGCCTGAGCTACATACAGTCCTGTATGATTGGTATTCGGCGTCCAATCAAGAACAAAAGTAATCTCAGTCAGCTCTTCGCTCTTTGCAGAACTATCACTGCCAGATTCATCTTCAGCTTGCTTTCCGCAGCCTGCTGCAGCCCCCAGAAGCATGGCTCCTGTCATTAATGCTGCGATAATCTTTTTCAAATTAAACTTAATCATAATTTTATCTTCCTTAATCAAAAAGATTCTTTATTAGAGAATCTTATTTATCTTCTGTATGTTCCCATGGCATAGCTTTATATTGTATGTACTTAACTAAAGCCATAAGGATCAAGCTGATTGCAGACACAAAAAATATAACCGCAAACATTTTGTCGTAAGACAGCGACTTCTTAACGCGGGTCATATATACTCCCAGTCCGCTAAATCCTCCCAGCCATTCAGCTATTACCGCACCTACTATAGAATATGCAACGGCGATTTTAAGACCTGAGAAGAATTCTCCCAGTGCGGCAGGGAACTTTACATTCCAGAAAATCTGCCAGCGTGTAGCATTCATAGACTTCATAAGTCGTATCATATCCTCATCTACTGACTGAAATCCTTCTAAAAGCCCAACTGCCATCGGAAAAAAAGCCACCAGCACTACGAGTATAACCTTTGGGGCAATTCCGTAGGAAAACCAAAGAATAAGCAGAGGTGCTATAGCAACCGGCGGAATAGTCTGTGTTAGCACAAGTATAGGATAAAGGCCCTTCTTTACCAAAGGAAAACTATCCATCAAAGCCGCGCATCCAAAACCAAGTAACACTCCGATCACCAATCCCAAAATTGCTTCAAGGATTGTAACCTTCGCATGAGACATAAGAAGTGGGAAATCATTGATAAATGCTTTCACAACTTCTATCGGTGATGGAAGCATATAACCGGGAACCAGTTCAAATGTGCAAGCCAACTGCCAGATTACAAGCAATACTACTATGACAATAATCGGTATTAAGTTGTGTCCCTTCTTACGAACCATACTCTTCCTTACACAATAGATTTTTTTGCAGCGTCATTCTTGTGGTGCTTTGCTGTCTTTCGCTCGATTGTCAAAACATCAGCATCCGGTCTATTTTGATATGGTCGATTAAACATTAGATCAGCTAATCCTACAGCTGCCAACGCATTGGAATCAAAAAACGGCTTACTCAGAAATGCTAAATCTCATCATATTACGATTATAACCTGTGGTAGTAAGATAAGCTTTTTCCTTATGCATTTCCATGAGACTGCTAAGTATAAATCCACTTAGCCCTTCTATCTTCTGATCAGGATCTGTGATATCAAATATTTTTCCCGAATCACGTTCTATGATGAGTGTACTATTTTCTTCAAAAAACACAGAAAGCTCTATTAACAGTTTTTTATTCTCTTTCTTATTCTGTTCAAGAATTGTAAGTCCGATCTCCTCGACAAATAAAGCAGCTTTGTTCGCCATACCCTTAGGATAGTTATGCTCTTCGAGTAGATTTTCAACCTTTTCTGAAAGACTAGTTGCCGACTCCTTTGTCAAAACATCATCAAAAACTAATATTTCCGACTCCATATCCTTTAACAGATAAGGGAATAATTCTTTTCCATACCGTAGATAAACATATGCCAGCGATATAACAATTGTTACTATCGGCGCAATAACAAATGCAATCCACATTCCTTTTTCACCCGCTATAAACGAACCTAAAATCGGCAAAAACGAGTATAGAATACCATCTTTTAGCACTGTAACTGCTACTGAAAGACCTATATGATCTATCAGCATATAGTAAGAGGTAAAAAGAGAAACAGCACTGCAAAATACAAGTCCAAAAGAAACAATCCTAATCGCAGTTATTGCTGGAATCAGCGCTGTCCCAGCCGTTATTCCGAAAAGAGCACAAAACTGTCTGGCAAAAATAATTACCAATACATTTACTATTATCCCCTCTAAAATAGCCGCCTTTACAGCCACACGTATTAACCTTTTTATGAGTATATGATTTTTTTCACCCAAATATGTTCCAAGAAGTGGCTGAATCGCCATTCCAACGCCATCCAAAACTACGCCAAACTCTATAAGGCTTACTACCACTGCAAGTGTAATCAGCCCTGTATCTCCATAGTGCGCCGACACATAACTTATCATAACATAATCCATAGCTGACCAGCATAGATATATTACAGCATCTACTATACTAAAACGTGCCGTCTTAATCAGTTCTTTTATATTGAAGTACCAAACAAAATGAAGGGTATTACTTTTTCTAAAAAAGTGGATGCAGGACACTATAATGCCAAGCACATTTCCAACAATAGATCCTATAATTATACCAAGCATACCATAATGCTTTGCCAGAATTATGGAACATATGATATTCCCGCCAATCTGGAATATATAACCCAGATTATTTATTAATTCATCGCCATCACTGAAGACCATGTCCTCCAAATAATAAACAAGAACTGTCAAAAATATATTAATAGGCGCGAGTTTATAGTACTCTAAAGCTCTATCATATATTTCTCCTGTAACACCACTCATGCTAAAGTATAAATCACGTATAAAATATAGAATGACGGCTGAAATAATACCTATAACCAAAGTAACAATTAATCCCTGACCATATATCTGATCAGCTTGTTTTTTTCTCATTGCACCGATATTCTTACTGTATACAATACTTGTCCCTGTAGAAACCATGCACCCAAAGAAAGTTGATACACCTGTTATAGGGGTAATTGAATTAATAGCAGCTATACCTTTCTCCCCTATAAAGTGACCGGCTATAATACTATCACTAAGCATCATTAGATACAAAACAGCCATAGTAAATGTACCTGATATAAGCATTGACCCAAACTTATTTTTACAAAAAGTTCTTTTATTCATTTATTCTCGCCGTTCCTTCCCTTTCAATATTTTTAATAAGCTCCTTTACATGAATGTCCGGAAAGTCTCTGTAATATATAAGTTTATCTGCAATGCTCCTCGTCAGAGCACCATAATGTTTAATTGTATCCGACTTGTATAAACTTGCAGCATAGTCAAGATAAAGATTTGGCTCATCTCCATTTGTCATAATTTCCACATCAAGAGATGTCTGCGATGCCCTGTCATTTATAGCAATATCCACCATTTCAAATGGGTATTGCCAGTTTTCCGAAAGGCTTCTGGCATCATCCTGAAGCATAAAACAAATACTGTCGTCCTTTACAGGAGAAACATAAGTGGAACTAACAAATGAACAAGAGCTGTATTTCAAGGCATTGTTCATTTGTTCTTTTATATCTGTCAGCATTTCTTCCATAGTAAGATTCTCTGTGACAGTAAGCATTAGCGGCAAGGTATAGAACAACATGCCTATACTATTCATAGAATCAAGATCTTTTCTTCCGTTGTATATCCAAGTAATCATAACCTTGTCGCTGTTGGTTATCGAACTAAGAGCAAGGAGTCCGGCTATCAGGAACAAGCCGTTCCTTCCAATTCCGGTTGAAGCTTCAAATGCATTATAATCATCATTAGTAAATTGCAGCGGTATATCTATATCTCCTGCAAAGTTTTCATCAGAAGTATAATCATAAGGCAGATTACGTATGCATTTCTGCCCTGCATATCTTTTCTCAAAATATGACTTAGCCTCTTCATAGAGAGCGCTGTTCATTTCTTTTTCACGCTGCTCAAGAACATAATAATAGTAATCCGGCTCTAGTCCCATACCGGACAGGCATTTTTGAAGATTGCTCATAAACAGCCAATAGGAAGTACCATCAAAGATTAAATGATGAACATCAAAGAATATATAATTTCCAGACGGAGCACTGAAAACTCTGCTACGCCAAAGAAGGCTGTCAGTTACCTTTCTAAATGGCTGTACCAAAGTTACTCGCAGAGTCTCAAGTTCTTCATCCGAAACCTTCTCCACTGTAATTTCATGCATCATTTCAGGAGCATATCGTTGTTTATACTCTCCATTCTCATAATAAATTGTAGTAAGAAGGGACGGATGATTTTGTATCGTTTTATTAATTGCTGCTGCCAGGTCTTCTGCAGTCACATCAATAAATCTACAGAGAGCCGGATTGTTATACATAGTAGTATTAGGAGTATAAAACTCATAATTAAGTATATACTTCTGTTCCACAGTCAGAGGATGAGACTTTTTAATTGCCTGTGCATTAATCTTCTCAGTGCTCCCCTCCGTAACTCGCATCTTACTGAGGTACTGTTCTGCAATACCTGAAACTGTACAGCCTAAATATATATCTTCAAAGGTCAGTCCGCTGAGTCCAGTCTCAACAATAAGCTTCATGGAAGTGAGTGAATCTCCGCCAAGCAGGAAGAAATCATCCTTTATTCCCACCTTCTTTATCTTAAGCACCTTCTGCATAGCGTTACATATTATCTCCTCCGTCTCATTGGTTGGAGGAGCATACTCACGCAAATAGTCAGAAACAGCCGGTCTAGGAAGAGCCTTTCTGTTCATCTTTCCATTATGGAGTCTTGGGATTGAATCAATTTTCACAAAATAGGAAGGCAGCATGTAGTAAGGCAGAATCTGACCAAGTTTCTCGCGAAGTTCGGTTATTCCAATCTCAGCCTCCCCCAAATGATATGCAGCGAGATGCATTCCATTTTTGTCTTTAATGCTTCTAACAGCTGTCCACTCAAGACCTGTAACACGTTTGATGGCTTCTTCAACCTCAGTCGGTTCTACTCTTTTACCATTAATCTTAATCGTGTCACTGATTCTTCCAATAATCTGATACTGTCCGTCACTCATTTGTCTGGCAAGATCACCGCTATGAAAGATGCCATTCTTAAAAGTCCTGGCAGTCTGTTCAGGCAGATTGATATACCCCCTGGTAAACGGTGCATCGAAACAAAGTTCGCCTGCTTCACCCTTTTCGACCGGACTATCTTCATCATCTACAAGATAAACACCAACATTATATTGAGGTAGTCCCACAGGAGCTGTAACATTAGGCTTATCAAGCACAGATACCAGTAATCCACAGGCCGTTTCGCTACTGCAATACCCATTAAACACCATCATTTCTGAAGGTTCCTTCCAGATTCCATGCGCAGGTTCAGAAGAAAGTATTACCTTTTTCAGATATGGCCCGAAGTCTTTTTGTATTCTAAACAGTGATGGCGGAAAAAATGCCAGTGTCACTTTGTTTTCTATTAAAAACTCCATTATTTTTAATGGATCCTTTGATACAGAACAAGGAGCGATAAGAAGTTTGGTTCCTATCATCCAGCTTATTATCATAAACATGATGGAAGCTACAAAGTTCAGCGGGAAATATAGGATAATGATATCGCTACGCTGGCTTATGGAAATACCATTCCAACGATAAGATGCAAAAGTAATTGGAATTCTACCATACTCATGGAGAACTCCCTTAGGATTACCACTGGTTCCGGAGGTGTAAACCGCAAAGGCTGCCGCATGAGGATCAATTGGTTCATGTCCCTCAAGGGGTTCTACGCTCAGAATTTCTTTCCAGACCTGTTCATTCAACACCAGAACACATCCACAATCCTTCTGTATATATTCTATTCTTTCTACAGGATCATTCTCCTCAATAATTACTGCCGCCGCTCCAGCTTTCCATATACCTAAAAGGGCTACAGCGACTGCCGTACCTCTCGGAAGAAGTATACAGATCATATCCTCTTTTCCGAAGCCCTTATCCTTAAGGTACCTATATACCTTTCCAGAAAGAATATCCAGCTGTGCTGCTGTTATTTCAGTTTCAGCCGAACCTTCACTAAGCATCACATGATTCGGACAATCCTTTAAAAGCGAATCAAATCTTTCAAAAATGTCTATCTCTTCAACTCCCATACCTTTATGACTCCTATACTAGTACAACATTCTCTATATTCGTTGCTCACTGCGTGAAAAACGTATAGCTTTTTTCTGTCTTTCATACGCTATAATCTCCTATTCAACTACTTTGAACTTATAGCTTCTAAGGAATCTTCCACCATTAAAGTCATTAACTACATCCCATCCGTTACATTGTCCAGAACACATAAAGCTGTCACAGCGGGATAGTAGATACAATGCATAGAAATAATTTATTGTTGTGTCTTCAACCATTTCATCCAGCTTATCAGGAGGAATGGTTTCCTTCTCCAATTCGCTGATGATTTGACCTTCTCTAAAATCCGAAACTCTATGACGTTCCTGCGCAACCGCTATAATCCTCTTTCCAAACTCAGACTTCATCTGGTCCAAAATATCATCATCTTCTGTGGCCAGGAATATGCGGTCATATCCATCCTCTTCAAGCCACTGATGAATGGTTGGAAGCATCTGCGGAACAGTCGCCATACGACGCTCTCCGGAAAGGCCAGTTGATATATAATCCGTTCCTCGTATCAAGATTCCAAGAACTTTCCTTCCTTCGAACAAAGCTTCATAGTATTCATCCATTTCATTTTTGAACCCAGGTGCAAGGATAGAAGCATCTGTTGCCTGTTCGATTGTATAAACCATTTTTGTCTTTATCAGAAATATTTGATTATCAATAATCAGTGTATTGTCCCCACTCGCATCCTCCGCTGTCAGTTCCAAAGAGAAATACTTATTTAGCATTTCAACGCGGAACTTTCCTAGCCTTTCTTCGTTAGTAATCAGCTTAAGGCCAAAGTGACTGAATACTATCTCAAACCTTTTCTGATATGCTAGAATCGCCCCTATACCACCTATGGAATTAGTTTGCATAGTGACATATTTATAATCTGTAAAGTTTTTACCTTTCAGCATCCACTGTGGGAAAAAGACATTGTGGAAAGCATATGTAGAACTAAGCCTATTGAAATCCCTGTCCTCAAGCCCCGTCTTAAACTGCTTTTGAACGTAAAATGTAGTTTCTCCCGAAAATTCAGGAAGCTTTTCTACAACATGCACCCTATCATCCTCAGAAATGAACCAAAGAATACGTGGGTCATCAAACCATATATCAATCCCCTGAGTGAAGGATAGAATCACCCTAGTCAGAGCTATAGAATACTCATTTACTTCCTCGAATTCTGCAGCATTTATACCTTGGAAGAAATCTATATAAAGTGTATCCTTATCCGTTTCGTCATAAGATAAGTATTGAGCCATAAAAGGCCCCTTCATATATTTGGGATAAAACTCAATCGGTTCGATATCATCGTTATTATCCAGATACACAATATCAAAATAGTCACCTTTTGGACTCTTGACATGGTATCTCTTCTCCCCATCCTGAAGAGCAAGATGGAACATATCATCACTTATTGGTAGTTCCTTGCACTCTATATCACTTTGATACTCTTCTAATACAAACAATTGTTAACACCTCCATAAATCAATTAGTTTACTCTATCGTAAGAATATCCGAAAAACCTGTAACCTCGAAAATATCCTTGATTTCATCTGAACAGTTCTTCACAACCATATCTCCCTGTTTATTCATAATCTTCTGAGCAGAAAGGAGCACTCTGAGTCCAGCAGATGAAATATATGCCAGATCTGCAAAATCAAAATCAAGTTTCTCAACACCTTCGATATTATCCTTTACTTCCTTCTCAAGATCAGGAGCTGTTGTAGTATCAAGTCTTCCTGACAGTACAAAGCTCAAGTTTTTACCTTCTGATTTCTTTTCAATATTTAACATATGTGTTACCTCCTAATTGTATTTATATTAATTTTTTTCTATTATAGATTTTTTTCTATTGTCAGGATATTCTGACCGTCTTTATATTCATATCGAATATCATCCATACTTTTCTTGGCTATGAAGATTCCAAGACCACCTATATCTCTTTCCTCAGCAGAAAGAGTCACATCAGGATCTTCCTTTGCTAATGGATCATAAGGTTTTCCATGATCCAAAAATGTTATCACCACTGCAAGTGGATCATCAAATACTTCTACTCTGATAGTTGCTTCCCCTACCTCAGGGTTATATGCATAATTTGCGATATTTACAAATATCTCCTCCACAGCGATATCGATCTGCATCTGTGTTTTCATAGAACACTCATAGCTTTCAAGCTGAGTATCTACAAAGGCAATCACTTCAACTAGCTTATCTGTACTCGCTTCAATCACTAATTCCTTACTTGATCCCATTTTATCCTCATCCTTTCTAAAACTAACTATTCTTTTGTTTCAGCTCCTATATATTCTAAGCAAAGCATGGTCAAGTCATCAAACTGCTCTGCATCTTTTACAAAATCATCTACCGCACATCTAACTCCTTCAAGCAGTTTCTTCGGTTCTGAGTCATGCATTACATTTAGAGCTTCAACCATTCGTTCAGTTCCAAATAACTCTTCACTGCTGTTAGTAGCCTCAGGAACACCATCCGTATATACAAATAATTTTGACCCTGGCTCCAATTGTATCTCATATTCCCTATACTTGGCACCTTCCATACCACCGATCACAAGTCCATGCTTATCCTTATAAAGCTCAAAATTGCCATCCGGAGTCATAAGTGCTGGGTATTCATGACCTGCATTTGCCGCTGTCAGCTTTCCTGTAGAAATCTCTAGAACTCCTAGCCACACCGTAACAAACATCTCTTCGCTGTTGTTGGCGCATATAGCCTCATTTGCATCCATAAGCGCCTTTGCCGGAGATTTTCCAAGCATAGTATTGTTAGCAATGATATTCTTGCTGAACATCATAAACATTGCAGCTGGAATACCCTTTCCGGATACATCGGCGATTACAAGTCCAAGATGATCATCATCTATCATGAAGAAATCATAGAAATCACCGCCAACCTCCTTGGCAGGATTCATAGAGGCATAAAGATCAAACTCAGCTCTCTCTGGAAATGCAGGAAACAGATTTGGAAGCATATCCGCCTGAATCTTTTCAGCCAGCGCAAGTTCTGTTCCAATTCTTGCGGAGGTCTCCGTAAGCTTTTTCTGTTTACTCATGATTTCCTGACAATGGCCAACTAGCTTTACAGCTGCAACAGCAATAATAACCAACTGCAAAAACTTAACAAAATAATTATAAAATACGGTATTAAAGAGCATCAGGCCTTTATCGTACGGAATATCCTTTACTGCATCATCCAACCACATATTCTCATTTGTAGTAATGACAGTCCCTGGTGAATACTGAACAAAATTAAGATCCAGCATACCATGATTTGCTCCATATAAATAAGCCGCAAAAAATATAAGAATGGATAAAACCGCAATAGACATAGTATATTTCTTACTGAAATATCTGATGGAGAGAAGAATTGGAATAACCACCAACAGCGTAACATTATAGGTAAGCACAGAAGTCGTTCCTGCATATACGACCGTAAGTGTTCCCATCAAACTGTATTTTATCCAGGATTTTTCATACTTAAAATGACGACATATAAAATTAGAAAATGCAATAAGTGCAAGATTAAATATCATCAACCCCCTAACAGGCACTCGGCTATAAAAAACAGCATTTTCAAATAAAGCCCATGTGATGGCAACTATAACTAAAGTTACATTCAGGATTTGCGCCATCATCCTATTGGCATTAACTTCATTTTCAAAAAATATCTTATCTTTTTTCTCTATTTTTTCATTTTTTTCCATTTGCTACACCCCTTATTCAGGAATTCAGTCTCTTAAAATTTGCTGAATTAGATTTATACAGTTTTTTAAATACTTCGAAACTCCGCCCATACCCTTCCATATTTTGAGGATTAGGTCTGTAAGAATGATTAGGCTTAATAAGCTGCTTTGCTAGTTCCAAAACATCGTCCCCTGTGATGCCTGCAGCTACAACGAGTGCAGTTCCAATAGCTCCAACTTCTTGAGTATTATTTACAGTCTCAATTGTCCTTCCTGTTATATCAGCCAACATCTGACATACAACAGAGGACAATGCTCCTCCTCCGACAAATCTAATAGTCTCAGATGTTTTTACTTTATCCTCCTCGCATTCAAGTAACCAGCGAAGGTGATAACATATCCCCTCAAGTACGGCACGAAGCATATCTTTTTTGCTATTCTCAACTTTAATATTAAAGAAAATCCCACCGGCGTTCGAGTCTTCAAAAGGACAACGATTGCCGTGCATCCATGGAGTAAAGATAATCCCATTTGCCCCAGGTGGAACTTCACTTATAACTTCGGATATATAATCATAGATGCTTATATACTTACTTTCTACGTCGGTGATTTGAATCTTTTTAAGATAAACTCCCACCTCATCCAAAGCAACATGATTTATAACCCACTCAAAGCATTTCCCTGCTGTTTCCAGTTCTGCATAATAGTTATAGTACCCCCTCTTTGCAGAAAGAACTCCAGTGATCATCGCATTTATATCAACAGTTTGATAATCCAGAAAAGTTGATACCCATCCCGATGTTCCCACATAGATATGAGTATCTCCCGGCTTTGTACATCCTGCACCTATATTTACGAAGGTTGTATCACCTCCACCTCCAAAAACCGGAATTCCTTCTATGAGGCCAAGCTCTTTGGCAGCCTTACCAGTTAAGTGTCCAGCAATATCAGTACATTCGATAATATCAGGCATATGTTCAGGCTTCACCTTATACATTTTCAGTAAGCCTTTGTTCCAGCCCTCTTTACCTTTCCGGGTATCATATAGAAATGTTGCGAATGCCGAATCAGCAGTCCTCATCACTCTACCAGTACATCGGGCCACCAGATAATCATTTATATCAAGCCACTTATAAACCTTATTAAATATTTCAGGTTCATTGTTCTCTACCCACTTATACTTCCATATTGGATCCTTTGCACTGGTTGAACCTGCATAATTAACCAACAGATTCCTTACAAGCTTATACAGATTGCAGCCAGAAACTTTGACCAGACCACTACCCATACAATCCTTATACTCTCTAACCCCCTTCTGATCGAGATAATTCATCGGGCGTCTGAGGGCATTACCTTTTTCATCCACAAGAACTGTTCCCTGCATCTGTGAACAAAAGGCCATTCCCTCAATCTCGTCAGGTCTTACTTCAGAATCGATAAATAAATCTCTTGTGGTAGAACATATAGTATTCCACCATTCCTCAGTATCCTGCTCCGCTCCACCATCATCAGATATGTAAAGGCCATATGAACCTGAAGAGCTGGCAACCAATCGTATATTTGTATCTATTTCAAACAAACATGTTTTTAAACTACTAGTACCAAAATCATAAATGATTATGTACATTACTCCTCCTCTTTCAGATGTATATTCCACCCTGTATTGATCTTAGCTTTAACCTTTACCATAGTATCCGGATCAAGATCCGGCCAGTCATTAACCTTTGTAGCTTTTTCGGTTATTAAATAAGCCTTCTCAGCACATAATGCAATAGGTGTATCTGCAAGAGAGTCTGAATAGAAATTATCTATTACTGGGAACCCATGGTCTATAATGTACTTTGCTTTTTCTTTTGCATACATCAGATTATTTACAAAAACGCCATATTCAAGATCATATTCCGTAGCAATATAATTAACCCCCAATCTCCTGGCAATCGGGCCGATGATACACGAAGGAGAAGCACTGATTATAAGATCATCAGGCCTTTTTTGTGCCAGATACCATTCTGATATTCTTTTTTCATATTTGTCCCAGTATTTTTCTATCTGAACATCAAAATCATCAATCATCGTAAGGTAACTAAACATCTTACGCTGCATAAGATAATTTGGAATTTTCCCTTTTTTAAACTGAAAAAAGCTTTTTAGTGCCTGAGGAAAATAAGAAAACCACAACTTCGGATGACGTTTCAAACACCAAAAAGCAAATCCTATTGAACAATCCGAATAAAAAATCGTACCGTCAAAATCATATACATTCATGACAGCCCCTCATTAGTTATATTTTTTGATTTCAATTACGAAAAGCAAAAAAGTCGAACAGAAAAGGAGCCACTGTTCGACAAAATTTTTAAATATATTTAATTATACGTAAAAATGGCGCAGTTATAGCATAAAAATCATGCATGTAAGGAAATTTAACCTGTTTCATCATATACTGCCCATCCTTTTTATTTCTCTTTTTATATATTATGACATAAGTGTCAAAAGTCAAAAAGCGTTCTTGCTTGCAAGAAAAGCTTATTGACTTTATGACACGCTGAAACATGAGGAAATAGCAATTTTCGTAGAAAATTAGCGGTTTCCGAATGTTTCTAGGATTGCACGAATTGCTTTAGCAATGGAGCAATCCGTATGTCATATGGTGTCAAAAGGTACTTTTGACACCCACATCATAGTATAACTTAGAAAGTACAACAAAAGAGCAACACATTTCAGAAAATAAGAAAAAAGTTTATTCACTACCGCCATGCTTTAGTACAGTCATTCATACCTTGATACTTAACGGCTCTGGAAAGACACGCATCATTAGTATCACACCAGCTTCCATCCTCAACTGTTGCTGCACAATTCGCAAACCCTCCCTCATAAATACTTCTTTTATGTGTTTGGGTACAGTTATCATCAGTTGATCTACCGCCATAATAAGTTTTAACACCACCCACTACCGAATCAAGTTCATCTAACTCAATCTCCTGATCAAGTATTTCCTCTTTTTTCTTTTCATTTTCTTCATTTGACATAAAACACACCTCCTTACATTAGTATTATGATCTATTTACTGTGATCATAACTTTAAAATATTAAAATATGCTATCTCCATGCCTTACTACAGTCATTCATACCTTGGTAATCAACAGCACTATCGTAACACGCATCATTGCCTCTGCACCAGCTTCCATCCTCAACTGTTGCTGCACAATTAGGAAAACCTCCCAAATAAATATTTCTTTCATGGTTCCTGGTACAATTATTAATATCATCTGCAGTATTCGAACCACCAGCAAAATATGCCTTACCACCAATACCACCACCCACTACCGAATCAAGTTCATCTAACTCAATCTCCTGATCAAGTATTTCCTCTTTTTTCTTTTCATTTTTTTCATCTGACATAAAACATACCTCCTTAAAAAAATTATTAATTATTTTTCATCAGCTCCAACCGGTAGAAAGCTACCCTTGTATTTTTCTACATATTCTTTAGCTTTCTCATACCAACCATTCTTAAAGAAATGACACACCTCCTCATCTATTCCCATATAATCAAGTCCAGTCTCGCCACAGGCAGCCGCTCTGCAACCCGCGCCGCAGACAAGACGGTACTGGCAACCCCTGCACTTTTCATTATGTTCTATACATTCTCCCATCTTTAGGAGACATATGTCTCTATAATGAGAATCAGAAAGAATCTCGGAAAGTGGTTTTTCAAGCACAGAATCGAACTCTGCATCAATCGCAGTCCCACCTATTGTCATGCAGGGAAGAATCTTTCCTACCGGACTAATATACATACCAGTCTTTACTGCACCACAAGCATATGTCTTCTCACAGCTATCCACTCCTGAATACTTTCGATATGGTATATCAATCTTTCCTTTTACTATATTAAAATCCAGTATGCCACAAAACTGTACTGAGACTGGCATACCATCAGCCACATACTGTGGAATATATTCAAGAATTGCTTCATTTGCTTCATCCTGTGAAATGAAGTGTTCTGTCTCATTCTTCCATCTTCCAGTCGGTGTTGCTACATTCATCTTGACATGTATTACACCTATAGACCCAAGTAGATCTATACTCTCTTTTAGCGTTCCTATATTATGCTTATGGAGACACATTGAAGTACTAGTCTGGAAACCATGTTCATGTAAGAGCTTAAATGCACGAATAGTGCTTTCCTCTGCGCCATCTACACCACGGATCCAGTCATGCCAGCCTACACCATCAAAGCTTATATGTATCGCAGGATCCATCTCCCTTTTTTTCAGTTCCTCAATAAAGCGCTCATCTATTAATTCTCCGTTTGAATATATCGTATCAAGATGTATTCTACGTTTTTTTATCTCATCTAATATCTCGTAAAAGCAGGGATGAACCAACGGCTCTCCACCGGTTAATGCAACTGTCCTTATACCGCATTTAACAAGTTCATCCAGAATATGTCTAATCTGATCCATAGTGAGATCTTCTCCGCAGTAATCCGGAGCAGACATAAAACAGTGGCGGCATTTATAGTTACAACGACCAGTTATAGACCACTGTACATGTTTCTTATACATGGCAGGAAAACTCTTATACTCCTGCCAGGGTTCAAGCCTCTTTTTACCATCACTCGGAAGAGCTATCTTTAAATCTAAAAGATGCTTTAAAAGCGACTTTTGTCTCTCTGATAGTTTATCTTCATCTATATCGGTCCTGCCATCAAGAGATAGAACTACCTTATATGTTTCTTTATCAAAAAAATCAGTATAATGAGGATTTGGATAACGTAGTCCAAAAGGGAGACCCTTCCAGCCACAAAGTTCAAACCCCTCGTTCAATATGTAATACCCCATGTCCTGCTCCTTTTTCTATATATCATATTAGTTTACTCACTTGTATCTAGTCTCTGTCTTTCAACAAGTTCTGCAAAGTACCCCTCTTTTGCAATTAACTCATCATAAGTACCGTCCTCTATAATATGCCCTCCATCTAGAACAACGATACGATCACAATGACGAATAGTCGACAATCTATGAGCCACCACGATACGCGTACAGCCCATAGCATCCAGCGCTTCCGAAACCTGTCTTTGTGTCTTATTATCCAGAGCACTAGTAGCCTCATCAAAGATAAGAAGCTTTGGTTTAGGCGCAATAGCACGAGCTATCATAAGTCTCTGTTTCTGACCACCTGATATTCCACCCTGTCCTTCTGAAATCAATGTATGTATTCCCATAGGCATATTACGAATATCATCCGCTATACTTGCTTTTTCTGCAGCCTCCCAGGCATCATCTATCGAAAGCTGCGGTGCAGTGATGGTAATATTAGAATATATGTCTCCCTGGAACAGTCCTCCATCTTGTGTTACAGTTCCAATATTCCTTCTAAGTGACCCTGAATCAAGAGCTGTTATATCTTTGCTGTCATAGTAGACCGCTCCCTTTTCCGGTGTTTCAAAACCAAGCAAAAGACGGATAAGTGTGGACTTACCACAACCAGTACGTCCAACTATTGCTACATATTCTCCTGATTTTATCTTTAATGAAAGATCCTCTATTATGTATGGTCCTGTCTCGTTATATCTAAAATATACATGATCAAGCTCAACTCTTCCTGAGATAGAAGTTACGATTTCTTTGTTGCCTGCAGTTTCAGGTATAGTCGTGAGAAATGGTCTGGCCATCTCCAGAATTGGCTTTACCTCTGCTACAGACATTGCTATATCTGAAAGAGAAGAAAATGCTCCCATTACTATTCCATATGCAGCAGTAAATGCAAAATATGATGATTGTTCAATACCACTACGAACTGCAAGATAGTATAGAATGATAGTCGAAAACAGCTTTATCCCCATATTTATAACTGAATTAACTTTTATAAATGTTGGCGGATTATAAGTCAGCTCTGCTCCCTCTGAATATAGATTCAGCCATTTTGCGAATACCCTTTTTTCTGCTCCGGCAAGCTTAATCTTTTGAATTCCGGTTATTAGAGAATAGCTTAGTCCAGACTCCTTAGCTGCATGTTCTCTTACCCTCTTACTTATTCCAATCTGAACAAATGTTACAATCGTTGTAAAACCAACTGTCACAAAAATAATAATAAGTGACGGAACAACGAGAGTAGGTGCAAAACTGAATATCTGCGTAATATATAACAGAGAACTGAGCGAGGTAAGTCCTGCAGTCAGAATCATCCCCTGTAGGTATGCACAAAGCTCATTCACAGACATAGATCTGTTTTTCAGTTCTCCGGGACTATGCTCTCTAAAAAAGCTGACAGGAAGCGACATGATTCTTAACATCATAGAAGACTCAACAGCCAGATTAACTTTAGTTGAAATCCTATTTGTAAGCATTTCTCTTACAGAGCTTATCAACTGCGAAGACAGGGATATGCATATAATCAGAATCGCAGCTCCTATCAAAGCCATTCCTTTGCCACTGCTAAGTACCGGCCCCGTTACCGCCGCTGAAATACGAGGTATCAGAAGACCAACCAGTGAAACGGAAAATGATGCTATAACGATAAGAAGCATATCATTCATTGAAATGCAGGATTTCATATAAATCAAAAGATCTAGAATACTGAGAGATTTCTGAGGCATAGGTTTATAAAAGCATATCGCATCCATATCAAGCTGAGATGCAGTCTTTTTGTTAACCCGAACTTTCTCTTTAGTCTGTGAATCTCTATAAAAATATCCATATACTTTATCAGGAAGAAGAGCCACAGGCATACCATCTTCTCGTCTGAAACCAATGAGTGGTCCGTATCCATCCTTATACCACCCCTCAGTAAGCTCTACATTACGACGCATCATGCCATAATATCTGAGACAATAATCTATCTGCTCCTCTGCAGAAGCATTATCATCAGGAACCTCGACAGGCTTTAGATGATAAAACTTTAATATCTCATCTATAGCATTTTTCGTAACAATTCGTTCATCCCCAAGCTTCTCTGCTACTCTCTGCCCCAGTACTACTCCAGCAATCTTGTGAAATGAATCCTCGAGAGCTTTTGAATCTGCTGCTCTTCGCTCTTCTAATTGTTCTTCAAACCAACCCAAATCTACCCCTCCTGAAGGTTATTCATTCGACACAAGCTCAGCATATGCCCCACCAAGTTTCATAAGTTCCTCATGAGTTCCACTTTCTACAACTGATCCAGACTCAAGTACTATAATCTTATCGCAGTCTCTTACTGTTGACAGTCTATGAGCTATTACTATACAAGTAATACCTCTATCTTTTATTGAATTAACCACATCATATTCTGTCCTCGCATCTAGTGCACTCGTGGCTTCGTCAAGAATAATAATTGTAGGATCCTGAGCAAGGACTCTGGCAATTTCCATTCTCTGCCTCTGACCTCCAGAGAGATCCTTTCCTCCCGAGGTAAGCTTATGCTTATAGCCTCCCTGCATTCTCATAATATCTTCATGAAGCTGCGCATCCCTTGCAGCCATAATAACTTCAAAATCCTTTATGGATTCATCCCACATTCTTATATTCTCGGCTATAGTATCTTCAAAAAGGATAATATCCTGATCCACAACAGCAACAGAACCAGTTATGACATCTCTCGGAAATGAATCTCTTGTTTTACCATCAAAAAGAACCTGACCACTCCAAGGCTGATACAGACCTGAAATCAACTTCGATAGTGTAGACTTTCCGCATCCGGAAGCTCCGACGATGGCTATTCTCTCACCCGTCTTTATAGAAATTGAGAAATCTTTTATAAGAGGATTTTCAAGCCTTGAATATCCAAATGTGATATTTTTTAGTTCAATATTTCCTCTTAACTTATAAAGCTCATCCTGAACCTGATTATCAAAGTCAAAGACCTCATCATCAGGATACTCCATAACATCCTCAACTCTTTCCATCTGTGTTCGCATCTCCTGTAGTGTCTGTCCGGCATTAATAAGAGTCGAGGCTGGCGACATAAAGGATGTCATAAATCCCTGGAACATAAAAACCGCTCCCAGCGTGAACTTTCCTTGAATAGTCAGATAAACCCCAAGAAGAAGAACTGCATAATTAGCTATGGTTGAAAAAAATGCTGGCAGCATTCCCCAGTAAAGATTAGTCTTCTGTGATTTTACATTTTGAAGATTCACAGACGCCTGATAGCCTGCCCATTTTTCAAAGAAGCCATTTTCGGCACCACTGGCTTTAATCGTTTCTATCATTTCTATGCCGGTTACAGTTGCCGACTCTAGCTTACCACTGTCCCTCATTTCTACTCTGGCTATATTCATACGCTTGTTTGATATAATACTAGACATTACAATATTCAGTACCAATGTGAATAATCCTACCATTGTTAGAAGCACACTCTGTTTCAACATTATCACCAGATAGAAAATCATCATCGTGGAATTAAGCAGAACAGGTGCAAATGTATTTACAAGGGTTCCTGAAATTGAAGAATTAAGTGCGAGTCTTCCCTGAATATCTCCTGCAAGTCTCTGTGAGAAGAATTCCATAGGAAGGCGGAGCACCTTCCACATATAAGAACAACTTCCAACTACAGCCATCTTGCCATTTATCTTATAAGAGTTTATGGTTTTTACCCATTCTACAACCAGATGTATTATGGCTATAACAATCATTATTGATATAAAAGGATACAGCCACTCAGGATTTTTTCCTGTAAGAAGCCTATCCATAAATATGCGGGATGTTGCAGAATCTATAATACCGAACAAATATGCAAGAGCTGTAGTAATCATTACAAAAACGACTGCCGCTCCAGCACCTGTGAGTCTTTTTCTTGCAAAATCCAAGGTACTCTTTGGTTTTCCTTCCGGTACAAAATCTTCCGACGGAATCGGAACTATACATATTCCGGTAAAAGAATTGTCGAATTCCTCCCAGCTGACAGTCACATTTCCGCGTGCCGGATCATTCAGATATACTTTATTTCCACGAAAACCATCAAGCACGACAAAATGATTCATATTCCAATGTATGATACATGGATAATGTCCATTATCTCTAAGTCCCTCAGGCGACATCTTGAAAGCCTTAACTTCAAATCCATAATTCTTAGCAGCCAAAGCTATATTTTTTGCCTTTGATCCGTCCCTGGATACACCGCAGTCCTTCCTAACCTGTTCAAGTGGAATCCATTTGCCATAATATGCCATAATCATTGCAAGCGATGCAGCGCCACATTCCAATGCTTCCAGCTGCATAACAACAGGCACTTTTGCAACGCCTTTTGTAATTGTCGAAGATATCTTCTGCCTGCTCATAATAACTACCTGCTTTCCAATAAGAAACTGATAGGATGAATCTGTTCTATTACTATCTCCGCCTCGTAGGTTCCATCTGGTATTGAAACATCAGCATACGCAACACTTCTTCCATATTCATCCACTTCTATCTCTGATATGATATATTCCTCAGAAGCAACATGAACTGTCATTCCGGTCTTAATCTGTTCAGCATCAACGGAGCCCACTATCCGGGCTTTTCCATCCGATATAACAGCCGTAGCATCTGCTGTTGTCTCAAGAACCCCCACAGCCGCCCATGCAATAATGCCTACCAAAATCAGAATCACTGCAGTAAGAACAGCCCATATCCCAGGATTAGTCACTCTGAGATAATCTGTGAGCTGTTCGGGAGATGATATTCGTTCCATCGTTTTCTTTCTAAATAACTGATTTTTCTCTCCCATTTTATAACCCCTCCCAATCGACTTAGATTGAATCTCATGATATGATGTGGGTTTCAGCCTGCTTCTTAGCTCCACATCCTGTCATACAAAGAGACATTGATGTAATAAGTGCTGCTACCCTCATATTATTATTCATATATTCTGAACTTCCTTCTCCTCGGTTATGTATCATATAGTAAACTTTTCTCTTAATAGAATTAAGTCCGAATTATTTAATCCAAGACCATCAGTAAGATAGTCCTCCACACTACCAAATACTTTATTTATAGAACTGAATGCATTCATCAGATAGCTGTCTACGACACCCCCACCAGCAAATATCATTGCATCCTGTTTTTCCTGAGTACAATCTGAATACTTGCTCTTTATCGCATCAATCTTTTGTTCGTTATAAACATTTGTCAGCATATAATCATCCAATATGGTCTTCATATCTGCCCCCAGCGCTGCAAGAAGCAAGGCAGCAGCAAGACCAGCCCGATCCTTTCCATCGGTACAATGCCAGAGAACGGCTCCCTTATCCGGATCACTTTCGATTATAAGTCTGAAAAAATCCTTATATGCCTTTTTTCCCCTATCACCAAGTAGATACATTGAATACATTTGCGGACCAATAAGTCCCCTCTCATAAGCAATTTCAATCATCCGGGACTTATCCATAGGCTGTGACAATATATCTTTAGGTATATCGGTGTTCCCAAGCATTGAAAAATAATCTTCAATCTCCACAACTGAGTAATTATGATTATCAGCTCCTGGTATAATAGGATCAGGACTTTTCACCACTTCACTTTTCATTCGAAAATCCACAATATGCTTTATATGATAAGTTTCACTCAGTTTAATCTTAGCCTCAGGAGCAGCATTAACTAGTTCACCAGTTCTAATAAGAACGCCTTTCTTTACTATTCTGCCACCAGCAGGATATCCACCTAGTTCTCTTGAATTGTGTACACCAGGAAGTAATATTTCATTCTTCAACATCTTCTATCTCCCATAAAACTAATCACGATACTCCCTACGGTATCGGATGGAGTGTATCTATAATGCTAAACAACTTTTTCTTTGAGCTGGCTGTAAAAGGCTTTCTGATTATATTCGGTACGGATGGTGAAGTAGCAACTCCCCTTATAAGCTTAATCATCGAATACCCCTTCAAGATGCGGTTTATCTCTTCAATCTCTTTAGGATCATTTGTTTCAAAATATTTTCTGATAATGATGTCCCATATTCGGCTAAACTGCTGCTTAGTTATCCCCATATCCGTAGTTTTCCACTTGGATTTTTGCGCCGTTATATATACAAGATACATAGAAGAAAGATCAAGAACCGGATGTCCAAGTCCTGCATCTTCAACATCGATAAGTACTATCTCACCATTCTGAAGCATGATATTTCCAGGATGGAAATCCTGGTGAATAAATGTATTTCGATAAGGAATCTTTTCAACAAGTTCATTTAATCTATCAACTTCCTTCTGAGTATAGAAGCCTGCATCATATGTAGCCTTTATATCTGATCTGACTCTGTCTCTTGAATCTGGAAGAGCACCTTCTTTAAACTCTGTATGATGCAACTTGATCAGCATATCTGCAATCATTTCGGCATACTCATCAGTCTTTGCTGGATTAGAGGCTATCTCCTCACTGAATGACTTAGCATCTATCATCTCAAAAACCACACCATAATTATCACCAACTTTGACCATATCAAATGCAATCGTAGTAGGTATCCCCTGAACAAAAGCATCCCTGGTAACCTCTCTGTTCTGCTTTATTTTTTCAGGACTATTACGCTTTCCGTAATAAACCTTAACGATGGTTTCAGGATCCAGACGATATACTTCTCCATTTCCACCTCTTCCCAAAAGCTCGCATCCCTCTATTGATATCTCTCGCATTGGCTTTGGTGCTTTTTTGGTCTTATCATTATCTGCCTGCTTAACATCTCCCATAATGTACCCTCCTATCCGATACCTTCTACTATGATGATTTTATAGAACGACCCTCTAGTTTATATTGAATCAATGTATATATAATCGTAAGAAATGATACAATAATCGCCCCGGCAGAAACATCGCTCAGATAGTGTGCTCCTAGTATCAATCTTGTAAATATAATGATCATTGAAAAAGCCGCACCTAAAACCCCAAGAATAATTCTTTTATCCTTCAACTTTTGGGAAAACCATGTAAGTGACTGCAAAATCATCACCATGCACATACTAAGTATGCTATGTCCACTAGGAAAAGAACGAAATTCGCCCTTATCAATCCCCATATCATTTATAAACTTTGAAGTATCCTCCAGTGGCATATACCATGTTCGGAATCCTATATTTTCATAACCCTGAACCACCAAGCGGTATCTCGCACGTGGAAAGTTTGATTTAAGTATTTGTAACGATGCATATGCCAAAGCAAGCAAGATAAGTAAGCATACAATCTTTAGCACTAGATTTTTATCTTCCGTTTTCTTTGCAAGATGATAACCGCCCCAGAGAAGTAATGGCAAAACAACCATACTTATGCCAGCTATAACCGGAATATTTCTATTCAGCACCGGATATAAGCCTCCTAGACTATCCTTATCAACAAGAGAACCCGCACCAATAAATCCTACTGCCGTTGCCATGAGATAACAGAAAAACGCGAGCACGACTTTTATTACCTTATTAAACTGAGAATGTATAATTCTTTCGCATAAAGCCCCTATAAAAAGCACAGCAAAAGAAAAGAATGGAAAAACTCCACAAGATGTCACATACTTTACAAAAATCAAGTCAGGAGAATATAGATGAATTGCTATACTCTCATCAAACATAGTCCCTATCACGAATAGAATTCCAAAAAACAGCAAGAGAAATATTTCAAATAATATGAGACCAAAATTATTACTTTTTTTAATGACCATACGCTATTTATCCCATATAACAAAAAACCCAAAATCGCCCAATTTATATAGTATATTGTATCATAAAAAGCATAACAAAAGAGCAACACATTTGATATTTATATGCTATGTACAACAAAGCCGCAAAAAAAGGAATCAGAGAGTTATTATAATATCTCTTAATTCCTTCATAATAGGTTTATTTTCTTTTTTCTGTAACTATATGTTTTTTTATGATTTCGTCAATCATTTCATTTTTTTCCTGATAATCAGGAGTATCCATAAAATCTTTTAGCATTCTCTTGCTTTCACATTTACCCGAACAGGAACCATGATCAGGACAGTTGCCACACGTACCATATTTGTACAAATACCTTATGGCCGGAATAAGGATTACAACAAGAACTAATAACGCAATAATCGTAGCTAAATTCATGTTCAATATCCTCTCTTTTCATTAAATAAATCTATATCATAAGATTCTTCTCCTTTTGGAAAGAATCGCCATGCTTACAACATGACGATTCTTATCAAAGGAGTTTATTATATAAATCCTACTACGCAGGATTATATACACTTTATCAGAAAGCTTTTATGCCAGCTTATATTCAGCTGCAACAGCCTTATTATTATGACGAATTATACCTACAAGGATTGCTGCAAAGATTATCTCAAATATAAGTCCACCGATAAATCCTGCACCTATATTACCTGTAGTGATTATTGTTCCTATCTGATAGATAAGGAATCCAACTGTATAACCTGTTCCAAGCTGAAGACCGATTGCTCCCCAGAGCCATTTCTTACTCTGCATCTCAGAGTTCATAGCACCAAGAGCTGCGAAGCAAGGTGGTGTATAAAGGTTGAACATAAGATATGCAAGTGCTGCTACCTTTGTAATACCCATAGCTATTGCTACGGCATTTCCCTCACCAACAAGCTCGAGTTCCTCAGGATCTACAAGGTTTGTGATTGCATAAACTGTTGCAATAGTACCAACAACATTTTCCTTAGCAATAAATCCTGTTACAGCAGCTGCTGCAAGCTGCCATGCTGCAACACCTACGATAGGAATAAGCAGATAAGCAAAAGGTCCTGCTATAGATGCAAGGATTGATGTATCCTCTGCTCCCTCTTCAACAGCCTGGAAGCTCCAATTAAAGCTCTGCATTATCTGAACAATTGTATTACATACAAGTATAATAGTACCTGCTTTGATGATATAAGCCTTACCTCTTTCAAGCATTGAGAAGAATGCATATTTAAGGCTTGGCGCCTTGTACTCAGGAAGCTCTATAATAAAGAATGATTTTCTGAACTTAGCAGCTGTAATAGCTTTGATGAGAAGCGCACCGAGAAGAACCAGTGCAATACCACCCATATACGCTACCCAGCTTACCCATTTTGATTCAGGGAAAAATGCACCTGCGAAGAGTGCTATAACAGGAAGCTTCGCTCCACATGGCATGAAAGTTGCAAGCATTGCTGTTGCTCTCTTCTCTCTCTGATTACGGATCGTACGACATGCCATGATAGCAGGTATACCACAACCAGTTCCAATGATCATAGGAATAACGGACTTTCCTGATAGACCTACTCTCTTAAAAATCGGATCCAGCACTACTGTTGCTCTTGACATATATCCACAATCCTCAAGAAGTGCGATGAGGAAGTACATAACCATAACCAGTGGAAGGAATCCAACTACGGCTCCAACACCACCAATTATACCATCAACAAGAAGTGCATAAAGAAGTGGATTGGCATCTGCCATTTTGTCTCCAACCCAGCCCTGGAAGGATTCAATCCAACCAACAAGTATATCGGCAACCCATGTACCAACTGTAGTCTGAGATACATAGAATACTACCCACATAATACCTGCAAAGATAAGAAGACCAATAATCGGATTGGTAACTATCTTATCAATTGTATCTCCTACTGTTTTGTCTTTCGTAAATGTCTTTCTGGTTTCTACCTCTTTAACTATAGAATTAACATAGTCAAATCTGGCTCTATCTGCCTTTTCAACCTCTTCTTTACTTGTGAGGTCAATCTTTCCTTCTGAATAAGGAGCTTTCTGTCCTTTTCCTTCAAGTGAAGCAGCAACCTTAACTGCTTCTTTTAGTCCCTCATCAGAAGTAGAAACTGTTCTTACAACCGGACATCCCAGTTTTTCAGACAGCTTATCGATATCAATCTTGTTTCCTTTTTTATCATTTACATCACTCTTATTAAGTGCTACAACCACAGGAACTCCCAGTTCCAGAAGCTGTGTTGTGAAGAACAGACTTCGACTTAAGTTTGTAGCATCAACTATGTTGATAATAGCATCCGGATTTTCATGCTTAACATAGCTACTGGTGATACTCTCTTCAGATGTGAATGGAGACATAGAATAAGCTCCGGGAAGGTCAACTGCAATCAGCTCCTTGTTTCCCTCAACATACGCTTTCTTAATAGGACTCTCTTTCTTGTCTACAGTAACACCGGCCCAGTTTCCGATTTTCTCTTTGCGTCCGGTAAGGGCATTGTACATAGTGGTCTTACCACTATTAGGATTACCCGTTAGCGCGATTCTCATTGTTACTCCTCCTTTGAACAGTGAATTAATTATTAATCTGAATAGCTGCCGCAAGTTCAGGATCAATGTTATATCTTGCATCCTTTATTGAAACAACCAGATTACGCTTTTTATCAACAACGGTTATCTTTTCTCCGCTGTAGCATCCAAGAGAAAAAAGAAAACTCTCCATCTCTTCATCCCCTCCGGTCTCAACACCGGCGATCACATACTCTTTTCCAAGCTCTGCATCATGTAAATCCATAATCAATAAACTCCTTTTTCCTTTGAAATATAAATGATGTGGGTGTCAAAAGTACCTTTTGACACTTATGTCATATTAATAACTAAATAAAACAAGTGCGATTAGAACTCACTAACCGCACTTATATTACTTTAATATATGTGAAATGTCAATATATTATTTTAGTTAATTCTACTTTATCTATGTTGCATTTAACATGTGCATTAACATATGATCAATCAGAATATGATCAACCCTATATGATATGCAATAAATGCCAGTACCAAAGCAAACGCTATATAATATCCTGCTATGATAGCTGTCCATTTCTTTGAATGGTTCTCTTTATAGGTTGTACTTAGCGCCATAAGGCAAGGCATGTTAAAGGAAACTGCAAAGAGAAATGCAAGCATCTCAGCCTTAGTAAAGAAATCGGGAAGTGTACTCATTACTGAAGTATCAACTCCGTTCTTTGCATTAAATGCAATAGTTACAACATCTGTGGTTCCGCCAAAGAGAGCCCCCATAACTCCAAGCATAGATTCCTTAGCAATCATTGATGAGAGAAATGCCATAAAGGCTTCCCATGTAAGACCAAAGAGGTGTGTCACCGGTTCAATAGCCTGACCAACTATCATTAAGATACTTGTCTTTCCATCCCATGAATATGAAAGAACATAGAATATGATCGATACAATTAGCACTGTGCTGAGTGCACGTTTAAAAACATCCACACCCTTCACTAAGGTGGTTCTGATTATATGTCCCCAACGTGGTTTGTGATAAGGTGGAAGCTCCATCACAATTCCGGTTCTTTGTTCAACCGGTGAAAGCTTCTTACCGAAGATAATGGAAACAAGGATAATTGAAAGAAACATCATTGCTACAATGGCAAATGTAATCAACATAGATCCAACAGGTCCATAGAATACTGTCGCAAGTGTCGGAATAACCGACCAGGTCGAAGCACATGGAACGGACCATATAAGTGCCATTGCAAGAAGTCTCTGACCATAATTATCCATAACCCTTGTACCTGTAACACCACCCATGGTACATCCAAGTCCCATGAAGAACGCACAGATACTTTTTCCCTGAAGTCCAAGTCTTCTCATCATGTTGTCAAACACAAAGGATATGCGTGCCATATATCCGATTTCTTCCATAAATGAAAATGCAAAATTAACACCCAGTACAAATCCGGCCATGGCAAGAACAAAAAACATAATATTCAGCAATACAACCGAAATAAGCGTTACTATAAACGGATGAACTCCAACTCCTGAAAGAGCACTTGCCACCGGTTTGCTGAGATAGGTCGGGATCATTCCAGCAATTCCCATAATAGGTGCCGCAATCATCATGGCAACCCCAAAGGCAAGTAGTACCATAACGAAAGCAATTATCTTTCCGCTGATTCTTCCGGTTGCTAACTTATCAAAGCGGGACATTTCTGCAGTTTCCTTCTTTTTTGTCAAAACCTCGCTAGTCAGGTAATGCACTGCATCGAACTTACATATACCTGATGTAAGAGCAGACTTTTCTATTGCATCGACCTTCTTTTTCAGAGCATTTAAATCATTCGAGTTTATCTTACTGCTCAGGATCTGCATTACATTTTCATCTTTTTCGAGGGCCTTAGCTGCATACCATAATGCTGATACCTGACTGTCTTCAGCTGAAGCAACGCTCTCTTTAATATCTGAATATCCAAAATCCTGATTTATAAACTGCTCTTCAAAACTGTCCACGGACATGGATTTCTTTTCTTCTAACGCCTTTACAAGCTTATTCTTAAGTTCCGGATATCCCTTCTTGTCTGCAGCAACAAACGGAATAACCGGTATTCCAAGCTTTTTACTCAGAACATCTGTATCTATAGTAAGCCCTTTCTTTTTTGCCACATCCATAAGATTAAGAACAAGAACTGCCGGAACTTTTATTCCCGCATAATCTGCCATCATATAAAGACTTCTCTCAAGCTGAGAAGCATCGATAATAATAAGTACAAGGTCTGCATTTCCGGAGATTATATAATCTCTGGTTACTATCTCCTCATCTGAATTTGCAGAAAGGCTGTAACTTCCGGGCAGATCAGCCACCAGTATTTCCTGACCATTTACCGTAAATGTTCCCTCTTTTTTCTCAACTGTTTTTCCCGGCCAGTTACCTACATGCTGATGAAGTCCGGTAAGACCATTGAATATGGTAGACTTTCCGGCATTAGGCTGACCAAGTAATGCAATCTTTTTCATAACTCTTCCTTTCAATAATTATTATTCAACAACGATGCAAGCTGCATCCTCTCTATTAAGCGCAATCATTGAATCACGACTGTAGATAAGTACGGGCTGTTTTTTTCTGTTCTTCAGCAGCTTCACTACTCCACCCGGCACTATTCCTATTGATACTGCTCTGCTGATCATATGATTGTCTCCATCCATAGATAGGACTCTTCCCTGGTAGCCTTCCTTGGCATCTGTAAGCTTCATACTCTCCCTCCTTTGATAATTCTTTAGTATGTTTTCATTGTTTGTTGTATTTAACTTGTGTATAATATATATAACCCATCGGTATTTCTATACCAAAATCATTAAAAAAGGTTCATTTAGCAAAAACAGGGAACAAGTATATGAAACAAAACAATTATTCAAAAGAAGTAGAAAAGCTACTTAATACAAATAATGAAATAAAAACCCTGGAAGAAAGCTTTACTGCAGGATCTATACGAATTACGGTATATCCAATAACTCCCGGAATATATCTTTCACTTAATGAGGTTAACGGTACTACTATTCCATTCGACGAAAAGATATATAAGTATGAGATGACAACTATTAATCAATGCATCGCCGGAAGATGTGAATTTAAGCATCCTGAAGAAGCCGTGAGTTATATATCTCCTCAGCTTACATGCATAGCCAGAAAAAGAAAGATGGATTCCTTCAGCTATCCCCTTGGCAATTACACCGGATTAGAAATCAGTATTATAGAAGCCCTGCTAGACGAGGATGCTAAAGATTTTCTGGGTAAATTTTCTATAGATATAGAGCTCTTGCTGGATAAATTTCTTAATAATACCGAAACCTTTATCGGAAGAGCAGATAACAGGCTTCTGATACGCTTTAAAGAACTGTATCAGCTCCTTAATAGTAAAAATCTTGGTCGGATACGGCTTAAGGTTCTGGAGATTTTTGAATTACTCATTTCCGAGGATGTCGTATACCCCTTTGAATCACACTACCTCACTTCAGTTCAGGCTGCTCTTGCCAGGCGCGCACATGATATACTGACAAAGGATCTCAGCAAACATATTGCCGCTAAAGATATAGCTGCAGAACTCGGTGTAAGCGAGACCAGTCTCAAAAATTATTTTAAGGAAGTCTATGGTCTATGCCTTTCAGACTATATGAAATCAAAAAGAATGAAGTATGCTGCAGATAAACTGCAGAATACTTCACTCTCTATTCTTGATATTGCAAACAGCGTTGGCTACACCAACCAGGGCAGATTTGCCAAAGTCTTCTACGATTACTACAAAGCAAAGCCTCTTGAATATCGCAGAAACTATTCGACATAAGAATTAAATGGTACAACACGGGTGCATGCCTTTTTTATAAGCTCTATGTCGTGAGTAACTATCAAGAATAACCGTGAATTATTTAATTATAATCATAAAACATTTCATCCAGAAGTTTATCCATTCCTGTTTTATCACCAAAAGCAGCCTTTAACAAAACACCTGCATTTTTAACCATAAGTTTTAGATAAAGCCAGTCACCAAGATCATCATACTTTCTTGTTGAATTAATCAGATAATTTTTTTGAAGTGTAGTATATTTTTTGCCCTGCTTATTTCCATACTTTTTAAGAAGCTTAGCAGTGGCAACATCCTCCATGGCTTTCTTATCTACAAATCCACCTATAGCATCAAAGGTTTTCTTCTCAGCCCAGAAGATTCCACTATATAAACCTGTCAACTTAAAAGACACTCTACATAGAATATCATTACACCATAGTGGAAATGAATATCTCTCGAACCGAATCGGAGCACCTCCACCGATATACCGGCCACTCCGGAGGAGTGAATATACCTCCCGAAGCGTATTCTTCGTCATACGGTTGTCTGCATCTATGGTGACTATTATTTTTCCTTTAGCAGCAGCTATACCGGCATTCCTTACCTTAGCGATACACCTATCTTCATTTATTATAGTTACTGCTCCATTTTCTTCTGCAATATGCTCCGTTCTATCTGTACACCGATTGCAGACTACAATAATCTCAGTGTTTCCTGGGAAAACACTGTCAGCAGCCTTAATAGAATCGATGCATCTCTTTATATATTTTTCTTCGTTATGTGCAGGTATAATTACTGAAATATGTGTCTTTGCTCCCATGATATCAACATACCTTCTCTTCATTTATAATTAATACAATGCCATATATCCCCAAAATGATATTCACAATCAGATATGCATACCAAAAGTCCATTCTTTTATAAGAAATCTCCTGCATAACCAGCATATTAAAAATGCTATCAGAAAATTAATCATCAAAGAAAAGTAAATAGGATTTATGACTTTAACTTTTAAGTCGCAGATTAGATCAGCCGGTAATGCTGTCATTTCCATAAATGTCATTACCAGTGTAAGTACAATGACAGTTATATTTTCTCTTATACTGATTTTTCGTGTCATTTTTGATGTATCCTTTTTTTTCAATAATTCTTTATAGTCATTATACTCCATATAATGTTTAAAAACTTTATCTTAACTTTAATTATATATTAATAAATGCCGAGCTTAGTCCATTTATCTATAACCCCCTGGTACTGAGATCCTTTTCGTTTTATCAGTGGCCTTATTCCAACTGAACATACAATGTTATTGAATAGTGTTTGTATATGATACTGCTTCTTTTTCTTCAGACCTTTAATCAGCTTTTCAGATGCCTGATTACATTTTGCTGTTAGCTTTTCTCTTACCACTTCTGTGTTATTGAATGGAACATTCATCGCAAAACTGCAGCACTTCTTTCCACCTGAGTATAGAACAAGATTATTTAATACTTTAAGAGCATCCCTATTACCATAGTTTTCACCGGTTGCAATAGTTACACAGTACTTTCCGTGTAACAGCTGTTCTATAACAAAATGTCCCCTGTCAATAAAGTCCTTCATAAGTCCCGAAACATTGCTGGCATAGGTAGGTGAACCAAGTACCAGACCATCCGCTTTGGCTATTCGTTGAGACAATTTTTCTGCATCATCATCTAAGCAACAATGTCCTGTTTTATAACAAGAACAACAGCCTATACAATGCAACATATTAATATCTAATAGATTATAGAATTCAACATCTATGCCTTCCCTGGCAAGGTTATTCTCGACTATATGAAGAGCTTCTGCAGTTACACCGTTTTTCCTTGGACTACCATTAATTATCACCACTTTCATTCTTTGCTAACTCCTTTATCTCTTCTAGGCTAATCCTTGTGAAACTAACTTATCATTAACATAGTGCACCAACGCATGTGCTAATTTTAGATTTGCCATCATCAGTAGAATACTTACAACAATAGCTATAACTGTCACTGCATCAAAAGTCATAGTCCTTGCGCATCTAAGAAGAATATTCACACTGACAGGAAGACAGATTACACTTGTAATAAAACTGGGAATATACTTTCTAAGATAAATCGTGTGTCCTATATGAACTATGAAATGTCCTGCCAGAGAGAGAAATATTCCGAACCAAAGTGCATATAAAATCTTACTTGGAAAATAATAAGCCAAAAGACTCACCCCAAAGAACGGAATAAACTCTTCATATACACCGACTGCCATTCCCTCATTGGTTATCCCTCGATAAGCATTCATAACCTTAGGAAATCTATCATAAAGCCAGGGATTCTTCCTGAAGAACCAACAAAAGCCAACGACCTCCTCCATGTCATGAAATATGAATATTAATGGTAAAAGTAATATGTATTCTTTCACTTTTGTACCTCATATCATTTAATATTTTGATGTGGGTGTCAAAAGTACCTTTTGACACCATATGACATACGGATTGCTCCATTGCTAAAGCAATTCGTGCCATATCTCCAGAGGAGATATGCAAGCCTTGCTTTGCAAGTCTTGGTTCTGCTTTGCAGAACGCATCCTTCGGATCCTCGATTATTGCATAATCGAGGACTGTTCTCGCAATCCTAGAAACATTCGGAAACCGCTAATTTTCTACGAAAATTGCTATTTCCTCATGTTTCAGCGTGTCATAAAGTCAACAAGCTTTTCTTGCAAGCAAGAACGCTTTTGACTTTTGACACTTATGTCATATTTTTACTCGTGCAAATAATTACACACTTGTGTAATTATTGGTTATATGATACGATTCTCAAAGATATGTGTAAATAGCTTGGAGAAAAGTTACACGATTTTACAGATATGTGTATTTTTTACTCCTTTACAAGCATTGGCTTTCTATTCCAATTCAAAAATACGAGGAATCACAAAATGAAAAAATCCCCAAACCCTTCATCAATCAGATCAAAAAAAGAGATTACCGATGCATTAATAAAACTAATGCAGGATAATCCCTTTTCTGAAATCACTGTCAAACAGATAGTCCTTGAAACCGGTCTGGAAAGAAAGACCTTTTACAATAACTTTTCATCTAAAGACGATGTACTTGATTCTATAATCAATAATGCTATCTATGAATATGTCCAGGCTCTAACCACATCACCTGATGGACCACTTTCCGTAATATTTGATTTTTGTGATAAAAACAGAGACATGCTTCAGCTGCTTCATAAAAATAACATGCTGTATCTCTTGCTTATCAAATTAAATGTTGTCATTCCGGAACTCAATGAAAGCCTTGATATGAGTAATAACCCCTTCCACGCTCTTATCGGCAGCCTCGAACCTGATTACCTTATTGCCTTCAATATAGGTGCTATCTGGAATGTTATATTCAAATGGGTTGACCGTGGAATGACAGATTCACCGGAATACATCAAGGAAATCTTGGAAGAATATCTCAAACGAATCTGATTAAAGCTCTGCTTCAACTGCCTGCTTTACTTCCTCCATATCCACAGTAGGTTCAAAACGGGCTACTACTTCACCCTTTCTGTTTACCAGAAACTTTGTAAAGTTCCACTTAATGTATGCCTTTTCACCAAACTTCTTATTATTTGCATTTGCAAATTTTTCTAATGCAGCATTCTTTATTCCTTTACCAAAGCCCTCAAAAGGCTTCTCTGTTGCCAGAAAAGCAAAAAGTGGTAATGCGTTTTCGCCATTCACTTCAATCTTCGCAAATCTTGGAAACTCTGTTCCGAACTTCATCGTACAGAATTCATTAATCTTTTCATCTGAATCAGGAGCCTGACCTGCAAACTGATTACACGGAAAATCAAGTATCTCAAAACCCTTTTCCTTTAATTCCTTATACATTGCTTCAAGCGGATCATAATGAGGAGTAAAACCACAGCCTGTTGCTGTATTTACAATCAAAAGCACCTTTCCTTCATAATCCTTAAGGCTCTTTTCATTCCCTTCTCTGTCCTTAACTGTAAAATCATAAACTGTACCCATTGCATACCTCCTTAACAAGCACAATAAATAAAACTACAGATACATTATACTATAATTAATCTCTTGAAAAAAGATAAAAGAATCTTGTTAATGTTATATTATTATACCCCTAATTTTTCCTTCAAACCATTAAGTCCAAGATAGTGATAATAAATCAGCATATTCAATTCTTTCGTAATGCTTTCTTCATCAGAAAATTTTAAAAGAATATCTGTCAGACCGAATATCAGGATTTTAGATATCATTTCCTTAGCTCCTTCATCATCTATAGGACATGCCTCTATAAACTTTCCTATAATCTCCTGCTCTATCATTCTCCTATCCGATCCTGATCCGTTTCGCAGCATAATGAGCATTCCGCTGCGATGCCCGCTAAACAGCCTGGCAAGAACCGGCGATATCTCTTCACATTTATCAGGAGTATATTTACCCACAAAATCATCAGTAAAAAAGTATGACATTAACTTCATTATCTCAGTTCTCGCAGGTCCTACAAGGGTTTCATATATTTCTTCCTTTGATTTGTAATAACGATAGATATTACTCTTACTGATGTAACTCTTATCTGCAATCATTTTGAGAGAAGTGTTCTCATAGCCATTTTTAATAAACAACCTCTCAGATACCGCAAGAATCTTATTCTGAATATCATCCTTTTTTACCTGCATTTTTTCTCCTTGTACTTTCCTTCATCATCCATTTATGATGAAAGCATTCTCTATAACTTTTACTCTTGAATTAATCGATATGCTGAAACCTTCTTCATCCTTCCTGACATCACGAAACTGAACACGAATACCATTATTACTACTGCTATGGCCGGTCCAACCACAAGCTCCGGCTTTACTATCAGGTGAGAACTCTTGATACCAAATCCACCCAGCACGAATCCAAAGAGCGGATTAATGAAGAAGTATCCTACTACCGCGCCAATTCCCGCTGCAATCGCAGTTGCAGGAATAAGCGAAAGTGATAACTGAACACGAAGCTGTGTACTTGTAAAACCAAGTGCCTTCTTTATTCCAAATTCCTTTTCTCTTTTAACAAAGATGCTCTTCAGGAGCAGTCTTATTACAAGAAGAATTATAATGACATTTGCTGCAACCAACAGGAAGACAATAAATCCTATAGCAAAGACTGGAGCATTTTCCTTACTATGCTGATATCTATAGTTATTTTCGGTTTCAGTTATATTGCTGTCACCCAGCTTCTCACCTTTTCTCAGGATGTCATCAACCTTCTCTGCATCAGCATCCTTAACACTGACTCTGATATACTCGTAGCCTGTATGTACGCCTAAATCCTCTGCAGCCCCCTCAGTCACATAAAGCCTGTTATTAAATGCCGACTGTTGAAGGCCTGTTATCTTAAACTCCTTGGTCTTACCACCATATAAAGCCTTAATGGTATCTCCAATCCCCAGCCCAAGCTCATCTGCTAGAGAGCTTCCTAGTACGGTTTCATCGTCTGTTTCGAACATCCTGCCACTATAAAGATCAAAGCTGAGGGCAGATGGATCTGTTGTATAAACAAGATTCGTTTCTTTGTCGCCTATATAAGCGTAGTAAAGCGATATACCATAAAACTTACTTTCGTCATCGATTGTTTCAAGATGTTCAATTGTCTCATTTACAGCATCTGCAGAAGTATTATTCACGTAGTAATAACCATCTGCCACGTCACCAAGAATCATCCTCTGAAGCTTCGATATATCTACCTTTGTATTATAATACATGACTGCCGAAAATGCTGTAATAAAAGCCACCACCAAGACTATGCACACGATGACAAAACTCTGCACCGGCGACTGCAGGAAGGTTTTAACTGCAAGCAGAATATTTACCTCTCCCCTAGTCTTTTCCATCGGCATACGATTCTTCAGATTCTTAGTGGAACTAAATCCAAATCTAAGTGCATTTGCGGGATGTAGATTTTTAATTCTTGCAGTTGATAGAAATACCGTAAATGTAATAAGCACGAGAACTCCTGCCAGAATTCCGATGCTAAACTCAGGGAAGAATTTGTTCTTCCATATGAGTCCCGTTATTTCTCTTATTACAGACTTCTCAATAATAGGGTAGACCACATAAGACAGCGCTATTCCTACTATCGAACCGATGGCGCCGACCATAATGTACTCTGTCATAAGCGAGAGTCTGATCTGAGACACCGTATATCCCACAGCCTTCAGAACGCCGATATTTGTAACATCACGATTAATGTTATTATTGATTGTAAATACTATGATTATGACACAGATAATCAAAACAAGAACTGCAAAAGCACACATAAAGGCTGCTAAAATATTTACAATTGATATATAAGACATTCTGCCTTCTATATGTGCGAAGCCATCTGCAGGAATACATAGTTCCTCTGCCAAAGTATCCTTCGTCTCCTTAAGACTCTTCTCAACACTGAAACCATCTTTTACATTTACGGTAACAATCTTATCGCAAATGGAATCGGACCCATTTTCAAGTATCTTATCCCTGTCTTCTTTCAGTATCTCGAAATCATCCTCTTCAACCAAAGCCGAATAATAAGATTCAAATCCGCCCATAAACTGATGCTGATATATACCTGCCAGTGTAAATTTGTACTTTCCCTGGTTTGTATCCATGTAAATCTTATCACCAACTGATAGGTCATTAGAAAGCGCAGTATGAAGATTCAGATATATCTTTTTTCCTGAGACGCTGTCATCCCGTTCAGAAAAAACGATCAGCTTTCTGTTACCCGGATCATTCATATTCTGAATCATCAGATCTTCTTCCGTTTCTTCCTCACCATTCTTATCAGTCTTTAATTTATAAGACGGAAAGCATACCACGTCTGACATATGGAAAGACTCCACATATTCTGCATCTTCAAACATCTTCCTGATGTCATCCTCAGAATCAGGAACATAGTAAGAAGCAATAAATGAGATATAATCAGGAAGGTTAAGCTCATCAACATATTCGTCAAAGAGACTTTCATACTTCGAAGCCATAAGTCCGATATTCATCAAAAAAGTTGAAAGGATCATAATCATAAGGAATATAGTCAGAATAGTATGGTCCTTACGTATGTGTGATTTAATAAGTTTAATCATATTTTTCTCCAGTCCAGCCCATAACCCGATGCACTTCGTGCATCCTGCTTATGGGCTTTGTAATCTTGGCAACGATTTCTTCGAAATCGTTACCTTCACCACCCCATCTCCTCAAGGAACGCTCTTAGTTTTTGATGTCTATCTTTATCACCGCTCACGTATTTTCCAAGTCTACATTCTCCGAGTATTCCACCATCCTTAAGATAGATTATCCTGTTTCCACGTCTGGCTGACTTGATGTCATGAGTAACCATAACCACAGACTGTCCTGATTCATTGATGTCTGTCAGTACGTCTAGTACCGCTTTAACACCCGCGCTGTTAAGTGCGCCTGTTGGTTCATCAGCGAAAACCACATCCGGATCATTTATTAGTGCTCTTACCATTGCACATCTCTGCGCCTCACCTCCGGACATCTGGGAAGAAAACTTTTCTGTCATATCCTGTGAGATACCAACCTTTCCAAACAGGTTCGAAGCTTTTTTCTTCAGGTTCTTCTGCTTCTGACCTGTCAGCATTCCGGTACTGATTACATTATCCATAACGCTCATGCTGTCTATCAGATGCACCTGCTGAAAAACAAATCCGCAGTGCTTTCTTCTGAAAACAGCAAGCTTATCATCATTCATTTTCGTAATATCTTTACCACAATAGGTTATATGTCCATCCGACGGTTTATCCATCCCCGAAAGAGAATATAAAAGAGTTGATTTTCCGGCTCCTGATGAACCCATAATGACCGTGAAATCTCCCTTATAAATCTCAAGATTCAGATCATCCAGTATCGTCTGTTTCTTACCACCAATTGAAAAACTCTTTTCCAGATTCTCGGTTCTGATAACAACCTCACTACCATTCATTGTGCGTCTCCTTTTCTGACTTCCCCCATACTTTGTAAGGGCTGCCACATACATCTATTATTCAAAAGCGACCGTGTACACAATTACATAAATAGCATATGACAATAGTATATTCAATAGTTTGAGGGCAAAAGCGACCACTATATGAAATCGTTATCATTTCAGAAGAGTACACAAAAAAGAGCCTTGCAGCTCTTTCATGTCGGTAACTAAATTATTGAAGTTCATTCTTAATTATCCTAAAAGAATATCATAAACATAACCACTGCAAAGCCAATAACAAATGCCAGGGCACCTTTATCATTATCCTTCTTGGATGCCAACTGAGGTATCTCTTCTATTGTTGTATATATCAATGCTCCTCCGGCAAGCGCCATGACATAAGGTAATATATCAGGGAACAGCAATGCGATAATAACCGTGATTATTCCAAGCAGAGGAATTGGTACTCCGGATACCACACCCATAAAGAATGCCTTTCCCGTATTGGTTCCATTTTCGCGTATCGGAAGTGATACAAAAAGTGCTTCAGGAATATTTTGTACTGCTATTGCTATAGCAAGGACCAATGCCATAGAAGCTGATAACCACTGTATTTTAAGGAAATGTCCTGCATAGATTGCACCAAGTGCTATTCCCTCCGGTATATGATGAATAACCTCCGTCAGCATAACCTTTATTTCTGTATCAAGCTCACTCTTAGGACCTTCCGTTATATTTGCATAGGCATGTGTATGTGGCACTATAGCATCCAGGATACATTGGAACAAAACACCACCGCAGAAACAGATAACAACCGGAATGATTCCATTTTTGAACACTTCTTTCATTCCCAGAACCGCCGGTTCAATCATGCCCCAGACAGCTATGGAAATCATAATGCCTGAAGTGCCACCCACCATTATTCTTCTCAGGTTGTCAGATATTTTATATTTCTTTGCATATACCACAGCAGCACCAAGCAGAGTACCTATTAATGGTATCAGCATTCCAAAGATTGTCTCACTGTCAGAAAGAGCATCTGATTTATCCAGATAAGTAATAAGAGACCTGAGGCCGATGAAAATCAGTATCGTACCACCCATAATTTCAGAACCGGATTTATAACGTGTACCAAACAGGTGACCGATTTTAACACCGCCCATTGAGATAATGCATGTTATGATTCCAATCATTATAACTGCAAGAATTACATTGATGAATCTCGCAGCATCTAAAACTTTAACAGGAACTGCTACAAATGTTATACCTACAGCCAAAGCATCAATACTTGTTGCTACAGCCATCATGAACATGGTCTTCACATCGAATTCCGGCTTAACTTCTTCAGGAGGTGCGAAGGCTTCCTTGATCATGTTGCCTCCAATCAGACTCAGTAGTATAAATGCCACCCAGGGAGCCACAACGCTGATAAGCTTTTCAAAACGCGAACCAACCAGATACCCGATTAAGGGCATGATACCCTGAAAAGAACCGAACCAGATTCCACAGAGCAGAAACTCCTTAGCTGTTATCTTCTTAACAGCCAGGCCCTTACAGATAGACACAGCAAAGGCATCCATGGCAAGACCAATGGATAAAAGAAATAATTCAAATAAACCCACTTTTATAAACTCCTTTGAACAATATAAAACCCAAGTACAGTAAAACTATACTTGGGTAAATATCTAAATATACTTCATGTACAGCTTTACATAGTAAACTATACATGAGTCTCGCAATTTAAAACAAGCCAGACCCGAAGGTCAGTATGTTGACTTGCTACGTTACACGCTTGCTACTCCCCCATGGGATTTACGGGTTATAATCTATCACGTAACCTAGCATTCTGTCAAATTGTTTTTTACAAAATGTCTTCTAATTTGCTTTTCTATCTTGATCTAAAATATATTAGCATAAACACTAAACCAGCAAGAAAAAATCCTAAAGCATACAGAAAATCCTTATAAGATCCTTCGATATCAACGTACTTAGTATTAGTCGGAACAAAGATAACATTTACTGTATCTCCCGGCTGATACTTAAATGATTTCGGATCCTTTACCGGAACTGCACCTGTTATGTTGTACTCCTGTCCCTGATAATTAAAATTGAAAACAGGATAATAAGTTCCATTCTCATTCGAAAACGAAGTAAGACGCGACGCAATATGTTCTCCCTTTACGCGTGCATAGATGCTTTTCACAATTAAGTAAAAGCACGAAAAAATAAGAATTCCTCCAAATAACAAATAAAACATTTTAAAAACCCTCCTTTGATAACCAAAAAAACTATTTTGTAAAAATGTATTGTACGCCCAGGCCTTTTAATTTATCTCTCATCTTTTGACGCTTTGAATCAAAAAATGTACTACCTATACAGTCTGTAAGCATCTTCACTTTTACCCCTGTCTTGGCGGCACCCTTTGCGGTAGCTCCTACACAGCCACATTCATCTATACCGCATAGAACCACCTCAGAGTACGCCTCTTTCTCCATGTGATCTCGAAAAGCTTTCGATGTATAGCTGTCAGGCCAGTTCTTTTCAAAGATGAGATCAGAGACAATCTTAACACCATCATAATACTCAGCCCCTTCTGTACCTCTGATTGAAAACCCGACACCCCACAATAATTTAGACAATATATGTTTGATATAAATGATATCGTATCCATCAGCCTTATAAGAAGTTATCGCTTCATTTACATTTTGAATCAGTGTTTTTGTATCATAAGTAAACTTTGATTTTCTTTTCTCCCATAAATAATCATTCTGCAGATCAATCACTACTAGTGCTTTTTTATCTGACATTATTCCGTTTCTCCTCTTAACCTTCTAAAGCTCTTAATTAAAATTTTATCTGTACGAAGCATAACATATCATATAACGCTTATCTTTAATTTACAATTAATTGTTTATTAAGTTTCCATCAAAGATATCACGACTTCTATATAATTAGTTCCCCTTCAACAAATACTCAGTTAAATCAACTGTCCGGGCTCTCATATATTTAAGTTCCTTATCAGATAAATCTTTATACATGTAATGATGACAGTAATCCTCCATAATACCAATAGCGATATGAAGATTTTCAAACGAATGAGGTCTGTTTTTTAATTCTTCAGGAAGCTTGTCATATATTTCCCGGATGGCTTTTTGAGTAAAATCATCATAAAGCTTTCTTACATCATCATCAGTATGTCTTAAGCCTTCCAGTTCCTCATGTAAATCCCTGTAATCAGTATGGATTTTCTCGAATGCTTTTAATGCATTTTTCAGGTTTTTACCAAAAAGATCCGTTGGAGATGTTCCGGATAATTCAGATACTTTTCCAAAACCATATTCCAGAGCACTTAATAGTAACGCTTTCTTATTTTTAAAATATCTATAAGCAATTCCAACAGAAAGATCTGCATTCTTCGCTATCTCGTCTACAGTTGTCTTGTTATAACCCTTCTTAGCATACATTTCAAGCGCCGAAACAATTATCTTATCTCTTGTTTCAACTGCTCTTTTCTGAACCACTTCTGAATTAGTGATTCTTTGTTTGATATCCATACAACTATTTCCTCTCTTTAAGTACAAATGGCCTAAATATATCCGCCCCCATTATACTTACCTCCGATTTATCAGCCGCTTCCTCAAGTCTCTTTATTTCGCCTGAAGTGAGCTTCACTTTCACAGCTTCAGCCAGATCCTTTACCTGCTCAGGTTTTCTACATCCACACATCGGTATAACACCTTTAGTTGCTGAGAAAGCCATTGCAACCTGAGGCACCTTTATATTATGTCTTTCAGCAACCTTTATCATCACTTTATAAACAGGGATGAGTTTTTTAACTTTTCTATTGAATGCAAGCTTCATCGGAGACTTTTTTCTGACCATTGGATCCACTAGAAGTCCTTCCTCCAAGGTTGCCCATCCCCAAAACAGTATACCATTTTCTCTGCACCATTCAAGTAGACCATTTTTCTCCCAGTCTCTACATAAAATACTGTAATGATTCTGAACCCCATAAAGCGGGATATCATATGAATCGAGAATATCCTTCGATCTTATGCATTCTTCGAGAGTAAAATTTGAAACCCCTACATATCTTATTTTCCCCTCTTTATAAAGCTCCGCTATTTCATCCAGATGCTCTTTGATATCCGTTGGAAGATGCAACCAGTATACATCTACATAATCTCTTTTGAAATCATCCAGATCCTTCATAATAGATTTCCTGACACATCCCTTTTTATAATGCGTAAAGGGAGTATATTTTGCAGAAATAAAGACATCCTGAGTCCCAAAATCTCCTATCATCTTTTGAGCTTTTCCAAGTCCATAATCTCTAGCCAGATCATACAAAGGGATATCACATTCTTTCGCCTCATTCATAGCTTCCTTGATAATATCATCTTCTACAGAATTGCCTCTGATTGCTTTTCCATATAATTTTCCGCCCCACGCATTAGTTCCTATAACAGCTGTTGGTTTTAATATATCCATAGTTATTCCTCCCTATGTGAGATTTTTCTCACTTTTAGGATATATAACAACCAGAGAATTGTCAATAGCAAAATGAGATTATTCTCACTTTAGAGTTTTTAAAAAGATTAATGCTAATATCACAGATACAACAGCCTCTATAATTAGTTTCTGTATTTCGTATCCATCCCACTGAGGATCTACACGCATTACATCCGGTGTCTTTCCTGTTTTTGTCTTAATAAGAATACCGAATATATCCGTCTTGGTGAACATCCACCAGTCTAGAACTATGGCATCAAATATTGATGTCATCCAGAACATTATTACAAACCTTAGACTAAGCTGCCAGAGATTCATACCAGAGGCCACACCCTGCTTTCCAGCAATTATGATTGTTACGATATAACCAGCTCCTACAATAAGCATAAGTGAACCTATGACTATCTTATCCCTAAGCTTTAGTTCTCTGGGAATACCATATTTCTCCAATAATTCAACCGCGCTGGGCGTCATAAACCAATACGCATTCTGAGGTACAAGGAATGCTCCTGGGAGGCAAAATGCTGTAAGAAGAACTATTCCTATAAGACCATATATAATACTTAGTAACATTTATAATTCTCCATTATATGCTTTATCAATTAACCTAATTAATGCCCTGGGATTCTTATGGATCAGTTCTGCATGACCGATATTTCTAAACATCTTATGACAGAAATGTATTCCATTCTTTTTCAGTTTATGCACCTTTCTGGCAGCTGTTCTCTCCGCTGAACCATGGAAGATATATGAATCTGTTTTATTGAAGCTTTCAAATTTGTATTTATAACCTATCTCCATAATAACGCTGTTTCTTATAGATTCCTTCTTCACATTTGTATATAAAGATTCACTTATGGATTCTTTCGTTCTCCCCAGTATAGTAGCAAGTATTCCCTGATGTTTTGTAAGAACAGAATAAATAATAGATGAGTATGCCTTTATATAGAACTTCTCAACTTTCTCTGATTTAAAAGTAGGCATAGGCATGATAGTATATCCATCAGCTATGAACGTATGAACCTTTATCCTTTCATCCATAAGTATTTCGTTACTTACCATACCTCCGAGAGATATCCCATACAGAATATCTAATTTGCCACCAAGCTTATCTACAATAAAATCAGCTGCTGACTGAGCCTCATCCTTAATTGAGTGAAATACCTTATCAGGTTCATCATCATTAAATCCATCATATGCTTGAATAATTACATGATATTTCTTCTTTGCCTCATCAATAAATGGCATGAGTCCAGGATACCATTTTGCCAGATATCCACATTCAATCATAAGCGTTCTATCATTCTCTTTTCCAAATTCAAAGAACTTCATATCTATCGCTCATACCTCCGCATTACTTTTTTCTTGGAATCCACGGGATACATCTGTTTACGCGTTTCTTATAAGCTGCATATTCATCACCATATAAATCAAGAAGCCATTTTTCTTCAGTATTTATTAAAGCCACTGTCATAATTACCCAGTCTATGAACGGAAAAATAAGCAACCACGCATTATGCCACATAAGTATCCCACCCGATATAGCTATCCAGCAACCACTGTACATAGGATTTCTAACCCATGAATATATACCTTTAGTTTGAAGCCTGTTCTCTGTTATAGACGCATCCATATCTGAACGAAGCGAACCAATAAACCATACGACAAATCCGAGTATAATCAGCAATGCTCCTACTATTCGAAATATCACAGTCCAAGGTTTATCCAGAATTCCGATTTTGAAAACATACCCAAATAATACAATTCCGATGATATTCAAAACTATCATTCCATAAACAATAAATGGTCCAACACCGAACATCGGAAGTTTCTGTCCTTCTTTAACATAGTTCTTAAGCATTTTTCTTTTTTCTTTTTAAAACTGTATTTTTACAATAAGCATTTTTACAAAACTATCGCAGAACCTAATCATCAACTTATGAATTCCACTTACATAATTATAAATATCTCTGTATCCTCTCATATAGCTTTTTGATGTAATACTTTTAAAATCATTGCTCCAATTGAGTAACTCTTTTTCATTTTCAATAGAAAAGAATGCCTGGACATCTTTTATTCCTGCTTCTTTCAGCCATGTTTTTGTCATCATTTTTGCGCCTCTTTTATTACAGGAATCAAAAACCAATATTCCACCAGGAAATCTTTTTGCTACCTCACAGAATAATTTCTTAACATCTTCTGTTCTGAAATAATAGAACACACCTGTTGCAAAAAATATAACTCCATTATCAGAATCGATTTCATCCATCCATTTGAAGTCATTTAGATTATAGGCCAGATTCTTTTCTCTATCCCTCTCCTTAAGAATATCATTACGAATCGCAATAACATCTGGCATATCAATATTATAACCATAACAGGTTCCATTATCACACTTGTGAAAGGTATCATCAAGTCCACACCCGAGATTTACAACAGCCGCCTTAGGATGGTCAATAAGAAAATCCTTCACTTCACAACTTATATCATATTGACGTTGCGCAACCTCCAGAGCACCGAAGAGGCCAGCTGTAGTCTCCATTTTCTTACCTTTTTCCTCGAAATCATAATCAAGCATACTGCATAGTCTTTCTGCCTCCGAATCTTTAAAAAGATTTGGAAATTTCTCGGAGCATACCTTTCTGCCATACAAAGGTATTATCAATGTCTCCTGTACTGTATTTTTTTCAATATGGTATTTTTTCACTTTTATCCCTTTTCCCATTGTTTTTTTATATATCTATGAATAATTATACCTCACGAATAAGGTCATACATATGGAATCGTTCATCACAATTTCTTCATTTTTTCTAAAATAACCTATCCATTCATACGACCTGCTTACAGCAAAAAACTCATTCCGAGAAACATAATTGCATTTGCTATATTTCCCTTAGCTGGAGCTTTGGTTGGCGCCAATATGAGAAATATAGGAAATGTATTAAAGACCGCTGCCCATCTTGGAAGATCAGTCTTTCCGGTAATAACTAACACAAAGAACACTATCGCAAATACGAGTAAACCCACATAAGCAATTGCTGTAATCACGGTTTTCTTAAAGAATTCCATAATCGCCAATAGCGCCTCATCCGTTCTTCCAAACCTTATAAAAAACCACTCTACCGCGCCACAGAAGCCATGATGTGTAACAATAAGAACTATGAAAAATAACGATGCTATAAAGCAAACATTACCTGTCATTTTTGAATACTGGGCTATCCACATGGAAATACTCAGATATCCTGGAGCAGCTGCAAAGAGAGCAAAAATGCCGACTAAAGTTGCCAGTTCTATTTGTCTTAAGGGCATTTCCGAAAAAACACGTCTCATTTTCTCAGGATCCTTTGAATCCGAAAAATCAAACCTTCCGCTCTTTGAATAAGCCAACATACAATCAGTAACACCACATACTATATGTCCTATACAAGCAATTATCATAAAAACTTTTAACACTATTTATCCTCATTTCTTTCCAACCAAGAGACAACCTTCTTTATAACTTCATACTTGACACTCACACCTTTTTCTCCTTATCTATTTATAAATTATCCAAGCGCCACATCCAGCGCCATCATTAGTGAAAATCCCACCGCAAACATTACAACACCAATATTTGAATGTTCGCCTTCTGACATTTCCGGTATAAGTTCTTCTACTACTACATATAGCATTGCTCCTGCAGCGAAGCTGAGGAGATATGGCATGGCAGGTACTATAAAACCTACTGCAAGTATTGTCAGAAAACCGAACAGTGGTTCAACAGCCCCGGATAACACTCCATATATAAACGCTTTTTTCTTGCTTCTGCCCTCTGCAGCAAGTGGCATTGAAATAATAGCACCTTCCGGGAAATTTTGAATTGCAATACCCAGTGAAAGAGCCAGTGCAGCTCCAGCTGATATACTCTCATTTCCTGATTTAAAAGCAGCATAAACCACTCCTACTGCCATTCCTTCCGGAATATTGTGAAGAGTTACTGCAAGAACCATCATAGTCATTCTTGCCAGCTTGCTTCTTGGTCCCTCCGCCTTATCCGTATTCATATGAAGATGTGGTATTACCGAATCAAGAAAAAGAAGGAATAATATTCCTGCCCAAAATCCAAAAAACGCAGGAACAAAAGCAAGCCGCCCCATAGCCTGCGTCTGATCCATAGCCGGAACTAACAGACTCCAAATTGACGCGGCCACCATAACACCGGACGCAAAGCCTGTGAGCGAGCGTTCCACTTTCCTGCTCATTTTGCTTTTCATTAGGAAAACACATGCAGACCCCAATGCTGTTCCCAGAAAAGGCACTATTAAGCCTATAAATATACTTTTATTCATTTATACCTCACGAATAAGATCATACATATGGAATCTTTCACCACAATTTCTGACACGATCCAATTTCATTCCAAGGTGCATATATCTCTCACATTTATCCTTATCATCTGTGTCAAGAATAACAGGGATATTTTTCTTTTTTGCCACCTTATATACTTGTTCAAGCATACTTCTCATGAATCCCTGTCCCTGATATTCAGGTCTTACAACAAGCATCTCTATCCTGATGAATTTCCTTTTAGCTTTACGCATCCTTGTCTCAATAGTATTTCCCTCAGCAAAACATGCGTTTATAAAGCTCTTCATATTACCGAATCCACCAAGTGCTTTCTTCTCTGCAGAAATCATTTTTATTCCGTCAAAGAATTTAACTCTTCCAACTCCTTCTCCCGAAAGCATCAGGTATCCCTCCTGCTTATCAGATGTTGTATAAAGTACCCCTGAGTTATATGCCGCCTGTACGATAGCATTCATATAGATGAACATATCTTCTCTGCTTTTTATATATTTAATAAGCCCTTGATCCTCCTCATTATATTTGTAATCATAGAAGGCATCAGCAACCTGGCGAGATATATTCTCGACTTCTTTTGAAGTCAATCCTTGTAGTTTCTTCATTCTTTTTCACCTCTTCGTCATTCTAATGAAAAGACACAGTAGAAAATTTCTTTTACATGTTTTGAGGATTTTTGAGGCTATATCTGAAATCGCATAAATCTCCGCCTTCAGCGATAGTCGTTGTTCGTACAAGTTTTGCATTCATTAGATCTGCCATCATAAAGTCTAACTGACACAGATATTTTGCAAGTTCAAAACAACCTTCATCCTTACATATTTTGCATATTCCACACTCATGGTAATCATATCCCAAGTCATATTCTTCACATCTAGGAAGAACATCCAGCACCCAGTTATTCTCATTCTTTCGCTTTTTACTTTCCTCTGCCCACTTAAGCCTTCTTGGAATATATTTTTCATCAAGATAGGCTTCTGCAGTTCCAAGTCCTTTTCTGAACATACTGGATTTTTTTAGACTACTCTCCAGTATCTTATAGTTATCTTCAGGAGATAATCCAGTACATCTGTTCATAGCAATAAAATATATACCCATGATGTATGAAGAAAGAAGCTTTTCATCATTCATATCCTTGGCTCTAATAGTAATAGCTTTATGCTCTTTTACTATTTTCCCGACATTCCTACTTTTAACTCCTGCAGCTTTGTATTGTGGTTTGCATATAGTGTGAAAAAAATGACCATAAAACCATGCTTTAAATGAATATTTCATTAGATATTTACTCCTTCAATTCTATTAAATATAATTACCCCTCTTCTTGTTTCTTCCAATATGAAAATGCAGTAATATACATCAGCCCTTCTCCCAGACTCTCGCATGATCCCCAGCCGCCTTCTAAAAGGGTTCCCTTAAAGATTACCGCCCATAGTAAGCCAAAACATACTGCTCCTAATGGACTGACAAGTATATACCATCTCCTGAGTCCACTTTTGCCGCTAAGAATCATATATCCAAGAACAATCAGCTGTAGATAAAGTGCAATGATGATAACAATATCTATCGGAGTAATCCAAACCATCATTGATTCACAAGCTTTCTCTGCAATATCAGCAGATTCACCTGCAGATAAAACCGCTTTATATGTTAGTGGCATCAGGCTGCCCAGATTAAAATGTGCAAAGGCTGTCCCTCCTACACCGGCTGCCCCGGCAATCATCAAAACCTGCAAGGTTCTTCCACAAACCATTTGTGTCATAGAATACAGGCTTTGAAATCCAAATAACATAAACGCCATACCAACGAAACCACAGAATGCAGATACGGTAAATCTCCATACGGGCATCTCAGCAAATATCGGATCAATGTCCAGATTCATATCACGTCCCGGATACACATAGAGCAGGCAATCACCAATCATAAATAATACCGCTCCAACAAATCCTAGGATTGCGTTCCTCTTCTGATTATTCATCTTTTGCTCTGGTCTCCTTTACTTCTTTGCAAGTACTGTTATCCATGGCTTTGTACTATGATGAATAGTTTTTGTTTTTCTAAAACCGGCAGCCTTAAGAGCCTCTTCTATGGCTTCGCCTGTATAACACTTCATGCCTTCTATCTTTTGCTCGTATTTTAGACTAGCTTCATCTGTACCATCTGATTCATTAACAATCATAAAAACTCCACCCGGTTTAAGAACCTTTGCAACCTCAGCAAAACACTTCTCAAGGCCAGGCCAGAAATAAATAGTTTCAAATGCAGTTGCAAGATCATAGGTTTCCTCAGGCAGATCAAGTTGAGACACATCCCCTTGCTTGACTATGCATCTGCCAGCTTCAATCATCTTTTGATTATATGAAGTTGCCTTTGCAACTGATACTTCAGAGTAATCTATTGCTGTCACATTAGCTTCCGAATATCTTTTAAGAAGTTCTCCTGCATTTCTGCCACCGCCACAGCCTATCTCAACAATCTCCTTTGGATTAATCTTTGTAAGGTGTGACATTCCCCAATCTGCAAGCTTTGCGTGGCCGCCATTCATGCCATTTACCATCATCTTTCCAAGAAATCCCTCCGGTTTTCTTGTCTGGTTAATAAAATCATTAAAAAGTCCCATTATCGTTTCCTCCAATCTATACTATTACGCCTTTATATTCTCTTGCCGTTTTGCTCTTGTCCGGAACATACCAGTAATCACAAGATTCCGCCCCTGTAGCAACGGTATGTGTTCTGATCAGTTTTGCATGCATAAGTTTTGCATATGTATGATCAAACGCACACATATGAGGCATTAACTCCATATATCCATATTTCTTTGCATACTCAGCAAGAGGACATCCTACAAGAGTAAATGCAAAACCTATATCTTCATTATTAGGATTAACTATCATCCCCCATGTATCCATCCACTGCCCTTTGCTTCTCTTTTCAGAAACCTTGTCGGCATACTTTTGATAGCTCCTATATAGATACTTTCTTAACAGTTTAAGAAATCTCTTATTATTGATATCCATAATCTTGTTCAATAAATATAAGTGTTTGTATATATCATCAATTATTTCATCAATTGCCTCGCCTGCCATCCTATGATTAGTTGCTTCATAGTAGGAGAGAAACAGAATAAACATATTAAGGTTTCCTGCCAGAGAATTCTCCTTACCACCCAAGTTTGGTGCTTTCTTCATAAGCTTTGGGCGGATTCTTTCAGCCCTTGCTATTATTTTCTTCATACTCCTTGGATAATGCTTCTTTAAATATCTGCGAATTGTCCTATTTACCAAACCTTCCATTTTTCTATCACCCTTCTACTTCAATTCATTGCTCAATCGCTCAAACTACAACACAAATCTTAACAGCAGGTAATCAACTCCTGATATTACAAGTGCCATAATTGCTGTATATACACAGCCTATTAAAAAACCTTTAAAGTGATACATATAATCCTTATAGCCCTTGCATCCTTCAGTCCCCTCTATCACAACCCACTTTGGCGTAATGATACAGATAATAAGCCAATCCATAATCAGAAGATCTATAACATTCCATGTCATTCCAATGATGAATATATGGATTAATATAGCTAAGAAGGATAAATCTTTATGGTAAAACTGAACCAGACCAAATCCAATCAGGCTTGCAAATATAACTAAAGAACCTATAGTTCCAAAAAGCTTCGCATTCCTTTTTTGTTTGCCCGTTGGTTCAGAAAGCGTTGCAGCTTTCTGTATGTCCTCCGGATAATCATGCATCATCTGCCATGGAAACTTGGTAACTATCACATATACATATATAACCCATAAAACAGACCATATAAGTCCTTCTATCAAAGCAATCCCCATCGTATTACCTCACTATTCTTTATTTATTTCTACACATATATGAACTCATTTTTTATAAACATGGAAATCACAAAACTCATCACCATTTGCTATGGTATGTTCTCTGACAAGCTTTGCACCTCCCATATCATAGCTTATGTAATCTGTCTTACATAAGTACTTTATAAGATGAAAGCAGCCCTCTCTTCGACCAAGCTCACAGAGTCCACACTTAGTATATGTGAATTCATAGCTGGTTCCATCTTCTCCTCTTTTGAAGGTCGAAACCCAGTCCATCTCATAACTTGAAGTCTGTGACTTTATTGCAGCTTCTTCTCTTTCCTTTTTGCTTTTCTCAGAGATAGCACTGTCATCTTCTTTTCCTCTTTTAACCATCTCATCGCACATGGCCTTTATCATTCCCTCAAAGCGTTCTTCTGTGACAATACCCGGATGTGCTTTAGGAAAGGCGAGGAGATAACAACCGATATATAAATTCTTTGCCAGACTATTATCCTTCGCAAGACCGGGAGTTCTTTTTACCATAGCTTTATATTCAGCTTTTACCCGTCTTTTAAACTCTTTTGTTACATCAACGCCATCACTTGTAAGATAATTATATGTTACTTTATCAAGAATAAGTGGCATAACAACGCCTATCAATCCATATTTCATAAATCAACCTCTAATTAGTTTTATCTAACAAAATATAATAACATTTAACCATCTGAACTGCAATACAAAAAACCGCAGTTTCTCTTTTATAGAGCAACTGCGGTAAAGCTATATATATTTTTGAATACCTATATTGCAAGGCTTCCCATTGGATCCCATGGCTTAAGTACTATCGGTTCTGTCTCAAAAGCAGCCTTCTGCTCATCAGACAGATACTTTTTCTCTAAAAGAATCTGGAATGCATATTCTCCAAACCACTTATCATCCATAACATAGAAGCCCTTTTCTCCTACGTCATCTCCCCAGCTGTTTTCTACCTTCCATCTGATTGGCTTGCCTACATCATCAAGATCAACTCCGGTTATAACCATTGCATGAGTCATCATGCTGTCTCCATAATCAAGTCTTTCCTCTTTCGTCATACCAAATTCAGTATTGAACAATTCATCAACACGCAGGATATCTGATGTAAGGTATCCACCCTTTCTGTCAGAGAACTGTCCAACATCGCTGCCAAACCATACTGCTTTATCATCCTTTAACTGTTTTATCGCAAGCTCTCGGAGGTCATCCATCGGAAGATTCAAATATTTAACCGGATATGCTCCATCTCTTACATTTCCAAGATACTGTACAGTATATGTTTTTCCATATGGCTTATCCTTCGTCGGTGCATTTATTACGGTTACATACTCATCCAGATTCCATCCCACATACTCTTTAAAAAATTCCTGTGGAGTAATATCGGATACTTTGATAAAGTTCTTTTCCTTATCCCTTGTCTCCCATGTGAATTTAACCGGCGGTTTTCCAAGTGATATAACCAGCATTCGATATATAACCTTCATCATCTCTTTTTTATCAACTCTAAGTTCATCAACAGATACACCTGCTGCATATTTCTTTCTGAACTGGGATGCAAATTCGCGAAGCTTTGTTGTAAGATATGTGTCCATTTCTCTGGTTGCGCTTGAAACATTTGTCTCAGGCATTACTTCCTTTGGAACCACACCATACTTTGCTACAAGACTTCTGAACATATCCCACTGTCCACCATCTCCCATCGGATCTTTTAGGAGATAACTTACAACTCTGCTATCTAATGGTTCATCTATTACATCAAGCATGTTCTCAAGGAAATGATTTGCCTTCTCGAGTTTGTCGTAAAACAGCGGATAGTTCTGGCTAAGCTCCATATTTTCAATATTAAGCTTCTTCATTATTTCAAGCCTCATAACATTGTATGACGCAAACATCCAGCAACGTCCTGACTGTTTCTGATTACACACCTTCCCTGCTTCAACTTCAACGGAGAATCCAAACTGGTTTACAGCCTTTGCCTCATGGCTCATAGCTGCGGCATTAATACCGTTTGATGTAACCGCATTCATAGCAAGAGCATTTGCTCGGTCCTTATTAAAGTCCTCGTCAAAGTCTTTGATGTCTTCAAAACTAATTTCTTTATTCATTTTTTCTCTCTATACTTTCTTATTTATTTTTCACGAATTCCATCTTGAAATCACAGAGTTCTCCCCCTGCACCTATGGTCTGGGTTCTTGTAAACTTCAACTTTGGAAGATTTCCGTACATATAAACATCATTATCGCAGAACAATATATTCAGCTCCGGACATCCCTGCTCCGAAAGATACTTGTGATATGGACATTCTATAATATCCATCTTGTAACAATTCTTTTCCTTCGGATAAAAAACATTTTTAAATCCTGAGCTTTCACCGAACATCTTATGACTTATCGGATCCCACATACCAAGAAAGAATTTTGCAAAACCAGGAATCTTCATATACTTGGCAAACTTACGTCCTTCTTCCTGTGATTTTTCTGCCATAGCCGTTTTCATTATATCATAAGCAATGTCCGGTTTTACCTTCTTTAACGATAGATATACAGCGGCTGCAGGAAAGATAAAACCATCTGTATGTGTTTTAACTCCATCCGGAAGATCCATATGTTCAGCATACATTTTTGCAAGTCTCTTATGAGCATCCTTCCATACTATCTCAAAATCGGAGTCCGAGATTCTCTCTAAAATCTTCTTCTTCAAAAATCCCTTACTCTTCATGGTTTTTAAAACTTTTTTCTTAATAAGCTTTTTTTCTTCCTCTGTGTACATAGATTCCTCCCTTTTTACTAATATAAATATTTCTGAGCATTTAATCAATTATAATATAAAGCAAGTTTTCCCTTAAATAGCTCTATAGGTAAAAAAGGTTCATATAGCAATATAATAGCCCCGCCGAAGCGAGGCTTAAAGAAAAAGGTTGAAAAAACAACCAAGGTTAACCTTGTTATTATTTCTTTACGTTAAATGCATCCATCTGTGGATACTTAGCTGAAGCTCCCAGTTCTTCCTCTATACGAAGAAGCTGATTGTACTTAGCTACACGCTCTGAACGACTAGGAGCACCTGTCTTAATCTGGCATGTATTAAGTGCAACTGCAAGATCAGCAATTGTTGTATCAGCTGTCTCACCTGATCTGTGTGATGATATAGCTGTATACCCTGCCTTGTGAGCCATCTTGATAGCTTCAAGTGTCTCTGAAACAGAACCTATCTGATTAAGTTTGATAAGTATTGAGTTACCGGCACCAAGGCTGATACCCTTTGAAAGTCTTTCTGTATTTGTAACAAAGAGATCATCACCAACAAGCTGAACCTTGCTTCCAATCTTCTCTGTCATTCTCTGCCAGCCTTCCCAATCTTCTTCATCAAGTCCATCCTCGATAGAGATGATCGGATACTTATCTACAAGTGACTCCCAGTGAGCGATAAGCTCATCTGATGTAAATTCCTTTCCTGATTTAGGCTGTTTATAGAATCCCTTTCCTTTCTCACTCTTCCATTCTGACGAAGCCGCATCCATAGCAATCATGAAGTCCTTACCCGGCTCAAAGCCTGCTGCTTTTATAGCTTCAAGAATCTTCTCAATAGCTTCCTCATCACTCTTTAATTTATTAGGAGCAAATCCTCCCTCATCACCAACTGCAGTAACATCTCCCATGTCCTTTATAAGGCTCTTAAGCTTATGGAATACTTCTGCACACCATCTGAGCGCCTCTTTAAATGAAGGTGCACCAACAGGCATTATCATAAATTCCTGTGTATCAACAGCACTATCTGCATGAGCACCACCATTGAGGATATTCATCATAGGTACTGGTAGCTTAGTCCCTTGTACACCACCGAGAAACCTGTAAAGAGGAATGTCTAATGCTATAGCTGCTGCACGTGCTGCCGCAATAGAAACGGCAAGAATTGCATTTGCTCCGAGATTAGACTTATCCTTTGTTCCGTCGGCCTTTATCATAGCTTCATCTACTGCATAAGTGTCAGATGCATCCATGCCTACAAGCACTTCGTTTATTGTTGTATTTATATTTTCGACAGCTTTCTGTACACCCTTTCCGAGATAACGATCCTTATCTCCGTCACGAAGCTCAAGCGCCTCAAATTCACCTGTTGAAGCTCCACTTGGAGCAGTTCCTCTTCCAACTGTTCCGTCAATAAGATAAACCTCAGCCTCTACTGTAGGATTACCTCTTGAATCGAGAATTTCTCTTCCTACTACCTTTTCAATTTCAAGATACATATCAAATCTCCTTCCTTGATTATAGAAATGTATAAAAAGGATGAGTAAAGCCTTACTTAGTGCATCATTTAATCCCTACCACAAGATTAACGAGAATCATATGATTTACTCACCCTTTTTTACTAAATCAATTAACAAAGAGCTTCTCCAAGAGCTTTGCATTCTGAAATCGCCGCGTCATCAGGAGCATTGTTAGCCATTACTCCATCATTCACAAGAGCAGCTCCTGCACTGTCACAACGATCCTTCCAGTCTCTCATCCACTGTCCGTCTCCCCAGCCATATGAACCAAAGATACCTATCTTCTTTCCTCCAAGAGAAGTTTCTACAGATGTAAACATTGGATCAAACTCTGTTTCCTCAAGAACCTCAGCACCCATAGCAGGGCATCCAAATGCGATGGCGTCATACTCACCAACATTTGCAGCAGAAAACTCGGAAGCTCCAAGAACCGTCACTTCAGCACCTTTGCCTCTTGCCCCTTCTGCCACTGCATTTGCCATTGCCTCAGTATTGCCTGTGGCACTCCAAAAAACTACTGCTACTTTACTCATATTATTTCCTTTCCAGGGATATACCCTAATGTATTATTTAACTCCGACCTGTTCGGAGCATCTATGCACAAACAGCCAGCTGATCAAGCGTTGTACCTTGCTTAAATCTAGCCATATAGTCATTCGTGCACTTCTTGTATCTGTCAAATGTATCCTCAGCCTTCATTACATCTCCGTATACCTTCCAGCATCCTATACATTTTGAACATTCACCCTTATACTTTATAAAACCCTTCACATCCTCAACGGGATATCCTAAAAACAGGCCTATCTCATGAGGAAATTCCTTACTTGAATTAATAGTGTTTATTTTATTACTGAGACATCTTACACACGCCGCAGCATTCAAAGTATCATAACCAAGTTCTTTTAAAAGTTGGGAGGTGTCTTTATCACAGAAGTCTTTTTCCAGGAAGGATGGTCGAAATATATAAATAAGAGCTCTGTGATTCAGACACCTGATAGGTATTAACTCGATCCCCTTTTTTAATAAAATAATGTTAACCCTTCTAACATCCTTCACAAATTGATTATAGTCACAATATTCATATGAAAACAGATTTCCCGTCTTTATTCCCGCAAGTGTAGGCGAGCAGAATTCAACAATCATTTCATCAAACATGACACACTCCATATAGTTAGTTATATCTAACTCGGTAGGAAATATAATGTGACAGATCAATTATCACGCCACATTCCAGAGTATTCTTAATCTGTCACATCATAATCGCTAGGGGTTAATTATGAATAACCTTTGTTAGTTATATCATACCTATTGTTTAAAATCAAGCATTTCTTTTTCAGAAGTTTTTTTGTTATTTATTTTTCAGAAGTTTTTTGTATAAATCCTATTAGGCTATCTTCCAGCTTACTGCCTGTTTTCTTCCTGAAACAAAGGTCTTATATATGCCATCCTCCTTTATCAGTTCCTCATGTTTTCCTTTCTGAACGATCTTACCCTTATCAACAACAAATATCTGATCGGCATGTCTTACAGTTTTTAATCTGTGAGCTATCATGATGATTGTCTTTTCTCTTGTGAGATTCTCAATAGCTTCTGTAAGCTCTTTTTCATTCTCAGGATCTACATTTGCCGTTGCTTCATCAAGTATAATGATCGGACTGTCCTTCATGATTGCTCTTGCAATAGATAATCTCTGCTTCTCTCCGCCTGAAAGTGAGGCACCGCCTTCGCCGATTACCGTATCATAACCATTTGGAAGACTCATTATAAAATCATGACATCTTGCTTTCTTTGCTGCCTCAATCACTCTTTCCATTGATGCATCCGGTTCTCCAAATCGGATGTTATTCGCAATTGTGTCTTCAAAGAGATATACTCTCTGGAATACGAAGCTGAAGTTTTTCATCAGACTGTCAAAACTGTAATCCTTTACATTTCTTCCCCCGAGTAATACTTCACCACTCTTAACATCCCAGAATCTCGCCATAAGATTTGTAAGAGTTGTCTTTCCTCCACCTGAAGGTCCTACTATCGCTGTCGTTGTATTTGCAGGAATCTTAAGAGAAACTCCGTCTATTATTGTTTTATCCTCGTAAGCAAATGTAACATTCTTAAGTTCAATATCCATATTCTTTGGAGTTATATCCTCACCCTCAATATCCATAGGAGGAATATCCAGTACCTTATTTGTTTTATCTACGATAATATTTACATTTCTCATAAGTGCTGAGAAGCCGCCCATCATATCAAGACTCTCATAAATCATAAATGAAGAAATAATCATTAGAATTGCGTAGAGCAGCGGCATACTTCCATTCAGATAAAAGAATATTGACATGAGGCACATAACAACTCCGGTAAACTTTGTAGCAATTCCCTGAAGGCACATGAACGGAATAACCGTGAATTCCATTTTAGTATCCGCCATCTGTTTTTCCTTAATGGCACTCTCCAGTTTCTTTGCCGTCTTTTCCGTGAGATTGAAATTCTTAACCTCAGCTATTCCCTGAACATATTCAATTACTGCTGATACAAGTGTCTCTCCTGCCTTTGCTACCCTAGGTGCAGCCGGAATTGTAGCCTTTTGCATCATAGTATTAAAGAAAGAGAAAATAAATATACCAACTAAAAGTATAAGTGCAATTCTTATATCAAAGATCGCTACAAAAACAAGTATCACACCTGTAGTTATTATTCCCTGAGTTGTGATCATTACAACAAGCGTTGCCACATCAGCAAGCTGTTCCATGGTATTCGTAGTGATGTTTGTAATCTGACCCAAACTATTTGCGTTAAAAAATCCCATGGGAAGATATCTCAGATGTTCAGCTATCTCGATACGTTTCGATGAACACGTATTATAGCCGCCCTCTGTCTGAAGCATGGTTGTTTTAAGTCCTATAAGAACCTGTCCTGCTAAGGAAAGCAGCATAATAAGTACTGACATACGCACATTCTGCATGCTCATATTTTTATCCAGTATCCCCTGAAGGATTACCGCAATTGCCGGAATTCTGAGGGTGGCAAATATCGCCTTCAGAACTCCAAGAAACATGGCTGTATAAAGCTTCTTTCTATTCACTTCATCAGCAAAATCAAAATAAAGTTTCAGTGTTTTAAACATTATGCTACCTCCGAATCCTTTGATGATATATGGGCATCCCACATTTCCTTATATAGCGAGGATTTCTTCAAAAGCTCCTCCTGTTTTCCTACTGATTCAACACTTCCATCATTTACTACTATTATCTGATCGGCTGTAGCAATAGTTGAAAGCCTGTGTGCTATTACAATAAGTGTTTTGCCGGAAATAAGCTTTGCAACACTTTCCTGTACAAGGGCTTCATTTTCAGGATCCGTATAAGCAGTAGCCTCATCAAGTATTACCACAGGGGCATCCTTCAGCATAGCTCTTGCAATACTTATTCTCTGTCTTTCTCCTCCGGACAAATGTCCACCTGCTCCTCCGGCTATTGTGTCATAACCCTTCTCCAGTCCCATGATAAAGTCATGACAGCCACACGCCTTTGCTGCATTTATAACATCTTCATCAGAGGCATCCGGTCTTCCCATACGGATATTCTCCATAACTGTTTCGTCAAAAAGGTAATTGTCCTGGGATACATATGCTATATATTTGTTGTAATCATTAAGGGGAATATCTCTTATATCTACGCCACCATAGGTTATCCTTCCCGAATCAGGATCCCAGAAAGATGCAATCAATTTTGCAATTGTTGACTTTCCTGAACCTGAAGGACCAACCAGCGCATTTACAGTTCCTTCTTTTATCATAAGATTAATACCGTGTAGAACTTCAGTTTCGTCATAACCAAAATGAACATTTTTAAATTCTATGGTGCTGTTCTTCGGAATCTCTTTTAAAGAATCAGGACGAACAAGCTCTCTTTTTAATAGGATAGAAGTTGCCTCTTCAATGATCGAACCCGTTTTAGACATGTTATCCATATGGCCGGCAACTATCATCATCGGAGATATAAGTCCAAGAGTGAGAATTATCATAATAAGCGCATCCGCACCATCTATTCTTCCTGTCATATAGAACCATCCTGAAAACGGAAGCAGTGTCAGAAGCTGAGCAGGCATTATGGTCAGCGCAAGATTCTGCCATACATTGCAGGCTCTCATCCACTCAATAAAGCAGTCTGCACCTTCCTTTGCAGCAACAGTGAACTTCTCATAAGAGCTCTTTGTTTTACCAAATGCCTTTATAACCTCGATACCATTTATGTACTCAACTGCCGTATCATTTAATGCCTTTGTTTTAACGATGGTGTTCTGGAATCTCTCTGTTGATCCCATCATCATAAGACCATAAAATATCAATCCCACCGGAACACTTATAAGCGAAAGAAGTGCCAGTCTCCAATCGATAACAAGCATAATTACAAAGATTCCAATCGGTACAACCGCATTTCCTATAACCTCAGGAACTATATGAGCCAGCGTAGTCTCTATAGAGTCAACTCGTTCCACAATTATGTTCTTATAAGAACCTGATGAATCATCCAGAACATCCCCCAGGGGCATAACACTGAGCTTCTTTGTAAGCCTTCTTCTTATCTCTGCCAGAACCGCAAATGTTGCCCTGTGAGAGAGTGTTGTTGAGATAGTATGAAACAGCTTATTTACTACCCAGCAGATAGCTATAAAACCACACTGCTTTAGATAGTAATTCATATCCTTTTCTCCTTCTACCAGTGCCCTTACTATACGCGCAATAAACATATAGGGTATAAAGCCCGCTGATACACTGATGATTGAGAAGAATATGCTGAGTAGATAAGATTTCTTATCCATCCCCGCAAATTCCAGCACCCAGCTGATTGTGGATCTTTTCTTTTCTTTCTTATTTGTTTTTTCCTGCATTTCCCTCATCCTTTCTTGTTATATTGGTATATCTATAATTAGTTTTATCTAACCAGATAGTCTGTTATAAGCCCCGTTATTACGGGGCTTTGCAAAAGCTTATAGCATTGCTATACAAAGTATACTTATAGTCCAAATAGTGCCTTCCATGCCGGTTCAAAAAATTTCTCTAAGGTTTCAGCATAATGCATAGCTTCTTTTCTGGAAAAATCATGAATCACAGCCTGAAAAACAGCCTCTACACTCACCGTAGTAAGTAAGTGAAATTCTTTTTTTCGCACATCATTTATCGGGATGCCATTCTTCTTCAGCTCATTCATATATTTAAGAGTTACTTTCTCTTCCAGCTTAGCAAGATCATGAGTAAAGTTTTCATATCTTGTACCCTGAGATTTACATATGAGCAGACGGAATTCATCCAGATGGTCATAAATATACTCCATTGCTACAACAGTTTCTTTCTTGCTGCTCCAGCTTTCCTCCGGCTTGCATGTCTCGATATCAGCATAATAGGCGCTCTCTAATTCTTTCTGCAGATCAAAAAAGCCTTCGACAGTAGGCTCGACCAACGCAGAAAACATATCCTCTTTACTCGGAAAATGTTTATAAAGTCCCGATGCACTCATTCCGCATGCTTCTGCAATCCTTCTCATAGATGCATCCTTAAATCCATATTCAAGAAACTCAGCGAATGCTGACTCTATTATTTTTTCATGATTTTCTGTTTTGTCTCTCGGCATATCAGTAACTCCCTTATCAAATGTCACCAATTATATTCAACGTTAAAAGCGAACAGTGTTTTCTAAAACATTTGTTAGAATACACCGTTCGCTTATTCTTGTCAATAACTATTTTTAGTTTTCGTATAACAGATTTTTTATTCCCTATTGTCTTTAAGACTTTCAACCAGATCAACCTTACCGGCCTTTCCTCTAAGCAGAAGCAATGAAAGAATATAGCTTACAAGTACCAGTATAGTCATCTTCACTATCGATATAGGATAGATGCAAGTTGCCAGATAAGTCTTATAAACTGACACATTTGCATTAAAGACTCCCTTTGTTCCGAAGAATCCAAGAAGAAAGCTGAGCACTATCGCTATAGGAACAAGGAAATGATATACATTCAAAACCATTGAATTGATTTCCCTATTTCTGTAGCCTAAAACCTTAAGCATGGATACTGATGGAGTGGATTCTGTAATTAGTACATTTACCATCATGTAAACAACTACAACACAGATGATAATTGCAAATATGTTGATTACTCCAACCAGGTCTTCCATGCTTGTCTTAACTTCATTGATCTGGTCTGCAAGAGACTGTTTGGATATAGTTTTAACCAGCTTGTCACTATCTATATCTACCTGTTCCTCAGACATAATTACATTGTATGGCAGCTTCAGTTCACTAACGCCTAATTCCTCAGCCGTCAGCCCTTCTATAGTGTCCTTGATATCATCCTCTGTTAGATCCTTGGCCCGCTCCATCATATCAAGAGTTTCACTGTCTACACTTGTAGGATCCGTTTCCATTTTAGCTGCTGCTTCCTCGATTTTATCCATATCAATATCCAGCTTATCATAAACGATATCCATGATATCATCTTCACTCATTTCATCCAGCCTTGACAACTTGTTATATTCTTCGATATCAATATCAAGTAACTCAACAGCATTCCTTCTGGAGCAATAGATAGCAGCCTGGGAATCATTCTTTACTATATCCGTAATCTTCACCGTATATTCATCCAGTGTTATGGGATCGACTATAGTTATCTCATCACCGACTTCGGTATTAAAGGCCAAACTTGCCATGGATGTGATGTAGTAATGGTCTTCTTCGAAGTCCAGTTCATTTCCATCTGTATCTTTAAAGTTGATCATATCCGGACTATCAATTCCCAGGAGCATAAGTATATCCTCTCTGCCCTTTACCTCGTAGCTAACACCGAGGATCGCATTTCCCTTCTCCGGCTCTCCAAGCTCCGGCGTCTTCAGAAAATATTCGTAGTTGAAAGTTCCGATCTGATCTACTGTGTGCTTTACATAGGCATCCATCGAATCGATACAGGAAAGACAGAAAGCATAAAGCATGCCACCGAAGGCAAGACCGATTACCACTATGATACTGCGTCCGGGCTTTCCAAATATCTGTCTCAGTTTAAACTTTGTCTTTACGCTTAAACGACTCTTCTTCATGCGAAGCTTAGATGCCACACCTCCATGACTTCTTCCTGATATCATGGTAATAACATCCGTCTTCATTACTTTTCTTGCAGATCTGTATACCGAAAATGTATACAGACCGGTAGGTACCAGAATTGCTATCAGCATGTTTGAAATAGAAATACTGTACGCTGTAGGAATAGGTTCGATCTTGTAGAATAAATTACTTAAAAGTTTATCCGACAAAAGAAGTGAAAGAATAACTCCCATTCCTGTTCCAAGCAGTCCCAGGATAATTCCATACATTGCGTAATGCATTGACAGTTCATTTTTTCTGTATCCCAAAGCGATCAAAACACCTATCTGTCTTCGATCATTTTTTATCTTTCTTCCAATTACAACAGATATAATAATTGAGATAAAAATAACCAGAATAAGAATGACAATATTCATCATATTTGAAGTTTCTTCTATCTCTGTTTTAGGAATATTGGTTCTGGTATTGGTCTCAGCTTTCAGATAAGAAAGCATGCTGTATTCTTTGTTAATAGCTTTTCTTACTTCACTCTCGTTATCCTTATTATATCTGATGACGTAGTATTCTTTAATATCAGAGTCACCCTCGGATTCTTTATCAGAATCAAGAGCATCCTCTACTAATTCTTCAAATTCTTCATCGCTGATCATACCGATTCCGAACTCTGATTTTAAAGCAAATGTATCTGATGTATCTTTAATCGGAAACAGATAATCTGTTCGTTCAAATTCACCTGAATATTCAAACTTATTATCTGCCAGAGTTATCATGTCACCCTTAGCGATATTATTTCCTTTTGCAAGGCCAGTATTGATAATAATCTTTCCTTTATCAACTTCAGTCCCCGGCTTCGATGTAATAACATCTCCATCTGCCATAACAAAGAGATTAATCTTCTTCGGTACACTCATTATGCGCAGCTCATATTCATATCCGTCATCTTTAGCATTAACTACATTTTTATCACTTTTTTTATCACCAATAACTGTATTGTCCTTATCAACTTTATAATCAATATATCTCTGCTTTTCCAGAAGAATGTCATACTTCTTTTCCAGCTTTTCTATATCTTCTTCACTTATCTCATCCTCTACTGTAAACTGTGCATTTTCAACCTTAAACCTGTCATAGAAAACATCCAGGTCGCCACCGATCTTCACAGCTGCTGCTGCAAAATCAAGATACAGGACAACAACAAGAGTAGTCAAAATGCATACACAGATATAGAAAGAGAGATTGTTTTTTATATTTCTTAAATATCGTTTTTTCAGAGTCATCTTTCTTTTCCTCATATATTTATAATAACGAACTTTTCCGTTTTTTCTTCCACTACCTATTCATTACAACTCCAGTTCAGCAGCAGGAATCCTTGTATCATTCTCTTTATTGGAGGATACCTGTCCGTCCTTTATTCGTATTACTCTGTCAGCCATTCCTGCTATCGCTTCATTATGGGTTATGATAATTATTGTTGTATGAAATCTCTGATTAACCTGCTCTACAAATTTAAGAACAAGTTTGGCTGACTTGGTATCAAGCGCTCCGGTCAGCTCATCACAAAGCAGTATCTTTGGGTTCTTTATAAGTGCTCTTGCTATGCTGACTCTCTGCTGCTGTCCACCTGATAGTTCAGATGGAAAATGATGCTCATACTTTTTAATATCAACGGCTTCCATAACCTCATCTATATCAAGGGGCTCCTTTGTTATGTCAGCAACCACCTGTATATTCTCCTTAACTGTAAGATCTGGAATCAAATTATAAAACTGAAAGACAAAACCAACATCTGACCTTCTATATTCCACCAGCTCCTTATCCTTCATTTTAGAAAGTGTTACTCCTCCGATCTCAAGGTTTCCGTCATCCAGATGATCCAATCCCCCAAGCATGTTAAGAAGCGTTGACTTACCACTTCCCGAAGGTCCAAGTATTACATATACTCCACCTTCTTCAAGTTCAAGATTTGCACCATCCAAAGCCCGGACTTCACTTTCTCCCTTTCCGTATATCTTCTTTGCATTCTTAAGATTAATAAACATATATATTTCCTTTCTTATAGATCCCCAAATAAAATGCCAAGGCATAGGGTATTCAGCCCTTTGACCTTGGCATAATAGCATTTATATTCAGTTAAAACCGCTCCAATCTGGAACTTTTGCTCCATTTTTAAACTATAATAATTATAGGTTGCAAAAATATAATTCCTTTTTATATAAGTTCACGTATTATCTGGGCACTTTCGCGGGTAATGTTCCTATACTCAGGACTAAGCCGAATTTCCAGAAGCTTTACTTTACCTGTTTCAGTATCTGTTCTAATCATATTTCTTGCCTTGAGATGTATTTTATACTGAATTGCAACATCCTCTTTTCCTGAAAATTCTTTAGGAACCGGAACATATTTTTTGAAAAACAGTCCATAGCTTAGTATATATCTGGGTGCAACTATAGGTGAAAAGGCCTGCATTATACAGTTTGCAAACAGTAGGCTTTCATGTTCTGAGGCATCATCAATATAAAACGATCTTTTATCTCCTCTTACAGATACCTTGAGTTCACATCCTTTCGAAACCATTCCCAGAGATTTCATGGCACTTAGAGTACCACTTGCAACCTGCATCTGCAGCGCAGGTGAAAGCCCCTTGATGCTGGAGAAAAAGCCTGAGGTTTTATTGGTAATTCGTGGCGTTACTACATTTCTAACCTCAGAAGATCTGAATACTGATGGTACATTTTCCCAGCTTTTCCTGTAAAACTGCCTGTCACAGGAACGTTCCAGCATCCATTTGTTCCATCCCTCAGTGTCAGCCATGGTATGCATCCCGTCAGAAAGTCGCGCTATACCATTTTCAACTCTTCTTCCGTCCATACTGATACCAACAATTGTACCGAATCGCTGCTGCATATTTTTAAACTCAGTTGTATCATTAACCTGATCTGATACAGCCATAAGATGCCATATATTGGACTCTTTTTCAGGATTACCGGGAATAATACGAAGAGCTCTTCCCCTCATCTGATTCGTCTTAACATAGGTTGATGACGTGCTTCCGATAATAAGCGTATTAACTTCCGGAGCATCCCAGCCTTCACCGAGAAGAGCCGCTGTTCCTATCAGAATCTCAATCTTTCCCCTGCAGAAATAATCCGTAATACGTGTTACGATCTGGTCGAAAATGTCACTTCCCGATTCAAGTGTTGAATAACCTGTTGTCCCCAGATTCTTAGCCTTGATACCAAGTCCCAGATCTGAAATAAGCTCCTGTATGACTCCATCAGGCAGAATCACCAGACTGCCTGTCAGAACACCAATCCTTGTTCGATAAACCCTTGTTGCTGAAGGGTTTGCTTCTGTTTCCATCTCAAAATACTTTTCAAGATTTCCCAGATGTTCCTGTCGTCTCAGCCTTTCAAACACTGTAGATACTCCCAGATCTGTCAATGATTCTTCTGTTTCTACTTTTAAAAGGTCTTCCTTCCGAATATTGTCCATCAGCACAAGAGCTCTAAGCTCATTACCCATTACTGCTGATTCACATTTTAATATATCTACTATAGCATTCAGTTTTGTAGTTGAATTCTTCAGAACCTTATCAATACCTTCCGTGCTGAATCTGAGCTGAACCTTTCCATCTTTCAGAAGATGATTATTCGCCAATGTTGTACTAATTGCACTCTTAAGATTATCACTATAGCTTAACGGATCATTTTCCAAAATATCCTTCATAAGTGGAAGCAGCCAGCTTGATGTATCTAGTTTTCTCTTTACCGGATTACTCTTAGTCACAACAGTCAGTGCTTCATTTTTTTCAAACTCCTCCTGCACGAGGCTTTGAATATTTTTATCCCAAAGGTTATAAGCTGCATTTGCCAGTTCCATGCTTCCTTCAAACTCAACCTGTACTGTACTTCTAATATATGCAGCATATTTTATAAGATGACTCATATAATCAGGGTTCTTCAGGATGAAATCTCTATATTCAGCAGGTCTTATAAGCACCGGAAGCTTTTTGATTTCATTATAAAGTTCCCGGTTTCTGAGTATTTCCTGCTCTGATGCCTGATTTCTCAGCAACTCCTGTTCAACCTTTTTCTCTTCAAGTTCACTTGGCTTACATAGATAGAGAAAATCCTGATGCGGGCAGAGACATTTCTTTACGACCATTTCTGGAATTGATATTTCCAGATCAATCTCACCGCACAGACTTATATATCTTCTCCATTCCAGATCAGATGTATCCATAGGAGGTGTGGCTGTAAGTGCAATCAGTTTGGAATTCATTTGTTCCAAAAATTCCGTAAGTGCATTCCACCACTCTCGCTTCAGATGATGTGCCTCATCAAGACACACCGTGCTGATACCCAGCTCTTTATAATATTTAATCATTCCATCAAAATCGGAAAATGAACCAGTCTGTGAAACTGACGCTGAACCACCGTCTTCTTTTGAATAAATGCTGTATAAAGCCTGATATGTGGTACATGTTATGATTCCCGGATTTTTTATATCAGTAGAAAAGTTTTCGTTCCAATAAGCTCTAAGTTCCGGATTATCTGCACTTATAAACAACCCAAGAAATCTTTCCTTCCACTGATTTCTCAGATTAATTGTCGGCACAAGAATAAGCGCCTTGTTTCCAAGACGTCTTATTGCCTCCAGACCGAGAACCGTTTTTCCTGCTCCCGGCGCAGCTGATATATGAAGGCGCCCATCCCCCAGCATCTCTTGCATCTGAGAAAGCACCCTTGCCTGATAATCCCTGAAAGTGTCTATAAACTGTACACCGTTATACATATGTTCATACCCCTAAATTATTTATCATCTACATATTTTAACGCATTTTCCATAAGTAGGACAAGAGGGGATAAATCAGGCTACAAATACTTTTTTCAAACTTGTTTGTAAAGTTCTTTACATATAAGTTTATGCCTTTAAGATGCAGACCGTCTGTATTCAAGTGGTGTCATTCCGTACTTCTTTTTGAATGCTCCGGAAAATTTGCTCTGATTATCATATCCAACCAAAGCAGCTATCTCTGCTACACTTTTAGTTGACTTTGCAAGTTCCTTTGCTGCAAATCCCATACGATAGTTCTGCATATACTTATGAATTGTATCACCATACATTACCCTGAAATACTTATTTAGTGATACGTGGCTGAGCTTATACTTATCCGCCATCTGTTCAACAGTAATATCTTCAGAAATATGATTTAAAAAGTAATCATGGATTTCAGATACAATCTTCCTCTGTCCCTTTGTCAGATAGAACTTCGAATCATCAGTAAGTATATGCCCGTTTTTCACAAGATTGTTAATTCTGAGAACTGACAGGAAAAGTGTCAGACCATCAGGACTCTCTCCCTTCATTATGGTATCAAGTTCCAGCTCCGAAGCCTTAAGCAGATCAGTGACATTTCCAATATAATACTCAGCATCCCGGTTAAACCGTTCTTCCATATCATATATGTCTACTCCAAGCGATTTAAGATAAGCTTTCTGTTCATCATCAAAGGTATCCAGTTCAAAGGCTATCTCAACCCCTTCATATTCTTCACCGTAGAAATTGAAATTCTTTTCTTTTCGCTTATGACTTTCAACACAAAGCACTCCTGGTTCCATGAATGCATACATTCCATCATTGGTCTGGATCTCACATCTTCCCTTTGCGCAGTAATGCAGTATCGAGGTTCTGGTATCAGGAATTCCGGTTCCTATTCCATTTAGTTTCATAAGTCCGGTTATATTACCACTAAGTATCCTGATGCCCGGATATGGTTCTGCCAGATAGTATTTCCAGTTTTCCCTTCCACTCCCATCAGCATCCTGAAGACTTGCTTCTATAACCATATCATTTTTTATATTCACATTAATAACCGGATGCTCTCCGGATATAACTGCCTCAAGAAATTCCTGTGGTATCTGTTCTATATATGCCTTAAACCATGGAACAACGCTGAGCTTATTCTTAAGCTCACTAATAGTATTATTTTTGAATATGTCACTGCTTGCTTTCTTCATATTTCTATTCCAATCCTTTAAGAGTTCCTACCATATCAAGCTTCTTAATCCTCTTTGAAAACATAAGACTTACTATAACTGCCACTGCCAGAACAAATAATCCTGATATCAGATACAGAAACGGCGGTATACTAATATAATAATCATAATTATCACCATTACTGTTCATCATTGCAAGCAGCGATGGCTTTCCAAAAGGCGAACCTGCTATTATACCTATGACAGCAAACCAGATATTTTCCTGATTCAGGATACGTCTGATCTTCTTGGTTGAAAGTCCCATAACTTTAAGCGTTGCAAATTCCTTAAGCCTCTCATGGAAGGACAAATTGCCTGCGTTATAGAGAACTACAACTACAGTAATTACAGAGAAAATCATCATCATATAAAACAGATACTTTATTACTTCATAGCCTTCAATAAATACCTGCTTCAGCTTTTCCATATCATAGACACCGGATATACCATCTTTATCTCTGTAGTTCATTATATTCTTATCCGTAAGAATTGCAGTAGGAACGTACTCACATCCGGTTTTTTCAAAATCATCTCTGAGTAAAGTTATACCTGCCGTTTCAGGTGTCCTGTTGATAAGTCCTATCTCAGATTCATACCATTCATTCTTGGAATATATATGCCAGTATATTTTATCCCCGATACCAACTCCCATTTCCTTGGCAAGTCTGCTTGTGATAGCTGCTTTTCCCGGAATCATCTCGGTAATATTGGTCTCTTCATCTGTAATATTCTGGAATCCTTTTCCTTCAATAACGGTAAGTGTCTGTTTGAATCTGTCCATGGATGAGGCATGCGGTTTTGTTGCCAGCTCTATCTGATCCATCATCACCATCTCACCATTTACATCATCACATATCTTATCAAAATAATCTACTTCTTTATCTTCAGAAAGAGTCATCTGAAAACCGTATTTTTGTATCTTGTCAAAATTCCATTCAACAACATCATCCACCAAAAAATAACAGCCAAAAGCATACAAAACCAGAACAGTTCCCACAGCCGTTCCGACTATTCCCATAACAGCCCTGAGGGGAGCTCTTGTTACATCTCTGAAATTATATTGTGTACTGAAACTTAAGTGTTTCCAGAACGGAAGCCTCTCTGCAAGAATCCTCTTTGCCTTCTTCGGTGCTGCAGGTCTAAGTGCTGCAGCCGGAGGAACCCGGAGCAGCTTTTTACAGCTGACATATGAAGCTAGTACGCATACTGCAACAACAACTGCCGAAACTATATAGAACTTAGCATTTGAGCCGGCAGATACATTTGGCACCATATACCATTCCATCAGCATACTTATAAGCAGATTACCCACTACCTTCGGTCCGACTATCAGTCCCGCTACTGCTCCGATAAGGGATACAACAAAGCTGTAACTCATGTAATGAACCGCTATCTTCCATCTCTTCATTCCGATAGCATTCATAGTTCCGATCTGAGTACGCTGTCTCTCCACAAGGCGGCTCATGGTTGTTGATATAACAAGTATTGCAACCATAAGGAAAATAAAAGCAAACGCATAGGAAAATGTATCGTGCTGCGACAGCTCATCTGCTATTCGCTGAACTCCTACGATGGATGTTTTATCTACCATTACTGCATAATTCTTATCTATGGCATCGGATATTCTCTGCTCGTAATACATTATTTCACTGATGCTGCTTTTTTCTTCCTTGATTCTCTTTGCTGCCTCATCTTTTGCGTCCTCTGTGAATGTTACCAGCATAGTGGAATAAGGAATAAGCTTCATCAGCTCCTCATCGCTCATTTTGTCCAGCTTCTCAAGCAGCATATCGTTATCGATATCATCAATTGTCATTCCGAAGTCAGCCAGTTTCTTCTCGATTTCTTCAATCTTATCCTTAAATGCATCAGAATCTTTTAATTCCTTAGCATCTATCTTGCCACTTTTAACCTGGTTCTCAGCATACTCTCTTATGGGAAATGCCTTGTAACTCATATACACATAAGCCAGGGTTTTAAAGTTGATATCACTGTCTTTTTCTGCTTTTGTATATTCGTATTCAGGTTCCATCATAAGTCCACGAACCGTTCGGGTAAATCTGACTCCGTTATATTCAAGTTCTATATCATCACCAACTGATATGTCCCATTCATTTGCAAAGGACCAGTTGAGCCATACACCATTCTCATCTTTTCCATCAAACTCTATGCTGTCCTTTTCCTTCAGTCGGTTCTCGGCATCTGCAGCTCCCTTATACAGATAAGGTGTAAGTATCTTACTCTCATCCATGATATATATATCCAGCTGGGCACCTTCATAATCTACTGTTGTTCCTCTCACTTCGGTTCTGAACTGAGCATCCTTAACAAAGTCCAGGTCCTTAACCTGATCCAGATTCTCTTTCTTGAAGCCTTCGCTGTATATCCAGGCATCAGCGATATTAGTGGCTTTATGAAAATCTTCAACCGCTTTACCACTGCCGACTACATTTGACTCAAAGCCGGCATATATAAATGTAGCCAGAAAAGAAAGAATCATAACCGAAAGAAACTGTCCCAGATTACCTCTTATCTCTCTAAGCATTTTTCTAAATAACATTTACCACTCCACCTCCTCTACAGGTACCGGAGCATCATTAATCTTTATCTCCCTAATTTTGCCGTTTTTCATACGTATAACCTTATCGGCACACTTAGCTATATCGGCATTATGTGTTACGACAATCACAGTATTACCATAAGTGTGAGACATATCTACTAATAGTTTTAGAACACTAACTCCCGTCTCTGAATCAAGGGCGCCTGTTGGCTCGTCTCCGAGAATAATCTTCGGATTCTTTGCAAGCGCCCTTGCTATTGAAACTCTCTGCTGTTCTCCACCCGACATCTGGGATGGAAACTTCTTGGCGTGACTCTCAAGTCCGACTCGTTTAAGCATCTCCATGGGATCCAGTGCATCCTTTACTATGCTTTTTGTTAAGGCCACATTTTCATACGCTGTAAGACTCGGTATCAAATTATAAAACTGGAATATAAATCCTATCTTCTCAGCCCGGTAATCCGACAGCTTCGTATCATTCATTTTTGAAACAACCGCTCCATCAACGGTTACTGTTCCCGAGGTGGGTTTATCCATACCTCCCAGCATATTCAGCACCGTGGACTTACCGGCTCCCGACTGCCCCAGTATTACTACAAACTCACCCTCATCTATCGTGAAGTCCACATGGTTCACGGCTATCTGTTTTCCTTCGCCTTCACCGTATTCCTTCACCACATCCTTAAACTCTACTACAACATTCTCCTTACTCATCCTCTTTCCTCCTTACCTTATACTGTCCCATTCCGAATATCTATGCAACCTATCCCCAAAGTTAACTTTCGCTTAGCATTTCCCCATGAGAAGCTTCCTTTCTTAACATATCAATCATTTCCTGTTTTTCATCTTCCTCAAAGATAAGATCAATAATACGAAGCTTCAGTTCCGTCTGCATTGTTTCCATCTCTGATTCATGAAACATATAGCTATTCTCGTACGCAAGAACTATCAGTTTGATATAATTTGCAAGAAGTCCTACATTTACATCTTTCCTTATTCCTTCCATGTGTACCATAAGCTTTTTTGCAATCATGGTTTCTCTTTCAAGACTGACATTCTTACCCCTTGCTTTATCTGCTTCGTAGAGTGCACGCTCATCCTCTGAAGAAAACTTCTTATAAATGGAATTATTGGAAAGAAGTGTTGGAAACCACATCTGAAAAACATCTGCAGGTTTCATTTTCTTTTCCGGTGGAAACTTCCTGTCCAGCTCTTCAAACACTTTCTTTCGATTATGCTCAAGAGCATAACTCACATATTCTTCCTTGGAAGTAAAGAAGTTGTAAAATGTACTCTTACCTATCCCAACCTTCTTTGTGATCTTATCCACCGACATATGCTTTAGTCCATATTCCTCCAGAAGTGGAATAGCCTGATCAAGCATGGACTCTCTTAATTTCTCTCGTTCCTCTTCTGTAAAAACTCTTGGCGGCATAATACTCCTCCCATAATAAAACTCCTTGCGACCATTTCCGGATAACGATCGTATAAAAAGAAAAATCTTGCGACCATTATTATATTCTGGTCGCAAGATGAATTATAGCACATTAGAGTTAGGTGTCAATAACTAATTTTATGATAATTTAACCAATAACTAATTTTATGATGTGGGTGTCAAAAGTACCTTTTGACTGATTTTTTTATATACTCCACCTTCTAATAGTAATGTAATGCTATCCACCTAATCATTTTTCGATAATGCTTTAATATCTATATCCCCTGAAGATGTATTAATCTTCATTTTATTAGATCCGTTTCCACATACATAAGTCTTTCCATCCTTAGAAAACTTCTGTTCATAGAACAGCTTACCACTGGATACTGATATATCAGCTGTCAGGTTAAGCTCTTCAGGAAGATATATAGTCACATCTCCAGAAGAAGCGCTGATATCTGATTTTTCAGGAGCCTCAGATAATCTGAACTCATTTTTGCCACTTGAGGTTACTGTGCTGAGTTCCTTGATCTTCTTTGCATTTAGTATTAACTTTCCGGAACTTGCAGATGCATTCAGGCTATCTACAGTATCCATATCCGCTTCTATATCTCCAGAAGAAGTACCCAGAATGATATCTGAACTATTTCCGGTCTGTTTAAGATTCACATTTCCTGATGAAACATCAATATTTATATTATCAGCCTCAACATCGGCTGTTACATCACCGGAGGATGCATTTATTTTTACATTTTCAGAAGTTAATCCACCCACATTCATATCAGCTGAAGAAGCCTTTATCTTTACGTTAGAATACTTTACTTCCTTTGGAACAGTTATCTCAAGCTTCTTATTCAGTTTACTCAGGTCAAGTCCTTTTGAAGATGCGCAGTATCTTACATGAAGTGTGGAGCCCTCCACCCAGGTATGGACCTTTCTCTTATCATCCAGCTGTTTCTCCGAGGTTTCCTTTATACTCACCTTTTCATCAACACTTCCAGCCAGAATTATCTCTCCCGACATATAGTCAACATCTATAGTATCTATCTTTTCAGCGATTTCCCTGTCGCCTGCAATATATTTATCTCCATCTTTATATACATAATTAGTCTTCAAGGCAAATGAACAGCCACTCATACACAGCAGCGAAGCTGCAAGTACCGCAATTCCAACTAAACCTTTTATTCCTCTCATTACTGATTTTCCTCCTTTTTTACACCACTTTTTCCAACTATCAAGCCAATAACCACAAATACTACACCGATTCCAATACCGACAAGATAATCTGCAAATGGTAGCTGTGAATAAACTACTACAGCATCTGTTTCCACGTTATTTACCATGAAATGTACTATCCCAAAAGTTGCCAGATAGGAAATCACTAAAAATGTAGCTATGCAGCAGCCCGCTTTAACAAATCCATTTGCAGGCAGATATCGGATAATGAGTAACATCAACCAGGCGACTATAAAATAAGGTAACGATATGCTGAATGCCTCAGCGAAAAATCCGGGCACATCAATATGTAAGCCTATACATACTATCATTAAAATGTATGTAAATGTATAAGCTCCCATGATTGCAAGACCTTTAGAATTCTTCAGATATGCATTTACAGGTCTTCTGCAGGCTATAAATGGTGCAAAGCATATGGTGAGTCCAAACAGTACTGACGATGCTGCAACAAAGAACCAGCTTCCACCGCTATAAATACAGCATACAGCCAGAAGCAGGATAATGCTTAAGGTAAATGAACTCATCGTAAGAAACATTTTGTTCTTCGGTGCCATAAGAGGTACTACAAAGAGTGAAGTCGGTATGAACATAGCCGCAAGAACTATGAAAAACCATCCCAGACCATTTCCTGAAGCAAGATCTACAATCAGGCAGATAAGTATCGGTATCATAAATACACCTGCTATAATGATGCCTGCCAGGGCACCCTTTCTCTCAAAAAACTTTGACTGTTTGTCTATTACATTTCCCTTTTCTTTTATATCACAATCATATTTCATGATTCTCCCATCCTTTCTTTCGAATTAATTTTTATGACAGTAGAATAATAACGCAAATATTATTAAATAATCATTAAATGACATAAGTGTCAAAAGTCAAAAAGCGTTCTTGCTTGCAAGAAAAGCTTGTTGACTTTTGACACTTATGTCATTAAATAAAAAAATGCACTAAAACTAGTGCATCTTTTTTTAATCAACACAAACAACCGTTTCTACAAAAAGCAACATTTTGTTGCTTTAAATGCCCGCAAGTTTACCGCAGATCAGCGATAAACCCGGGCATATTTACAGTCTAAACTATAAACCGGTTAAGAATAAACAACCACCGGTGTCGTCAATTAGTTGCATGAATTATTCAATTTTGTTCATTTTCTAAAGAAGGCTTTGAAAAGTTCGAAATAATAAGAGAAGCTGTATCTTCAGATATCTGACCATTTGAAACCATTTCTTTGATTATAGAAATGTATTCAGCTTTTCCTTTTGCTTCTCCAATAGCCTCTCCCTGCAGGAAGCCTCTTCGTTCTATTTCATTAAACGTCATATATTCATCCCTCCAGGTCTCAACTGTTTTTGCTTCCTCTACAGCTTGTTTTAGCTGCTTAAGAAAATTATCTGGTTCCACTTCGCGTCCTTTTACAAAATCAAGGAACTTCTTTAGTTCAGCATCTACATCATCCCGTGTCCCCTCGGTATTCAGAAATAATCTTTCAGCACCATCATTCAGGAGAATACTGTTATTCTCCATACAGATATTTTTGAAAGAGTATTTGTGGTATCCCATACCAAACAAATCAAAGGTACATATGAACACTATGTAAGTATCACTAAGACTGTCGTAATCTTTTCCTTTGAGAAGATCATTGGCATCTAACATACTAGCATAGTATCGTGATCTTTTTTCTGATGTTCTGATTGCTTGTCATCTGCATCTCTATGTCATATCGTCTGCTTTTTTCGTCAGAGACATATACATCAAGACGAACTCCTTTGTTAACATAGTAGTTCTTTAAGGTCTTTTGGATTTCAATATCCTCAACCTTTTCAATATTTAGTTGTGGAAAAATTCTTCTGAGAAGTTCTTTACTAAGCTCCGGATTGCTCATGACTTTGCTGAACATGAAGTCATTTGCAATAGTCTGCTCTTCCCAGGGAATAAAAGTAAATGTGTCCTCTTTATTTACAGAATCAAAAAAAGTATTAGTCATCCATTTCCTTTCTATTCCGTAAATATGCCACTTCCATTATGGAATAATTGACGAGATAAATCAAGCATCATTCAACATATCCAGGGATTTATCTTATAGTTTTGTGCATCTTATAATCCAAAAATGCATCTTACACCTCAAAATATTGATTAGCCGGAAACTAAAGGTTATAGTCGTTTCAAAAGTAAGGTGCAGGAGGCAAAAGAGATGAACAAAATCTATAAAAAAAATGAAGTCACATTTGCAATCATATGTATAGTTATCTATGTTGTTGGAACGAGCATCTGTGAGTCTGTGTCACAGACCATGGGAATAGTTAAACTGCCATCCATGATATTCCATATTGTATTTTCGGCAGTTTTACTTGCATGGCTGAAAAAGAATGGACTTTTTGAAAAATATGGTTTAGTAAAGCCGGAATATAAACTGTCAAAAGCATGGTTTTATATCCCTCTTATGCTGATCGGTCTTTCCAGTGTTTTCTTTGGTGTAACATTAAAATATTCAGTACCGGAAACTATGTTTTATATAATCAGCATGCTCTGTGTCGGATTTCTTGAAGAGATTATTTTCAGAGGATTTCTCTTTGTCGGAATGACAAAGAAAAATGTGAAGAGCGCGATAATTGTATCATCGGTTACATTTGGAATCGGACATATAGTAAACCTTCTGAACGGTCAGGATATTCAGGAAACTCTCATTCAGATAGTATTTGCAATAGCGGTTGGGTTTACTCTTGTGACCCTTTTTTATAAAGGTAAATGTCTTATTCCTTGTATAGTTTTCCACGGAATAAATAATGCATGCTCAGCAATCAGTAATGATGAGGCAGCCAACAAGGTTTTCGGTAGTGCCGAGAAATCACTCTATATATCTGCAGCGCTTGCAATCATTATCTGTGTCATCTATAGCATAGTTATGTGGAAGACGCTGAATGTTGAAAAAACCACCAACCAAGATAATGGTTAGTGGGTTTTGATTGCTCATTACTATTCTATATGATATTCTTTATCCCTTCACATATACGTCTAGCAACTGCCGGGTTGTTCATTGTATAAAGATGAATTCCCTGGATATCACTTACCAGAAGATCAATGATCTGGCTGAGTGCGTAGGACATTCCGGCGTCAAAGAGTGCATCCCTGTTGTTCTCATATCTGTCGATTATTCTCTGGAATCTCTCCGGAAATGATGCTCCGCATAAGTGTACTATTCTTTTTATCTGGGCTGCATTTATAACTGGCATAACTCCCGGAATAAGCGGTACGTCTATATCTGCCATACTGCAGCTTTCCTTGAAATTAAAGAAAGAATTATTATCAAAGAACAGCTGGGATACAAGCACTTCTGCTCCTGCATCCACCTTTGTCTTAAGATCCTTTATGTCACGAACTCTTGTATCTGACTCCGGATGTTTCTCGGGGTAGCATGCCCCGAGAAAACAGAAATCATGGTTTGGTTTCAGATAACTTATAAGATCAGATGAATGCTTAAAATCATTCTTCTCGGGAACTCTGTCATTTCTGTCACCGCGAAGTGCCAGTACATTTTCTATTCCCTCTGCTTCAAGAACTCGAGCGAACTCATCTATCTCCTGCTTATCATAATGAAGGCAGGTAAGATGCACCACCGGTTCTACACCATACTGAAACTTGATCTTCTTTGCCAGCTCGATGGTTCTGTTATTATTTGAAGAACCGCCTGCACCAAAAGTTACACTTATAAAGTCAGGCTTTAATTCTGCCAGAATCTCCAGAGTATCATCGATATTCTCCAGCTCAGTATCCTTCTTTGGCGGATATATCTCGAATGACAAGCTTCTTTTCTTATTCTTATAAACCTCTGATATCTTCAACTTATTATTACCTCATTTCAGTGCTTCAGCATCTAATCAGCTGCACTTGTTGAATCATTATTTACTTAGCTATCTGTCTGAGCTCCTTAGCTGCAGTTACAAGATTTATTAGACTTGCCTTTGTCTCTGTCTCTCCTCTTGTCTTAAGTCCGCAGTCAGGGTTAACCCACAGCTTGCTGTCTTCTATTCTGTCTCTCATCTTAGTAAGTGCAGTTACTATTTCTTCAACTGAAGGAACACGTGGGCTGTGGATATCATACACGCCCGGACCTACCTCAGTCTTGAAATTGTTTTCCTTTAACGAATCCAGTATCTGAAGATCAGATCTGGAAGCCTCAAATGTAATTACATCTGCATCCATTGCATCGATTGATGGAATAATATCTGTAAATTCGCTGTAGCACATATGTGTATGAATCTGAGTCTCAGGCTTAACACCACTGTGTACCAAACGGAATGCAGGTATAGCCCAGTCAAGGTATTCACTGTACCAGTCAGACTTTCTGAGAGGAAGCTTCTCGCGAAGTGCTGCCTCATCTATCTGAATTATATCGATTCCATTTGCCTCAAGATCAAGTACCTCATCACGGATAGCAAGTGCTATCTGAAGTGTACTTTCCTTGATCGAGATATCCTCTCTTGGGAAGGACCAGTTAAGTATCGTAACAGGACCTGTGAGCATTCCCTTAACAGGCTTATTTGTGCAGCTCTTTGCATATTTAGACCATGGAACTGTGATAGCCTCCTTACGTGATACATCACCCCAGATAATAGGTGGTTTAACACATCTTGTACCATAGGACTGTACCCATGCCTTCTCAGTGAAGACATAGCCTGCAATGTGCTCGCCGAAATACTCAACCATGTCATTTCTTTCGTACTCGCCGTGTACGATTACATCAAGTCCTATCTCCTCCTGAAGCGCTATACACTCAGCTATCTTCTTCTTATTAAAGTCTGTATACTGTTCCTCGCTGATAAGTCCCTTTCTGAACTCCTGACGATTCTTTCTTACGTCCTGAGTCTGAGGGAAGGAACCGATAGTAGTTGTAGGGAACAGAGGAAGTCCCAGCTTTTCCTTCTGAATCTTTTCTCTCTCATGGAACTCAGGAAGTCTTGTATAGTCCTCATCCTTTATTCCTGCAACTCTCTTCTGAACTGCCTCATCCTTGCTGTCTACACGGCCGAAGAAAAGCTTTTGATTCTCTTTAAATGCATCCTGTGCTGCAACATTTGAAGAATCTCCATAATCAGAAAGCTTTGCAATACTTCCAAGCTCAACCAGCTTTTCCTCTGCAAATGCAAAATGCTGTTTATAATTCTCTGACAGTTTTGTCTCATTTTCAAGTGTATATGGAACATGAAGCAGTGAACATGAGGTTCCGAGAACTACTGAGTCACCTGCTACTCTCTTAAGCTCCTTTAATTCATCCAGAGTCTTAGCATAGTTATTTCTCCAGATATTCTTACCATTTACAAGGCCTGCAACAAGCAGCTTATCTGCCGGGAAGCCAAACCCCTTAACTAATTCTTTTGTCTTTCTTCCCTCAACAAAATCAAGTCCGATGGCATCAAAGTTCTGTTCTATAACTGTCTTATAGATATCACGTATATCTCCGAAATATGTCTGAAGCAGAACCTTTACGCTGCCCTTTGCACCGAGAATTACGTCATATATCTTTGTAAAGAGCGCTATATCCTTATCACTAATATCTCTTACCAGATAAGGCTCGTCCAGCTGTACCCACTCGGCACCCTCAGCACCGATCTTCTCCAGGAGGGCTGCATATTCGCCGGCCAATTTATCTGAGAAATCATCTATAGTCTTTTCACCTGTATATCTTGCAAGCTTGAGAAATGTAAATGGTCCGATAAGCTGTACCTTGGTTTCAACTCCAAGTTCTTTAGCTTCCTTATACTCTGTAAGAGGCTTCACACTTGTAAGCCTTATCTCTGTATCATCATCGATTTCAGGAACTATGTAATGATAGTTGGTATTAAACCACTTCTTCATTGCAAGAGCCTTTACATTTCCCTTCTCTGTCTGATAACCTCTCGCCATCGCAAAGTAGGTTTCCAGCTCTGAAACTCCCAGCTCTCTGTATCTTGCAGGGATAATGTTGAAGAGTACTGCAGTATCAAGCACATTGTCATATAATGAAAAATCATTTGATGAAATAAATGTGATTCCCGCTTCCTTCTGCTTCAGGAAGCCTTCCTTTCTGATCTCTCTTCCTACCGAGAGAAGATCTCTTTCAGATATCTCTCCTTTAAAGAATTTCTCTGATGCGAATTTTAGTTCTCTGTTTTTTCCAATTCTTGGATAACCTGTAACTGATGTTTTCATTCCTATACGTCCTCCGATTTTTTTCTTTGTCGATTGCAATTACATCAAACGACTTTTTACTCTGCAACGAAGTATAGAACAAGGCCGAAAAAAAATATAATATATAAAATTTAATTTATCCATAGATTTTATCTATATATTATATTATAATAATAAGTATAATCTATGCTTATTATCCGTTATAGGAGGAAACTATAATGACGCTTAAACAACTCAAATACGTCGCTACAGTAGCTGAAACAGGAAATATAACCGAAGCTGCAAAACGTCTCTATATTGCTCAGCCGAGCCTTACCGCATCCATACAGGAGCTGGAGAAGGAATATAATATAGTTATTTTCAACAGATCTAAAAAGGGAATCGAAATCACCAGAGACGGAGAGGAATTTCTGGGATATGCCAGACAGGTTCTGGAACAGACAAACCTGATAGACGAAAGATATACAGGAAGCACCACAGGAAAGCACCGTTTCTCAGTATCATCCCAGCACTACTCCTTCGTGGTAGAGGCATTTGTAACGCTTCTTAAAAAATATGGTGGAGACAAATATGAATTCCATATGAGAGAAACCGAAACCTATGACATCATACGTGATGTATCCCAGCTTCGAAGCGAGATAGGCGTGCTGTATCTGAACAGCTTCAATGAAACAGTTATAAGAAAAACTTTAAGAGATAATAACCTTAGCTTTAATTCGCTTTTTACGGTTAAACCCCATGTCTTTGTTGGAAGGAACTCTCCTCTTGCAAAGAAGAAATCTCTTTCTTTGGAGGATCTGCAGCCCTATCCACGTCTGTCCTACGAACAGGGTGCCCATAACTCCTTCTATTTTTCAGAGGAAATTCTCAGTACAGTGGACAGCGATAAGGAGATAATCGTCAGAGACAGAGCAACACTTTTCAACATGCTTATAGGTATGGACGGTTACACCATCTGCAGCGGTATCATAAGCGAAGAGCTTAACGGTCCGAATATCATTGCAAAAAAACTAAGAGTGGATGACTATATGGAGATAGGCTATATCCTGCCTAACACCATCAGGCCTTCCACTCTGACTCTGGAATATATAGATATATTAAAACAACAGACCTAGTACAATCCTTATGTGAATATATAAACTTATGATAACAGTAATAATCCTCTGGCACTAACGATAACCGTAATAGTCCTCTGATGGCGTGTATTTAGCTTCGATCACTCCATAAGCCAATACATTTCCGGCACTTCCATCGGATGCTGTATTTAGATTATTAACTCGCCCAAAGATATCTTCTCCCTGTGCATCTACTTTATAGAAGAAATCAGATGGTTCGTCCCTGAGGGCTATTACATAAACGTTATATTGGTGAGTTTCCGTAGGATAAGGTCCGGCATAACCCGATGCAATATCTGTATATTCTCCTTCATCCAAATGTGTTTTATCCACTAAGGCATACCAGTGAAACCATTTACCGGCTGTTGTCTCATCTATCATGAGAACAGCGTATCTGGTTGCTCCGTCAACCGCATCCCATGTGAGCTCCGGTGATACATTTTCTGCCTTAAGCCCTATCTCATCTTTCCACATTCCGGCTTCAGCGCTTGCGGTAGTTACCTCAAATACCGGCAGGGTATCCAGATAAACCTTGTTTTCGTCTACTTCTAACCCAAGGGCTTCGTCATATTCATGCTCTGAAATGCATACTACATCCGTACCAATATTTATACTTAGTGTATTGTTGTCTGTGCTTATCTCGAAAACTACTTCCCCGGAATCATTTATAGAACCATCTGTTATGCTGAAGCTTTTTTCTATATTAGCATTATCACTGATCCAGTTCATTTTTCCATTCGTACCAACTGTAGTAAAAAATCTCTCGGTGGAGGTATTTTTTTCATTGCTCAGATTAAAGGAAAAAAGTCCGGCTCTTTTAAGAAAATGGAAATACAGTGTTCCTTTTTCATCTGACTCAATTTCATCACCAAACAAAAGCTTTGCTGAGGCTGAATCAATTGATTCACATTTCCAGCTTGAATTGGGAAGGGCGGAATTATCTACTTCACATGCGGTAATTGTATCAGACAGCATTTCCCATTCAGAAGTATCTTTATTCAGATAGAATTCATAATCCTTTGATACTGTCTGGGGCAAAAGACCTGTTATATTACCTGCGTTATAGGTGGCATTCACGGTGTCCCGGGTTATATACTGAGTGCCGTAATCGCACTGAGTCAGGCTTTCACTGTTATGAGAATTGATGGTGATATCCTGGATAGCATCAGAACTTATCTGGTTTAATACATCCTCATCAGATATTTCGTTTGGCAGCTCATTTGCGGCTGACAGCTCAGTTGTGTCTGACACATCATTTTCACCGGAAGCTTCGGTTGTTACCATTGTAGAACCGGTGTCATTATTTTCCTTAGCGTTAGTCTCGGAACATCCTGTAAGTAGCAAGCCAAGAACAAAACACAATGATATAAAAGTTGTTTTATGCAATACTTTTTTCATATTGATTTACCTCGAAAATAAATGTATTAATTAGTTTATTTGACTATAATCAGTTTAATAAAATGAGGATAAATCAAATAGAAATATTCACATAAAAAATAGAAAAATCTGCACAGTTTTATTCTGTGCAGACTTTTCTATACTTAGAAGGCGTCATTCCGACGGTCTTATTAAAAACTTTTGTAAAGTAATTTGAATCCGGATACCCTATGCGACTGCTTATTTCACTAATAGGTATTTCTGTTCTGGTAAGAAGAATCTTGGCCAGATCCATCCGAAGAATCAGCAGATAATTCAAACATGTCATAGATGCCTGATTCATGAAAAGATCATTTAATTTATTTCGGTTTATTGTGAACTCTTTTGTTAATGTTTCAAGTGTGATATGTTCTTCAATATGCTCATTCAGATATTCAACTATTTTAGAGAATTCGGCTTGTTCGGACAGCTCATCATTATCAGATGGTTCAGGACTAACAGTAATATATGAATAAATTATATAGTAGAGCAGTTCTATCATATAGGATCTGCTGCGACAAGGCCAGAACCCATCCCTCTGCCCTTTCAGTTCTATTTCTACAGAAGTGAATAATTCTTTAATACGTTTAAGACCATTTAACGGAAGTGAAATAACATGATCTTCCAGGCTATTTAAAACAGTAAATGGCTTGATGAGCATATAATCCTGATAAATAACCTGTCCCATTTTTTTATCAAATTCCATGGAATCTATTCTATCTAAAGAAAACTCTTCACGAATCACAGATGGTTTAAAGAAAAGAACATCAGCTTTTATTGCCTGCATGATTTTAATATCAAATAAATCTTTTTGAGAAAGCAGAATCAGTGAAGGTGCCTTTACCTCATACTGATGATTTTCAGCTTTGATCTGAAGAATACCTTTTTCAAGAATTATAATTTTATAGGTTTCTGCATCATCTATATAATCGGGAATGGTTGTGACCCTTTCGGTATATATATCAACAATCCTATGCCAATCTTCCCAAAAGCATTCTGTATAAAGCTTCATATGCGGTACCTCACTATATATTGAGCCAGAGGTACGATCCCCTGGCTCAATTTGTATTACTCTTTCTCTTTTATATACTTCTTAAGTTTCCTACTTCTTCTCACTGTGAAAATAATAGCAAGAAGTAATATGACGCCTGCAGCAATAAGCACTTTGATAGGAAGCCAGATTCCGGTAGGAACTGTTCCCGCCAAAGTATTGGTAACTGAAAGTAATGTATCACTGCTGACCGTAAATGTTCTTGTGTCTGTATTCTGAGCACCTGCTTCTGCTGCAGTATCCGTACTTAATACAAACTTAGGTGTATATCCTTCACTATCTTCAGATATAGTTACCTCACGTTCAGAATCAAATTCTATTGTCACGGAATCATTGTGTTTCAGTTCAAATGTATCACCCGGATGAAGCTTTGTAGTCTGCTCTTTTCCATTTATTGACCAAATGAATTCTTCTGATTTACTTGCACCCGTAACATTAAAGGTAAATGTAAACTTTTTATACTTATTACCATAACTTCCATCAACAGTTTTGGTCACTGTAAGAAGTTTCTGATTACCAACTCTCTTATTTGGAACAGCCACTTCATAGATAACTTTATCACCAACATCATCTGTTTTGTATGAAATACCCGTACCGGAACCAGTTGGGCTTATAAATTCTATTTCCCTTCGATCGGTTACAACAAATACTATATCCGTACTGGAATCACACTCATAACCGGTTGGTGCAGACGTTTCATTAAGATAGTATTTTCCAGGTTTCAAAGTATTATCCACCTTAGGAATCACACCACTTGCATCAGAAACAAGATCTGTATAACCAGGCATAGGATTGTAATCCTTTACTTCTCCACCAAGACCACTATTAACACTTTTATATAAAGCAAAGTGAGCACCTGGAAGTCCCCATGTCTGATTATCTTTATCAATCTTTAATACTTTGAATTCAACCGGTTTATTAAATGTATCAACATAAGCTACAATTTCTTTATTATCGGGAGATGTATGCTGAGATTTATAACAATAAACCCAGTCTCCTTCTTCTGCATCATTCCAGATAATTTCGTTTGAGTCATTAACATGGAATGTTACCGGATACGGAAGTCCTATATATCCTTCAGGAGTCTTTATCTCCGTAAGAACATATGGAATATTATATTTAAACTCGTACAGAATAGTTATTCTTCCACGTTTATCTGATGCAAATGTTCCTACTTCTACTCCGTTCTCTGTCAGTGTAAATTCACCTTCAGGAAGCGGTGTTTTCGTCGAAGAGCCTTGCGAGCCCCACTTATAAAGTGAAATAACTATTCCGCCTCCACGAGTATTTTCTATTGTATCCTCCCGGGTATATCCACCTGCTACAATGTCATCGCCTACAGGTTCTCCCTGTTCATAATTAACATTGTACCAGAATGGTTCCGAAGTATCATGTCCCTTTACTTTTGAATTAATCTGAATAAAATCATCTTGATTAACAAGTGTTAAGGAATCATAAGAAACTACATCAACTTCATCTTCATTAGTAGAAGCCATAACAGGATTAGTAACAATAACCTCTTTAATGGAATAATCTGAAAATGTACTATCTTTCTTAATACTATCAAGATCATCAAAGAAGTAACGTAAAGAAGTTGTAGGATATTTCATCTTCTTAACAGTGCCGGGGATCAAATCATCTCCAACATAAGCTGCAGTATATATAGCTTCATGGTCAGATGTGAAGTCCTTATCACTCCACTCCTTTTCTACCTCTATCTCCCAGCCTCGTTTATTTCTGACAACAAGTACAGGATCTTCCTGTGCCCTTATAACCCCGCTGATAGGATCTTGTGATTTATGATCTTTTCCATCATTAAGATCAGTTCTCTCATATTCAATAAGCTTATATCCAAGAGGGACTTCTCCCGTCCTTTCTTCAAGCATAAAACTCATATCTACCGGAATTATTGGTACTTCAATAGTATAACTTGGAGGTATCTCAGATATAGTACCATTCATTGATGTCTCAAATGTACAATCCTCTTGTGTATGGCCATGTTGACCTTCAGGTATAACTTCCGGAATTGCTTCAAAAGATGTATATCCCGTAGGTTGGAACCTTCCCGTTGGGGCATCCCAATAACAATAAAAGTCATTTTCATCCTTTACACGATATTTGTACATGCTAGCAAGTTCAAGATCCTGACTAACACCGTTAGAAAGATACAGACGGAATCCATAGGTTGTTGGATCATCGTCTTCCGTAAGTAAATTACCTTCTGAATCGTATAGTTCCTTCCTGATTTTAAGAGTCTTTAATCCGTTTTCATCCACCTGATTATTAAATATTGCATGGGAATTATCTTTAACGGATAACCAGCCCGAATCATAATTATATCGATTTTCACCTAATTCTTCCGACTCAGGAGTTATTACAGAAGAACCACCATCAATAGTAACTTTATTATAAATATCCTTATTAAGTGATATCTCCACAATTCTGTAATCAAATGTATCTGTAGGGAAATTAATTACAGCATTTCTTCCCGGAGTAAGAAGATAAACAGAATCATATCCGGGACCTTCACCATACCCGACCGGCTTATATCCGTGATCAATATAATCTACAGATTTCGTTGAATTCTGATATTTGACATTTACATTTGCATCATCATTTGTCAGAAGCGTACCCTTTAAGTTTGCAGTTGCATCTACTTGATCTCTGTAATATATCTGATATGCATACTCTACAAGATCGAAATCCAGCTTATTAGTTCCCGTAACCTCTTTTTTTAAGATAACATTTCCTTCCTTTACATAGCTCAGATTAAATCTCATATGAAGATTTGAAGCTCCGGCGCCTCTCTCCATATAAAATACCTTCATTTTATGTGATGAATATCTTTTAAAAATCTCTCCATCGAAAATATCATCTAAATATGCTTCAACTACATCATCTGCAACACCGGGATTTCTTGCCTTATAGTTCTTCTTAAATAATTCTCTAATTGTAGTGGGTACTTTATTCACCACAACTTCGCCTGTCGCAAAGTTTATACTTCCAGCAAGCGCAGAATGAATACCACCAAGATCTATAACAAGCTCATCATCAACATAAAGCCAGAAATCATCATCTCCGGTAAATTCAAAGATTATAGGATGGTCCCATGCATCACATCCATTTGAGGTCTGAACGAAACTTGCTTCAAGTTCCATAGCATTATAATAGTTTGGCTTATCCCCGACCGTAAGAAGTCTTTCATACTTTCTTGGATCTTTTTCATCAAGAATACCAACATTTGCATGATTATAATCTGCCAAAGCACTATAAAGATTTGAACCATTTTTAGATGCATATTTTCCCGCTTGTATAGTATCATAAGGGAAAAATTGTCCATGTTTAAGGGTGGTTTTTTCAGTAATGTCCGTTGTACCCAGTTCCCTATATACAGTAAATTTATCACCGATAGTTCCATCTTCCTTAACAAGTGTTGCAAAATTCTGACAGCTATCAAATACAAAATAACCGCTGGCCTCATAGGTACTTGATATAAAGAGATTATCTACTACCCTTGCGTTTGTATATAGAGCACTAAGGGATTGTCCTGACGTACATGTTGGATAGCCATTTATCAAATTAGTAGAAAGCAAACCGGGATTATACTTTTCTGTGGTACCTCCTCCAATAATATTAGACATCTGTTCTTTACTATCAAGGTCAGCCATCTTCATGGTGATACCAAACTGTGCATTTGTAATGGTATCAACTTCTGTAAGAGTAGGTTCAATAGGTTCTACTATAGCAAAGTAGAAGGTTCCTGCTTCTTTTCTTTTTGTAGCAACTATCTCACCTGTTTTATCATCATCATTAACTTCCGCCTTAACACCTGCATATGTATAATTTGTTGTATCCCAGGCTATTATGTCTGTATAGTATTCACCATCCCTGCGTCCCGGAAGATTAATACCAATTTTTTCATCCGAAAGAAGAACATCAGTAGAAATCTGAGGTGCAAGATACTTTTGGGAATATGGATTATATAATTCGTAGTAATGATTTGGAGTTTCTGTTCCTTCCCAATAATACTCTGTAAACTCCCATTCAAGAGTATTTATCTGGTTACCAACCCACATGATATCATCACCACGTTCATAACATGGAATAAGCTTTCCAAGATGATTTACAGCATAGAATTCATATTTTGAATCTTGATTATTCCATACTCTCGTGTAAAGAATTACTTTCTGACCTTTTTTAACTTCTGAAACGCCTACCTTTTCAGCAGAATAAGTAACTAAGTTTTCTTGAGGCAGGTCAGACTTTTCGATAAAATTAAGCCAGGTTTTATCTGTGTTCTTGCTGGCAATAAACCCTGCATTATCATCATATTTCAAGTAGTATCCATTAGCAGCTTTTATCTGAACTCTATTAGCATCATCTCCGGTTCCAGCCGTTACACTAAGCGTAGAAGCTTCTGCTTCGTCAACAAGAGATAATCCGCTTGCATCTATCTTGAGATATTTTGTAGCACCATCTACATCAGCAGATAATTTATAACCACCACTTACTGCATGGAAAATCCACATGGTAACATCTGATTCTTCCGACACCTGATAAACTTCAGCACCACCCGAACTACGAACAACAAAATCAACCATCGCCTGATAATTAGTGGTAGGATCTGCCATAAAAGCATTGCCTACGCTGCCGGATTCATAGCTCATTAGTCCAAAGGAATAACCATCAATTCCAAAAGGATCAGCATCCGTGAAAGCATCAGCATAACACAGTTTTATGCTACTATTCGTTTCATTATTTTTATCAGTATAATATCTGATTCCACCTCCGCCATTTGAATGCTGCAGCCATTTATTTTCCGTACTTTTTTTGAAATAAAATGCATCACTTACAGTAGATGGACTTATTTTAAAAGAATCCCCTGCAGCACTGTTTAGTTTAATTTCGTTTCCACTTTTTGTATTAATGTACTGTTTTGTATCATTTTCCTTAGTATAAATCTTATAGTTAGCTCCATCCGGCTCAAAATACCAAATTGCTGCATCTGTAGTTTTAGTAGTCTCATTCAATGCACCTTTATTATTTACAGTTTTGGTGAAGAGGTTATTCTTTCCATAGAACAGATAAAAACCTCCGGCTGCTCTTTCAGAACCCAGTTCATCTAATGATTTTAGTAAGTCATATTGATACAGATCCTCCACTATCTTATAAACACTGAATCCGACCGCACTAAAACTAACCTTACCATCTTCAAGGGTAAAGTCTGTGATTTCTTCTTCCTCGCCATCATCCTTGATATGAATCAAATGGATATCAGAATCGGATTTAATTCCCGGGTCCGAAATCGTCACATCAATAGGCTTTTCCTCAGTCGGCTGATACTCGTTCTTTCCATCCTTGATGGTTATATCATATGCCGCTAATACATTAGTTCTGACTTCATCTATATCTGCATCTGTGGATGAAGCATCTGTGAATGTAGCAGTTATAATACTTCCAGAATCAGAGCTGTACTTATCCGTCACATCTACAGCTTCTGCAGTAGCATTCTTAGGCATCATGCCGTCAAGTGTCACTGAATCCATTTCAAAATTCAGATGACGGTATCCCGAATCCTTAACAAGCGCAAATCCTATTACATCCTCATCTATTTCACATGGATCATCTTCCTTAGCGATATCCTCGATAATCACCTCATCCAGTTCATCATCTTCAACGCTGTAAATAGACATACTTTCACGAGGAAGGAGTGACACCGTCTCATCCTGCTCTGCCTTTACGTAAAGGGTCTCGTCAGGATTTTCCTCACGGTCATTGATCAGGTAATTCTCCATTACCTCCAGTCCTTCATCAGCCTCTATCTCGGCATCTGTCTCAGTTGCACATACGACTTCTATTTCAGAATCATCAGAAGAACTAAGAACTGATAATTCTACCTCTGCAACCTCCGATTTTTCAGACATTACTGCATACAAAGAAGCCTCCGGATCACCTTCTCCAAATGCCACATTTACAGGTGCAATTGTAGAAATAATGATCGAAAGTATAGCAAATCCGCTTATTATTCTGTTTTTAAGCGTATTTTTCACAGTCTATATATTTCTCCTTATACTTCTTTGTGCTTTTTCTTTAATCCAACAACTACAATACCCGCCAGTGATACAACCAATATGATCATCACTAGTACAACCTTTGTTTCATCTCCTGTCTTAATCTTTCCCCAAATGTTATTAGTTTTTTCTATTTTGCTAGGAGGAGCTTCTGTATCATCTTCCACAGTTACATCCTCTGTTTTTTCTTCCGTTGTAATTTTTTCTATTGTAGTTTCCGTTGTTGTTTCTGTTGTTTCTTCTGTTTTTACTTCTGTCGTTATTGCTTCTGTTGTTTTTTCTTTATTTGCATCCGTTTCCGGTATCTTTTTCGATCTTGCTGTGCCATTTTCAAATGCAACACTCTCCGGCTTGTCATCCGTTCCTGCAAGTGTTACTGCAACCGAATAACTTAATTCTCCATTTTCACTTGAAAATACACCGACTATTACATCGTACTTAGTTTCATCATACTTAATGCTTTCTTCAGAGCCCTTTATCTCATATATCTGATATTCATAAGTACCAGGCTCCGAAACCGTTACTACGAACTCACCTTTTCCCGAATTATTAACTGTTATTGTATCAATCTTTGGAACAGGAGCCTGTTCCTTTTCTGATTTTATACTTATCTTATACGAATTCTTATCTACTCCATCTACCTCTTTACAGTCAAAGAAAATATGAACATCTATCGGACTGTAGGAAGAGTCAGCATTCACAACAAATCTGTTGTCAAAAATGCAAACAAAACTCATCACCATAAGGAAGGCTATAAAGAGCCTTCCAACGGTGGAGCTTTTCTTCTGTTGAATATATGTTTTTTTGTTATTAAATATATTCATATGGCGAATCCATCTATCCCTTAATCATCCGGCCGAATGCCGTACATTTTGGTTTTATTCATATAAATAGCAGAACACCAATAGTCTGTTGGTTGACACCGGTTCAATACATGTAGAAAGTACTATTATATGATTACTTTTATCTATGGAGGTATTGATAACAGAAGCTTCTTCCGATATTAATTTCTCTACATTTTCCAGAGAATCCGGATCTAAAGCATGCTTGTCATATACATTTACCTTCATACATGCAAATACACCTAAATCATATGCTTTGGTGTCGTCACGTCCTACTATCAGCTGTCCCGTACTGTGTGCATTCATATATTCTTTATTCATATAATCATCCAGTGCACCAAACATTTTCCCATACGCCATATGATGTCCATAGAGTATAGAATAATCATCGGTAAAATCAGCACTGTTTCTGCTGTCCAGGAATATACTTCCTGACAAGGAATACTCACCGTACGGATCTATATTCAGGTATTCCATGTTGTTCTTACCCTGCATAACAGGGTAATCGATATTTGTATCGTCTATAGTTATCCATGCCACGTAATCCTCGGTAAGTGGTGCATCGTTAGGAACACCTTCACCAAGAATCGGTTTATACTTCAGATAACTGTCATCATCGGCCTTGTTATATACATACCATGCATCATAAAGACCATAAACAACTATAAGAAGCGCTATAAGAAATACGACTGACATCAGTTTCTCGTATATAATATTCATCCATATCCAAAAACGCTTCATAATAATCCATCCTCAGATTATGAATCTTCTTATTGATTATTCTTCTTCGTATCTTCTCTTTGAACGAGCACTAAAGAATGCGAAGCCAATAACTGCTATAATACCAACAACAATAAGTCCTGACAGGGAAATGATAACGCCTGTAGGAATATTACCATTCTTTTCATTTGTAAAACCTGTTTTTATATCAGTATCAACTATTGTTCCGGTAACTCCATTTGTAAATATCACCTTATTCGGATCTGTTCCAATTTCAAAATTCTTTGTATTTGCCGGACTACTTGTGTATCCATCTTTTACATAGCCGGGATCTGCAGTTGTTCCCTCAGTAATAGCATAAGTTGCATCTTTAGGAAGACCCATGATATTAACATACTGGTCACCCTGAAGATAGAATACAATTGTCTTTGTTGTTACACTGTTAAATGTAATGGCACTCGGATTTAAATATCCTCCTTCAGTAATATCAGCAGTATCTATAACAGTAGCTCCATTCACATTCTCAGGTATCTTAGTATTTGTAGCATTAGTAAGATCAACATTAAGAGTTGTACCACTTGGAACATTAGTAAATGTGGCAACTATTCTAAAATACTTATCCTTTGAAGCCTGATTTCCGGAAATTTTCTTACCAATATATAAATTATTTGAAGGATAACTGTTTACAAAACTATCAACCTTATCTCCAGCACTTGCAGCATTTGCATGCTTTGGTGTTAATGTATCATCAGGATTCATAGGTTGTGCAGGGATATTATTGCCCATATACATCGTATAACTCTTAACTTTAAGTGAACCTCCATCATCCTGTACATTAACATCAAGAGTTCTCGGGGTTGTATCTATAGCCGCTCCATTTGTAACTGCATCCTCTGTAATAATCCATCTGTATACACCCGGCTCTTTAAACTTAACATTTGCAAAATTAACTGTTACAGTCTTTGAAGCATACTTTTTTTCCGTACTATTTGCTATTCCATCATCAGCTAAACCATTAGTTGTAGAATCAGCTGAAGAGAATGAAGCCGAATCAGCGATAGTTGGTGTACCAGTAACCTTGGTAGAATCATTACCTGCATAAATTGGTAAAAGACCGTTAGCACTATCACCCTCAACCGCAGTACCGGGAGCAATAGTAAAGGTAAACTCTAATGTTGGTACACCCATAGATTCCGGTATCACCAGATACTTAGTAAATTGGAATTCTTTTTTCCCATCTTCAGGAGCAGTTTCATCATAGTTAGCTGCTGCACTGGCAAAGATTCCCATCATCATCACTGCCATGGCTGCCGTTATGAATAACGCCAGCAATTTCTTGGTTCTTTTTCCTTTCATATTACATACCTCCATACGTAAATCTTTATATTTATATTGCATTAGATGCAATAATTAACACATTTAATATTTCCTGTTTAAAAGCCTCTTCGTCTGAGAAGTAAAACAAGCTTTCCTTTGGTATCAGCCTTCGGTATTCCGCCATAAGTTCTGCTGTCCGCTATATCGTCCCTGTAATCATTTAGTACAAAATATGTATCCTGAGGAACTGTATAAGGGAGTGTGATAGATGCCCCTTCCGCTGTTGTGGGATAGACCGCATCTTCGAAAACACCATAACCGTTAACTGCAAGGTTATTACCCACCATATCCACCGTATCACCGGGCATACCAACTATCCTTCCAAACTTTATCCTGCCGTCACGAACATAAGCAATCTCGTCTCCGGAATTCAGCCTGGCAAATTTATAAGTCAGACACAGATCCCCATCCTTGATCATCGGGTAAGACGAATTACTATGTACGACGTAAACTCCAACGACAAAAAGACAAAGCAGCCATACAACTAATGCTGTCACGCCTATCTTTATAAAGAACTCGATCATAAATGAGACAGCCGAACGCTTCTTCTTTTTTTTAGTGTTGCCGGAATCTGCCTGCGTATTTTTTACTTCCTTCTTTTCTTCCATAATTTATACCCAACGCATAGTAATAGACATTATATTATATCTTATTTTTAAGCAAGCTGTCAAATTTACGTAAACCAATTTCACTCATTTTTCACCAGCAGAAAAATGATGCACCAGAACCGGTGCATCATTCAAGCAGGACAACTATTCTCTGTTTTTCAGTACCTCAGCAGGAACTATTCTTTTAATCTTTCCCGTAAGTATACCGCTTATTACAAAATATACCAGCACTACTCCGCCCAGAATACCCACATACAAGATCCATTCAAATCCAAGATCCATTCCCATGGCGGTGTTCGCAATAAAGTAAGGATAGATGGAGTCAGCGATTTTCTTTACTATCGGTATTCCGATGCAGGCTCCAAGAGTTACTGCGTAGAAATTACCATCCAGATATACCTTTCTTATCTCCCGCATCCTGTATCCGAATATCTTCACAAGGGAGATACCGAAAGCAGCACGGTCTATCATTACATTTAACATCAGATACATTACTGCTATAAATATAAGAATCGATACAACGATAAGAATTACGATCAGTGACATCATCTGATCTACAAAGATTCCGGCGGCATTCTCTATATCTGTACGCTTTGTCACTGAATAAACTCTTCCACTCTCTACTTTAAGATCCTTGTCTGAAACAAGCATATTGAAATAATCATCCTCTTCACCAAAGAGTTCTCTCATCTCATCTATATCCATGTAGGCCGTAAGTCCTATGGAATAATCAATTTCAAGATAACCAAACTTTTTTCATTTATCACAGAAAGCAAATATCCTGTCATAGAAATCCTTTGCTTCATCAAAGACCCCGTGTCCAAGTCCGGCGTATATGTAGTGTTCACTATTAGAAATTCCAGCCATTAATTCTTTAACGGCATCATTTCCTACTGTCTTATCATCGTCCCCTGCTATGATATACGTGGGCGCAGATATTTCTGATAATCTGTCACGCATATCGAACTTCAGGATTGCCTTTGCATTTCTGTCAAATCTTTCATAGCTAGATGGTTTTGTAAACTTAGCGATTATCGGAAAGAACTTTCTGTTCTTTTTAAGATATTTCTCTGAATAGGTTTTCTCGGCAGTATCTACCATAAGTTCAGTATGATCCCCTCTCTCGGCCATTTCTATCCATCCCGATACCGCCCCCTTAGCAACATCATTTACACTGGGAGTTGTAACTGCAAGAATCAGTTTTTCAACAACCTCAGGATAATTTATAGCGATATACTGCGCTATCATACCACCCTGGGACACTCCACAGACATACGCTTTTTCTATCCCCAGTTTTTTCATTACCCGGATCTGATCATCTGCCATATCACTGATACTATATCCTTCCGGCATTTTGTTCTTTCTGCTGAACATATAAACAGTATAATCCTTCAGATATTTTTTGTAAGGAGATACAAGGATCCAGCCTTTTCCCTTTACGGTTGACAGACCATCTGACAGACCGGGAAGCATTACCATTTTCTTCTTTCCCCTGCCAAATGATACATAGTACATATCTGTATCATCTATATCTACACATCCATTCACTATATTGTAGCCCATATTCTTATCCTTTCTGCTAAAAATATATATATTAAAGAATAGCTTATAAACTTATAAGCCATTCTTAAGTACATTCAGATGTTCCTTAAGCTGCTTTATATATTTCTTTTTCAGTTTTTCTATATCTTCATAGTTCTGATCAATACCCTGGAGAAAACTATTGTTAAAGCCTGTGAGGACCCACCTGAGGATATCCGTAATTTCCTTCCTGGAATTATGATACTGTGACATATCTACGCCCTTTAGCAGTTCCTCATAGATATCTGTACTCTTTCCACCATACCTTTCGATGATTTTCTTTCCGATATCAGAACCGCTCTCCGCTGCTACTCCAATAAGAAATCTGCCTTTATCAGGATTTAATACATACCACGATATTTCTGCAGTCGAATAATCGATCACTCTTTCAAATAAATCCTTTGACAGCCCTTTAATATCTGCTTGTATTTCCGTAGCCATCTGAACAGAAACAGTATCAATAAGATAAAAATATAATTCTTCTTTATTTTCAAAATATTTGAAAAGACTGCCCTTACTGATTCCTGAGTTTTTTACAATTCTGTTTGTTGAACCATTTTCATATCCATATTCAGCAAATTCCTTTATTGCCGTATCTATTATTTTTTCTTTTTTATCGGAACTTAATTCATTAAAAACTTTTGTCGGCATTTAAATCATATCCTTTCCATTAATCCGCAAATGACCATATGGTCATTATTTAAGTTAAAGATTAGTGACCATGCGGTCACTATAGTTAGTGTATCACTACTCTTCTTTCTTTGTCAACAAAAATAATATTTTTTATTTTTCTATAAGAAAATTTTATTATTTTTCCAGATATTTTCCAAAAGTTTGTTACGCTTTTGTTGCGGTCTTACTTGTATAATAGATTATGATTTTTTAGATGTGGGTGTCAAAAGTACCTTTTGACACCATATGACATACGGATTGCTCCATTGCTAAAGCAATTCGTGCCATATCTCCAGAGGAGATATGCAAGCCTTGCTTTGCAAGTCTTGGTTCTGCTTTGCAGAACGCATCCTTCGGATCCTCGATTATTGCATAATCGAGGACTGTTCTCGCAATCCTAGAAACATTCGGAAACCGCTAATTTTCTACGAAAATTGCTATTTCCTCATGTTTCAGCGTGTCATAAAGTCAACAAGCTTTTCTTGCAAGCAAGAACGCTTTTTGACTTTTGACACTTATGTCATTTTATAAATGTATACATTTTTGTAATCAGCGCTATAAAGGAGGATTACTATGGAGGTAATTGCAATTAACAAAATACAAAAAGAAATCAAGGATTTATTCCTAAGATATGTTCCGGATGAGTTCGAACATTATATGCACGATGGAGCTATTCTTCTCGGTGCAGTTGATACTGATGATTCTTTGTTTGAACCCATGGGACTTGCTATCCTAACCATGGATGATAATCAGTTTGTTGTCAAATGGCTATGGATAGATCCGGAAAAAAGATTCAATGATGGAGGAAGCAGGCTGCTGGAGGAATGTTTTAATATCGCCAAAGACTGCGGTGTTAAAACACTTTATGCTTATGTACCAGTTCTTGATGCTGAAACTATCGAGGACAGCGACATCTCCGGTTTCTTCTTCGAAAACGGTTTCCAATATGTACATGACGGCGATACACAGGATGGACAGGTATTTATTCTGTCAGCTGATGTTGACAGCGCTGTTTCTCTTGGCAACGATGAAGAAAACCGCCGTATAGCTCAGGCCAGAATATCCAAAGGCTATAAGAATTTCCCAAATAAATTCACAGTTACAGATGTTGAATATTATAGCGGTGTACCAATTGAATAGGTAATTGTAATAGATATAAATAGGAGAATTAAAAATGGCACCAAAAAAGAAAAAAAATCAGAGATTATTAGATGCAGCAGCTTTTGCAATGCTTACTGAAATAGAAAAACAGCGAGCTATCAGACTTAATGATAATTATTATGTCGTATATCCAAAGAAACTTCAGCCGGAGCAGCTCAAGATAATTAAAGAAAAAAAGGACTATAATGAATCAGAAGCAAAGACCAAAAGAAATGAAGCTAAAAACGCTCTTCGTGAAGATGTAACTATAAATGACTTCAAAGGTTCAAATCAGATGATGGGTCAGTTCATGTTAAACGGAAGTAAACTTCTGGAAAAGGACTGGAGATTATTCCGTCATGCCTCTACAGAAATGGACTGGGTTAAAAAGAGTATGGCAGCTCTGAACAATACTCTCAGTGAAGGACTAGCGGAATTCATTAATGAAAATGGAAGCTTCAATGAGAAGGCATATATGGAAAAGATCAATACTGCCTTCGATGAATTCATTACCGCGGCTCAGAACTATGCCGACAACAGAAATCCATCCAGTTCAGCCGGAAAAAGAAGACGTCGAAGAGTCGTTGATCTTCTTAATAATGCCAAGCAGATGAAACGCAGTATGAAGACAATAGTTGATTCTATCAAGGAAGGCGCTATTGAATTCGATAAAATGGACGCTAACACCAAGGCGGGACTCAACTCCTGGAATCTTGTTAACCAGATCAGTTCAAATGAAGTTGCTGAACTGGAGTGGCAGAATCAGGGTAATTCTACCGATGTTTACAGAATCAAGCTTAAGGGTGATGATGGAAATGAATATTATCTCAAAGAGAATCTTCCATTCCTGAATGAGAACCTGCAGGGTTTCCTTAGCCGCCGTATGAAACAGCTCGAGGTAAGCCAGCAGAATAAGAAGGCCGGTGGTGATCCTAACAAGGTAGAAGAAAGAATTTCAAAAATCACTGATGCTGATTATGCAAATTGTAATAAGCTTTTAAGCAATCTTTCAAATGCTCTGAGTAATGCATCTGATGAAAAAAGAGATGCACTTGCTGACAAGTTTTCATCATATTTTGCACATAACTTTGATGATATATTTGCTGAGCTTGAAATATATAACACTCTTGTAGGCGTTAAGATTGAAGGAAACATAGATGAGATGATTGCAAACGCTGAAAATGCGCTTGAAAAACAGGCTCTTCAGATGAGAAAAATGGTTCTTGAAGAATCAGGTCATCTTCACGAAAATAATAAAATGGCTCCGACAGAAAAGCTCACAGCCGCTCAGTGGATGAAAATGAAGCTTAACCTTAACGAGAAAGATGACAAGGTATTTTATGATTCGATAAAGAATCTGTCTGATAAAGAAATGGAAACCCTCTTCCGTGTTACCCTTGGTAAGGAAGTAGAACTCTTCGGTCAAATGAGTGCGAAAAAAATGCAGAATGGTGATGATAAGGCTGCAATCAATAATACAGCTACATCACGAGTTGCAGAACATCTCGGTTTCGATGATGTTATAACTAAATCAAAAACTATGCTTGTCAAGTTCACAAGGCGTGATGGTACAGCTGTTAATCAGCTATGTACTGTTTGCGAGGCAGCTAAAGGTCTCGAGCTTATCGACCTTATGAAAATGGCCGAAAAGACCGGAAAGAAAATAGTATATTCTCCTGAGGCTAGCAGGCAGCTTCTGAGACTTCAGGCAGCAGATACTCTAACCCTTCAGAAGGACAGACATGGTCGTAATTTCAAGTGTGATCATTATATAGATAAGCAGACAGGAAATATAGTAATAAAAACTGTCAAGGCATACGATAATGATATGTCTTTTGATGCGGTATCTCTTGCCGAGGCTTTTAACGAACCTTCAGGAGAACCTCAGAGAAACCAGTTCCTTCCTGCCATGGATACAGTTGTAAAGAAGGACTCTGCTCTATATAAATTTGTTCTTGGTCATTATTTCGGAGTGGATACAGTTACACCTCCTCGCAAGGCTGAAATCCCGATAGTTAAAATTCCTTACAGCCAAAGAGAAGTCGACCTGACCAACAGGGGCGGTCTTTCTTTTGGTCCAAGACTTACATGGACAGGTGAGGGGTATATCAGCTTTCCGGATGATATACGTATGAATTATAAAATGGACAGAATCAAGATAAAAAAGGACAATTTATCTGATGAGGATAAAGCAAAAATATCTGAAGAGATTAATAGTCATCCGGAATGGCATATTAATAAAGACTTAAATAATGATAATAATCTCATAGATTATTCACTGCAAAAATACTGTGATATAAGTAATGCCATACAGAAAATTTGGTATAGACCAAAAAAAGAACAGGATGCTCTTCGAGAGGCAGCCAAACAGGAGGGAAAGACTCTTTCAAGAGACAACGTGTTCTTCAAGACCAACCTCACCGATGAACAGATAATGAAACTGGGTGATCTGGTAGATGAACTTGAAAAGCTGGAAAGTCAGTTTGATTTTACCACGGTAGCAGACAAGCATGATAATCCTATCATGGATTGCTTCATAAAGTCCGTCAAATATATGTACCGTACTGTTTATGGCGATAATATAGATATTCGTATGGCAAAAGAGGCCAAGAATCATGAAGCTCTTAAGAGCCTTATCAATAAGGATGGTGATCTGGAGATTCCGTCACTGCTTCATTATGATCATGAAGCATATAAGAGTCTTCAGAAATCAGTGGCGGAATTCAAGGATCCTAATTCGTTAATAGTTCATAAGCTGAAGGAACTCGGTCTCTCTCAGGACAAGATAAGCGCTTTGGCAGCCCGTAACGAAGAGATGCTGAATAAAATTGAAATAGCACAGGAGAAAGCCCAGAAGTTCTATCAGGCAGCCGGCTGGACCACAAAACCTAAGAATAAATTCTTCCTTGATAAGGAGGACTATAAAGATCTGGATAATCTTACTGATTATGCCATAGACCCGGGTAACACCTACCTCGCTGTTGATAATGATAATTATCTTACAGGACAAAATGTAACAATGTTTGTTAATGGTGAAATGAAGTCTGTTCCTTTCAAGGATCTCATGAATGAATCAGAACGTCTTAAAGCCGAAAAGTATAACGACCAGATTAAAAACGATGAGAAACGTTGGAAATATAAGGACGAAGAAAAAGCAAATAAACAGACATATAACAATAATACAGCCGACTACTCTTCTGTATCCACAAATGCCGTTGAGTATGTAAATTGTTGTATTAATGATAACGTATACTCATTATCCCATGACGAATTTAAAGATAAACAAAAGTTCACATCAAAGGTTATAGATGGTCTTTTTAACAAGAGACTTAAGTCTGAAATAACTAAGATGGAACAGCCAATCAAGGTTGATAAGGTCAGAGAAATGCGTCAGTCTGATTCTAAGTTAAAAACAGCATTCAAAGCAGAATATAATTCAGTAGAAGGAAAAATATTTGCCGAGCAGATCAAAGGATTATCAGAAGAACTTTATGCATCCGGAAATTATAAAAAGATGACAGAAACATCCTTCGATAATCTGGTAAATAAGGGCTTTGAAAATTCTATGATGACAGTATTTAATAAGATCAATGACCCGAATGTAGCAGATAAGAATGCAAAGATCGACGAGATAGCTTCAACCGCTAAGCAGATGAAGAGTTTTGCCAAGAAGCATGGCGTAACCATAAATCAGGAAAATATGCTGAGCAGTTTTATGGAGAAGAATCCTAATGCATTCACTCCTGAACAGGCAAACAAGCTTAAAGCATCTATGAAACCTGTAGCTGCACCTGCTCCGGAAAAACAAAACCCCGGACTCGGCGCTCCCGGTATGAATTAAACTAAAAAATTGCTGAGGTTTTATACCTCAGCAATTTTTATATAGTATGCCAGATCCGGAGACATGGCAAACCGTCTGTTGTCATAGGACACAACAACATTTCCACCTTCATTTTTTGATACCACTTTAAGGATTTTGTCGGTTTCATACCGCATCATATCCTTAATATCTTCAGCCTGTCCAAACATCCAAAGGATATGATAGCAAACACCCTCTCTTGCATCATTTAAACTGATCATACGAACACCCCCTCGCTTTATGCATCAGTTTCTGATTTACGCAACTAATAACTCCCCTTTTATGGAATTATCTCTTATTGGGTGCATTATAGTCAATGATAAAGAGTGTTTGTCTCAACAAACAAGGCTTAGTTATTCTTGTTCACATTTTATCAGAACTTACCTGGTCTAATATTTTTAAGATCCTTCTCCTTCATATATGCTTCTGTTGCCTGAAGGAGATTTACTCCATTTTCAATCAGTTCAGCAATTCCCTCGGGTGTTTTCCGATAATATGATTCAAGGGAACCTATGTTTGGCACATACGGCAAGATTTGCATTATACTAAACCGCCTGTCTTATCCTTGCAACATTTTTATTCATTACTTTTCTGCCGTAATGAATATATGCAAAGTCCTTAAGCTTACTCCAGGTCTGCTTATGTTCATTAAAGAAGCCATCAGGACTTTCATAAACGCCATAGTCTTTTACTACTGAAGTATTCTGAACAAAAAGATCAGCACCATTCCAGTCGAGATTAAGATCATTTAAACTCGGTACGGATATAGCATAGCCTTTATAATCCCAGTTTTCATCCGGGCACCTGCTCTTTACTCCCTGAACATATGCTTCATCTGTTATAACACCTTCCAGCGCTATCCACTGTCCCTTAAATAATACCTCTACCCAGGTATGAGCAATTGTTTCAGGCGCAAGTTTTGCTATCAGCCCTGAGGTGGCACCTTCCTGAAAATACTTGCTTACTTCTGAACCATGTAATCTGCATGGTACATCTACTGCTCTAAGAAGGGCCATAAGTAATGTACTCTTCGTATTACATTGACCGTAGCCATCCCTCAACACTTCCTCGGCACTGAGAAGATCTGAAGCATTGTACCCAAAAAGTATATCATTTCTTACAAAATCATATACTGCTCCGATTCTGTCATACTCGCCCAGATCTTTCCATCCATGCTTTTCAACCAGCTTTTGAATGCTGTCAGCTCTATAATTAACCATCTGTGTTTCTTCTAAATATCTTTCTTCTGAATGTTTTTCTTTCGAATTGTTCATGTTCTTTTTCTCACTCTCCATAGTTTTCTTTTTGAATGATGCAACAAATGTTACATCACATCTTTCCATACGCTCCAGCTCAAATCCATAATCTGCAAAGAATATTCTCTTATCGCAGTAATAATACTCTTTGAAATACTTTGGTGTAACCAGACACTCACATACGTATAGTGGCGAAAACTTTACTTTTCCTCTTACACTCTCCTGAATATCCCAATCAAGAATTATCAGCTTTCCATCATCCTTAAGAAGTCTCTTTACTTCAGAAAGGATTGCCTTCCACAGATCAGGATTACACTCATGGAGCACAAGTCCGATTATAATATAGTCAAATGTATTGCTCTTAATTCCGGTATTAGTTGCATCCCTGCATATGAGTTTCACATTCTTAAGTCCTTTATCTTCCACCTTCTGCTTAGCTTTCCTAAGCATGGGCTTAGATCTGTCTAGTCCCACAACCATAGCATCCGGCTTATTACAGGCTACAACATATCCATTTGCAAATGTACCGCAGCACATATCAAGAACCTTTGCCTTGTCCTTCTGTATCATTTCTCCGATTAGCTCTCTCGGATTCCTGCCTCCGGAAGTAAAATACATTCTGTCCAGTGCATCATAAACCTTTGATATACTTTTATATAGTTTTGTACTCATATTTTTACTTGCCATAACAAAATCTCCTTATATCGTTATATGAACATCTGTTCATATATTAAAATAAAAGAATTGATTTGTCAATATTATTTTTATCGAAAATGAGCCGGATTTATAAATCCGGCTCATACACTGACACTGTCACTACATCATTACTATTCAGTTCCGGAGTATCTTTTAATCTCTTCAGATACGCATCAAAAAATTCAAGATGACATTTACATAGATTCGCATGCATCAAATCCGGATCCAGTTTTCCCACCATAGATTTCATAGGTATCATATGCTTGGCATCTGCAAAGCCTATGTGCTTCATATCTCTGAAAAGAACCTTATATACAGGTTTTGTATGGCGGGTATATACTCTTGTCACCACATATTCATTATCATTACAGCTTACCTGCATAAATGGTTTTGTCTGAATATCATTAGTATAGTCTCCAAAATATGCTCCATCCAGATTTATTCCACAGACAAAATCCTCATTTCTCGCACAAAGTGCATAGGCAGTATTTCCGCCCATTGAATGACCTGATACTCCAACACCTTTTTCAAAATCAATCAGGTCTGTGAGATTTTCCTTTGCATATCTAAGAGCAGCTTCGTTATCCTTCACCCACTCAGGCAGTCTGTCTCTGAGAAATGTACTATACTTATTCTGAGCGTCATCAAACTTTTGAGCCAGCTCCTCATCACTTCCCCTGGCTTTCATCAGTTTATACATAGTGATGATTCCACCGAGCATTGGCTGATACTGTTTTTTTGTAATGCTTTTATCGTAAAACAGATATGAACCATCATCAAATTCTGTGCAAAGTCCTTCTCTAGAATGAGCCACTGAAATCACAACATATCCATGAGATGCCATATCGATACAGAGAAATGAATTACCCTCTCTGTAGGAAGTATATCCATGATTAAACATGATAAGCGGAAATTTTTTCCCCGGAATCCTCTCAGCATCCGTATAGCATTCTGATAAGTTGGCTTCAGGATTATCCTTAAAATTCGGGGCAACTAAAAATGCACTCTTGAAACCTTTTATCATATTTTCCGACAGAGCAACAGTCTTTTTAAGTCCCTGTACACTTTCCTTAAGAACAGGATAATATACTCTGGCTGCTACGCTCCTCATAGTACCGGGAGCCATCACATCTTCTCTGTCATCCTTAACTGTATATGTAAATGTTCCAACTGCATATTCTCCTGTAGGCATAGGTATTTTCATTATCTTCATATCATTTCTCCCTAATCAATCTTTCCACCAAACAATAATATTATTGTCTTCGCCAACACTTTAAATAGTTCTTTAGGCTTAACGTCTACATCCATAACTCCGTTTCCATAACAGGCTGAAAGGATACAATTCATCTCAATTCCCACATAGGAGGCAGAAATGTACTTTAAAATATCCACAGGATCTGCTAAAGGCTTCAGCTCATTCTTTCCACTTGCTTCAACAAGCATGGGCATGACCACGCTGGCAAGATATTCGAAGTTGCCTCTCCCCTTCGTACCCTTAATAATTGCAGCTGCTCTATCCGGCTCATTGATGGCAAGCACTGTAAGATCAAAATTAATCTTCTGAATATCCATCAGATGCTTCTCCATCACATCCGCAAGAATATCACATATAGCATATGTGATTTCTTCAAATGAGAGCTCCGAATTTTTAATTACCGACTCAAGAGCATCAATAAAATTGTAATCCACCCGCATTCTTGTAATCATATCACTGAGTATTTCATCCAGGTTTTTATAAAACCTGTAAATTCCGCCTTGAGAAAGACCTGTCTCTTCTATAACATCCACCATAGTAACCATTCCCACGGGCTTTCTGAGACATACATTATAGGTGGAATCTATAATAAAGTTTTTCTTATTTTCAAAATACTCTTCACTTACCTTTGGCATAATAAAAACCTCACACAATTAAAATGAATGTGGTTTCATTTTAACTATGTGAGGTTGTTTTGTCAAGATAAAAATGAAACGTGTTTCATTTTTTATTCTCTGTTCTTTAATACTTCTGCCGGAGTAAACTTATTCAGTCTTCTTACCAGCATTGTATTTATTACAAAGTAAAGTGCTATTATCACAATATATGTAACCACATAGAAAATAAATGGGGCTCCTATGTTCATACCGCAGGATACATTTGGTATCATATATGGAAACATCTTATTCATCAGCACCTTCGATAATGGAAGGCATACCATCGCTCCCAATGCTATGGTGTAGAAATTGCCATCAAGATAAAGCTTTCTTACCTCTTTACGCTTATATCCAAACACTTTTATAAGTGATATATTGTATGCGCTTCTGTCTATCATAACCTTCATCATCAGATACATTACTACTAAAAGGATTGCAGCAGAAGCAATTGATAATACATAGATCATCGGCATCATAAGGCTAGTGAATACTGATGCGCCCTTGACTATATCCTCTTTGGATGTTGTGGAGTACAGTCTTCCCGGATCTATATCCAGCTTTTTATCACTGAAGAGTACATTGTAATAATCCGATGATTCACCCATCATATCCCTCATTACATCAATATCCATAAAGATAAAGAAACCGGTTGAATACTGGGTTATCTTTTTTACTTTAAATGCATACTTCAGTTCTTTGTCTTCATCGGTAACAACAAACTCCTCTCCCTCCTTCAGATCAAACTTTTCAGCAAATGCATTTGACACTACCACATCTACCTTGCTGTCCCCCGGATCAACATCGAAGTAAGGATTATTGTCATCTATACCAAGTATCATCACATCAAAATTATATCCCTTTGTATTCTTCTTACAGGTATAAGCGTAAGCAGGTTCTGCATCCTCCGGTGGTACTTCTTCAGGATATTTCAGTGTATACATATATTCATACTTTGTATCATTTTCGTAATCCTTTGCAATATTGGTACAAAGTATGTAACAGTTAACACCGATCATAAATATCAGAACAGACAGAAACATACCAAAGACAACGGCAAGCGTTGAACGCATCTCGCGAAGCATCTGTCTTATTCTAAACGCTGATACAAAATCCATACCCTTAAGATTTATCTTCTTCATACCCTTCTGCTTCACTTCATTCCTGATAAGTGAAAGTGCAGTTCTGTTCAGCTTGCTTCTGATAACCAGTACATTTACGATTACTGCAATTATAGATGGAACAGCTACTGAATATATCCAAAGATACATCGGTACGTGGAAGGTAAACTCTGCTATAGAGAAATAGCTATATGAACTCTCAGCAATCATCGGCGCCATAATACCGGTTGCCGCTACCAGAGCTCCGATTAGACCTGCGAGAAATGTAACTACAACCGGAAGTGTTATATAATGTGTGAGAAGATCATTCTTCGTTACTCCCATTGAATAAAGCGTTCCGATTATACTGCTTTCACTCTCGATGCTGTGAACCACAAAAACTGAAATGACATATGCAAGAAGAATGAAAATGATGACGCCGGCTATGATACCCACCTCGATATCAACCAGTTTATCATTCTTGGTTGCAAAGATTCTCGGATTATCCTCCTGCTTAAGGAACATGGTAAGATTTGAAAGTTCAAAATCAAACTCTTCCAAAGCATCATCAACTGCATCGTCCAGATCACCCACGCCGTCTGACATGTCGTCTAATCCATCGAACAGTTCGTCTACACCATCCGTATAATCATGAAGACCATCCTTATACTCCTGAAGATCAGAAAGCTGCTTCTCAGCATCTTTGAGAGCCATTTTCATTATTGCGCTGTCACTGTCTTCTATAATATTATCTATTTCTTTTTTATAATTATCTTCTGTAAGTTCAACATCATATCCGCTATTCTGAAGCGAACTGGAAGTTTCCTCAAGATATGCGTCAAATATATCTCCTGTGGCCTCATTTATATCATCATTATTATCTGAGAGTTCTTTAACACCATCTCTCACATCATTTGTGGCATCCCGTAATTCCTTAACCGCATCTCGCAGATATTCTTCTATACCACCTGTTCTCTCCCAGTATTCCTGGAACAATTCATCATCAACCTCTGATGAATCTATCTTAAGATCCTTCAAATAATCCTTAAGATCCTTATCTGTAGTACCTTCGTCAAGCTTATATGCATAGAGATAATCCTCTGATTTCTGAGCCTTTCCTGAAGCTTTAAAATCTGCATACGCTTCCTCGGTAAGGAAAACCAGGCCAAACATTTTCGAATTACAGGATGTATCAGATATCTCCTTCTGTGGACCATCATAATCTGATACAACACCTATACCTGATATTTTATAGGTCACTCCTGCCATCTCGATGCTGTCACCAACCTTAAGATCATGCTCTTCTGAAAATCTTTTCTCAAGAACTACTTCCTTTTTATCAGCCGGCTCTTTTCCATCGATATAATGAATCTTATCTATCTTATTCCTTACCTTAAAAATTCTAAGGGTACATTTATCCATATTATCCAGCTGTAAATCATAAAAGAAATGATCCTCCAGTTCGACACCCAAGGCTTTTATTTCATCTTTGTCCTTATCTGAAAGTGGAACAAATACTTCGAATTCACCATCCTCAAGATTGGTTTCTTCAGCCATGTCTTCAGTACCTCTTGTCAGTGTCTCTCCTGAACCTACGATAGTAACAACAAGAAAGATTCCCATAGCGATCATTAGGCCTAAAGCAAGGTATCTGAAGAAGTTCGTTTTCAGATCTCTTATAACTCTTTTTCTTAGTACTCTCTGCATCTTACAGATCCTCCAATTCTGCAGCCGGTATCTTTACTTCATTCAGATAATTCTTTGATACCTCTCCATCCTTGATATAAATAACATGATCCACCATGTTCTTAATCGAATTATTATGAGTTACTATCAGCATAGTTGTTCCATACTGCTTATTGATACGTTCCATGAGAATCAGGATATCTCTTGATGTTTTTGAATCAAGAGCACCTGTCGGTTCATCACAGAGAAGCAGCTTAGGATTTTTAATAAGTGCTCTGGCTATAGCACATCTCTGCTGCTGTCCACCTGAAAGCTGTGAGGGAAATTTATTCTGATGCTCTGTAAGTCCCAGAACATCCAGGAGCTCATTCATATCAAGAGCATCCTTGGTCAGATACTCACAGACCTGGATGTTTTCTCTGATGGTAAGATTGGGAATGAGGTTATAGAACTGGAATATAAATCCCAGGTTATCTCTTCTGTAATCTGACAATTTCTCACCTTTTAATCCAACTATTTCTTTTCTGTCTATTTTTATAGAACCTGAATCCACTTCATCAAGACCACCTATACAATTAAGAAGCGTTGATTTTCCGGATCCCGATGTACCCTGAATAACACACATCTCTCCTTTTTCTACTCCCACAGAAACTCCCTTCAATACCTGAACGTAGCTTCCTCCCTCTCCGTAGCTTTTCTTGATATTAGATACTTCAACAAACATCTGCTTTCCTCCAATTATATATGTATATATGTTCACATAACGGCGTTATGCAACAGACTTTTTTATAGGCTTGGATTTCTCCAAGCCTTAAATCTCATCTTCCCTTTGAGCACCCTTATTTAGTATTAATAACTCCGAACCAGCCACCGATCATATAAGCCATCATATTCTTCAGCTGCTTTTCTGCTTCCTTTACATCTTTGCAATGCTTTAAGATATGTATAAATATCTGTATCTGATCATGTGACATCCAATGAATAATAAACTTATCCTCTTTATTAAGCTCTCTCTTTGACTTATACCCTTTCATCGCTATGTACATCTGGGTATAATGCAGTTCAACCTTGTCCACTACCTGATCAACCATTGTTTCATAAACAGAGCCCTGAGACTTTGTTATCAGAAGTTCAAATGCTTCCTTTTCTCTAAACATATAATGAATAACCATTCTGGCTATTGCCATATCATCTTCAAAACCCTGTGCCTTTGCCAAGTCTGCTACACTTATTTGTATTCCATTTGCTTCTTTGGTCACTTCCTTTGTGACAGCTATCTCTTCTGTAAAATGCTCATCTAATATTTTTTCGAGATTCTTAAGAGGGCCACCCACCAGATTACCGAACAAATCTTCCTTATCTTTAAAGAAGAAATAAAGTGCACCGGTAGTTACCCCAGCTTCCTTACATATATTTCTGAGGGAAGCCTTCATATAACCCTTTTCAGAAAACTCCTTCATAGCACATTTAAGAAGCTTCTTTTTTGTTTCCTTCTCATTTTCCATAACACAAATACCCAATACAAATAATAACACCGTTATGTAATTCTTTTGCATTATATACATAACAGTGTTATCTTGTCAACTTATTTTTTGATTTTTAATTGGATATTATTTACACTCTCTTATATCCTGTTATCATTGTCAATAGAAAACAGATTACCATTCCCCAAGCAAAAAATTTATTTATTGAAACTACTTTATAGCCCAGACTTGAAATGGTTTTTTCTATCTCACTATCAGCTATTTCTTTTCCAAGTTTTATCACTGCCTCCTGCTTATCTCCATTTACTTTTGCGTTCACTCCATCCATAGAATTAAGTGCATTCTGAACTCTTCGATGACAATGATCACACCTCATGCCTTCTATTTTTACTACCTTTGTGGCTATTACATTTTCCAGCTTTGCAGGTTTTACTAACTTCTCTTTTCCGGATCCTCCGCAGCATCCACCTTCACCTTTGAAATGAGGAATGGAATTCTTGATTGCAAAGAAAAGAATTACAACCAATATTATTACTATGATAATTGTCGACACGGTTCCACTCATTAGTTATCCTCCAATATCCGGACACATTATTATATATAATTAATCATAATTACATGCTTCTAACTACCTGATATAAAAATAATACCACCTGACTTCAATTGTCAAGTGGTATTATTTTATTATGGTGTAATATTCTGAATTCTGCTTTAACTTAAATCCTCAAAGATCAATACATTCTTTCCATGCTGTTTTCCGTAATACATTCTCTCGTCTGCAGCCTTAATTATATCCTCCGGTGCCTTATATGTTTTCATATTTTCTTCTAACCCAATAGTTATTGTTACAAATATCTGTTTGTTATAAAAAACCGTCGGAATTGATTCAATATTTTTCCTAAGTGTCTCAAGTCTTTCTTTTGCGGATTCGATATTACAATCCTTCATAAGGATAACTATCTCTTCTCCACCCCACCTGCATATATCACACCCCTGCATCTCTTTTCTCATCAGTTTGGTTATATGACGGAGCACCTCGTCACCTGCATCATGGCCATAGGAATCATTTACCTTTTTAAAATCATCTATATCGCAAAATGCGACGCAGAATTTACCTGCTTTATTATTCTTCATAAGAGGTTCAACCAGAGGTAAGAATCCTCTTCTGTTTAAAAGCGTAGTTAAAACGTCCTCCTTCGCATCTGCAGAAAGCTTCTTATTCCTTAGTTCAAGATCCTTAACGTCCAGCTCACTGGAGTAGATATATATCGCATTATAAAATATCGTTGCGAAAATCATTGAAAAAGCCGATAAAATGACCAGTGAAAGCTGAATAGAAGGATCCACTGAATAATAAGGCGTCACATTTACAAATCCAACATATAGAATGACAAATGTAGCAAAATTGATTGCAAGCAGCAAAATGATAATCCATCTTTTCAGTCCTTTAAAAAGGAAAGTCCCAAAATAAATGATTATCGGTACAATAGAAAACAGCAGACAATAGGTTCCACATCTAAGTCCCACGCAATAGGTAGAAATCACCGTATAAACCGTAACCTCTACTATAATAGATATATATACTGTCAGTAGATGCCCATACTTACCAAGGAGCATACAGAGTATATAAACTATAACACTGAGGATATTAAACTTTACCAGGAAATCCGAACCGGCAACACTAAAAATAACCAACAGCATTACATGCACGAGGCACATAACGCCGATAGTAACCATGATTCCATTATGGATTAGAAAATGCATTACCTTATCTAGTGTTTTCATTCCAGTATCTCTCCAGTAATAATTCTAACGTTTATTGTATCACATTTTCAGAACTAAATACTAATACTTTTGATAATAACCTTACCCCAACTCTGTATTATTATTAAGGCAGGAATTTTCCGGCAGCAAGATACAGTTCATACCAGTCATGATGCGAAAGTTCTACCTTTGATGCCTCACATATATCCCTGATGTGATCCGGATTCATAGAGCCTATGATTGCCTGCATTTTAGCAGGATGTCTGAGTATCCATGCAATAGCAATCGCAGCCTTGGAAACACCTTCTCTATCTCCCAGTTCACCAAGTTTATTATTCAGCTCAGGAAAATCAGGATTATCGATAAATGTACCGCCAAACATACCTATCTGAAGCGGTGACCATGCCTGAATTGTTATATCATTCAGTCTGCAGTAATCGAGACAGTTTCCATCCCGATTAATCGAATAATCCGTTGTCTTATTATTCATATATAACGCCTGATCTATCAGCTGTGACTGTTCCAGAGACAGCTGAACCTGATTAATAACAAGCTTCTGATTAACGTGCTTTTTCAAAAGCTCTATCTGCATGGGTACAAGATTACTTATTCCAAACCATCTTACCTTTCCTGCTTTTTCGAGCTCATCGAAAGCCTCTGCCACCTCTTCAGGTTCGAAGAGAACATCCGGCCGATGAAGAAGCAGGGTATCCAGATAATCTGTCTTTAGTCTTCTCAGGATTTCATCCACACTTGTAAGTATATTTTCCTTTGTCCAGTCAAATTCATTCCTTTCAGGGCAGATTCCACATTTGCTCTGAATATAGATATCTTCTCTTTTCAGACCTGTAAGTGGAAAGGCTTCACTGAATCTTACCTCAGCTTCTCCTGCTCCATAACAGGTAGCATGATCAAAAAAGTTTATACCACAGTCATAGGATGTACGGATAACCTCAGCAGCATCCTCCTTAGTAAGAGCCGGCATTCTCATACAGCCCTGAATAATTGTTGAAACATTCTCTGGTCCATTCAATATGTTTATTTTCTTCATACCCTAATACCTCCCGGGTAAAAAACTATCCTGCTACTATTTCTAATAGCAGAATAGTTTTTAGTCTTTATCTCTTTTTGATTTTCATTGTCTTTTTCTTGTATCCGGTCTTTGCTGTAAACAGTTTTTTATAATCACCAAGCTTTGCTTTAGGAGCCTTGATAACTGCTTTGGAATTAATATTCTTTATAGCATTTTTCTTAACCTTCTTCAGAGCTTTTCCATTAATTATAATTGTTTTCAGGTTCTTACATCCGTAGAAGGCTGACTTTCCTATCGTCTTTATATTTTTACCGATTACAACCTTTTTAAGATTCTTCTTGTTCTTCAGCGCATTTACACTTATTTCAGTTACCTTATAAGATTTTCCATCTATTTTAACTGTTGCCGGAATAGTTACTGTCTTAGGATTATTTGCAACCGGTCCTGCATAAGCAACTGTTGATTTTGAAAGAATCTTAAACTTTGCCTTGCTTGTTTTATAAATCGATCCAACCTCAGGCTCAGTCTTCGAAGGTGATACAGTCGGTGTTACTGCAGATGTAGCTGTTGGCTGTACTGCCGGTGTTGACGGTGTTGTTGCTGTCGGCTGTGCTGTCGGTGTTGACGGTGTTGTTGCTGTCGGCTGTGCCGTCGGTGTTGACGGTGTTGTTGCTGTCGGCTGTGCCGTTGGTGTTGACGGCGAAGTTGCTGTCGGTGTTGCTGTTGGCGTTGGTTCAGTAGATTGAACATGCGCACTTATTGAAGCCACCTCAAAGCCATTATATAAACCGGAATTATCTCCAACGTATCCAAGAATAAAGCCCTCGCCTTCTATACGTATAGTCTTGCCGGCATATATATAATCGCTCATCAGGTTCTTATCGCCTGTATATGCACCTACAAGTTTACCTTCCAGATCATAAATAAATATCCAGTCTGTTCCTGCGCCTATTTCGCTGTCCTCTGTAAATGTAAGTTCAACATAATCAGCATCCGGCTTCTTATATGTCCAATAACCACTGTTTCCGGAAATGCTACCAAGCGTTATATCTTCAGCAGTTAAATCCTCTGGATTTATATCACCATTTGCATCATTTATAAACTTTTTAGCTTTAAATGTATCGTATCCCTTTGGAACATTTTCTTCTCCCAGAAGCACATTTACATTGAATACATGAACAACTTGTTTTTCCACTTCACCAGCTTCGTTTTTAACAGTCATGTTTACATCAACTTTATAAACTCCTTCCATTTCTGGAGCAGTAAAATTAAACATCATTCCATTTTCTGTTATCGTCTTATAAATCAAGAAGCTTGATCTGTCATATTCCAAAGAAATCGCTTCACTAAGATTCCAAGGATTAACTTTTACGTAGAAACAGCTTTCTCCACACGGAGTCACGAAAATGTCAGTCTCATCCTCTTCGGTTACATCATTTCCGGAATCGTCAGCATATGTAACACTATTTATTGGATCTGATGACACAGTCAGTTTACCGACTGCTGCAACTTTCACATCAGGATTTGCAGTATATGCGGCGAAGTCTGTTTCTCCATTTACCAGACCTTTTAGCGTTCCATATCTGTCAACAGTTGCTATATTAGAATTTTCAACATCATAACAGATATTATCAATTGCTTCTTCAGGAATGAGCTTCGCCTGAATTCTTGCTTTATTACTGTTAAAGGTGCTGAAATCAAGATTTATCTCGCTGTTTTCAATTTCTATACCTGTTGCTGCTTTTCCTGTTTCAATCTTCTTAACCCTAAAACCATAACTATTTCCTCTATAAATATCATCAGAATCATTGTTATTATTTGAAGAATCTAATGATATAAACCTGATGCTTACCTCATCATCATATATTGTATATGTATAATCCGTCAGCACTTCCGGAATTAAATAGTATTCGTAATAATCATCAGAACCTAATACCTCTTCTGATTCAATATCATCTTTTGTGGTAATAATTCTATCATCAATATCAAGTCCGTAATAATTTCCCTTACCATCCTTTATAATTACTTTATCTGAACTTCTAAAGGATGTTTTTGCATCAAAGTACAGCTTCATACACTCTGTTCCTTCAGGTGCTTTATATGTATAGGTTTCATCCATTCCTGGAACAATGTTATGAATTGTCTGGAGATTATCTACACTTTCTGTCTCCGGAGCTTTAACTGTAACAGTAAGCTCTGATGTAGGATTTGCATTTCCAAGCCCTGCATTTACTGTAGCTTTGATTTTTGTTTCACCTGTTGATACAGCTACAAGTTCTCCATTATTGATATATGCAATAGTCGGGTCTGGATTATCGTACTCTATATCATAATTCAGCCATTCATCTGAGTTGTATTTAATCTGCTGTGTAGAGTTTCTTTCTATTTCAAATTTAGAACCGGTATAATCAAATGTAAAGCTATCCGGAATTGCTGATTCTGATGTAACAGTTACAGTAAGCTTTAACGCCCTGCCTGTCACATTTCCTTCAACAGCATCCTCTGCAGATTTAGCATTCTTCTTATCATCTTTTTCTAAATAAAGGTAAATATCCGTTGTTCCAATCTTTTTACCTGTTATACTCAGATTACATGTTTCACTGTTATATTCTGCAGAAGCTATCTTTTCATTTTCTGACTCACAATATAACATTTCATCTACAGCCTCTGCAGGAAGAAGTGTAACTTTATAATCTGCTGTATCTCCGGCCTTAACAAAAGGAGTCATATCTGAAGCTTTCATAGTAATATTCTCTGCAGGTACATATGTATAAGGCTCAACAGAATCAACCCCGAAGCTTCCATCCTGATATTGATCTGCATACATAACAAATGCTACATATTTGTAAGGAACCTTCAGCTTATAATCTGTCTTGACACCAGTCAGTACATCAACAAGTACCACATCATCTTCTTCATAATCTTCATCAGATATATCATAATAATCGTCTCTTAATGCAGTCGTTCCAGCTCTGAAATAGTCATAAATCTCCTGATCTGATATGTCAGGGCTGTCCATGCCAAATACATACATATAATCATAGTCCTGTTCTATGTCATAACTCATATTAAAACAGTAACCATCACTTTTACCATTATAACGATAAATCTTAGTTGCAAGACAAGCATAAGGAGAAGCAGCAATTTCCGTGACATCGTTGCTGCAGTCAGTAGAATCGACTTTTGCTTCAACATAAAATTCCTGCGAAGCACCCTTCACATCACCCTGTCCATCAACTGTTACGGTTATCTTGTACTTTCCTGATTTATAGAATTTGTAATTACCTCTGCCTGTTGTTGTATATGCATATTCAGGATTAACTGACTTATCCAGAACCTCTATACCGTACTTTTCCTTACCAGAATATTTTGAAGGTATGACGGTATACTTTGGAGAGAAATCACTTCCAAGGGTCAGCGTAAATGGATTATCTTCAGTTGCATATCCATCCTCTTTATCAATAGTAATAGAATCCATATCCGGATTATTAACAACATTTACCTTTGCAGTTTTAGTTTTATCACCATATTTGACAGTAATCTCAGTAGATCCAATATCGCGTCCGAAGATTTTTCCCATATCAGTAACAAATGCTACACTTTCATCCGCTGAATCAAAAGAAAGATTTGCACTAGCCTGTATAGAATTATCATCAAGTCTGACATCTGCCGTAACTGATTCGCCTATCTTAACATTATATTCGTCCTGATCAAATGATAATTCACTTCCTGTGGCAGTTTCATCAACTGCAGTAAAAGCTTTGATACGGAAATTAGTCCCATGCTCCGAAGCATCCATCCAGTCATCCCAGTCAGATGATTTAAAAGACAGATAGGACTGTCCCGGTTCAGAAGCATTTTTAGCGTCCATCCAATCATATGAATAATCTTCATCAATAAAAATCGCACTTGGATTTCCTGCCACACTCTGTTCAATAACTACAGAAAAACTATCACCTTTTTTCAGCTTAATTGTTTTTTCTGCAGGAATATCATACTTAGTGTATCCCATATGCTTTGCATAGTTTGTATCTGAAAATACAAGTTTTCCATCTGATGGACTTTCCATAGGATTTTCATTTTTATAAATAAAAATATTGCTGGTTGTATCATCCTCAACTGTAAAAAATGATACTGCATTTATTGTTTCATTCTTCTGTGCCGTAAAAATATTTGCAGTTGTTTTTATTCCTACATTTCCCGGTATAACATTATAAAGTAAGGTACCATCATACTGATAGATATTATCATAACTACCTGTTTCTTCAAGATCATAGAAATATATATCTTCCAAAGTTGGCTCATAGTAAGACATCCAGAAATATCCATCCAATCCCCATGTTGTTCCCCAGGAATTTTTTATAAGCCATGCACCCTTCTTCTCAGGAGCATATCTGAAATTATCAACTGAATAATTATCATCCCAGCCGACTATTGCAATTGCATGACCTCCAGAGGGTTCTGTATCTACTTCAGGAGCTGTATAATAAGCAAATGTAGAATAATCAAATGATCCCTCATTCTGAGTATAGGAGGACTGCCCAGCACCATTTTCTATGATTTTCTGCTTTATTTCATTTCTTACATTTTCATCATGTGTATTATATATTTCTGCACCAGATAATGAATAAATATTATTTCTGTAGCAGGTGCTGTCAGGTAATGTGTATTTGCCGGATGTATATAGTCCTTCTATAAGATCCGTAAATGGAGCTGAAGATTCATCCTTTAATCCCAGTCCCTGAGACGCGGCAAATGTTACCATAGATTCATTACCACCAATACCATAATATTCACTGGTTCCCGGTGTATAACTGGAATAAGTTGAATCTCCTTCCAAAAGTCCCAACCTGTCAACAGGCTTGTTATAAATAAAATATCCGATCTCAGCCTCTGAAAAATCCGGATTTAATGTATTATCTTTAGCTCTCAAACTATCCTGTGCAGCTTCAAGAAAAGAGAAATCCCAACAAAGTGACGTACTACTTTGATCCTTAACAGATGAAACATTCACTTTTTTCTTACCTGCATTATAAGATGAATCCAGATTACTAGCCTTCTTGCTATCTGATTTTGAAAGCTTCTTAAAATACTTTGGGTTAATCTTAACTCTTGTATCAACCTTAGGAAGATGACTGGCATAATACTTAGTTAGCTCATAGGCTTCCTTCTCTTTTTCTGTCATCTCAGAGGTATCCAGTTCTGAACCAGCCCTTACCTCACTCTGGAGATTCGCCGGAATCAACGGCATTATCACAACCATGGCAACAGCTAATGCTGTCGCAGCAAATCTTTTGCTTAGTTTCTTTCTCTTCATCTTGTTTCTCCTCTCATAACTCCACTTAAATGGATTATATAACTTTTTATTTCTTTTTCTAATTTATTTCCTTACAAACCTGAATACACCCGACTTCTCTTCAGTGGCAAGATTTGTGATGTAGTCCAGATATTTATCAGTCACATAATCACCGCCACCTGAGGTACGTATATTGCGCAGCGTATCAGCCGCTTCTTCTTTTCGTCCCTCTCTAAACATTTTGATTGCTTCGCTGAGCAGGTCGCTGTTATTATGCCGCTTCTCTCTTTCTTCATCCGGAAGACAGTCAAGAACCTCATAGATTTCCTTAACCTCATTCACTCCTGCGACCTGAACAAAGCCAAGATATCTTAAATCAAGATCCTCCGGATCTGTAAGCTTCTCAACCGTATCCTTAGATACAAGCAACGCAGTTTTATACTGTTTTGTAAGGCTCTCAAATCTTGATGAAAGGTTTACCGTATCGGAAATAACCGTACCCGAAAGGCGTTCTTCTTCTCCAACAATACCAATCTGTGCCATTCCGGTATGTATGCCAATACCGATATTTATTTCATCCACTCCTATTTTTTCAGCTGTACCGTGATCCAGTACAATGGCTTTATATATATCTATTCCACTTCTGAGAGCATCATCTGCCGTTTCAAAAAGTGCCATGATAGCATCACCGATATACTTATCAATGAAACCGTTATTCCTTCGTATTATCGGACCTGCTACTCCATAGATGATATTTACAAATTCAAAGTTTTCCTTAGTTGTCATCTTTTCTGATATGAGAGAAAATCCTCGTATATCAAGGAATAACACTGTAAGCTCGCGACTGTCTGAATCTCCAAGCTGAAGATCGGTAAACTCTTCTTTCCCAAGCAGGGTTCTGAACTGCTCGGGAACAAACTTATAGTAGAACTTTTCTGTTCTGTCCTTCTCATCAAAGAGTCTCTCCAGGTTCTGACCCATTGAGTTGACTTCGTTACAGATATCACCCATTTCATCCTTTGACTTGTATTCAACCCTGGCAGAGAGATCACCCTCTGAGATTCTCTTAACAACTCCGGTAGCTTTTTTTATCATCCTTCTGATATATAGAGACATAAGCATGTTTGTAGCCGCAAAAAAGATAATCACCATACATACATAGAAAATCATCTTAAGCCATAGCAATCCTCTATATTCATAAAAGGAGGAATTCGTTGTTGTCACCTTAAGGTATATGTCCCCGGCAGAGCCCCCATCATCTATAAGAGCATAAGCTGATATACTGCTGTTCTTAGCCTTTGAGGATATTATACTATTTATATCCTCGGTGAAATATATATCATCAGCTCCCTGCATATCCTTTAAAGTAAAGTCCTCTTCTTCAGTAAACAGAGGCATACAGGACTTTTTCTCATCTACCAGAATTCCTGCTCTCGTGGTATCTATACGCTGTACAATGGAGAATATATAATCCTCACTCCATTTTTCCTTGTGACCGGTACTGATTTCAGCAAGCTTATCCTGAAGATCATGATAATCTTTACCTGTTGACTCATTTGCCATAAGAAGATTCGAAAAATCATAGCTATCTAGTACATTTGCTCCGAAATGAGTTATAATGCTAAGCTCATTTTGCTAGCGTAAAGTTTTATTCGGAAATTAAATAAAAGAAAATATAGAAGGGAACGACCACCTTGTGATAAAGTGTTTAGCGACCAAACATAACACAAACAAGGAGGAGCGTTCCCTATGGTCAATAGTGTAAAGTATTTCAATGAAGTTTGCATCAAAAAAATTTATGAATTATCAGCAGAGCTTGCTGAGAATCCAAAAGACTTCGCTTCGTATGTGAAGGGTGTGACAGATCAGCTTTCAAAGCTAGGGGTAGAAATAATAAAAGAGACCCTTGAAGAATTTGACTCTATCATTAGAGAAAGCACTGAACGGAAAGAAGAATGGTATGTAGAAAG
>FZRB01000047.1 GCA_900199595.1 Lachnospiraceae bacterium | reverse complement strand
GCTAGCGTAAAGTTTTATTCGGAAAATTAAATAAAAGAAATATAGAAGGGAACACCCACCTTGTGATAAAGTGTTTAGCGACCAAACCAACACAAACAAGGAGGAACGTTCCCTATGGTCAATAGTGTAAAGTATTTTAATGAGGTTTGCATCAAAAATTTTTTAGAATTATCAGCAGAGTTTGCAGAAAATCCAAATGATATAGCCTCATATGTAAAGAAGGTCACAGATCAACTAACTAAACTAGGGCAGGAAATAATAAAAGAAACCCTTGAAGAGTTTGATTCGATAATTAAGGATAGTCTTGAAAGAAAAGAAAAATGGTATGTAGAACGAACTGTAGAAAAGAGCTTGGTCACCTCTCTTTGTACGGTTACATTTAATAAAACTCTATATAAGGATAAGAAGACAGGAGAATATATATATCTTCTTGATAAAGTAATGGGAATGACTCCTCATACGAGAATAACCACAGATGCTGTTGAAAGAATACTCACGGAAGCTGTACAGACATCCTATCGTAGAGGAGGCGACAATGTTAGTATAGATGAAACTGACGTGAGCAAGGAAACAACGATGAATATCATTCATCCACTGAAATTTCCAGAGGAAAAGTATCCTACGGAAAAGAAGGATGTTGAGTATTTATACATAGATGCCGATGAAGATCATGTATCTTTGCAGTTCAGAGATGAAAAGGGTGATATACACATCGGTGATAATGGTTATAAGAATAATGGCTTTATAACAAAGCTTGTTTACGTATATGAAGGAATAGAAAAGGAAGCGCCTGAGAGTACGAGGCATAGACTTGTAAACCCTTATTACTTCAGTGGATCTAGTTACGACGAATCAAATGAAGAACTATGGGATAGAGTCTTTGAATATATAGAAAATACATACGATGTGAATAAGATAAAGAAAATCTTTTTGAATGCAGATGGAGGTGCTTGGATAAAAGTAGGTAATTCCAGAATAGCCGGAATAACATATGTTTTAGATGAGTTTCATATGAGTAAGTATCTCGTAAAGATGACTTCGCATTTGGAAAAACATTTTTCAAAAGATGATGTAAAGGAATTCAGAAAGATACTTAAAGAGATAATAAAAGAAAACACAAGAGAAGAATTCCAGAATGCCATAGATTATCTGCAGGAGTTTGCTTCTAGCGAGAATGAAAAGGAAAAGATTGCTAATGCAGGAGACTATTTCCTGTATAATTGGGCGGCTGCAAAGAGAAGGTATGCGGACAGAAAACACGTCAAAGGATGCAGTGCAGAAGGACAT